>NZ_VLLN01000011.1 GCF_007830735.1 Geobacter argillaceus
CCCGCTGTTTCCGCTCAAGTGCAGCTTCGAGGCCATCTTCTACAAAACGCTTCTTCAGGTGTTCAATTGTCCGACTACTCACACCAAGTGCCTCTGCAGTATCAGCAACACTCCAGCCTGGACCATTATCACCGGCATCAGAAAGCAACAAGGCACGGGCGTGGACAAACCGCCTTGCGTGGGTCTTTCCACGCTTGGTTAAGGCTTCAAGATCTTTACGCTCCTGCTCGGTAAGTGTTACTCGGTATCTTGGCGACATGGTGGCCTCCTTGAATGAGTTACGCCAGTATGCCATATACCGCAATTAAACGAAATATTAAATGTTAAGTGGTACTAGCGTCGCGTCACATTTGATCTGTCGTCAGTAAAAACGGTTGAAGTGAAAATATGGCATTTTCAATGCCCTGTTAAACAAATCGATGCACGCGATCATAGGGCTAAACAGTGACCAAAAAAATCAATCTTGTCTTCATGGGAGGATTCACCTATCCCCGCGGCATGGCAGGAACAAAGCGCATCCAGAATATCATCGGCGCACTGAAACAATATCCCGGCATAACGGCCCGCGTCATTCTGCAGCGCCAGTCAAGTGAACTCAACATCCTCTCGGGTGTGCACGAGGGCACCCCCTATGAGACGGTCATGGGGGATCTCCTCCGGGCCAAAATGGTGGCGGCGCTGCCACTGCTTTATTGCCGGACCATTGCCGCATTGAAAAGGGCATACAGGCCGGAACAGAGGAACGTGATCTATTTTTACGGGCCGTTGTTTCTCGAGAGCGTCGTACCTTTGAGCTATGCGCAACGACTCGGCTACAAGATCGTTTTTGATGTCAATGAGGACCACGGTCTGGCAAAGGCTGTTTCCCGCTCTTTCCTCCAATACGTGAGGAGCACCATTGCGAGCCGGATTTCATCCCGGATCAAAGAGCTATCCGCGGGGATCGTCGTCATCAGTTCGTATCTGGAAGAGAAGTGCAGGCTGCTTACGCAGGGAAGGGTGCCGATTCACTACATGCCCATTTCTGTGGACCTGGAGCGTTTTCCCGTGAAACCGGGCAGGATGAATCCAACCGTATCGCTTTTGTATGCGGGCAGCTTTGGCAGGAAGGACGGAGTCCCGATACTGCTCGACGCATTCGACAGACTGGCAGGGGACTATGGGGATGTTCGCCTGATGCTTACCGGCCGGGGGGACAGCGAGGCAATGAAAGAATTTCTGGCCCGCGTGGAGATATCTCCGCACAAGGACCGGATAGAGTACAAAGGGTATCTGGACGAGAAGGAGTATTATTCCCTGCTGAATGAAGCTGACATACCGTGCATGACCCGGGTGGACCTTGCGTTTGCAAACGCCGGTTTTCCGTTCAAGCTGGGTGAGTTCCTTGCAACCGGCAAGCCTGTCATTGCGTCCCGGGTTTCCGACGTCGACAGGTTCCTTGTGCACGGAGAGAACGCGATGCTTGTCCAGGCCGGTTCCAGTACTGACGTATGCGAGGCGGTGGAGTTCCTGATCAACAATCCGGACACCGCAGCGGCCATAGGCGCCCGGGGGCGTAAGGTGGCCGAGTCGTTTTTCGACTGTAACCGGCAGGGAAAGGCGCTACTCGCCTTTTTTGAGATCGTATGCTCATGAGAGTCGATCAGGCGGTCGCACCTTCTCCGACGTCAGGAACCGGTTCGGTTTTCAAAAACAAGTTCACAGCTATTCGTGCGCGGCTGTCCAATAGTCGCCAGACAATCCGGTCTGTTATAGCTCTTCTCAGCAGCAATATCGCATCTTCGGTGCTCACCGCCATAGGCGGCCTGCTGGTTGCCCGTTTCATCGGACCCGAGGAAAACGGGGCATTTCGAGCCTTTACCATTCCGTTGACATATCTGATATTTCTGCACCTTGGCACATGGGACGGTCTCTGGCGCCAGATCCCGTATTACGCCGGCAAAGAGATGCCGGAGGAGGTGGACCGGCTTGCCTCCGCGGCCGGGGCATTCAATCTTTTTCTGTCGGTTGCCGGCACCGGCGGCTTTGTCTGCTGCGCCCTCTACAGCCTTGTTCGCCATGACCTTTACGGTGTGTTCGGCTGGCTCTCCCAGGCCTTTTTTTGCTGGGGCGTTTTTTATGGCGGCTTCCTCACCTCCACCTACCGCACCCTGCATCATTTTGTGACCCTGGCGCGAATTCAGATGGCCCAGACCGTGCTGACCTTTGGCATGGTCTTCCTATTGCCGTTCCTGGGATTCTACGGCCTCTGTGCGCGGGTGGCCGTGCCGTCATCCCTGGCGGTCTGGCTGTACCACCGGAACCGGCCGCTCAAGCTAGCCTATCGCTTCGATACCAAGGTCCTGCGGGAGCTTATCAAAATAGGTCTGCCGTTCAGTTTCTGGGGGAACCTCTATACATCTGTCTGGGCTGCAACGGAGAGTGCCCTGGTGCTCTCGTTCGCGGGGGTATCCGCTCTGGGGCTCTTTTCGGTCGCAACCGTCATGGGGGGGGCGGTGAACTCCCTTCCCATGGCCATATGGCAGGTTCTGACGCCACGTGTTGTCACCAATCTTGCGCGGGATGGCAGCGTGCGTAACGCCAACGCACGGATCATCTGGGTGACCGCTGGGCTCACCGGATTCATGATCCTGCTTGCGTGTGCAGGCTCATTCCTGGTGGAACTGTTCGTTACCCATTTCATTCCGAAATATGTTGCCGGTATTCCGGCAATGAAGGTGTGCCTCTGGGGTCCGGTTCTCCAGGCAGCATTTCTGCCGATCAATACCCTTTTTGCCACCGGCAGGCCGTGGCTGTATGGCCGCAGCGTTATTGCCGGCATTATTGTTTTTCCTCTGGCGACCTATCTGCTGTTGCCCGTGACCGGAGGGCTTCTGGCGGTCGCAATAGGGTCTCTGCTCGGCCGTGTTGCCAGAACCATTGCCGCGTATGTAGATCTTGTTGTATTGACGAGGCGTGAACAGGATACGGCAAGGGACTGTGCTTGACCATGAATGATGATTTAAATACTTCTTACGATGAACCGATTGCCGATTTCCGGGAGGTTGGGGGAAGAACGTCTGTCATTGCGATTTTCCTGGGGATGGCGCTCATTGCCGCAGCCATCCTTATTGGTAAAAAGTATGCGTTCTTTGTTCCGTTTCTGGCCTTCTCGATTGTTATGACGCTGCTCTGGAATAAGGCTCCCCGCCCCTGGATTTTCCTTGTCTCGATATCGGCGGCAACTCCCATAGCCATAGCCAAGCAGCAGTTCTCCTGCAATCTCATATATGCTCTCTGGCTTGCAGTTTTCAACATGAGGTATCTGACCAAGCTGCCAAAGTGGCTTTATATACTGGTAAGCCTGGCACTGTTCGGTTTTTTTGCCAGCTCCATCAACTGGATTGGTGACAAATTCCTGGGGAGCATACTGCGACAGGGAGCATTTGCGTACAATTTCCTTCTCGCCCCTTTCATACTGTTACCGCTGATCTACTTCAGAATGGAGAAGAGCAGAGACTATGCCGCGAACCTTCAAGGCCTGCTCTTCTGCCTGATTGTCCCGTCGACACTGATACTGCTTTCGGCAAAATTGTTCGGAACCGTGACCAATGAGTGGGAAGCCGCGCAGCACGCTAGCAGCCTTTCGGAAGGCTTCCTTCAATACCGGCTTGGCAAGGTGGTTGTGAACTTCCTGAGAACTGAAGTCGGCTTCATCCTGGCAGCCCTGATCTGTGCGTCAACCGCGGTTACAGTCTCACCGGTCAGGAGCCTGTACAGGGTGGTCGCCGGAGCGTGTCTGGCCTTGAACGTGTTTCTCCTTCTCAGCACCGGCAGTTTCGGGAGCGGTTTTGCATGCCTTTTCGGTCTGGCCGCCATATTTTACGCTCTGTCCCGAACGATCAACGTAACTAAAGCGATCGTAGCGGTGGCCGTCATCTGCTCCATGCTGTTGCTGACATACGGACTGTCGCCCCCGAGCGTCAAGGAGTACCTGGAAAAACGGTACGAGCATCGTGTCGTCAACAAGGATACGGACAGGCTCGGGCTATGGGAGCGCGCCATTGAGTATTACGTTGAACAGCCCCTGGGGGTCGGTTTCACCTTCACGGTGGGGGACAGTGTAAAAACTGTCATTCATAACGACTACCTGGCCTATACGGTGAGTTACAGTGTCATGGGGGGGCTGGCCTATACCTTACTCGTTGCGGGCTTGCTGGTTTCATTCTTTCAAAGACGAAAGAACATGATCGATGACCCCTCTGCGCTTGCCGTATACCTTGCCGGGCTCGGTGTTATTGTTGCTGCCGCACTCAATTCCATTACCGATCACATGGCAGAAAACAGATGGTATTTCAATCTGATATGGTCTGTGATCTGGTACAGTTACTTTTGCAGCCGCGCCGCGCAGAGAGAGAAAGTCCAGGACGGGGTAGAATGCTAAGCAGTTTCTCAAGTACTACCTCAAAGTTGCTGACCGTGAAAAAAAACGGGGTAAGGGTGAAAGCTACCCCCATTGTATTTTGTGCCGTGCTGCTGTTCCTGTCCGCTGTCGGGTTTGGAGGAGCGGAGAGCAAGACAAACAGGTTTTCCGACCATGGGGTGGCTGTCCCGGTAAGTACGGCCCGCGGAGTAGCCGCGACGGTTGACGGCGCCGGGCGGAACGTTGTCGTTGCCTGGCTTTACGATCACCGGGGCGGATACGCGCTCCTGATGATTGACGCAAAAACCGGCAGGACCGAGCAGTTCCCTCTCCCCTTTCCGGCAGACGGAGACGGACCTTTTGCCTCGCTCCTGTCGAGCCGCAACAGATTCTATACGCAGTTCAACGGCCATTTCGTGGAGTTTGACGTCAACAAACGTGCTTTCACGTTCTGGCGCAAGACGGCCACCAAAACGGCCATGAGTATGACGGAGGACGATAAAGGGGTTATCTGGTCGGCCACCCATCCCCAAGCCGGCATTGTTGCCTACAATCCTGCGACCGGGCAGTTGAAGGACTATGGACAGGTGTACAAACAGAACTGGGAACAATACCCACGCTCTATAGCCGCTGACGATAAGGGGTGGATCTATCTCGCCCTGGGGTTCACCGCCAGTCAGATAGTCGCGTTCAACCCCTCCACAGGGGTGGCGTTGCCGAAACTTCCCGAAGGGGAGCGCAAGCGGGGGATGGCCTATCTGTATCGGGATATGGATGGCAAGGTATACGGAAAAGCCCTGGAGCAGGAGCCGACGGCATGGGATGTTGAGCAGAAATCCTTCAGAAAGGCTTTGGGGCAGGATAAAGCCGGCGGCTGGTACGCGCTGTACAACGGAGCGTGCGTCAAAACCGGAGCGCACGAGCAGGTTCGACCAAAAGAGGAGATTACCGGCAACCAGAATCTGTTCCATCGCTCCTTTCCCGATGGCCGTCGACTTGCTGAGCTCGATCTTACCGAACGCCGGCTCGCCATCGATGATCCACGTAGGAAGGGGTACAGTCAGAAGCTCCGCTTCGATTATTCCAGTGACGGCGCCAACATCATGACCGTGTCGGTCACCCCCGGTGGGGCCATCTATGGCGCAACGACCTTTCCCACGCAGTTCTTCAGCTATGATCCAGGCAGTTCCAGACGGGAGCGCAGGGCATGCTACGGACAATGGAATACCGTCGTGTCGCAAGGGGATAAGGTTTTTGTCGGGGGGTATCCGGGAGGATTCCTTCTGGAATGGGACCCGTCGCGCCCCTGGCAACCGGATAAGAACAGGAGCGGATGGAATCCTCAGTACCTGTGCGCCGGCACGCCAATCGTCAACCGCCCCAGCACGCTCCTGGCCCTTCCCGACGGCAAAACAATCGTTATGGCCGGTACGCCGGACTATGGGGTGACGGGGGGAGGGCTCGTATTCTGGGACAGTGGGAAACGTGAGATGCAACTGCTCAGAGATCGGGACATAATCCCCGATCAATCCACCAACAGCCTGTTGGTCCTGCCCGGGAACAAACTGTTGGGGGGGACGACCATTGCGGCCGGGACCGGCGGTGAAAAAAAGGCGCGAGCGCCGGAACTGTACCTGATGGACATCACAACAAGAAAACTGCTCTGGCGCCAGGCTGTAATTCCGAGCCTCCAGGAATTCACCGACCTTTGCCAGGGCCCACAAGGATTGGTGTACGGGATGATGAACAGGGGGACATTCTTCGTCTTCGATCCGGCAAGCCGGAAACTTATCAGCCAGGAGACGTCGCGGTTCGGCCTCACGACCTGGCACCAGGGGCCGCGGGTTTTCGTTCCCGGTCCGAACCAGCAGGTGTACGTCCTCTTCACAAAGGGGATAGCCCGCATCGACCCCAAGAGCCATAAGATGAACTGGCTTGCAGATTCTCCCGTTCCCATTACTGCTGGGGGTATCTATCGCGACGGCCGGATCTATTTCGCGGGTGGTGATTCTCATCTTTACAGCTACAGGGTGGAGTAAGGCTTTGAAAGTTCTGGTGGTAACCAATCTCTATCCACGCGATGACAGACCGTCCTGGGGCACCTTTGTCAAGGAGCAGGTCGAGTCGTTGCGCACGTGCTGTCCCGAGTTAACCGTCGATGTCTTCGTTGTCGAAGGTTACAGGTCAAGACTGGAGTACGTGCGGTCAATGCTCCGCCTGCCCGGGATCATTAAAAGGGGTCGATACGACATCGTCCATGCCCATTACGGCCTCACCCTGCTCGCGTTGATCTTTGTCACTGTCCCGGTTGTGGTCACATTTCACGGGTCAGACCTGCTGGTGAGCCCCGCGAAGCATCTTTCCAAACTGCTTGCCCGCAAGGCGTCACGATGCATCGTGGTGGCCCGGAGGCTCAGGGATGAACTCGGTTACGGAGACGTGATCCCCTGCGGGATAGGTGTCGAAAGTTTCGCGATCCCTCCCGATCATGCTGGAGCCGTGAATCGGCGGCCGACCGGATGTCTCAGGATACTATTCCCGGCAAATCCTGCAGTGAAGGTGAAGGACTACGGCTTGTTTCAGGCTGTCTGCCAGGAGCTGGAAGGGAGGGGAACCCGGGTGGAGCGGGTCCATCTCATGAACGTCAACCGGGCGGACGTGCCAAAGGTTTTCTGGAATTGCGACCTTATGCTTCTGACGTCTCTCTCCGAGGGTTCTCCAACTGTCATTAAGGAGGCCATAGCAGCCAAGCTCCCGTTTGTTTCCGTGGACGTCGGTGACGTGAAGGAGTGGGCAGGATTGGTGGCGTTCGGCGTGGTGGCGCCGGACAGGGACCCGAAGACCATCGCGGACGCGGTGAGTGCTCTGCTGACCCGAATCAATGACCGGCCATCATTGGATAACAGTAACTGCCTTGAGGCTATCGACATGGCGAAGATAGCCGGCCGGACCAGGCGCATATATGATGAGATTCTAACGAAACGGTTATGAATGACAAATGGTACTTTTTCTCCCTGTCCAGGTTCTGAAACAGATGATGTGATGAATCATGGAATTTTTACCAAACTGTTTTCCCCTCTCCATGCAGACGTAACATTCAGCGGCTATACTCGCTGACAAGTAGATAGGTGGGCATTCCGCTGACCTGATGCTTCAGGGACCAGGGCACCCGATCCGTCACCAAAGGCACTCCTTTGTCCGGCTCGGGCCTTTTTGTTTCTAGGAGGCAGGTAATGTCGCAACCAAAGAATCGTCTCAATATCCTGAATGTCTGGGTGGACCCGGTTGACATGGCCGGAGCACTGGAACGGATCGAGCGTTTTGTCGAGGAGGGGGACCGGCCCCACAGCGTTTTCGCGGTCAATCCGGAAAAGAACTTCTCGGTCCCCCGCGACCCCCGGCTGCATCAGACCTTCAAGCAGGCGGACCTGCTGATCCCGGACGGGATCGGCGTGGTGATGGCCGCCCGGATTCTGCATCGCGCCCGTCTGTCGCGGGTCCCCGGCGTCGAACTGATGGACCGGATCTGCCGGCTCTCTGCCGGGAAAGGGTACCGGGTATTCATCTACGGGGCAAAGGAGGAGGTCAGCAGCAAGGCCGCGGCAATCCTGCAACAGCGTTACCCCTCACTGAAGATCGTTGGCCGGGCCAACGGCTTTGTGACGCCGGACGAAATACCCTCTCTCATCGAGCGGATCAATGCGTCTGGTGCCCAGATCCTGTTCCTGGCGCTCGGTTCGCCGCGGCAGGAAAACTGGTTCGTGGAAAATGCGGCCCGGCTCTCCACCGTCAGGGTCTGTCAGGGGATCGGCGGCACCCTCGACACCATCGCCGGGACCGTCAAGCGCGCCCCCGAGCGCTGGTGCCGGCTGAACCTCGAATGGCTCTACCGGCTTATCTCCGAGCCGAAACGGATCGGGCGGCAGAAGGTGCTCCCGATCTTTGCCTACCGGGTATTTCGCAGAAAGCTGTCCATGGTGTTTGTCTGAGATAACCGATTTCACCAAATAGTTTCCCTCCCGTAACGCAACCACAAAACTTCCCTGCTACCATCGGCCGGCCTGGAAATTATTCAGGCCGGTTTTCATCATCCATCAACAGAGGAACCAATGAGAGTCCTGCTTGTCGCCGGTGCGCGACCCAATTTCATGAAAAT
Source organism: Geobacter argillaceus (assembly GCF_007830735.1). GTDB lineage: Bacteria > Desulfobacterota > Desulfuromonadia > Geobacterales > DSM-12255 > Geomobilibacter > Geomobilibacter argillaceus. The sequence continues at coordinate 8,559 of NZ_VLLN01000011.1, forward strand.
CTCCCCCATCTTCCGTGCCGCACGGCAACACGACAGCGTCGAATGCCAGATTGTGCATACCGGACAGCACTACGACTACCAGATGTCCCAGACCTTTTTCGACGAACTGGAGATACCGGCGCCCGCCTTCTTCCTCGATGCCGGATCGGGCTCCCATGCCGTTCAGACTGCGCGGATCATGATGGCCTTCGAGGAAGCCTGCATTGCGGCAAAGCCGGATGTCGTCATGGTGGTGGGGGACGTGAACTCCACCCTGGCCTGTAGCGTGGTCGCCAAGAAGCTGAACATCCAGGTCGCCCATGTGGAGGCGGGGCTGCGGAGCTTCGACCTGACCATGCCCGAAGAGATCAACCGGATGGTGACCGACGCCATCAGCGACTGGTTCTTCGTTACCGAGGAAAGCGGGGCCGTCAATCTGCTGCGGGAGGGAAAGGCACCGGAGCGGATCCACCGGGTGGGGCATGTGATGATCGATAACCTTTTGTATCAGGCGAGGCGGCTCGCCTCTCTCGATCTTCAGTCGTTTCCCACCCGAGCGATGCGGGAGGGTGCCGGCTCCTACTTGTTTGCGACGCTCCACCGTCCTTCAAACGTGGACTGTCGGGAAACCTTTGCCGGAATTGTTGCGGCCTTCAACGAACTGGCCAGTGAGCGCACCATATTCTTTCCGGTGCATCCGCGCACCAGAAAGATGCTTGAATCCTTTGACCTCACCCTGGATGAACGGGTCGTACTGCTCCCCCCCCTTGGCTTCCTGGAATCCCTCTCTCTCTGGAAGGATGCCGAGGCGGTCCTGACCGACAGCGGAGGCCTGCAGGAGGAAACGACCGCCCTCGGTGTGCCGTGTGTCACGATCAGGGACAATACCGAACGGCCGATTACCGCCCAGCTCGGGACGAATGTGCTCGCCGGCACCAGTCCGGAAGGTATCCTGGCTGCATATCGGCAAAGCCTCGCACGGCTGCCGGAGGCGGTTGTGCCGCCGCTTTGGGACGGCCATGCCGCAGATCGCATCTGGTCTATTCTTACCTGACGTCAGCAACACCACCATGAAAGGATCTCGATATCATGAGCAACACCCCCACTTCCGTTGCATTCAAGTATGTCTTCCGGTACGACTACAACCCCGTTTATGTGAATGGCGCCCATGGCGGCGTTTCGCCCCGCGGTGACCTGGTGGTCAATTTTTACCTGGAACGCCAGCCGCTCCCCAACGAGCTGACCCACGGCATCAATCCTGACGGCGGCATCGGCAATGTGGTGGCCGTAGACCCTGAAGACCTCAACACCAGCATTGTCCGCTTTGTTTCCAATGGGGTGGTCCTCAATTACCAGAATGCAAGGGACATCCACCAGTGGCTCGGCGACAAGATCGCAGAGATGGAGCGGATGGCCCAGGCCAGGTCGGAGGCTGCCGGGCAGGGCAGTCCGGCACACTGATGAAGAACAAGAGTAGCCAAACCTTTACCTGCCTGTAACACGGAATCAATACTCTGTCGGTATACTCCGCCTTGTTTTCGCTGGTCTTTTTGCAAAATGTGACCGTCAATCATCCCGCAGAGGCTTCGTTCTCCGCTCTGGCGAAACGTAGACTTCTGCGGGTACCCTCTCGACCGGAACCCATCTATGAAAACAGTTCAGGAGACCGTTGCGCCGAACCCGGTAATGTTTATCAGGCCGGCAAGCTGGCTAAAGGGTCTTGTCTTCGGCACGCTCCTCGTTGTCCTCTACTATTCGGCCCTCGACTGGCTGGTGACAAACGACTGGCCCAGGGAGGATTACAGCTCCTGCGCCCTCATCCCCTTCGTGGTCCTCTATCTGATCTGGGAGAAACGCCAGCAGCTGGCGGCGCTGCCGTCGATCTCTTCGTGGATGGGAGGCATCCCGCTCGGGTGCGGTCTGCTCCTCTTCTGGCTCGGGGAACTGGCCGGCGAGTTCTTCACCCTCTATCTCTCCCTCTGGCTGGTGCTGGTCGGCCTCTGCTGGCTGCAGCTGGGGTGGCGTAAGCTGAAGGTCATCGCCTTTCCGGTCGGGTTTTCCCTGGCCACGTTTCCCCTCCCCATCTTCGTCAATACGCAGATGTCTCTCAAGCTCAAGCTCCTCTCATCCCATCTCGGCGTGGCCATTCTCCAACTCTGGGGAATGTCGGCCTTCCGCGAAGGGAACGTCATCGATCTTGGGTTCACGAAGCTGCAGGTGGTGGATGCCTGCAGCGGCATCCGCTACCTGGTCCCGCTCATTGCCATGGCCGTCCTGCTCGCCTATTATTATCGGGCAGCGGCCTGGAAGCGCCTGGTGGTGATCCTGTCCGCGATCCCGATTTCAGTGATCACTAACGGGCTCCGGATCGCGTCGGTTGGCATTCTTTACCCGATCTTCGGGGCACAGGTGGCCGAGGGGTTCTTCCACGATTTCTCCGGTTGGTTCATTTTCATGTTCAGTCTTGGGCTGCTGCTGGGCGAAATCTGGCTTTTGAAGAGAATTTTCCCGGAGCGGGTCTCGGCCGTTGCTGCTAACGAGCCCAGCCAGGCGACGAACGAACGGGTCACGGCCCCGCTTTCCGAGTCCCGCTCTTCGCTTTTTTTCACCCGCCACTTCCTGGCGGCACTGCTCTGCCTTACCGTGACCGTTGCGGCGGCCAAGGGGGTAGATTTCCGCGAAAAGACCCCCATCAACCGGCCACTCGCCGAATTCCCGGTCGAGATCGGCGAGTGGCGGGGAACACGGACCGCCATGGAGCCGCATTACCGTAATGCCCTGAAGTTCAGCGACTATGCGATCATCGATTACCGTGACCCACGGGGAAGGGAGATCAACTTCTATACGGCCTACTATGCCAGCCAGACCAAGGGTGGGTCGGTGCATACCCCAGCCACCTGCCTTCCCGGCAGCGGCTGGGACTTCCAGGAATCAGGGGTGGTCCCCGTGGCTCTGAACGGCACCTTTTCGCTTCCGGTGAGCCGGGCCTTTATGGAGAAGGATGGCCAGCGGCAGCTCACCTACTACTGGTTTCCACAGCGGGGACGGGTGCTGAACGACCTGTTCAGCCTCAAGCTCTACGCCTTTTGGGATGCGCTCACCCGTCAGCGGACCGACGGTTCCCTGGTGCGGATCATTACGCCGGTCAACGCCACGGAACGGGTGGAGGATGCCGAGGCACGGATGCAGTCGTTCGTCAGGCTCGTGGTGCCGCAGCTCGATGCATTTCTTCCCGGGAAGGTCTCCCGATGATCTTTCTGTCAACCCTGCTCCTTGCAGTTCTGATCACCATAGCCACGACCCCGCTCCTCTCCGCGCTGGCGATCCGGTACAACGCGGTGGATCTTCCCGGTGAGCGCAAGGTCCACACCAGGCCCATTCCCCGCATCGGCGGCATCGCCATGGCCTTCGGAGCGTTCGTGCCGCTCCTGTTCTGGAACTGTGCCGACCGTTTCGTCATTTCCTACCTGAGTGGCGCAGCAGTGCTGGTCTTTTTCGGTCTGCTGGACGACCTGCGGGACCTGTCTCCCAAGATCAAGTTTCTCGGACAGATCGTTGCTGCACTGATCGTCATCCTGGCCGGGGGGGTCGAGATCCGCTCTCTCGGCACCTTGCTGCCCGACGCCTGGCAGCTTCCCGCTCTGCTTTCCATTCCACTGACGCTCGTGGCGATCGTCGGCGCAACCAATGCGATCAACCTGGCCGACGGCCTGGACGGCCTTGCCGGCGGCATCTGCCTGCTGGTCTTTGCCGGCATCGGCTATCTCTCCTACGTGGAAGGGAGTCAGGTCATCGGTCTCATCTCCCTGGCCCTGGCCGGGGTGATCTTCGGTTTCCTCCGCTTCAATACCCATCCGGCCTCCATCTTCATGGGGGACGCCGGAAGCCAGTTCCTGGGGTACTCGGCTGCCACCCTGGCCATAGCCCTGACCCAGGGGCAGACAACACTGAGCCCGGTGCTCCCGTTGCTGCTCCTGGGGGTGCCGATCCTGGACACCCTGACCGTGATGGTGACCCGCATCGCCCAGGGACGGTCCCCGTTCTCCGCGGACAAGAACCATTTCCACCACCATCTGCTCCGGCTCGGCCTCCATCATTCGGAGTCCGTGGTGGTCATCTACGTCCTGCAGACCCTGCTGGTCGTTACCGCGATCCTCTTGCGTTACCATTACGACTGGCTGCTCCTGACCGGCTACCTCTGCTTTTCCGCCATCGTGCTGATGGTCTTTCACCGTGCCCGCCAGGCCGATTGGCGGCCGCGGCGGTTCGATTTCTTCGATATCAGGATTGCCGGCCGGCTGAGGATGCTGAAGCGGGAAGGACACCTCATCAAGGGCTCGTTCCCGCTCTTTGAGTTCGGCATCCCTCTGCTCCTGCTGTTCACCTCCTGGAGCGCCATCAGGGTGCCGCTGTATGTCTCGCTGGCAGCAACGGGGCTGGCGCTTCTGGTTATGCTGACCTGGCTGTTCTGGAAGGTGCGGCTTGAAGCCGTGCTCCGCATGACCCTGTACCTGCTGATCCCCTTTGCCATCTACCTGAGCGACCATCAACACGTCCAGTGGCTGGAGGGGCCGGGACGCGCGGTCTACAACATGTCGTTCGGCGTCTTTGCCGTGCTCATCATCATCATTTCCAAGTTTTCCCGGCGGAAAAACGGGTTCAGAAGCTCGCCCATGGACTTCCTCATCCTGATTCTCGCCGTGGCTGTCCCCAACATGCCGGATCAGATGCTACAGGAGTACCGGATCGGCCTGATCGCGGCAAAGATCATCATGCTCTATTTCAGCTATGAAGTCATGCTGGCGGAGTTGCGCGGCCGGTTCGGCAGGATAGCGGCAACCACCGTGGTCTCGCTCGTGGTTCTGGCGTGTCGCTGACAAAAGCAATAAACGATAAGGAGAGATTGCATGCGGAATAGAATTGCCCGATTGGGCCTGGTGCTGTTGGTAACCGTGTCGCTGGTGGCATGCAGCGGACCTGAAGCCAAGAAGGCCAAATTCCTTGCCAAGGGGAAGAGCCTGTATGAAAAGGGTGAGTACACCAAGGCCAGGCTCGAGTTCAAGAATGCCGTGCAGATCGACCCCAAGTATGCGGATGCCTACCGGATGCTCGGCTACGTCGCGCTCAAGGAAGGAGATCTCAAGGGGGCGTACGCCAGTTTCGGCAAGGCGGCGGAACTGAACCCGGCCGATCTCGAAGCCCATTATCAGATCGGGAAGATCCTCCTCGGCGCGGGATATCCTGACAAGGCGCTTGAAAAGGCAGAGTTGATCCTGAAGAAGGACCAGGGTCACGTTGATGGGCAGTTGCTGAAAGGGGCGGTCTATGTGTCACGAAAGGAACATACCAAGGCTATCCCCTTTCTGGAGGGGCTGATCGCCAAAGGTATACAGAAGCCCGATGCCTTTCAGTTGCTGGCTTCCAGCTATCTGTTGAATAAAGACCTGAAAAGCGCCGAGGCAACCCTTACCAAGGGAGTGGCGGCCAACCCGAAATCGGCCGGTTGCCTCCTCTCGCTGGCGGAATTAAAGGCGAACATTGGCAAGATTGACGAGGCGGTTACCCTGGTAAAACAGCTCATCGCCCTGGAACCGGCCGAGGCGCGTCACACCATCACCCTGGCGAACCTCTACTGGGGGGCGAAACAGGAGGCGAAAGCCATTGAAACCGTCAAGGCCTATGTTGCCGCCGCACCGCAGGATGAAGAACGGCGTTTACAGGCAGCCGGCTTTTACCTTGCCAGGAACAAGCCGGCGGAGGTCGAGCAACTGCTCAAAGAGGGGGCCGGCCAGATTCCGAAGAGTTTCAAGATCCGTTTCGCCCTGAGTGAGCTGTATGCCAACCAGAACAAGCCCGATCAGGCGATTGAGGTGCTGAAGCAGATCCTGGCAGCGGAAAAGGAGTTCACCAAGCCGGATCTCATCACCACCAGGAGCACCCTGGCGAAGATCTACCTGGTGCGGCGCGATCTGGTCACTGCCACGAAGTACGTGGATGAGGTGATCAAAGAAAGTCCCAAGAATGTAGAGGCACACTTCACCAAGGGCGAGATTCACATGCTCAAGGGGGAAGGGGCCAATGCCGTCACCGAATTCAGGAGTGTGCTCGCTGAAAACGAAAAATCCATCCAGGCCCATGTCCGGCTGGCCGAGGCCCATCTCCTCAACAAGGAGCCGGCACTGGCCCTGGACGGACTGAAGACGGCCCTCAAGGAGACGCCCGATGCCCGCGACCTGCAACGGGCCATTGCCAGGGTATATCTGTCGCAGAAGGATCTGACGTCGGCCGAGGAGACATTGACCAGGATACTGGCAAAGAATCCGGCAGATCTGGAAGTCCTGTCCGATCTGGGTGACGTTTACCTGCGGAGCGGTGACCTGAAAAAGGCCGAGACCCGTTTTGGCGAACTGAAGCGAAAGGCGCCCCAGTTGCCGATCGGTTACGTGAAATTCAGCGAGCTGTACATCGCCCAGGGAAAGATGGACAAGGCCGAGGCGGAGCTGGAGCAGGCCTACAGGCGGAATCCCGAGTCCTGGCGTGTGGCCAACGACCTGGCATACCTGTTGTGCGAAAAGTCGCGGTCGGCCAAGGAGCTGGACCGGGCAGAGTCGCTTGCAAAGAAGGCCCAACTGCTGAAACCCGAGGGGTTGACCGTCTCCGACACCCTGGGATGGATCTACTACAAAAAAGGCGACTTCAAGCAGGCGATGGAGCTGATCGGCAAGGTGCAGGCGAGCGCACCGAAAAATCCGGTGATCAACTTCCATCTCGGCATGGTGCGGTACAAGGCCGGTGATCGCGCCAAGGCAAAGGAAAGTCTGACCCTGGCTCTGGCCGGGAAAGAACCGTTTCCCGGCAGGGATGAAGCCGAACGCACCCTGAAGAGTTTGTAACACGTGTGAAGGTTACGACACGTCTTTTTGCTTCTGTGCCAGTCAGGAAACGGCCGACTACCGATTCTATTTCCCCGGTAATGAAATATTAAGCCAACTGCCACCGGAATGTAACATTCCGCTGGTATGATGCGTAGTTGTCCGGCCCGTAACAGGGCCTTAACCTAAATCAGCAGGTGAAAGTTATGTTCAGCAAAGGTTTCCAGACCGTTCTTATCCTGGCCCTGGCACTGTTTACGGCAGCCGGGACGTACCACGATGCCGCGTTGGCCAAGGACAAGCCGGTTGTCGAGGCGGAAGAAAACGGGCAAGCAGTCGAGCAGAACGTCGATCAGGCCGCTGCCGACAACGCCTCGCCGGAAGTGGAGGCACCCGCTCCCGCAGCAAAAGAGGAGATTGAAACTGCTCCCGCAGCGCGGAAGGGGACGTTGTTCTGGGACAAGGTCCTGTCAGTCGTTGGTCTTCACGATGAAAAACCGTTCAAACCTGATCTGGTGGGAGGCGCACCATCAGGACCTGACCAGGACTACGTCATCGGTCCGGGTGACCAGCTCGGCATTACGGTCTGGCGGGACGATACACTGACCAAGACCGTTCTGGTCCTGCCCGACGGCAAGATTCAGTTTCCGCTGATCGGGGAGATAGTTGCTGCGGGCAAGACCGTTGCCAAGCTGAAGAAGGAACTGGAAGAAAAACTGACCGGTTACGTGGTGGATGCCGGTTTGACGGTGGAGGTCAGGCAGTCGAACAGTCTGTTCGTGTACCTGATCGGCAAGATCAACACTCCCGGGCGGCAGATGCTCCTGGCGAACACCAATGTCCTGCAGGCATTGGCCATGGCCGGCGGCCTCAATCCTTTTGCGGACAAGGACGACATCAGGATCTTTCGTCAGGAAGAGGGCAAGACCTTGATCTTTCCGTTCAGATATACACTGGTGTCGGCGGGAAGTAACCTTGAGGAGAATATCTGGCTCAAACGGGGCGACGTGATCGTTGTTCCGTAACGAAATGCCAATGATATCCTCCAGAAACGCAAACAGCCCAAGGGACGGCTCTGCCTCAGGTGGTAGTGCCGTCAGGTTGCTGGTGATTGCCGGCATCGTGCATCTGGCAGCGGGGCTGGCAGTTGCCAGGGCCGACGAGATCAAGGTGACGCCTGCGGTAACTGCCAGTGAAGAGTTCAATGATAACATCCTCTTCTCCACCATTGCCAGAAAGAGCGATGTTGTCACAACGCTTTCGCCGTCGCTGGAGCTGGCCGATAACTCGGCACGGCACAACCTGAGCATTCTTGGCGGCATCAACTGGTTGACGTATGCGAAGATGGCCAATCTCGACTCCGTCGATTACCAGTACCGCGGCCAGGCAGGATACCGGCTTTCACCGCTGACCGCTTTCAGCGCATCGGGGGCCTATGTCAGGAATTCCCGGCCGGATTCGATCAACCAGCTGACCATGCTTTCGTCCAGTTCCGGGAAAGACAGCTACAATTATGCGTTCAGCGCCAACCGGAAATTGGACGAGCTGACCAGCGCAACGATGTCCTATTCCTATGCCAGCGAAACGTATGACAATCCCGCTCTTTTGGGGAACAAGGTGCACACCGCCGGCATGGCGGTCAACAGGAACTTCGGGAATCTGCTTACCGGGGCGGCCAGTGCCGGTTACAGCCGAAATATCTATCGCGATTCGCAGAGCGACGACTACTCGCTCGGCATCGGCTCCAGCTGGCAGCAGAGCGAACATTTCTCCTGGAACGCCTCGGTCGGGGGGAGATTCACCCATTCATCATTCCTGGTGCTGCAACAGGCGACGTCAACGACAACCGAGGCGACCAACGACAACTGGGGGGTTACGGGCCTCCTCTCCCTTGCCTATACGGGAGAGAAAAACCGTGCGACGCTCTCCTTTGTCCGGGACTTTACGGCTGCCTCCGGCCAGATCGGGGCCACGGAGCGGACCCAGGTGGGACTCACGCTGGGAAGACAGTTCCTGGAGAAGTTTGCGGGCCAGGCAGCTATTACTTACACCATCAACAGTTCGCCGGGCGGCCAGTTTTCGGCCCAAGGGGCTGAAGACAAGGCGATTCGTTGCAGCGCAGACCTGGATTACGAGATATCCCGGCATTTCAGCATGGGACTGCGCTACGCCTTTTATCGGATCGACTACAGTCCGAGCAACCAGAGCGCGGTGCAAAACATGGTGCTGATGCAGGCCAATTGGAAATACCCGGTTGACAGGTTCGCATTCATAGAAAACAAGTGAGGCCGATTCATGGAGCAGGAAATCAAGAATTTTCAGGACATCGTCACCATCGTCAAGCGACGGAAGTTGAGTCTCGCGGTCCCTCTGCTGGCTGTCTTTCTGCTGGCCGTTTTGATCGTGGCCCTCTTGCCGCCGAAATACCGCTCATCCTCCACGATCCTGATCGAGGAGCAGGAGGTGCCGCGTGAGTATGTTTCGGCCAACATCACCACCTTTGCGGACCAGCGGCTGCAGTCCATCAATCAGCAGATCATGGGGTCGACCAGGCTGCTGGAGATCATCAACCGTTTCAACCTCTATGCTGACCTGAAGGCGACCAAGACAACGGAAGAGATTATTGCCAAGTTGCGCAAGGACATCAAGTTCAATACCATCAGCGCCGATGTCATCGACCCCCGAACCGGTCGGCCCGCCCAGGCCACCATCGCCTTCACCGTTTCCTACGAAGGGAAAAATCCTACCGTGGTCCAGCAGGTGGCAAACGAGCTGGCTTCGCTTTATCTGGGCGAGAATATCAAGGTCCGGGAAAAGCAGTCCCTTGGCACCACGCGCTTCATGGAAGAGGAGATGAAGAGCGTTCAGGCGGAACTGGCCAAGGTCGATGGCCGGATTGCCGAATACAAGCAACGTAACCTGAATACCCTTCCGGAGCTCTCGCAACTGAACCTGCAGATGTTTGACAACGTTGACCGGGATCTCAGGCAGCAGAATGAACAGCTGCGCGCACTGCGTGAGAAGGAGAGCTACCTGCAGTCGCAGATAAGTGTCATTCCCACCGATGCCGCCAATCAGGACAAGACCAGGCTGAACGAACTGCGGATACGGCTGGTGGACCTGAAGAGCCGTTTTTCCGATAAGCACCCCGACGTCATCAAGACCAAGGCCGAACTGGCCGAACTCTCCAAACAGCTGCGCTCTGCCGGTCGGGACGTCCCGGAGGCCAAGCCGGACAACCCTTCGTATATCAATCTCGATTCCCAGTTGGCCGGTACCCGTTCGGATATAGAGTCGGTCCGGCGCCAGATCGCTGATTTGACCCAAAAACGGGACAACTACCGCCGACGGATCGAGTCGAGTCCGCGGGTCGAGGAGGGGTACAAGACCCTGGTGGTGGAGCGGAGCAACCTGCAGGCCAAGTATGAAGATCTGACCAAGAAGTTCATGGAATCCCGCGTTGCCCATGGCCTGGAAAAGGAGCAGATGGGCGAGCGCTTCACGCTGATCGACGCGGCCCGGCTGCCGGAAAAACCGATCAGCCCGAATGTCCCGGCAATCCTCCTGATCGGCCTGGTGCTCGGCATCGGCTCGGGTATCGGGGTGGCCGCGCTAAAGGAAAACGGCGATCATGCCGTCTATTCGCTCGACTCTCTGGCCAAGGCGACCAGGTTGCCGGTACTCGGCGCCATTCCCGAGATCGTTACTCCCGACGACCTTGCCAAATGCAAGGCGCGACGACGCCTTGCATTAGTAGGAGCCACCGTCTCCAGCGTGCTTATGATCGGGCTCTTTCACTTTCTGGTCATGGATTTGAACGTTTTCTTGGCCAAGGTGTTGCGCCGTCTGGCCATCTGACGCTATCAAAAACTTGACCTGCCAGTCTTACGCGGAGGATTTTTGCATATGGCAAACATTGAGCGATTGTCGCAATTGAGGAAGAAGATTCAGAAAAATCCAGTTGCGGTACCCGACGAGCAGTCCCTTGATGAGACGCTGGTCGCAACCGAAAGTACATGCGTACCGTCGGTCGAGCAGGAGGAGCAGCCTGCTGTCGATCGGGAGAAGCTGGGATGGTTTTCGCCCAAATATTCCGTTTCACGGTCCGTCACCCTTTCTCCTGAGGTGGTTACGGCCAACCGGGGGGTGGTCTTTGCCGGTGAAGGGATGACCCTCGATGCCTATAAGATCCTGCGTACCCAGATTCTCCAGAGGATTCAGCAGGACGGCGGCAATTCACTCATGGTGACCAGTGCCGTCCAGGGCGAGGGGAAGACGACGACGGCAATCAACCTGGCGTTTGTGCTGGCCAAGGAGTTCCAGCAGACGGTTCTCCTCGTCGACTGCGATCTGCAACAGCAGCAGATCCACAAGCGTCTGGGCTACAGCAGCGATCGGGGGCTGATCGATTACCTCCTGGACGACCGGCCGGTCACGGAGTTGATCACCTGGCCGGGGATCGAAAAGATCACGATCATCTCGGGAGGGAGAACCATCAAGGAGAGCAGCGAACTGCTCGGTTCCCCACGTATGAAGGAGCTGATCGAGGATATGAAGGCCAGGTATCCCGGGCGGTTCGTCATCTTCGACGTGCAGCCGATCACCACCGGTGCCGATGCCCTGGTGTTCGCCCCGCTGGTCGACCATGTGCTCATGGTGGTGGCCGAGGGGAAAACGTCGATACAGGATGTCAAGCGGGCGGCGGGGATGCTCCCAGACGACAAGCTGCTCGGGCTCCTGTTGAACAGGCACGGAGTGGGAAAGGTGGGATAACCTTTCCATTGCCTGACGTTGCAGTCAAAGCCCACATCGGTCAACTGATGTGGGCTTTTTGGCATGTAAATTTATGGAACTTTTACCTCTCTGTAGCTTGATCTTCATAATCTGGAGTTACAATGTCCCCGAAATGAGATGTTAGTCGCAGGCGTAATGTGTTACCGCGCTTTTCCTGAAAGTTTTTTGTCCGACCTGTTGTTCTGAGTGCGGAGTGACCAACGAGGAGGAAGAGATGACCTGTCCAAAATGCAAGGCGCGCATCGGCATCTTCAAGCAGGAGTTGACGGTGGACACCGGTCCTGCCTTTGGCATCAACTGTTTCATCTGCGGATACTGGGTCCATCAGGGGGTTCATCTGAACCAACTGCCGATAAGGCCGGAAACGAAACCCCTGATACCACGGCGAGCTGCCTAGATTTACCATCACATCGAACGGTGCTGAAGAGAGTATGATTCTTGATCAGATGTTGACCATACTTGTGTCGGATTGGCGAAATAGAGAAAAGAGTTCCCATGAAACGATTCCCCTGGCTGACGTTGTGCGCCTACTCGGTAGCGATTGGCAAGGGATAACCGATAAAACCGCAACGGTTGAGATTGTTGACCTGATACACAACTTCCTGGCCGATACCGGAAGACTGCGTGAGGCGACAAAAACGGCACACCAGTTTGAGACCAGGGAAGAACTGCTGCTGGAGGCCACCCTGATGGGGGTGATACAGGATTGGAAAGCTGCCGGTTGTTCCCGTTACGGGTGATGTTCCGGCGAATCCACAGCTGCTATTGAAAACCTCTGGATAGACGTGTTGAAAAGCGAAGATTTGACCATCAATTCAAGACGTCCAGCATTTTGCACAATAATTCTACACAACCACTGGGTGACATTGTCAGGCAGTACCGATTTCCCCTCTCCGTAACCCAATTCCCATCAATATGGCAAAACCGGCAAGGATTCCCCATACGGACAACGCCGGTACTGCCGGGCTGCCGGCAGCCAGGACGGTGACCGTCACGCTGGCGCTGTTGTTCGTTGCCACAGGGTCAGGCGTATCGGCTGCCGCATTTGCCGTAAAGGTGAGAGACCCGGCCGCTCCAGGGCTGATGGCAATCTGGACACTGCTGCTTGCGTTGGCGGCCAGCGTTCCCATTGAGCACGAAACCTTGCCGGTGGAGACGGTGCAGCCGGGTGTGGCGGAAACAAAGCTGGACCCGGCCGGGATCGGGGCCGATATCAACAGGTTGACGGCTGCGGAAGGGCCGGCGTTGCTGACGGTGACACTGTAGGTCAGGGTGCTGCCGGCTACCGGTGCGCTCTTGTCGACGGTCATGGCAACGGCGAGATCGGCCTGCAGCGCCAGGTTCCAGTTGAGCGTGATGCTTCCGGCAGCTCCGTTGAAGCCGTCGACCGCAATGAGGTAGTCGTTGCCCGCCAGGGCCGTGAAGGTGAGACCACTGGTGTTGCCGGGGCTGCCGTCGTTGTCGTTGGCGGCAATCTGGGTCAGACCGGTGACGATGGTCCCGGTGTACACCGCGAGGAGCGTGTCGAAGCCGCTGCCATGGGTATTGAATGATCCCTTTCCGGAGGTCGACGGAGTCCAATGCCACCAGACCGACCTGCCGCCGGCATTGCCGGCGTGAAGCGGTTCACCTTGCTCTTTGGTGGCATTAAGGTTCGTGGCAACGACTTGACCGGCGTCGCCGGATAAGAGGGCGCGATTGGCAAACATGTCGTTGAACGGCGGACCGATGGCTGCCAGCAGGTTGAGACGCGGCTTGGTGATGCCGTTGCGGTTGTCCGTGACGGATATCCCGCTGGAGGTGAGTCGGGCGACGGTCTGGTCCAGCGTCTCCCCGGGGAAGGCAGCACGCACTACGGCAACCGCTCCGGCCACGTGTGGAGAGGCCTGAGAGGTTCCGGCCATCTGGATGCCCGCTGCCGTGATAAAGGCGCCCGGCGCAAGCATGGTCAGAAAAGATGCACTGTTGGAAAAGCAGGGGATCATGTCCGGGCCGGAGGAACTGTCGGTGCAGTTAGCGCTCCAGGTGTACGGGCCCCCCCAATTGGCATCGTAGACCGCTCCCACCGAGACCACGCCGGGGGTGCAGGCCGGGCTGCCCATGCCGGCAGTAAATCCCGAGTTCCCGGACGATGCCACCGGTATGATGCCGGCAGCCATGGCGTTGTTGATGGGGGTGACGAATGGGTTGGTGCCTTTGTTGCCGCAGGCCGAACTGTTGTTCGAGCCGTCGCCAAGACTCATATTGATGGCGGCAATGCCGAAGGCTGCTTTGTTTTGTATGGCCCAGTCGATACCGGCGATGACCCAGCTGGTTGATGAAGCACCGGCGGAGAAGGCGTTTATCGCCGCTATCCGTGTGCCCGTGGCAACGCCGGCAACGATGCCGGCCACGTTGGTACCGTGACCCGTAGGATCGGTATTCAGGGTGACGCCGTTACCGGTGACATCGACAGAGGCTGCCACGCGACAGCTGGCTGGGACACCCGGGGCGGTGCATGAGCCGAAGGCGGGCAGCGTATAATTGATGCCGGTGTCGATGACGGCCACGGTGGTGTTGCTGCCGGTCATCCCGATACCGGCGACAGCCGGTTGGTTGATGAACGGCAGGCTGTAGGTCAGGTGAGGGTAGATGGACCTGTTTGCGTACACGGCCGTGACTTCCGGCTTGGCAAGGAATGCCTCAAGGGTGGCCTTTGAGCGGAATCGCTTCACTGCCATTGGCAGGTGTGCGTACTCCTCGACGGTTTCACCGTCGCCGGGTACCATGCCGGCCTCGACCTGCTGTTTGATCTGCCGGTAGCGACCGGCCTTGAAGGCGAGAAGGGCCTCGTCGTCGTAGTGAATCCCGGTCTGACTGCGGCGTTGCTGCGCTTCCCGTTCGATATCGTCGTCATCGAAGAGGACAATGACGTCCAGGGTAACGCCTGCCGCCAATTGCCCTGCAATCTCTGCCGGTACCTTCTTGTACGCGGTTTCGGCATGACTGTTGATTGGCCATGCCAGCGTGACGGCTATCAGCAATGGCACCGTCAGCGCTTGTCTTTTCCCGCCGAATACTGACTGGATCATGATCCCTCCCGGAAAACCGTTGAACCCGCACGCAGATGAGCCTACGGCTGGTCTGCACGGGCTTTCCGGGTCCACGGTAAGGGGCGGCAAAGTACCCTCTGCTGTTGTATGCAGATGCGTCGAACGTTGGGCAGAGTCTACACCATGACCGTTGCCGTCATGTTACGGTATGCTGAAGATTTGAAAAAATCATGTCGGGATGGCCTGTGGTTGCTCCTGCCAAAGGCTGTTTCAACGCAACCTGCGCTGGTCGCGGCAGATTGAAGAGCCGGTCTGCCTTTTTGCGGCTCTCTTGACCTCGCAGGCAATGGAGGCAAGCTGGGGGTAGGAATCAATGTTGCAGACCTCGGTGCTGACTATGGCGATCGACAGAGAGAGGAGCGGGAACCACTCGATCTGCCCGCGCCGGTTCGGGGCGAGGAAGTGGCCAGCCGCGTGGTCGTCGGGGCCGTGGAGAGCAGGAATGAGAGCGGAAAAATCGGCGATGATCTGTTCGGCGACCGTCAGTGAGTTTGCCGGCCTGGTGATAACGATGAAGTCGTCGCCTCCGATATGGCCGGCGAAGTTGAACGGGTTCCGGTGGAGTGCCAGGGTACCGGAGATGATCCCTGCCAGGGCGCTGATGACATTGTCCCCCTTTTCGAAGCTGTAATGGTCGTTGAATGGTTTGAAGTGGTCGATGTCGATGTAGAGGACATCGAAGAGCATGTTCTGGGCGAGGCGCCGGTTGATCTCCCGCTGGATGGCGTTGTTACCCGGCAGTCCCGACAGTGGATTGAAATCCTTTGCCAGGAGCACGTTCTGTTCGGTCAGGGCATCAAGCAGCAGATTGATGGCGATTATTCCCCGATAGCGGCCATTCTTAAGCACAACCAGGTTGGCGGTATGGGCGATGTCGGATTTGGTGTTGATCTTTTTGGATGCCTCCTCGATGGTGCAGTTTGCCTCGAAGAGCAGGATGTTCTGTTCCATCACCTCGCCGATCCGCTTCTTGGAGTTCATTGAGAATCCGTAGCCGTGGGAACCGATGATATGGTTTTCGAGGAATCTGCTGCGGTTGAGGATGCCCACAACCCGCTCCTCCTCCACAACCGGTAGTGACATGAGTCCCGGTTGGTCCAGAAATCTGCGGAAGGCGGTGACAACCTGGTCGCCGGCTCGTACCGGCTCGACATGCGCGACGATATCGCCGATAAAGAGACGCTCGCCTTGGGATACGACAAGGTTTACCTCCGGTCCGGAAAGGCTGGCCAAAGCGGTTGCCGGCGAATCGTTCAGAGATGGGGCGGGCCTGCCGAGCAGGAATCCCTGGACGAGGTCGATCCCCATGTTGCTGACGACCGCAAGTTCTTCGCGGCGTTCGATCCCTTCGGCTACGATCTTGATTCCGATCCGATTGCAGGCGGTGGCGATGGCCTCCACCAGGTTGGCATGGATGAGCGATCGGTCGATATTCGCGATGAAGTGCCGGTCGATCTTCACGAAATCGGGTTCGACCGTTGACAGCATCTTCAGCCCGGCATAACCGGCGCCAAAATCATCGACGGCAATCTTGAACCCCTGCCGCCGGTAGTTGTCCAGCGAACTCCGGAAGAGGGCATAGTTGGAAATCACGCTCTCCTCGGTTATCTCCAGGATGACCCGTTCACTGGAGACCCCCATCCCTCTTATCAGTTCCGTAAAGATCCGGCAGGGGAAGGCCGGATCCATGAAGGTTTCAGGGCAGATATTGATGAACAGATGCCAGTTGTGATCGAGGAACCGGGTTTCGGCCAGGCAGCAAAGGGCGGTCTCCAGGCAGAGTTTGTCCAGAGCGTTCAGGCAACCCGTGGTGTTGGCCGTCCTGAACAGCTCGCCGATGTCCAAAAATGGTGAGGGACCTTTTTGTCTGGCCAGGGCTTCGTAGCCGAAGACCGCCCCGCCTTTTGCGGCATAGATGGGTTGAAAGTGAGAGGTCAGCCGCTTGTTCCGGATCAGCTCATCGAGTGCGCTCAGTACGGCCAGGTCGGGATTTGTACCGCTGTCGGTGTTCCATGCCTCTGGGCCTGTGGCGTTTGTTTCGAATCCCCATCTCGCGCGCAATTGATTGGCCATCTGTTCAGATTTCATCCCCATCGAGGAGCCGCGCCAACTGCTCACCGTAAATCTGAACATTGGCTTCCCGATAGGAGTCCCGTATCGCCCGGAATTTGCCGATCTGGTGGTCCAGTCGCGTGAAGTTCAGCAGGGATATTTCGTAGCCGAACAGTTTCATGCCGGGTCCTTTTCATCCTGGCTTGCCAGGAGAAACACCCCGGTCATTTTGAACAGCATGACATTGACAGGGGTGAGGGCCTTAATGCGGATCTCCGCCCCACGCTCGTCCCGAATCTGCTTGAAGCAACGGAGTAGCAGGGCGATCCCCATGGAGTTGATCCGTCCGACGTTTTGAAAATTGCATTTGACCAACGATGACGAGACCTTGCCCGGAAGCTCGCCGAGCAGCACGTCGGCCTTTGCGTCAATGATGCCGGAAAAAGTGAAGTCATCGTGCCCGGGAAAACTTCTGTGAACGACGTTGAACATGTTGCTCATGGCTGTACTCCTGTGAAGCGGTATCTATCGCTTGCGGGAAAGGGGTAAAGCGACTGTTTGCACCGCCTCAGGTGAGAGAAAGATTGAGTCGGCAGGGTGGTTGGATGAAGAAGTGAAACCCCTTTGGCAGGTCGGTAACCAGGGATGCCGACCGTCTGAGCTGTCCGCCGATTACGGTTTCCAGTCCGGGCCTGATATTCACGTGGAAATGATCCAGAAACCGCCAGATGATGAACAGCCCCCTACCGTGCGGTTGGTCGAGCGGTACCGTGCCATCCTGATGCTGGGCCAGGAAAGCCAGGGCATCTTCCGGGAAGAAACTGCCCTGGCGGTCGACGACCTGCAGTGCCAGGGATTCGCCGTCGAAACCGGCCCTGAGGGTGATATCCGTCTCCTGCCGCTCACCCTTGGGTTCCGTATCAGAGACGAGGAAGGCATTCTCCAGCATCTCGTCAGCCAGCAGCACCGCCCGTTGGCGAAGCAGATCCAGGTCCTCGGCCTGACCGGCAAGCAGGGCCTCGATACGTTTCAGTGCCGCCTCTTTTTTGTAAGGGGAGACGTTGGCAACTTCAATGACCTGGGTGGCCGGTTTCAGGTAGGATGCCAGTTCCCATGGTTTCCTGCTGAGTAGTGTGCAAAGTGCTCTAAAAGCCTGGTCAGGTTCCCGTGCCGGGTCGGTGACGGCTAGGTGTCTGACCCTGTCATTCATGAGCGGTCGAACCGGGAGTTGGTGTTCATGCGCCGAGGCCATAACAACCACATCCAGATCCGGCATCACAAGTCGCAGTTCCCTGACCAGATCGACGGCAGGTGATGGGTAGATCTTGCCGGAGACCAGGGCCAGAACCGGCTGGGGGGAGAGGGTTGCCAGAGAGCGCAGCCCGGTGTGAATTCCCTTGCCGATCATGAGGTTTATCCGCGCAGGGAGAGCTTTCAGGAGCTGAGACCAGGTTGCATGGTCAGCCTGATCGTGAAAGAGTGCCAGAATTGCCGGTGTTGAGTTCATGAATTCCCTCCTGTGCTGGTTTTTTCTGTTTCGGCAGGAACACTCACACGGCGGGCAACCACCATGGTGACGTCGTCCTCGAACCGTTCCCGGCCGGAGTAGTTGCGGATGCCGGCCAAGACGCCGTCAACCATCTCCCGTGGCGGATGCTGCATCAGGCTGAGGATGCATCCTTCCAGCCTGTCGTAACCGAACTCCTCTTCACCATTGCCGCACTCGCTGATCCCGTCGCTGTAGCAGATGAAGGTATCACCCGGTTCAAAGCATACCGTGCATTCCTGGTAGATTCCGCCGGCATCGAACCCCAGCGGAAAACCGATCGCATCCTGGAGCATTTCCAGACTGTTGCCACGTTGCCGATGCAGGTAGGGGAAATTGTGACCCGCATTGGCAAAGCGGATATGTCCCCGGTCGCAGTCGATGATTGCGACCAGACAGGTCATCAGGAGACTTTGCCGGGCAGCGGCAAGGATCGCTTCGTTCATGGCGGCAAGCAATTTTCCCGGCGTTGTCACCCCCTGGCCGATAAGGGTGTTCAGGCTCGCCTTTGCCGCGGTGGTGACCATTCCCGCCTGGACGCCATGGCCGCTCACATCGGCAATAACCAACCCGAGGCGGTGACTGTCGACGACAAAATAGTCGTAATAGTCGCCACCCACTTCCGTCGAATTGACCAGTGCCGCAGCCAGTTCGACACCGGGAAAACCGAAATCGGCAGGGGGGAGCAGCGCGTGCTGGATGCAGGCCGCTTTTGCCACCTCCTCCCTGATGCGGGAACTCAATTCTTCCAGCCTGGTCAAGAGGCGCATCTGGTCATGGGAAATGCTCATCATCAGGTCTGATACCGTCACGATGCCGAGACACCCACTCTCTTCGATTACCGGGAAACAGTCCGTTTCCAGGGCCGGGTCAACCTCCAGCAGGAGTGTCAGGGCCTGGTGAATATCCACCTGCGCGCCCATGCTGAATGGTTTTTCTTCCAATAGTTCGCGGATCGGGAGTCGGTTGAACAGCTCCAGTGCATAAGGGCGACTCAGGGAACGGAAAAAATGGGTCTTCCGGACGAGACCGATCAGGTGATCGTTCTCCATTACCGGAAGCGCCATGAGCCCCTGGTCCCGGTTGAAAAGGAGGACCACCTCCTGTACCAGAAGGTTCGGGCCGGTAACCGATGCCGGTCGCATGATGTCGATGAGTCTCGGCGTTTCTTGGATAGTCGGTCCCATGGCGTAGCCTCTCACGTTCGTTAATGAGTATCGACAATGGATGTTTCGCTGATGTTGCGGTTGGGCAAATTCTGGGTGAAAAATCTCACGGGGCGGGAGCGGACACGAAATATTGACATAATCGTAACTTGCCCAGCCATGGGGAATTGGCTTAGGATCCGACAATGCTGCTGCAAGCAGCACTTCACTTCAGAATGCGTTAGGAGATTGAAATGATGAATAGATTCATTAGTGCACTGATTTTCTTGTCTGTCGTGACTGCAGGTCAGGCACAGGCCTCGACACCGCTGAAGATAGGCGTTGTCGATCTCCAGCGTGCCGTGTCGGAAAGCAAGGAAGGAATCGCCGCCCGTGCCGACCTCTTGAAAAAGACGGAACAGTTCAATGCAGAGTTGAAGGTCCTGTTGGCCGACTTCGAAAAGATGCGAGCAGAGTTTGACAAGGACTCTGCCAAGTTGTCTGCTGACGAGCGAGCCGAGAAGGAAAAGCTCCTGCAGAAAAAGGGGCGCGAGTTCCAGAGCCGTCAGCGGGAGGCCCAGGAAGAACTGAAGCAGATCGAGGCAGACTACCTGAAAAAACTGCTCGCCAGACTCGGCACTCTCATGACCAAGCTTGGGAGCGAAGGCAACTACTCCGTGGTCCTGGATCGTGCTGCCGGTGTTTACTACTTTGGCAAGGAGGTTGACGTTACCGCGCAACTGGTGCAGCGGGCTGACGATGAGTTGTAGGGCCTAAGGGGACGTTACTGCTTTAACGCTCTCAGCCACCACTCCTTGCACTCTTCTCGCGACGCAAACAGCTCCTCGCCACGCCTCGCCGCACGGCTCACCGACGAGCTTCCCATACCAAGAATGGTTCCGACTTGTGCGCCGGAATAACCAAGTTCCCTGACAGCCAGATAACAGAACAACTCACGTGCTTCCGAGTTCCGATTCCGACGGCCACGTCGGACCATAGCCGTTACCGGTACTAAGCAATAGTCACTAATCATTGCCTGCAAAGAGGAAAGGTCGATAGTACGGGACAGCTTGCCGCTCAGTCTCGGCTCCTCCCGTAAAGACGTCACGAATTCGCTGTCACCCAAAATACGCTCGTCATAATCACCAATGGTAGTTGCTGTACTTTCCAGCAGTTGGCTGCGCCGCAAACCGCCGCCAGTCAATTCTGGTCGTTTCCCCATTGCAGCGCCATCTGCCACAAACTGCAGGTAGGCCTGTCGGGCACCCTTGACCCTTTTGCCAAACAGCTCCAACACTTCATCGATTGCTTGACCGGCCAGAACCTTGCCCCCCAGCAATACCCCATGACCACTCCACGGATAAACGGCCAACTCGTCAAGGTCCTTCACCAGACCGGCTCGCAATGGGTTTAGATGAATATAGCGGATCAATTCTAGCAAGTACGGTTCTTCTTCACAGACAATAGACTTGTAACGATTCTGGAACAGATGTCCACTGCGGAAGTGACGCCGGTTGAATGTTACGGCATAACCGGTCAGCAGACTCCGCATGAATCGCGAAAGATCAGCATGATTGCAGCGAAGCAACAAATGGAAATGATTGGGGATAAGTGCCCAGGCAAAGCAGTCGGTGCCGGTTTTCACCAGCAGGCTACTCAAGCGCTCTACAAAGCGACTTCGATCATCATCGTCCAGAAAAATATCGGAGCGTTCAATCCCCCTGACGATGACGTGCTGCAAAAGGCCCGGGATGTCGATTCGAGCTTGTCGTGGCATGGAGGCAAAGTAGCAAAAAAAGTTTCATAAAGCAATAAAGCAGCTACGTCCCCCAAGCCCGCACTTGCCAGACTCGGCACTCTCATGACCAAGCTTGGGAGCGAAGGCAACTACTCCGTGGTCCTGGATCGTGCTGCCGGTGTTTACTACTTTGGCAAGGAGGTTGACGTTACCGCGCAACTGGTGCAGCGGGCTGACGAGGAGTTGGGCAGGCACTAGTGGCCTACGGGGACGGCCTAAGGGGACGTTGCTGCTTTACTGCTACAAATTCTACAGATTCTGAGCGTATCGGCTTTTGAAAAAAACTGAACTAAACCAGCTACTTACGTTTTGTGATTACGAAAGCAAAATTACTCAAAAACCTAACCAGTTTAATTTGTTCTAAAATTATTCCGGACACTAATGGTGCTGAGCAGCAATTTGAACAATTACCCTCTTTGGCCCCACATTTTCTCCCACTTGCATCTGTTGTATCCGTTATTGTTTCCGTTATCAGAATAATGCTTTTAAAAAAAACAACAAGATAGCAACGGTATTGTTGGGGCGATGAAGTACATGGCGTAAACTGTCACGAGCAAACTGTTTTGTATATAATGCAAATTATTGTTGAAGGGATAAATTGTTTCGTATAGAATGCAATTATGCTATTCGAGATCGGTGAAAAGATACGCAATGAACGCAAGCGCCGGAAGATCTCCCAGGAAAAGATGGCAAATGACCTGGAGATGAGCCGCACAACGATCAGCCAGATCGAATCGGGAACGGTCCAGGAGATCGGTGTCCGCAAGTTGATCAGAATGCTGGAATACCTCGATCTTGAACTCAGGGTGAGACCGGCAGGTGTGCCGCCGACTTTAGATGAATTGAGGGATGAGAAATGAGTGCCCAGCCACTGGCTGTATGGGCTGCTGATTTTCGGGCTGGTCTCCTGGATCGGACTCCGGACGACCGCCACCAGTATGTGTTTGCGTATGATCAATCTGTAGCGTCACCGGATGTCCAGGTGTCGCTTACCATGCCGGTACGCCTGGAGAGCTGGTTGAGCCGTGATCTCCACCCGATATTCCAGATGAACCTTCCGGAAGGTGCCTTGCTTGAGGCTATCCGTCGTGCCATTGCCAAGCTCGCCGGTGAAGACGATTTGACCATTCTTCGCGTTACCGGCGGCAACCAGATCGGTCGCAACCGCTTTTCCCTGCCAGGGGACAGTGCTCCCGGCGTTGTGGAAACTACTGAATCGCTGGATGACTTGTTGTCATACCCGGACACTGAGGAGCTGTTTCATGATCTGGTTGCGAAGTATGCCCTCCGTTCCGGCGTCTCCGGCGTACAGCCGAAGGTCATGCTGGATGCGACCGAACGGGGAACCGCCGCCGTTGGCGGGTATATCGTGAAATCCTGGAGAGCCGATTATCCGCAACTGGCGGCAAATGAGTTCTTTTGTATGACCGTTGCCAAGCGAGCCGGTCTGCCGGTGCCGGAATTCCATCTTTCCGGGAATGGCGGGCTGTTCGTGATGAAACGGTTCGATCTGGACGCCGAAGGATATTCTCAGGGCTTTGAGGATATGTGCTCCCTGCAGGCCCTTGGCACCACCCAGAAATACGGCAGCACCTACGAACGGGTGGCGCGAACCATCAAGGATTACGTATCAGGAGAGTTCCTGCAAGCTGCCCGCGAGCAATTTTTCGCATCGCTTGTACTTTCCTGCATGATTAGAAATGGCGATGCCCATCTGAAGAATTTTGGTGTGCTGTATGAGCGGCCCGGCCAACCGGTCCGTCTGGCGCCGGTGTATGATATGGTGACCACGGTGGCGTACATCCCCAAGGATGTTCCTGCGCTCTCCCTGACAGGTACCAAGAAGTGGTGGCCGCGAAAGGTTCTTGAGAAATTTGCGGTATCACATCTGGCACTGCCGGTAGGGAAGATCGGGCAGATCTTTGAAGAGATTGCGGATGGAGTTAACGATACGCAGGTTATGGTGTCTGCATATGTGGAGGAGCACCCGGAGTTTCATGACGTGGGAAGCCGGATGCTGGCCGCCTGGAATGAAGGCGTGAAGGCTACCTTGTCAGCTTGACTTCATCACCATGAAGTGAAAAGACTTTTCTTTGAGCATTAATCTCCAGCTCCAGTACCATGGTGCGCACGGTATCGGCTCGCGAACTTCGCCGATCATTTGCTTACAAGATTCGTCCATGCATACCACCGGATAATCGGGATTATACGGCAGGGGATAGATCTCCAGAACATCCTCCATCGCAGCTACAAATTAGGTTTGTACGAAATATTATGTGTTACGTGGTACTGGTGACCTCTTCTGGCCGTTTAAACCGCTGTGGACGGAAAAGTTCCAGGGCAAAGGTGGTGGCAACAACCGTCCCGACGCCGGGTACTGACTGCAAACATGCCATGCTCGCTGCCAGTTCTTCTGACTTTGCCAGCGGAGTTCAACCCTGCGCAGCTCTTCCTGGTCAAACGTCAGCTCGCGCAGGTAACTTTCCAGCGTCAAGTGTGCAGCCGGATCTACGGGCAGGGCACGGAGGATGGCGTCAACTCCATTTTGCCAATGCCCCAGTTCCTTTGACTCATCGATACCGAGGAAAAGGATAAGCCCTTTGATCCGCTGCTTGCAGCGCCTGACGCATCGCCCAGCATATGACGGCGGCGCAGCAGAGCCCGTCGTGCTTCTTCTTGGAGCGAGGGAATGGCAATGGATTTGAGCATCCCCTCACCTCTCTCGTAGGTCGGTTCATTGCTTATACACCAGCCTCAAAAATCGGCACCACTTCACCCGGCAGATGAAGAAAGGAACGGCCCCACCCGGAGAAGGGGAGGGGCCGCGTTTGATGGGAAGAACTGTAACTGCTGCCGGCTACAGGCTGCCGTTCAGATCCGCTGCCGAAAGCGTCGTCGGGGTCGGACTCCTGAAGAGGATCAGGTTGACCCGGTCCTTGTTGCGGCTGAAGGTGAAATTCAGGTGGTGCTCGTAGGCCATGAGGGCCACCGGCTCGATCTGCCCCGGATCGCGCAGCTTGAACAGGACCCGGTTTCCCTGGCCAAGGTACTCCAGAAAGGTGACGGAAACGTCGAATTCGATGTTTCCCCGTTCGCCGGTCAGGTCGACGAAGCTCCCCTCGTCGCCGATGATGAAGGTATCGTTGAGGCTGATCCGCTGCGAGGCCGTACCGGTGCCGTCGGCAAAGCTGCGGATGATGCCGCCGCCGCCGATCTGGGTGCCGTCCTCGATGACGAAACGCCCCAGACGGACGTTCTCGCTGTACAGGTCGGCGCCGATCTCGTACTTCAGCGAGAGAAGGACGTTGCCGACCTCGGTGGCCATGAGTTCGGGGGCGTGACGCTCGGTGACCTCCAGGGTCGACGAGTCGAGCCGCTCCTCGATAGCCAGCACGGTGGCCTGAACCTCTGCCGTGGCCAGCTTGAGGGTATAGGTTTTGCCGGCCTTGAACGGCTGGTCCGCCAGCCAGAAGATGCTGGCCCTGAGCTCCTTCGTCCTGACCGGAGCATTGCGGCGGTGGGCGATGACCTCGCCTCGCTCGACAAACAGCTCGTCCTCGGTGGTGACGCCGATGCAGGCCCCGGCACCGGCCGCTGCCAGATCGGGCTGCTGCCACTGCTCAACGCTCTTGATCCGGGTGATCTTGCCCGAGGGGAGGAAGATTACCTCGTCCCCCTTGCGTATCTCTCCGGTCTCCACCCGGCCGGCGTAGATCCTTTTGCCGTCCCACTTGTACACGTCCTGCACCGGCAGCCTTAAGGGGAGGGTGGTGTCGCCGCGCACGTTCTGGAAGGTGTCCAGCGCCTCCAGGACGGTCGGGCCGGTGTACCACGGGGTCCCGCCGTGGCGCGCTGCCATGTTCTCCCCTTCGCGGGCCGAGATCGGGATGACGTAGGAGGGGATGATGTCCACCGAGTGGAGGAAAGCGCGGATATCGTTCTCCACTTCCCGGAAGACTTTCTGGTCGTAGCCGACCATGTCCAGCTTGTTGATGGTCACCACCACCTGGCGGATACCGAGCAGCGACAGGACGTAGGCGTGGCGCTTGGTCTGCTCCCGCACCCCTTCCACGCCGTCCACCAGCAGGATGGCGGCATCGGCCGACGAGGCGCCGGTGATCATGTTCTTCAGGAACTGCTTGTGGCCCGGGGCATCGATGATGACGTAGGAGCGCTGTTCGGTCTTGAAGAAGGTGGACGCAGTATCGATGGTGATGTTCTGGTCCCTCTCCTCCTCCAGGGCGTCCATCAGGTAGGCGAATTCGAATTCCCTCCCTTGGGCGCGGCAGGTGGCCTCGATCTCCAGGTAGCGGCTCTCCGGGATGCTCCCGGTGTCGAAGAACAGCCGGCCGATGAGGGTCGATTTGCCGTGGTCCACATGGCCGACAATGACTATTTTCAGCGTTTCAGAGTTCTGCATCCGTTATCTCCCTTAGTTTTCCGTTCCTGACTCGATCAAGCCGCCACCCAGTACCGTATCGTTGTCGTAGAAGACCACCGACTGGCCGGGGGTCACCGACTTCACCGGTTCCGGAAAGTCGACCTGTACCCGATCGTTGTCCAGCACCCTCACCGTGCAGGGAACCGGTTCCTGGCGGTAGCGGATCTTGCACGTTGCCGCGAATTCCGCTGCAGGTGGCGGCTGTTGCCAGTTGACGCTGCCGGCGGTCAGCAAGTCGCTGTACAGTTCTTCCTCGAAGCCGACCGTGACCGTGCCGCTGGCCGGGTCGGTAGCCAGCACGTACAGCGGCCGGGGGGCGGCGATGCCGAGCCCGCGACGCTGGCCGATGGTGTACCGGTGAGTGCCGCTGTGTCGGCCGAGGACTTTTCCCTGGCGATCAACGATGGTGCCGGAAAGGTGGGCGGTCTCGCTCCGTTTCTCGATGAACGCCACGTAATCGTTGTTATCGACGAAACAGATCTCCTGGCTTTCGGCCTTCTTCGCCACCGGCAGCTGGTACTCGTCGGCAATCTTCCGCACCTCCGGCTTGGTGAGGGTTCCGAGCGGGAAGATGGCTGCCTGCAGCACCTCCTGGGAGAGGCGGTAGAGGAAGTAGGACTGGTCCTTTTTCCGGTCATCGGCCTTTTTCAGCCGCATGAGCCCGTCATCGCCGCACTCCAGGCGGACATAGTGGCCGGTGGCCAGGTAGTCGGCGCCCAATTCGCGCGCCTTGTCCAGGAGGATGCCGAACTTGATCCGCTCGTTGCAGACGATGCAGGGGTTGGGGGTGAGACCGTGCAGATACTCGGCCACGAACCGGTCCACTACCTCGCTCCTGAACAGTTCCTCCAGGTCCAGGACATGAAAGTCGATCCCGAGCCGGGCCGCGACCCGGGCCGCATCCATGGCGTCCTCCAGGGTGCAGCAGGGGCGAAACTCCTCCTCGGCGGCCGCCTCCTGGCGCCCCTTGTCCCAGAGCTGCATGGTGACGCCGATGACGTCGTGCCCCTGTGACTTCAGAAGCGCTGCAGTGACCGAGGAGTCGACCCCGCCGCTCATGGCGACGACTATTTTTTTGGGTGCGCTTGTTTGTGTCATAAATTCATCGTAGGGGCGATCCTTGTGATCGCCCGAGAGGCGGGCAAACACAAGGTTTGCCCCTACATGTACCCTTTTGCCCTCAGCTTCTGCATGGCATACGCATTCTCCTGATCCTGGGCGCGGCCGGCCCGTTCCGGGACCTTGATGATCTTCAGCTCCTCGATGATCTCATCCACCGTCACTGCCGTGGAATCGATCGGTTTGGTGCAGGGCATGCAGCCCAGGCTGCGGAACCGCTTGCCGTCCTTGGCGAAGTAGAGGGGGCAGATCTCGAAACCTTCCCGCTTGATGTATTCCCAGATGTTCAGCTCGGTCCAGTGGAGGATTGGGTGGACCCGGATGTGGGTGCCCGGCGCAAAAGTCGTGTTGAACTGGTCCCACAGCTCGGGTGGCTGGTCCTTGTAGGCCCATTCGAAGTTCTTGTCCCTGGGGGAAAAGACCCGCTCCTTGGCCCGGCTCCCTTCTTCGTCGCGGCGGATGCCGAGGAATAGGCCGTGGAAGTCGTTCTTTTCTATGACCTGGGTCAGCCCCTCGGTCTTCAGCTTTTCGCAGCAGACGAGCCGTCCCTGTTCCGGCCCCATGCCGCAGGCGATTGCCTCTTCATTGCGGCCGACGATCAGGTCGGCACCCCATTCCTTGGCCATCCGGTCCCGGTATTCGATCATCTCCGGGTACTTGTAGGTGGTGTCGATATGCACCAGGGGGAAGGGGAGCTTGCCGAAAAAGGCCTTCCGCGCCAGGTGGATCATGGTGGTCGAGTCCTTGCCGATGGAGTAGAGCATGGCAAGGTTTTCGAACTTGCGGTATGCCTCACGGAAGATGTAGATCGACTGGGCTTCCAGTTCGTCGAGATGGTCGTACATATGGATTCTCCTTCGTCGAATCGGTGAGGAGTGAGGTGTGAGCTCTTCACTCCTCACTTCGCCGCGTTAGCGACGGTGCAGGCCGCATTCCTTTTGTTCCGGATTCTCCCACCACCACCGGCCGGCCCTGGGGTGTTCGCCGGGGGCAACCGGGCGGGTACAGGGGGCACAGCCGATGGAGGGATACCCCTGGGCGTGGAGCCGGTTGGTGGGTACCCTGTGCTGTGTAGCATACTCCCAGACCTGTTCCGTTGTCCACTCCAGGAGCGGGTTGATCTTGAGGATGCCACCGTTTGCCGTGTCGATCTCGATGGGGGGCAGGCCGGTTCTCGTCACGCTCTGGTCCCGGCGCTGCCCGGTAATCCACCCCGCCAACCCCTTCAGCGCCCGACCGAGCGGCTCCACCTTGCGGATGTGGCAGCATTCGTGGCGGTTGTCCAGCGACTCGCGGAAGGAGTACGGCCCCTTCTTGCGCAGGAGCTCCTCCACTGCCTCGTGGCGCGGGAAGAACCATTCGACCCGGAGCCGGTACCGCTCGGCGAGGGCATCGGCAACCTCGTAGGTTTCCTCGTTGAGCCGACCGGTGTCCAGGGCGAAGATGCCGAAGGAGAGCCCGGCCTTTGATGCCATGTCGATGATCACCATGTCTTCCACGGAAAAGGAGCAGGCGAGTTTTACCGGACCATTGGCGGCCTCGATGCCGAGGCGGAGGATCTCCCGGGGGGTCGCGGTTGATGGTATTTCTGGAAGAGTTGCTGTCATGTCAGGACCTTTCCATCTTTCTTGCAGTACGTATGTTTCAGTGTCAGATCTTCAGCCCGAGGAGCGGCCAGACGAACAGCACCGAGCCGAGGAACAAGAGCCACGAGATGACCATGATGATGCTGCCGGCGACGATGATGTCCCTGCTCTTCAGGTAGCCGGAGGCGTACGATATGGCCGTTGCCGGGGTCCCCATGGGGAGGCAGTAGGCAAGTCCTGCCGGTAGCGCGATGGCGAGGGTCATCACCTTCGGGTCCAACCCCGTTGCCTTGCAAAGTCCCATGCCGATCGGCATGAGGATCGCCACCACCGCTGCATGGCTGATGCACTCGGTGAGGACCATGGAGACGAGGGAGATGACCCCGATGGCCACCAAGGGGGAGTGGGAGAAGAACCCCATCCCCTTCTTCACGATCCAGATTGCGGCGCCGGTCTTCTCCAGGGCGCTCGCCAGGGCGATGGAGCCGCCGTACATCAGCACGATACCCCAGTTCACGTACTCCTCGATCTTTTCCCAGGTAACGACCCGGAAGGTGAACAGCTCAGCTGCCCCGAGAATGGCGATGGCTGCCAGGCCAGCTTTCTCTCCCAGGAGTATCCAGCAGACAATGGTCGCCACCATCACCGCTGCCGTCACCATCTCGTCGTACCCCATTTTGCCCGTCTCGATCCTTTTCCGGTTCAGGAACCTCAACCCCTCGTCCACGCTCGCCACATCGGGGGGGAAGAACCGCACCAGGAGCAGGAAGCCGATGAAGAGGAGCGGAATGACGATCATGCAGGCGGCAAAGGTCCACTCCAGGAACCCGAAGGTGAGGCCGGTGTTTTCCTTGAGCATGCCGGCGGCCAGCGGAGCCCGTGCCCCGCCGAGGAAGGTGGCGATTCCGCCGATGATGCACCCCCACGCGATGGACATGAAGAGGAGCTTGCCGTAGCTGCTCGTTCCCTTTTCCAGCCTGAGGGAGGAGGCGATCTCCGCCACCACCGGGAACATCATGGCTGCCACCGCATGTTCGCTCATGACGAACGACAGGAGCGCCGACAGGAGGAAGACCGTGGCCGCGAGCCGCGTCGGCGTACTGCCGAACCGCGCCAGCATGGCCCTGGCAAGCCGGGCCGAAATGCCGGTGCCGGTCATGGCCGCGGCCAGGATGAAGGCGCCGAGGATGAAGAAAACTGCCTCGTTGCCGAACATGGCGTAGGTCTTCTTGGCATCCATGATCCCGAGAAGCGGCAGCATCACCATGGAGAGGAGGGCGGTCACCGCGATGGGAAGCAGCCCTGACACCCAGAGGAAGATCGTTGCGCCGAACAGGACCAGCGCCTGGTACCCCGACCGGGACAGCCCTTCCGGCGGCGTGAGATGGAACAGTACTGCGCAGAGCAGGACCAGCCCGATCAGTACCTGGTATCTCACCGTCCGGTCCAGGACAATGAGCCACATGGGACGGTTGTCGATCTTCAATGGCTTGTCAAAGAGCCGGGCAGGTGCCGTTTCTGCCGCGTCGGTATGCTGACGTTCACGTTTCACTGGTCAGAGTCCCGACGATTCGAACGATTCCTCGATCTGCCTGACCCTGAGCGAGCGGCGCAGGTCCGATGCCGCCAGCAACTGCCGGTCGTACAGGCGATCGATGAACCCTTTGAGCATACCGCCGTGACGGGCGGGCTCCAGGGGGGTCGAGAGATCCAGAAGCGGTAAGAGCGGTTTCGTCACCATCCGCTGTTTCCGCCATACCTTGGCCAGGTGCAGAAAGATCCCCTCCAGTTCGTCAATGCCATAGTGCGAGCCACGCTGTGACAGCGTCACCAGGGGGACGATACCCCGGCCGGCAAGGAAATCGATGCCGCTGACGGTGGAGCAGGGGGGCTCGTCACCGGCAATGAGGGTCGAGGCCACGCCCCAGTGGGGGAAGATCTGCAGCGCCCCGGCCAGGGAAGCGAGCCGCGCCTCCCGTCCAGTTCCCCGCTCCCGGGAGAGAGCCGTGTCTGCTACGACGAGCGGGATGTCAATGATATCCACCCCGGCCGCATAGGCCCGTTCCAGGAGATGGAGCGGGACCGGCCCGTCGAACCGGCCGACGACATGGACGCTGAAATTCTTCTTGATCAGCCGGGTCAGTTCTTCGCCCAGGTGGAAACTGTCCACGCTGTCGAACTGCACGCAGAAGAGCTCGGCCGACCGCTGGACGCAGCTGTCGAAAATGGTCTCCAGCGTCTGGTGTGCCGGGAGTTCTCCTCCGACGAAAAAGACATTCTTCTCGCGGCGGAGCTCGGAGAGTGCGCCATACCGGAACGGTACGCAAAGCAGTTGCTGGAGTTTGTTCCGTTCGACGACCATGGTCCGCCTTGTTATTCTCCGACCTTCTCGATCAGGAGGAGGTAATGTCCCGCATCGTCCTGCTTGAGGCCGAGGAGCTTGTGCCCATCGCCCTTCAGGCTTCGCGGCACGTTCTTCACGGGTTCGCCGTCGTCAATGAGGAACTCGACCTGTTCCCCTTCATCGATCATCTCCAGGGCCAGTTTGGCCTTCACAAAATTCGTCGGACAGGCAATGCCGCGCAGGTCTATGG
Organism: Geobacter argillaceus; assembly: GCF_007830735.1. Lineage (GTDB taxonomy): Bacteria > Desulfobacterota > Desulfuromonadia > Geobacterales > DSM-12255 > Geomobilibacter > Geomobilibacter argillaceus. Next base: position 39,577 of record NZ_VLLN01000011.1, read on the forward strand.
ATTTCATGTTTATCCTCTTGGGCAGGGACTATTCAGGGAATGCCCCTGCGGAATTCATCGTTTTCCCACCTGGGTCGGAATGACTGCCGGTGGAATCGTTTCCTTTACCACGTGGTCCGGGAACTTCGACCGGAGCCGCTCGACCAGCGACTGGGACCCCTCCTTGAGGATGATATCGCCGATCCTGATCCGTCCCAGTCCTTCCGCCTTCTCCCCGTACCAGGCGAGCAGTTCGTGGACGAACTCCACGACTTGCTCCTCCGGGAGGAATTCCGCATACAGGGTGCCGATCAGGGGCCGGCGGCCCCACTTCCCGCCGATCCGTACAGTGTACCCTTTTCTGGCGGTTTTCCACGCCTCGGTGGGGCAGACCTTGACGCAGTCGCCGCAGTAGAGGCAACTGTCGGCCGAAAACAGAGGCTTGCCGTCCCCACCCATGGTGATGGCCCCTTCGGTGCACGATTTGGCGCAGAGGCCGCAGCTGATGCATTCGTCTTGTTGCAGTTCCGGCCAGATCGCACCCTGGAAGCCGACATCGTTGGTGGCAGACTTGGGACAGTCGAACGGGCAGCCGGCAAAGCCGACCTTGAACTTATGGTGGCCGGTGACGGTGCCGAACAGCTTCTCGTCCACTTCCAGTGCCGAGCGCTGGGTGTCGACCAGGCCATTGGGGTTGTACTCGCAGCCGCCGCAGGCGGTCGGTACCCTGACTCTGGCGCCGCACGAGGCAACCTTCTGCTCCTTCTCGCCCAACTCATCCACAACCGCGTCGAAGTCCCTGAAATTGATGTTGATCAGTTCGATCGATTGGCGAACCGAGAGGTGCACGAACCCCTTGCCGTACTTGTCAGCAACGGCGGCGATCCTTTTCAGCCGTTCCACCGACATCCGGCCGCCGGGGACGCGCAGCCGTACCGTGAACAGGTCCTTGCCCCGCTCCTTGATGAATCCGCCTGCCTTGAGGTTTTTCAGGTCGATCTGTGTTGTGTTTTTCTGTTCCGACACGGCTTGATTCTCCTCGTTCATGACTATATCAGTGAAATTTCTTCCGGCTCCACCACACCGTCAGTGATCCTGAACGACTTCAGGACCGGCTCCGGCCCCGCGAGGGAAACGATGACGTGGGAGATGTCCGGGGTCAGGGCCAGGCGGATATCCTCGGCCGATGGCCGGGCAGGGGAAGCCGGGTGCGAGTGGTAGACCGCCACCATTTCCAGCTTGCTGGCGCGGAGCTCCTTGATGACCCGGAACTGTTCCTTCGGATCCAGAGTGAAATGCTCGCTGCTGGCATCAATGTTGGTCATGGGAAAATGGCCGCTCACCTCGCCATCCAGCCCACCCAGGATACCGCAGACCTCAAGGGGAAAACCTTCCCGGGCATGGCCGATCAGGGCATCGTATATGGCGCGTGGCAGCTTCAGCATTCAGTGCTCCAGGTCACAGACGTTCACGGCATTCACTTCGTCCCTCAGTTCGGTGATGGTCGGGTTCTCCCCGCAGATGGGACATTTCTGGTTCTTCTTGATGGCGATCTCCCTGAACCGCATTCTGAGGGCGTTGTAGGTCAAGAGGCGGCCGGTCAGCAGTTCGCCGGCGCCGAGCAGGAACTTGATCGCCTCGGTGGCCTGGATAGTGCCCATCACGCCGGGGAGGACGCCGATGACCCCGGCCCGGGAGCAGGTGGGAATGACCTCCTGGGGGGGCGGTTCCGGGAAGATGCAGCGGTAGCAGGCAGACTCGCCCGGCACCACGGTCATGGTCTGGCCGTCGAACTGGAGGATGCCGCCGTGGGAATACGGCTTGTTGGCCAGGACACAGGCGTCGTTGATCAGGAACTTGGCCGCGAAGTTGTCGGTGCCGTCGATGACGAAGTCGTAATCCGTTACGATGTCGGCAATGTTGTCGGCCGTGACCCAGGCCTGATAGGGCTTGACCGTGACATCCGGGTTCATCGCTTCCATCTTCTCCTTGGCGGACAGCACCTTGGGCTTCCCCACGTCAGGGGTGAAGTGGATGACCTGACGCTGCAGGTTGGAGAGGTCCACTTCGTCGGCATCGGCGAGGCCGATGGTGCCGACTCCGGCCGCTGCCAGGTAGAGGGCGATGGGGGAACCGAGGCCACCGGCCCCGATCACCAGGACCCGGCCGTCGAGAAGCTTCTTCTGACCCTTGCCACCGACCTCCTTGAGGAGGATGTGGCGCGAGTAACGGTTGATCTGCTCTTCGGTGAACATTTATGCCGCCCCTCCGCCCATGAAGTAGAGAAATTCAACCGCGTCGCCGCTCTTCACGGTTGCACCGTCGAAGTCGGCCCGGTCGAGGATCTCGCCGTTCAGTTCCACGGTCACGTATTCCCGCTGGGAGACCTGGAGGGTTTCCAGCAGGTTGGTTACCGACAGGGTCTCCTGGTCCGCGATGCTGGTCTGTTTGCCATTAACTGTGAGTTGCATGGTGTATGCTCCTGTTAGTGGATGTGTGATTCGTGAGGACCAACCACCTCGTTACGCTTCGAGTGCCTCTCTCACCGCCGCTGTACGGCTCATTGCGCGCCGGTCCATCAACTCGCCCTGGCGGGCTCAAACACGATGGACCTGCTGTGCTTCATTTCGCCTACAGCGGCTGGTGCTCAGGCTCAGTCGCTCCACGAGGCGGTCGGCCCTCACGGATACGGGCTATAGTTCGGCGAGTGCCTCGCTAAAGTCTTCGATGATGTCGCCGCTCTCTTCGATCCCCACCGACACCCGGATCATCTCCTCGGTCACCCCCATCAGCGCCTTCACCTCCGGGGTATAGTCGCAGCAGATGGTGCTGGCGGGATGGATGACCAGCGTCTTGGTATCCCCGATGTTGGCCAGATTCTTTGCCAGTTGCAGGCTGTTGATCAGGCGGAACGCGCTCTCCCTGTTTGACAGGCCGAAGGTGAGGATGCCGCCGAACCGGCTGCCGAACTGCCGCGCCGCGACCTCGTGAAAGGGGGAGTCCGTAAGGCCGGGATAGTTTACCCAGCGCACCTTAGGGTTACCGGCCAGGAACTGGGCCAGCTTCAGGGCGTTACAGCAGTGGCGTTCCATCCTCAGGGCCAGGGTTTCGAGCCCTTCGGCGAACAGGAACGAATTCATCGGCGCCGCGCAGGCCCCGAAATCCTTGTGGATCAGCTTGCGACTGCGGGCGGTAAAGGCCAAGTTCCGGTATTTCTTGTAAAACGACGCGAAGTGCGGAAATTTGTCGCTCTGCCAGTCGAAGGTGCCGCAATCGACGATGGCGCCGCCGATGGAGTTGGCGGTACCGTTGATATATTTGCTGGTGGAGTGGATGATGATGTCCGCTCCCAGTTCCTTCATCCGTGCCAGATACGGGGTGGAGATGGTGGCATCGACCACCAGCGGGATACCGTGTTTGCGGGCAATGCCTGCTATGGCCGCCACATCCGGTACGTCCATCTTGGGATTGCCGATGGTTTCGATGAAGATCAGACGTGTCGCCCCGTTGATGGCCCCGCTGAGCGCTGTCAGATCGGTCGGGTCGACGAAGCGGGTGGTCACCCCGTAGTTGGACAACGTGTCCCGGAAAAGGGAAAAGGTACCACCAAATACGGACGATGAGGAGAGAATTTCGTCACCGCTCCGGACAATGGTCATGATGGCGGTGGTGATGGCAGCCATGCCCGAGGCGGTCACAATGGTGGCGATTCCGTCCTCGATGACCGTAAGCCTCCGTTCGAGGCTTTCCGTGGTGGGGTTGCCGATGCGGGTATATACCTGGCCGATCGCTCTCCCGCGGAAGATGTCTTCCAGCGCTTCCGCCGTTTCGTGGGCGAATGCCGTCGCCTGGACGATCGGTACCTTGGTGGCACCGGCCGGGCCGGGGGTCGTGCCGCCGTGGACGAGCAGGGTGTCGAATTTGAGTCGCCTGGCTGTCTCTTGCATATACTCTCCCTGTTCAGTAGAGATTTAACCGTTACACGGTTTCTTCGCACAGCCCGCACTGGCACAGCATAAAGTCTAATCTGCATAACAATGCTGTTGGTTGAAAAATAGATAAACTCATCAAGTTTGTCAAGAAATAAAATTAAGATAAAAGCAGTGTATTAGTAGGTAATATACATCTGCGTCGCAAATTGCTGTTCTCGGTAACCGGGTGTAGAATATTCTCTGCCTGAACGGAATATTCTGTACTTGATTGAACCGTTCCTGCCATTCATTTGGCCTGCCCAGGCTATAGATGGTGTGATATCGGTGTGTTATGGTCGTGGCCGGGTTTGGCACGAGACTTGAACAAGTTGATGCTGTCATAGAGGGAGGTTTGTCATGCGCGTAAAAAATATCATTACCACTCTGCTTCTCGTAGCGGTCGTTACCTTGCTGACAGTTCTCGCCTTTCGCGTCAGGGTCGGCGCTACGGCCGATTCCGTAGCTGTTCTGAGGACGAGCGGTATGACCTGCGGCAGTTGCTCCACCAAGATCTCAAAAGCCCTTGAGTCTCTGAAGGGGGTCGCGGTCACCGAGGTGGACGTGGATGGTGGTTGGGTCATTGTTGGCTACGATACGAAGACGGTCAGGCCGGAAGCCTTGGCCGAGAAGGTCAGCACTACCGGTTTCGGCAGTAACCTGTATACTGTCGTGACCCCGGAGCAGTTCAAGCAGATAACCGGTAGGGATATTGGGCAGAATGCCATAGTGTCATCGGGATGCTGTGGCAAAAAAGGCGGCGGTTGCGGCGGGAACAAGCAAAACTGATAGAGGAGACGGAAATGGCATCGAACAATTCAAAACAGATCAGGTGGGGGGGGATCGTCATTGTGGCACTGTTGGTCGGGGTAACCAGCGTGTTCGCCTTTAGCTTCCCCGGCATGGGCAAGTATCAGAAGGCCAAGGTAGTCAACGGCGTGGTGACCATCCCGGTGGCAAAGGTTTCGGACGGAGCGGCACACTTCTACCGGTTTGCGGATGGGGGTAAGGATATCGGGTTCTTTCTCATCAAGGGGTCGGATGGAGCCCTTCACACTGCCTTCGACTCTTGCGATGTCTGCTTCAGGGAGAAGAAAGGATATGTCCAGCAGGGAGATTTCATGGTCTGCAAGAACTGCGGTAAGAGTTTTGCCACAACCAGGATAGGTCCCCATGCCGTCGGTGGTTGTAACCCCTCATACCTTGCCAGTTCCACAGAGGGTGGTAACGTCGTCATCAAGGCAACCGATCTGCAGGCCGGGGCCAAATACTTCTAGAACGGGATCGACACCATGAAGTTGCACACCATATCCATTAACAACCTGAAGCGGCGCAAGGCAAAGATGGCGTTTCTGACCATCGGCCTGATGGTCGGCATCGCCACCATCGTTACCCTGGTGACCCTCACCGCTTCCATGTCCAGCGATATTGAACGCAAGATGGACGAGTTCGGCGCCAACATCCTCATTACCCCCCAGAGCAACGGTCTGTCCATGAACTACGGCGGCATCAGTCTGGGCGGGGTGACCTTTGACCAGCGTGAGATCCGGGAAGAGGATCTGGCCAGTATCAAGACCATCAAGAACAGCAGGAACATCTCGGCCATTGCGCCAAAAGTACTGGGTGGCATCCGGATCGGCAGCCATGACGTGCTGCTGGTCGGGGTCAACTTTGACAGCGAACTGAAGATGAAGCAGTGGTGGAAGATCTTCGGCGATGCACCCAAGGGTGACAACGAGGTATTGCTGGGCAGCGATGCGTCAAAGGTGCTCAATGCCAGTTCAGGTGACAGCATCACGATAAAGGGCGAGCCCTTCAAAGTGGCCGGCATCCTGGACCAGACCGGCTCCCAGGACGATTCGCTGGTCTTTGCCCCGCTGCGAAAGGCGCAGAAACTGCTCGGCAAGGAAGGCAAAATCACCTTGGTAGAGGTGGCGGCGCTGTGCTCCGGCTGCCCCATCGGCGACATGGTCACCCAGATTGCGGAGAAGCTTCCCGATGCCAAGGTGTCGGCCATCCAGCAGGTGGTGGAAGGACGACTCAAGGCCCTGGACCAGTTCAAGCGCTTTTCCTATGCCATGGCCGGCGTGGTGGTCTTCATCGGTTCCCTGATCGTTTTCGTCACCATGATGGGGAGCGTCAACGAGCGCACCACGGAGATCGGTGTCTTCCGGGCCATCGGTTTCAGGAAGAGCCACATCATGCGGATCATCCTGCTGGAAGCAGCCCTGGTAAGCCTGCTGGCCGGATTCCTGGGGTATGCCGCCGGCATGGGGGGCGCCAAGCTGGCCTTGCCGTTCATGGCGGAAAGCAAGACTGCCCACCTGGTCTGGGACACGACCGTGGCCTTCGGATCGATCGGTCTGGCCCTGACGTTGGGTCTCCTGGCGAGCCTCTATCCGGCGCTCCATGCCAGCAAGATGGACCCGACCGAAGCCCTGCGGGCTTTATAACACGAGGACACCATGGCGCTCATTGAGATCAAAAACGTGAAGAAACACTACACCAGCGGTGATGATGTGGTAGAAGCATTGCGCGGCGTGGACATCAGCATAAAGGCAGGTGAATTCATCACCATCATGGGACAGTCCGGTTCCGGCAAGAGCACCCTGCTGTCCGTCCTGGGCGGGATGAACCACCCCTCTGTGGGGGATGTCGAGATGGCCGGCGAAAAAGTGTACCAGCTCTCCAGTGAGAAACTGGCCGACTTCCGGGCACAGAATCTGGGTTTTGTCTTCCAGTCCTTCCACCTCATTCCGTATCTGACCGCCATCGAAAACGTCATGCTGCCGCTGGCCATCGTCAAGATGAGCACCTCGGCAAAAAAGAGTGCTGCACGTTCGGCCCTGGAGCGGGTTGGTCTCGGCGCCAAACTTGAACGGTTGCCCAACCAGCTCTCCGGCGGCGAACAGGAACGTGTGGCCATTGCCCGGGCCATCGTCAACAATCCCCACATCCTCCTGGCTGACGAGCCGACCGGTAATCTGGATTCCAGGACCAGCGAAGAGGTCATGGCACTGTTCCGGGAACTGAACGATGCCGGCCAGACCGTGGTCATGGTGACGCACAACCAGGAAAACGGTGCCTACTCCGACAGAACCATTACCCTGAAGGACGGCATGGTGGTGAATGCCTAGTCGTGGCGACATATCAGGTAAGGATAAACCGGGAAACCTTACAGCCGAATAGTGTCCAATTCTGAACAGATCAGGAGGTATTAAATGGATGCAATGGACATTAGCGCTTCAGCCCTGACAGCGGAACGAACACGGATGAACCAGATTTCGTCGAACCTTGCCAACGCAAACTCCACCAGGACTGCCGAAGGCGGACCGTACCGGCGCAAGGATGCGGTCTTTGCCACCATGCTGGATGAAGCCAACGCCAGGAAGAGCGGCGGGGTCGAGGTCGTAGCGGTCATTGAGGACCAGTCTGCTCCACGGCTCCAGTACGACCCCGGGCATCCCGACGCGGGACCTGACGGTTATGTAGCCTATCCGAATGTTAATGTTGTTGAGGAAATGGCCGACATGATCTCCGCAACCAGAACGTATGAAGCGAACGTTACCGCCATGAAGGCGGGGATGGATATGCAGATGAAAACCCTGACGATTGGTTCAAAATAAACATCGCAACATTCCAACAGGAAAGGAAATGTCAATGTCTCAAATTTGTCAGTGGCAAAGTAGAACTTATGCAACCCGGTGACCCGGCAGGACCGGTAGAGATTGTTTCAACTGTTGACCAGTCCGAAGTCTAATCGCCCGGCATACAAACTACGTGGAGGCTATTGACCAATGGAAAAACGAAATTTTACCAGGGTCAAGCTGAACGCTGACGTCTCACTCGAATGCGATGGCTCCAGCCTCTCCGGTGAGGTAGATGATATCAGCCTCAAGGGGATGTACGTAAGGACATCGATGCTGGTCCCCTTGAGCAAACCTGTGCGTGTGACAGTGACTGACTACCCTTACGCCGACATAGGCTTGGATGCCCGGGTCATACGACTGGGTGGGAATGGTGTCGGACTGGAAATACATAAGATGACGGTGGAATCTTTTGTCAGGCTTCGCGACCTGATCATGCATCAAGCCGCCGACCCCGATGTGGTGATGAACGAGGTGTACAAGTTAGTGAGCTGTATAGTCTAGAACAATCAGCATCGGCAATGGCTGTGACTGCGATCCTCTTGCAATAATATATATTTTAAATTCGCCGGCACTTGCTTCATATACCTGCTTCTCGTGGAAGGGTATTCAGCTAGTCCATTCCGGAATGCAACGAAGGAATCATGGAAAAAACCTCGATAACCAGACCACTCATTCTGATTTTATTCATTGTTGGCATCAGCTTTCTCCACTATCTCACCCCGCTCCATCTCCATTACCTGCACGACATCTTTCAACGCTGCTACTACCTGCCCATTATCCTGGCTGCACTCTGGTTCGGCTTTCGCGGCGGCTTGCTCTGCTCGATCATTGTCAGCATCGTCTATGCCCCTCACATCCTGTTCCAGTGGGGCGGACACCTGACCGTGGAGATGGAGAAGTACCTGGAGATAGTTCTGTACAACATCGTCGGCGGCGTGACCGGTCTGCTGTCACAACGGGAGCGGGAGCGGACCGTGGAACTGCAGAAGACCGCCCGTGGGCTGGAAGAGTCATACCATAAGCTCCAGCAGCAGTCGGAACGGATCATAGCCGTAGAAGAACAGCTGCGCCGGGCTGAAAAACTGTCTACCCTGGGGGAGATGGCGGCGGTGCTGGCCCATGAGATCAGAAACCCTTTGGGCTCCATCCGTGGCACAGCAGAGATACTGAAGGACGATTACCAACCCGGCGATCCCAAGCTCGAATTTATCGATATCCAGATCAGGGAGACCGAGCGCCTGAACCGGGTGGTGGAGGATTTCCTCCGCATGGCCAAGCCGCAGCCGTCGGAGATGACCCGCTGCTCCCTGGTTGAAGAGCTTGAAACCGTGGTGACGCTGGTTTCACGGGATGCCCAGGATCGGGGCGTCGCACTGCACCTGGAGCCATTTCCGGGCGAGGCGCTCGTCAGGGCAAACGGCGAAAAGCTGCGCCAGGCGTTTCTCAATATTGTCATCAACGCCCTCCAGGCGACCCCTGCACGCGGCAGTGTGGCGATCGCACTCCGGAAGGCGGACTCGGGCTTTGAGATCAGCTTCAGCGACAGCGGTAGCGGTATAGACGCCGAAGCTCAGGCAAAGATCTTCGAGCCTTTTTTTACCACCAAGCCGGATGGGACCGGCCTTGGGTTGGTCATTACCAAGAAGATCATCGAGGGGCATGGCGGTACCTTGACTGTGGAGAGCGAAACCGGGAAGGGGACGATGGTCACGGTACGACTGCCGGGGCAATAGACCCGGCAGGCTGCAGCGTAAAGCTGGTTACCTCGCTTCAGTACAGGCACCTCAAAGCCACGTTCGTGGCAGACATCGTCCCTATTGCACGTGAGCTGTTACCTTAAAGGAGCACCATGAAACCGAAAATTCTGGTCATTGACGACGATGCATCGCTACGGAGGGTGCTTGAATACAACCTTCAGGAAGAGGGGTACGACGTTTCCACCGCCGAATCAGGCGAGGCCGGTTTACGCCTCTTCGCCGAGGAGAGGCCGTCGCTGGTTATCACCGACATGAAGATGTCCGGCATGGACGGCATGCAGGTGCTGAAGTCGGTCAAGGAGCAGTCACCCGAGACCCTGGTCATCATTATCACCGCCTTCGGTGCAGTCGATATGGCCGTGGAGGCGATGAAGCTGGGCGCCTACGACTACATCACCAAGCCTTTCAACCGCGAGGCGTTGCGTCTCACGGTACGCAAGGCGCTCCAGTTCACCGGGCTCAGCGAAGAGAACCGGCGCCTGAAAGATGAGCTGGCCGACCGGAGCGATTTCCAGACTATCATCGGCAATTCGTCGCAGATGGAAAAGGTGTTCGGGATCGTCCGCAAGGTTGCGGACACCGAGGCATCGGTGCTGATCACCGGCGAGTCCGGTACCGGCAAGGAGTTGGTAGCCAGGTCGATTCACGCCGCCAGTGCGCGCCGGGATGCGCCGTTCATTGCCATCAACTGTGCTGCTATTCCTCGCGACCTCCTGGAGAGCGAGCTGTTCGGGCACGTGAAGGGAGCGTTCACCGGTGCAATACGGGACAAGACCGGCAAGTTCCAGCTGGCGGACGGTGGCACCCTGTTCCTCGACGAGGTGGGCGATCTGCCGTTAGAGCTCCAGCCAAAGCTTCTCCGGGCGCTGCAGGAAAAGGAGGTCGAGCCGGTGGGGGGGACGAGGGTCCAGAAACTGGATGTCCGCGTCGTGTCGGCCACCAACCTGGATATAGACCGGGCGATCGGGGAAGGTACCTTTCGGGAAGACCTGTATTACCGTCTGTCGGTCATCCCAATCCATCTCCCTCCTCTCCGTGAGAGGCGCGGCGACATCCCGCTGCTGATCAGGTACTTCTGCGCCAAGCACAACGGCGGGAAGGTTGTCTTCGACAAGGATGCGTTGGATGCGATGGTCAGGTATGCATGGCCCGGCAACGTCCGTGAACTGGAGAATACGGTGGAGAGGCTGCTCATCATGCGCAGCGGGGATACGATAACCGTTGGCGAACTGCCTGACAAGGTCCTTGCTGGGAATGTGCAGCAACAGCCCGGCGCTGCCATCGTCAGGCTCCCCGACGAGGGGTATTCGCTGGAGCAGTTGGAGCGGGAGGTCGTCGTTGACGCCCTGGAGCGTAACGGCTGGAACCAGGCAGCCGCTGCCCGGTTTCTGCGGATTCCCCGCCACACCCTCATTTACCGGCTGGAAAAATTCGGGATTTCTCTCCCAGATAAGAAGGGATGATGGGGAAAATACTCCTCCCGGCGCAGAATATTCTGCAGGTAAAAGCTGGCTTTCACTATGCTTTCAGAAAAAATCTTGTAAACTCAGATAGATATATTGGTGGCACACCCTGTGAATACGTAGACTCAATTTAATTGATACAGAGGTTATAATGAAAACGCGCATCGGTCTGTTCACAATTCTCTCGGTCATCACCTTTACTGCGACCTTCGCCTTTGCAGCAGAAAGCAGCACTCCGCCTGAAAACCTTTCCAGCCTCATACAAACGGCCGTCGCCAATAATCCGGAATTGAAGTCTTCCCAGTCCAAGTGGCAGATGTTTGCCAACAAGGTGAAGCAGGCATCGGCCCTGGAAGACCCGATGTTCATGTTCAAGCTTCAAAACATGCTGGCCCGTGAGCCTTTGGTGTTCAACAAGGATCCCCAGTCCGCCAAGGTGATCGGCATCTCCCAGCAGATTCCCTTCTGGGGAAAGCGGGCCATCAAGGAGGAAGTCGCCCAGTACGAGGCTGAGTCCTATAAGTGGGCCATTGAGGAACGGAAGCTGGAACTGGCCCGAATGGTCAAGGAGACTTATTATCAGCTCTACGCCGTGGACAAGGCGCTTGAGATTATCGACAAAAACCTGAGGATACTCTCTGACTTTGTGACTATTGCCGAGTCAAAGTACTCCGTCGGTCAGGGGGTGCAGCAGGATATCTACAAGGCCGGACTGGAAAAGTCCAAGATGCTCGACATGCAGATTACCCTCCGGCAGCAGCGCAGGAGCCTGGAAGCCAACCTCAACTACCTACTCTATCGTCCCGGAGACACGCCGGTCGGTCCCATCGCCGATTTCACCCTGCCGCAGCTTACGCTTTCTGCCGACCAACTGAAGGAAACCGCCTTTGAGAAGCGCCCGCAGATGAAAAGCTTCGCCTTGCTGGTCAGCAAGGGGCAGGCATCCCGCCGGCTGGCGGAGAAGGAATTCTATCCCGACTTCAACCTTTCCTTCGAGTACATGTTCAAAGAGGCGGTTTCGACCGAAATGGTGAGTGATCCAGGCTACAACATGTTTACCCTTGGCGTGACCTTCAACCTTCCGTTCCAGCAGAAACGGCGTCGGGCAATGGTGGCCGAATCTGTGTCCGAGACCGGCATGGCAACGGAAGAACTGAACGCCCTGAAGAATACGATCACCTTTACCATCAACGATACCCTTGCCCAGATGGAGCGACGCCAGAAGTTGGTGGAACTGTACAAAGGCGGCATCATCCCCCAGGCGGAGCAGTCGCTGGAGTCGGCGGTCATCAGCTACCGGGTGAACAAGGTGGATTTTCTGACCCTTCTCGACAGCAGGATCAACCTGTTCAACTACGAGCGGGAACTATACGAATCGCAGGCTGAGTACATGATGAAGCTGGCCCAACTGGAAGCGGCCGTCGGCAGTGAGTTGTCGGAGCCGCAGTCAGTCCGGAGTTCGAGGCCGATTGCCGTGCCGGTAGCAGCACCGTCTGCGCCGCCCGCCACTGACTATTCTCAACACAATTAACATTCACAATATCGAGGTACGACCATGTCACTGAGCAAGAAAATCGCAATTCCCCTGGTGGTAATCATCCTGGCAGCGGCAGCTGGCGGGGGGTGGTACGTGTGGAAGCAGAAGAGCGGCGCAACGGCGACGGGAAAGGATGCCAAGGCAACTGCGGGCAAACAGCTCTACACCTGCTCCATGCATCCGTTCATCATCAAGGACAAACCCGGCACCTGCCCGATCTGCGGCATGGAACTGATCAAGAAGATCGAAGGCGCAGCGGACGGCGGTGCCCAGACCGCGGAGCAGAAGAAGCAGGCCGAGATGCTCGGCCATGTTTCCCTGTCGCCGACCCAGCGCGTCATGGCAAATGTGGCCACGGTCGAGGCCACGCAACAGGCCCTCAACAAAGAGATCAACGCCGTCGGCATCGTCCAGTTCGACCAGTCGCGGCAGGCCAAGGTCACCGCCTGGATCGCCGGCCGGATCGACAAGCTGCACGTTAACACGGTCGGTGCATTTGTCAGCAAGGAAAGGCCGGTGGCCGAGGTCTACTCGCCCGACCTGGTGGCGACCCAGCAGGAATACCTGCTGGCCATCAAAAGCCGTGACCAGCTGAAGAACTCACCGATCGTTTCCATCTCCCAGAATGGCGACGGTCTGGTGGCATCGGCCAAGCAGCGTTTGATGCTGTTCGGGGTAAAGGAGAGCCAGATTCTTGAGCTGGAAAAGGCCGGCAAGCCGAATATCCGCCTCCCCATCTACACGCCGCTCTCCGGCGTGGTCATCGAGAAGATGATGCAGCAGGGTCAGTACGTCAATACGGGAGATGTGCTTTTCAATATTGCCGATCTCTCCACGGTCTGGGTTGAGGTTGAAGTCTACGAGAACGAATTCCCCAACATCCATATCGGTCAAAAGGTGGAGATCCGTTCCCAGTCGTTTCCCGGCAAACCTTTCACCGGTCGGATCGCTTTCATCTATCCGTTCCTCGACCCCAAGACCAGGACCGTCAAGGCCAGGGTGGAGATGCCCAACCCTGGCATGAAGCTCAAACCCGACATGTTCGTCAACGCCATCATCAAGGTGCCGCTCGGCTTGGCCATCGTCGTGCCCGTTACCGCACTGATTGATACCGGCAAGCGCCAGGTGGTCTGGGTGGAGAGTTCGCCCGGCATGTTCGAGCCGCGTGATGTCCGGGTCGGCCAGCAGACAGACGACAAGGTCCAGATCCTGTCCGGTCTCAGGCCCGGCGACAAGGTGGCGGTGTCCGGCGGTTACCTGATTGACTCGGAGTCGCAGCTCAAGGGTGGCGGTGGTGGCCATGAAAACATGCCCGGCATGAAGATGGATGACAAAAAGCCCGCAGCGCCAGGACAGGGTGGCCACGAGGGACATGGAGTGCCGCCGGCACAGCAGCAGCCGGCAAAGAAGGGGACGTTGAAGATGGATGACATGAAGATGTAATGACTACTACCTAACGATCTCCGACAAGGATTGCTGCCATGATTGAAAAACTTATTGAATATTCCGCCCGCAACCGGGTCATTATCCTGATGATCTTCGGGTTGATCATCGCCTGGGGGGGCTGGTCGGTCTACAAGACCCCGGTGGATGCGATTCCCGACCTCTCCGACAACCAGGTGATCGTCTTCACCGACTACGCCGGCCGCTCACCACAGGTGGTGGAGGATCAGGTCACCTATCCCCTGGCGGTGAACCTCCAGGGTCTCCCCCAGGTCCGTGCCGTGCGGGCCTCCAGCGCCTTCGGCTTCTCCATGATCTACGTCATCTTCGAGGACAAGGCAGACATCTACTGGGCCAGGACCCGGGTACTGGAGCGGCTCAACTACGCCGCCTCTCTGCTCCCGCCGGGCGTGGTTCCCACCCTCGGTCCGGACGGCACCGGCGTTGGCCATGTCTTCTGGTACACCATCGAGGGTAAAGGATACGACCTCGAGCAGCTGAGGACACTCCAGGACTGGTTCGTCCGCTACCAGTTGAACACCGTCCAGGGCGTTGCCGAGGTGGCCTCCATCGGTGGTCTGGTGCGGGAATACCAGATCGACCTGGACCCTAACAAGCTGTTTGCCTACAACATCAAGGTCGGCAAGGTCATGGAGGCGGTCAAGGCGTCCAACAAGGATGTGGGGGGCAAACTGATCGAGCAGGCTGATGCCGAGTACCTTATCCGCGGCCGCGGCTACGTGAAATCCAAGGCCGACCTGGAGAATATCGTAGTCGGTGCCGACATGCGCGGCACCCCCATCTACCTCAAGAACCTGGGAACCGTGCAGATGGGGGGCGCCATCCGGCGCGGCCTTTTGGAGATGAACGGCGAAGGCGAGGCGGTCGGCGGCATTGTGGTCATGCGCTACGGCGAGAATGCCCACGACGTCATTCACCGGGTCAAGCTGAAGATCAAGGAACTGGAAAAAGGTCTCCCGCCCGGGGTAAAGATCATGGTCTCCTATGACCGCTCCGACCTGATCATGCGGGCAGTGGATACCCTGAAACATAACTTGCTGGAGGAATCGGTCATCGTCTCGCTGGTCATCCTGATCTTTCTGCTGCACTTCCAAAGTGCCCTGGTGATCGTGCTGACCCTGCCGATCTCGGTGCTGATCGCCTTCATTACCATGAAACTGATGGGGGTCACCTCCAATATCATGTCGCTCGGCGGTATCGCGATTGCGATAGGTGTTCTCGTGGATGCCGGGGTCATCATGGTGGAGAACTGCTACCGTCACCTGTCCGAAATGCCGCCTGAAGAGCGCGCCGGCAAACGTTTGGAAGTCGTCATCGCCTCGGCCAAGCAGGTGGGCCGGGCCATCTTCTTCTCGCTGGCGATCATCGTGCTCTCCTTTGTCCCGGTTTTCCTGCTGGAGGGACAGGAAGGGAAGATGTTCCATCCGCTGGCCTTCACCAAGACCTTCTCCATGATGGGGTCGGCCATGATCGCCATCACGCTGGTGCCGGTGTTGATGTACTACTTCATGCGGGGCAAGATGCCTCCGGAGAGCGCCAACCCGGTCTCGACCTTCTTCATAAAATTGTATTCGCCGGTCATCCGCTGGGTGCTGGTCTGGAAAAAGACCACCATCGCCCTCAATGTCGTGGCGTTGGCCATTGCTATCCCCCTGTTCATGAGTCTTGGCTCCGAGTTCATGCCCCCCCTGGATGAGGGATCGCTCCTCTATATGCCGGTCACACTCCCCAACGTCTCCATTACCGAGGCCAAACGCTTGATCCAGGTGCAGGACAGAATCATAAAAAGTGTGCCCGAGGTGGAGCATGTCCTGGGCAAGGTGGGTAGGGCCGAGACCTCCACCGACCCGGCGCCTGTCTCGATGTTCGAGAGCATCATCATCCTCAAGCCCAAGGATACATGGCGACCCGGCATCAAAAAGGCCGACATCGTCGCCGAGCTTGACGCCAAACTACGGCAGATCGGCGTGCGCAACGGCTGGACCCAGCCGATCATCAACCGGATCAACATGCTCTCCACTGGAGTGCGAACTGACTTGGGGGTCAAGATCTTCGGTAACGATCTGAATGTGCTCAAGGATCTGGCGGTACAGGCCGAGGCAATCCTCAAGCCGATCAACGGCGCAGCCGACGTCGTGGCCGAGAGGGTCACCGGTGGCAACTACATCGACATCGACATCGACCGGGAGGCCGCCGCCCGCTACGGCGTCAGCGTCGGAGATATCCAGGATGTCATCGAAACTGCCCTCGGTGGGGAGTTTCTCACGAAGTCGGTTGAGGGGAGAAACCGCTTCCCGATCCGTGTCCGCTACCTGCGCGACTACCGCGACAACATCCCGGCGATCCGCCGTATCCTCGTCTCGGGCATGGAAGGCGCACAGGTGCCGCTATCGCTCGTGACGAAACTGAAGATCTCCACCGACGCTCCGGAGATCAACAGCGAGGGGGGACTCTTACGTTCGCTGGTCTTTCTCAACGTCCGTGGCCGCGACATGGGGGGCTTCGTCACCGAGGCCAAGCAGGTGCTGGAGAAGAACCTGAAGCTCCCTCCTGGTTATTATGTCACCTGGTCGGGACAATGGGAGAACCAGATCCGCGCCAAGGCCCGCTTGCAGGTACTGATACCGCTCGGAATGGTGATCATCTTCATCCTCCTCTACTTCACCTTCCACTCGGCACTGGAGGCGAGCATGGTCATGCTCTCGGTCCCCTTCGCTCTGGTGGGGGGGGTCTTCCTGGTCTCGGTCCTCGGCTATAACATGTCGGTGGCGGTCTGGGTCGGTTTCATCGCCCTCTACGGCATTGCCGTGGAGACCGGGGTGGTAATGGTCATTTACCTGCACGAGGCGTTGGACAAGAAGCTGATCAATGGTCCCTGCACCGAGCAGGACATCTACGACGCCACCTTCGAGGGGGCCGTGCTCCGCCTGCGGCCCAAGCTGATGACCGTGGCCGTGGCGCTCCTGGGTCTGGTGCCGATCATGTGGTCGACCGGTACCGGCGCCGACGTGATGAAGCCGATCGCCGCGCCGATGATCGGCGGGATGATCTCCTCGGCAGTGCATGTGCTGATCATGACCCCGGTGATCTTCGTGCTGATGAAAAAGAGGGAGTTGCGTAAGGGAACACTGAAGTACAGCGGGATGAAGCACTGACGCTGCCAAACGAAAGGAGTTTGCATGAAGAGGGTATCATTACTATTGAGTACGCTACTAATCGCAGCACTGTTATCCGGCTGTGCCGGGCTGGATAACTCTATCGACAATTCTGACCAATATGGCGGGGGCAGCCACGGTGGTCATTCACACCATTAAGCGAAAAGTGATCGTTGGAGAATATACTGCGCCCCATGTTGAATATTCTCTATGCTGCCAACTTGCAATATTCAAAAAAGACAGCAATACTAATGTGTTACCCATTGGCATGGCAAGTGCTATAATTAGAGTGTCTAGGCAACATAAACTGATCTAAGGAGAGTCTGAAACATGAAAAAACTCGTACTGTTGTTTGCGGCAATTCTGGCGTTAGCGGCACCGGCAGCATTTGCGATGGACCATGGTTCCATGAAAATGGAACACGGCGGCCATCAGGGAGATGTGGCCCATGAGGAAGTGGTTGACGGGGTTAAGGCAACCTTCAAGGTCATGAGCATGAAAGAGCATATGAAGGCGATGGATATGGAGATGCCGAAGGAGATGAAAGAGACCCACCATATCGCGGTCGAGTTCAAGGATGCCAAGACCGGCAAGGCCCTGACCGAAGGCGAGGTGAAAGTCAAGATTCAGAACCCGGACAAGACCGACCAGACCAAAGACCTGATGGGGATGCAGGGGCATTTCGGTGCCGATTTCGATCTTTCCAAGAAGGGTAAGTATGGCGTGATGAGTAGATTCCAGTTGAAGGACGGCAAGGTGCGCAGCGCCAAATTCTGGTACACGGTAAAATAAGATATCCAGGGGGAAACAATGAAAAAGCGACTGGTAATTCTCATCGCAATGTCGCTCTTCGCGGTAGCGGCGCCAGCGTTGGCTGAAGAAGGTCACAATCATGGTTCGTCTCATCAGGCCATGGATGAACAATGTACCAAGGAGTGCGAAATGCTCCTGAAAAACTGTGCTCAGGAAGTAGACAG
Source organism: Geobacter argillaceus (assembly GCF_007830735.1). Lineage (GTDB taxonomy): Bacteria > Desulfobacterota > Desulfuromonadia > Geobacterales > DSM-12255 > Geomobilibacter > Geomobilibacter argillaceus. The sequence goes on from NZ_VLLN01000011.1 coordinate 57,527, forward strand.
TATTCAAGACCGGATTAAAAAGCTGCAAGTCGAGATCAATGATAAAGGTGCAAACGCCTATACCCGGGAAGAACTTGAGAAACTTAATGCGCGGTTGAAAGAGTCCAATGATCTGTTGAGATCTCTTCAGCACCGCTAATCGGACAGACATGGGGGGCAGTTCAGCGGATTGAACTGCCCCCGAATTGCGTCTGGAGCATCTAATGAAAAACATCGTAGCGTTAATATTGTTAAGTTTGGTAGTTGATATTTCCGCCGGCTGCACGAATAAAGATGCATCAACTCAGCCGTCGCAGCCGGGCAGAGTGATCGCGACGTCTGCCTACGAGAAATATTTCGGGGGTGCGCCGCCGGTTGACAAGGGGACTGCATATGCTTTTGTCATTTACTTTCCTTCTTCCGGGGCGCCCGGCAAGGTAGTGCCGTTTCCGTTCTTCACCTTTGACGAAGCAAGCAGCATGAAGGTAGCCGCCGAGCGTTTGCTTGGCGGGATGGATGTCGGCAGCTATCAGGGAGAGTTCATACAGTATCCCAAAGGGAGTCGAATCCTGGGGATCAATAATGATCAGGGAACGGTAACGGTAAATCTCAGTAAAGAGTTTCTTGCCATTACAGACAAGCCGACCGCAGCGTCGGCTGTGAGTGCCCTGTTATTAACGGTACGCCAGTTCACGGCAGCCAAGGATGTTCGGCTCCAGGTAGAGGGCAAGGATGATCCCTTGAACGCCCTGGGAAAGAATGCTGATGACAATGCGGTACAACAGCCGGGGCCACCGAGACTTCTGAGCGTTACTGCCATGCGGGACAAGGGGGCTAAAGAGATTGACGACGTGAACGCCTTTTTCGACCGGCCGGTGGACGTCAAGGAGTTGAAACTGCTCTCCAAGGATGGGCAGCAGCTTGCCGGTGTCCTGTATCACTCGGTCTTTGACATGGCTGGCGTGCTTAGGCCGAAAGACCCATCACAGTTCAAGGAGCGGATGCCGATCAAGGTGCGCTGGAAGGTGATCGACAAACTGGGCAGGCAGGCTGAGGAAGATACTGTCTGGCTCCTGGAAGTGAAGGAACATTGATCAGGAAAACAGCGGGGGGATAATGAATAACTGGAAGATAACAAGCGTAATCTGTCTTGTGTTGGGATCGCTGACCATTAATTCAGTGGCGTTTGCCCACGGGACAGAGAAGCATGGCAAAACAGCAACGGCCGACGTTCAGATGAAGATACTGCATGACATGATGCCGATGTTTTCCGTGGCATCAGCCAAACTTGAAGCTGCCCTGGAGAAAGGCGCTGCGGCCGAAGCGGAGGTGGAGGCAGGAAAGATTATTGCTGCGGTTCCGGATCTGAAAAAATCGAAACCGCACAAGAATGCCAAACAACGGAAGATGTTTGTGGAGCAGGCAATCAGCCTGGGCACCGCGACAACTACGACCGTAACTCTGGCGAAAAGCGGTGATTTTGCAGGAGCAAAGGCCGCTTACAAGAAGATTGAGAAAGCATGTGCGACTTGCCATGCCAAGTTCCGTGATTGACTTATCCTCCGCCCAGCAACGGAAAGAGTGCCAGGGTGTCGTTATCTGCTAGCTGGTGATCGAGTTTGACGTGTCGGCTGTTCACCAGCATGATCCCGAGCTCCTGCTCGGGCAGACCCAACTCTTCGACCACCCGGCCCACCGTGGTCCCGTCCGGGTACGCGCGCTCCTCTATGACGAAGCGGCCGGTCCGAAAAGATGCGAACAGTTTGACAATGACCTTCATGGCTGCTCCTTGAACTGCACGGTCAGGCTGACCATGCCACAGGCGGGGAGGCCTGTGCCGGCCTGTGCCGGCCTCGTACCGATGGGGGTGTCGTTTAGCAGGATCTCGCTGCACGTCTCCCAGAACTGTGTACTCCTGTCCCGCAGAAACGCGTTTAGCAGCGGTGCCGGGAGCATGATGCCGCGTTGGAGAAAGTCTGGTCCAAGTTCGGAGAGGAGGAGATTGAAGAGCTTGATGCGGACCGTCCCGTAGCCACTCGTGGTGTTAGAGTCCCCGGTCTGGTAGGTTATGGCGCCCCTCATCGCGGCGTAGTAACCACCGCGCCGCATGGTTGCCCCGACCAGCCCGGGCATGGCTGCGGAGAGGGCGACCGTGGAACCATCCGTGACAATGGTGCTCTCCAGGTTGTCGATCGCTTTGCCGTTGAGGAAAAGAGTGGTGATCCGCTCGGTCACGTACTCCCGGCTGAGGCCGAGCTGGTCACAGAGGAGTTCCCGCAGACTGCTGCCGACGCGGGCGGCAAGGGTGAACCCCTGCTGGAGGATGATGAAGAATTCGCCGAGCTGCTCACGAGGAACGGTCAGGGTAAGATGCGTCAGGGGAGGGCTGTTGCCGGACACGGACCCCTCACTGATACCGCTGGTTGATTGATCCGGCATGACTTGGTCTCCAGATTCCCGGAGGGGCGGATGTCGCCCCTCCGGGAGATAATAACTACCAGTTGAACACCTCGTCAAGCTCTTCGTCCTTCATCATGAAGGTCTGGTTGTGCGGCGCGACCGGCTCATTGTAGAAGAAGCGCGGCAACCGGTCATGCTCCTTGGTGAACCCTGCCCGCTTGTTGAAGTCCCGCTCGGCCGAGAGGACCTTTTTCCCCAGGGCCACCACGTCGTCGCCGGTCATCTCTATGCCGTAGAAGGAGCCGAGCATGTCCAGGAGCGCCTGGAAGGTCTCGGGTTGGTCCATGATGGCAAAGGCGATGAAGAGGCACATGCCGGTGGAGTCGATGGCGGCGGTGGCGATCTGCAGGTTCCGGGACAGCTCGATCTGCCCCTCGGTCTTCAGCGGGTCCACGTCGCCCCCGACCTTGAGGATGTTGGTGGCGATGGCGTAGCCGGCGGTGTGGTCGGCCCCTTGGGTGGTGGTGGCGTAGGTGACGCCGATCCCCTGGACGGCCCGTGGGTCGTAGGCCGGCAGGGCCTGGTCCTTTACGACCGGTACCCGCTCCACGGCGAAGACCTTGCCGGTAATGGCGGCACCGCAGCCGAGCACCCGGCCGAGCGGGGTCCCCTTGCCGACCTCATCCATCAGCCGGATCGCCCCTGCCTTGTCGCCGAATTCGATGATCCCGGCATCCATGGCCACACCGATGGTGACCCCCATCTCGATGGTGTCGACGCCGATGTTGTCATCCATGAAGTCGAGCCGGGCGATGGTGTCCAGGTCATCGATGCCGCAGTGGCCGCCGTGGGACCAGACCGTCTCGTACTCCGGCTGCTTGGTCAGGTAGTGGCCGTCCTTGTCGTTGTAGATCCCCGAACACTGGATGACGCAGCCGCGGTGACAGCCGTGGGTGGCGGTGCCGCCCCGCTTCACCTCCAGCTCGGCCTGGGCCTCGCCGCTGATGTTGGCGGAACCGGCGAACTGGCCGGTCTTGAAGTTGTAGGTCGGGTAGCCGCCGGCCTCGTTGAGGACGTTGGTCAGGACGTTGGTGCCGTAGGCCGGCAGCCCTTCGCCGGTGACCGGGTGCTTGCGCAGCCCCTCGACGAACTTGCGGTTGGCGTCCCGGTACTTGTCCGGGTCCTTTGGCGCCCGCATCTTCATGCCGGCGTCATCGAGGATGATCGCCTTCACCCGTTTGGCACCCATCACCGCCCCGACGCCACCACGGCCGCAGTGGCGGGTCGGCCGCAGTTCCGGGTCGGTGCAGGCGATGGAGGCGGCCAGGAGCTTCCGCTCGCCGGCAGTGCCGATGGTGATGTAGGCGACCTTGTCGCCGTATTCGCCACGCAGCTTCTCCACCAGGGGATAGTTGTCCAGCAGCTTCAGGCTGTTGTCGACGATAACCTGGATGCCGTCCTTGTTGATGATGATCTTGTAGAGGTCGTCGCCTGCCGGCTTCCCTTCGAGGATGACGGCGGCATAGCCGATCCGTGCCAGCACCTGGGCAGCCTGGCCGCCGGCGTTGGACTCCTTGATGGTGCCGGTCAGGGGGCTCTTGCACCCCACCGACAGCCGGCCGGTCATGGAGCCGGTGGTGCCGGAGAGCATCCCCGGCGCAAAGACCAGCTTGTTCTCTGCCCCCAGCGGGTGGGCAAGCGGGTGCACTTCTTTCGCGATGAAGATCGAGGTCAGTGCCCTGCCGCCCAGGCCGGCGTACTCGCCGACCTCTTCCACTGTTACCGTGGGGCCACCTGCAGCCCCCATGTCGATGCGTGCGATCTTGTCCATACTGTTCTCCTTCCCTTTCCTTTGGTGGTGTGAATTCTCCTTTTCAAAGGGAGGCCGTGCCGTTTCCGGCAAGACCCATAGGCCTGACGCCATGGGAGCGTTCCTGTAGGCGGGCAGGCTCGGAGTAAGTCGATTTTTCAGCAGGTTGGTACGCCTATGCCGATACCTCCATCTGCCGCAGCAATTCGACCCGGTAGCTGGCGAACGTTCTGCGGCTCAGGCACCCCCAGAAAACACCGGTGCCATAAGCTATCTGTTCCAGGAAATAGATGACGGCAAAGCGCACGAACGGCAGGTTAGGCTTTTTGACCGCGTGATCGACCTTGGCCGCGCATGTAAAGACAATGATCGGCACTACCCATAATGGTGGAGAGAGGAGGGCGCCGATTATAAGAGGAAGAGAGTAGTACCTTGTCAGGTGGTAGGATAAATAATATATCAGGCTGCCGAGTGCCCGCAGCCGTCCGGCCAGCAGGGCAGGCAGACCGATCGGCAGCCGGCGGCGGGCAAAGCGGAGCCTGACCAGGATGGCGTCGACAACCAGGACGCCGGCGGCGATCGGCAGCGAGAGCCAGCCCGTGAACGGCGCCATGATGCAGAGCGCCAGCAGGAGCGCCAAGAGGGGTGGGATGACCATCTTCTTGTGCCGGTGCGGGTGGCGACGCTGGAGCAGCCCCTCGGAGGTGCCGTAGTCGAACCGCCGGGACATGAAGGAGCGGACAGTGCTGCGGTGTTCATGCAGTATCCGGCCGGCCGGGAGGTAGGCGATGGTCCACCCCTGGTCCCGCAGGCGCCAGGTGAGGTCCACATCTTCCCCCACCTGCATGGTGTCCTCGAAGCCGCCCACGCCCAGAAAGAGGGTGCGCCGCACCAGCAGGTTGCAGCTGGGGAGGTAGAAGGTATCGTCCCCTGCGTTTCCGATCCTCTCCCGCGAACCGAGGGAAAGACTGGACATGACCGCCTCGTAGCGGTCCACGCTGGAGCTGGTGCACATGCCGTCCACCTGTCCGCCCACTGCGGCCATCTGCGCATCGTCGAAGACCGGGAGCAGCTCGGCCAGCCACCCGGTGGAGGCGGTGCAGTCCGAGTCGATGAACGCCAGGATCTCGCCGGTAGCGGCCCGGGCGCCGACGTTGCGGGCCGCTGCCGGACCCCGTCCCGTCCCCCCGGAGGGGACGACCAGCGCGCCCGATTCCCGCGCAACGCTGGCGGAAAGATCTATACTGCCGTCGTCCACCACGATGACCTGGAGCCTTTCCTGCGGATAGTCGAGGGCGGCGAGGGAGGCCAGGCAGCGCCGAAGCTCTTCCGCCCGGTCCTTCACCGGAATGACGACGCTGACAAAGGGATACGAAGCCGCCTGTTGTGCAACGTCCCGCACCCGTTCCACGAACCCCTTGGCAGTCAGCTGCTCAAGGACATCCGCTTCGCCGGCGGTGACGGCGGTCAATGCGCCGTCCATCCCCCGCCTGATCAGCGTTGCCAGCGCGGGGTTGAGGCGCAGGGTGCAGAGCGGCGTCCTGGCCACGAGGAAACTCTCCCCGTTTTGCTCCAGCAACTCCACATGCTGCGCCAGGCGGTAGCTCATGCGGCACTCCTTCCTTCCGGGGCAATGACCTCTTCGCCCAGAATCCGCCAGAGTTCGGCCGCCGTGTCAGCTGCCGAAAGGTTCCGCACCTTTCCTTCGCGGGCCTTGATACCGCCGGAGAGGAGCGAGATGATCCGCTCGAAGGCCGGGAGGTTCGCATCCGGGGTAACCACCCGGACCGGGTCCGGACGGGGGGTGCCGAATTCCGCCACGTTCAGATAGGCCCCGGTGGCGCCGACCTCCCAGAAGGGGAGCCCCAGGTCCGGCAGCTCCCACTCCTCGATGGGGGCGAGCAGGGACTTGACCACCTCCTTGATGGAGGGGTAGCGGGGCGCCCGTCCTTCATCGAAGAGAACGGTACAGGGGACGGGGGCAGCGACCGTTTGTCTGGCACCCCGGTCCGATTTGCGGAGCGCCTCCACCCCATTCTGGCGCAGGGTGAGCGAGACAGCGGCCGAGATGCAGGGTGAGCCGCTGACGGCGGCTGCCAGGGCCGGCGCCGGGTCGTCCCCCCGGTCGGACAGCCGGTTGCCGGTAAAGACCAGGGTAGGGGAGAGGGTGCCGATGATCCTGGCCAATATCCGGGCATCGGTGACGGCATCTCCACCTTCCAGGCCGTGATCCCAGAAGCGGATCGCCCGGTCGGCTCCCATGGAGAGGGCGAGCCGGAGCGTATCGTCGAGCCGCTCAGGGCCGATGGTGAGGACGGTCACCGTTGCCCCGAGGCTGTCCCTGAGCTGCAGGGCCTCTTCCAGGGCCACCAGATCGGCCGGGTTCGGCACACGCCGTAGGCCCCGGTCGCTGATCCCGGCACCGCGGGAGGTGACACTGGCCGGCGGGCGCGGGTCACAGGTTTCGCGGATGAGGACGAGGATGTTGAGGTTGTTGAATGGCATGGGTATTTTCCTTTGCCCTATTATGGTTTTCGTAGGGGCGATCCTTGTGATCGCCCGCTTCTTGACCAGGGCGAATACAAGATTCGCCCCTACACCATCTTGCGTTTTACGTCATCCGGTACGCGACCCCGAACCCTCCCCGTGGATAGCGCCAGCGGGTGAAGGCGTTTTTGTGGCAGACTACGTAGCAGGTGCCGCATTCGAGACAGCCGTCGTGGACGAAGGTCATCTTCTGCTCTTCCCCGGACCAGGTGTAGCAGCGGGCCGGGCAGCAGTTGGTGCAGCTGCGGTTGTCGCAACTTGTGCAGACCGTGGCGTCGAGGACAATGTGCGGCTCCCGGTCGATGGTGAAACTGGTGAAGTCGAATATCTCGTCTATGTTCATAGGGATCTCCAGGCGCTGAAGGCATCGGCCATGAGATTCCCCAGCCCGACCTTCTCCTTGGCCGACTTGAGGAACAGTTTGGTCAGGTTTTCCTTAGGGGCCCCTTCGATACGGTAGATGTATTCCATGAAGCTGGTCATCAGTTCCGGATATTCGTTGTAGATCCGGTCGTTGTGCAGCATGTGCGGCGCCTTGCGGTAGAGCTTCAGGTCCTTGATGACGTAACTGTCATTCATCAGCCGCCGGTAGACCTCAAGCCCTTTGCGGCTCACGTCGCCCGCCTCAACGGCGGCAACCACCGCCTTGCCGGCCAGCACGCCGGACTGGGAGGCGAGGTTGATCCCCTCCAGGTTGAGGCCGGTGGCGTTGCAGAGTGCTGCGGCGTCGCCGGCCACCAGGATGCCGTCCCCCACCAGCTCGGGGATCATGTCGTAGCCACCTTCCGGGATGACGTGGGCCGAATACTCCAGAAGCCGCCCCCCCCTGACCATCTTGGCCACCTGGGGCTGTTCCAGGAACTCGTTGAGCAGATCGTACGGTGTCTTGTTGCTGGTCTTGAGGCTCGCCAGGTGGAAGACCAGACCGACCGATACTGAGTCGTAGTTGGTGTAGAGGAAGCCGCCCCCCCGGACGCCGCCGGTGCAGCCGACGAATTCGTTGGCAAACCCCTGGTCGCGGACCAGGCCGAACCGCTCGTCGATCAGCTCACGGGGCATGTCGATGAGGGCCTTTACCCCCACTGCCATCTGGCCCGGGTCGAAGACAGGCTGGCGGAGTCCGGCCTTTTTCGCAATGAACGAGAGGACGCCGTCGGCGGCCACCACCACTGGGGCCGAGATCTCCCCACGGTCGAGAATGGAAACGCCGGCCACCCGGTCGTTCTTCCATACCAGATCGTCTACCGTGGCGCGGTTGATCAGGGTGACGCCGGCCTTGACCGCCTCTTCCGCCAGCCAGCGGTCGAAGCGGGGGCGGAAGATGGTATAGCCGTTGAAAGGGGGCCTGTCGAAACTCCCGGCCTCAATGATCGTGTTGAAGCTGGAGTCGCCGGTCATGAAGGTGACACCCTTCTTGACGATGTGCCGCTCCAGCGGCGCCCGCTCCCAGAAATCGGGGAAGATCTCCTCCAGGGAGGGGAGCCGGTGCAGTACCCCGCCGAACATGTTCTTCTCGCCCGGGAAGGTTCCTCTTTCCACCAGGGCCACGTCCAGCCCGGCCCTTGCCATGGTCAGCGCGGCCGAGGAACCGGCCGGCCCGGCGCCGACCACTATTGCCTGATATGTCCTGTTCATGCAGCACCTCCGACGGCCGCCCTGGCCCGCTCCAGGAGGAGCGGCAGTACCTCTGCCAGGTCGGCCACGAACCCTTCGTCACAATTGGGAAAGATGGGGGCCTTGGGATCGCTGTTCACCGACACGATCCGTTTGGAATCCTTGATCCCCCCCACGTGGTGCATGGAGCCGGAGATGCCGAGCGCAAGGTAGAACCTGGGGGTAACGGTCCGGCCGGTCTGGCCGACCATCCGTTCGAAACCGGTCCACCCCATGTCGAAGACCGGCCTGGTCACGCCGAAGGAGACGTTCAGGAGCCGACAGAGCTCCTTCAACTGGTCGAAGACCGCGGGGTTGCACCCCTTGCCCGCGCTGAAGATCACCTCTGCCTCGGTCAGGTCGACGGTCTGGGGGTCGGGGGGGATGCGGTGGATGATGGTTGCCGCAGCCCCTGCCGGTTGTTCCTGCGGCTGCCAGTCGGACACCACCGGGATGGTGGGGCGGACCGACGGCAGGAGAACCTGGCTTAAATTACGGGTCGGCACGGTGATGACCAGCGGGCGGGAGCCGTCCCAGACCCTGGTCTCCGCGACCCTGCTTCCCAGCGCCTGGCGGGAGAGGTGAATCCCGCCGTCCGCCTGGCGGGCAGTGGTCACTTCGGTAAGTAGGGCGGCGTCCAGGGTGGCGGCAACGACCGGCGCCAGGCTGGCCCCCAGGTCGTTGTGGGGCAGCACCAGGAGGGTCGCCGAACGGTCTGCTGTCAGCCGGGCAAGGCTCCTTCCCAGGAGGGCAGGACTGTCCAGCAGCCGTTCCCCGCCAACCAGCCGGGTGACGGCCGGTGCACCATAGGCGCCGAACCCGGTCAGGGCTTCACCTGCGGGGGCAATGGGCGTCACCGCCCCCCAGGCCATATCGAGGAAGCCGGCCAGACGCGCCCCGTAGGAGAGGAGCCCCCGCCCGGTCTCGTCGAGCTCGCCGCCGGTCAGGTCGACGAACACGAGGATTGTTCCGGAGCCGGCCATCAGATTTCCCTCCCGGTCTTATGCCCTTCCCAGATGGCCATATCAACCTTGCGAGGGGCCACGCTGTCGCCAATCCGGTAGAGCTCCTTCACCTTCCCCTTCAGGCTCAGGTAGAGCGCGTCGTCCACCTGCTGTCCCATGGCCAGCACCAGGGAGTCGTACGGTCCCCACTCGTCCCAGACATTGGAATAGACGTTGAACCCTTTGACCGTCTTGGCGCCGGCCTCGCCCCCGACCTCGATCACGGCGATATCCGGCGTGAAGGTGACCCCCTTCTGCAAGAGCCGCTGGCGTGACGTGTAGAGGTCCTGGGTCGGTCCCAGTTCGGCGCAGATGAACAGGCTGGAGGTGATCATGTCGACCTGCTTCCCCTGGTCGGCCAGGAACTCGGCCGTGGCGGTGGCCCGCTGGTGGCCGTCGTAGTCGATCAGGCAGACCTTCTGGCCCAGTTCCGCCTCGCCGTTCAGGACCTGCACGACATTGAAGATGGCCGGACCGTCGGCCCCCCCGACGGGATGTTTCTTGGGGACGCTGCCGGTGGCGACGATCACCACGTCCGGCTTATCCGCCAATACCTGCTCGGTAGAGACCTCGGTGCCCAGCTTGACGGTCACGCCGGCCTTGTCCACCTGTGGCTTTTCGTTCCTGATGATGACCCCGAACTCGTCGCGCCCCGTCCCCTTCATGGCGGTCAGGACCTGTCCACCCAGGGTCTCGTTCCGCTCAAACAGGGTCACCTTGTGGCCGCGGCGGCCGGCCATCTTGGCGGCCCACATCCCGGCCGGACCGCCGCCGACGACGGTCACCTTTTTCTGCACCTTCGCCTTTTCCAGGGTTCCTTCGCCCCACTCCTTCTCCCGTCCCACGGCCGGGTTCTGCACGCACCCCAAGAGCTTGTTCATCCCGATCCGGCCGATGCACCCCTGGTTGCAGGCGATGCAGTAGCGGATGTCGTCCATCCTTCCCTCCAGCGCCTTCTTGGGGAGGAACGGGTCGCAGATGAGCCCCCGGCACATGCCGATCATGTCGGCCTGGCCGGCGGCCAGTACCTTCTCGGCCATGACCGGGTCGTTGATCCGGCCGGTGCAGAAGACCGGCAGCTTGATCTTTTCCCGGATCCCGGCGGCCAGCGGGATGGTGTAGCCGAGCGGGGTGTGCATGGAGCCTTCCACCAGGTAGAGGTTGTAGAAGGTGGCGATGGAGAGGTCCATGAAGTCGATGAGGCCGCTCGCCTCGAACAGGGCGCAGATCTCCTGGACCTGGGCCAGGTCCAGGCCGCCCGGGATCATCTCGTCGGCGCACATCCTGATGCCGATGGTGAAGTCGTTCCCCGCCGCCTTCCTCACCGCTGAGATGAACTTGAGCGGCGCCCGCATCCGGTTTTCCAGGCTGCCGCCGAACTCGTCCTGGCGGAAGTTGGTGAGCGGCGACAGGAACTGGCGTGCCAGGCTGGAATGGCCGAACTGCAGCTCTATGCCGTCGAAGCCACCCTCACGGACATGGATGGTGGATCTGGCGAAGTAACGGGTCACCTCCTCGATGTCCTCCGGCTCCATCTCCTTCGGGGTCTCCCTAAAGAGGACGTCGGGCATGGGGGAGGGCGCCCAGACCGGCAGCCTGGAGATGGAACCGTCACCCTGCTGGCCGTTGTGGTTCAACTGGGCGAAGATCTTGGCATCGTACTGGTGGACGTAGTCGGTGATCTTCTTGAACCCCGGAATCGTCTCCGCGTGGTAGACGTCAATCAGCTTCTCGTAGGACATGTCTGTCGGGTGGACGCTCATCTCCTCGGTAATGATGAGGCCGGCCCCCCCTTTTGCCCGCTCGCCCCAGTAGTACATCTGCCGCTCGCTCGGGAGGTTATTCACCGCAAGGTTGGTCAGGTGCGGCTGGAAGGAGATGCGGTTCTTTACCTCCACCGAACCCAGCTTGATGGGGGAGAACAGGTACGGGAACATCATGGTGTAGGCTCCTCAATGGATGTTGATTTGTCTGTCGTAGGGGCGATCCTTGTGATCGCCCGTAACCCCGGGCGAATACGAGATTCGCCCCTACAATAATTATCAGGCCGCTGCCGCCGTCTTGTTCGCGTCGGCGATGGAGGTCACGCAGCGCTCAAGGCATTCGGGATCGCCGCCGTTAATGTCGTTTTTCAGGTGCCAGGCAACGGCCGGACAGCCGCCGTGGCACTGGTCGAACCGCTGGCACTCCTCGCAGGAGTGGATCCTTAAGGAGCGGAAGGACTCGTAGATCTCCGAGCTGTCCCAGATCTCCTGGAAACTGTTTTCACGCAGGGAGCCTGCCAGGAACCGGTCGGTCTGAAGAAAGGCACAGGGATACATGTTGCCGGTTGGGCCGACGCAGCAGGTGAGCTTGGCCGCGCCGCAGAGGTTCAGGCCGAGTCCCTGGCGTTCCTGGGAGGTGAGGGAAAAGAAGCTGTCCCCGGTCCGCACGTCGCCGCTTTTGGCCAGCCAGTCTGAGAACTCCAGGAGTTGGGCCGGCGCGGGGCGCAACTCTTCCCAGTTGTCCGCCCCGCGTCCGGAGGGACGAAAGCGGCTGACCCGCAGGGATACGCCGAGGGAATGGGCCAGTTCATACATGGCCGGGATCTGGCTGGCGTTCTGCTTCGTGAGCACGGTATTGATGCTGGTCGGGATGGAGCTTGCGGCCAGGAGCTTGATCGCCTCGACGGCCCTGGTGAAGACGCCGTTGCCACGGATCGCGTCGCAGGTTTCCGGGGTGGCCCCGTCCATGCTGACCTGGATGGCTACCAGCCGGCTTGAGGCCAGACGGGCGACCCGCTCGCGTTCAAGCAGGGTCCCGTTGGTGGAGATGCAGGTCATGATCCCATGGCTGTGACAGGCGGCCAGGATCTCTTCAAAGTCGGGGCGGAGAAACGGCTCGCCGCCGCCGAAATTGATCTGGAAGACCCCTGCCCGGTGTACCTGCTCCACCAGGTCCAGGGCCTCGGCTGTGGAGAGCTCGCCAACGGCGGGCTCTCCAGAAGCCGAAAGGCAGTGGGTGCAGCGGAGGTTGCAGGCCAGCGATACTTCCCATGTCAGATTTACCGGGGAGCGAAGCCCCATCTCAACATATCGATTGCTCACGGAGAAACCCCTTTTCCAGTAGTTGTGCAACGAACTTCTGTAATGCCTTCTTCTGGTTCTCCGTCAGCCCCTCGGGGAACTCGTCCCTGCCCCGGACGGTACCGTAGAACTCTGCGGGAAGAAGGCTGCCGGTCTCGGCGAAAAGAAGGCGCGGTCCCCTGTTGTCGTAAAACAGGAGACCGAACCCTTCCTGCCGCACGCGACAGGCGGGGTGCAGCCGTATGCCTGCGCCCGCCGCCGCCATCCTAGTACACCCCGCAGATGCCGTCGATTGCGAGCTCTTCGACCCGGATCTCCTCCAGGATGCGGGGCTCCTCAGTGCACGTCTCGATTGTCTGGTTTTCTGTTTCCATGTTTTTCTCCTTTTGTGGGTTGATTTCCGCATTCGTGATGATGCGTTCTCTTGCTTTCACCATTTGCAACGCTGGTGCCAATCAGTAAAACAATGATTTATGCTTTTAATACTCACTGGTTAGCAGCGCACATGTTGATAAGAATTTAGGACGGTGTGGAGAAATAGGACATTCTTGAAAAAGTAAGCGTGTCCGTGTAATAGGTTGATTGTTGACAATTTCCCCAAGGTGTAATTTCGCCACACTTTTTAAACCCTTGTTTTGTCAATTTGTATACCCGGTTGCAAAAAACCTCGGAGCCTCTCTCATCGAAAAGAGGTCTCCGAGGTTTTCTCACGTCCGTTCGTGTGTAGTATGTCGTTCCCGGCTATCCCCGCCGACGGCTACAGGAGCTGATCTTCACAGCACAACTCTCTACATGCAGGAACGCATGATCGTCCGGATATGTTCATGGCTCATGTCCCGCGGATTTGCCTCCATGGACAGGTCGTTACTTGCCCATTTGACCGTATGCTCTATGTCGGCTTCGGTGAAGTTGTACTCCCTGAGAGAAACCGCCGGAATGCCGACATCGTTTCTCAGCCGCTCGATCTCTTCCAGGGTCTTGTCCGTGGCATGAACCGGATTCATATACCGTACGTCCAACCCCATGGCCTCGCCGATCTCCTTGAACCGCTCCGGACAGGCTATGGCGTTGAACCGCTCCACCGGGAGCATCATGAGGGCATTGGCATGGCCGTGGTGGAGCCCTTTGATGACGGATACCATGTGCGCCAGACCGTGCACCATCCCCATCCCGCCACCCATGTTGTACGACATGGAGGCAATAAACTGCGCCCAGATCAGGTTCTCGATGGCCGTATCGTTTTTGGGGTTTGCATACCCCTGGCGGAGGTTCTCACTGAGCAGCTTGATGGCCCGCAGGCTGGTCCCGTGGGAAACAGGGAGGTTCAGCCGGCCGACAAACGGTTCCATGGCGTGGCAAAATGCATCCATGCCCGTCCAGGCGACAAGCTGCGGCGGCTGGAGCCGCATGAAGGCCGGCTCGCTGATGCCGACGCTCGGGGCAACGCCGGGCACCACGAGGATCAGCTTGTAGACCAGTTCTTCGTCGTTGATGATGGCAAAGGCCGTGCAATCGGCACCGGTGCCTGTTGTGGTATTGATGGCAACGTGGGGGATGTTGACCGGTTTATAGGTGGGAATTCTCGTGGTGTAATGGGGGTTGAGTACGGCTGCAAAGTCTCGCAGTTTCGTGTCGCTACCGTTGTTCGTCACCATGATCCGGATTGCTTTTCCCGCGTCATGGGAGCTGCCGCCACCGACCGTGACGATCCCGTCGCAGCCGGCAGCGAGATATGCCCCGGTTCCTGCGGCAACTTCCTGGTCTTTCGGGTTGGAGGTAACACCGGTAAAAACGGTAACGGTCACGCCGGCCTTTTTCAGTACCCCCTCGACCTCCTCGATAATCCCTGTGCCTTTCAGTCCCGTCGTTACCAGCAGGGCATGCTTGATACCATACATCTGGCATTCCTGGCCCGCCATTCTGTGAGCGCCCCAGCCGACGATCCCTCTGGCATGCTGATGTACGTAGAGAAGCGGGAATTCTTTTCGTTCCATGCTGACCATGTCTGTTTCCTCCCAAGGTTGTCGTTGGTAAATTTTAAAACGATGTCTCATGATAGCAATAATAATTGCATATCAATAATGCATAAGTTATATACTGACTATGCATGATGTGTATTGCTTGTGATAATATACTGATATGTAAGATGTAATATTGATGCTCTGGATTGAGTGGTGGCGGTTTGTCGAGAAAACGCTGTCACTAAAGCGGCTGGTGGGTGCCGTGCGTAGAAGAGGGTTGCATGGCAAAGAAATCTCATTCCATTGTCAGTGAATTGCGCTCCATGGACCTGAACCTGCTTGTGGCACTACGTGCACTGCTCGACGAACGCAACGTCTCACGAGCCGCAGAGAAGTCCGGACTGAGCCAGCCGGGAATGAGCAGGGCGCTGCAACGCCTGCGATCCATGTTTAACGATCCATTGCTGGTCAAATCGGAGCAGGGCGGCTATGAGCCGACTCCCCGAGCGGAGGCCATAGACTTCGCACTACGGCAGGTTCTCTTTGACATCCAGAACATCATTGCCCCGCCAACCTTTGACCCGGCATTGGCAAAAGGGGATTTCCGCATTCTTGCCCTGGATTACGAGCTGGTCGTTCTGTTGCCGAAAATTGTGTCGAGAGTTCGCAACGAGGCGCCTGGGCTCAACGTCTGGACGATAGCGCCAAAGATGATGAATACGCAGGAAGGAATTGATTTCTCGCCATTGATAAAGGGAGATATCCATTTAATATTGTCGGCATTTACGTATACCCACTCCGGCATCTACAGACAAAAGCTGATGGAGGAAACCAATGTCTGCATCAGCTCCGTCAACCACCCGGATGCAGGGAGTCACCCTTTCCCTCTGGAAAAACTCGTAAGTCTTGATCATTTATGGGTCGATATCATCGGTCCCGATCCCGGAGCCATCGACGAGACACTTGCCATGTGCGGTCTGTCGCGAGAGATCAAGCTATCAGTCCCCAGTTTTCTCCTGGCGGGATATACCGTGGCCACTACCGACTTGATCGCTATCATGCCGAGGCGAGTCATGCAGCCATTTGAGGACGCAGGCTTGATTTCAATCATGGAGCCACCCATTGAGCTCCCAGTATTCACCATTTACCAGTATTGGCATGAGCGTTACAATAAAGACCCCCTGCATGTCTGGTTTCGTAAGCTAGTCCTGGACGTTGCACGGACTTTCAATTGATTATTCCCTTACCGCTGCGGGTTATTCCGGTAATAATCTTAATGGAACCTTAGTACGAGTCGCTGGCTGGCAACAGCACCGTGAACAGGGAGCCCTTGCCCAGTGAGCTTTCCACCCGGATCTCTCCGCCGTGGCGCTTGACGATGTCGTAGGTCAGGGCCAGGCCGAGGCCGATTCCCTTGCCCACCTCCTTGGTGGTGAAGAACGGGTCCCAGATCCGGTCGATGGTGTCCTGGGCGATGCCGCAGCCGGTGTCGTCGATCCTTATGGCGACCATGGCGTCATCGGTAAGGGTCGTCGTCACCGTCACCCGACCTTTGTCGGTGATGGCCTGGTGAGCGTTGACCAGCAGATTCATGCATACCTGGCGCAGTCCTGACGGATCGCCCATAACCCGCGGAAGATCTGCCTGCAGGTCGGTGGCTACGTCGATCCGGCGATAGACCGGGTGGTGCCGCAAGAGGGCGAGGATCTCCCTGAGGACCTCGTTCATGTCCACCAGGGAAACAGTGCCGTCCGACTTCCTGCCGAAGCTGAGCAGATGGTCGATGATCCCCTTGCAGCGGTACGACTCCCTGACGATCACCTCCAGGTAATGGGGAAAAACGTCCAGCCGATTGTCGCTCTTCAGGGCCGGTTCGTCGCGGAAGCGGCGCAGCAGCGCCTCTGCGCAGCCGGCCACCGAGGTGAGCGGGTTGTTGATCTCGTGGGCGATGCCCGTGGCCAGCACACCGATGCTGGACATCTTCTCGGTCTGGATCAGGTGCATCTCCTGCAACCGTTTCCGGGAAACATCACGGAAAAAGAGCAGTGCCCGGTTATTCCCTCCCAGGGCATCCCTGATGGGGGTGGCGGTGATGTCCACATACTGGGTCCGGTGGCCGTCACGCAACGAGACATGGGAGGTCTCGACCCGTTCCCCCCTGATCGCCCGTTCCACCGGGCAGTCGTGTGACACGGCAGGCGATTCCGGATGGAAGAGTTCCCGGCAGGACCTGCCGGACCGGATTTCCCTTGGGTAGAGCTGCGGGCCGATGAGGTTGTGGTGTTGGACCCGGCCGTCGTGGTCGTACACCACGATGCCGTCGCTGATGGAGTCGAAGATCGCCTGCAGTTCGTTGGTCTTGTTCCGCAGGTCGACTTCGGCCTGCTTGCGTTCGGTGATGTCCTGGGTCGTGCCGTAGAGCCGTACCACCTTGCCGGCACTGTTCACCGCCGGCTCGACGATGGTATAGACCCACCGGGAGGTTCCGTCGTCGAACTGCAGGCGGTGCTCGATCTCGTAGCTCGTGCCGTGCTCGACACCCATCTGCAGGTTCCGCACGACCGCTTCCATATCCTCCGGGTGGACCACGCCGGCGAATGCCTCCTGGGTTGTCTCCTCACGGCTGAGCCTCATGATGCGCAACAGTTCGTCCGAGGCGTTCACCTCGCCGCTGGCCGGATCGAAGCTCCAGGACCCCACATGGGTCATGGACTGGGCCTTGGCCAGGTTGTATTCGCTCTCCGACAACGCCTGGTCGGCCTTCTTCTTTTCGGTGATATCCACCAGTACGGCCAGGCATTCCTCGCCCGTTGCGGTGACCATGGCCTCGATCCGCACGTAGAGCGGCCGGTTGTCGCGCTGCGAGAGCCGCAGCCTGCAGGTCTCCTTGCCATGGGAACTAAAAACCGTGCGCAGGTAGGTGCTGAAGACGAAGCAATCCTCGTCGGCGACGAAAGATTCGAAACGTTGGCCGATAAGGTCGCTCTGGACGATTCCCAGCAGCCGCTCGCCAAAAAGATTCACCGACTGGATGGCCCCCTCGCGGTCGAAGGTGAAGTACCCCACTGGTGCGAAGTCATACAAGAGGGCGTACTTGTTGCGCGATGCCTCCAGTTCTTCGCGGGAGCGGCGCAGTTCCTCGATGTTCGTACCCGGTTCCACCTGAACGTCACGTTGAAGTTTCACAGCTCGATCCTTAGCGCCGCGTCTCATATTTGATGCCGAAGCGTTCCCGCCAGGCAGGGCTGCTCGGGTTGTTCTGCATCCAGAACGTGCGGTCTTTGGCCGCCTCGGCCTGGCCGTAGTAATTCCGGTAGTCTTTCGATTCTTCCTCCCGCTCCCTCTGCAGGTGGTCCCGGCGTTTTCTCGGAGCATGATCCGTATAGATGCTGCGGAAGAGGTCTTCCAGAATCAGGCTCAGCTCGTCGACATTCTTCACCTGCTCCACCTTGTCACAGTAAGCCCCGTACTGTTCGATCAGGCAGTCGCCCCTGGTCCAGGTTTCACGGTCCTCCGGAGTCAGCCACAGCAGATAGCCCGCTTTCTCCCTGATCTCGTCCATGACCCAGTCATTGGCTTCGTTGTAGTTGTTGCGCGCATCTCCCAGGAAAATGATCGTCGGGTTGCCCCGCATGCTTTCCAGGTGTCTTCTCTTGAAGTTGACCAGTACCTTGCCGTAATCGCTGTTCTCGTCCATATCCACAATCGCGCCCGAGTCGATGATCTCCAGCAGGCAATTTACCGGCATGTTCGTGAGCAGGTCGGTGATTTCAGCCAACTCCTGGTTGAAGATAAAGCTGCGTACGTCCATCAGCCTGTTGTGCAGGGTGTGGAGGAGGAGCAGCATGAAGCGCGAGGCGTAGCTTACCGAAAAACTGACGTCACAAAGCACCACCAGCCGCGGCCTGACCTTTTTCTTGCGCCGTAGCGACACCAGGAACGGCACCATGTCGTTCCGGTAGTTTTTCTGGAGCGTCCGGATGACGTGCAGTTTCCCCCGGTTCTGTTCTTCCTTTACCCGCCGCACATCCTTGCGGATACGGATCAGCATGCGGGATACGACTTCATGCATGTCGGCGATCTCTTCGGGCGTGAAGGCGGGATTGCTCTCCGTGCCCCAGCTCTTGC
Organism: Geobacter argillaceus; assembly: GCF_007830735.1. Taxonomy (GTDB): domain Bacteria; phylum Desulfobacterota; class Desulfuromonadia; order Geobacterales; family DSM-12255; genus Geomobilibacter; species Geomobilibacter argillaceus. The sequence goes on from NZ_VLLN01000011.1 coordinate 76,074, forward strand.
TGAAGGCGGCCGAGGGGAGGTTCAGCAGGTTGAATTCTGACGGTTTGGGGGCCTTGTTCTTGCCTTTGTACCCCTTCATCCGCACCTGAATTTCCGGACCGTCCGCATCCTCTTCCATCTCTCTCAGCCAGTCGAGATTTTGCAAATCTTCGGCCGTAAGCTCCCGGGCGCCGGAGAGCATGCGGGGCTTCTCCTCCTCCCGCTTTTCCAGCATCTCGGCGGTAAACTCCTCACCCTCGACGATATGGAAATAGGCGCCCATCAGGTCTTCCGGGTTGATAAAAAAGGGGTTTTCCGGCTGATAGCCGAAAAACGAGTCAAAGATATCATTGAACCCGGGAAAGTCGTTGGCATTCTTCACCAGGGTCAGCTGGAGCAGCGCCCGAACCCCCTCCCTTCCTTCAACACCGCCCAGTGACAGCGCATTGACCGCATCGAGGCACTCCCCGGGTGACACCCTTATCCCTGCTTCCCGCAGGGCATGAACAAAGCGGGTGACAACCGTTTCCATGGCTACCTCAATTCCTGAGCGGCAAGTTCTCTTACCATCTGCAGGTCAGCCTGGTGTTTGGCAATCACTCCAACGGTGTTGTCAAGCAGTTCCCTGGTGAGTTTCGCGGCATTCAGTATGGTCAGGACGTTGGCCCAGTCAAGGGTTTCGGAGACACTGGGCGGCTTGCGCATATTCAATTCTCGGGCCTTGCGCAGAAAGGAGACCATCTGCAGGGCCAGATCTTCACAGATTGCCGGAAAGCGGGTCCGGACAATGGCAACCTCGCGCTCCAGTTCGGGATAGCCTATGTAGAGATAGAGGCAGCGACGGCGGAGTGCATCGGAAATCATACGGGTGCCGTTGCTGGTAAGGATTGCCAGCGGTTTATGAACCGCTTCAATGACCCCCAGTTCGGGAACGGAGACCTGGAAATCACTCAGGCACTCCAGAAGCAGCGCCTCGAACTCATCACCGGAACGGTCGATCTCGTCGATCAAAAGGAGCGAGCGCTTTTCCGAAAGGAAACTGCGCAGGATCGGCCGCTGCACGAGAAAGTTTCGGGAAAAAAACAGGCTTTCCTCCGCAGCAAGTCGCTCGACAGCCTCACGCAGGTCGGCCGAAACGGAGAGGTAGCTGTCAAGCTGGGTCCGCAGGAGTTGGGTGTACAGGAGCTGTTTGCCGTATTCCCAGTCGTAGAGCGCTTTCCCCTCGTCGATTCCTTCATAGCACTGCAGCCGAACCAGAGGGAAATCCATGGCCGTGGCGAGGGTCTTGGCCAGCCCGGTCTTGCCCACGCCGGGAGGCCCTTCGATCAGGATCGGCTTCTCCATCCGGAGAGCCAGGAAGACGGCGGTGGCAATGGCGTCATCGGCAATGTACCCGCCTGAACGGAGTACGATCTTTACCTCTTGTTCGGTGATCATTGCGAAACCTCGTGAGGGGTGAGGCGTGAGGGGTGAGGAGCCAATAATGAAAAAGTGAGGAGTGAGGAGATGTTTCCCCTCACTCCTCACTCTTCACTGATTCTTACATGCAGCCTTTGAATACGGCGCGCATTTCGTGGAAGCCCACATCCTTCGGGTTCCCTTCGGAGCAGATGTCGGCGGCGGCAAACTTGGACAGGCCGTCCAGGTCTTTTTCCTGCAGACCGAGGTCTGCAAAGCGCTGGGTGATGAACAGCTCGTCCTTGAGCTCCTGGATGGCGTCGATGAACTTCTCGCCGGCCTTGTAGTCGGACAGCCCGGCAACATCGATATCGGCTGCTTTAGCCATCATCTTGAAGCGCTCGGGGCAGGCCGGCAGGTTGTAGCGGCAGACGTCCACGAGGGCGATGGCGTTGCAGAGGCCGTGCGGAGCATCGTACAGACCCCCCATGGCGTGTGCCATACTGTGAACGATGCCGAGACCGGCGCTGTTGAAGCTGTAGGCAGCGGCCATTTCAGCCCAGACCATCTGCTCGACGGCCCTGTCGTTGTTGCGGTTTGCGGCGGACTGACGCAGGTTCTGGAATATTTCGGTGATGGCCCAGAGGCCCGGACCGTAAGCGGACTGCACGCAGAGACGGGAAGCGATGGCTTCAACGGCGTGGGTCAGGGCGTCCATGCCGGTGTAGGCAACCAGTTCCTGGGTCATGCACTGATGGATCAGTGGGTCGTTGACGGACTTGCTCGGCGTACAGTTGGGATCGAAGAGAGCCATTTTGTACATCTTCTCGGTGTGGTTGATGATCGAGAAGCAGGAGACTTCCGAACCGGTGCCCGAGGTGGTGTTGATGGCCAGATGGGGGATCTTGTTCTTCTTGGTAGCCTTGAAGGCGCCTTCGAAGGTGCGCACGTCCTGGCCGTCGTGGCTGTAGACCAGTTTGATGGCCTTGCCGCAGTCGTGGGAGCTGCCGCCGCCCAGGGTGATCATGCCGTCGAACTTGCCGGAGGCGAGGGCCTTGGCGCCTTCCATGACTTCGTGATCTTTCGGGTTCGGGGTAGCCTTGTCGAAAACTTCGGAGGCCACACCGGCGTGCTTGAGAACACCCTGGATAGCCTCGACGATCCCGGTACCGCGCAAACCGGTGGTGACGATCAGAGCATTATTGATACCAAGGGCCTTGGCGTCATTGCCAACCATGGTATGGGCACCCCAGCCGATATTCACGGAAGGATAGGCGTGCTGCATCTTGATCGGGTACTCAGTCCTCTGCTGGGTAAGGGTCCGCTTTACATCTCTGAAATGTGGCATCTGTACTTCCTCCTTTGGGTGGTGTGTGCTCATTTTTTGTGGTGCTGCAGTGATTGCGCTGATTGTGATGTGTCCCTGCGTTCATGAGACTCTTTGCTGAGTCGTGTCACCTCCTTGATAACCTGGTTTTATGATTATTCCTGTTTTCAGGAAGCATGCTCTGCTGGTGCCGTTTGATGCGTTGTGCTGTCCTTGTATTTCCTGTATTAGCAACTCTGGTGCCATGTTTAAACAATGGTTTGAAAACAAGCAGTTGTGGGTATTTTGCATGTTTTGTGCGAGGAGAAGGAAAGGGTGGTTAGGGGAATAAGGAAACAGTTTTTTATTGAACTGCCACTGTCGGGGCGTGGAAATTATCCCCACCGGGGAATTTTGCCGCGATACGGGTCTTGAGAGAGGAGGGTGGACCAGAATTGATCAGTAACGTGGGGGGGATATCTGTTGATCAGCGGATCAACAACGTGGCTCAGTTGCCTTTGCCCGATCGTTTTCGTTGGGAGATGGTTTTTCGCGCCTGGCAGCGGTCGTCCGGCGCTCGGAGATCCCCGCAGCTACCCCATGCCCGTCCCATACAGCCGCCACCACAGGCTTGTCGTTCGGGGCAATCCAGGCATCCTGCCAGCGTATCGGGTCTCTGGCTGCTCGTCCGGCGCAGGGAGGACCAGAGGGGTGCACCTTCCGTGAAGGCGGCAGTCAGCCCCTTTTCGAAAACCCCTGATACGGAGAACTGGGGAATATGGCAGAGGAGACAGGGAAAGAGCCTGCCGTCTGGGGTCAGGTAGGGGTTCTCGACGAATGTGCAACATTCGGTGCGGGGAGTTGCTTTGCGCCATTCCAGGGCGGCTACGGTGCCGATCCGATCATAAAGCTCGCGAAAAACCGGGTCGTTGTCGTAACGGTCCAGCAGTTCCAGAAACTGGGCAGGATCGGGTGGCGTGACAGCGGCTGAGTCTTCGGCGCGGCCGCAACGGACAAGCGTGCCGGAGGTGACACTGCTGATCGACATATCGTCGGCCAGTTTCAGCAGGGCCGGGAGTTCTGCCAGGTTGTGGCGCATTTCGGTGAAGAAGATGGCGAGGCGCGGTCCCAATCCTCCGGCAACGAGCCGGCGAATCCCCTCCAGTGCGGCCTTGTGGGAACCGCTGCCCCGCACCAGGTCGTGGGCTGGTGCCGTAGCGCCATCCAGGCTAACCTGGATGGCAAGTCCCGGAAAGTCCAGGGCACGGAGTGACGACACGTCTTTGTCGGTTAAGAGCATGGCATTGGTCTGTAACGAGATGCTGCGGAAGCCGGTCGAGCGTGCCAGCCCGACCAGCCCCAGCCAGCCGGGATGGCAGAGCGGTTCGCCGCCGGTCAAGCGGATGCCTGTGCCGGCAACTGTGGCAAATTCGGTGATCAACCGGCGGAGCAACGGTTCGGGTGCGTGACCGGTCGCTGTGGCCGTGCCCGCATCGACCCAGCAGTGACGACAGGCGATGTTGCAACTGCCGGTGATGGAGAGGGTGAGGGTTTTGGGTGGACACAACCCTTCCCGGCGGAGCATGTCGGGGATGTCGATCGGGGTCATCCTGTATGTCGCTTTCTTGCAGCACCGCCGACGCCGGACGAGCCGGGGGGATCATCCGTAACTCCACGGGCATCACGGTGGCCGGATGGGTAAAAACGCCACACTTTGGGGCGGACCGGTGCCGTTGGCCGGGGAGGTCGGTGTGGTAAAACGCCACATTGTGGAAAAAATACCCAATAATTCTGTGCCACCAGCTGTTATCGCTCACTTGGCCGTACCGCGGAGGGTGCATCACGCCTCCAGACCGTACCGCTCCAGCTTGGTGTAGAGAGTCTTTCTATCGATCTCCAGCAGTTTGGCAGCCCGGCTCTTGTTCCGGTCGACCATCTCCAGCACCCTTTGGATGTGGTCCCGTTCCACGACCCAGAGCGGCTGCGAAACGGTCACCGACGTTGTCGTCCCGTTGCTCGTTGCGATGGGCGGGAATGTTTTGGGCGGCGCAAACGGCAGCAGGTCGGCAGTTATGACCGGTTCCGTGGCCAGGATGCAGGCACGGCGAATGGTGTTGCGCAGTTCCCGGACATTGCCCGGCCACTGGTAGGCCCGCAAGGACGCCATCGCTTCTTCGGTGACCTCCCAGTGCCGGGAGTCGTTCTCGCACCCGATCTTGATAAAATACCAAGTGAGGGGAATGATATCATCCGGCCGTTCGCGAAGTGGCGGGATGGTGATCGGAAGCAGGTTCATCCGGTGGAAAAGGTCTTCGCGGAATTCTCCTCTGTTCACGCACTCCATCAGGTTCTTGTTGGAAGCAAAGACAAAGCGGACGTTGACGTGGATGTCGTGGTTCCCACCCAGCCGGCGGAAGGTGCCGGTTTCCAGGATGCGGAGCAGCTTGACCTGGACGTCCAGCGGCATTTCCGAGACCTCGTCCATGAACAGCGTGCCGGTATCCGCCAGTTCAAAGAGCCCGGCGCGTCCCTTGCTGGCGCTGGTGAAGGCGCCCTGCATATGGCCGAAGAGCTCGCTTTCCGCGGTGTTGACGTTCAGCCTGCCGCAGTTTACCGTGACGAAAGGCTTGTTGATGCGCCTGCTGGCATCGTGTACGGCCCGGGCGATCAACTCCTTGCCGGTGCCGCTCTCGCCGAAGATAAGGACATGCTCGTCGGTCGGCCCCCAGCGCTGCACGGTTTCCAGTACCTTCTGGATCACCTGGCTCTTGCCGACGACCTGGTGGTTTTCGAACCGGTTGATCTCCAGTTTCAGGTTGATGTTTTCGAGTCGCAGACGATTCTTGTCGATGGCCTTGTCGATGACGATCTCCAGTTCGTCGAGCTTGATCGGCTTGGTCAGGTAGTCGTAGGCGCCCTGCTTGATGCATTCCACGGCCGTTTCAATGGTGCCGTGACCGGTGAACATGATGATTTCCGGGATGGCTGACTCGATGCGCATATGCTTGAGTACTTCAACCCCGTCCATGCCGGGCATCCGCACGTCCAGCAGCACCACATTGAAATTCTCCTCCGTATACTTGGCCAGCCCCTCTTCGCCGCTCGCGGCAGCCGTCACCTTGTAGCCGCTTCTCGTGAGCTCCATCTGCAACAGTTCCCGAAGCGGGTTTTCATCCTCGACGACGAGTACTTTGGCATCCCTGCGTTCTTCCATTACTGACATATGGGCAACCTCACGGTAAATCTTGCTCCCTGGTTTTGCTGGCTTTCCACGCTGATTTCCCCGCCGTGCCGCTTGACGATGTTATAGGTGACGGCAAGCCCGAGACCGAGCCCCTGACCGACCTCTTTGGTGGTGAAGAAGGGGTCCCAGATCTGGTCGATGGCATCCTTGGGAATGCCGCAACCACTGTCCCGTATCTGGATGGCAACGGTCTTTTCGTCAAGCAGTTTTGTCGTTATCTCCACGACACCGGGACCCTGTATCGCCTGGTGGGCATTGATCAGGAGGTTCATGCAGACCTGGCGCAATCCGGCCGGGTCGAAGGCTACCTGTGGCAGTTCATCCTGCAGGTCGGTCGCGATCTCGATCCTGTCGTAACGGGACTTGTGGCGGATCAGTTCCAGCACCTCCCTGAGCACTTCGTTGATGTCCACCTTGCCGCTTGAGCCGTCCGATTTCCTGCTGAAGCTGAGCAGGCAGTCGATGATCCCTTTGCAGCGGTATGCCTCGCGGATGATGACCTCCAGGTATTTGGGGAATTCATCCAGCCTGGCGTCCGTTTTCATCGACGGCTCGTCGCGGAAACGTCGCATGAGCGCCTCTGCGTAGCCTGCCACCGAGGTGAGCGGGTTGTTGATTTCGTGGGCCACGCCGGCAGCCAACAGGCCGATGCTCGACATCTTTTCCGCCTGCAGCAGGTGCAGTTCCTGGAGCCGTTTTTCGGTCACGTCACGAAAAAAGATCAGGGCGCGGTGCCGCTCTCCCTGCGGGTCTTCAATGGGGGTGGCCGTTGCGTCGACATACCGGGTCTTCTGCCCTTCCTTGGCAATGACCATGGAGGTTTCCACCCGTTCGCCGAGCAGGGCTCGTTCGACGGGACAGTGCTGCGACACTTCCTGTTCCGGATGGAAGAGTTCCCGGCACGACCTTCCGGAGAGTGTCTCCTGGGGGAAAAGGGTGGGGCAGATGTGGTTCCGGTGCTGGACCAGACCGTGGTGGTCGTAGATGACGACCCCGTCACTGATGGAGTCGAAGACCGCCTGCAATTCATTGGACTTGCTGCGCAGGCCGATATTGGCGGCCTCGAGTTCCTGGATCTTCTGTTTGACCTCGGCATAGAAGCCGATCTTGGAGCTCTCCAGCCCCAGGATCCGCTCCAGGTTCTCCTCATTGATAAGGGTGCGCCGGGCTACCTCGGTCATCAGTATGCCCTCTCCAGAATCCTCAGCAGATCGTCGGCATCTGCCTCCCGGGGCGACGTCACGATGCAGACGTCGTTCAGGGCGCGTCTGGCGAGTTCGGGCAGGTCCTTTTTCACGACGCCGATACTCCTGAGGCTGCGGGGGGCGCCACTGGCGTCCAATAGGGATTCCAGGGTCTCCTGCACCTTCTCGCCGGCCCCCTTGATATCGCCGTTTGCCCGGTGGCCGAGCCCCCATGCCAGTTCCGGCAGCTTATCCGATACCACCGGGATATCGTAGCGGATCACCTCGGGAAGCAGGATCGCATTGATGCTGCCGTGATTGGCGTCGTACATTCCGCCGATGGGGTGGGCCAGGGCATGGACGATCCCGAGCAGCGAGTTGGAAAAGGCCATGCCGGCATGCAGACTCGCCCGTGCCAGGTTTTCCAGGTCATCGGGGGTCCGTTCGCGCACGGCAGTGACCAGGCTCCCGGTTAAGAGCCGCAACGCCTTGATGGCATGGACGTCAGTGAGGGTGGTGGAGGCAACGGAGAAGAACGCCTCCATGGCATGGCTGAGGGCGTCGGTGGCGGTGGTACAGACAAACTCCTCGGGGAGGGTGAAAAGGGTGTCCGGGTCAGTGAGGCTGATATCCGGTGCCACGCAACGGCTCATGATGGTCAACTTGCACCGCCGCTGCGAGTCGTTGATGATGGCGAACTGGGAAACGTCCGAGCCGGTGCCGCAGGTTGTCGGGCAGAGCACCAGGGGCGGGAGGGGGCGGCTGATCTTGTCCGACCCCTCAAAATCCCGGATCTGGCCGCCGTTGGCCGCCAGAATGGCGATCGCCTTGGCTGCGTCCATGGAACTGCCGCCGCCGAGGCCGACAATGACATCGCACCCGTGGCGCAGGTATTCCCTGGTCCCCTCCTCAACCTCGAAATCCTTCGGATTCGTGGTTATGTTGTCGTAATAGATGAATTCCAGCCCGGCTTCCAGCAGGCTCCGCATGGCCTTGTCCACCCATCCGGCATGAAATAGCCCCTTGTCGCTTACCAGGAATACCTTGTGTCCCCCCAGGCGGCGGGCACATGAGCCCACATGCCTGAGAAGCCCTCTGCCGAAAATGATTTCAGGCACCTCAAACTTGCAGTGCTGCAGGAAGCCGCTGTCGTTGGAACTGTGATTCATTCACTCACCTTTTAGTGATATGATTAAATTAATTTGAATTATCAATGTGTTAAGTGGTTCGTGGTTACCTGAAATACTATAGCAATGCCCGTGCCAACAAGTCAAACGAAGTTTTAAGGCTATCATCGTTTCTGACTTGAAAGGAAAGGAATCTTCATGCGCAAGGGATAATCAGTCTAACATGAGTTATTTCTTAAAAAGGGTTGTGAATATTCTCTACGCTGTGGAACTACTCCCCATACGCCATACAGTGGCTTCAGTAGCCGTTTTACACGTTTTGTGACGTTTTGCCACAGATCGGCGATTGAATGCGGTTGGGATAGCCTGATTGGTAACTAATTGAAAACAAAATACAAAACCATTGTTTTATTTCTGGCACCATGGTTGCACATGGCAATGGTGATTGTGCTGGTAACGATGGAGTCCTCCCGGATGAGGCTTGGAAGGGAAACCCTTGGAATAAGGCTGTCGCAGGGGAGCAACTAGGTGTCTGGCCGTGCCGTTGTTGACAAACCGCACGTCTGGGCTTGCTGCCACAGGTGAAAACCATATTTGGGAATGAACTGCGGCAGGGCAGGGCACCGATTCAATGCTGTAATGCCATGCCAAGATTTGCTTCTTGGCACCAGGAACATCACGATTCTTGTCGTAGCCCACGGACGGTCTTGGCAGATACATACATCAGGTAAAGGAGGTTCTCATGAAAAGAAGTAATCTGTATGGTGCGATTGCGGCCATGATGTTGGTCACCGGAGTTGGTACGGCGAATGCGGCGTTTGTCGTTGGCGGTGAGAACGGCTGGCAGCTCAGCACTGACGGTATCGTCGATGTCTTTTCCGTCTATCAGACGACCAGTCCGAAGCCTGCGGCTGCCAGGTTTACAACATTTCTCAACAGTACGGCGGATCAGTACCAGAACTTCGGGGTCAAGGTAGGGTTGCTGCCGTCGGTGATCGCCTTCAACGTCAAAGCCCCCACCGTTAACGGTGTGGAATCGTCGGTCCGGGTAGGTATCTATCCGAGTATCCAGAACAAGAACCAGGATATGAGGTTTGAGACCAGCCCCAACATCGACTTCCGGGAATTTTTCTATACCGCGAAAGGTAAGTATGGGGAGCTGCTTGCCGGCCGCGCCCTGAACCTCTACCAGGGGAAGAACATCCTGACCGATATGACGCTCCTCACGGCAGGCGTTGTACCGGCCCCCGGTACGACCACTACTCTCGGCCATATCGGCTACGGCTATCTCTACACCAACTTCGGCCCGCAGATCCGCTATACCACCCCTGATCTCAACGGCGTCAAGGTCGCCCTCAGCGTCAATGAGCCGTACAAGATCAGCTCCGATACCGCCAAGACCAACAGTCCGCGCATCGAGACGGAAATCTCCTACGCCACGGTCCTGGGCGGTGGCACAAGCCTACAGGCTTGGGCGTCCGGCCTCTACCAGAGCGCAACCCGTAAAGCAGGTGTAGCGCGTCCCGGTGAGGATAACCAGTCGATCGGCGGCGCTGCAGGCGCCAGCGTAGGCTTCGGCGGTATCGATCTGCTGGCCTCCGGCTATGTGGGCGAAGGTCTCGGTATGATCAGCGCACAGGATGGCGATGCGTTCGGCTCATCCTCGACGGATGCCGCCGGCAAGGAGCGGACTCACTTCGGTTTCCTGGCCCAGGCGACCTACAAACCGACCGCTGATATCAAACTCGGGCTCAACTACGGCCAGAACCGTCAGGTGGCGAGCGACGACGACAAGGTCAAGCTCGGCGGGGTAGGCTTCAGCGTCCCTATGTTCAAGCAGGAAGCAGCCTCGTTCATAGCCGTTTACAACTTCAACAAGTTCACCCAGTTTGTCGCCGAATACAGCTACGCCCAGAATACCTGGCAGGACAGCCAGACCCAGCACTCCAACAGCTTTGCCATCGGCACGATGTTCTACTGGTAGTCGGTCCGTATCCGGGGGCACAGAGCTGTGCTTCCCGGGCAACGAAAGGAGATGCAGCCATGCCAAAATATGTCATCGAACGTGAAATCCCGGGCGCGGGCAATATTCCTCCCCGGGACCTTCAGGCCATTTCCCAGAAATCCTGCAGTGTCCTCAGCGGGCTCGGACCACAGATTCAATGGGTGCAGAGTTATGTTACCGACGACAAGATCTATTGCATCTACATCGCTCCCAACAAGGAAATGGTTCTCGAACACGCAAAGCAGGGCGGGTTTCCAGCCAACAGCGTGGCCGAAGTGAAGTGCATGATCGATCCGACCACTGCCGAATAAACCGGGCACCCAACCCTCTCCCCGTAGCCGCCAGCGACGTCGGACCGGAGAGCGCATACAGAAAGGTAAGGAGAACGATATGACTTTAGCTCTACTCGTATTGATCAGCATTATGTGGATTCCGGTCGGCATGTTTTTCCTGGGATACGGGGAAGCAAAAAGCACCGGTTTTGTCAGCGCAGTTGTCGGTATACTGGTTGTCATCGGCGCGACTCTTCAGGCAGCAGTATTTACCGATCCCTTCACCGCCGGGCTGCTGTTCGTGTTCGGGGTCCTGTATCTGCAGACTGGCCATGCCCTTTTGACCGGCGTGACAGACCTGCGCACCGTCGGGAACGGTGCCCTGCTGGTTGGCATCGTCTGTGCCGTGTACGCGTTTTTCTTTGCCACCGGTGGCGGTCTGAAGCCCGACGGGAAGACGATTATCGGCGCAGCCCCCTATCTGGCATTCATGAACGTTACGTTCGTCGTTATCTGTTTTACCGTTACCGGCGTGACGTATGGCAAGATCAACCCCAAGGTTGCAGCAGTGATGTTCATTGTTCTCACCTTTACCTGTCTTCTGACCCCGGCATTTTCTCTGATGGGATACGGAAAACTTCCTTTTTAGGGTAGGATAGATACTATACAACGAACGAGCATAAAGGAGGGACGCATGAAAAAGAGTGCCGTAATTCTCATAGCCGCATTCCTGCTGTCATCAGCAGGGTCTGTCATCGCCCAGCAGACCAATGAGGAAAAGGTCATCTGCGAGCTTGCAGCCAAGAATTGCCTGAACAAGGTTGAGATCATCCAGAAGAGGGTCAACAAGATCAACGCAGAGATAAAGAAGGGCTCCAAGACCTATTCCGCTGAAGAGCTGAAAAAGCTCGAACAGAAGCTGCAGGAGACAAAAGAGCTTCTGGACAAGCTTGAGGGCACGGCGCCGAAGAAGTAACACCGGTGGACGAGCTTCATCCGGTGATGTAAGCTTGGGGTCAGGTCGCAGTTCTGATGCATATCATGATCTGCGATCTGACCCTTTGGTGTTTCGTTCACTCCTCGCTTCGATGGAGGTATCACATGAATAGTGCCATTCCCGGCGTGCCGCGGCTGATTGCCAACAGACTCCCGATACTGCTGATTGTTGTCATGATGGGTATCTGCGGTTGCGCGCACCAGCCGACGATCGCGTCCGCTCCTGCAACATATCTCTGGCAGTCGGGTGACCAGTTCGTCGCCCTGGTGCCGACGGAACAGTCACCCGGCAGTGTGCCGAGCGACCACCCGGTATCGCTCGGCCAGGACAGGTTGAGGGGAGCGCTGGCTTCGCTTGAGTGGCAGGATTCGGCTGACGTCAAGCCGGTCCAGCTTCTTACCGATTACGAACTGTCGATCCTGGCAGAGCAGATAACGGTTGGCCTTGCCAAGGCAGCACCCGGTGAAGAACTGGTCTTCGCCCTGATCGGCAATCACCCGGCTTTCATGGGACTTGCCAAACGACCCCAGGTGACCACGGGGCGCGTATTCTATTCACAGGGGAGAGTAAATCTGATCCTGGGAATGGTGCACGAGGAGTTGGGCAAGAACGATGACCGCCGGCTGCAGCCATTCGTTCCCGGGTCGCGGGGAGCACCGGCAGGGTTTGCCGGGCAGGTAACGGTACTGCCGGAGGTAGGAGAAAAGCGCAGAGCCGACTGGCTGATTATTAATCCGGCTGCGGTGATCCCTTTGCCGAAGCAACTGCCGAGTCTCGGCACAGTTCCTACGCCGGCAATTGATGCCGTTCCGGTTGCCGGCCCCGAGCGGGGAACCCCCCAGCAGCCGGGCCGGACCGATAAAGGGAAGCGCATCGAAGAGCGGCTGATCCTCCTGAACGATCTAAAGGAGAAGGGGCTGATCACGGAGCAGGAATATCGCACAAAACGGCAGGAGATCCTTGGGGATATTTAGAGCTTGTGCACGGTCCTACGCGGCAGTTATTTACGAATAAGCTCTTAGAACATGAAGGTACGTTCGCTGCAATTCGAGTCAGTTGTCGGGCTCAGCAAAGGGGATGTTCCCGCAATCTGCGATACAGGGTATTCCGGCTGACTCCCAGCCTGCGGGCAGTGGCCGATATGTTGCCGTCATGCTCATCGAGCGTCTTCCTGATGACCATGATCTCCAACCGATCGAGAGTTACAGGCGCGGCAAGCAGCGAGGAGCCGGCATCTGCGCCAGCCTCTGCCGATGACGGAAAGGTTTCCCGGTACTGTTCGAGGAAGTCTTCCGAGAGGTGCTCGGCGGTGATCTCACGGTCGTCGCCAAGGAGTGCGACGGCTGTGCGCAGGATGCTGTGGAGTTGGCGGATGTTTCCCGGCCACGGGTGCCTGTCAAAGATGGCACGTACCTCCTCGCTGATCCGTATGCTCCGGCCGGGGCCTCCAATTTCCCCGGCAATGGCGCGGGCCAGATTCAGGCGGTCTTCCCTGTTTCGCAGGGAGGGAAGGGAAACCAGCAGTCCGTTGAGCCGATAATACAAGTCTTCACGAAAGCGTCCCGCGGCGACTTCTTCCCGCAGTTTTCGGTTCGTAGCGCAGATGACGGCGATATCCACCGGAAGCGATTCACTCCCGCCCAAGGGAGTTACTTCCCGCTGCTGCAGCACCCGTAGCAGGCGCGCCTGGAGGGCCAGCGGCATATCGCCGATCTCATCCAGAAACAACGTGCCGCCGTCAGCCTGCCGTATTCTCCCGAGCTGCCCTTTCCGTTTGGCGCCGGTAAAAGCCCCTTCCTGATAACCGAAGAGCTCCGCTTCTATCAACCCTTCCGGTATTGCAGCGCAGTTCAGGGCCACAAAACTGCCGCTCCTGCGCGGTCCGCTATTGTGCATGGCCCGTGCAAAGAGTTCCTTGCCAGTTCCGGATTCCCCCTCCAGCAAAACCGGTATGGCATGTCCCAGCACCTTGTGCACCTTTTCAATGGCCCTTCGCATCATCGAATCGCCGAGGTCGAGGGTCTCCAGCGTCAACTCCGCAGAGGATGGACCAGCAACCTTCATGTTTACCGTTCTCTCCCGGGCACCTGAAAGGGGGGCTCTCCATCTCCCGAATATATGCGTATCGTTGCACGTGCAGAGCGGCAGAACCTGCCCTTCACGGGAAATCACCGAGTGAAACGGCATATCGAACAGTTCCGCAAAGTCAACCTCTCTGTAGTTATACCGATCCAGCCCCAGGTGGAGAAGCGCGCTGCGGTTGGCAGCCTTGAGCTTCCCTCTACTGGTAAATACCGCTATTGCCTCGTACAGACTCCCTATGAATTCAGGCCGTCTGTGAAAATAAAATACTACATCCTCCTCAAATCCCGATGCAAACATCTGATTCTCTATCTGCTGCGCCGAAATCTGAACCAATGCCATTGTGTGCTGCTGGTAAGAGCGGTAATCTCCGGAAACATCCAGAATGCCCAGGATGGTGCCGTAAGGGTCAAAAACAGGAGAGGCCGAGCACGATAGAAAACTGTTAACCGCCGCGAAGTGTTCCCCACTGTTGACCCGGACGGGAAGCTGTTCGACCAGGGCAGTACCGATGGCATTGGTGCCGCGGAACTCTTCCGACCAGACCCCTCCGGGCTGCAGGGAAACTCTGCGCGCACGATCGATGAAATCGACGTCGCCAAGGGAATCAAGAATCACTCCTGATTTGTCAGCGAGAATGACTATGCTGGACGTATCCTGGATCTGCTCGTACAGGTTTTCCATGACCGGCCGTGAATGTTCCAGAAAGAGCCGGTTCCGAAAGGTGAGATGATCCAGCTCCTGCCGGGACAGAATCGGCTGCTCGATCTGTGCCATCTCCGCATCGATCCCATTGGCAATGGAGCGCTGCCAGGAACGGACGATGGTTTCGGGTACCAACCCGGTGGGGAGCACCCCTCTGGAAAAGAATTCAGAGCGCGCCCGGTTTATTTTGACTTTACTGACCAGAGGATATTTTTGCATGACAACCACCGAAATTGATATTTTAGAAAAAAGTTTTATAAAACAATAACTGCGCCAACAGCCAGAACTGCTCCATAATTTCACAGTTGCCATGTTAACAGATGTGCCATTTTGAAACAACTTACTTCCAATGAAGTCGATAAAAATTGATGAAATCGTTCCTTCTTCCCTCGGCGAGATATATAGGATATCCTGATAACCTGTTGCCGAAGTTGCATTTTTCAGTTTACTTACCGGCATGTGATCAAACGTAGTTCTAAGTATGGCATGCTCTCTGCTATAGCTGATTCCAACGACTTGGTATCTCATTAAGTACCGGTCTCCCTGCTGGCCAGACAGGTGATCTCCAGAAATTCAGAAAGGAAACGGAAATGAAAAAACCGATGGATGACAGTTATAGGCTCTATATCAATGGGAAGTGGGTGGATGCCAGCACTGGCAAGACTACCGATACCTACTGCCCGGCAACCGGCGAGCTGCTCGCCACCTGCGCCGATGCAAGCAGGGAAGATGTGGACATGGCCGTCAAGGCTGCCTGGAAGGCATGGGACAGCTGGAAAAAAATCGGGCCGCAACAGCGCTCGGCCATGTTGTTGAAGATTGCCGACCTGATTGACGCCAATGCGGAAAAACTTGCCTTGGTGGAAACCATGGATAACGGCAAGCCGATCAGGGAGACCATGGCAGTGGATGTCCCTCTTGCCTCCGATCATTTCCGCTATTTTGCCGGCGCCATAAGGACTGAGGAAGGGCAGGCGGTAATGATCGACGACAACACCATGAGCATCGTCCTGCGTGAACCCCTCGGCGTGGTGGGACAGATTATCCCCTGGAACTTCCCGCTGCTCATGGCTGCGTGGAAGATCGCGCCGGTGCTGGCCGCCGGAGACTGCACCGTGATAAAACCTTCATCGACAACCCCTCTGAGTCTTCTGGAACTGGCCAAGCTGCTCGATCAGGTACTCCCCCCGGGGGTGGTGAACGTCATAACCGGTCGCGGCTCAGGTGCCGGTAATTACATGCTGGAACATCCGGACTTCCGCAAGTTGGCCTTCACCGGCTCCACCGATATCGGCTACCAGATCGCCGAAGCAGCAGCCAAGAAGCTCATCCCCGCCACATTGGAGCTGGGAGGAAAGTCGGCCAATATCTATTTCCCGGATTGTCCCTGGGAAAAAGCCATAGAAGGCTTGCAGATAGGAATTCTCTTCAATCAGGGGCAGGTCTGCTGCGCCGGTTCCCGCGTCTTTGTCCATGAAGATATCCATGATCGCTTTGTTGCCGATGCCGTGAAGGCGTTCAACAAGGTCAAAGTCGGTATCCCCTGGGAAAGGGATACCGTTATGGGTACCCAGGTTGACGAAGGCCAACTCAAACAGATTCTCGAATATGTGGAAATCGGCAGAAATGAAGGCGCAACGGTGGCGTGCGGCGGCGTCAGGGTAACCGAAAACGGCCTGGACAAAGGCGCATTCATGAGGCCAACCCTGTTGACCAATGTCACCAACAAAATGAGGGTTGCCCAGGAAGAGATCTTCGGGCCGGTAGCGGTCGTGATCAAGTTCAAGACCGAGGAGGAGGTCATCGCAATGGCCAACGATAATGAGTTCGGTCTTGGCGGGGCGGTCTGGACCAAAGACATCAATCGCGCCCTCCGGGTTGCCCGTGGTGTGGAGACCGGGAGGATGTGGATAAACAACTATAACAACCTGCCGGCACACGCCCCCTTTGGCGGCTACAAGAAGTCCGGCATTGGCCGCGAAACCCATAAGGTGATTCTCGACCATTACTCCCAGATGAAGAACATCTTCATCAGCATGAGCGAAGAGAAAGTCGGCTTGTATTGACCGCTCTAAGTCACTGGCCGATTCCCCCTCCCCCGTAGTGGGGAGGGGGAATCATGAAACGGGCGTGGTGTAGCGCATCCAGACCTGCATCCCTATCGCGGGTTGCCGCCATCACCTGTTGGTGAGGCAATTTGCGGCAGTTGTGGAACAACTCCCCAATCCCTTCTCCGCTTCCCCCATTAGGCGACGCAGAGAAATGTTGTGTATATAGATCTGTTGGATATAATGGGGGAACCGGATATGGCACGCAACAAAGCGAAAAAGAAGAGTTACGTCATTTCCATGCGTATCTCCGATGAAGAGCGGCAGCTGCTGGAAGAGGTCATGAAGCATCAGCATATAAGTAGGATTTCCGACCTGGTGCGTCAGGGGATCGAATTGGTCAAGAAGACGCCGTCATCCGACCTGATTGGGATCGTGAATTCCGATCAGGTGTCCCGGATATCCAATCAATTTTGGTGACAATGGATCATATGGATGTGAAGCATAAAGCGTTACAGGAGTTCCCGCGGAAGCTCTTCGTTGAGGTCACCACCCGCTGCAACCTCAGCTGCTTCATGTGCGTAAAGCAGAACCAGGAGGGACTGATCGAAGACGGTGACCTCTCACCGGCACTTTTCCAGCGGCTTGAGCCACTCTTTCCCCAGTTGGAAGCGCTTATCCTGAACGGTATCGGCGAACCGCTTCTGCACCCGCACCTTGAGGAGTTCATCCGGCAAGCGAAGGCGCAGATGCCCGCAAACGGGTGGGTGGGGTTTCAATCCAACGGCCTGCTCATGACCAACCTGCGGGCACTTTCGCTGGTTGATGCCGGCCTCGACCGGATATGTCTCTCCATTGATGCTCTAACACCGGAAAAATTTCGCCAGATGCGCGAAGGAGGGGAGGTGGAAGGGGTTGAGCGGGCCATTGCCGCTCTCAATGCCGCAAAGAAGCGATGTAACCGGCCGGAGGTGAGGGTAGGAGTGGAGTTCGTCGCCATGCGGGGCAATCTGCGGGAACTACCTGCAACCCTGCGCTGGGCGGCACAGAAGGGGGCAGCTTTCGCCATCGTTACCCACGTCCTTCCCTACGACGCCGATCATGTCGATGAGACAGCCTTCGGGAGCTGCACCGACAAGGCCCTTGCCCTGTTTCAGGAGTGGCAGGAGCGGGCCGGTCGGGAGAATATCGATCTTGGCCGCTATTTTGAGGTGCGCTGGCGGAAATACGCGAGAGAGCCGGGAGAGCAGGCCGTCGTGGAGATGGTTGAATCGATGAAAAGGGAGGCGCAACGGCAGGGTATCTTTCTTGACCTGAAGAAGCTCCTCCTGGTAGATTTCGGGATGATTGAAGAGACAGCCGGGGTCTTTGACGAGGTGCGTGAGGTTGCCCGGGAAACCGGTCTCGACGTCAGACTGCCGGAGATCACCCTCCGTGAACAGCGGAGTTGCAGCTTTGTGGAAGACGGGAGCGCTTTCGTCTCCTGGCAGGGGGACGTATCGCCCTGTTACTTCCTCTGGCACCGCTACCAGTGCTATGCCAGCGGCTGGCACCAGTCGGTGAAGCCGAAGGTGTTCGGCAACCTGGCCGATCAGGGGCCATTGGCGATCTGGAACAGCCCTGAATTTCGCACCTTCCGCAGCAGTGTGCTGGCCTACGACTATCCCTCCTGCGTCAGCTGCGCTCTGGCCCCTTGCGACTACGTGCAGACCGAGAAGTTCGAGCAGGACTGCCATATCGGGAATGTGCCGTGCGGCGCCTGTCTCTGGTGCATGGGGGTGTTCCAGTGTCTCCGTTAGTGTGTAAAGGTTGTGCTTAATACCGCACCCCTTTCCCTTGACTTGTTTTGCTTGGTTCGTTTAATCTGCTATTGGCTCAACTTAATACCGCTGCACATTGGATACCCTCTTTGAAAGCTTTGGTGGTTATTCCTACCTATAATGAGCGTGGGAATATTGAAAAGATTATCCCCCAAATCCTCGCCCAGGATGAAGGCATCCATATTTTGGTGGTGGATGACAATTCGCCGGATGGGACCGGTGAAATAGCCGATCGTTTGGCCTCTGTCAACGAACGAATCCATGTATTGCACAGAAGCGGCAAACTTGGACTCGGGTCTGCCTACCGGGATGGCTTTCGCTATGCCTTGGAACAGGGTGCCGGCAACATTATCGAGATGGACGCCGATTTCTCCCACGATCCGGCAATGCTGCCGGTTTTCCTCGAAAAAATACAATCTGTCGACATGGTTGTGGGATCACGCTACCTGAATGGGGTGAGTGTGGTGAATTGGCCGTTACGCCGGTTGATGCTGAGCTATTTCGCCAGTGTGTACACCAGAATCATTACCGGGCTCAAGCTTTCCGATTGCACCAGCGGCTTCAAATGTTTTCGCAGGGAGGTACTTCAGGCAATCGACCTGACGAAAATCCGTTCCGATGGCTACTCGTTTCAGATCGAGATGAACTATCGCTGCCATGAGAAAGGTTTCAGGATCGGTGAGGTGCCGATTATCTTTATCGATCGCCACGCCGGGACATCCAAGATGTCGCGGCAGATTGTCCTTGAAGCAGTTGTCATGGTGTGGAAACTTAAGATCGGGTCAATTCTACGCAAGCTTACCGGGAGGGGCGTTCAGTGATAAATGAAGGATGGGGGCTGGTAAGTCAGCTTGGGCTGTGGGGATGGATCGGGTGCACAATCGGCCTGATTCTGAGCTCATTCCCACGACGGGAGTTGTTTGTAACGGCAAAGGCCAGGCTTTGGGGGACAGGCGTTGTGCTCCTCTTTGCCACATGGGTGCTTGGGATGATCAAGGCGTAACATGGTTACTGCTATGCGTTCCATGTTTTTTCTGTCGCTTGCCTTTCTTCTGCTCGCCGGCTGTGCGTCACCGCGTGGGGATTCCCTTTTGCTGGTGGATAATTCGTTGAACATGGTCTGGCCACCCCCCCCGGAGACACCACGCATAAAACTCCTGCGAATAATTTCAGGTCCCGAAGATGTCATTCCACAAAGTACCGCCATGCAGCGTCTTTTTGAGTACGTGACCGGAGAAAAGCGAGGAGGGGCTCCTTTCGTTACCCCGGCGGGGCTGGTTGCAGACGGTGAGGGCATCATCTATGTTGTTGATACCTTAGGCAAAGGTGTCCATAAATATGATCTGATCAACCGGGAAGTTTTATTTTTTACTACGGTAGGAACAGAGCCATTTGTCAGCCCAGTTGCGGTTGCGCTGGACGGGGCCGGTGTATTGTACGTGGTCGATTCCGTCACGGCTAAGGTTTACAAACTTGACAAGTTCGGTGAGTATCTTGGTGAAATGGCAAAAGATGAGCAGCGTTTCCAAAGACCAACCGGCATAACTGTTACGCATGAAGGCGTTAAGTATGTCGTTGATGCCTTGGCACGGAAAGTGTTAGTCTTTGACAAGTCAGACACTTTTTTGCGGGCGTTCCCGGATAATCCTGCAGATAACCTGTTGATCAGGCCGACAAATGTGACGGTTGATGCTGATGGCACGGTATATGTTACCGACGCCTTTGATTTTTCAGTAAAAGTATTCAGCCCCGACGGCACGTTCTTGCATCGGATCGGGGAGGTTGGTGACGCACCTGGTTATTTTGCCCGCCCCAAGGGGGTCGCGGTGGATACAGACCGGCATCTATACGTGGTGGATGGTAACTTCGATAATTTCCAGATTTTTGACAATAGGGGGGGGACCTTATTGTATGTTGGTGAAACTGGCAGCAACCCCGGTCAGTTCATGCTGCCGAACGGGATTTTCATAGACACGAAAGACAGGATCTATGTATCTGATTCGTACAATCGCAGGATTCAGATTTTTCAGTACCTCAAGGAGAGATAAGGTGGTGAGCGTTCTTTCGCTGCTTTTCACACTTCTGTTTTGTGCTGTTCCTGTGTCGCTCCATGCAGTAGGCCCCAAGATTTCGCAGATCGGCAACAAGCACAATCTGGCATCGTGGAATACCGCCGTGACCTATCGTGCAGTAGTGAACCCAAATGATCCCAGTCAACGGCATACACAGATATGTGTCTTTTGTCATACGCCGCACCACGCCTCAGGTAGTGCCGTGCTCTGGAACCGAAGTGACCCTACTCGCACGTTCGGTCACTTTTCCTCGCCTACCCTGGTGATCGACAACCCTGATGTCAGGACATCAAAAAGCATGTATGGTGAGCCTAATGGTTCATCTCGACTCTGCCTTAGCTGTCACGACGGACAGACTGCTTTGGGGGTTGTATTCAACGGCGCCGCCATCGCTTTCCCGGCAGGGTTGAGTACTCTTCCGTATATGCGTTATTCCTCGCACCACCCGGTTTCGTTTGTCTACGACACCTCTGTACTGGCAGCGATCACGCTCAAAAAACCGCTTGAGGGATATCGGCTCCCGACGGATTCTCCGTCGGCTTCGTTTGTCAAACTTGACCAGCAAAAGAGGCTACAGTGTGTATCGTGCCATGATCCCCATCAGGACCAATCGGTTACGCCAAGTGTAGTCAGTCCGTTCTGGGTGGGTCCTGACCACGATACGGTCTGCAAGGCCTGTCATAATGTCCAGACGTTACCCGTCCTTCCCCCTTGAGGAGAGCAATGAATCTGAAAACACTGTCAGTGGCATTTCTCATCCTTATTGCCCTTATTTCGTTCAGTGGACACGCAATGGCACAGGCCCATATTGACAAGCGAAACCTGCCGTTAGGCTGTGCAACGTGCCACTTTAAATCGAATTTGAAGAGCGGCGGTGGCGCTGCGGTGTGTATTACCTGTCATGGCGATCCACGGCGCCTTTATTCACCACAGAAAAATATGCCCAAAGGGTTCGCTCCGGCAGGCATGCGGCTCAAAAACATCGAAGCCGAGTTTGCCAAGACCTACCGCCATCCGGTATTCGATCTTCCCGGCCGGCACAGAAGCAATGAGGTGTTGCCCGAGACCGATCCGAAGATGCTGCGCCATGCCGAATGCGTGGACTGTCATCATCCCCACATGGTTGGGAAAAACAGCAAGTTTGCCGGAATTCGTCGGAGAGCCTCTGGTTCTCAGTCTACTGATATTATGCATGAATACGAACTCTGCTATCGATGCCACGCAGAAAGCGCCAATCTTCCCGGTCGCTATACGAACAAGAAAGCCGAATTAACGACAACAAACCCCTCGTTTCATCCGGTTGAGGGCGAAGGAAGGAACCTGGCCGTGGTCAGCCTTGTCAGGCCTTATCGAGAAAAGAAAGCCGCCCAGGAAGATATCTCCACCTTCAGCTGTAGCGCCTGTCATGGGAGCGATGATCCGAGCGGTCCCAAGGGCCCCCATGGCTCGCGTTATGAGCACATTCTTGTGGATAATTACTATTCAAAAGACAATCAGCCCGAGTCTCCCTTTGCCTACGCGCTTTGTTACCGTTGCCACAACCGGTCGAGCATTCTTGCTAATGAAAGTTTTCGTTACCATTCCCTGCATATACTGGGAACGGGCCGCCTGAACACCGGCGGCACGTCCTGCCATACGTGCCATTCTGCTCATGGCAGCCAGGAGTACCGATACCTGATAAAATTCAATCCTGAAATAGTGACCCTCAATTCAAAGGGATTGCTGAAATTTGTTGAAAAGGGGTCATATAAATTCAGTGGTGAGTGCTATCTTTCCTGTCATGGGGTTGATCATAACCCAAAATCTTACTGAGATAGCCGGGTCATAATTGTTCAATATCCGCAAAACCGCGCCAGCACTTAAACCACAGGCCTTTGCCCGTGGTTTTTGTGTTTGATTTTCAGGGTAAGTGTGGTAGAAGAAATACGATATGGCCTTGTATGTATGTAAAATCGGAAGCGCGGATGGGAAGATCCTCGAACGTGAGTTCGAAGCGCTGAATCTGGAGAGCCTCCGTGAAACCCTTTCCGAACAAGGCTTCCATGTTTTTGATGTTCGCAGAAAGTCGTTTCAGTTTCTTTGGAAAAAGAGTGGTACCCGTCGCCGGGTGGATAACAAAGAACTGCTGACGTTCAACCAGGAACTCCTGGTCCTGATAAAATCCGGTCTGCCGATCATTCATGTGCTGGATACCATCCTGGAACGGGTAGAGAAAAGCAATCTTGCCGAAATCCTCAAGAACGTCAGGGAGGAGATAAAGGGAGGTAGCGCCCTGTCCGAAGCCTTCGAACGGTATCCCGGTGCTTTTTCTCAACTTTACGTGGCGTCCATTCGGGCAGGGGAGAGGACCGGTGACCTCCCCCAGACCATTCGCCGCTTCATACTGTTTCTGAAAAAGACGGAAATGTTTAAAAAGAAGGTCATCTCCGCCCTTTTTTACCCGGCCATCCTCCTTACAGCCGCCTTTCTCGCTGTCACCATGCTTCTGGTCTATGTCGTTCCGACCTTCAGTCAGGTTTACGCTGATGCGGGATCTGAGCTGCCGCTGCCGACGCAGATGCTTATCGCTTTCACCTCGGCGCTGAAAAAGCTCTTTCCGTTCCTTGTCCTCGGAGCAGTGCTGGCAACGTATCTGCTGCGTGGCTGGGTTCGGACGCCACAAGGGCGTTTTGCCGTTGACCGTCTAAAACTGCGTATTCCGTTACTTGGCGATATTTTTCAAAAATACTCGGTTGTCAGTTTTACCCGTACCTTTGCAACGGTTCTGGAAAGCGGTATACCAATTGTCGAGTCATTAAAGATGTCGGTGGGGACACTCAATAATCGCGTCCTCGAAAGGAAGCTCCTTGACGCTGTCGGCAGGGTCGAGGAGGGAACCAGTCTGGCTGTCGCTATCGATGGGGTAAAGCTTTTTCCGCCACTGGCCCTTCGTATGCTCGGGGTGGGGGAGGCAACCGGTTCCCTGGAGGAAATGCTGGGCGGGATTTCCGATTATTTTGAAGAGGAGATCGACCAGCGCCTACAGGTACTCAGCACAGCAATCGAGCCCGCCATCATGATCATTATGGGACTCATCATCGGTGTAATCATCATTACCATGTACTTGCCCATTTTCAAGATCGGAGAAGCCGTCAGGTAACGCTATGGACTTTTTACGACCCTATACCAGAAAACGGCTTGGCGATATCATGGTTGATCGGGGAGATCTGAACCCGGAACAGTTGGATTATATCAAGGAAAAGCTTAAGACAACCAATCAGCGTTTTGGTGAAATCTGCCTGAGCGAAGGGTTGATATCCGAAGATATCCTGTACCGCTCTCTGGCCGAACAGTTTGGTGTGGAATATATCGACCTGTCCGGTTTTAAGCCGGATGAAGCCCTGCTTGGCCAGTTCCCGGCCGATGTTTTCTATCGTTATCATTTCGTCCCCATCGAAGAAAAGGGGGTGGCCCTGGTTATTGCCATCGCAGACCCCACCGATGTCCTCAAACTTGATGAACTGGAACTTCTTTTGGATCGCCCCCTTATCACCAAGCTGGCGCCGGCATCCCATATCGCCCATCTTCTGAAGAAGGGGGAAGGGACGAGCCGGGTCTTGAAGGAGGTCTCCGAGGATTTTCTGCTGCAGTTGGTCACCGAGACCGACAAAGGCGAAGAGGTTCTGTCGGTTGAAAACATTTCGGCTGATACCAGTCCGATTATCAAACTTCTGAATTCCACCATCATCGATGCCCTGACGCGGCGTGCCAGTGATATCCATATCGAAACCGCCCATGAGGGTGTCATCATCAAATACCGGATCGACGGCGTCCTTTACAAAGCAACGGAACCGATCGATGGCCATTTCCAGGGACCGATCATTTCTCGTCTCAAAGTCATGAGTGAACTGGATATCTCTGAACGCCGCATCCCGCAGGATGGGCGTTTCAAGGTCCGTATCAGCAATAAATCCATTGATTTCCGTGTTTCCATCATGCCGAGCGCCTTCGGTGAGGACGCGGTTATCCGGATACTTGACAAGGAGAGTATTGCCAACAACATTAAAGGGTTGACTCTTGAGTCGCTGGGGATGTCGGAACGGGAGATGAGACGATTTCGCAAGATGGTGCGCGAACCGTATGGCATGGTGCTGGTCACCGGCCCAACCGGTTCGGGAAAGACAACCACCCTTTATGCTGCCCTGAGCGAGATTCATACCGGTGAAGAAAAAATCATCACCATCGAAGACCCGGTGGAGTACCTCCTGAAAGGAATTGTCCAGATTCCGGTGAATGAGAAAAAAGGGCTCACGTTTGCCCGCGGCCTTCGCTCCATTCTTCGTCACGACCCCGACAAGATCATGGTCGGTGAGATACGTGACCCGGAAACTGCTCAGATTGCGGTTCAGTCGGCGCTGACCGGCCACTTGGTATTCACAACGGTTCATGCCAACAATGCTTTCGATGTTCTGGGCCGTTTCATTCATATGGGAATAGACCCCTACAACTTTGTCTCCTGTCTGAACTGTGTCATGGCGCAACGGTTGGTCAGAAAGATCTGCCAGAAATGCCGCTATCCGGTGACGTATTCGGATGACGTCCTTAGGGAGTCCGGCATTGACCCCAACGAGTGTCGAGAGGTTACGTTTTACGATTCCAAGGGATGTGACGACTGTAACGGTACCGGCTACCGGGGGCGTTCGGCCATTGTGGAGCTTCTGGATCTGAACGACGAACTTCGCGAGTTGATTATCGCTAAGGCCGCGACGACAATCCTCAAGAAATCGGCTCGCGAGTCAGGGACGGTATTTCTGCGTGAGTCAGCCATGGAAAAGGTTTTCGCCGGCGAAACTACCCTCCGTGAGATCAACCGGGTAACCTTTGTGGAGTAATCGGGAATGTTTTTGAAGACCAAGGCTATTGGCCTTGAAATAGCCCATGAGGGTGCAACCATAGCTTTGGCTGGAAAGAGGCGGGGTCTCCCCGTGCTGGAGCGGTGCGAGTCGGTATCCTTCCCGGCCGGGACTCTCAGGCTATCCCTCAAGGAACCGAACATCATCGACCGTCCTTTTATGGTCGGTCAGTTGCGGGAACTTCATGCACGGCTTCTTACCAATCAGAAGCAGGTTTCACTCTCGTTGCCCGATGCAGCGGGAAGAGTAATGCTCCTTGACCTGGAAACCCGCCTCAAGAGCAAGGAGGAAGGGGCGGATCTCATCAGGTGGAAATTGAAAAAAAACCTGCCCATTGATATCAGTGAAATCCACCTGGACTACCAAATACTCAGGGAGCGGGAGTCCGGAGAGCTTTCGGCCCTGGTCGCCCTTGTCAGTCGGAGTGTAATCACGCAATATGAAGAAATTGTAAGCGAAGTCGGACTCGAGCCGATCCGTATCGATTTCACCACCTTTAACTTGGTACGGCTTTTTCTTAGAATGGTGGGGCAGGAAAATACGGCTGTTATTCTTTGGTATAAAGGAGTTATCAGTATTCTCATTTTCCATGACGGGGTTCTTGAGTTCTTCAGGGCTAAGGAAATTTTCGAAGGAAGCTTTGAAACCAACCGGGTCTTCCGTGAATTGAACAGTTCGTTCCTGGTCTACAGAGACAAGGTGTCAGGACAAAAGCTTCAAAGGGTTCTGTTTTACAGCCCTCCCTGGGATCGAGAGGCATTACAGACGCTCCTGACCGATGTGACCGGTGTGACTCCCTATCAGATCGATCTTGGCCGTTGCGTCGGACAGTCGGAGAGTCCTGCATCGGAATCGATGCTCTACTCATCTCTGGCAGCGGTAGGCGCCGCCGCGAGGATTTTCTGATGAAATTACAGATAAACCTCGCGACCAGGCAGTATATTAATCTGCGCCCTTTCGATGCCGGGATTCTGGTCACTGGTGTGCTGCTGTTGGTGGTACTGACACTCAACGTGTACGATCTTGCAACAGCCGCCGGTGAGAGCAGGCGTCTGAGCCAGGAACTGGCTGGCATTGCGTTGAAGGGTAAATCAGCCCACCCACCGGTGACCGATAAGGATTGGCAGCGTCTCCAGGCAGACATTGCCGGGGCCAATGCAATCATCCGTAAAAAGGCTTTTAACTGGCTTGTTTTTCTGGACGACATGGAAACGGTTCTTCCCGACGGTGTGACCATAGTCAGTCTTGAACCAAAGGCCGGGACCGGAGAACTGAAACTGTCAGGGTCGGCACTATCCTTCGGCGGTATCAGTGCATTACTGGCCAACATGGAGAATTCCAGGCAGTTTGCCGATGTATATCTTCTGTCGCAGGCGGAACAGAAGTTCGGACAGACCCAAAAAGGGACAGTCTTTACCCTTACCTGCAAGGTGCAGCTGTAAATGACTCGTAAACAGGTATTAGACATAGCCAGGCAGCGCCGGATTCCGTTGGCAGCCATTGTCCTTCTGCTTGTTGCGAACGTTCTCGCCTATGGCTATCTGACCGCCTATCAACAGCCCGAACTCGACAGAATTCGGGGAGAATGGTTTGCCAAGCGGCGGATGGCTGTCGGAGAGAAGGACCAGAGTCGTCCCGCACTTTACGCCCAAGGTGTCAGGGAGCTGGAGGAATGGCGTGCGCGGGTCATGGTCAAGAAAGATTTCGCTCCGTTTCTTTCCCGGCTGTTTTCTTCAGCCAGCAGGCGCAATCTCCAGCTTGCCGGTATTACCTACAAGCCAGCGGTGGAGAGTGGCAAGTCCATGACGTCCTACGCGATCGGATTTTCCGTCAAAGGTAAATATGGTGAGATCAAGTCCTTTCTTTCCGATCTCCTGGCGATGCGCGAAATGGTGGTGGTGGATGGAATTGACTTGAGCAACTCCAAGTCTACCGAAGAGCAGGTTGAACTGAGAATGCAACTGACCGCTTATTTCAGACTGGAGCGGCCATGAACCGGCAGAGGCTCCTTCTGGTTCTTCTCCTGTCATTCGCCGTGTCGGTGATATACAGTTATTCCAAATATCCCCGGCAAAAGACCGTAGATAAGCTGACGTTCACACCGGGAAAAGTGTCCCGGCCGGCTCCCGCAAAAGCCGACAACAAGATCGATGACAGCCGGATTCTGCTGGCACTTCTTGATGAAAGGCGTGCCGTCGGGGTGAGTTACCGGAAGAATCTTTTCCGTCCCCTTTTCCGGGACGAGACGCGGATTGTTCCGTTCCCGCCACCCCCTCCAAAACCTTTGCCGTCTCTTCCGCCACCGCCGCCACCTGCTGCTGCGACAGTGGCTCCTCCCGCAGCAGCGGAGCCAACGCCGGTTCAACGGGATATGGCGCGGTTCACTTTTCTCGGTTTTATGAAAAAAGATGGTAAGAAAACCATTTTTCTCTCCAGCAATAAGGAGATATTTGTCGTTAAAAAGGGTGACAGAATAACCGGCAAGTACGAAGTAGCCAATGTCACCGATGATCTGTTGACTATTAACGCCCTTGGTGACGGTGGCCAGATAATTATTCCTTTGATTGAAAACAAACCGCTGTCAGCACCCAGAAAATAAGACTGGCTGAGATTGAAGTGCCTTTGACCGTGAAACAGAGAACTGCCCTCAGCTCGGGTAAGGAGAGATACGCGATGCCGTTGTACAGAACTGGAATACTTGCGTTTGCCTTGATGGGGCTGATTGCCGGTTGTGCTGCCGGGCGGACCGCCATCGGGAAGGGCGAGATGCTGGAGCGGCAGGGGCGGCTTGACGAGGCGGTTCTGAAGTACGCCGAAGCGGCTGCGGCCAACCCGAATCAAGGTGAGTACCGGCTCCGTTTTCTGAAGGCGAGCGTCGATGCTGCACGGGCCCACGCCAAGAAGGGTGATGAGTTTCTTGAACAGAAGAACTTCGACGAAGCAATTCGTGAGTATCAGAGCGCCGTGGCTCTTGATCCGTCTTTTGATAAGGCAAAACAGCAGAGCGATCTGCTGATAAAGCTGCGGAACGCCCAGGTCATTTTCCTTGAGGGTGTGAGCCTGGAAAAGGACAATAAGCCGCGTGAAGCGCTCCGCGCCTATCAGAAGGCCATCAGCATCGATTCCGGGCATAACGGTGCCAAGGAGGGGATCGAGCGTCTGCTGAAAACGCGCAAGACCAAGCTGGATGGCTACGAGCTCAATCTAAAGTCCACGAAGCCGATCACGCTTAAGTTCAAGGACGCCAAGATCAAGGAGGTTTTTAATATCATCACCCAGCTTTCGGGTATCAATTTCGTCTTCGACGAAGGGGTGAAGGATAATAACGTCACCATCTATCTTGAAAACGCAACGTTTCAGCAGGCCCTGGATATCATCACCGGGATCAACAAGCTCGGCAAGAAGGCGCTCAATGAGGGCACGGTTATCGTGTTCCCCAAAAGTCCCGATAAAATCAAGCAGTATGAGGAACTCTTTGTCCAGACCTTCTACCTGAACAAACTCGACGCCAAGAAGGCGGTGAACCTGATCAGGACCATGCTCCAGGTGAAAAAGATCTACGTGAACGAAGAGATGAATGCCCTGGTGATCCGTGATACCCCTGACGTGCTCGATGTGGCGCGGAAGATTCTCGAAGCCAACGATGTTCCGGATGCCGAGGTGCTCCTGGAGGTAGAGGTCATCGAAATAGCAAAGAAAAATGCGGACAATTTCGGATTGGTACTCAGCCGTTATGCGGTCTCGGCAGCTGCTTCGGCGTCCGGTTCCGGCGCTCTTCTGTCCGATGTCCTGGCGCAGCCAACGGCGACCACTACGACAACGACATCCACAACAGGAACTGCTGCTTCCGCTTCAACGGGTGTTTCAAATCTTCTGAACCTGTTCCGCTGGCGAGGTTATGACGGTTTCATTACTGTTCCCAACGCCACCTTCAATTTCGGTAAGACCATTGGTAATGGCGAAACCCTTTCCAACCCGAAAATCAGGGTGAAGAACCGGGAGAAGTCGAAATTCAACGTCGGTACGCGGGTACCTATTACCACAACGTCAACCAACGGCACGGTCGGTGGGATCAACGTCAACGTCCAGTACGTAGATGTCGGTGTCAAGTTGAGTGCCGAGCCGACCATCCAGCTCAACAACGAGGTCAACATCAAGTTGAGTCTTGAGGTCAGTTCCATTCTCTCCAAGGATAAAGTGGGCGACGGTAACACCACCGTCGTCACCATCGGTACCCGTAACCTGGACACTGTTCTTTCCCTCAAGGATGGCGAAACCAGTATCATCGGCGGTTTGATGCAGGACATCAAGAGTAAGAGCAATCAGAAGATCTCTTTACTCGGGGATATCCCGGTGCTCGGTTCGCTCTTTTCCAGCCATGACACGTCCAACGACAAGACCGAACTGATACTGGCCATTACCCCGCGGATCGTCAGGGGGATAACGGTGCCTGAAGCTGATGTCGCCGCCTTCTGGTCCGGCATGGAGGATGATCCGTCGATCGCCAAGCCCTATGGCTCTTTTACCCAGGAGCCTGAATTTGCCGCGACACCGCAGCCGACTGCTGCCCCATCTCCGAAACCGGTACCACCGCAAACCCAGCCGGCTGCACCTGCGCCTTTTCAGCCCGTTCTCGAACCGCAGCAGAAGGTTCCTGCGCAACCGGGGACAATACCGGTAACTGCTGTTCCGGCCGCACCTATGCCGGCTGCACAGACACCAGTTCCCCCGCTTGCACCACCACCGGTCCGGCAGCCGGCTGAGCGGATATCCCTGAATATCGGTGCGCCGGCTTCGGTGAAGGCTGGGGAGCAGTTCATGGCAGAGATAAAGATTAGTGATGCAAAATCGCTTTTGAACGCACCATTCGTTCTCGTCTACGATCCGGCCTTTCTGGAGTTCCAGGCAGCCGCGGAAGGGGATTTTCTGAACAAGGACGGCAAACCGACAACCTTTAAGTCGACTGTTGACAAGAACACCGGTCAGGTTACGATAACTTCTGCCCGCCAGCCTGGCGATGGCGGTATTGGCGGTGCAGGGACATTACTGACGGCCAGTTTCAAGGCGAAGAGCAAAGGCCCGGCCAGCCTTGGGTTCATGTCGGTAAAGTTTACCGATGCCGGAGGCAAGATCATCGAGACCATACCGTACAACACCGTCATAGAAATAAAGTAGCCGGTCATTGCTGGATGATGAAACTCCTTATCAGAAACCGGCGTGGCATTAGCCTGATAGAGCTGATCGTTACCTTGACGATCCTCTCGATACTGGCTGCCCTTGTTCTGCCATCGGCCCAGTTGACTGCCAAGCGGACCAAGGAGATCGAGCTGAGGCGAAACCTGCGCACTATTCGGACTGCACTTGACGAATTCAAGAAGAACTATGACAAAGCGATTGATGAGAAAAAGATCATTCCATCCATGAACAAGATGCCAAATGGTTATCCTGAGGACCTGAAACTGCTGGTAGATGGCTATGATTTCGGTGGGCTGGTGAACTATAAGAAAAAGTTCCTGAGACGCATTCCCGTCGACCCTTTCAGCCCCACAATCAAAGGGGAAGAACCCAAATGGGGGCTCAGATCCTCTGTCGACGAGCCGGGCAACACGACCTGGGGGGGGGAAGACGTATTCGATGTCTACTCTCTCAGTGAAGAAACGGCCATTGACGGCAGCAAGTACAAGGAGTGGTGATTGGATCGCTTTCGATGTATCTTAGGGCGCAGGGCTGCCCGCAACCGTGGTTACACGATAATCGAGCTCCTGATCGTCATGTCGATCATCGGTATACTTGCTTCCATCGCTGTCCCGAATTATCAGTGGGGGCTCATCAAGGCCCGTGAGGCGGTCCTGAGGGAGAACCTCTACTCTTTCCGTTCCACTATCGATCAGTTTTACGCCGACCAGGGTAAATTCCCCGATTCGATTCAAGAACTGAAGGATAAGAAATACCTGCGTGACATTCCAAAGGATCCCTTTACCAAAAGCAGGGACACCTGGGTAACCGTTTCACCTCCGGCATCAACCGACGGCGGAGAGATCAAGGGGTCGGTATATGACGTTCACAGCCAATCTAACCTGATTGGTAGCGACGGTACTCCCTATAATGAATGGTGACAGTTTTCCATGATTGAGCTTCACGGTGTGCATCTGCGCTACCAGCAGGAGAGTGTGGCGTTAAAGGGCGTTTCACTCAAGATCCCCAAAGGGGATTTTGTCTTTTTGACCGGACCATCGGGGGCAGGAAAGACTACCCTGCTGAAACTGCTGTATGGTGCCGTACTGCCAACTCAGGGGCAGATTGTCGTCGACGGTCAGAACATTGCCCGATTCAGCCGTTCGCAGCTTCCCTATTACCGGCGCACTCTGGGAGTGGTGTTCCAGGATTTCAAACTCCTCCCAAACCGTACCGTCATGGAGAATGTGGCGGTGACCCTGGAGGTCCTGGGATGGAGCAAGAGCGATATCGGCAAAAAAGTTTATCATACCCTCAAGCAACTTGGGGTGGAGGACAAGCTGAATGTCTGCCCCTCACGCCTTTCCGGCGGGGAACAGCAGCGGGTAGCCCTGGCCAGGGCACTGGTGAACGATCCCAAGATCCTTCTGGCCGACGAGCCGACGGGTAACCTGGACGATGCCAACAAGGAGCAGATCCTGCAAATTTTTAAAGATGCCAATATCCGGGGGACGACAGTGGTGATTGCTTCCCACGACCAGCGTCTCATGAACCTGGTGCCGGCACGGTTTGTCAGACTTGAAGGGGGATGTGTCAAAGACGATGGTGTCAAAGCATAACAAACATGTCAAGCGCCCCAAGCACTCCCGTGAAGGGTTTTGGGGGCGGCTTATCTATTTTTGGGGAAAGACTTTTGTCAGTATCCGGCAAAACCTGTTGCTCCACTCCCTTGCTACCGGGACTATTACCCTGGCGCTCCTGATCATTGCCCTGTTCCTGCTTGTGTACGTGAACGTGGAGAAAACGGCGGATGATTGGAGCACCAAGGTCGAGGTGACGGTCTACTTTGAACGGGAGCCGGTGCCGCTACAGCTTGCCGCCATCAAAAAATCGATCATGGATATACCCGGGGCGGCAAAGGTGACGTACGTCGGCAAGGATGAGGCTGCGAAACGGTTTCGAGCACGCCTGAAAGGTCAGGAGTCGCTTCTTGAAGGAGTGGCGGCGGACCTGTTGCCCGCATCTCTGGAAATTGGCCTGAAGCGCGAGTATCGTCTGGATGAGGCGATCCAGGGATTTGTCGGGCGTTTGCGGAAAATACCCGGTATCGGCGAGATTCAGTATGGCGATGACTGGGTGAGAAAGTTCAATGCCTTCATGACGTTTCTGCGGCTTGTCGGCCTGCTCCTCGGCGGCTTCCTGCTGCTGGCCGTCTCCTTTATCGTTTCGAATACCATCAAGTTGACCATCTTTGCCCGACGGGACGAACTGGAGATACTGAGTCTGGTCGGAGCTACCCGCTTTTTCATCAAGGCGCCGTTTCTGCTCGAAGGCATTGTTCAGGGGGTGACAGCCGCGCTCCTGGCAATGCTGCTCCTTGGCGGGATCTACCTCGCCTTTCTCCATAATGCCGAGAATTTTCTGGCACTTAGCCCGGCTACCGGCATCACCTTCCTTCCGCCCGAGTACCTGGCAGGTTTGCTTGCTCTCGGGATCATCATCGGCTTCATGGGCAGTCTGGTGTCTCTGAAGCGCTTCATTACCCTCTAGACATGCGATCCTTGTTCTTTATCCTGCTTTTGCTGACCTGTTTTCATGGCATTGCCGAAGCCGCTGATATTCAGCATGAACTCCAGGGCGTAAACCGGGAAATTCGGGAAAAGCGCCAGTTGTTGCGGAAAACCAGAAAGGAAGAACGCCAGGTTAGCAATGACCTGGTAAAGATAGACCGGACGTTGCAGGAGAAGGAACAGAACCTGAAAGCCCTTAGTCGGGAGTTGAAGCAGGCAGAGGTTCAGGTTGAGCGGACCCAGCAGGAAATTGAAACAGCCAGGCACGAGGCTCAAAAAAAACGCGACCAGATACGGCAACGGCTTGTATCCCTTTATAAGGCGGGTGAATTGGGGAGTGTCAGAATGTTCTTCTCTTCCGGAACCCTGCCACAATTGGTTGAAAATCAACGCTACATGAAGGTGGTGCTGGAACACGATAAAGTGCTGTTTGCCGAGTATAATGCCAAGATCGATAAGCTCCGGTCGTTAAAGCTGAACCTGGAACAGGATGCGGCCCGTAAGGAGAAGATAAAGGGCGCAGTCAATGCCAAGAAACAGGAGATAGAGACCGAAAAACAAAAAAAGACCGTCTATCTTTCCCAGGTTCGTCAGGACCAGCAGACCTACCTGGCATCATTGAAAGAGCTCCAGGCCAATGCCAAGCGGCTGCAGACCATGGTTGAAAGGCTTGAAGCGCGCAGTAGAAAAAGCTATACTGCCAGAAATGAAAAAAAGCCTTCCCGGCTGGATCCCGGCAAGGATCTGCCGCCAGTTGCGGATAAGGGATTTGCATCGCAGCGTGGCAGGCTGCCGGTCCCGGTCAGGGGGCAGGTTGTCGGCACCTACGGCAGGCACAAGCATCCCGAATTCAACTCATACACTATCAGTAATGGTATCTCTATCAGCGCGCCGGCCGGCACTGAAATCCGATCCGTGTATGATGGTCAGGTCATATTCGCCAGTGCCTTCAAAGGCTACGGAAATATGGTGATCATAGACCATGGGGGGGGATATTTTTCCTTGTATGCCCATAGCTCGAAGATCCTGAAGGGTGTCGGCACAAAGGTCTCCGGTAACGAGGCCGTAGCGCTGGTGGGGGATACGGATTCATCCAAAGGGCCGCTG
This sequence comes from Geobacter argillaceus, assembly GCF_007830735.1. Classification (GTDB taxonomy): domain Bacteria; phylum Desulfobacterota; class Desulfuromonadia; order Geobacterales; family DSM-12255; genus Geomobilibacter; species Geomobilibacter argillaceus. The sequence goes on from NZ_VLLN01000011.1 coordinate 110,057, forward strand.
CTCTATTTCGAAATTCGCTATCAGGGAAAACCGATTGATCCGTCTCCCTGGTTAAGATAGCTACGATATATTCACATAAACACAGAAAAGGATATTGGGGAGGTACGATGCAGAACAATGTAAACCGCAGGAAGCTGATCATTCTCGGGGTGCTTCTGACGTTGGTGACCCTTGGCGTAGGGATCGGCATCCAGCGCAAGTGTGCGGCCCAGGGTGGCAACGACTACGAATCGATTGAGCTCTTTACCGATGTTCTCTCCATTGTAAAGAAAAGCTATGTCGAAGAAGTAGACACCAAGAAGCTCATCTACGGGGCGATAAACGGCATGCTTGCCTCCCTCGATCCGCACAGTTCGTTCATGCCGCCGGAAACCTACAAAGAGATGAAGATCGAGACCAAGGGTACCTTCGGCGGTCTCGGTATCGAAATCTCCATAAAGGACGGGATACTTACGGTAATCTCCCCCATCGAGGATACGCCGGCGTTCAAAGCCGGGATCAAGGCGGGTGATCAGATACTGAAGATCGATGACAAGTTCACCAAGGACCTGAGCATCATGGATGCCGTGAAGCGGATGCGTGGCACCAAGGGGACCAAGGTCACCCTGACCATCATGCGGGAAGGATTTGACAAGCCCAAAGACTTTCCGCTGACAAGGGACATCATTCAGGTGAAGAGTGTCAAGTTCAAGACGCTCGATGACGGCTATGCCTATGTCCGGATCGCCCAATTCCAGGAAAAGACCGATGATGATCTGGAAAAGGCGCTGAAAACCCTTAGTGATGAAAATGGCGGCAAGCTTCGTGGTCTCGTTCTTGATCTGCGCAACGATCCGGGCGGGCTGCTGGACCAGGCGGTACGGGTGGCCGAACATTTCGTCGAGGAAGGGAAGATGATTGTCTACACCGAGGGGCGGGAGAAGGATGCCAAGATGAAGTTCGTTTCCCGCGGTGGAAATAAGCAGGATACCTATCCGATTGTCGTATTGATCAACGGCGGCAGCGCCAGCGCTTCCGAGATCGTTGCCGGTGCCTTGCAGGATCACAAGCGCGCAGTGATCATGGGGACGCAGAGTTTCGGCAAGGGGTCGGTACAGACCATCATTCCGCTTGCCGACAATTCCGGGCTCCGCCTGACCACGGCCCGTTATTTCACTCCCAGTGGCCGCTCCATCCAGGCGAAAGGAATTGCTCCAGACATAACCGTTGAGCGCATGGAGCTTTCGTCGGCCGAAAAGAAAGATTCGATGCACCTGCGGGAGAAGGACCTGGAGAATCATTTCGAGGATGACAAGAGCAAGCAGGAGCCTGCACAGGAGAAGAAATCGGAGAAACTGCCGGCCTACAAGACAGACGAGCAGATAAAGACCGATTATCAGGTGTTGCGGGCTCTCGACCTGCTGAAGGGGTGGGATATTTTGAAGAAGGTCATGAATAACGCCGGCTGAGCTGGCTCGTGCCACATAGTTGCAATTAAGTTCAGCGCTGTCGGCCCCTGTGGACCGGCAGCGCTGTTTTGTTAGGCATGGATGCTGCATAAAAGGCTTAAACCAAGTAGTTAATAGGGAGACAACAATGCACGGTAAAGCTAGTGGTATTATTAGGACCATGTTGCTGCCATTAATGCTTATGTTTTTGTTCGCTGCACCCGTTTTAGCTGCCCCGTCCGCAACGATCCGTTACACGGGGGATGGCGTCTTTACCATCTATGGTAACGATCTGGTAAATGCCGGTGGCTTTGATATCAAGGTGCGCTATGACGGTACTGTCTTGACAAATCCTCGTGTCGACAAGGGTGAATTACTTGCCTCGGCATTTTGGGTACCGAATACGTCGCAGCCAGGGCAAGTGAATATTGCTGCCGCGCTGGCCCAGGGGGCTGTCAAAAAAGAAGGGGTGCTTGCAACCATCACGTTTACGGTGAAGGGATCGTTGCAGGGAGTTATTAAGGGGTTTGATTACAACATTGCGCTCATTGATAACCCTGGTGATTCAAGTAATATAAGCACCACTGGGAGCACTCCGGGTAGTACTGCAGGTGGGACAGGCAGTGCCACAGGCGCACCAGCTGGAACAGGCGCACCAACTGGAACAGGCGCACCAACTGGAACAGGCGCACCAGGTGGAACAGGCGCACCAGGTGGAACAGGTGGAACAGGTGGAACAGGTGGAACAGGTGGAACAGGTGGAACAGGTGGAACGAACGTCTTTGCATCTACAGGAGCCACAATCAGTGTCGGTAGCATAGCTCTGCCAACGGACCAGTTTGCCGTGGCTGAGAAGAAAGAGGATGCGCAGACCATCTACACCGATCTTCGCAAGGACCTGGCCGGCAAGGCAAAAGAGGGAGAAGAGAAGGCCAAGGAAGAGGCAGCAGACGACAAGGCGCCAGAGAAATACGTGTCGTACAAGGGGGCATTGCCGCTATTTAAAAAGTTTACCGGCGAGAAGACTCCGACAGCGCTCATGCTGCTCTTTGCCGATCAGGCAGTTGCCGGTTTCAAGCAGGACCCGCCGATTCTTCTTACCGACGGCAAGGCGAAAGTGAAGCTGTCAGTAGGTGCGAAGCTATTGGGCAAAGAGAACCCGTCCTTTGCCGTATCATCCGCCAAAATACTTTCCCTTGCCCCGGAAGAGGATGGATCATGGACGCTGGTGGTGCAACCGAAGAAAGATGCGGTGGATTCTGTTCTTTCCATCTCTTCCGGTGCCGGTGGGGCGGATATTTCGTTGCTGGTTGCCCCGATTATCGATCCTAACCTTACGAAATCCGGGAAGCTTTCCGAGGCCGACTTCGCTCTGTTTCTCAAGGAGACTGGTACGCCAAAGGCACCGAAATTCGACCTGAACGGTGACGGTAAGCGTGACTACCTGGATGATTACATCTTTACGGCCAACTACCTGGTAAAGATGAAGATCAAGCCTGAATCCCTGAAGCCGAAAGAGACGCCGAAACCGAAAGAGACCGATCAGAAATCCAAGACCAAGGAATCCGGGAAAAAACCGGGAAAAGGGGAAGAGAAGGGAATGCCGGAACCTCCTGCGGTCAAGGAGATAAAGCCGGCCGAAACGAAACCGGCACAGCCTGAGAAAAAGGAGACTCCTAAGGAACAGAAATAATGCGGCTGTTGCGATGACGTCACAGATAAAAAGCCTTTCAGACCAGATACTGAAAGGCTTTTTACATTCCGGTGTTATCTCCCCTTGCTGGCGGGAAGTTCCAGTTTCGGGGTATCCCCTTGCCTGTAGAGGAGCAGAGTTCTTCCCAGGACTTGGGCCACGTCGGCACTGCAGGCCGCGGCCAGGTTGTCGGCAACTTCATGGCGATCCATGGCACAGTTCTCCAGTACCTTCACCTTGATCAGCTCGTGCGCTGCCAGGGACTCGGCGGTCTCTTTTATCAGGGCTTCGCCCACTTCACCTTTCCCCACCATGATCACCGGATTCAGGTTGTGGCCCAGCGCCCGAAGGAATCGTTTCTGTTTTCCAGTCAGCATTGCTTCTCTCTTTCCTGTTAAAATCGTACAAAGATTGTGAGGGTAACGCATCAACCGGAACGAGTTCAAGACAATTCTGGCACAACAGAAGATTCCATCCCCGCTTTCTGCTTTACAAACCAGCGCGATGTAGGCTATTCTTCACCGGTTGTACCACCCTCACCATTTCACGGCAGGATCAATGCAGCAGAACCGTATCCGCAATTTCTCCATCATCGCCCACATAGATCATGGCAAGTCGACTCTGGCCGATCGACTTCTGGAGTACACCGGCGCCCTTTCCGACCGGGAGAAGCAGGATCAGTTCCTGGACAAGATGGACCTGGAGCGGGAACGTGGCATCACCATAAAAGCCCAGACCGTACGACTCAACTACCAGGCTGACGACGGTAACGTCTATATCCTCAACCTGATCGATACCCCCGGTCACGTGGACTTTACCTATGAGGTTTCCCGGTCGCTGGCCGCCTGTGAAGGTGGGCTCCTGGTCGTGGACGCCTCGCAAGGGGTGGAGGCCCAGACCCTGGCCAACGTTTACTTGGCCCTGGACAACAACCTGGAGGTCTTCCCGGTCCTGAACAAGATCGACCTGCCGGCTGCCGAGCCGGAGCGGGTGATCCACGAGATCGAGGAGATCATCGGCATCGATGCCCACGATGCCGTACTGGCCAGTGCCAAGGAGGGGATCGGCACCCACGAGATCCTCGAAGAGATCGTCAAGAAGATTCCCGCCCCTGTTGGCGACCGCGAGGCGCCGCTCAAGGCGCTCCTGTTCGATTCGTGGTATGACCAGTACCAGGGGGTGATCATTCTGGTGAGGATCTACGACGGGGTGCTCAAGAAGGGCGACAAGATCCAGCTCATGTCCACCAATAGGGCCTATGAGGCGCTGAAGGTGGGGGTGTTCGCCCCGGTCATGGTCGAGGTGCCGCAGCTTGCTGCCGGCGAGGTCGGTTTCATCATTGCCGGCATCAAGGACGTGGCCGATGCCAAGGTCGGGGACACGGTAACCCTGTTCCACCGCCAATGTGCGGCACCACTGAGCGGTTTCAAAGAGGTCAAGCCGATGGTCTTTTCCGGCCTGTACCCCATCGACACCTCCCAGTACGAGCAGTTGCGCGACGCCCTGGCCAAGTTGAAACTGAACGATTCATCCTTCTCCTACGAGCCGGAGACCTCGGTCGCCCTTGGCTTTGGTTTTCGGTGCGGATTCCTCGGCCTGTTGCATATGGAGATCATTCAGGAGCGGCTGGAACGCGAGTTCGGCCTGGACCTGATTACCACCGCCCCGACGGTCGTGTACCGCGTCCATCGGGTGACCGGCGAAGTGATCACCATCGAGAGCGCCAATCAACTCCCTGAACTGCAGCACGTCGAGTACCTGGAGGAGCCGTTCATCCTGGCCCATATCCATGTGCCGAACGAGTTCGTTGGGGGGGTGCTCGCCCTGTGCGAAGACAAGCGTGGGGTGCAGCGGGAGATCAAGTATCTCACGCCTACCCGGGTCATGATCATCTATGAACTGCCCCTGAACGAGATCGTCCTTGATTTCTACGACCGCCTGAAGTCCATCACCAAAGGATACGCCTCCCTGGATTACGAGCATCTGGACTATCGCCGCAGCGAACTGGTGCGGATGAATGTCATGATCAACGGCGAGGTGGTGGATGCCCTTTCGCTCATCATCCACAAGGACAAGGCGTATTTCAGGGGCCGTGACCTGGTGTCCAAGATGAAGGAGTTGATCCCCCGGCAGATGTTCGAGGTGGCGATTCAGGCGGCCATCGGCAACAAGGTGATTGCCCGGGAGACGGTGAAGGCGTTGCGCAAGGACGTGCTTGCCAAGTGCTACGGCGGGGACATCACCCGCAAGCGTAAACTTCTGGAGAAGCAGAAGGAAGGCAAAAAGCGGATGAAGAACGTGGGGAACGTTGAACTGCCCCAAGAGGCCTTTCTGGCCATCCTCAAAGTCGACGACAAGTAAAGGAACCCAGAGTATGGAAGAGTACAAGCACCTGGCCAACCAGGTCGCAGATGACCAGGAGCCCGAGCCGGTGGTGAAGAAAAAGCATATCGTCCGGGAGTATGCCGAGTCGATCATCATTGCCATCCTGCTGGCGATGGTGATTCGGACCTTCGTGGTCCAGGCGTTCAAGATCCCCTCCGGTTCCATGGAGGACACCCTGGCCATTGGTGACCACATCCTGGTCAACAAGTTCATTTACGGCACCAAGGTCCCGTTCACCGACAAGCGGTTCCTGACGATCCGCGATCCGAAACGGGGCGATGTGGTTGTCTTCGAATATCCCGAGGACCCGAGCAAGGATTTCATCAAACGGGTCGTTGGCCTTCCCGGTGACGTGGTGGAAGGACGGGACAAGAAGGTGTATGTGAACGGCAAGTCCTACGAAAACCCCCACGAGGTTCACAAGGAGAAGGAGGTTATCCCCAAAGCCCAGAACCCGCGGGACAGCTTTGGTCCGGTAACCGTGCCCGCCGGCTCCTATTTCGTGATGGGGGACAACCGGGATCGTTCCTATGACAGCCGTTTCTGGGGCTTTGTAAAGAACGACAAACTGAAGGGGCTTGCTTTCATCAAGTACTGGTCGTGGGATTCGGAGAAATTCCGGGTCCGTTTCGGCAGTATCGGCCGGCTGATCGACTGATACCAGTTGCGCTCATGTGCCTGGCGGCGGAGAGAGAGACGAGCCAGGCGTGCTGTTTGTTGCGACGTGGTATGGGATAACATCAGAAAGCCGCTCGTTGAAGCGGCTTTTTAGCGCATAAAGGATGATCCGATGACAAGATTCTTGTCCAAGTTGATGCTCAGCATACTGGTACTGGGAGCAATCACGGCCTGTGCGCCGGTGGCCGCCGAACTGCGTAGCGGAGCCTGCAACGGCATCCAGGAGGAAAACGTCCGTCTGCGGGAACGGGTGCGGCAGTTGGAAACTTCGTCGCTCACCATTGACTCCCTGGCACAGAAGAAATTCCAGCGCCTTCAGGATCTGGCCAGGGAAACGCGGGCGCAACGCACGGCCATGGCTGACTTCGCCGGTTTCGTCACCTGGATGACCGACAGTCTTGCCGGCTATAAACGCTATGTTGAAGCAGGCTCGGTTGCTGCCGGTTTTGCCAGGCTTCTTCCCATCCCTTATGCGGGGCAGGCGGGGATGTTTGCCAAATTCGTCTCACATTTTGCCCTGTCCCTCAGCGAGGCATCAGCTGCCATTAACCGTTATTCAGCGAGCTCGCAGCTGTTCCTCAAGCAGGTTGATGTCCTCGGCAGTTCACCGGAGGGGAAGGGTAAGGAGATCGCCGAATTGTCCCGTTTTGTCGACGGACAGTTGTTGAAGGATATGGCGGATGTCCGGCTAAAGCTGGGCACCACGGCAGAGCTTTCCGCTTCGACGCTCTCGTTTCTTGAGGGGCTGCATCAATATCTCGGCACGGGCGACGAATACTTTGCCAAGACCAAGGCGTTTCTTACCCGCAAGGATGAAAAGGTCGACAAGGGGTACCTGACCGCCAGTATCGAGGGGCTGAAGGGGCGGGCCGGCAGCTTCAACGCAAAGCTGAAGGGATTTGACGAATCCGCCCGGCGGAGTTCGCCGCTCATACAGTCTTTGTCGGCTTACGACGAACTGATGCGCGAGTTGGAGAAGGCGCAGAAGAACAGTTGATTGGTTAAGTGGCTGAACGGGAACATCTTCCTCTTTGACCAATGACAATAAACATCACGCAAGGGAGACAACGGACAATGACCGATGAGAAGATAGTAACGGACGACGAGTCCACGAACGAAGAGAGTTTTGCTGAACTGTTCGCCGCCAGTCAGGCCAACAGCGGCAAACTCAAGCCGGGTGCCAAGGTACAGGCACGTGTTCTGCAGGTTTCCAACGACTGGGTGTTCCTGGATATCGGCCAGAAGGGTGAAGGGGTGCTCGACCGGCGGGAACTGACCGACCCTGAAGGTAACCTGACCGTCGCTACCGGTGATACCATCACCGCCTGGTTCGTTGGCAGCTCCAAAGGCGAATTGCGCTTCTCCACCAAGGTCGGCGGCGCCGGGGCCGCGGCCCAGGGACAACTGGAAGATGCCTGGCGCAGCGGCATTCCGGTGGAAGGGGTCGTGGAGAAGGAGGTTAAGGGAGGCTTCGAGGTAAAGGTTGGCGGCTCTGTCCGTGCGTTCTGCCCCTTTTCCCAGATATCCCTGCGCCGTGCCGATAATACGGCTGCCTTTGTCGGGAAGCACCTGCCGTTCCGCGTTATCGAGTACGGCGAGCGGGGAAGGAACATCATCGTCTCCCACCGGGCCATGCTGGAAGAAGAGCAGCGCCAGGAACGGGAAAAACTGAAAGAAACCCTGACCGTCGGTACGGTTGTGGAAGGAACGGTTTCGTCCCTCAGGGATTTTGGCGCCTTCATTTCCATCGGTGCCATGGACGGACTGCTGCCGGTCTCCGAAGCTGCCTGGGGAAAGGTTCGCGACATCCGCCAGGTGCTGTCGGTGGGGGACCAGGTGAAGGTGGTGGTGAAGCAGATAGACTGGGAAAAGGAGCGGATTACCTTCAGCCTTAAGGATACGCTGGCCGATCCGTGGGAGTCGGTGCCCCGGAAATTCGCGGTCGGGACCAGTGTTACCGGCACCGTGGTGCGGCTGGCGCCGTTCGGGGCCTTTGTCGCCCTGGGTGACGGCATCGATGGGCTGCTGCATATCTCCAGGTTGGGCGGAGGGAAAAAGATTGCCCATCCCAAGGATGTGCTGAAGGAAGGCGAGACCGTGGAGGTGCTGGTAGAGGGTATTGACCTGGATAACCGGAAAATTTCCCTTGCGCTGGCCGATTTCGCCCGGGCAGCTGCCGAGGCTGACGCCGATCTGCAGGCTTTCCGCCAGAAGTCTGCCACGTCTCCTCCGGGGATGGGGACCTTGGGTGAACTGCTCAAGGCCAAGATAAGCGGAACAAAAGAATAGCGGTGATGGGCGCTCCCGGGCGTTACTTCCCGGGAGCGTCGAAGATGTCGAGGCAGCGGCCCACGGAGCCTTTTCGGCACACGTGACCATCGGTCCAGACCGTTTCGTCGAAGATGGCGCCATCCATTCTGGCGCCATCGAGGTTGGCCAGTTGGGCGCTGGCCAGGGTCAGGTTGGCACCGGACAGCACGGCCCGCTTCAGGTTGGCTTCGGTGAGGTCGGCCCGCTCCAGGTTCACTCCGGCAAGACAGGTGCCGGCCAGGTTTGCCCCCCGCAGGTTGAAGGCCAAAAGGTTAAGTCCCCCCAGATTCTTCCCGGAAAAGTCCTTAGCGCCCTTCATTCCCTCCCTTACCTGATCGACGGTCAACCTTTCACCGCTGCAGAGTGACTGCCAGTTTGTGCCGGTTGCTCCCGACTCGGCGGTTTTGGTGCCGGATTTTTTTGCCGTTTTCCTGCGCACGGACTTTCCTTTTCGCCCCTTCTTCTTGCTGGCACTCTTGGTGCGCCGCTTCTTTTTCGTACTCCCCTTTTTCTTGGTCACTGTTTTGCTGTCGGTGGTCGGCTCTGTCACAGGCGTCTTAGCCGGTTGCACTTCCGTGGGGGCGCTGTTTGCTGCAGGTTCCTCGGCACTGCCGGGCCAGGCGGTAAGAGAAACAACGAGTGCGGTCGCCAGAGCTACTGTGGCCGCTAGCATGCGCCTTGAGCGCATTATGCCGGTATTGTTCATGTTGGATTGTGTCCTTTGCCGTAGTATCCGTGCTCCGGAGAATTATAAGCAAAGGGCCGAGTGAAGCAACCAATTTCTCCTTGACGGGGGACTTCGGTGGTGATAATTTTACGGCGCTTGTACGAACCTTTTAATTTAGCCCCGTGAGGTTAACAAAGGTGAGAGGGACAATACTATTTACGCATTGACGTAAAGCCTTTTCGCCAGCCGGTGGGAAGGCTTTCTTTCGTTCTGCGAGCGGCTTTGTAAACGGAAAAGGAGGGCGCTATGGGAGAAGAGGATACGGTCATTCTCGATGGTGCCGGGATCAAACGGGCACTCACGCGGATTGCCCATGAGATTCTGGAGCGGAACAAGGGGGTACAGAACCTGGTCCTGGTCGGTATCCGGACCGGTGGTGTTCACTTGGCCCGTGAACTGGCCAGGCGTCTGGAAGAAATCGAAGGTGAGACGGTACCGGTCGGAGAGGTGGACATCACCCTCTATCGTGACGACATCAAAGGTCATACGGCACATCTACCGGTGGGCAAGACCCTCATTCCGTTCGTCATCGAGGACAAGAAAATGGTGCTGGTGGACGATGTCCTCTTCACGGGCCGCACCATCAGGGCTGCCATGGATGCCATCATGGACCACGGCCGTCCCTCCTGCATCCAGCTTGCCGTACTGATCGACCGGGGCCACCGGGAACTGCCGATACGGGCCGATTTCGTCGGCCGTAACGTCCCGACCAGCCTCAAAGAGACTATCCAGGTACTGTTCGACCCAACCAACCGGCCGCAGGAAGTGGTCTTACAGAAATAGGGGAGGAGGTGCGTATGGGCTTCAAGCATAAGGACATCATAGGGTTGCAGGATCTGACCGGGGACGAGATCCTGCTCCTGCTGGACACGGCCGAGAACATGCGGGAGGTGAACGGCCGGGAGATCAAGAAGGTGCCGACCCTACGCGGCAAAACAATCGTGAACCTCTTCTACGAGGCCTCGACCCGAACCCGGACCTCATTCGAGATCGCTGCCAAGCGTCTTTCCGCGGATACCATCAATATTTCCTCGTCAGGCAGTTCGGTCACCAAGGGAGAAACCCTTTCCGACACCGCACGCAATGTCCTGGCCATGAAGCCCGATATCATCGTCATGCGTCATGCCGCCTCCGGTGCCCACCATTATCTGGCCCAGCGGGTTTCCTGTTCGGTGATCAATGCCGGTGACGGTGCCCATGAACACCCGTCCCAAGGGCTGTTGGACCTCCTGACCATGCGCCAGACCTTCGGCCGCCTCGATGGGCTCAAGGTGGCCATTGTCGGCGATATCACCCACAGCCGGGTCGCCCGCTCCGATATCTTCGGTCTCACCAAGATGGGGTCCCACATTTACCTGGCCGGCCCACCCACGATGATGCCTCCGGGCATCGAGCGCCTGGGGAATGTGACGGTTTGCTCCACCATGAAGGAAGCGGTTCAGGACGCGGATGTGGTGATGATGCTCCGTATCCAGCTGGAACGCCAGGGGAAGACCCTTCTCCCGACCATGCGTGAATATGCCCGTTACTACGGGCTCAATCCCGAGGTCATGAAGCTGGCCAAACCGAACGCGATCGTCATGCATCCCGGTCCGATCAATCGGGGGGTGGAGCTGTCGTCATATGTGGCCGATGGTCCCCAGTCCCATATCCTCAAGCAGGTGGAGAATGGGGTGGCGGTCAGGATGGCGATGCTGTACCACGTAAGCGGCGGAGAACTGGCGCCGGAATAGACTGCAATTGTAGGGGCGAATCTTGTATTCGCCCGATGCGAGGGCGATCACAAGGATCGCCCCTACAACATGAATATGAGGTAATCATATGAACTTACTGATCAAAGGTGGCCGGGTCATTGATCCGTCCCAGAATATTGACGGGCAGTTGGACATCGTGGTGGAAAACGGCCAGGTGAAAGAGATCGGCAAAGGTCTGGCTGCTCCGGCCGGAGCCGAGGTGATCGATGCTGCCGGTTGCTACGTGACACCCGGTCTGATCGACATGCACGTCCATCTGCGCGACCCGGGCCTGGAGTACAAGGAGGATATCGTCTCCGGCACCCGTGCCGCCGCTGCGGGCGGCTTCACGTCGGTGGCCTGCATGCCCAACACCAAACCGGTGAATGACAACAAGGCCATCACCACCTATATCGCTGCCAAGGCCAAGGCCGACGGTCTGGTCAACGTGTTTCCGATTGGCGCCATAACCCAGGGGAGCAAAGGGGAAAGCCTGGCCGAGATGGGGGAGCTGAAGGAGGCCGGCTGCGTGGCGGTTTCCGACGATGGCCGGCCGGTGGCAAATGCCGAACTGATGCGCCGGGCGCTGGAGTATGCCAAGGGGATGGGGATTCTGGTAATCGCCCATGCCGAAGACCTGCAACTGGTGGGTGAAGGAGTCATGAACGAAGGGCTCACCTCCACGGAGCTGGGGTTGAAAGGTATCCCCCGGGTTGCCGAGGATGCCGCCACGGCCAGGGATGTCTATCTGGCCGAATACACGAACGCGCCGCTGCATATTGCCCACGTTTCGACCCGCGGCTCGCTGCGTATCATCCGCAATGCCAAGGCCCGCGGGGTCAGGGTTACCTGCGAGACGGCTCCCCACTACTTTACCCTGACCGACGACGCAATAGCCGGTTACAATACGAATGCCAAAATGAACCCGCCGCTCAGGACTGCCGACGACGTTGCCGCTGTCAAGGAAGCGTTGCAGGATGGCACCGTCGACGCAATTGCCACCGACCATGCGCCCCATCACCTGGACGAAAAGGATGTGGAGTTCAATGTCGCCCTGAACGGGATCATCGGCCTGGAAACGTCGCTGCCGCTCTCCCTCAAGCTGGTGGATGAAAAGGTGTTCACTCTTAATGGTTTGATTGAGAAAATGTCACTCAACCCTGCAAAAATCCTCGGCATTGAGCGTGGGACCCTGAAGCCTGGCACCGTGGCCGATATCACGGTGATCGACCCGGCAGCCGAATGGAGTGTCGAGGCCGGAACCCTGGCCAGCAAGTCCAAAAACTCGCCATGGCTCGGTGAGAAGATGAAGGGCTGTGCCCGGTACACGATCGTCGGTGGCAAGATAGCGTACAAAAGAGGTTAAGCCGTAGCACGGGCGATTCATGAGTCGCCCCTGCAAGGGAATCACGATAGGGAGTTCATACATGAAAGCAGTACTGGCGCTCGCAGACGGGCGCATTTTTTCGGGGAAGACGTTCGGTGCGACCGGCGAGGCGACCGGTGAGGTAGTGTTCAACACTGCCATGACCGGTTATCAGGAGGTGCTGACCGATCCTTCCTACAAAGGGCAGATGGTCACCATGACCTATACCCAGATCGGCAACACCGGCATCAATCCCGAGGATATCGAGAGCAATCAGCTCTTCCTTTCCGGTTTCATCGTCAAGGAGTATCACGATAACTACTCCAACTGGCGGGCGTCCATGAGTCTGGATGCCTATCTGAAGGAGAACGGCGTGGTCGGCATCCAGGGGCTCGACACCCGTGCCCTGACCCGGCACCTGCGGGACAAGGGAGCACAGAACGGCGTCATCTCCACCATCGATTTCGACCCCGAAAGCCTGATCAAAAAGGCCAATGCCGTGCCGAGCATGGCCGGCCTCGACCTGGCCAGTGGTGTCAGCTGTCAGAAGCCGTATCACTGGACCGAAGGGCTCTGGGACCTTGAGGGTGGATACCCTCAGGTGGATCCGGCAAGCCTCAGGTACAAGGTGGTGGCCTACGACTTCGGCATCAAGTACAACATCCTCCGCTGCCTGGTTTCGGCCGGCTGCGACGTGACCGTGGTGCCCGCCACCTTCCCGGCCGAGGAGGCCCTGGCCATGAACCCGGACGGGATCTTTCTCAGCAACGGCCCCGGCGACCCTGAGCCGCTCACCGAGGTACAGGAGATCATCAGGAAATTCGTGGGTAAAAAACCGATCTTCGGCATCTGCCTGGGGCACCAGTTACTGGGGTTGGCCCTGGGAGGCAAGACCGTCAAGCTCAAGTTCGGCAACCACGGCTCCAACCTCCCGGTCATGGATATGGAAACGAAAATGGTTGAGATCACCGCCCAGAACCACGGCTTTGCCGTCGATCTGGATTCACTTGGCGAGGTGGCCTGTCTTGGTCACGTGAACCTTAACGATCAGACCGTGGAAGGGATTCGTCACTGCTCCCTGCCGATCTTTTCGGTGCAGCACCACCCCGAGGCGTCGCCGGGACCGCACGATTCGCACTATCTGTTCGGGCGGTTCGTGGAGATGATGGAGAAGAATCGGTGACGGGCGCCGCTTTTCCGCAATCTCTGCGTTGCCCAGCGGGAATTCGTTGTGCGGCGTAGCGCCGCTACGCCTCCGCCGATTCCCTTGGGTGCCTTGACCTTGCGAAAAATCGACACCCTTACTTGTTGCACATGAGCTATCACGATCTTTACCAATCAGGAGAACTGCTCCGACGGATAAGAGTCGCCTATGACAGGCTCCGTTCCTGCGATCTCTGCCCCCATGACTGCGGCGTGAACCGGCTGAAGGGTGAACGTGGCCTGTGCGGGGCAGGGCTGCTTCCCAAAATCGCCTCGGCAAACGTGCACCGGGGTGAAGAGCCACCGATTTCGGGGACCAGGGGCTCGGGAACGATCTTTTTCTCCGGTTGCAGCCTCTCCTGCCGTTTCTGCCAGAACTTCCCCATCAGCCAGCTCGGTAATGGCGAAGAGATCGCTACACGGGAGCTGGCACGACGGATGCTGCAGCTTCAGCAGAAGCGGGTGCACAACATAAACTTCGTCACCCCGACCCATTTCCAGCCGCAGATCCTGGCGGCGCTCTGGCTGGCGATTCCGGATGGCTTCTCCCTTCCCATCGTCTGGAACTCCAGCGGCTACGAGAAGGTTGAGTTGCTGACGCTGCTTGATGGAGTGGCGAACATCTACCTGCCGGATATGAAGTATGCTGTTGATGAACCGGCCAAGGCCATTTCCGGGGCAACCGGATATCCTGGGATCAATCGTCGGGCGGTAACCGAGATGCTCCGCCAGGTCGGACATCTGCAGCTTGACGACGAGGGGATCGCCAAAAAGGGGCTGATCATCCGCCACCTGGTCCTGCCGGGAGACCTTGCAGGAAGTGCTGCGACACTCCACTGGATTGCTGCCAACCTTGGAACCGAAACCCACGTGGCGTTGATGAGCCAGTACTTCCCTGCCCATAGTGCCAGGGAGACGCCCGGGATGGATCGCCACCTGACCGCTGACGAATACGATGCCGCCGTGGAGGCGTTGGAAGAAGCGGGATTGGAAAACGGCTGGGTGCAGGAGTTGGATACGGAAAGGAAGCCGGTGTGAGAACGGTTGTCCTGTTAATCATCTCCAACATCAATATCAGCAGAAAAGACCGCAACTTCTAAAAACAAAGTATCAGAGAATCGCATAACCACGTCCTTGGACCTGTCCTAGAAAACCGGCAGGTCAAGGCCGACCCCGTTATCAAAAGCGTTTAGGACCTCGAAACCGACCATTCTCATCAACGACGGCATTGCATAAATTGCCACATGATGTCTCCTGGTGTATGCTGCTATCAATGATACCGATAGGGAGGTTTTTTCTATGGGAAGCAGACAACTGGGCCTCAGGCTTGACGAAACCGATAGCATGAACCTGAAGCGGATCGCCCAGCGCGAAGGGCGCAATGAGCAGGATGTGATTCGGGATTCGTTACGGATGTATGTGCGTAATGCCGACGAACAAAAGGAATTTTTCGACTCGGTGGAGCGTGGATGGTACGAGCTTCATTCCGGCCTCGGTACTGTTGTTGCTGAAGGTGACACATTTTTCGACTCCATAAGAAAAGAGCTTCGGAATGGCAAAACGTCCGGTTAAACGCTCTCTGGAATATCAAACAAGAGTCAGGCACTATGCGGGGAATTTGGCGGAGCGCTACCGGGTCGAGGTTGCGGATGCTTTTCTGGACCGCATCGAAGCCGCTGAAAAATTTCTCTACGACAACAATCTTGCCGGTACGGATGCTCCCTATCTGCTCGCCGGTCAAAAGGCGGTGCTGAAAGAGTTGTACGTCGATTCCGGGCCGGTCAGATACTGCATCATCTATGAGGTGACCGAGGAATATGTCGGACTTATTTCGCTGTGGCACGGAGTTGGTTCACGGCAATCGGATATGCTGGTAAGGCTGTGGGGAATAAATCGGTAGAATGTTTTGCCCACGCTTTCGCAGCAGCGTCTGTTGCGATAATGACTATGATTCTTGCCCTGGCAAAGGTGTTGCTGTAGACTAAGTTGAATTAGTCTAGTCTGCGGAGGCGGTTATGCATGCGGTAAACATTCACGAGGCAAAGACCCATCTGTCCAGGCTGGTGGAAGAGGCGGCCCATGGCAAGCCGTTCATCATCGCCAAGGCAGGCAAGCCGATGGTGAAGGTCGTCCCGTACACGGACGAGCAGGAGTCGACATGCCGCCGGCTCGGTTTCATGGCCGGCGAAATAGCCGTGCCGGATGACTTCGACCGCATGGGAGCCGTAGAGATCGCCGCCCTGTTTGAGGGTAAAGGGCGATGAAGCTGCTGCTGGATACCCATCTCCTGCTCTGGGCCGCCGGAGATCCGGACAGGCTTTCCGACGCTGCCAGAGGGATGCTGAAGGATGACGCCAATATCCTCTACTTTAGCCCGGCCAGCATCTGGGAGATCGTCATCAAAAAAGGGTTGGGTCGTGACGACTTCCGGGTCGATCCGGCCAGGCTGCGCAAATTGCTGGTGGCCAACGGCTACGAGGAGCTTGCCATTGAATCGGACCATGCGCTGGCTGTCGAGACGCTGCCGGCACTGCACAAAGACCCGTTTGACCGGATGCTGCTTGCCCAGGCCCGCTGTGAACGACTACAGTTGCTGACCGCGGACTGCCAACTGGTCGCCTACGGTGACAACGTTATCTCTGTTTGACTTCAATCTATCGCAGTAAGGAGCTACGTCTAACATGCCTAAAAGAACCGATATCAAAAAGATCCTCATCATCGGCGCCGGCCCCATCGTCATCGGCCAGGCGTGCGAGTTCGACTACTCCGGCACCCAGGCCTGCAAGGCCCTGAAGGAAGAAGGGTTCGAGGTGGTGCTGCTGAACAGTAACCCTGCCACCATCATGACCGACCCGGACTTTGCCGATCGGACCTACATCGAACCGGTCACGCCGGAGATGCTGGCCAAAATCATCGAAAAGGAGCGTCCCGATGCAATCCTGCCGACCCTGGGAGGGCAGACGGCGCTCAACACGGCCGTGGCTGTTGCCGAGATGGGGGTGCTGGAGAAGTTCGGGGTTGAACTGATCGGCGCCAAACTGCCGGCCATCAAAATGGCCGAGGATCGGACCCTGTTCAAGGAGGCGATGCAGCGGATCGACCTTGCCGTCCCCCGCTCGGGCCTTGCCCACAACTATTCGGAGGCGATGGAGGTGATCAAGACGGTCGGCTTCCCGGCCATCATCCGTCCCTCGTTTACCCTGGGCGGGACCGGCGGCGGCATTGCCTACAACCTGGAAGAGTATGAAAAGATGGCCCTGGCCGGCATCGATGCCTCGCCGACCGACGAGATCCTGGTGGAGGAATCGGTCATCGGCTGGAAAGAGTACGAACTGGAGGTGATGAGGGACACGGCTGACAACGTGGTGATCATCTGTTCCATCGAGAACTTCGACCCGATGGGGGTCCACACCGGCGACTCCATTACCGTGGCCCCGGCCCAGACCCTCACCGACAAGGAGTATCAGATCCTCCGTGACGCGTCCCTGAAGATCATCCGCGAGATCGGGGTCGACACCGGCGGTTCCAACATCCAGTTCGGCATTAATCCACGTGATGGCCGGCTGGTGGTCATCGAGATGAACCCCCGGGTCTCCCGATCATCGGCCCTGGCCTCCAAGGCGACCGGCTTTCCCATTGCCAAGATTGCCGCCAAGCTGGCGGTCGGCTACCGACTGGACGAGATTACCAACGACATCACCCGGGAAACGCCGGCTTGCTTCGAGCCGACCATCGATTACGTGGTGACCAAGATCCCCCGTTTCACCTTTGAGAAGTTTCCGGCTGCCGAGGCAACCCTCACCACCCAGATGAAGTCGGTGGGTGAGGTGATGGCCATTGGCCGGACCTTCAAGGAGTCGTTCCAGAAGGCGCTTCGCTCATTGGAGATCGGCAGCTCGGGTTTTGAGTCGAGGATGTTCAACCTGGCCGACGAGACTCGCAGGGCATTGACCGCCAAGGAGCAGCAGACCCTGCACGACAAGCTGCGGGTTCCCAACTGGGAGCGGGTCTGGTATATCGGCGATGCCTTCAGAAGCGGCATGAGTGTGGAGGATATTTTCAACCTTACCGCCATCGACCCCTGGTTCCTGCACAACCTCCGCCAGATCATCGAGATGGAGGTTGTGCTGAAACAGGTAAAGGGCCTGGTTGATGACTGTCGGGGCGGGGTGACCCCGCCTGATTCGGATGATCCAAACGCAGGGCGGGGTAACCCCGCCCCTACGGGATTGTGCAATATCCTTCGCGAGGCCAAGCAGTACGGTTTCTCCGACAAGTTTCTCGGCCGGCTCTGGGGCAAGAACGAGGAGGAGGTCCGGCAACTCCGCCTCTCACTCGGTATCCGGCCGGTCTTCAAGCGGGTAGACACCTGCGCTGCCGAGTTCGTGGCCTATACGCCGTATCTCTACTCCACCTACGAGGAGGAGTGCGAGGCCGAGGTCACGGACCGTAAAAAGATCATGATCCTCGGCGGTGGCCCGAACCGGATCGGTCAGGGGATCGAGTTCGACTACTGCTGCGTCCACGGTGTCTTCGCCCTGGCCGAGGACGGGTTTGAAACCATCATGGTCAACTGCAACCCGGAAACGGTCTCCACTGATTACGATACCTCGGACCGGCTCTACTTCGAACCGCTCACCTATGAGGACGTCCTCTCCATTGTGGATCTGGAGAAGCCCGTCGGGGTGATCGTTCAGTTCGGCGGCCAGACACCGCTGAAGCTGGCCGTGGCGCTGGAAAAGGCCGGCGTGCCCATCATCGGCACCTCGCCCGATTCCATCGACCGTGCAGAGGACCGTGAGCGCTTCCAGGAGATGCTCCACAAGCTCAAGCTTCGTCAGCCGGAGAACGGCACGGCCCGTTCCTTCGAAGAGGCCGAGAAGGCTGCCGAGAGGGTCGGCTACCCGGTAGTGGTACGCCCCTCCTATGTACTCGGCGGCCGGGCCATGGAGATCGTCTACGACGTGGACGACCTGCGCCGCTACATGCATACCGCGGTGCAGGCATCGCCCGAGCACCCGATCCTGGTGGATCAGTTCCTGGACGAGGCGATCGAGATCGACGTGGACGCCCTTTGCGACGGCAAAGATGTGGTCATTGGCGGGATCATGGAACATATCGAGGAGGCAGGCATCCATTCCGGCGATTCGGCCTGTTCCCTGCCACCGTACTCCATCTCCGGCGAGATCGTGGCTGAGATCAAGCGCCAGACACGTCTCATGGCCCTGGAGCTGAACGTCAAGGGTTTGATGAATGTCCAGTATGCGGTGAAGGACGGCACCATCTTCATTCTGGAGGTCAACCCGCGGGCGTCCCGGACAGCACCCTTCGTCTCCAAGGCGACCGGCCGTCCCCTGGCCAAGATAGCGGCCCGGATCATGTCCGGCAGAAGCCTGCAGGATCAGGGGATCATCGGTGATATCGAGCCGTCCCACGTGGCGGTCAAGGAGTCGGTCTTCCCTTTTGTGAAGTTTCCGGGGGTGGATACCATCCTTGGTCCGGAGATGAAATCAACCGGCGAAGTAATGGGGATCGATGAAAACTTTGCCAAGGCCTTTGCCAAGGCCCAGCTGGGTGCGGGGACCAAGCTTCCCACCAGCGGCAGCATCTTCATCAGCGTCAAGGACGCCGACAAAAAACATGTTGTCTCCATTGCCCAAAATCTCTATAATGCCGGCTTTAAGTTGGTTGCCACCCGCGGAACCGCCACTTATCTGCAGGAAAAAGGGGTGACGGTGAAAACGGTCAACAAGGTCAAGGAAGGGCGGCCGCACATCGTCGACTCAATCAAGAACGGCGAGATTGCCATGGTGATCAATACGACCCATGGGGCCCAAGCGGTTGCCGATTCTTTCTCCATTCGTCGCGAAACCTTGACCCACGGCGTTACGTACTATACGACCATGTCCGGAGCACGGGCCGCGGTCGACGGCATCATGGCGATCAGGCAGGAAGATTTGAGGGTAAAACCCCTGCAGGAATATCTGGCCTAGCATAAACCACTGCCAACACGCACGGGGCGGCCTCCATGGGCTGCCCCGACAGTTTTGTAAGGAGTAGTTGTTCAATGTCCCAGTCAGTACCGATGACCAAAGAGAGTTATGAGACGCTTCAGGATGATCTGAAACGTCTGATCCGCGAAGAGAGACCACGTGTCATTCAGGATATCGCCGAAGCCCGCAGCCACGGCGACCTGTCGGAAAATGCCGAGTACGATGCGGCCAAGAACCGTCAGAGCTTTATCGAGGGGCGTATTCTGGAGCTTCAGGACAAGCTGGCCCGTGCGTACGTGGTTGACCTGTCCAATCTGAAGCCGGACAAGGTTGTGTTTGGTGCAACGGTGACCCTCTATGACACATCGTCGGAGGAAGAGGTAACCTACAAGATCGTTGGTGAGGAAGAAGCGGACATCAAGCTGGGGAAAATCTCCTGCACGTCACCGGTCGGCAAGGCGCTGATCGGCCACAAACTGGACGATACGGTCAAGGCCAAGGTCCCGTCAGGGGTAAAAGAATACGAGATCGTTGAGATCAGGTACGAATAACTACAAGAAATGCGGTTAGTGGTGTTTTGCGCCAATAACTCGATTACTCAACATAAAGGAGTTCACAATGAGCGACAAATTCACCAAAGACATGACCTTTGCCCAGGCCCTGAGAACCAGCCCGGAAGTGGCGAGGGTGCTGGCAAAATACAATTTGGGCTGCATTGGCTGCATGGGTGCCCAGAACGAATCCCTGGAGCAGGGGTGCAATGCCCATGGTCTGGATGTAAACGAAATTCTTAAAGACCTGAACGCCATCGCTGACTGAAATAAAGCGCAGATCTGCATCAAGCAGTTGTCAGTATGAAGCCCCTGGCCTTTTTCAACACTTTTACTAGAGTGATGGCAAGGCCGGGGGCTTTTCCCGTTTCAGGAGGGGTGGCGCGGAAAATCATCGTCTCGCCAAGTTTAACAGGTCGTCACAGGATACAATCGTTTTACTTTTGTGCTGTTTGATATCATAATTTTGACGAAAGCTTGTGCTGAACCTGTTAAAACAACAGATTATATGGAATTTGCAACCCTTTTATATATTTGACAAATCAGGTGCTGGCATGGGAATGAAACGCACACGACCACCAAGAAATCCAGAATTTTTCCTCCAAGAATACCGTGAGCTTGAGCAGTTGTTTGCACATTTGCAGTTCGGCGTCGCGGTCCTTGATCGGGATTTGCGATTCATCCATGTCAATGACCGCCTGGCAATGATTGACGGAATTTCGGCGGAGCAACATGTCGGAAGATCACTCACGGAGGTTGATCAGAAGATTGCCCTTGCCGTGTCTCCCATCCTGGAGCGTGTCATCCATGAAGATAGACCATTCGTAGAGTTGGCAGTTGAACTACCAAAGGCCAGTGCGGATTTTTCACCGGTGAACAGGATATGGCAGCTCCGTTGCTACCCACTCAAGACTGATAACGGAACGATTCTGGGGGGCAGTCTTGTGG
The DNA here is from genome assembly GCF_007830735.1 of Geobacter argillaceus. Taxonomy (GTDB): domain Bacteria; phylum Desulfobacterota; class Desulfuromonadia; order Geobacterales; family DSM-12255; genus Geomobilibacter; species Geomobilibacter argillaceus. Next base: position 131,071 of record NZ_VLLN01000011.1, read on the forward strand.
TGCGGGATATTTCTGAAGAGACGCAGAGAGAGGCGGCTCAGGTCGAGCGGCTGAAGTTCGAGGCCCTTCTCTCGGCACTTTCTGCGACCTTCATAAATGTCCCTGTCAGTGAAGTGGACGGGAAGATAGTCCAGGGGTTGCAAAAGATTGTCGACTTCCTTGGGTTTGACCGGAGTACGGTCTGGCGGCTCGCTGAAAGTGGCGAGATGATTTGTACCCACTCCTATGAACTTAAGGGGATCACGCCGCCCCTCAAGGTTCTCCATCCCGGATTGGTGCCGATGTGGAACTCGTCGGTGTTTCACGATGAGATATTTCATGTTTCCGATGTTGACGAATTGCCTGACAGTTACTGGCGGGAAAAACAATACTGCAAGGAACGGGGCGGCATAAGGTCGATCATGTTCATACCCGCAAAAGTCGGCGGTGTTGTTGTGGGGTTCATCACCTTTGTGTCGTACAGCGTCAAACGTGACTGGCCCGATGATCTGATTCAGCGGCTTCGTATCCTGTGGGAAATCTTTGCCAACGCCCTGGAGCGCAAGCGGGCGGATGAAAAGATTCAGCAGGCTATGTCGGAAATAGAGATGCTGAAAAACCGGCTGGAGGCCGAGAATATCTATCTGCGCGACCAGATTCAGGTCGAATACAAACCGGATGAGATAATCGGCCGGTCAGATCCTATCCGTAAGGTTTTGCGGCAGGTGCAGCAGGTTGCCAATACTGACTCGACGGTGTTGTTGCTCGGAGAGACCGGTACTGGCAAGGAATTGCTGGCCCGCGCCACCCATAATCTGAGCGCGCGGAAAGAGCGCCCCATGATTAAGGTGAATTGCGCTGCCTTGCCTGCAGCACTGATTGAGTCCGAGCTTTTCGGCCGAGAAAAGGGGGCTTACACCGGCGCGGTTTCAAGGCAAGTCGGTCGTTTCGAGGCCGCAGACGGCGGGACGATCTTCCTTGACGAAATTGGGGAGTTGCCCCTGGAGCTACAGACAAAGTTGCTGCGCGTGCTCCAGGAGGGGCAGTTTGAGCGGTTGGGCAGTCCAAAACCGATTGACGTTGATGTGCGGGTTATTGCCGCAACCAACAAAAACCTTGCTCAGGCTGTGAGAGAAGGCAGGTTTCGTGAAGATCTGTACTACCGTTTGAATGTGTTTCCGATATCTGTACCACCGTTGCGCGATCGCCAAGAGGATATTCCTCTCTTGGTCTGGGCCATGGTTGAGGAGTTTGGCAAGGTCTTCGGAAAACCCATAGAGCGGATTCCGAAGAAAAACATGGAGGCTTTGGAGCACTATTGCTGGCCCGGTAATATCAGAGAGCTGCGAAACATGGTCGAGCGAGCCATGATATTGAGTAAAGGGTCAGTGCTGGTTATCGACGTACCTGACAACGCCGCCACTGCAATCTCGCCAACGATGTCGTTGGAGGATATGGAACGAACACACATCATCTCCGTCATGGAAAGGACTGGTTGGCGTGTCAGAGGCAGGAATGGTGCCGCTGAGATCCTGGCGATCAATCCAACCACCTTGGATTCGAGAATGAAAAAATTGAAGATCACCCGCAAAAAACCGTTCTCAGAAATATTCTGACCGATACCGCACACAAGCGCTGGATAAAAGCGACGTAATCGGTTGATGATGAGATTGTCACCTCTTAAATATCGTAGCGCATCTGAAATGCCATAGCTTATCTAAAAGACCTTTCATCGATGCATTTCCCTTACTCTCATTAATATCCCGCCTACTTAGCAGTTGTTGCTCCCTCCACTGTAATCCGCTGCTATAAGTAACCTACGAAATATCGTATGCTTTAGGCCTTATATTTTATTAAAAAAACAATTATATATTAAATTGCTATAAAAATAGCATGGTTGTAGTGATTTGTGGCAGGTTGTCTGCTGTGGCACGCATGGTGCAAAACGGTATTTTAGAATTCTGTGCCTGGTCAATTCATCACTATGCTTCTAACGGACAAATATCATTTAGGCGAAGGGAGAGGTACCACCATGAGCATTAAGGATACCACTGAATTTGTAAAGAGAATCAGACACTCAACTCTCCACTCGAAAATCATGAATGCCGAGGAGACCATCCCGCTGTTCAAGAACGGCATGTACCTCGGTTTCTCAGGTTTTGCCGAGGGGCACCCCAAAACGGTACCAGGCCTGCTGGCCGATTATGTGGAAAAGAATGGCCTTGCCGGGAAGATGAAGTTTAACGTCTATACGGGTGCTTCCATTGGAACAGATGTGGACGACCGCTGGGCAAAACTCGGCATGCTCGCCAAACGCTGGCCCCATCAGCAGGGAAATGCAATCCGCAAGGCAATCAATGCCGGTGAAGTCAGTTATGGCGATCGTTATCTTTCCCTGTATGCCCAGGATTTTGGCTACGGTTATTACACCCTTGAGAATGGTGGGAAGATAGATATTGCTATCATCGAGGCGAGCTGTATTACTGAGGATGGGGGGATTGTTCCAACACTTGCGGTCGGGATTATTTCGGAAATTGTCGACCGGGCAGAAAAGATCATCATTGAGATCAATACCAAGATTCCCTCACTGGAAGGCCTCCATGACTGTGTTGGCGTGGAACTCCCTCCCAATAAGAAGGTCTACAATATCCTGAACGTCAAAGACCGGATCGGATCGACCAGTATCCCCTGCAATCCAGACAAAATCGTGGCGATCGTAGAATCCTACAAGGATCCAGTTGGGCGTCCCCTCGGAGCACCAGATGGGAACTCCGTACTAATTGCCAATCACATCATCGACTTTTTGCAAGCTGAAGTGAAAAGTGGCCGGTTGCCGAAAAACCTGCTGCCGCTCCAGTCGGGAGTCGGATCGATTGCCAATGCCGTTGTCGGTGGCCTGCTTTCCAGCCCCTTTGAGAATCTGACCGTCTGGACCGAGGTCTTTCAGGATAACCTGCTGGACATGTTTGATTCCGGCAAGCTCGACTATGTGACGACCGCTTCCTTTTCGCTTTCCGACAACGGTATAAAACGCCTGCTGGCGGACTGGGACAAATATACCTCACGGACCTTGATCCGGCCGATCCAGATCACCAACCACGCCGAACCAGTGCGGCGCCTCGGCCTGATCTCCATGAATACTCCGGTGGAGTTCGACATCTATGCTCATGTCAACTCCTCCATTGTTAATGGTTCCCGGTTGCTCAACGGGGTCGGTGGTTCGGGTGACTTCATGCGCAACGCCTTTCTCTCCATCATGCATACCCCCTCCACCCGTCCCTCGGCTACGGACCCCAACGGCATCAGCTGTGTAGTCCCGATGGTGACACACGTCGACCATACCGAGCATGATATGGACGTGCTCGTAACCGAACAGGGGCTTGCCGACCTGCGTGGCCTCTCACCTCGGGAACGGGCACAGAGGATCATTGCCAAATGCGTACATCCTGAATACAAACCATTGCTGCAGGAGTATTTCGACCGTTCGCTCAGAGAGTGCCTGGCGAGCAACAGTGCCCACGAACCGCACATGCTCTACAAGGTGTTCAATATGCACAAGCATCTGGATGAGAATGGGACCATGAAGCTCGCCAGTTGGGACTAAGCGAGATTCAGCAATTGATAATGACCATGCCAATATGAAGGAAGGAGTCCATCCATGACGAAAAAACAGAATGATTGGGCAGCACTGGCAAAAATGCCGAAGTTTGTCGAGCTTCACAGCAAAAAGAAAGCGTTTCTACTGAGCTTATGGTGCCTCGGCTCCATCATGTTCTACCTGCTACCGATCTGTGCCGGTTATGCCCCGGACTTTATGAAGGTAAAGGTTTTCGGCAGGCTCAATGTCTGCTATTTCTTCTGCCTCATTGAGTTTGCCATGACCTGGGCAATAGCCCTGTATTACACCCATAAGTCCAATACCTATTTCGATCCGCTCACCAGAGAAGTGTTGGCCGAGATAGCCAGGGGGGAGCACGCATGAAACGGTTATTGATTCTCCTGATCTTTTCCTTGATTATTTGCCCGCTGGCCTATGCTGCCCCTGCCACTGATGTTGCCGATAAGCCGGCCCCGGCTGTCCAGGCGACCGCAGCTGCCGGGCCGAGTCAAACGCCTGCAGCCGTTTCAACCGCTATCCAGAACGCTGCTGTCGCCCAGACCCCGGCCCCCTTGGCGAAAGAGGTGAAGACCAACAGGACCATCACCATGAGCATGTTTATTGCGATAATCCTCTTTACCGGGATGATCGTTGTCCGGGCGGCAAAACGTACCAAGACCACAGCCGATTACTATGCAGCCGGTGGGGGGATTTCCGGGTTGCAGAACGGGTGGGCCATAGCCGGTGATTACCTGTCGGCCGCCACATTCCTGGGCATTGCGGGGATCACCTCCATGTTCGGCGCCGATGGCTTCATGTATGCGGTCGGCCCCTTTTTCTCGTTCGTTACCATTTTGCTGGTCATTGCCGAGCCGTGCCGCAATGCCGGCAAATATACCTTGGGTGACATCCTCTCCCTTCGTTCTACCTCGAAAGTTGTACGTGGCACAGCCGCACTGTCCGCAGTTGTAGTCTCGACCTTCTACCTCCTGGGGCAGATGGTAGGGGCTGGCAAGCTCATGCAACTACTCCTCGGCATCCCCTACAATGTCTCCGTTATCGGCGTTGGTGTCCTGATGATCCTCTATGTTACCTTTGGTGGGATGAAGGCGACCACCTGGGTGCAGATCATCAAGGCCTTTCTCCTCATGATGAGCGGCACTACCATTACGGTGCTGTTGCTGTGGAAGTTCGGGTTCAACCTGTTTGCTTTCTACGATGCCGTTGCATCCAGCCCCTCCGTGCAGAACCACGTACGCGGGCTCCTGAAGCATGTAGCCCCCGTGGCCGGTTTCGATTATGGCCAGCGTTTCCTGGAACCGGGGTTACTGCTCAAGGACCCCCTTGATCAAATATCCCTGGGTATGGCGTTCGCGCTCGGTGCGGCCGGACTGCCGCACATCATGATGCGCTTCTTTACCGTTCCGAACGCCCAGGCAGCCCGTAAGAGTGTCGTCATCTCCATGGTGCTGATCGGCGCCTTCATGATCATGGTGACCATTATCGGCTTTGGCGCTGCCCTCTTCATTTCGCCGCAGCAGATAACTGCCGTTGACAAGGGTGGGAACATGGCCGCGCCCATGATTGCCCAATATGTTGGTGGCGGCGCCGGCTCCATCGGTGGTGACATGTTCCTGGCGTTTGTCTGTGCCGTAGCCTTCTCCACTATCATCGCGGTGGTATCCGGTTTGATCCTCGCGGTATCCGCCGCTGTTGCCCACGACTTCTACGTGAATGTACTCAAAGACGGCAAGACCGACCAGAACAAGCAGTTGAAGATCGCCAAGATTTCTGCTTTTGTGATCGGTGCGGTTGCCATCGTTCTGGGGATCGCCTGCGAAAAGCAGAATGTTGCCCATCTCGTGGTGCTTGCCTTTGCCGTGGTTGCCTCCAGCAACTTCCCGGTGATCCTCTTCGCACTCTTCTGGAAGCGTTTCAACGCCGGCGGTATCGTCACCGGCCTCACTGTCGGCGCACTGTTCGCCATCGGTGTTGTGGTGGTGTCACCCACCATGACCTATCCGAAGAAAATTGCAGCTGATGCGAAAAAGGTTGTTGATCTGCTTGAAACGAAGCAGGCGTCAGGGGGCGCACTTGTTGAGAAAGACCTGAAGGCTCTGGAGAAGGCGAGGGCGGACTATTCCAAGAACAAGGACGGCAAGTCCCTGGTCGGACTCGACGCTCCGCTCTTTCCGCTCAAGAATCCGGCCATTCTCTCGGTACCGGTCGGATTCCTGGCCGCCATTGCCGGCACCTTCCTGTTCGGAAGCCGGCGAGAGGAGGAGATGTTCGACGAATTGTACATTCGGCAAAATACCGGTTATGGTATTGCCGATGCGACTGATCATTGATCTACTGGTTCATGACGGTTTCCGGTACTCATCGGAGACTAACCCAATACGAAGGAGAGTCATATGTTAACGAAGGCATTCATTCCCTATCGCGGCTACTACAGCACCCCGTTTGCCAAGTGGCAGGGCACCCTGGCCAATGAGAACTCCATCGTCCTCGGCGCCGCCACCTCCAAGCGGTTCCTGGAGGGCAAGGGGTGGGACCCGAAGACCATCGACTACGTCATGGTGGGGAGCACCGTCTACCAGCAGCACTGGTTCTACAGCGGTCCCTGGGCCGCGGCCATGCTGGGGGCCGAAGGGTCGCCCGGCGTCCTGATCACCCAGGCCTGCTCCACCTCCGCCTTCTCCCTCTACCAGGCCGGTCAGGGGATCGAGACCGGGATGTTCAAGAACAGCTGGTGCCTCCTGGCGGACCGCTGCTCCAACGGCCCGCACGCCATCTGGCCGAACCCTAACGGCCCTGGCGGCAAGCCGCTGGCCGAGGACTGGTTCATGGACAACGTGAACAAGGACCCGTGGGCCGGCCAGGCCATGATCCAGACCGCCGAGAATGTCAGCAAGGAGTTTGGCATCACCCGCGAAGAGTGCGACGCACTGACCTTGCGGCGCTATGAGCAGTACCAGGACGCCCTGGCGCATGACCGTGCGTTCCAGAAGCGGTACATGTTTCCGGTCGAGGTGCAGCTCTCCAGGAAGAAGACCATTACCCTTGAGGCGGACGAAGGGGTCATGCCCACCACCAAAGAGGGGCTGGCAGGCCTCAAGCCGGTCCTTCCGGACGGGGTGCACACCTTCGGCGCCCAGACCTTCCCGGCCGACGGCAACGCAGGGCTCTGCGTCACCACCCGGGACAAGGCAAAGGAACTGAGCGCTGACAAGAACATCGAAGTCCAACTGGTCTCCTTTGGCTACGCCCGGACCAAGAAGGCGTACATGGCGGCCGCCGTTGCCCCGTCGGCCCAGATGGCCCTGGACAGCGCCGGCATCAAGGTGGGCGACCTGAAGGCGGTCAAGACCCACAACCCGTTTGCGGCCAACGACATCGCCATGGCGAAGGTGCTGGGGCTCGACGTGAACGGCATGAACAACTACGGCTCGTCCCTTATCTACGGCCACCCACAGGGTCCCACCGGCGCCCGGCTCATGATCGAAGGGATCGAGGAACTGGCCATGAAGGGGGGCGGGTACCTGCTCTTCTCCGGCTGTGCCGCCGGCGACACCGCGGCCTCCATCGTCATCAAGGTCAGTTAGGCCCTAACCTATTCAGCATAAGTGGAGTGAGACCACATGGCGTACACATTCATCACCATGAAAAAGGACGAGCGGGTTCTGACCATCAACCTCAACCGCCCCCCGACCAACCCGCTCAGCAGCGCTTTCGGCCAGGAGTTGTTCAAGGCCTTCAGCGAAGCCAGCCAGATGGACGACGTCACGGTCGTGGTCATCACCAGTGCCCAGGAAAAGGCGTTCATCGCCGGCGCCGACATAAAGGAGATGGCGGCCATGACCCTGGCCGAGTCGGAGGCGTTCTCCAAGCTGCTGCAAAACGCCAACAACACCCTCGAAGGGATGAAGAAGGTGGTGATTGCCGCCATCAACGGCCACGCCCTGGGGGGCGGCTGCGAACTGGCCATGGCCTGCGACTACCGCTTCATGGCGGCCGGCAAGGCGCTCATCGGCCTGCCCGAGGCCGGACTCGGCATCGTGCCCGGCGCCGGCGGCACCCAGCGGCTCCCGAGGCTGGTCGGTGTGGCCAAGGCCAAGGATATCCTCTTGTGGGGCAAGGTCATGGGACCGGACGAAGCGCTGGCCATCGGCCTGATCGACCGGGTCATCGAGGCCGAAGGGTTCATGGACGAGGTGATGAAGTTCGCCCACAAGCTCGCCTCCGGGGCCGGCAAGGCCCTTGGCTACATCAAGGTGGCGGTCAACGAAGGGATCGATCTTCCCATGGAGCAGGCGTTGGCGGTGGAGCGCAGGTATGGGCTGGAGAACCTGCAGACCCATGACGCCAAAGAGGGGCTCACCGCCTTTGGCGAGAAGCGGAAACCGAACTTTTTGAGTAGGTAAGGCGAAGTGGTGGGGCCGTGGGGCATGGGAACCCGCTTGCGCTCCACTCCAGCGATTTGGCTTCC
>NZ_VLLN01000012.1 GCF_007830735.1 Geobacter argillaceus
GGTGGCTTCTCCCGCTGTTTCCGCTCAAGTGCAGCTTCGAGGCCATCTTCTACAAAACGCTTCTTCAGGTGTTCAATTGTCCGACTACTCACACCAAGTGCCTCTGCAGTATCAGCAACACTCCAGCCTGGACCATTATCACCGGCATCAGAAAGCAACAAGGCACGGGCGTGGACAAACCGCCTTGCGTGGGTCTTTCCACGCTTGGTTAAGGCTTCAAGATCTTTACGCTCCTGCTCGGTAAGTGTTACTCGGTATCTTGGCGACATGGTGGCCTCCTTGAATGAGTTACGCCAGTATGCCATATACCGCAATTAAACGAAATATTAAATGTTAAGTGGTACTAGGGAGGCAGAAGAGTTTTCCGAAAAACTCGTGACACTCGGATTGGCTCCCCCATGGCAATAAAACCAAGACATGGTGTCAGTGGCCGCAGTTAATTTTCTTACGCCATATTTTTCAGCCTGAAGAAGTCTAGTTCGGCAATTTCCTTAAATTTGTCGTGGACAGGACCATGAAGTTCCCGCAGGTACTTCGCAACCGTTTCGTTGCCGAGGAGACTTTTCAGATACGCCTGCATGGATGTCATGTCGATCATGGCGGTACCGTACTGCTCTTTCAATGAACCGATCTCCCTGGACAGGGCAAGACTAGACTTTCCTCCTCAAAATAAACGCCTATTTTTCGATCACTGCCGAAACTTATATTGAGATTAGATAGACTCTAAAGACTTTACTTTTGCACTACATTTTTTGCTTCTTGGATTGAAAAGCCTTTATTTGAGATCAGCCAATCATCGTCACTCGCATATTTTCTTGGTGAGAAGTCGCGATATTGAAAACTATAGGCAGATTCGCCACTATAAAAAATCGGCTCGCGTAGCGCGTCACCAAAAGTGAACGGATTGAAGCCACGCTCAATTGCTGTCTTTGGATCTAAACCAACAAATAATGCTCCAGCGATAGCTTTATGCATTTCTTCAAGTAAAGTTTCGGTTCGAGTAATGTATTCTTGAAGTATTACGGGAGGTGGCAGCGAGTAATCGATGTCTACTTGGATCAACAGCCCGATGAGGGTTGATATTTCAGTTCGTATTATACGTGTCAGCGAGAAGAGATGCGCCATATCCTTTGCCGTCATCTTATCATCATAGGCGACTATGTTTTCTCGGTAGCAAAAATATGCAATTGCATGCGCGTATCCTGGTAATTTGCATAACTCCGATAGCTCCGAGAAAACTACTTTTTCTTCTCTTGCCTGCAGCACATCTACCTCGCATTCGACTTGCGTCGATCAACCAATTACACTACGTTACTACCTCGCCGACCCGAAAAAATTCGCAATCGCAATAGCCATCGCCGGTTTACTGACCTGGAAGATCCCCGCCAGCTTGTCCGGACTCTTCAAATCTCCCTGAAACTTCTTCAGCAGCTCCATCGGAATCAACAACTCTGAAGCGAAGGCATCCGCCTCCTTCTCCTTCGCCGGCTTCTGGCTTTTCAGCCATTCTTTCGTCTTGAAGCTGAGTCTGCATGCAATTTTCCAGGACCAGTCCGCTCCAACATTTATTGGATCAACCACCAACGCCATAAATTGAGCGCAGATCCGCGAGGACCTCGTCAAGACTCCTGCTTCTTAGCCCCAAGTTTTTCAAGTCCACGCTCTGATCACTCTCAATTTCATCAAAAAATTGCCGCAGATCTTCCTTGATGGAGGCTGGCAGACCAATTAATTGCCCTGGGTCGACGATCTGATACAGCCTGAACACGTCATTCTTATGTTTCTTTATGTCCTTTTCATCAATTGCATCGCCGGCTTCACGCCTTTTCTTCAGATCGAGCCAGGCTCTTGCCTTCAGCGGAATCAGGTAGGCCGGTCCAAGTACAGGCAATCCGTCTGTCTCCTGTTTCCCGACATGGATAAATGCATAGTAGTCCTTGTCCAACAGGATGGCCGAGAGACTGGATACCTCTTCATCCATCGGAATTGGGGTCAGGTGGCTGTCGTCACCGATGGTCAAAGCATCCGGCACGCGTGAAAACAATTCCAGCATCACAGGAAATGAGCCGTCTTCAGGGTTTTTGAACCGATAAAACTGTTTCTGGCCGGTGCTTTTCTCTTGAATCTTGTATTTGCCATTGCCAATAAACTGCCAAAAGGCCTTCACGAAATCACCATCCAGCGCTTCCACGCACAGGACGATGTCGAGATCCTTGGTTGCTCGAAACTCCAATCCAACATCTTCCATTACAAGGGAGCAGGCCGTTCCACCAATCAGCACATACCTATCTGCAAATGGCGCAAAATGTGCTTTGAACCGTTCAATGCCTCTCACCATAAGACTTGCTCCATCATCTTTTCGAGGGCGGATTGCACCCGCTCATCAACGTTATCCTTCAAGCTCAGGTAAAGAGAGAAGCGATCAACCACGTCATCTTCTTCCTTAAATAGAAGCGGCGAATAATTCCATATTTCAACTTCATTCGACTGCGGTTCCGCAGCCGGCAGCTCCACGATAGCGTTAGTGAGCTTCATCGATTTCCAATCGTCCAGGCTCACCGCATATACCGGGGTAGAAGGAGGCGCCAGCAAGGTAAAGTGCGCCAATGCCGTCAATCCCGCTGGAACCCCGCACCACCTTTGTTCAAGGGGACGAATAAAGGTCCGTTTCTTTACAGGGCTGCGCATGAACTCTCGTGATCTTTGCCACAAGTCTTTTTTTCCGTCGCTAAAGCGCAGTACTCTTTCACGTCCCTCTATTAACACTTCAGCGAGACCGAGCGACTCCAATTCGTCAAAGGCCCGCGTCAACGTCATCACGGTATACCATTTACTCTTATCCAAATTTGGATACAGTTTTGCCAGTCGAGATGGCGTGTAATCCTTTCCAGGGCCGTGCAGTAGTGCATGCAATACAACCGCTTGAGTGGAAGGACTCAGCTTGCCGGGAGCGGCTGACCGAATTTGCCTGAAATGTTCCCGAAGATCGATGCCGAGCATCGGAAGATACATCTGGTTGCCGGGCACCACAAAGGGGACTTTCTGCTCGATCAGCCGCTTGCGGTTGTAGGCAGAGACCGACGAACAAAGGTAGATCAATTCTCCATCCCATTTCGCTTGGACCTGTAACATTTGTTTGCGAATGATTGCGGGAGTCTGCTCGTTATTGTCGCGCGCAACCATCAATAGACAGGGGGTGTTCAGCAGGGAAACTTCATAGAATGTGTAGGAATCTCGTAGAAAGAAAGGGAGGCTGTCAACACCTTCCCATTTTTTCGTTGTAGCGGTTATGTCCAGGTTTTCTTTCAGGTGGCGTTCAAAATCGCGTAATAGGTTCTTCATACGCACCCCTTTTAACAGTTTTTATGCACATTAACATGATTAGTGTTATCGTGTAAATAAAATGTTAACAACAGGGACACTGGAAGAATTGCGCCAAAGTAAAAAATGTAGTGCATGCCATCTTGGAACTTCAAAATCGAAAGCTCATGTATACCCTGAAGGGCATGCGGAAGATCTCACCCGAGGAGTGGACTATCTTGCCAGGGTTCACATTCAGTGTCCAGGAAGTTGCAGATTTCTCGGGTATTGGCAAGCCGAGCATTGTGACTGTCCTGAACGCATTTACGAAGTCGGAAGGAGAAAAGAATCAATATTTCAGAGCACTGAATGACTTCAATGTCGCAAATGCTACGCCGCTGTTGCGGTTGGACGACGTTAATTTTGTTTTGTTCCAGGGATACAGTCTTGTCGAAGCACTGTATGAATCGCCATTCTATTGGATGGGTGCCGATAAAACATATACGGACACTGCGATGCGGAACAGGGGGAGGTTTACTGAAGAGTTTTGTCGAGACCGATTGGAACTCGTCTTTGGGAAGGAACGGGTTTTTACTAATGTAGATATCTTTGAATCAAAGGAGAAACTTGGGGAGATCGATGTCCTTGTGATCTTTGGAAATCGGATAATCGTTGTACAAGCAAAATCGAAGCGTTTGACGCTGGAAGCTAGGAAGGGAAATGACCTTCAGATCAAGGATGACTTCAAAAAAAGTGTTCAAGACTCGTATGAACAGGGTTTGACCTGTGCTAAATCGCTCGGAGTGTCTAAGTATAAGCTTGTTGATGCCAACTCCCGAGTCATCACGGTTCCAAAAGGGTTAATGGAAATTTACATCCTCTGTGTGGTTTCTGACCACTATCCTGCGCTGAGTTTTCAGACTCGACAATTTCTCAAGTATGAGACTACTGAATCGATACAACCACCTCTTGTCTTGGATATTTTTGCCCTTGATGCAATGACTGAAATGTTGTCGTCGCCGCTCCATTTCCTGAGCTATGTGAATCAACGCGCAAATTATACTGATAAGCTTCTTGTCTCACATGAGCTAACTATTCTTTCGTACCACTTGAAGAACAATCTTTGGCTCAATGACGAACATGACATGGTTATGCTGGGAGATGATATTTCGGCCGATCTGGATGTTGCGATGGCGGTGCGTCGGGATGGAGTAAATGGGAAGAGTACACCTGATGGAATTTTAACTCGTTTCAAGTCTACAGTACTGGGCTGCATTGTGAATGGAATTGAGTCGATGCCTGACCCAGGGACTATTGACTTGGGATTCCTGTTGCTGACATTGAGCGAGGAAACCGTTCTTGATGTGAGTCGTGGAATCGACAAACTTGCGCAGCTTGCATTTCATGATCATAAACACCATGACCTGACGGTTGGTCTTGAATCCGCAAGCACTGGATTGACTATTCATATAAACGAAGAGCCGGTATCCGTTGCTGGTCCTCACCTACAAGGGCATTGTGAACGTCGTAAGTATTCACAAAAAGCAACCAGCTGGTTTGGGATATGCATTTCTCCAACTGATAAAGCACTTAGGTTTGGTCTATGTCTCAAATATGAATGGCGGCAGAATGCTAAAATGGAATTAGTGACGCGGAACATGCCAAAGTCTGGGAATTTTTTGGAATCAATCGGCCACAAAAAACACAAAGTAGGAAGAAATGATCCCTGCACCTGTGGTAGTGGGATGAAATTCAAAAAGTGTTGCATTGGGAAATAAATATTTTACAGCTTGTTCCTATAAAATGATTTTAAAAGCCATTATAACTCACTTTTGATTGTCCCGACAAAGGATGATACCAACCATGCACATAGAGGCGCAACACATCTCACTCGCCACCAGAACCCACAGTTCTATCTTCAGGGGCTCCTACATTTCTGCCATCTACATTGACATCCTCTACGGCGATAAACAGAAAAAGATCGGCGAAGGCAAGGTTTTCGAAGTCAGAATGGATCGTATTGTTAACGACGGCGAGTGCTCTTTGTTCGACGTATTCGATGGCCACTCAAGCGATCTGGGCAACCTCTATGAAGAGTTGTTTGCTGATGATGAACTGATACCTGACGTTGAAGATGAGCTTATGGATTACGGCAATATCGTGCTGATCAAGTCGATTCTCCTCTTGCCGGAGTACCGCGGGCAGGGGGTGGGCGGGCTTTTGGCGCTGGCGATTGCCGAGCGATTTGACGATCGGGATATTGTGGCGCTGAAGCCTTGGCCGATGACTGCTGATGATCCAGATAATGTGGCCGGAGCGTGGGAACTGCTGCAGCTGTCACCAGCAGAACAGAAAACCATTGCGGCAAAGCTCCGTAAAAGCTACCAACATGCCGGATTTAAACCGCTCTTCAAAGGGAGCAGTCATCTCTTCCTCACCCATTTCCGGCATCCGACGGCAACGGAGTTGATTGAATCCTCGGTCGGTTTCAAGTGAAGGTTGGCGCCGGATTCGCGCATCAACGGAAATGACATCTGTGGGTGGCATATGAAGGTCAACGGTACATACGAAATCATCGAAATGTCCGAATGGGACAAGGAAGATATCGACCTTGTCGAACCAGGCTACATCCGTATCAAAGGGAATAGGGGAGAGCTGCACTTCATCTGTGTGGATGGAGATATGGACATCCGCAGGGACAAGTCGGGCAGCTACAGATTTACCTGGGATGGCAGCGACGAATGCGATCCGGCCAGCGGTTTCGGCGAATTTACCTGTGACGGCGACACATTGACCGGCAGAATCTATATCCACAATGGAGACGATAGTTCGTTTATGGCAAAGAAAATCTCTGGAAATGAGCCATTTCCCCTATGACTGCAAGAAAATCAACCAAACCGACAACTGCTACCAAACCGCTCAGGAAGAAACCGTCCTGGAGCGATGTCAAGTCAGCCATTGCCGATTTTGAGCGTTCTGTGCTAATCGGTCTCATCTCGGACCTGTATGCCTACAGCACCCCGAACAAAAACTTCCTGCATGCCCGCTTTTCGCTCGGCAGCGACTCACTCAAGCCGTACAAAAAGATCATAGAAGATGCTCTCTTCCCGGATGTCATGTCCAATGACGATGTCGAAATTGCCACTGCGAAGAAAGCGATATCCGACTATGGCAAAGCGGTGGGTGATCCGAAAGGGATGCTGGAACTGATGGTGCACTTTGTCGAGTGCGGGGCCAGTTTTTCTCTCGATGTCGGGTATGACGACGAACATTTTTTTGCATCACTGGAGCGGATGTATGAAAAGGCCGTCAAATTGTTGCTCACCCTTGATGAGGCGATCATTGATGACTATTACGACCGGTTCGAGGACCTGGTGATTTCTACACAAGATATCGGCTGGGGTTTTCACGATACCTTGGGCGATATTTTCTATGAGGCATTCCCGGAGGAATGAGAAAACTGACACCTCTATGCCTTCTGCTCGTACCCCAACGCCTTGAAACCCCTCATCCGCTTTTCATGCATTTTCGCCAGCATCGGCACTGAACTGTCCACATAATCGTAAACCTGCACTTCCACCTTGTCCGGATGGAGTCGATGCAGCCTGCCGGCGTACTGGACCAACATTCCCTTCCATGAAAACGGCAGTGCAAGAAAGAGGGTGTCCAATCTGGCATCATCGAATCCTTCACCGATATAGCGGCCGGTGGCAAGGATTAGTCGTTCTTCGTCATCAGGGATGGAAGCCAGATGTTCCATGATCTTTCGTCGTTGCTTTGCTCCCATCCCCCCGTGGAGAACAACCAGGTGTTTCACCGCGTCTCGCAGTTCACTAGCCAGGTATTCCAGATGATCCTTCCTCTCAGTCAGCAAGATTGGGGATCGCCTGTCGGCAAGAGCCTTGCGGATATCGTCCAGGATGAGCCGGTTCCGTTCCCGGTCTTCCGTCAGTCGGGCATAAATCTCCTGAATGGTTGCCTCGCTGGCGGCAGATGGCAGGATGAAGCCGGTTTCCCGGAGGATCAGCCTTCGGGTAAATGCTCCATCGCCTTCATGCTGTTTGCGGTTGAGTGCAAATCTGGTAGGGCCGCATTGTAGGTGAATGATTGGCTGGTGGCCGTCCCGACGGTACGGTGTTGCGGTCAGACCGACAACATATTTCGCCTTCACCTCAGCCAGCACTCGCTCGAAAGAGAAAGCCGGCAGGTGGTGGCATTCATCCACTATCACTTGGCCGTAATTGGCCACGAGGTCAGAAACCTCATCCTTGCGAACCAGACTCTGCATCATGGCCACATCTATGATGCCGGTAACCTTGCTCTTTCCGGAACCAATGGTACCGATTGATTTTTTTGGCAAACCAAGAAATGTGGAAAGCTGTGCCACCCACTGATCGAGGAGAGGCTTGCGATGTACCAGCACAAGCGTTGTGCAGTTCCGGGCCGCTGCCATCCAGGCGCCGACTACGGTCTTACCGGAACCGGGAGGCGCAACGAAGATACCGGTGTCATGTCTCTCCAGTTCAGTAACAACCTGCTGCTGAATGTTTGTCAGCGAACCTTGGAATACGAATTCCGTGACAGAGCCGCTCTGCCGCTTGTCGTCAATTTTCAGCTGAATACCATGCTCTTTCAGGAGCTCTTTGAACGCATCACGACATCCCCTCGGCAGCCCGATGTGTTTTGCTGTCTCCTCGAAGCAGGCAATCACTCGCGGGGTGTTGTGGGTGGAGAGCCGCATCTTCTGCTTCTTGTAGAATTCCGGGTTCTGGAACGCAGCCAACCGCTTGATCCGGTTGAGCAGCTCCGAAGGCAGTGACTTCTTTTCGACAAAGATCCGCTGGGCCAGCACCACCGAAATATTTTTCGGCAACTTTCCTGTGATCCGTTGCTCCGGCAATCGGCCGGACGGGGAGCGTTCCCATGGCGCCTGGTCTTCGTCGTGGTCGGACGGCAGTTTCAGGCCTATAACCTGCCCTCGTCGTGTCGCCTTGTCAGCGATGGCTTGAACTTCCATGGAGGAGAGACGCTTTACGGATGAGAGGTAACCCCATTGGTCGGCATAGGGAGTGAAGGATTCGTCAATAAAGACCGAATTGCCTTGCTTGCGCGGTTCTCCCTGTAGCGGCAGAGCAATCAGGTTGCCGAAGCCGCCCCGCGGCATGGTGTCTTGGCTGGGGAAGAGACGATCATAGGATTCCATGCTGAGCTGGTGGCGGCGGGACATGGTCTCGGTAATCAGGAAGCATCCCATTACCCTGGCAACAGAGGACGCGACCGGCTCGGAGAAAAAGAACCAGGCATGGGCGCCATTGCCGGATCGTGAGCGTTCGACGGCGACCGGGAGGTCAAGTGCGTTGCAGGTTTCGCGAAAGGCGGCCACATCCTCCTGCCAGGTTGCCTTGTCGAAATCAACCGCCAAGAACCGGCAGGTATCATCTGGCAGAAGCGGATAGACGCCAAAGGTCTGCTTGCCTTGGAGATGCTCACGGATGACCTCGTCAGTGAGCGGCAAATACGCCTGATGATTGCAATCGGCACATTTGACCCGGGGGAATTTCCGTTTCCCGCAGAGAGAGTAGTCGCCGTCGTTACCGCAGGCCGGCATGTATCCCTTGCGGTCACCGCTCTTGCTGAGCCACATTTTGGGGTAGACGTCTTCGCGACCTTTGAACAACGAACGGAACAGAGAGATCTTTGCCGAAGGGGACAGCTCGGAGGTTTCACTGACAGGGATGGGTGGTGCTTCTAGCAATGACAGTTGCTTACGCAGATCGTGCAGATGGTCAAGGATCTGCTGACGCTGGTTTTCGAGTTCGGTAAGGCGGATCTCGCTTTGCCTGATCAGCTCGGTAATTTCCCGCGAGGTTTGTTTCATGGCTTCGTGGTCATGTCAGCAATTCAAGATAGGTCCGCATTACGTTACTCATTCGGCAGATTTTTGCAAAGTGTCACAGCTCCCCCATGGAGCAGTGCCGTAGTAATATATTGCTTCATAGCAGACAATGACAAATAATAAATTTCACCAGGCGGCATATTGAACTGAACTTGAGAGGCACTGACATAATGGTAGATTATCCATCCACAAGAAAAGATGAAACCCCAGTCAGCCGGGAGCAGTTGTATAAAGAGGTCTGGGCGGAGCCGATGACCACGGTCGCACTGCGATACAAGGTATCATCGAGCTTTTTGGCACGTGTCTGCACATGGCTGAACGTCCCCCGTCCCGAAAGGGGCTATTGGGCAAAGCTTGCCGTTGGTAAAGTGTCCAAGCAACCGCCGTTACCGGAAGCTGAACCTGGTGATGAACTGGAATGGAATCGGTATGGACATGCACGGCGTGCAAAACTTCCGTTACCGAAATCTCCTCGGAAAAAGAAATCAAAACGTCGTGACCGGAGTGAATTACCGGAGCGTCACCCACTGCTTCAGGGAGCACAACAGTATTTTGACGAAGCTCGTGAGACCAGCAACGGGTACCTGAGGCCCAGCAAGCGACTCATGGTCGATGTTATCGCATCCAAGCAGACGTGCAGCCGAGCCTTGGATGTGGCACGAATTGTTTCTGCTCTTTGAAGAGCGCGGTTACACGGTCGCCTTTGAGAGGCACGGTCTGGGTCTGCGCCGCTCTGGCGTCGATGAGCGTGAAAAGGGCGGCAGGGACCGGAACTATTCCGAACTCTGGAGCCCGTCACGGGATACTATTGTCACCATCGGCTCTGTACTGATTGGACTGACCATCTTTGAGATGAGCGAAAATGTCGAGGCGAAGTATCAGGACGGGAAATACGTCCGCGTCTCGGAACTGCCTGTCCGGAAAACGAGACGCTATGAAAGTTACTCGTGGACCAGCATGCACGATCTGCCCAGCGGCAGGCTCTGCATCCAGGCATACTCTCCATATCAGCGGGCGAACTGGCAACGGCAGTGGAGGGAGACGAAAGCAGGAGATTTCCCCGGCAAATTGTCGGCGATCGTCAAGGAGCTGAAACGGGAAACTGCCACCATTGTCCAGCTTGTTGAAGAAGGGGAGCGTAAGGCGGAAATTGAGCGAAAGGAATGGGAGGCCAAACAGATCATCTGGCACCGGGAAGAGGAAGAGCGCCGGCGCGTCAAGGCGATCAAGGACAGTCGGGAAGAACTAGCCGAAATCATCAAGGCTTGGGCAAAGGCAAAAGGGATCGAGGATTTCTTTGCCGACGTCGAGAGGAGAGCCGCCAACCTGGAGGAGGAGCAGAAAGCCATTGTCCTGGAGCGATTGACCCAGGCCCGAACGTTGATCGACAGTACCGACGCCCTACAATGGCTCGCTGCCTGGAAAACGCCTGGGGAAAGAATTGCGGAACCTGGTAACAACTATTGGTAACTCAGGACAAGTAAAGAGGTATTGGGAAAGTACGATGAGCCGACCCATTAACTCCACACTTTTTCAATAATGCGGAGTTAATGGGTTCATTTCTGACCCTATAAAAAATCCGGCCAATATGTTGCCTACCACCAGTAATACCAGCGCCAGTACCACCATGGGGCATAGCAGGGACGGTAGTCCGTGCTGGAGAAGGCGTACGTGATCAGCGTCCAGAACGGTTTCCCCTTCACGTAGCCATGATAGAGCCGCACCTGCACCCGATCCATCAGAATGTACGGTAGTGAGATTCCGGCGATTCCGATTGCCCAGTACCAGAATGTCCCAAGGAAACAGAGACCGACCAGCAGACCGGCAACCGCGCTGGTGAACAGGGTAACGAATATGGCGACCACCACTGCCGGGAGCTTAGCCCGTTTTGGTTGTGTCTCTCTTAACCATTGTTGGGCGTCATAGTATTTGATGGTATTTGACATATGAACCTCCCCGGATCTTGCCTGGTGTCAGCAGGTTAATCACACTCTGTCGGTCTGCGACTTGGAAATGACTGAATTGTGCTTGCTCCGAAAGCCGTCTTTATGGTAGAAGAAATATTCCATTTAGAAACTCACGAAATTCTTTTGTGGTAGCAGTGTCAAGGCGGGACGCTGATTCTCTTTGATATCAGCATGTTGAGTCCGCAGTTCGATGGACTCCCTCCGAATTATTTCTGATTCACCGATGGAAGTGGGGCGGGATGCTCATGGTGTCAAGGACAGCAAGAATGGCAGCATACGCAACACTGGTTCTGGCGGTGTCTGCCGGCTGCGGCAAGAAGGAAGAGCAAGCCCCCCCAAAGCATCCGGTTCAGGAGTCCAAGCTAGCAAAGAAGGAGACTA
Organism: Geobacter argillaceus; assembly: GCF_007830735.1. Lineage (GTDB taxonomy): Bacteria > Desulfobacterota > Desulfuromonadia > Geobacterales > DSM-12255 > Geomobilibacter > Geomobilibacter argillaceus. The sequence continues at coordinate 11,545 of NZ_VLLN01000012.1, forward strand.
CGGTCTCCGTTCCCGCCAGCGTTAAAGGGAAGTGGCAGGCGGTAAAGATCAGCGTAACTGACAAGAAAAGCAACAAGGAAGCGATCTACACCATAAACATCGGCGCCACTTTTTCCATCCCCGGCTCCGACCTTTCCATCAAGGTGGAAAACTTTCTCCCCCACTTCATGATGGAGGGGACCACCCTCACCTCCCAATCCAACAACCCCAAGAACCCGGCCGCCCAGATCAGGATCTACGAGAACGGGAAAGAGGTCTTCAAGGGGTGGCTCTTTACGCTCTACCCCAACACCCACGCCTTCCAGAACCCCACGTACGGTTTCGCCCTGGTGGACTACATTCCAACCAAGTAGCCTTTTTTCTGATAGAGACAAGAAGCCCGGCAGGCAATTCCCGGGCTTCTTGTCTTTTGTACCCAGTTTCGCCCGGCAGGCGTCAGGACGTACCGTGCGGGTACTCACGCAGAATGGCCGTGAAGAGTGGGATGCCGTCAGCCGTTGACGCAGAAAGGGCAATTTCCACCTCGGTCGCCGTACCGGCCGCGCCCGTTACCCGCTGGATACTCGACTCCATGCCACGGCTGCGGTCGCGCAGATACCGCTCGATTTCCTGGCGAAAGCGCTCGCTATTCTCCAGAAAGGAAAATATGCTTTCGCCGAGCAGTGCCTGACGGGAGCGGCCCAGGAGCTTTTCGGCCTGTTTGTTGGCGATGACGATTTTGCCGTCACCGAGAAAGGTCACCACTGCCGATTGGGCCATTTCGATGAAGCTCCGGTACCGTTCGTCGGACGACTGTTGCTGGACCGTTTTGCGGCCGAGCTCCTCCATCATGTCGTTGAAGGCGCCGATCAGCCGGCCAACCTCGTCTTTGCTCCGTTGCGGCAGCCGTTCGGCAAAGCTGCCGGTCCTGGTGACCGTATCGATGCTTTCGGAGAGCATGGTGATCGGGTCAATGACGGTCCGGCGGATCAAAAGCTGCATGACCATGACGATCAGGAAGAGGATGAGGGAGCTGAAGATCAGGTCGTATTTCAGGTTGATGCCGATCTGCTGGTACAGTTCGGCCATGGGGATGCTTACCGAAACGGCGCCGATGACCTCGCCGACCTTGTAATTGTAGGAGATATGGCCCCGCGGGAACCGTGCCTTGATGAAGCCGGGCGCCTCGTCATAGCTGCCATGGCAGCGCAGGCAGGACTGCTCGGCGCGCATCGGCATCAGGTAGCGGAACAGCGCCCCTTCCTTGTCCTCGATTACCTGATAGGTTTCCTTGGGGACCGAGGCCTTGAACCCCTGGAGCTGCCTCGCCTCGTATTCGTCGGGCCGGTTTGCCGGATTGCGGTAGCGCAGCGAGATCTGGCGGACATGGAAATTGCTCCCCTCGCTCATCATCTTGGCGATGCTGGTTGCCGCCACCTGAGGGATCAGGTTCGGGTTCCGTTCCGGTTCGTCGCTGGTGACCCGTGACAGATACTCGCGGGACTGGACAATCTGGTGCGCCAGGATCTGGGCATGGTCGACGGCTCCACGGATCACCAGGGCCTGCTGCCGCCGGTAGTCGTCGATGGCGTTGGCAACGGCCAGGACCAGAAACACGATGATGACGATGCTGTTGAACTTCGCTCTGAGCGTCAGGCTCCGGGCCATACGTTCCTCCTCGCTCTCAACTGAAAAGAGTATAGCGGGAGGAAGCGGCAAAGCAACCGGACCACGGCTGTCTGGTTGCTTTGCCGGTCAGCGGTCTCTCTACCCGCCCAGCCCGATCAGAGAATTGACGCCGGCACAATCTCTGTTATTCTACCCAATAACATCAGGCATCCCCCACTACGTCGCGCAACAGGGCGACCTCCTTCACGAGCTGGCTGGTATGAGGTCAGCACGAAAAGATGATTTACCATTCTAATGTTTCGCTAGTTTTCCACAAGGAGGGACTAACCATGAAAAGCGTCAAAGACATTCTTCGGAACAAAGTAAGCGGCATCTTCACCATCGTCCCGAACGCAACGGTGTTAACTGCAATCGAGCTCATGGCGGAGAAGAATATCGGCTCACTCCTGGTAATGGAGGGTGACAAACTGGTGGGGATCATCACCGAGCGCGATTACTCCAGAAAGGTTATCCTGGCGGGGAAATCGTCCAGTAATACGCTGGTCAAAGAAATCATGACCCAGAAATTAGTGGTCATTCAGCCCGGCAGTACCATCGAAGAGTGCATGGTCCTCATGATCGAAAATTCTGTGCGCTACCTGCCGGTTATCGAGGAGGGCAAGGCTATCGGCGTCATATCGATAGGGAACGTGGTCAACAGTATCATCTCCGAGCAGAACATCGTGATCAATAATTTGCAGCAATACATCATGCAGGGTTGAACCAAACCGTTTAGCGACAATTTGAGCCAATGACAAAGAAAAAGGCGGCACCTCCGGGGGCGCCTTTTTCTTTGTTTCGAACGCCTCAGGAACAGTGCAGGAAAAGAAGATCCCCGGACTCGCCATGCGCGCCGCGACCAGTGGTGCAGGGGTTGCGTCCGATTGTCAAGCGTCGTGGGCCGGGAGGAGATAGCGGCCCACCCAGTTCTTGGCGAACTGGTAGGCGGTCCGGCCGCAACGCTTGCTCTTGTCTTGCGACCACTTGATGGCGCCCAGCTCAAGCTCCTTGCTCCAGGGGATGTCGGCCTTCTGCTGTTTTGCCTCCCGCTCGATGCAGAGACGCACGGCATCCAGGTACCGATCCTGGGAAAAGGCATAGAACGCCACCCACAGGCCGAACCGGTCTGACAGCGACACCTTCTCCTCCAACGCCTCGCTCTGCTGCAGCTCGCCGTTGACGAACTTGCCGCCCAGATGGTCGGTTTCGTACTCGGGCAGCAGGTGGCGGCGGTTGGAGGTCACATAGATCAGGACATTGTCCGGCGGCGAGTAGACCGATCCGTCCAGGGCGCTCTTCAGCATCTTGTAGCTGAGTTCGCCCACCTCGAAGGTCAGGTCGTCACAGAGGAGGATGAAACGGTACGGTTCGTTCTCCACGGCGGCAAATATCTCGGAAAGGTAGATCAGGTCTTCCTTTTCCACCTGGATGACCCGGAGCCCCTTGGGCGCGTATTTATTGAGCAGGGCCTTGATCAGGGACGACTTGCCCGTGCCGCGCGATCCCCAGAGCAGGGCGTTGTTGGACGGCAGACCGGCCAGGAACTGGCGCGTGTTGTGGAGCATCACCGTTTTCTGTTCCTCCACGCCGAGGAGTTCGTCCAGGGTGGTGGTGTCGGTCACCTTGACCGGCTCAAGATAGCCGGAAAAGGAGTGGCGGCGCCAGTTTGCGGCATAACAGACCGTCCAGTCCACCGGCTTGGTCGTTCTGGGGAGAAGCATCTCCACCGAACCGAGCACGCGCTCGAGCTGGGCAACAACTTCGGGCTTCAGGTTAATCATGATCTCTCTTTCTCTGCAGCATTGAATGCCACCTGCGGCGCAGCACCGCAAGGGGGTGAAACGGGGAAAGGTCTGGGGGGGAGTACGTGCGGAGGGAAGGGTGCAGTCCCGGCAACTCCATGAAAAATAGCTAACTATCTGAAACGAGGTGAAATAGGCGTTGTGTATACGGTATCGGTCCGGCTATTGTCAAGCCAATATTTTCATGAAAACCGTATCCCCGGCCACGCCGGTACGTGAAAAGCCCTTTCCAAAAGGGCTTATTTATGCTACCTTCCCCAGCGCGCTAAGAGCGCGAAGTTACGTGGTTTCAGGTATTTTTTACCAATTGAGGACAGCATGAGCAGAACCATCTGTATTGCCAATCAGAAGGGTGGCGTCGGCAAGACCACCACTGCCGTCAACCTGGCGGCCTCCCTGGCGGCGGCCGAAAAACGGACCCTGCTGGTGGACATGGACCCCCAGGGGAATGCCGGCAGCGGGGTCGGCATCGACAAGTCCGCCCTGGAAGAGAGCATCTACGACGCCCTCATCAATGGTGTGGATGCCGCAGGGCTTGTCATCCCGACCGAGCTCCCCTTTCTGAGTATTCTCCCGGCTACCTCCGACCTGGCCGGCGCCGAGTTGGAACTGGCCACCATCCCGGAGCGGGAATTCGCCCTGAAGAAGGCGTTGGCCCCCCTTGCAGACCAGTACGACTATATCCTGATCGACTGTCCCCCCTCCCTGGGACTCCTTACCCTCAACGCCATGGCCGCGGCCCGGTCGGTGCTGGTGCCTCTCCAGTGCGAGTTCTACGCCATGGAGGGGCTCTCCCAGATCCTCCGCACCATCGGCCTGGTGCAGAAAGGGCTGAATCCGGGCCTCAGTATCGAGGGGATACTCCTGACCATGTACGACGGTCGGAACAACCTCTCCCGCCAGGTGGCCGACGAGATCCGCAACCACTTCAAGGGGCAGGCCTTTCAGACCGTGGTCCCGCGCAATGTCCGGCTTTCCGAGGCGCCGAGCCACGGCAAGCCGATCATCCTGTACGATATCACCTCCCGTGGCGCTGTCAGCTACCTGGAATTGGCCCGGGAGCTCATGGAGAGGGGCGCCAATGGTTAAGAAAACCGGCCTGGGGAAAGGGATGGGCGCGCTGCTGCCGGTTGTCAACGAAGACCGGGGAAGCTATTTCCTCTGCCCCATCGAGGAGATCAAGCCGAACCGCGCCCAGCCGCGCAAGACCTTTGTCAACGAGAAGCTGGAAGAGCTGGCCGCCTCCATCCGGGAAAAGGGGATCATCCAGCCGCTGGTGGTCTGCCGCAAGGGACAGCACTTTGAACTGATCGCCGGCGAGCGCCGCTGGCGGGCCGCGCAGAAGGCCGGGCTCAGAGAGGTCCCGGTGGTGATCCAGGACGTGTCCGAGGACACAGCCCTGGAGATGGCCCTGATCGAGAACATCCAGCGGGAGGACCTGAACGCCGTCGAAGAGGCGGAGGCCTACCGCTCGCTCCTGGAAAAGTTCGACTTCTCCCAGGAAGAACTGGCCAAGCGGGTCGGCAAGGACCGCTCCACCGTGGCCAACGCGCTCAGGCTCCTGAAGCTGCCGGAGGAGATCCAGCGGGATATCGTGACGGAAAACCTCACCATGGGGCATGCCCGGGCGTTGCTGGCCCTGGAGTCGGCTGAGCTGCTCAAAGAGGCCCGCGAGGAGATCCTGAAGAAACATCTGACCGTCCGGGCCACCGAGGCGTTGGTGAAGCGGTTGAAGAGCGCCAAGCCCGCAAAGGCCGCGACCAGGATCGACCCGGAACTGACCGACCTCATGGAGCAGCTGAAGCGCCACTTCAAGGCAAAGGTTGCCATCCGCGCCAAGAGCCGGGGCGGGACCCTGGAGATCAGCTATGGGAGCAAGGACGAGCTGTCCCGGATCATCGACCTGCTGAACCTGTAATTCACATCGTAACGGGAAAAGGCAACCAGAGCGGTTGCCTTTTCCCGTTGCCTGAAACATAGTCATACCTAATGACCCGACCCAAGTTCAAAAAAGACCATATCGTCACCTCGGTGGTGGCTGTCATCATCAATGACGACCGGGAAGTCCTCCTGACCAAGCGGAGCATCCCCCCGTTCCAAGGGGAGTGGGTGATGCCGGGGGGGAAGATCGACCTGGGCGAGCCGATCATCAAGGCGATTGAACGGGAGGTCATGGAAGAAGTGGGGCTGCAGGTGGAGGTGGTGGACCTGCTGGACGTGTTCGAACATGTCACCCCGGGCGACGAGAACTACCACTTCATCATCCTCTACTACCGCTGTCGTCCCCTGTTCTGCGACATCACCCACAACCAGGACGAGGTTGACGAGGCCCGCTGGGTGGCGCAACAGGATCTGGCCGCCTTGAAGATGCCCGACGGAACGCGGTTCATCCTCGGCAAGGTATTTTTACAGGAGAGTCAAGACACCCCATGAAAAACCGCTACGCCATCCTTGCGGCAGTTACCGTACTCGTGCTGGTGATCGATCAGGCGACCAAGGTCTATATCGACCGGACCATGCAGCTCTACCAATCCATACCGGTGGTCAACGGCCTGTTCAGCATCACCTACATGCGGAACAAGGGGGCGGCCTTCAGTTTCCTCTCCAACTTCAACTACCGTCTCCCCTTTTTCATTCTGATCTCCCTGGTGGCTGTGGTCGCTATCCTGGTGGCCTATCGCAAGCTGCGTGACGACCAGCGCTTCGCCGCCCTCGCCCTGTCCCTCATCCTCTCCGGGGCAGTGGGGAACCTGATCGACCGGGTCAGGCTCGGCGAGGTGATCGACTTTCTGGACGTCTTCTGGCAGACCCACCACTGGCCGGCCTTCAACGTGGCCGACTCGGCCATCTGCGTCGGGGTTGCCCTGCTGGCAGTGGATATGGTGCTGGAAGAGCGGCGGCAGAAAAAGGCGTAACGGTACGGAGAAATCTCGAAAACAAAAGGCCGCTGGCGGAACTGCCGGCGGCCTTTTGTCATCTGGTCCGGCGAAGGCCCTGACCGTGGGTGACCGCAAACCGCGTTTAGGGGGTTTGCCGCCTGTCATCACGCATGGTTGCCCCGACAAGGGATATATGGTAATTTGAATGCAGCGAACATCAGCAGGAGGTGTGTCATGCCGATCTACGAATACCGGTGCACAGCATGCAATGAAGACTTTTCCCTGCTCCAGAAGATGGGGGCAAGCGCCGCCGAAACCAGCTGCCCCAAGTGCGGCTCGCCAAAGGTGGAAAAACTGATCTCGGCCTGTTCGGTCAGCAGTGGGAGTGTCGGTTCCCATGCCAGCGGCCCGGCCTGCAGCATCGGCGGTGGCTGAGGTCCGCACCGCTGAACCGTGCGTTCAGCAGATCCTCGGCAACTGCTCCCCTGCCAGCATTTCCACCTTCCGCAACCCGCCGGCCACGGTCTCCAGGGCAATCGTGCCGGTGCCACTGCCCGTCACCTCGCCGATGACCGCGGCATCCCTCCCCAGGGGATGCTGCCGCATCCGCGCCACGAGGCGCTCCGCAGCCTCGGGCGCCACCAGCGCCAGCAGCTTTCCTTCGTTTGCCACGTACAGCGGATCGAGACCCAGGATCGAGCAGACCCCCTTGACGGCGCTGCGGATCGGAAGCGCGCTCTCCCGGAGGTGCAGGTCCACGGCAGACTGACTGGCGATCTCTTTCAGGGTGGTGGCAACCCCGCCCCGCGTGGGGTCCCGCAGGACGTGGAGCGCAGCCCCTGCTTCCTCCAGCATCGCCGCCACCAGGCCGTGCAGTGCGGCGGAGTCGCTCCGGATGTCCGTTTCCAGCTCCAGCCCTTCCCGGCTGGCCATGATGGCGATGCCGTGGTCGCCGATGGTGCCGCTGACGATGACCCGGTCGCCCGGCCGGGCATTGGCGCCATGGATGACGACCGGGTGGTCGATGATGCCGATGCCGGCACTGTTGATGAAGATCCGGTCGGCCTTGCCGCGGGGGACCACCTTGGTGTCGCCGGTGACGATGGCCACCCCTGCCGCATCTGCCGCCTGCCGCATGCTGGCCAGGATCGGCACCAGTTCCGAGCGGCTGAACCCTTCCTCGATGATCAGGCCAATACTGAGCCAGAGCGGCCGGGCCCCCATCATGGACAGATCGTTGATCGTGCCGTTCACGGCCAGATCGCCGATATTGCCGCCGGGGAAGAAGATCGGATCGACCACATAGGAATCGGTGGTAAAGCAGAACCGCTCGCCGGCACGTTCCAGCACGGCGGCATCGTTCTGCCCGACTTGCGGGGTCCCGGAAAGGATCGGGATGATGACCTCGTCCAGCAGCTGGTGGGAGAGCCTGCCGCCGCTGCCGTGGCCGAGGAGGATGAGATCCTTGTTCATTTCGGCTCCATGAAAGATTCCGACTTGTTGTTACCGGTCACCAGTTACGAGTCACCAGTCACGGATTTCTTCCCCGCCGCTTGGCCAGCAGCACCAGGTTGGCGACGGTGAAGAGGAGGGCACCGGCCAGGGCAGCGCCGCCGCCCGGCTCCTTGTGAATCTCGAGCAGGCCGGCACGGTAGGGGACCAGTGCCACCTCCTTCAGGTAGATGCCGACCCCCTGGTAGAAGAGCGGATGATTGGGTCTGATGGTGGCGCTCCTGGCAATCCCCCCATCGGCATAACGGATGGTGGCGCTCATGTCGGTCGGCATCCCCATCTTCCCGTAGGTGACGGCCAGTCCGGCGATCTCCACCCGGGAACCGTCGGGAAAACCGATGGACATCCCTTCCCGCACCTGCAAAGACTCTTTGAGGGAACCGGTGGCACTGAGCAGGTGCGCCAGGACGATCAGGAGGAAGCCCAGATGCATGACCTGCGGCACGATCCGCATCAGGAAGCTTCCCCGCTGCCACTTGGCCCGCAGCGAGTCGATGCTGCAGAGGATGGTGTTGACCACCAGGAGAACGAGGACGGCAAGGGTCAGCCAGAGCCACCAGGTTTCTCGGGGCGGGGCTTCGCGCAGCCAGACGAAGAGCGGCAGTTCATTGATGGCCGACCCTTCGCCCGCCACGAAAGAGCCGACCGCCATGGCAAGGCAGACCCCGGCCAGGAGCCAGAGGCCGAGGGTGAGGGAGGCAAGGCGGTTATAGAGGGCAGAAAGCATGAAAATACCTTTAACAATTCAACGCGGAAGGACGCTGATAACAGCGGATTTGCACGGCTAAAACTGAAGCCTGTTTTTCGGGTTCTTCTGTGTCAATCCGATCTTTTCCGCGTCTCTCCGCGTTGAATTCTCCGTCAGAAGCTGTGCGAGCTTTTCATCAGTATGCTCACCCCCAGGTAGGTGAACAGGGTGATGCCGAAGCCGACGATCCCACCCCAGGCCACGGCCCGCTCCCAGCTGCTCCCCTTCAATCGCAGGTGGAGATAGAGCGTATAGAAGAGCCAGAGAATGGAGGTCCAGAGTTCCTTTGGGGTCCAGAGCCAGTAGGTGCCCCAGGCATAGTACCCCCAGATGCCGCCGGAGACCATGGAGGCGGAGAAAAATGAATACCCCACCAGGGCTGCCTTGTACTGGAGATCCAGCAGGTGGCGGTGCCCATCCTTCAGAAAGAGTATCCCCAGAAGCGCCCCGATGGCAAAAAGAGCGTAGGCGAAAAAGGCCAGGGCCACGTGGAGCTCGAACCAGAGCGTGTTGAGGATCGGTGGCATCGGCATGGCAAAGGCCGGGAACGGGAGCGACAGCAGGGCAAAAAACGCCACGGTGAAGCCGGTCAGCCAGGGAAAGAGTTCCGTGTCCCGCAGGGAGGGGACAAACAGGAACGGCAGTGCCATGATGCCGATGGAGGTGGAAAAGAAGACCAGGGTGTCATGGGGACCGATCAGGGGGAGCCGTCCCAGGTCCATGCCGCGGATGGCCAGGTAGGCCAGTTCGAGCAGGATGCCGGTGGCCAGCAGCGGGCGCCGGAAGCCGCCGAACAGGGTGATGCCGGTTGCGGTGAGGAGGAGCCATTTCATCGAGTGATAGTCCGGACTGAAATTGGGGCGTTTGCAACTCTGCGCACAGTACACCGGTGGAAAAAGGAGGGTCAAGGTAAATGTGGCCCAATATCCGCCACAATAGCTGTTCGTCATGCCACTGCCGGCCCTGCCCATGTCAAATATTTGAAAAAAACATTCCGTCGGCACATGTATCCACTGCACGCAACGGCTATGTCGCACAACCAGTAGCAAATTCAACCAGTTAAATGATTGGCATTTTTAATGCTTTAGACATTCAACATTAAATTCATGCAGTGTCGGTGTATCCATTTAGGCGATACGTGGAGACAAACGGATGAAAAGCATGATTTCTACCCCATTTACCACTCCATACACCAATAACCTGTGTACCGGCTTGGGTCAGTCCGTTGGCTTTGCATCGCCGGCAAACCAGCTTCAGGAACTGAACGAGGCAATTTTTCTCAGCCAGTTCACCTGTGCCGTCATTGCGACCCTTGACCCTGACAGCGTCTGTGCCAGTGCTGCCCGTCAGCTGTACGATTATACGCCGTACCGGATGATCGTCTTCCGGCTCACCCCGGAGGCCGGCGGCAAGACCATCAGCTATGCCCCTGCCCAGGGACGACGCGAGCCGATGATCCTGCCGTTTACCGAAAAGCAACTCACCTTCAAGGCTGCCAACGTATCGTTTAAATGGGACAATTGCCAGCGTCTCGACCTGCCGGGCGAGATGGGGTGCATCGAGATCTGGCCGACTGAACGGGACAAGGGGGGGCTCTCGGACAGCTTCCGCGACAACCTCACCTCATCCTTTGCCATGGCACTGCAGAATGCCGTCGAGCATTCCCGTGTCAAAGAAATGGCAATGCAGGATGGACTGACCGGTCTCTTTAATCGTCGGACTTTTGACGAAATGCTCAACCTGGAGGGGAGGAAGGAGTTGCTCCCCCTCTCCCTGCTGTTGATCGACCTGGACGACTTCAAACTGGTGAACGACCGTTACGGGCACCAAGCCGGCGATCAGGTCCTGGCCCGCTTCGGCCGGCTTCTCAAGGAGAGCTTTCGCGGCACCGACCTGCTGGCCCGCTACGGTGGCGAAGAATTTGCCGTGCTGTTGCCAAAGACGCCGGCGCTGAAGGCGGCAGAGGTTGCCCAGCGGCTGCTCACGCGACTCGGCGATACGACTTTTGAATTCGATGGTCAGACGCACCGGGTAACGGCAAGCATCGGAGTGGCGGCCATGACCAAGGGTGACCGGCTCAATGTCCACAACCTGGTGGAGCGGGCGGACCAGGCGCTCTACAAGGCGAAGCGGGGCGGCAAGAACCGTCTCGTAACCGCCGACACACCGGCCCCCCGGGGGGATAAGGCCAACCAGGCCGGCCAGGGCCGACTGCCGGGGCTGTAGCCCCGCATTTCCTACAATTTTTGGTTGCACCTTGGCTGGCGATAGTTCAGAGTATTTCCCCATGATCGCCCCCGCAGATACCCTCCTGAAAAAACTCCTGTCAGCGCTGAACCCTGCCCAGGCCCGGGTCCGGCTATCCGGGCTGCATGGTTCGGCGCCGGCCTTCGTCCTCTCGTTTCTCGCCGAGCGTAAAGGCGGCCCCCTGGTGATCGTCACTGCCGACAGCGACACCGCTGCCGAGCTCTGCCAGGAACTCCGCTTCTACAGCGCCCGGCCGGAGGCAATACACCTCTTTCCGTCCTGGGATACCCAGCTCCTGGAAAACGTCTCGCCCCATCCCGACGTCACCGGCGAACGGCTCGCAACCCTTTCGGCCCTGATGAACGGCAGTGCCCGGGCCGTGGTAACCCCCTGGTCCGCCCTTAGCCAGCGGGTCATCCCCCGCCAGGTACTCGGCGACGCCTCACTCTACCTGGTGGCCGGCGAGGAACTGGACCGGGAGGCGCTCCTGCAGAAACTGGTGAACCTCGGCTACGCCCCGGTCCCGCTGGTGGAGGACCGGGGGACCTTTGCGGTGCGGGGCGGGATTCTGGATATATTTCCCCCTGCCCTGCCCTCGCCGGTCCGGGTGGAATTCTTCGGCGATTTCGTGGAGACGATCCGCACCTTCGACCCGCTCAGCCAGCGTTCCCTGCACCCCCTTGCCGAACTGGTGCTCCTGCCGTCCCGGGAGGTGATCCTCATGCCGGCGTCCGTGCAGGCCTTTGCGGCCCGCCTGAAACGGCGCTGCGACGATCTTGACATCCCGGTGGTCCGCCGCCGCGAGCTCATGGAGCAGCTGCAGAACGACTGTTACCCGGCCGGGGTGGAATTTCTCCAGCCGATGTTCCATGGCCCGCTGGAAACCCTTTTCAACTATGCCGGAGCGGATTGCGTCACGATCCTGGTCGATCCCGAGGGGGTCGTCGCCGCCCGGGAGGCCTTTGCCGCCGACCTGGCCCGGGCCGAACAGCGGGCACTGGAACATGACCGGATCTTCGCCCCCCTGGAAGAGCTCTATTGCGATGCCGATGCCGTGGAGACGCTGATCGGACTAGGGCGGCGGGTGACGATACCGGCCCTGGAACTGTCCGGGACAGAAGAAGATGCAGCGGTTTTCCGCTTTGACGTGCAGGACAACCGGGACCTCAGGATCGACCTGGCCCCTGACAGCGAAGGGGTTCTCCGACCGCTGGCGACGAAGCTGCAGGGACTGCTCGCCGCCGGGGTAAGGCCGTTCCTCCCCTGCCACCAGCAGGGACAGGCCCAGCGGCTCCTGGAGCTGCTCACCCCTTACGGACTACCGCTCCATATGGCCGAGGAGCCATTCGCCGACGTTCTCGCCCGGCGCGACCAGCGGGTGGAGGTGATGGTCGGCGAACTGTCCCGCGGCTGCCGTCTCCCGGAGTTCGGGGTGGCGATCATTGCCGAAGAGGAGATATTCGGCCAGAGGGTCAGACGGCGCGGTGTCTCTGAGCTGAAGAAGAAACAGGTCCTGACCTCCCTGGCGGAGCTGAAGCCGGGTGACCCGATGGTCCACCTGGAGTTCGGGGTCGGCATCTACCGGGGGCTCCAGCACCTCGCCCTGGGCGGCGTGGCCGGTGACTTCCTGCTCCTGGAGTACGCGGGTGGTGACAAGCTCTACCTGCCGGTGGACAGGCTCGGGCTGGTGCAACGCTATGTGGGGGCCGAGGGGCTTGAGCCGCGCATCGACCGGCTCGGCGGCAGTTCCTGGGAAAAGGCCAAGGCCAAGGCGCGGCAAGCCATCGAGGAGATGGCCGATGAACTCCTCCAGCTCTATGCCGCCCGCCAGATCCAGGAAGGGATTGCCTTCTCCCCCCCCGACGACCTCTACAAGGAGTTTGAGGCCTCTTTTGCCTACGAGGAGACGCCGGACCAGCTCTCGGCCATCGAAGACGTGCTGAGCGACATGCAGCATACCCGCCCCATGGACCGGCTGATCTGCGGCGATGTGGGCTACGGCAAGACCGAAGTGGCCATGCGCGGCGCCTTCAAGGCGGTGATGGACGGCAGGCAGGTGGCGGTCCTGGTCCCCACCACGGTCCTGGCCCAGCAGCATATGGAATCGTTCCGGGAGCGGTTCAAGGCCTATCCGGTAAAGGTGGAGATGCTCTCCCGTTTCCGCACCCCCAAGGAACAGAAGGCGATCCTGGAAGGGGTGCAGAAAGGCAATGTCGACATCATCATCGGCACCCACCGCCTGCTCCAGAAGGACGTGACGTTCAAGGAGCTGGGGCTTTTGATCGTCGACGAGGAACAGCGCTTCGGCGTGGCCCACAAGGAACGGCTCAAGAAGTACCGGGCCACGGTGGACATCATGACCCTCACCGCCACCCCGATCCCCCGGACCCTGTACATGTCGATGATGGGGATCCGCGACCTCTCCATCATCGATACCCCGCCGGTGGATCGGCTGGCCATCAAGACCTTTGTAGCAAGGTTCAACGACGAACTGATCCGCGAGGCGGTGCTGCGGGAGCTGCGCCGCGGCGGCCAGATCTTCTTCGTCCACAACCGGGTCCAGAGCATCGGCGCCATGGCCGAGCACCTGCAGCGGATCGTGCCGGAGGCGCGGATTGCGGTGGGGCACGGCCAGATGAACGAAGGGGAGCTGGAAAAGGTGATGCTCGGCTTCATGCACGGCGAGACCAACTTGCTGCTCTGCACCACCATCATCGAGTCCGGGCTGGACATCCCGTCTGCCAACACCCTGATCGTCAACCGGGCCGACGCCTTCGGCCTGGCCCAGCTCTACCAGCTGCGGGGGCGGGTCGGCCGCTCCAAGGTGCGTGCCTACGCCTACTTTCTCATCCCGGCAGAGGGGGCCATCCCTCCCGACGCGCGGGAGCGGCTCAAGATTCTCCAGGAGATCACCGAGCTGGGGGCCGGCTTCCGGATCGCCACCCACGACCTGGAGATCCGCGGCGCCGGCGACCTGCTGGGGGGACGCCAGTCGGGGCAGATCGCCGCGGTCGGCTTCGAACTCTACACCGAGCTCCTGGAGGAGGCGATCCAGCGCCTCAAGGGAGAGGAGACCGTGGAGCGGGTGGAGCCGGAGATCAAGCTCCGGATTCCGGCCTTCATTCCCGAAGAGTACGTCCCGGACGCCAACCAGCGCCTCGTCCTCTACAAAAAGCTGACCCAGGCACAGGCCTCGACAGACATCGACGATGTCCTGACCGAACTGGTGGACCGCTTCGGCAAGCTGCCGCCGGCCGCCGGTTATCTCCTGGAGGTGATGCGGCTGCGGCTGCGGCTGAAGGAGCTGCTCATCCGGGAAGTGGAGTTTGACGGCCAGCGGCTGATCTTCTCCTTCCACCAGAAGACCCCGGTTTCGCCGGATACCATCATCGCCCTCATCCGCCAGCAGCCGAAGAAATACCAGTTCACCCCCGAGTTCCGGCTGGTGGTTGAGCTCCCGGACACCGGCTTCGACGGGGTCCTGACCGAAGCCAGAAATGTCTTGAACCGCCTTGTTTGATATGTTAGGTTCCGACCGGTTATACTGCGCCTAGTGCGTTTTCACACCAAATTTCCCCTGAAGGAGCTGTCATGATCCACGTTCGTATGATGCGCCTCGCTACGGTGGCCATTGCCCTGGTCGCCCTGGCCGGCTGCCAGAAACAGGCCGGCGAAGCCAAGAAAGAAACCAAGAGTGGCCCGGTGCTGGCCGAAGTGAGCGGCACCAACATCACGGTGGACGAGTTCAAGAAAGAAGTGGAGAATCTCCCTCCCTACCTGAAACCGATGGCCGAAAGCGCCGACGGCAAGAAGGAGATGCTGGAGACCATGATCATCCGCGAGCTGATCCTCCAGGATGCCAGGAAAGACGGCATCGAGAACAGCCCGGCCGTCAAGGACAAGCTGGAAGACCTGAAAAAGAGGCTTGTGGTGGAAGTCTACCTGAAGAAGAAGGTGGATGAACAGTCCAAGGTAACGGACGAGGAGCTCCAGAAGTTCTATGACCAGAACAAGGAGAAATTCAAGAGCGGCGACGAGGTCAAGGCGAGCCACATCCTCTTGAAGGACGAGAAGACCGCCCAGGACGTCCTGGCAAAGGTGAAGGCGGGCGGCAACTTCGAGGAACTGGCCAAGAAATACTCCATCGATTCGGCCGCCGCCAAAGGTGGCGATCTGGGCTGGTTCGGCAAAGAGGCAATGATTCCCGAATTTGCCAAGGCCGCCTTCGCTCTCAAGGAAGGCGAGACCTCAGGCATCGTCAAGACCAAGTTCGGCTTCCATATCATCAAGGTTACCGGCAAGCGCGCTGCCGGCACCCGCAGCTTTGCCGATGTCAAGGACCAGATCAAGGCAGCCATCCTGCCCAGCAAGCAGCAGGAGATCTTCCAGAAGCTGAAGGATGAGCTGAAGAAGAGCGGCAAGTACACCATCAAGGAAGATGTGCTGAAGAGCCTTGGCGGGGTAGCATCCGGCGAGGCCAAGGGGGCCGCCGCCATGCCGCCGGCCGAGCCGAAGGCACAGGAAGTGAAAAAATAACAAGGAAGGCCGGGATCAACTCCCGGCCTTTTTTCGTTGACATGAAATCAGTGGCACACACGAAGCAATCTTACGTAGTATCCCGATAAAGAAATCCGTTCCCCTCCTTCACGCCTCTGTGGTAAAAGAGTGGCATTATGAGAAACCATACTATTGCTTCCATTCTTTTGTTTGTCCTTGCCCTCGCCTCACCGGCGGCTGCCGAGATCGTGAGCGGTATCGCGGCAACGGTTAACGACGACGTCATTACCATCTATGAGGTCAACCGGGAAACCGCCCAGCTCCTGAAGGAGGCCGAAAAACGCGGGCCCGTGACCGATGCAATCCGGCAGCAGGTCCGCACCGCCGCCCTGAACGGGCTTGTCGACAAGCGTCTGGTCCAGGAGAAGATCAAGGAGCTGAACATCCAGGTGAGCGAGGAGGAAGTCCGGCAGGCGGTCGAAGAGATCAAGAAGCAGAACAACATGACCCAGGACGGGCTGGTGGCGGCCCTGCTCACCCAGGGACTGACCTTTGACCAGTACAAGGCCCAGCTCAAGGAACAGCTGGAGCGGATACGTCTGATGGGCCAGGAGGTCCGGGCCAAGATCCAGGTCAGCGAAAAGGAAATCCAGGATTACTATGCGGCCAATAAGGCGAACTACAGCGAGGACGAAACCTACCGGGCGCGGCACATCTTTTTCCGCGTGCCGAAAGATGCAACCGCCGAGCAGGTGAAAGACGCCATGTCCCGGGCCGCTAACGTTCTCATGGAGGCCAGAAGCGGTAAGGACTTTGCCGAGCTGGCCCGGAAATATTCGGATGAGACGTCGGCTGCCAAGGACGCCGGGGACCTGGGCACCTTCCGCAAAGGGGAGATGCTCCCGGAGATCGAGAGCACGGTGATCGCCATGAAACCGGGAGAGGTCAGCGAATTGATCGCTACGCCGGCCGGCTTTCACATCATCAAGCTGGAAGAAAAGGCCCCTGCCAAGTTCAAACCCCTGGAAGTGGTCAAGGGAGCCATAGAGGAACTGCTCTACCGGAAAAAATCGGAAGAACGGTTCAACCAGTGGACCACTGACCTCCGCAAGGCGGCAACGGTGGAGATAAAGCCGTGACTGGTAACTCGTAACTGGTAAAAGCGAAAGGCCGTTGTCGTTGACATCCGGCCTTTACTTTTTTCGAGTCACGCGTCACCAGTTACCAGTAACCGCCTTTCAGATCCCTTCCTTTGCCAGACTCTCCAGCAGTTCCTGCTGTTTCGGGGTGAGTTCTTCCGGCACCTTGACCCCGATCCGCACGAAAAAGTCTCCCTTGCCGGTACTCCCCAGATGGGGGAAGCCGAGCCCCTTGAGCCTGATCCGTGTTCCCGGCTGGATGCCGGCCGGCACCTTGATCCGCTTGGTGCCGTCAAGGGTCGGCACCTCCAGATACGCCCCCAGGGCAGCCTCAGTGAAGAGAATCTGCCTCTCGATAACAATATCGTCTTCCTCCCGAGTATAGACCGGATCAGGCCTGATGGTGACGTTCAGATAGACGTCTCCGGCCGGACCGCCCCCACCCCCCGGCCCACCCTTGCCGGCCAGCCGCAGACGGGCGCCGTTCTCGATGCCGGCCGGAATCCTGACCGACAGCGTCTCCTTCACCCCGCTCTTGCTGAAGGCGACCCGCTTTTCCCCCCCGGCGTATGCCTCCTGAAAGGTTACTTTCAACTCCATCTCGAAGTCTTCGCCCCGCCGGCGCCGGTTGAACCCACCACCGCCACGCTGATACCCACCACCAAAGATGCGCGAGAAAATATCGTCACCGAGCCCGGCATCCCTGAAGATGTCCCCCACGTCGAAACCACGGAAGATGTCCTCCTGCGAGTAGCGCTCGTGGAAGCCGGTGGAGCCGAACTGGTCGTACTGGGCCTTTTTCTGCGGGTCGGACAGGACCGCGTACGCCTCGTTGATCTCCTTGAACCGCTCCTCTGCCGCGGCATCGCCTGGGTTCTTGTCCGGGTGGTACTTCACCGCCAGCTTACGGAACGCCTTCTTGATCTCGTCAGGGGTTGCCCCCTTCTGCAGGCCGAGTGCCTGGTAGTAATCCTTCTGTGCCATTATCCTGTCCTTTCATGCCGTTCTCATCGACAATCTAATGGCAGTCGACGGGCAAGTCAACAGTCCTGAGGTGAGGATCGATACGCAACTTGACAAGCACAGTTCATTCGGCTAACATTTCGGAATACGAACTATTCGGCACTATCGGAATGATCATGGAAAATATCGAACGTATCGCCCAGCTCTATCCCGCCATCATGCGCGTCATGGGCCGAATCAGGAGCATCGTCCACGAGGGGATGGACCTCACCTACAACCAGTACAAGATGCTCCTGACCATCTACGACAAGGGGAGCTGCCCCCTGAACCTGCTGGCCAGGGAGCTGCAGATCGCCATGAGTTCGGCCAGCGAGATGGTCGACCGGCTGGTCAACCTGGGATTCGTCTACCGGACTGTGGACGAGGAAAACCGGCGCCAGGTGATCATCTATACCACCGACAAGGGCGAGGAACTGATCAGGGATCTGCGCCGCGGCATCGTGGAGAACTACCGCTCCCTGCTGGCAAAGCTGCCTGAACGGGACCAGGAGCGGCTGGTCCAGTCGTTCGAGACCCTGGCCGAGATTTTGGGCACCCTGGAATAGCGCAGTAAAAAGGAGAATACCGTGAAACAGGCAATCGTTGTTGGGGGGGGCATTTCCGGGCTGGCAACCGCCTACCTGCTGCGGGAAAAGGCAAAGGAGGCCGGGGTGGAGCTTGCCATCACCCTGCTTGAGAAGGAGCACCGGGTCGGGGGGAAGATCTGGAGCCGGCGGGAGGATGGTTTTCTCTGCGAATGGGGCCCCAACGGCTTCCTGGACAACAAGCCCCAGACCCTGGAACTCTGCCGCCAGCTTGGGGTGGACAGCCAGCTCCTGCGCAGCAACGACAACGCCCGCAAGCGGTTCATCTTCTCCGGCGGCATCCTGAACCGCCTGCCGGAAAACGGGCCGTCATTCCTGAAGAGCGCTCTCATCTCCTGGCCGGGGAAGCTCCGTCTGGCCATGGAACCGTTCATCCCGCAGTATGCCGGAACTGCCGACGAAACCCTGGCCGCCTTCGGTCGTCGGCGGCTGGGGGACGAGGCGCTGGCCAAGCTGATCGCCCCCATGGTCTCGGGGATCTTTGCCGGCGACCCGGAAACCATGTCCCTGAAGTCCTGTTTCCCGCGCATCGCCGAACTGGAGGCCGAATACGGCGGCCTCATCAAGGCGATGATCAAGCTGGCCAAGAAGAAAAAACAGGAGTTTGCCGAAGGCAAGGTGGTTGCCAGCGCGGCCGGTCCCGGTGGCGTCCTCACCTCGTTCAAGGACGGCATCCAGACCCTGACCGACATCCTGGCCACGGAGCTCGGGGCGTCGGTGGTGCGGTCCGGCAGCGGTGCGGTCAGGATCAGCAACGGCGGGACCGTTCCCTACCGGGTTACGACCGACAAGGAGGAACTGGATGCCGACTTGGTGATCGTGGCCGCTCCGGCCTATGCCACAGCAGAGCTGCTTAGGGAGCTGGATGCCGGGATCAGCTCGGTGTTGAACGAAATCCCCTACTCGACCATGACCGTGGTCTGCTTTGGCTATGAGCGGGAGCGGATCAGGCGCGACCTGGACGGCTTCGGCTACCTGATCCCCAAGGAGGAGGGGCTGTCCACCCTCGGCACCCTGTGGGATTCCAGCATCTTCGAAAACCGGGCACCTGCAGGGCGGGTGCTGCTCCGGAGCATGATGGGGGGGGCCTGCTTTCCCCAGTACCTCACCCTCTCCGATGCCGAGGTGGAGAAGCGGGTTCGGAACGACCTGGAGCGGGCCATGGGGATCACGGCACCCCCCAGCTTCATCCGGATCTTCCGCCACGAGCAGGCGATTCCCCAGTACGTCGTCGGCCACGGCAAAAGACTTGCCGCCCTGGGCGAACAGTTGCAGAGCCATCCCGGCCTGCTTCTCACCGGCAACTCCTACCGCGGCATCGGCCTGAACGACTGCGTGGCAGCCGCGCACCGGGCAGCGGAAGAAGGGCTGACTCACCTCCTATCACGTTGATGCAGAAAGGGGGAGCTGCCCGTCGCAACTCCCCCCCAATTACTGCTTTTGACGAGTCACAGCTTTACTTGTAGTTCTTCCTTCTGAACAGTCCGGTCTTCAGCGACACGATCCGGTCGAGGAACAGGACCCCGTCCAGGTGGTCCATCTCGTGCTGGATAGCCACCGCCTCGTAGCCGCTGGCCGCGATCTCCTGCGTCACCCCGTCCCCATCGAGATACCGCAACGTAATGCCGGTCGCCCGCTCCACCTCGCCGGTGTAGTCGGGAACGCTCATGCACCCCTCCCGCATGATCGCCGCCCCTTCCCTGGCCACGATCTCCGGGTTGACGAGCACCAGGAGCCCGTGGTTGTTCTCCCTGCCCAGCTTGCTGTTGGAGACATCCACCACGCAGACCCTGAGCGACGCGCCGATCTGGGGGGCTGCCACACCGACCGAGCCGGGGCCGGCACGCATGGTGTCGATCAGGTCGTCGGCCAGCTGGCGGATCTCGTCATCAAAGGAGGTCACCGGCCTGGCCATCTTCTTCAGGACGGGATGGGGAAAGAGGAGGATCTTCTGGACGGCCATGGTATCAGAGGGTCACCGGGGTGATGCTCCTGACCCCGATCTCCACGTTCAGCTCCTTCTTCAGGTTCTCCAGGAGGCGCGCGGCATCGTCCACTCCCATGCCGCCGGGGAGGATCGCCTCCAGCATCAGGACATAGACCGGCTCCTCTTTGGTGCCGATGAGGCGGGTGTTCAGGTCGGTGATGTTGACCTGCCGGTCAGCCAGCTCCCTGGTCACCCGGTAGACGATGCCCGGCTGGTCCGAACCGTAGACCGAGATGATGCAGAGCTCGCCCGGCTCCTCCCGGCGGCAGACCTCCCCTTCGCTCAGTGCCCGGACATGGGCGGCCAGCCCGGTACGTTCATGAAGTGCCCTGAACTCGTCGGCAAGCCGTGCCTTGGTGAACGGCTTCTCGTGGGAGACAATCAGGATCAGGGCAAAGTCCCCCCCCAGCATGGTGCAGCTGGAGTCCTCGATGTTGCAGCCGAGGCGATAGAGGACCTCCGTGGTGTCGGCCACGATACCGGGGCGGTCTTTGCTGATAATGGTCACGGCGAAGTGGACCAGGTTTCCTTTGCGGCATTTGCTCATGGGGCCTCCCGACCGATGACTGGGACAACAACCGTCAGCAGCAAAAAACAAAAAAGGCTACAGTATCACACTGTAACCCTTTTATTTAGTTGGCGCGCTCGGAGAGATTCGAACTCCCGACCTACGGATTCGTAGTCCGTTGCTCTATCCAGCTGAGCTACGAGCGCTCGACCTACTTTTTTAAGAACCAGTTTTATAGCAGATGGTACGGCTCCACGCAACTTATTTTTGCGCCTTTCCCGGTCCCGATGAAGAAGCGTCGCTGATAACTGCAAAATAACCTTAAGAAATTGAAGATGATGTCGAACTAAAGTCATCATCTCGTTCTTGCAGGGTTTTGCCTTTGTGCTGCAGATGTGAAACTTAATAGATAGGATTGAGCGGTCATGATTTTGGAAGAATCCTTGTTCGACAAGGTAATTGTCTATTTCGAAAACGAGTTTGCCAGCGTGAAGAAGGAGCTTAAGGCCGGATTCCTCGATGACTACCGGGAACGGGTACTAACCAGTCAAAAGATATCCCATGCGCTAAACCTGCTCTCGCCTTACGCCCGAAACGAATGGCGAGCCCGCAAGCTCGTAAAGGACGGCGAGGCCTTGAAAAACGAACTGCTGTCCGCCAGGGACATCGTCACGAAACCATCCTCCTGAGCTTCCGACAAAAATGACAACAAACAAAAAAAGAGACCGACAGCTGCCGGTCTCTTTTTTTGTCAATCTCTCCGCTGTACCGTGGGCTCAAGGACCTCTCAGCGAGTTCCCTACTAGGTGGAAACCTTTAAGCCGCTTCAGGCAAATCCCGCGTAATGGGGCAGCACACCACGACTGGAAAAGGTTCCCTTTTTTGTAAATGTTCCGCCTGGGTTCAGCAGCCTCACGAGTACAGCAGAGAGATCTTTGAATCTTTAACTGTTGCTTATACTATGCCCCGCTCCGGGGGAAATCAAGGGCTTTTTCGTCATGCCGATCCGAGAAACTCCTTGATTCTGGCTACTTCATCCATGAGATGGGCAAATCCCTGGAACGTCAGCGACTGCGGTCCGTCTGACAGGGCTTTTTCCGGTTCCGGGTGTACCTCGACGAGGACGCCGTGGGCACCGGCAATCAGTGCTGCCTTGGCCATGGGCGAAACCAGGCTCCGTTTGCCGGTGGCGTGGGACGGGTCCACCATGATCGGGAGATGGGACAGCTCCTTGGCAAGCGGCACAATGGCAAGGTCAAGCGTGTTGCGGGTGGCGGTCTCGAAGGTCCGTATGCCGCGTTCGCAGAGGATGACCTGATGGTTTCCTTCGGCCAGGATGTACTCCGCGGCAGCGAGAAACTCTTCCAGGGTGGCACTCATGCCGCGCTTGAGGAGAACCGGTTTTTTTGCGCGGCCCACTTCCCGCAGCAAGTCGAAATTCTGCATGTTGCGGGCGCCGACCTGGAGGAGGTCGGCGTGTTCGGCCACCAGACCGACGTTGTCGGGGCTCATTACCTCGGTAACGATGGGGAGTCCGGTTTCTTTGCCGGCCATGGTCAGGAGCTTGAGTCCTTCTTCCCGAAGTCCCTGGAAGGTGTGGGGACCGGTGCGTGGTTTGAACGCGCCGCCCCGCAGGAGGTCTGCCCCGGCTTTTTTCACCGCACGGGCGGTTTTGAGGATCTGCTCTTCGCTTTCCACCGCGCAGGGGCCTGCAGCCACCACAGGTCGACGGCCTTCGCCGATTTCCACCCCTCCCACCCGGACAATGGTCGGCCGCGGATGGAAATCCCGTGAGACCAACTTGTAGGGTTTGGACACATGGATGACTTCCTGGACACCGGGGAGGTCGCGTATGGTGGAGTCGTCCACGTACCCCTTGTTTCCCAGCACGCCAATGGCGGTTCGCTCGCTCCCGGGTATGGGGGCAGCGGTGAGTCCCAGGGCTGCCACTGCCCTGGTGACTGCCTCGATCTGCCTGGTTCCTGCCTTGTGGTGCATGACGATGAGCATGACCCCTCCAGATTACTTAGTCTTGTCATACCTTACCAGTCAAAGGTCTGCGGGTCAACAGGCGGGCAGGGAAACGGTCTTGCAAAACCGAGCCATTAGGGTACAATGGGGCACCACAGCGATTTACCGGGGAGAATGCCTTGTGCACCTTAAAGACGACCAGATAATCCGCCTTGCCGAAAAAGTTCTCGATGACCTGCTGGCAGCCAAGCTGGTCACGGTGAAAAAGGAGCGGGGGAAGCTCGTGCAGGCCATCAGGGACGCACTTGTTGCGGATCAGAAGACCGAAGAGACGTTGGAGCGGGATGCCGAGCGTCTTCTGGAGCAGAGTCTCGCCGCCATGGGGGACGGGGCCGGTATTGACCGCCACAAGATGCTCAGGATGATCAAGGAAAAGCTGGCCAAGGAGCGTAAGATCGTCCTCTGACCGTTCGTTTGTCAATCCACTCTTGGCAGGATACTCAATGCATATCTCTGAAGACCGTATTTCCCATCTGGCCCACCGGGTCATGGAGAAGCTCTGGCGCGACGATCTTGCCGATTTTAGCGACGAGCCCCGCGCCCTCAACCGGGTTAAGGACTCGATAACCGCTTTTTTTGCGGTTTCCGAGGAGATTGACGAGGCGGTGCGCAAGAAACTCGCCTCCTACTCCCAGGCCAAGGTGCCGGGAAGCCGGGAATGGGAGATCCTGTACCGGAAATTTTATCAGGAAGAGGCTGCAAAACGGAAATGGTGATCCCGGGTACGCGCGTCAGTCTGAGAAAGTCAGCGTTTTTGCTCTTCGCCGTGGCCTCCCTGCTCCTCGTTGGCGGCTGTGCCAGTGAAAACAGGGTGCTGGTTGCCAGATCCTTTACCGTTCCGGCTACCCAGGAAGTGCTGCCCATTCTCCCCTTTGTCGGCACCCTGGTTCCCGAGACATTTTCCACGGCAGTCTTCGATAACTGTGTCGACATCCTCAACGACAACCACGCCCAAACCTCTATCAAGTGGTTTTCGATCATCAAGGACGATCTGCAGGAGGTGACCAAGGCCCTTCCTCCGGATCATCTGTATGTTTCCGGCGAACTCTGGAGCTATATCGAGAGCTCCGGCTGCTGTTCCACCGAACTCCAGGTCAAGGCCAGGGTCAGAGTGCTGAAGGCCGGGACACAGGAACAGCTGTACGAGGCTGAAATCCCCATGAGCAGTTTCTTCGAACACGATCGCTCCACCCTTACAACGGAGCGGAGCCGTCTGGCGATGCGCCTTTCCAGTGAGATGGCGGCCCAGATTCTCAACGTACTGAAGAGCAGAGCGCCAGCACCCTTTCCGTAATCCCCCCTGCCGTTTTCTAAATTTTTTTGCTTACGCCCTTGATTTTTGTCCAAGCCCTGTTTATATTGTGACCGTGATTAGCACTCAACAGTTGTGAGTGCTAATTTTTTTCCAAATACAACTCGAATTTACACGAAGAAAGGAGAAGTACCGCATGAAACTCAGACCTTTGCAGGACCGCATCATCGTAAAGAGGCTCGAAGAAGAGAGCAAGACTGCCGGGGGTATCTTCATCCCGGAGACCGCCAAGGAAAAACCTCAGCGCGGTGAAATCATTGAAGTTGGCAATGGCAAGAAGACCGAAGACGGTAAGGTGTTGCCTCTGGACGTGAAAAAGGGCGACAAGGTGCTGTTCGGCAAGTATGCCGGTACCGAGATTAAGCTGGAAGGCGAAGAGTACCTGATGATGCGTGAGGATGACATCCTGGCAGTCATCGAGTAATTCAAGCAATCTGATAGGGTCGCAGGCCGGCCCAGCAAGGGCTGACAGACGTTTGTCCCTAAAAGATAAATATATCTCATAAATAATGAACGGAGGAGTCACATGGGAGCAAAAGTCATCAAATTCGATCAGGAAGGTCGCAACGCCATTCTCAAGGGCGTGAACACCCTCGCTGACGCGGTTAAGGTTACCCTCGGCCCGAAAGGCCGCAACGTAGTTATCGAGAAGTCCTTCGGCTCGCCCCTCATTACCAAGGATGGCGTTACTGTGGCCAAGGAGATCGAACTGGAAGACAAGTTCGAGAACATGGGCGCCCAGCTGGTGAAAGAGGTTGCTTCCAAGACCTCCGACGTGGCCGGTGACGGTACCACTACTGCCACGGTCCTTGCCCAGGCCATCTACCGTCAGGGCTCCAAGCTGGTGGCTGCCGGCCACAACCCGATGGAGATCAAGCGCGGCATCGATAAGGCGGTGGAGACCATCGTCGGCGAGCTCGTCAAGATTTCCAAGCCGATCAAGGACCACAAGGAGATCGCCCAGGTTGGCACCATCTCCGCCAACAACGACAAGACCATCGGCGACATCATTGCCCAGGCAATGGAGAAGGTCGGCAAGGAAGGGGTCATCACCGTCGAGGAAGCCAAGGCAATGGAAACCTCGCTGGAAACCGTGGAAGGGATGCAGTTCGACCGCGGCTACCTCTCTCCCTACTTCGTTACCGATCCGGAGCGGATGGAAGTCAATATCGAGAATGCCAACATCCTGATCCACGACAAGAAGATCTCCAGCATGAAAGACCTCCTGCCGGTCCTGGAGCAGACTGCCAAGTCCGGCCGGCCGCTCTTGATCATTGCCGAGGATATCGAGGGCGAGGCCCTGGCCACCCTGGTGGTCAACAAGCTGCGCGGTGTGCTCAACATCTGTGCCGTCAAGGCACCGGGCTTCGGCGACCGTCGCAAGGCCATGCTGGAAGATATCGCCATCCTCACCGGCGGTACGGTGATCTCCGAAGAGCTCGGCTTCAAGCTTGAGCAGACCACCTTTGACCAGCTCGGCACCGCCAAGCGGATCACCATCGACAAGGACAACACCACCATCATCGACGGCGCCGGCAAGGAAGCCGACATCGCCGGTCGCGTCAAGCAGATCCGTGCCCAGATCGAGGAGACCTCCAGCGATTACGATCGCGAGAAGCTCCAGGAGCGTCTCGCCAAGCTCGTTGGCGGCGTTGCCGTGATCAAGGTCGGTGCCGCCACCGAGACCGAGATGAAGGAGAAGAAGGCCCGCGTCGAAGACGCCCTCCACGCCACCCGCGCTGCGGTTGACGAAGGGATCGTCCCCGGCGGCGGCGTTGCCTACATCCGTGCACTGGGCGTCCTTGACGCCCTGTCACTCGCCACCGAGCAGCAGTTCGGCGTCAACGTCATCAAGCGTTCCCTGGAGGAGCCGATCCGTCAGATCGCCCAGAACGCCGGCGTGGACGGCTCCATCGTCGTGGACAAGGTACGGAACGGCAAGGATGCCTTTGGGTACAACGCGGCCGATGACGAGTACACCGACATGCTGCAGGCCGGGATCATCGACCCGACCAAGGTTTCCCGTTGCGCTCTGCAAAATGCTGCTTCCGTGGCCGGCCTCATGCTGACCACTGAGGCGCTGATCGCCGAGAAGCCGCGGGAAGAAGGCGCAATGCCGGCAATGCCGGGCGGCATGGGCGGTATGGGTGGTATGGGCGGCATGATGTAAGAACTGTCCACACAGTGGACAAAGCAAAAGGTAGTAGTTTTATCAGTAGGTGAGTTTTCGACCACAAGACGTAGTGTTCGCAGCCCTCATTCGACTTCGGTCGGGTGAGGGCTGTTTTTGTTATGGGTGAATTGATGCTGATAATATTGAGGAGTTTTGTTGACACTTGACCAAGAAATGGCAATCAGGAAGCTCAGTTTACTGTGGCTAAACAAACTGCTACTTGTCGACGGTGGGGGGCATCCCAAGCTGCCGGTACCCCTCGTTCACGCCAGACGCGGGTTTCCGGACGAACACTATTTAATATACTTTTAAAAGCATTATCTATACTATTGAGGACAGTGAATAATGCTCCGATATTATTCACAGCTCTTTAAGACTAATTATTTCTAACAACCCACCCCTGACAGTTGCACATATGGACTTTGATTTGTTCCAACCAATCTATCTAATTATTAAGTAACACTACCTCATAGTCATCCCACTAAAGCTGCAATACTGACATCCAACCTAAACCAGTAGATTGCGAACCGAGAAACATTCACGACCCATCGCCAAAACAGAAGCCACCGAAATCCCAACAGCTTTTTTTCAGAAAAGGAAATCTTGTGAATAAAACATTGCAGGAATTGGCCGATTATCTGGACGGCCACATCATAGGTGATCCTACGGTTATCATCAGAGGCCTCGGTACCCTGGATGATGCCGGTGAAGGACAGATATCCTTCCTCGCCAACAGGAAATACGCCCTGAAGGTACAGACAACACGTGCAACAGCTGTCATCATCCCCCCTGACACGGACCCTTTTGACCACAATGCGCTTATCGTGGCCAATCCATACCTTGCCTTTGCCAAACTACTTACCTTATTTTCCGCTAAGCCAAGAAAAGCCCGGGGGATTATGGCTGGTGCTCATGTCGATGAAAGCGCCGTCATCGGCAAGGAAGCGTCCGTCTACCCTGGCACCTATATTGCCGAGGGGGTTCACATTGGAGACCGGGTAACGCTACATCCGAATGTCACTCTGTACGAAGGGGTCGTTGTAGGTGATGACGTTACGCTGCACGCAGGGGTGTCTGTACGGGAAGGGTGCCTGATCGGCAACAGAGTCACCATCCATAACGGCACGGTCATCGGGAGCGACGGCTTCGGGTACGCACCGGATGGCACTTCATGGTTCAAAATTCCGCAGATCGGTAATGTTATCATAGAAGATGATGTGGAAATCGGCGCTAATGCCGCCGTTGACAGGGCGGCCCTCGATACGACCCGCATCGGGTACGGCACGAAAATAGACAATCTCGTCCAGGTAGCTCACAACTGCACCATTGGCAATGAGTGCATTATTGCAGCACAAGCCGGTATTGCCGGCAGCGCCAAGCTCGGACAGCATGTAAGCCTCGGTGGACAGGTCGCCATTGTCGGCCACGTTACGATTGGTGATAACGCCATGATTTCCGGCCAGTCGGGAGTGTTCGGCAGCGTGGCGCCACGTGAGATACTGAGCGGCACACCGGCCATTCCTCACCAGACAAGACTCAAAGCAGCCGCAGTCTTTCCCCATCTGCCGGAAATGCGTAAAAATCTTGCGAAGATAGGTAACCGATTGGCCAAGGTGGAGGAACAACTGGAGCCACGTCAAACAACGCCCCTGGCAGTTTAGCCGGCTGCTGAAAACCGTTACGGGAAAGTCAGCGAATGTTCGGCGTACCCGGTATACATCAGATATTCCCCGTGAACACCAGGATGAGAAAGAGAAAGTAAAACGCACCGCCCACGAGCAGCGTAGAGGGGGTCAGCCGCTTTTTAACCCGGATCTGGCCATAGGCCAGCCCCACCGAGGCAAAGGTCAGCGCAGCGGTCACGAAGGCGGCGTGGGAAAGCTTCCACTCGGTCATCATGATGCCGATGGCCGTGATAATCGACCCCTGAAACACCATCGCCCCGGTTATGTTCCCGATGGCCAGGGTATCCTTCCCTTTGTTGATCCAGATAACACTGTTGAACTTCTCGGGCAGCTCCGTGGCGATCGGAGCGATGATCATGGCGAGAATGAACGGCGATATACCGAACTGCAGCGACAGGACCTGCACCTTCTCCACAAAGATGTACGCCCCCCAGACAATCAGCAGCAGCGAACAGACCACCTGGGCAAGAATGATGGAAAAATGCGGGTCGTGGGACCTGGGCGCAAAGTAGCACGGATCGAGGTCCGCCTCCTCTACCGGCTCGTGACCGTTCCCCTTCAGGGTCTTCAGCACGTAAGCCATGTAGGAGAGGACCAGCATCACGGCAATGACCAGCTTGAACACGGGATGGGTCAAAAACGTGGCGATCATGGCGGCTGCGTAGGTAATGAGGAAATATTCCATATCCCGACGCATGACCACGGTATCCACCCGCATGAAGGGGTAATCGTCCCGCTTCTTCCGGTTGACCATGACGGCAACGCCACTGATGAAGAGTGCCAGGGTGCCGAGCATGAATGGGGCGCCAATGATGGCGCCGACCCCGATATGGTGTCCGGCGTCCGCTGAGCCGAACAGGATGGCGATGATCGGCACCAGGGTCTCGGGCAGAGCGGTGCCGACGGCGGCAAAGATGCTGCCCACGGCCCCATCGGAAAGGTTCATTTTCTTCCCGAACCATTCGAGACCATTGGTAAAGACAGTGGCGCCGAGCAGGATGATGGCGAGCGCCACCAGCAGCATAAGGGCATTGAACATGGGTGATCTCCTTCCAAAGCAAAATTAGATATATCATTTGCCCTGAAACCGCAAACGATATCATACCCCGTGACCGGTTCCTTCTGGCCGAAAGCACGCCGGTCGGCTATGGGCGACTAATCCCTTGACAAGGCACGGGACTAAAACATATAGCTGATGGGGTAACGCCGTCTACTAACCTTCATGCACGCCCTGTCGGGCCCAATGGCTACCCATGTACTGGGAACACTTCGGTTTCAGCGAACCGCCGTTCGCCCTCACGCCCAATCCGCACTTTCTCTTCCTCAGCTCCAGGCACCAGGAGGCGTTCGCCCACTTGCTCTACGCCATCGACGCGCGGGCCGGATTCATCGAACTCTCTGGTGAGGTCGGCACCGGTAAGACGACCATCATCCGGACCCTCCTCAACCAACTTGATCCGGAAACACACCGCTCGGCCCTCATCTTCAACCCCACCCTGTCGCCCATCGGCCTGCTCCAGGCGATCAACCGCGAACTCCGTCTGCCCTCTACCGGCAGCGAAATCAGCGAACTTCTGGAGACGTTGAACGCCTTTCTGCTGGAGGAGAACCGGGCCGGCCGGGCTGTCGTGCTCGTCATCGACGAGGCCCAGAACCTCTCTATCGAGGTCCTTGAACAGATCCGCCTCATCTCCAACCTGGAAACCGAGCGGGCCAAGCTGATCCAGGTCGTCCTGGTCGGACAGCCCGAATTGAAAACCCTGCTGGCAAAGAATGAGCTGCGCCAGCTGGATCAACGGATCACCGTCCATTATCACCTGGAGCCGATGGGCTTAGCCGATACCCGCACCTACATCCGGCACCGGATCTCCGTGGCCGCCGGCGGCCGCGAGCCGCTCTCCTTTTCGAACAGTGCCGTAAAACGGATCTACCGGTTTTCCGGAGGCATTCCCCGCCTGATCAACGGTGTCTGCGACCGGGCGCTGCTCCTGGCCTATACGAAGGAGGCCCGAACGATTACCCCGGCCATGGCGTCGCTGGCCATAGCCGACATGCGCAAGGGGGACGGCCCACCGTCGTTAGGACCCCGCTTCACGATCAGGGCTACCCTGATCGCCCTGGCGGTTGCGGCCGTCGGGGCAGTCGCCTTTTCCCGGTACAACAACCAACCGCCGGCCAGGACGACAGTGAAGCAGAGCATTACCCCCCTCACCAGGGAAAGCACCCTGGAAGGACTTGCCGCCGCCCCTGAACAGGAGAACCGCCTGGCAGCAGCAAACGCCATCCTCAAGGCATGGCAGATGCCGGCAGCGACGGTGGGGGCCGGGGCAATGGAGATCCGCTCCATTGCCCGGCAACGAGGTCTCACGGCAACCGAGGTAACCGGCACGCTGGACTCCCTGGCCCGGCTCGATACGCCGGCTCTTCTCCGGATACCGCTTCCCGGCGGTGGTAGCCGGCTTCTGGCTCTGGTCAGTATCGACCGGAACGGTGCCACCATTGCCCCTGCCGTCAACGGCCGTTCCTCCCTCACCAGGCCGGAACTGGCAGCCGTCTGGACTGGCAATGCCACGCTGTTGTGGAAAAACTTCCACGATATCTCCCCACGGTTGAAGACGGGAAGCAGGGGAAAAGGGGTCAAGCAGCTGCAGGAGTTGCTGAAAGGTGCCGGGCATTACGATGGCACGGTAAGCGGCGTCTTTGATCCGATGACGGACGGGGCGATTCGTACCTTCCAGCGGGCAGAGGGGCTCGCAGCCGATGGCAAGCCTGGCGAGCAAACCCTGCTCCTCCTTTACCGGCGGGCAGGCGGCTTTTTCCCGCCCGGATTTTCACAATACACCGGGCAGCAGCAGCCGAACACGGAGCTCAACGGGGGATCGACCACAATCTTGCAAACGGAGCAGAACCGATGAGCCTGATACTCGATGCCTTGAGAAAGATGGAAGAGGAACGCGCGGCCCGCCGCGGAGGCTCGGTGGATATCCGCCCCGCGGTGTTGAGCAGGCATGGCGACGAGCCACCGAAAAGCGGCAAGCTGATCACACCTGTTGTGGCAGGGGCGCTTCTGCTCCTGGCCGGCATAGGCGCCGGCATGCTCCTGAAGGGGACCGGGCCGGCAGCGCCACCAACGCATCCGGTCGAGAACAGTGCTGCCGGGACTGAGGACAGGCCGGCATCGCCACTGCCACCGGCAGTTCCACAGACACGCCCAATGCCGGTCGAACCGGTCCGGACCCTGCCAACAGCAACCGTTTCTCCCGTGCCAGCGACAGCGCCACCGCGCAAGACAATGGCCGAAGACCCGCCAGTCACGGCATTCGAGCCGGCTGACCCGGCAATCAACATCTCCGGCATCGCCTGGCAGGAGGAACGAGCCCTGCGGCGGGCAGTGGTCAATGGCGCCCTCGTCGGCGAGGGTGCTGAGGTTGCCGGTGCCCGCATTATCGAAATCAGGGAACGCAGCGTAAAGTTCTCTCGGGGGGGACGGACCTTCGAGGTTTCCTACGCGTCAGCCTTTCCTTCCCGCTGACGCACACCATTAGAATTAAATTTTTGCACATGCTCTCCGATAAAATGATAGATGTGCGGTAAATATGGGCCGAGGAACCGTTCTCACAGTAGATTCACGCCAAGGCAGCTTCCGGCAGTATCCATCTGTCGTCTCCGGCATGAGTGCGGCAATATCATAGGCAGTGTAATGCTCTCGTCTGCCCAGGACTTTGGGAAAACAGCATCATGAAAGACCGCTATTTCCGGCCAATAACCGTCGAATGCATCGACCCCGCCTACTTTCCCGAAGTTGCCCTGTTCGTCAAGAACAACGGAAACTATATCCTCTACAAGAACCATGACCGTAAATTCACCGAACTGGACCGTGCCCGGCTGCAGAGGACCAATAGCGATTTTCTCTACGTCCGGGCCGGTGACATGGATCTCATCACCGAGTACCTGGAGGACAACCTGCACTCGTTGCTGGCGCGCAACGATATAAGCAACAACACCAAAGGGATTATCCTGTACCAGACCGCCGCGAACTACGTTACCGATGTGCTGGACAGTCCGGAAAAAGTGGCCAATCTGGCCCGCTGCCGCAGCCTGATCCGTCATCTGATGAAATACGTCGCCAACTCGGAGGATAGCCTCAAGGCCTTTCAGGCCATCATCGCCAACAACTACTACATATTCGTCCATAGCGTCCAGGTCGCCGCCCTGACCATGCTGGCCCACGACAAGCTGTTCGACCTGAACACCGACGAAATGATCGATGTCGGTATGGGCGCTCTCCTCCACGATTTCGGCATGATCTTCATTTCCAGCGATATCCTGGAAAAACCCGATGCCCTCTCCGATATCGAATATCACAAGGTGAAGCAGCATACCCAGAAGGGGTACGATTTCCTGAAAGGGATCGGCGTCTTCAATGACGTCTCCCTGACCATCGTCCGGCATCATCACGAAAAGTACGATGGCAATGGCTATCCGACCGGCCTCAAGGGGGACAACATCCCCCGCAGCGCCCAGCTGGCCGCCCTGTGCGACACTTATTGCGCAATGACGACCGAGCGCCCCTACCGCAAGGGGCTATCCCATGCCGACGCCATAAGGGTCATGCGGGATAAATCCTCCGGGGCATTCAACGTTGAGCTGTTCAAGCGATTCGAAGCGATACTGAGCGGACGGACTAAAGCGGAGGCAACGTCGTAACGACGCCGGTCGGCGGGAGCAGTTCCCTGGCTGCGGCACAGAACGCCTTGGCCGCGGGAGACAGGTCGCGCCCCCTACGATGGGCGAGATACAGCATCCGTTCGATGGCAACTCCGCTGATCTCGACCACGGAGAGTTCCCCCCGTTCCAGTTCGCTCAGGACGGACAGGTCCGAGAGGAACGAAGCGCCGATACCGAGCATTACCGCCTGCTTGACAGCCTCACTGCTCCCCATCCAGGCTCGCACCCGCATTCTGCCGGGGTCAAACCCCACCTCATGCAGTGCCACCTGAACGGCCCTGCCGGTTCCGGACCCCTCTTCCCTGAGCACCAGCGGCTCTGTCTGCAAATCGTCCAGAGTCAGACGGTCAACACCGTACCACGGGTGCTGCCGACCGACCACGAGACGGATCGAATCCTTTGTCAGCGGTTCGAAGGTCAGGGCATCGTTGTCCGTCAGGCTGCCGACCACCGCAACCTCCACCTCTTCCCTGACCAGGAGTTGCGCGACCTCGCGGCTGTCTCCCTGCCTGGTTCTGACTACCAGGGTTGGCGCACTGACCATGAGCTGTCTGATAATCCGTGGCAGGAGGTAGGTGCACGGGATGGTACTCCCGCCAACGGCCAGCTCGGCCTCATGGCCGCCCACGAACCTGGCCATTGCCGATTCGGTCTTTTTCATGACCGCCAGGAGTTTCCGACCGTGCTGCAGGAGCAGCTTTCCCGCCTCGGTGGGGACGGCCCCCTTGCCGGTCCTGTCCAGCAGCCTGACGCCACAGGACTCTTCCAGGGCAGCAATGTGCTGACTGGCTGTCGACTGACTGATACATGCCGCATCGGCGCCTTTGGAGAAGCTCCTGGATTCGGCAACGGCAACGAACACCTCCAGCTGCTTAAAGTTCATATCGGCTCCTGTCGCTCTGGACAACTCTTCTTTTCGGAATGAATACTTGACCTGAATGAATCAGCCAAGGATAATGCGGGCGCTATTCCGCACTGGACCGCTCGCCGTAATTGCCGCTCCGGGTCCCGCAACCATTCCGAACTCTGGCGGCAATTGAAATCACTCTCCCTGCTGTGACACAAAAGTAGCCACCCGAAAGCGCGTCAGGAAGAACATGCAAACCGCCGACTCAAAGCACAGCCGGGAACAACTTGCAATCATCTACCAGGATGACGTCATGGTCGCCGTCAACAAACCGTCCGGGCTGCTGCTCCATGCCGCGGAACTCACCCCCACCCCGTTACCGGTGCCCCTGTAGAACTCATCGCACCGCTTGGCCGCGACCTCATGGAACTGCTGACACAGCTCGGCTGGCTGGCTTGCCTGCCTGAGCATTGGCACGATTCTCCCCAACCCTGCCGACCCTCATTTCAAGAGCTTCACTAACGCTTTTTTCCCCACCGTCTCCTCGATGACCTGAAGCCCCCGCTGGAGTGTCTCTGCCAGTTCCGTGGACCGATGGGCATCGCTTCCCAGGTTGGTGTAGATCCCCTTGTCAAGAAGCGTGAGCGCCCGGCGCTGCACCTCGCCACCAAATTTCCCGGCAAAACTCCCAATATCGGCCTGAAACCGGCACCCCATCTCCGTGATGCGCTCTAACAGAGAGACGTTCGGTTGGATCGAAACTGGCCGGGCGCCCCTCCCCGGAAGCAGATCGCTCAGGGTCTGGCGCAGATTCAGGCCTGCAGCTGGCTTTACCCCGTCGTTGGTAAAAAACACCTGACAACGCTCGGGATGGGCAATAAGCGGCGTAAATCCGGTATCCTTCACCTGCCGGAGCGACCGTTCCAGGGCCGGTGGGATTGCCTGCAGCGGTGCCTCGATCAGCAGCAGGGAGGAGTTGCCGAGCGGCAGGGGCGTTTTCAGATTGTACAGGAGGAATTCGTCCAGGTAATACTCCATCCCCGGCAGGAGTTGCACAGGAATACCCGCAGCATCCACGGAGCGTTGCAGGGCCGCCACCTGGACGGCAACCTGGGCCGGCGTGGCCTCAAAGGCACCAACCAGCCGGTGCGGAGTGCAGTGTACCGTCTGAAATCCGGCGGCGGCGAGGATTGCAGCCATCCGAAGGGATTCCTGGACGTCGCGGGCACCGTCGTCCAGAGCTGGCAGGATATGGGAATGATAATCGGTAAACCCCAAGAGAACCTTTCCGCGGACAGCGCACAACTGCCGGTTGAATCTGGCGTCGTGCGCTGGCATTGCTTTATTTTTACCGGATAATGTGCTAAATAGCAATCTCCCGCGCTGGCACGTAGCCAGAGAGCGCGGCAGGACAACCCATGTTAACAGCCATCCTCATCGCCGACCAGCAACGCCTTCATGCCCTTGTTGCCGCCTCTCTGGGAGGCAGCGGTGTGCAACTGACCATTATCAGCAGCCTGGCCAGCGGCATTGAGCAGGCTGTCGCAACGCCTCCCGACCTCCTCTTCGTCCAGGGCCGTCTTTCCGGCCTCTCAGCCGAGATTGTCTCTCGCCACGTGGCGACCCACGTGGACCAAGCCCGCACTAAGCTCATCATCTTCGTCGAGCCCGGAGAAGAGCCGGCTCTCGCAAGGCCTCAGCTTCATCTCGATCTCGCCCTTCCGGATTCGGCGCTGGAAAGTATGATTTCCGCCTTGGTGAAGTCCGCACAGCCAGCAGCTGCTACCGGCGGCGATGAATTCATTCCCGACCCTGCTCTTGCCGGACAGAGGCCCAGCCACGATGCCACAGCACCGGCAACTGCCAGCCAGGAATCCGCTGGCATGTCGCCTCTTCCATCCACAGAAAGCACCGTTGCCACAAGGTTTGAAGAGGAATTGGATACGGAGTTGGCACGACGCGAGGAAGATCTGCGCCCGGTCAAGGTTCAAGTGCACGCAGAACCGGAACTACAGCGTTCCGGCCAGCCCCGCGTCGGTCAGGCTGAAGCAAACGAACTCGCATCAAAGTCGCGCCGCCGGGCAGTGGTGATCGTAGCGGTCGTTTTACTGCTGGCAGCCACCATTGCCGTTGTTCAACAGATGCCTGCATCCAAAACAAGCGCACCGGGCAAGCCGCCGGCAACGATACCGTCCGCAGTTCCCACCCGGTCAAAGCCGGCACCCGCGAGCACCAAGACCGTCCCGTTGCCACCCACCACCTCCCCCCCTCCGGCGCCGGCAGCAAAGGCCAAGCCAATTGAAGCTCTTCGCGACCCGCTCCCCTCCTTTGTCCCGGGTGACCGGCGCGACGTGGCTTATGCGGCGGCCAATCCGGGCTGGGAACGGTACCAGGACGCAGGGCACGAGTACAAGGTCTTCTGGGAGAACGGCAAACTGAAGGCCGTGCAAGTGATCGACCGGAGCGGCTCAGGCCTGTCTCCAACGTTCTTTACGACGGCGATGAAGGAACTGGCCGGAGTTCGGGATTATCAGCTGGTCAGCAGAGAGGTGAAGGACAATTACCTGGTCAAGAAAGGCACCATGGGTAAGACCGGCAGCATCATCATTTACAAGAACAAGGCCGACTCGGTTCTCCAGGCCTTTGTCATCCACTTCGATCAGGGTCAGGACAGCCGCAGATGATGCCAACGCAATCACTACACATGGCCATAATTCTGGCTGCCGCGCTCAGTCTATCCGTAGCGAGCGGACAGGCGGCAGATTCCCGCTTCGAGATCGACCTGAAAGAGCTTCCCAAGGCCACAGCGTCCCATCCCGCCAGGAGCGGGCATCTGCCATCGCAGGCGGCAAAAAAAACCTCCCCTAAAACTTCCGTACGGCATGTCGCCACTGACGGCAACGTCCGTTACACGGTCAAGTCCGGGGACCATATCTTCAAGGTCCTGATGCGGAATTTCGGCCTTTCCAACCAGCAGGCCGAGCGGCTTATCCCCGAGATCGCCCGCGTGAACGGCATTGACGATATCCGCCGACTTCGGGTAGGCCAGGAACTGCTAATACCCCTTACCCAGTCAAAGCGAACCGTAAAGCACGACACACGGTCAGGTACCGAACCCGAGCCGGCGCCACTGCCGGCACAGACAGCAGAACCCTCGGCAGAGGGGCCGGCAACACCGCCGGAGACCGCGCCATCGCCGCAACAACAGCCAGGTACAGCATTGCCGGCAGTGCCGCCCGCTGTATCGCCTGCGCCCGAACAGGCCATCGCGCCAGCACAGCAGACTGCTCCGCACCCTGACCGT
Organism: Geobacter argillaceus; assembly: GCF_007830735.1. Taxonomy (GTDB): domain Bacteria; phylum Desulfobacterota; class Desulfuromonadia; order Geobacterales; family DSM-12255; genus Geomobilibacter; species Geomobilibacter argillaceus. The sequence continues at coordinate 48,198 of NZ_VLLN01000012.1, forward strand.
CCGGCCCAATCGATACGGGTCGCAGTCCATCCGGTACCAGCCAAAGATATGAACGGTATTGTCGACATCCTGCTCGATCTCCTGGCCCCGGGGTGGGGACGAAACCGGATCGTGGAAACCGGAAGGGAGAGCACTGACGGCTCGTATATAAGCATCAAGGTGGGCCGTTACTTCGAGCAGTCGGGGCATCGCTACATTGTCAACAGCGAGAGTGACCCCCTCACCCTGACAATGCTCCGCCTGCTTGAAGTGAATGGTGATCGGGTGATCAACATAGGTCGCGAGGAGGGAGTTACCGCCGTCACCTCACGTCTGGTGGCAAAAATGGAGCTCCCCCGACGTGAAGGGAGTTTCAGGGTCAAATGCCTGGATCTGCCCGGCGGGGACTTTCAACTGCAAGGGGTCTGGGTTTCTCCGGCCGCCCCCTATGGCCAGCAGTTGCTCATCACCGGGGATCAGGTGCCGAAGTGCACCGCAGAACTACTGAGCGGTGGGGAACTGCCACTGGCGGGGAAATAATGTTGTGCCGGAAGCGGCTTGAAGGGTTTGCCGAGAGATCTTGGCGACTGTAAAGCCTGACGTTACTGAGGTTCCTCGGCCTGCTTCAGGAGGCATTCGGCCTTGTAGAGTGCCGCGTCGGGCGCGAGCGGCGATGACGAGTAACGGTCAAGGAACGTGGCAAAGGTCTGTTGGGCCTGGCCGTATTGACTGGCACGGTATTCGGCAATAGCCTTTTCATAAAGCTTCTGCTCCGCCGTCGAGGCCTGGGTAACCGGCGGCGCGGTCACGTCGGCAGCACGCGAAGCAGCCGGCAAGGGAGCAACCTTGTGGGGGGCGGCGGTGACGGGCAGAGGGGCCGTTATCGCAGTTTTTCGTGGTTTCTTCCGTTTGGCAGCCGGCGCCTGCCTGGTACTGGCTGTTGTCTCATCGCTCCTGCTCAGACCCGACTCGGTGGCGACCGGTACTTTCAGCTCTTTCCCTGCGTAAATCAGGTTGGGATTCATTATTTCATTGAAGAGCAGGATCTGCGGGAAGTAGGAACCTTTGCCGGCATACTTGCGGGAAAGAGCGGAGAGGGTATCGCCCCGCTTGATGGTAATGCTCCGTACCAGCACACCATCACCCGGTTCAGCCAAAGCCGCCGGCTTATCCACCGGCTTCGGCTCGTACAGGTAGAATTCACCGGCTCCCCGGGCCGCTGGCACCAAAGCCAGCACCAGCAGCGCAGCCCCCGTCATCCGCAGAAAAGTTCCCATACGCCCCCTAGCACACCTAATACACATTCCCCAGTCGATCCTGGTATTTCAGCACATTCTTCAACTGCAGGTTCGTCCCAACCGCAGTACCGCTCTTGACGCGATAGGTGACCTTGATGCTCCGCTTTTCTCCGGCACCGAGCTCTTCGAACTTCCAGATGAAGGTGCCATCGCTCCCCTTGCTGAAACCTGGGTCAGAGGCGACCAGTTCGATCTGTTCCGGCATGAGGCTCTGGATTTCAACGATCTTGGCCAGGCTGGAACCGCTGTTGCCGCAATCCAGCTCAAAGGTTGAAACCTGGCCCGGCTTCATTTTACCACCCTTGCCAGCCATGGCAAGATTGACCACGGGCCGCGAATAGATCATGCTGACCGCAACAGACGCCCCTTTTGCCTTGTCGCTTTCAGGCTCGAAGGCGAGGGTAAGCGGTACGGTTACGCCATCCTTTTCCGTTGCTGATGAAGATATTTCCAGCACCACGTTGGCCACCTCTTTCGGCGCCAATGGCCCGACATGATTGATGATCGGCTCGTTTGCCTGACGCACGCCGTCCCGGTTCAGGTCCAGGTAGAAGGCATAGACAAGTCCCTGCGGCACCACCGGCTTGAGGGAGAAGTCATCCCTGATGTTGCCCGTATTGGTGACCGTGAGCGGAACGGTCGCGGTCTGGCCCGGGATCACCACCACCTTGTCCGTATGGGCCGCTACGGCCACGCCGCTGACCGGCTGAACAACCGCTGCTGCCGAAAGGAAGGCATCCGTGCGCTTCAGGGAGAGGTTGTCGGTCACGGCACGGACAAACAGCTCCTGCCGGGCCAGCGCCTCATCCTTCAACCTGAATGCGATTGAGAACTCTTTACTCTCACCCGACGCAAGCTGGAGCCCTTCAACGGCTACCGCCCCCTTGCCTTCTTCGCGGAAGCCGCTGGCAGAGAGGTCAACCGGTTCGTACTGGGGCGGATAGGTGAGCCGCATGGTCAACTGCCGGGCAGCGGCAGAGCCGATGTTGAGGAGGGTCACCTTGTACGGTACCCGCTCACCCGGCAGGACCTGGACCTTGTCGGTCTTGATAACTGCCCTGAGAAGCGGTGACGAGGCGATCAGGCTGATACCGCGGGACTGGGAAACGACCGGATCGAACTCGGATGCGGCCTTTACCGGGAAGATGACCTTCTCGCCGTCAATATAACGGGACGGGATGGTGAAGAGCGCCACCCCTTTGAATTTCTCCCCGGCATTCAGTGGCGGGGTCCTGGTCAGCAGTTTGTCCGGTGCGCCAGCGGCAACGAACCGGAGCCCGTACTCGGCCGGAAACGACGACTCCAGCATGAAGCTGTCGCGGGAGTTGCCCCGGTTAGTGATCTCGAATGGAATGCTAAGCTGTTTCCCAACCTCATAGGAAGGGGCATCCGGAGAGACTGCGAAGTCCAGATCGCTGTACTGGCCCACTTCGAGGCTGAGCACCTTGGCGTTTTCACCGACAGAGGCAACGGCGGCCCCGGATACGATGCCAGGCTTGGCAGCGCCTGCGGGATAGGCGATACCAAGCTCCCGCAGCTTGGCAGTGGCAAGCGCGGCCGCCTTGCTGCCGGGATACCGGTCGACCAGGGACTTGTATTCGGCAATTGCCCGGTCGCGCAGGGCTGTGCGCTTGGCAACATCGTCCTTCCGTGGTACAGCCTGCTTCTTGGTGGTAACGGTTTTGGGCGCCGCAGTCGGTGCCTGCTTGACCGGTGCCGCTGGTACCGGCTGCTCGGCAACGGCACTAACCGTGGGTGCTGTCCGGGCCGCGGCCTTTCCCGTGGTAACAGCCTTCTCGGCAGCCAACCGCTCCTGTTCCGCTTTCTCTTTAGCCGCCTTCTCCCTGGCAGCTTTATCCGCTGCTGCCAGACGTTCCTGTTCCGCCTTCTCTTTGGTCGCTTTTTCGGCAACCAGACGCTGCTGTTCCTCTTTTTCCCGAGCCAGCCGCTCAGCGTCGGCCTTGGCCTTGGCCGCCTTTTCGGTCGCGAGCCGCTCGGCCTCGGCCTTTTCCCTGGCAACCTTCCCGGCGGCAGCAAGGCGCTCGGCTTCCGCTTTCACGTTGGTCTGCTTTTCCGCAGCCTGCTGCCCTTTTCCCTCTTGCTCCCGAGCGATGCGGAGTGCATCTCTGCGGGCCTCTTCGGCAGCGGCCTCGTCATCGGCCTTGAACCGGGCCTCGAGTTCAGCCTGCTTGCGGGCCTTTTCCGCAGCCTTGCCCTTGCTGACCTCCAGCAGGATCGCCGCCTGGCGGGCCTGCTCGGCCACATCCTTCTCCTCGGCCAGCCGCTCTTCTTCGGTCTTTCCTTTGATGATCCGCTCGGCAGCCTGCTTGATCGCCGCAACCTCCTCGGCGGCACGCTGCTCTTCTTTCGACTTTGCCTTAGCCGCCTGCTCAGTGGCGACCTGCTCGGTCGCGGCCTTTTCACGGACTGTCTTCTCGGCAGCAAGGCGTTCGGCTTCCGCCTTTTCCTTGGCAGCCTTCTCCATGGCCAGCTTTTCAACTGCAGCTTTTTCCCTGGCCAGCTTCTCGGCAGCCTGGCTTTCCGCGTCAGCCTTGGCCTTGGCAGCCTGTTCAGCCGCGACTTTTTCACGGCTGAACTTCTCGGCAGCCAACCGCTCCGCTTCAGCCTTTTCCTTTGTAGCCTTCTCAAGGGCAAGGCGCCCGGCTTCTGCCTTCTCCCCGGCCAGTTTCTCAGCAGCCTGGCGCTGTGCCTCGGCCTTCGCCTTTGCCGCCTGCTCAGCGGCCATCCGCTCTGCCCCAGCCTTATCTTTCGCAGCCTTCTCAAGAGCCAACCGCTCGGCTTCAGCTTTAACCCGGACCGCCTTTGCAGCAGCCAGTCGATCCGCTTCAGCCTTCTCCTGCGCAGCCTTAGCCGCTCCCGGGGCTTCAGCACTCGGTTGAGCAACCTGAGCCACCGGAGCCTGACCGGACAGGGCGCGATCCAGGGCACTCTGGGCATCGGCCAGATCCTTTTCAGCAGCTGCTTTCTCGGCAGTGAGCCTGGCAGTGGCCTCTTTCCGGTAAGAACTCCGCTCACGCAGGAACATTCCGGTCAGACCCTTTTTCTCGGCAGGCTCCTGCAATTCAGCCAGAGCCTTGCTCTTTTCGGCCACGAGCTTTTCAGCGGCCTCCTTGGCTGCCCGCAACTGATCCACAGTCGTTGACGGCATAGCCGCAGTAGCGGTGACAGCTGCTGCGGCTGCTTTTCCCGCAGCAACAGGCGCTGCGACCGCCTTCTCCAGGGCGATGCGCTCTTGGCCGGCCTTCTCGGCCGTGGCCTTTTCAGCTGCCAGACGTTCCTGTTCAGCCTTTTCCCTGAACGCCTTTTCAACAGCCAAGCGCTCTGTTTCAGCCTTTTCCCTGAATGCCTTCTCGATGGCCAACCGCTCGGCTTCCGCCTTATCCCTGGCCAGTTTCTCGGCAGCCTGGCGCTCTGCCTCGGCCTTTGCCCTCGCTGCCTGCTCGGCGGCAAGCCGGTCCGCTTCGGCCTTGGCTCTCGCAGCCTGCTCGGCGGCAAGCCGGTCCGCTTCGGCCTTGGCTTTGGCAGCCTGTTCGACGGCCGCCTTTTCCCGACTGGCCTTCTCGGCAGCCAAACGCTCGGCTTCCGCCTTTTCCTTTGCCGCTTTCTCAAGCGCCAGCCGTTCGGCTTCCGCCTTGGCCCGAGCCAGTTTCTCGGCAGCCTGGCGCTCTGCCTCGGCCTTTGCCCTCGCTGCCTGGTCGGCGGCAAGCCGGTCCGCTTCAGCCTTTGCTTTGGCAGCCTGTTCGACGGCCGCCTTTTCCCGGCTGGCCTTCTCGGCAGCCAAACGCTCGACTTCCGCCTTTTCCTTTGCCGCTTTCTCCTGGGCGAGGCGCTCGGCTTCAGCCTTCTCCCGGGCAACCTTTGCCGCTGCCCCCTTGTCCTCGGCCGGCGCTTGGGCGACAAGCGGCGCCTGCACCTTGTCGACAATCGGCTCGCCCTTCTGGAACTTGCCAACGAGCGCGACCAGGTCCTCTTCGACCGTGCCCTTCAGGGGTGAATCGGGATATTCCTTGAAAAACTGCGCCATGTACTTGGCCGCGTCCTTGTTATACCCGGCCTTGAAGTTGGAGCGGGCTAGCCAGAAGATCGCCATATCCCTGAGCGGAGAGTCGGGGTACTTCTGGAGAACCTGCGACATCTTGTCGATGGCAGCTGTGTAGTCTTTTTTCTGGTAGGCGTTGAAACCGGAGATAAAAATCTGGGAATCCTGGGTGTCAATGGCAAAGGCCGGACCGGGGAGAAGGGAAAGGATCAGCAATCCCCCCAAGAGGGGCCTGACCAGGATATTCCTAAAACAATTCGCAAAAACCACAGGTTATACCTTTCGCAGGGCTCCGGTGGAGTAGATGAATAAACGCTTGGATAAATACCATCTCAGGGGGGGCTTGTCAACGGTGAATGGCGGCGGAAAGCCCCATAATTCCTAAATTTTTTCAAGCCGAGACATGCTGTTGACGGCCAGACTTAAGGATGGTCCATCAAGCGACGTCTTTGCGAGGAGAATTAACTTTTGCCAACAGGTTGAAAACGCTATACTTGCTCCATGCTTACTACCGATGTAATTGCCCATTTCCCCGCCGCCCCCGGCGTCTACCTAATGAAGGACAACACCGGAACGGTCCTCTACGTGGGAAAGGCCTGCAACCTGAGGAAGAGGGTGCGCGCCTATTTCGGCAAGGAGCAGGACGCCCGCTACCAGATACGCTTCCTGATGGGAAAGGTGACCAGCATCGACTTCATCGTCACCGATACGGAGAAAGAGGCGTTGATCCTGGAAAATTCCCTGATCAAGGAGCACCGCCCCCGCTACAACCTGGATCTGCGGGACGACAAGACCTACTTCTCGCTTCGCCTCGACCCCCGCGAGGAGTTCCCCCGCCTGACCATCATCCGCAAGGTCCCCCACGACGGCGCCCGTTACTTCGGCCCCTACTCTTCGGCGGCCGCGGCCCGGGAGGTGCTGAAACAAATCTACAAACTTTTTCCCCTGCGCCACTACCCTCTGGCCACCTGTCGCCAGCGGAAACGCCCCTGCCTTTACTACCAGCTCCGCCAGTGCTCGGCCCCCTGCCATGGCAGGATCAATGCAGACGAATACGCCGGGCTGGTGGAGGGAGCCTCATTTTTCCTGGCCGGCCAGGGGCGCGAGATCGTCAGGCTCTTCAAAGAACGGATGGCGACCGCAGCCGCTCGCCAGCTTTACGAGGAGGCGGCCCGCTATCGGGACCTGCTCCGGGCCATCGAGGTGACCGTCGAGAGACAGAAGGTGGTGACTAACGGAGGCGACAGCGATGTGCTCGGCCTGCACCGCGAAGGGGACCACCTCTACCTGAGCATCCTGTTCTTCCGCCACGGCACCCTCCTGGACCGCAGGACCTTCGACTTCACCTGGGAACTGGATAACGAGGAGGCCATCAGCTCTTTTCTCAACGAGTACTACAACCGGGACGTCGTGATACCCGACGAGATCCTCCTGCCGCTCGCCACCGACGTTAGCGAAGCCCTGGCCGACCTGCTCAGCGAGCGGCGGGGGAAAAAAGTAACCGTTCTCACCCCGCGGCGGGGGACAAAGGTGGAACTGGTGCGGATGGCAGGCAAAAACGCCGAGAGCGCTGCCCTGCAACGGCAAAAATCCCGGGAAACCGCAGCAGCCATTCTACGGGAGTTGCTGGAGCGGCTCCATCTGCGCCGCATCCCCCGGCGGATCGAGTGTTACGACATCTCCAACTTCCAGGGACAGACCGCCGTGGGAAGCCGGGTCTCCTTCCTGGACGGCCAGCCGGACAAGGACCACTACCGCCGCTACCGGATCAAGACGGTCGACCGGGCCGACGATTTCGGCATGATGCGCGAGGTGCTGTTCCGTCGTTTCCGCCAGGAGATAACAGACGATCCCTTTCCGGACCTGATTGTGGTTGACGGCGGCATCGGCCAATTGAACGTGTTGTCAGCCGTACTGGAGGATTTGGGAATTGCTGAAATCGACCTGGCCGGACTGGCCAAGAGCCGGGTGGAGCGGGACATGGTCGCGACTGAGGTAGAGCGGAGCGACGAGCGGGTATTCCTGCCCGGGCGGAAAAACCCCGTGGTGCTCCGTCAGAACGCACCGGCACTGCTGCTCCTGGCCCGCATCCGCGACGAGGCCCATCGCTTCGCCATCACCTACCACCAGAAACTGCGCGGCAAAAAGGCCCTTACCTCGGCCCTGGACGCCATTGCCGGCGTGGGGCCGGCCAGGCGGAAGGAATTGCTCAAGACCTTTGGCAGTCTGGAGGCACTGCTGCGGGCAACGGTAGAGGAGATCGCGGCGGTGAAAGGGATTGGACAGGGGCTGGCTGCGGAGATCCTTGCCGCCTTCGCGGCACGGAACGAGGAATGAGGTACGCGGAACAAGTTGTAAATCTATCCTTGTCGATTCATCCTCGAACATCGCTCCGTGGCCCCCGATCCTGTTGTTATTTTTTCACCCACGAATCACGCAGGGTCACCGTCCGATTGAAGACCGGTCTGCCCGGCTGAGAGTCCTTGAGATCGACGCAAAAGTATCCCTGGCGCTCGAACTGGAACCGCTCCTCCGCCCTTGCCGCTGCCAGCGAAGGCTCCAGCTTGCAGTCGGTCAGCAGTTGAATGGAATCGGGATTCAGGTCCCCCTTCCAGTCGTCGCCGGATGGGCTGGGAACGGAGATGAGCCGGTCGTAGAGGCGCACTTCGGCAGTCACGGCATGCCGGGCCGACACCCAGTGGATAACCCCCTTCACCTTCCGCTCCGCCCCGGGCAGGCCGCTCTTGGTTTCCGGGTCGTAACTGCAGCGGACCGCCACCACGTTGCCGTCGGCGTCCTTGTCGGCACCAATGCACTTGACGATGTAGGCCGCCCGCAGGCGCACCTCAGCCCCTGGAGTGAGGCGCTTGAATCCTTTCTCCGGGATCTCCTGGAAGTCATCCGCCTCAATCCAGAGCTCCTGCGAAAACGGCACGGCCCGATTCCCCAACTCCGGCTGCTGGGGGTGGTTGGCCACCTGAAACTCCTCGGTCCCGTCGGCCGGATAGTTGTCGATGATAAGCTTCACCGGGCGCAACACCCCCATGGCCCGCGGTGCCTTCTGGTTCAAGTCTTCCCGGACGCACTCCTCAATGATGCTCATGTCGATCCAGGAATCGCTCCGGCCGACGCCGATCCTCTCGCAGAAGGTGCGGATCGCTTCCGGGGTGTAGCCCCGCCGCCGTAAGCCCACCAGGGTCGGCATCCGCGGGTCGTCCCAGCCGCTCACGTCACCGTCCTGGACCAGTTGCAGGAGCTTGCGCTTGCTCATCACCGTGTAGGTGAGGTTGAGGCGGGCAAACTCATACTGGCGCGGCCGGTTCGGTACCGGCAGGTTGTCCAGGAACCATTCGTAGAGCGGCTTGTGGTCCTCGAACTCCAAGGTGCAGATGGAGTGGGTTATCCCCTCGATGGCGTCACTCTGGCCGTGGGCAAAGTCGTACATGGGATAGATGCACCACTGATCCCCGGCGTGGGGGTGGACGGCATGCAGAATCCGGTAGATGACCGGGTCCCGCAGGTTGATGTTGGGTGAGGCCATGTCGATCCTGGCCCGCACCACCTTGGCACCGTCAGGGAACTCCCCCCCCCGCATCCGGCGGAACAGGTCCAGGTTTTCCTCGACAGAGCGGTTGCGAAAGGGGCTCTCCTTGCCCGGCTCGGTCAGGGTGCCGCGGTGTGCGCGGATTTGCTCGGCGGTCAGGTCGTCCACATAGGCCTTACCGCTTTGGATCAGGTGTTCCGCCCACTGGTAGAGCTGTTCGAAATAGTCGGAGGCATAGTACATATGCCCGCCCCAGTCGAAGCCAAGCCAGCGGACGCTCTCCTTGATCGACTCGCTGTACTCCACCTCTTCCTTAACCGGGTTGGTATCGTCGAACCGGAGGTGGCAGCGACCGCCAAAGTCCCGGGCCAGGCCGAAGTTGAGGCAGATCGACTTGGCGTGGCCAATGTGCAGGTAGCCGTTCGGCTCGGGCGGGAAACGGGTAACGATGGTCTTGTGTTTGCCGCTCTGCAGGTCATCGGCAACGATGTTCCGGATGAAGTTGGCCGGTTGGACCGGGGTAGCTTGCTCGCTGTTATTGGACATGGGGAACCTCTATTGAAAAGTTAAAGGAAATTTTGAGAAGCGGAAATAGTCGCAGATTTTCGGCGGGCTTTCAATGGACATTTTCAGAGGCCAGCGGTTCGGTCATCTGCACGGCATTTGGGTGCCATTAGATGTTTCTGGTTTTTGCTGTGATCATTTCGGTGACGTCACCGAAATGATCACCTATTCCGTGCCTGAGTCGTTTTCGGGGTTGTCCGAAAACTCCGCCTCCAGCTCCTCAACAGTCGGCAGACTTCCCTTCAAGTTTTCCGGAATGGCGGCCACAAGCTGATATTCCGAAACACCTACCGGTTTGGAAATGTCCTTCAGCGCGTATTCGGCAATCAGTCCCTTGCGGTCCTTGCAAAGAATCAAGCCGATGGAGGGATTGTCACTTTCATGGCGCATGGTGGCATCCACTGCCGAGAGGTAGAAATTGAGTTTACCGGCATATTCCGGCTTGAACTTGGTGGCCTTCAGTTCGATCACCACGTAGCAGCGGAGTTTCAGGTGGTAGAAGAGCAGGTCGATGAAGAAGTCCTCTCCCTCCACTTCCAGTGGTACCTGTCTACCGACATACGAAAAACCGGCTCCCAGTTCCAGCAGAAAGCTGGTGATGTGTTTGACCAGTTCCCGTTCGACTTCCCGCTCCTGGGCGTCATTGCCAAGACCGAGAAAGTCGAAAAGGTAGGGGTCTTTCAAGGTCTGTTGCGCAAGATCCGACTGAAGAGGGGGGAGCGTATCGGCAAAGTTGCTGACGGCCTTGCCCTGACGATGAAACAGCCTGGTTTCAATCTGCATCGCCAGAATGTCGCGCGACCAGCCATGTTCAAATGCTTTGTGTATGTACCATTCTCGTTCGGAGCGGCTGCTGACTTTGTCGAGCAGGACACAGTTGTGAAACCAGGGAATTTGTGCAGCAGACTGCTGCACAAATTCCTCATCAGTCCATGACTCGGCAAACTTACGCATATATTTCAGGTTTCGAGGAGAAAACCCCTTCATATCCGGGAACTCATGCCGCAAGTCGTTTGCCAGCCGCTCAATGACCTTGGCGCCCCACCCCTCGCGTTCCTGCCGCTCCAGGATGTCGAGGCCGATTTGCCAGTAAAGTAGCACCAGCTCACGGTTGACCGCCAGAGCCGCCCGAGTCCTGGCAGCGCGGATGCGTGTCTTCAGATCGTGCAGGAAATGGTCATAATTAGTGATGGCAGGTTTCGTCATGGGTTCCTCCAACACTCAACAGGCACGGGCACTCTCCTGATTGTCAATGAAAGCTATCCCAGCCTGCTCATCCAGTTCAATGGCGATTTCCACGGCGCGCTTTAGTGTTAATCCAGCTTCGCACGTAGTTCATCTCCCAAGATCAGACAACAAGACCGCATTCCCATGCTTCCCCGCCTTTTTCATGTAAGCGGCATCCGCCGTTACCAGCGTCCCTCTGCGCTCAAGGGCAATGGCATGATACACGGCATCGTAAAACGTAACCTTGCACTTCGACATGATTGCCAGGGTGCGGCTGACAATGGCGGAGTTTACCGGCGCTTCCGTAATGCGATACTCAATCAGCAGCTCCATGACCTCGGCGGCCTTGCCCGGGATGTTCCTGCCAATGATGTTGCCGACTTCATACAGCCAGAGCGAAGGGAGTACGAACTCGCACTCACCGGCAACCCAGCTGTCCAGCAACATGAGCGCGGCGTCCCTGCCTGCCTCCTCCGGGATGTCAAATACCCACTTCAGGATGACCGAGGCATCAGGAACGTAAACTTTGGAGGTAATCACATTACCCCCTTCTTCGGTTTTCAGCGAGATCGACCTGCAGCTTCTCGGCGCTCACCACCGGCAGATGAGAACGAAGCTCCCGCAACCTGGAAGTAATGCTCCGGCGGCGCTGCAGTGCCAGCTCGTTGGCGATTGCCTGGCTCACGACCCTGCTGCGCTGGCCCGATGGAATCAGTCGTTCAAGTTCGTCGGCAACGTCATTGTCGATCATGAAGTTCAGTTTACGTGCATTTTGTGCCATGGCATCCCCCTTGAATATAGGTAACCGTGATAAGTATACATGGCAGCCAAAGTTTCGTCAAACCAACCGCCGTCATCCACCCACTCTTCACCACTTCTGCTTCAGCTCAAACCTGAGGATTTCCGGCAGGTTCCTCATAAACATCGCCACGCTCTGGGGCGATTTCCAGAGCATGGTGGTGTACCCCCAGTGGATGCGGCTGCGGCGGTAGAAGCGGCTGATGAACTCGTTGTAGAGCCGTTCCAGTTGCTCAATGGTCATGCCATGGGGAATGAAGACGAAGTTCACGCAGTTCATCCGGGGCCACTCCTCAAAGAATTCCCCGTGCTCGCGGATGGTCGCATACACCGGCGCGCCGGGGAATGGCGTGAACTTGGTGACGTTGATCTCGTCCAGGGGGAGGCTGAGGGCATAGTCGATGGTTCGGCGGATCGACTCCTCGGTTTCTCCCGGCAGCCCCACCATGAAGAGCCCCTTTACCCGCATCCCGGTCTTTCTTACCATCGTGAGCTTCTGCTGCACCTCGTCCAGGCCGTAGAACTTCCGGTGTTTCCTGAGGACCTCCGGGTCGCCGGACTCGATACCGAAGTTCACCTGCCAGCAGCCGGAGCGCTTGAGCAGGTGCAGCAGTTCCGCATCCACATGCTCCAGCCGGGCGATGCAGTTGTAGGTGACCGGTAGCCGCTCCCGCTCCTTCAGCTCGCAGAAACGGGCCACCCGGCCGCGGTCGGTGGTGAACAGGTCGTCGTAGAAGAAGACATGGCGGATGCCGTAGTCCCGGTTCAGCATCTTCAGGTGCTCGACGATGTACTCGGGCGAGTTGAAGCGAAATCCGCGGGAAAAGACCGAACGGTCGCAATAGGAGCACTGGTACGGGCAGCCGCGGCTGGAGATGATGCTGGTATTGGGGGCCGTGGGAAAGCTGAAGAGCGGCAGGGTATAGCGCCGCGGGAACTGGGGAAGGCGGTGGTAGGCCGGGAAGGGGAGGCTGTCCAGATCGGGAATCAGCTCCCTGACGCCCGAAAGGGTACCGACCCCGTCCTTGCGAAAGCCGATGCCGGGAATCGCCTCGACACCGCGGCAGCCGGCAGCGACCAGTTCATAGAAGGTCTGCTCCCCCTCGCCGATCACCAGGTAGTCGATGGCCGGGAACCGGTCCAAGAGCCCCACCCCGACCGAGCAGGCGTGGGCGCCGCCAAAGACGGTGACGATGCCGGGCGCCCGTTCCTTGAGCAGGGCGGCAAAGCCGTACCCTTCGAGAAACGACGAGGTGGTACAGGAAAAACCGACCACGTCAGGGGCGCGCCGGATGATCTCGGCCACCAGCGCCTCTGCCGTCATGGGGCTGGCGTAGCAGTCGATGATCTCCGCCTCGACGCCACGCTGTTCGAGGAAGGCGACAATACTCAGCATGCCGAGGGGGGGCATCAGGTTGAAGATGGTGGTAATGTCTTTACCGGTGCCCATCCAGTTACTGCCGTACGGATGGACGAAGAGGACTTTCACTGAGGACCCTCCGGGTATGGTCGGTTGCCCGGTGGGTATGCTAATCGGTTTGCTACCGGAAAGCAAATGGAAAGGGCTGAGTCGGGATATGGGCTCCCGACCCTACTGATTCAGGGAGAAATAGAACGTCGCCCCTTCCCCGACCTTTCCTTCGGCCCAGACCGTGCCGCCGTGGCGGTGAATGATCCGCTGGACCGTGGCCAGGCCAATGCCGACCCCTTCGTACTCTTCCGACCGGTGAAGCCGCTGGAACGCGCCGAAGAGCTTGTCGGCATAGACCATGTCGAACCCTGCACCGTTATCGTGGACATAACAGACCGTTCGCTGGTCCTCCCGGTAGGCGCCGAAGTCAATGACCGGAGCCGGATTACGCCGGGTATATTTCCAGGCATTGGCGAGCAGGTTTTCCAGGGCGGCCCGCATGAGTGTCGCATCACCGTCAATCGTGACGCCATCGGCAACGGACACCCGGACCTGCCGGCCGGGGTCGCTGCCCTGCAATACCGCCAGAATCTCCCGGACCATGTTGCTCAGATCCAGGTGATCGATGGTCATCTCCCCCCTGCTGAGCCTGGAGAGTTTCAACAGGGCATCGATCAGATCGCCCATCTTTCCACTGGCAACAACGACCCGCTGCAGGTAGTCGTGGGCCGTTTCATTCAGCGTGCTGCCGTAGTCTTCCATGAGCGCCGTGACAAAACCGCTTATGTGCCGTAGCGGAGCCCGCAGATCGTGGGATACGGAGTAGCTGAACGATTCCAGCTCACGATTGGCCACTTCCAGAGCGGTTTTCTGCCTGACCAGACTATCGTTCAACTGGCCTACCTCCTCCTGTGCCCGCTTCCGTTGTTCAACTTCCCGCATCAACGTCTCGTTGGCAGCAGCCAACTGGGCGGTCCGCTCCAGTACCCGCTGTTCGAGCTCGGCATTGAGTCTGACGAGATCCTGATAGTTGTTGATGGCATTAAGGAGCACCAGGGCGGCGTACCGGAAGAACGGTTCCAGGTCTTCCCGGATGTTCGCACCGGTCAGGATCATTCCTTGCATCCGCACCACGCCAACCACGGAACCCTGGTACAGGAGCGGGAAATTCCAGTTTTCCGTCGAGGAAGCGATCAGTGGTTCGGCAGCACTCCCGACAAAGTCACGGCTGGCTATGGCCTGGCAGACCAACGGGTCGTCCGGGTCACCGCTGAACGATCTGGCAGCGAACAGCCCCTTGCAGTGCCACGCCTCACCGAGCCGGTAGTAGACCGAGATATCCGTTGCGCCGATGGTCTCCATGAGGATATCCAGTATGTTCTGCAGTGTCTCGTCCAGCCCGCGACCAACTGCCAGGCGTTCGAGCATCCGTACCTTCAGCTCCAGTTGTGCCTTGGCCCTGGCAAGGTCATCGACTCTCCCCCGGAGCCGTTCATGCTTGTTGCCAGCTATGGGACTCTTCCTCGTCATGGGACGGCACCGAGACGGTCAAGGGCGGTTCTCAGACACTGTTCGAGCTTGTCCAGGGTAACGTCGATCCACTCCAGCGCGAGGCCGGTTATATCAGCCACTTTCTTGGCCTTTGCGGTGAAGTCGGCCGAACAGGGGGTTCTGATGGCCATAAGCCGCCTGTGTTCGCTGGTAAAAATGGCTCTGATTGCTTCCTGATTGCTCTCGAAGACCGGATGGATCACCTGCTCCCAATGTTCGGCCCAGTCCTCCAGGAGAAAAAAAGCGCCCGTAGCGAGTTCCCGCGTGAAGCGCTCTCTGCCGAGCAGCATGTCGATGCAGTTCTGCCCTTCCGTCCGCACCACGGCACCGGTTCCGATCAGGGAATCCATCCGCGGATGACAGGTGCCGTAAAAGATCACCTTCCGCCTGCCGGAGTGAAGCGCCAACGCCTTTCTCAGCGAATTCTCAAGCTGTTCGAAATCCACATGCAGGGACGATGGCAGGAAGACGGCCTCCAGAGGCCAGTGGTTTTTTTCGATCAGAAAAAGGATCTCGGCCCGGAGGATGCCGCAACCGATCAGAAGCGCGAGTTCAGCGTCATTCCCCGACATGGTCATCCCTCTACCGAGTCGCCGGCATAGCTTCCGTAGCGACTCGCCGCCTTCAGGAGCAGGACTATTTTCTCGTCCGGGACCAGATAGGGGGTCAGAAGCGTGCCGAAGGCGAATCCACCGCCAGCAGCCCCTTCCGCCATAATGCGAGCCACCTCGCGGTCAATCGTCGCGGCATCCCACTCCAACAGCCGAACATCGTTGATGGTGCCGACGATCAGCGCCCTCCCTGCGACATCGGCCTTGGCCCGGTGGATATCGTCCTGGGGGCTCAGATAGTAGGCGGCAAAGGGGAAGGTGTCGGCCAATCGGGCGATCTGAGGGCCGATCCGGCCACCGCCGTTGAAATAGACGATGTCCCCGGTCCGGCCGTCGGCAAAGTCTCGTTGCACCCACGGGAGCGCCAGCTCTGAGAACTGGCGGTCACTGAGAAAGGTTGCCGAGGCGACCGGGTTTACATAGGTGATCAGGTCGGCACCGGCAGACCGGAGGGCCGCCAGATAGCGCCGACAGAACAGGGAACACTTCTCCAGCAGTTCCCGGCAGAGGGCGGCCGGTCCATTGAAGAGCAGGTTAAGCCAGCGGTCCATACCGATCAGGATCGGCGGCAGGGAAAACGAGGCGGTCATGGAAGCGAGCACCGGGTAGCGGCCACCGGCCCCGGCCTTGATCAGCTGGATGCAGCGGCTCACGTCACGGCAGTGGGGATTGTCGTCCAGATTGTCGGGAATGGCAAAGGTCCCGATCCGTTCATAGCTGTCGAGCACCAGGTGGCCCACGTTGGGCGGCCCATCGGCGGCGTAGATCAACCTGCGGCACCCGAGCATCTCAGCCTCCTTGGCCACATGGTAGAACCCCAGAAGGGTGTCGTACCCGAACCGTTCCCGCAGACGGAGTTGTCCTTCGGCCACATGCTCCGGCGAGGCGTAGTACTCCTTGATCGGCATGCCGAGGATGCGCGCCCCGTGTTCGCAGAGATTGAAAATCTGCGGCACCCGGTCCGGCAGCTTGCCGGCCATGAGTGCGCCAAACCTTTCCATGCCGTTGTTCATGGCTTTTGTGCTCCCAGAAGCCGTGTGATCACCCGCACCGCCTCCATGCCGTTTTCTCCCCACGCGTCGGCTCCTACCGTCCGGTAGAGTTCCGGATCAAACTTGTAGGGGGCACCGCCAACCACCAGCTTGATCCGCTCTTCCAGGCCCCGCTCGTGCAGCAGCTGGCGGACCCGGCGCGGTCCCTGGTCGCTCAGCGCCGTATGGACCATCATTGAAGAAACGCCAATAATAGCTGCCTTCTGACTGACCGCCTCTTCCACGAACCGTTCCGCAGTAACGTTGATTCCCAGATCAACCACCGAAAAGAGACTTGAGCGCAAGCAACCACGGACAATCTTCTTGCCGAGTCCATGGAAGTCGCCGCTGGAGGTACCGAGGATCACGGTCCCCTGAAAGCTTGGCGCACCGCTGAACAGTGGGAGCAACAGGTCGATGACCTCCTCGCAGATCTGTGAGGCAATGAAATGCTGGGACAGGTTGGTCTTTTCCGTATCGACCATTGAGTCGGTCATGCGCTCGATGCCGGGCAGCACCACCGAGAACACCAAGTCCTCGGGAGCAATATTCCTGCCGATAGCACGGTTGATGACCGATAGCGCCTTTGGGCGGTCCGTGTCAAACAGGGCATCGAAGAAGCTTGATGCAATATGGGCAATAGAACTGTTTGTCATCTTAACTCTGCTCTAACTAAAGGGTGTTATGGTAATTATTACCTTAGCTCATTTTAATTTACTGTCAAGGTCATTTGTGCGCACCCCAAACTCCGTCGCTACCCGCCTGAAGGCACCGCACGAAACGGTCAACTGCCCAGTGGACGGTCGCATCACGGCGCCGTCTCCCCGCTTGAACTTGCGTTGCTTCTGCTCTACTATGGCATCTTTCAAGCGATGGAGCTTCAACTGGACCGAAACCGGAGGATGCCGATGGAAATTTCAACGGAGTTCATAAAGCTGGACAGCTTCCTCAAAGCGGTCAATACGGTAGGATCAGGCGGAGAGGCGAAAATGCTGATCGCCGACGGGCAGGTGCTCGTCAATGGCGAAGTGGAGCTGCGGCGCGGTCGAAAGCTCAGGCCCGGCGATCGGGTGGAGGTGGCCGGCCACTGTTACCGTGTCGAAGAGGAGGGCAACCAATGAGTGCTGTCCACGAACTGCTTCAGATGTACCGGGAAAAAATCGACGCCGAGGTCCATGTAGGCCCCTGGCTTACGGTGGATCAGGAGCGGATCGACGGCTTCGCCAGGGTGACCGGCGACCTGCAGTGGATTCACACCGATCCGGAGCGGGCGCGACGGGATTCCCCCTATGGCGCCACCGTCGCCCATGGCTTCCTGACCCTGTCGCTCCTTCCGTTTCTCACCGAAAGCTTTGCCCCTGGCGCCTTCGAGCGGAACTACCCCGGAATGCGCCTGCGGGTCAACTATGGCCTCGACCGGCTACGCTTTCCGGCACCACTGGTGGTCGGCTCCCGGATACGAGCGCGGAGCACGGTGATCGGCGCGGAAGAGATCCACGGTGGAGCACAGATCGTCTATCGGATCACCGTGGAGATCGAGGGGGACGCGAAACCGGCCTGCGTGGCCGACCAGCTGTTCCGGCTCTATCCATAACTGTTGAGGAAAAGACCATGAAGTTCGCCATTTCCGAGCTGATCAGGGGGGTGCACTTCCCCCCCATTTCCGAAGTGCAGGGATGGCTGGCCGAAAGCAGTTTCTTGGCCGACCGGCCGCTGATCGATCTCTGCCAGGCGGTCCCCGACTATCCGCCGGCACCGGCACTGATCGAGCACCTGAAAAAATCCCTGGACGACCCCCTGACCGCCCGCTACTCGCCTGACGAGGGGCTGGCTCCGGTGCGGGAGGCGCTTTGCGCCCACTATGCCCGAAGCTACGGGGCCAGCCTCACGCCGCGCCAGCTCTGTCTCACCATCGGCGCCAGCCAGGCCTTCTGGCTCGCCATGGTAACCCTTTGCCGAGCCGGGGACGAGGTGATCGTCCAGGTCCCCTACTACTTCGACCACGACATGGCCCTGGCCATGCTCGGGATCTCCAGGGTCTACGCCCCGTTCAGCGAAGAGAACAGCGGCCTCCCGGACCCGGCCGCCATCGAACGACTGATCACCCCCCGAACCCGGGCGCTGCTTCTGGTCACCCCCAGCAACCCCACCGGCGCCATCATCCCCCCGTCAACGATCCGCAGCCTGTTCGATCTGGCCGCCCGACACGGCATCGCCCTGGTGCTGGACGAGACCTACGCCGCCTTCCTTCCCGGCGGCGACCGACCCCACGACCTGTTCATTGATCCGGCCTGGGGAGACCACTTCGTTCATATCATGTCGTTCGGCAAGACCTACGCCCTGACCGGCTTCCGCGCCGGGGCACTGGTGGCGGGGGAGGAGTTCATCCACCACAGCCTCAAGGTCCAGGACACCATGGCGGTCTGCCAGCCGCGCATCACCCAGCACGCCATCCGCTTCGGCGCGGAGCAGCTCGATGGCTGGGTGGCCGGCAACCGGGAGATGATGGCAAGGCGCCACGACCGGTTTCGCGCGGAGTTCACCAAACCCGGCAACCCGTTCGCCCTGGTGGCGAGCGGCGCCTTCTTCGGCTGGATCAGGCATCCGTTTCCCGGCCTCACCGGCCGGGAAACGGCGCGACGGCTGGTCAAAGAAGCGGGACTGCTCACCCTGCCGGGCGAGGTCTTCGGCCCAGGGCTGGAGGGGTATCTGCGGCTGGCCTTCGGCAACATCGGCGAAGCGATGATCCCCGAGGCGTGCCAACGCTTCCGGGAGTTAGCGGGCGAGACGTGTAAATAGGAGACGTGAGACGTCTTACGTGATGTTGTGTTGATAACAGTTGAATAGGTGTTCAGGGGAACTTAGGGTATTTCGTATGCTGCCCTGAAAAAGCTGCTGAACCACAGCGACGGAAGCGATGTTACTGGAGGGCATCTACAAATCACCACCGACCGCTTGCGGGAACCTATGGAGCGAATTAGCGTAAAGCTGATGGAGCTGATGGACATAACTGTTGTTGAAGAAACGCCCCAAGAGAATGAAGAAAAAAGCTGAAAGACCATTGCATAAATAACCGCATTAAATTACAGTAACCGCTGTTACTATAAATAACGGGCGGCCTATATGAAATTCTACAACAGAGAAAACGAGCTGGCTGAACTGGCTACGCTTTATGAACAGGCAGGCTCAACCGGACGGATGACCGTTCTCACTGGCCGCCGCCGCGTCGGCAAGACGCTGCTTGCGCTTGAGTCAGCAAAAAACCACAAGCATCTCTACCTGTTCGTATCAAAAAAGGCGGAGGCCCTTCTTTGTCAGGAATACATTGAAGAGATCCGCCGCAACTTTACCATCCCCGTCATTGGCGAGATACGCCACTTCCGCGACATATTCAATCTGCTGATCGAAGTATCACGCACCCAACGCATTACCCTGATCGTCGATGAATTTCAGGAATTCTTCAGCATAAACCCCGCTGTTTATTCCGAGCTTCAAAATATCTGGGACCGTAACAAGTCCACCAGCAAACTGAACGTCATCTTCATTGGGTCTGTGCATTCCTTGATGCACCGCATTTTCCAGGATGAAAAAGAACCTCTGTTCGGTCGGGCCGACCGGATCATGTTTGTGAAACCGTTCAGCATCAGATCCATCTTTGCCGTAACCAGCGACTTTGGCCATCGTGATATGCAGACGCTCTTTGATGCGTATGCCGTCACCGGGGGGCTCCCCAAATATCTTGAGATGCTGGCAGAAAACAATGCCTTGTCCAGGCAGCAGATGATGGACTTCATGTTCAGACAATTTTCTCCGTTCCTGAATGAAGGGAGGAGTCTGCTTATCGAGGAATTCGGCAAAGAGTATGGCACTTACTTTTCCATCTTGGAGTTGATAGCAACCGGCAAAACTGCCCGAAGTGAAATCGAATCCGTTCTGGATATCCATACCGGCGCATACCTTGCCAAGCTCGAAGGCGAATATGCTCTTATAGACCGTCACAAGCCCATTGATGCCAAGCCTGGCAGCAGATTACAGAAGTATTTCATCCGTGATAATTTCCTGAACTTCTGGTTCCGGTTTATCTACCGTAACCTGTCTGCTGTTGAAACCGGCAACTTTGCCTATATCCGCGAGATAGTCGAACGTGATTATGCCACCTGGTCAGGCAGAATACTGGAGAGGTTCTTCCACGAACTGTATGCTGCCAGCGGGAAATTTAACCGCATTGGATCGCACTGGGAACGTGGTAACAAGAACGAAATCGACCTGGTAGCAATCAACGACATCAAAAAGGAGATCGTTATTGCCGAGATCAAGGCGAATAAGAGCAGGATCAGCCTGGCAGACCTTGAAAAGAAGGCAAAGAACCTGATCATGGATTATCAGGGCTACAAAGTTGATTTCCGTGCTCTTGGGGTCGAAGATGCTGAATTACTGTTGCACGGCACTTCTTCGAACAGTTGACCGATTAACTCCTCAACGTATCACGTGGGTAGAGGGTGCACCGACCCTTTTTACGTCGGAGTAATCTTCTGCGGCCCTGGCCATCTCGACATACGATTGGATTACCCGCCACAGACGGGTATCGGTAACGGCAAACAGTCGGCTCATGACCTTGACCGGCAAGTCACGACCCATGGTCATCACCAGAGACTCAAACAACAACGTGAAACCGGAACCGGCACGCGCCCAGGGAACCGCAACCTGTTTCACGCCACAGCCCTTGTTGGGGCAGTTGACCCGTGGAACCCTGGCTGCAGGTAGGCTTCATACTGGAAGAAGTTTAGATGGCGCCATTCTTTCTCCGTCGTGTCATACGCGGGCGCAGGGGTACCGCACACCGGACAGGCAAAGGTTGCACCACGTTGAAAATCGATGGTGATGTCAAGCCGGTTGGATTCCTTGCTAAAGGTCACTTCCGTAACCTCCCACGGTGGAGTGATGCCAAGGGCAATGCCAAAAAGAGCTTCAGGTTGCATATTCGTGAAACCTCCGAACTGGAAATGGCGCCATCATACCATTACCCATTCGCTGTGACGAGGAGTTCAAATTTTGTACAGTAAATTTTATGTTCGGTTGCGAATTACGCAGCCGGTTCGATTCCGAATCAGTTTAAATAACAGTACATTTCAGTAAGCTACTGAGTTGAATCGAAAAAGAGTGATATCATATCTGTTGACTGCAATTAGCTTCATAGAATGTTATTCGCATGAAAAAAACATCAGAATCGTGATTTAACATACTGAATAAAAGGTCATTGTTGTCAACAATAGTCTGTTTATTCAACGGTTCAAAGGTAATCGTCATGACCGGGTACGTCCCACCCCTCAACCAACAGCACATTATCCTGAACAGCCAGCTTATGCATGCCATTAGTAAAGCCGCTTCTGCTGAACAGGATGAAACGCTCTTGTCGTGACTCTTTACCCCATACAACAAGCCGTGCCTTGCGTTGCAGGTCGCGGTAGACATCCTCACCAACCGGATTGATGCTCCACTTGCATTCACCGAACCAGATGGTGTCGCTATCTTCATCCAGCGCCACCAGGTCAATTTCTTCGTTCTTCTGCCACCACCTGCCGATCGCTGAAAATGTCATTGTGCCGGTTTTCAGAAACTCCAGGCAGCGTTCCCGGCAAACATCCTCATACACAAAAGAAAGATGCTGGTCGAAGGTTTCGTTGAGTTTATTGATCAGGTAATCGGTATTGCCGATTTCCAGCCTGCTCCGGTGGGGAAAGATATATTTGAACCAGAAGGAAAAGAAACGGTCATGCAAGCGGTACAGGCCAAGCCGGCTCTTTTCGGGATATTTCTCAGTAACCGGAATTTCTTTGTCCACGAAACGGAGTGAACGCAGGATATCCAGATACCGGGCAAGATGGCTCTTTTCAAAGCCGGTGTCGTTGATGATTTCCGACATCTTCCGTTTTCCTTGGGCAATAGCACGCAGGATAACGAAATAGTTGCGTGGTTCGCGCAACTCTTCACGCAGCAGGAACTCGACTTCATTGTGGAGAAACGAACCCCGGTCAAGGATAAGATCGTTGATGGCGCTCTGAATGCTGTTCTTGGAGTCAAAACGTTCGATATATGCCGGGATTGAACCAAAAACACCGTAGATCTCCAGCCGCTGCTTCAAGTCGGCTTCAGGAAAAAACTCTGCCAGCGATGTGAACGGCATTTCCCGTACTTCCAGTGAAGCAGTACGTCTGCCATACAGTGGCGCTTTGTAAAAAAGGACCTCCTCTTCCATCATGCCGATGCTTGACCCAAGCAGGATCAGAAACAGATTACTCTCCTTCAGGTGGGTATCAATCCCCTTCTGAAAGATGGATGAAATCCCTTTGTTTGAGTTGACCAGATAGGGAAATTCGTCAATAACCATGACAAGCCGTTCGTGCCCTGCCTTCTCCTTGAGATAGCGGAAGAACTGCTGCCAGTCCCGAAAGCCTGAATCTATCAGGATGGTGTCGCTGAAGTATTCACCAACTTCGCATCCCAAATTACGCAACTGCTCTCCCTCAGTCACACTGTCAGCAAGAAAGTAAAGAGCCCGTTTGTCGCGGATGAATTCGCGTACCAGTCGAGTCTTGCCTACACGGCGTCTACCGTAAAGCGGGATGAATTGGAAACCGGACTGGTCATGATATTTGTTCAGGAAGGCTAGTTCTTCTGTTCTGTTGACGAATCGCATTGGCATCACCATTTAAGTATAATTATAATTTGCATAATCGTAATTATACTTATTGGCTTCAAAAGTCAACCGAATACGGATTTAGCCAACTGAACTGCTGAAATACATTGAAGAGAAAGCCCATAATTGGAAGATCTAAAGGTCATTTACCAGTCGACAACAGCCGAGTAGGCCGAACTGAACCTGACTGTCTTTGCCCAGAAGTGGGACGAATCGCACCCGACCATCAGCCAGTCCTGGCTCCGTAACTGGGAGCGAATCATTCCCTTCTTTGCCTATGCAAAGGTGGTCATCGAAAGTTTCGACCCGATTCACAAAGCTAAACGTCGTACAGAGGTGTTGCCGCTGGAATGTCAGCGTGCTTTTGAGTTGGGACAACGGTTGGCAGGGACTGAAAATATCGCGGCGTAGAGAATATACAGTCAGGGGGTAACTGAATTAATTAAAAAATGCGGGCATATAGTGCTTGAAATATGCAACATGCTGATATTGTTTGTTTTATCTAAAAAGCATGGTGCTTAGCGTGGGGATGGAACCGATTTTTTGTAAAAAATTGCTTGTAACATCTCTAAATTACAGCATTTTATTGAGTGCTTTTACAGAAATAGGTTTCATGTAAAAACAACCATAACTAACTTAATTTACAGCAATTTATAAAATGGTGTACCGACGGTGTACCTCGAAGGGGAGGAAGCCGGAAAAGAAAAGCGCCAAGTATTTTAAATACTTAGCGCTTAATGAGTAGTGGTGCCCAGAGACGGAATCGAACCGCCGACACGAGGATTTTCAATCCTCTGCTCTACCGACTGAGCTATCTGGGCAAAAAGAATGCTTTTATAGCGTCATTCCGTTTTAGTGTCAACAGAATTTTCCCTGATACGGATTTTCCCTATGCACGAGAAACGAAGCGACAGTCGCGGGTGTCGACCTTGATCTTCTCCCCCACTTCCAGGTACGGTGGCACCTGGAGCGTCAGGCCGGTCTCCAGGGTCGCCTCCTTGGTCTGGGCCGTGGCCGTGGCGTTCTTCATGACCGGCGGGGTCTCGGTGATGGTCAGCTCCACCACCATGGGAGGGTCCACACTCACCAGCCGCTCCTGGAAAATCCCCAGCTGCACCTCGGTCCCGTCCAACAGATACTGGGCGATCGGGTCGAACATTTCCCCCTCCACCTCGAACTGCTCGTAGGTCTCCAGGTCCATGAAGACCCCCCTGGCGCCGTCTGCGTAGAGGAACTGCCCCTTTTTCCGCTCGAAATCGGCCTCATCCACCTTGTCGCCGGAACGGAAGGTCTTTTCCAGCACCTGGCCGGTGATCAGGTTGCGGTACTTGGTCTTGACCATGGTGTTGGCGCCGCGGGCCGAAGGTGACTGGAAATGCACATCCACTATGAGACAGGGGGCGCCATCCAGTTTGATGACCAGCCCCTTTTTGAAATCCGATGTCGTGACCATATGCTCTTCTCCTTAACGTGTAAAAATCGCATTTATGTAGCAGAAATCGCCCACGATTACAACATGCTTGGCGGATTCGTCGTCCGTTTGGTGCTCAAAAGAAAAGGGCGCCCCGCGGCGCCCCTCTCTTCTATCCGTAGCGATGCTACTTGACCACGCTGACCGACTTGATCACCACCGTTTTGGTCGGCAGATTCTGGAACAGCATGTTCACCGCCTGCTGGGGAGACGCCACGATCTTGTCCACCACGTCCATCCCCTCGATCACCTTGCCGAAGACCGCATAGCCGTAACCGCGCTGGCTCTCGTCCTGGTGGTTCAGGAAATCGTTGTTGACCACGTTGATGAAAAACTCGCTGGAAGCGGAATTGATAACGCTGGTGCGGGCCATTGCCAGGGTGCCCCGGTCGTTCTTCAGGCCATTCGTCGCCTCGTTCTTGATGGGGGGGTTGCCCGGCTTCTTCTTGAGGGCATCCGTATAGCCGCCACCCTGGGCCATGAAATTGGGAATGACCCGGTGGAAAATGGTGCCGGCGTAAAAGCCGCTGTTCACGTAGTCGAGAAAGTTTTTCACGGAGACGGGGGCCTCTTTCTGGAAGAGTTCGATCTTGATATTCCCCAAGGTGGTCTCCATGAGGACGACCGGATTTTTGGCCTGCGCCGGGGCGTCGGCAGCCGCGGCAACGGTGCCGAAGGCCAGAGATACCAGCAGGGCCAGGATGAAACGTTTCAGCATGGTAGTAATCCTCCCGATTGAGTGTGTCCTGCCGCTTATTTATACGGCATATCGGCTGCCCGGTCAAGGAACCCGCCCTCTCCAGGGGTCGAGAATACACTTTGTTCCGTCTCAGGCTCTATATAGTGTTGACAACGCTGGCCTGCCATTGGAAAATGCAGCGCATTTTCATAGTCCGATTCCCAGGAGGTTCACGTGCAGGTCATAAAATTCGGCACCGATGGCTGGCGCGGCGTCATTGCCCGCGACTTCACCTTTGCCAATCTCGATCTGGTGGCCCAGGCCACCATGGACCACTTCCACCGTGAAGGGCTGGCGGAACAGGGGCTGATCATCGGCTACGACCGGCGCTTCCTCTCCCGTGAATTTGCCGAGGCCGTGGCAGAGGTTGCTGCCGGCAACGGCATAAAGGTCAGGCTCGCCGCCGACTTCGCCCCGACCCCGGCCATCTCCTGGGCCGTCCACGAACTCCGGGCCGGTGGCGGCATCATGATCACCGCCAGCCACAACCCGCCGGCCTACAACGGCTTCAAGGTGAAGGAGTCGTTCGGCGGCTCGGCCCGCCCGTCCACCACCAAGCTCCTGGAGGAACTGGTGGCCGAGAACCGGGCGGCCGGCAAACCGGTGAAGCGGCTTGCCCTGGCCGAGGCAGTGGCAACGGGGGCGGTCACCCTCTTCGACCCGAGGGAGGCGTACCTGCAACAGTTGGGGCGCTATGTCGACCTGGAGTTGATCCGCCGGGCCGCCATCCCGGTGGTAGTCGATCCGATGTACGGAGCCGGTTGCGGCTACTTCCCCACCCTCCTGCCGGGCGTCACCGAGATCCACGGTGACTATAACCCCTCCTTCGGCGGCCAGCCGCCCGAACCGACCGACGACCACCTGCAGGAACTGGCCGGCCGCGTGGTCAGTAACGGGTTCAAAGTCGGCCTGGCGCTGGACGGCGACGCCGACCGGATCGGCGCCGTGGACGAAACCGGCGAGTTCTTCTCCTCCCACCGGATCTTCACGGTCCTGCTCCGCCACCTGCACGAACGCAAAGGGCTCAGCGGCGGTGTGGTAAAGACCGTCTCCACCACCCGGATGATCGACCTACTGGCCGCGAAGTTCGGCCTCCCCCTCTTCGAGACCCCGATCGGCTTCAAACATATCTGCGAGTTGATGCTGGCGAACGACATCCTCATGGGTGGTGAGGAATCCGGCGGACTTGGCGTCAAGGGGCATATCCCGGAACGGGACGGTATCCTGATGGGACTTCTGCTGCTGGAGGCAATGGCCATGTCGGGCAGGGGGCTCAGGGAGCTCCTCGACGAGACCATGGACGAGATCGGCCACTTTTCCTACCAGCGGCTGGACCTTCCCATCGCGCAACCAGCCAAGGAGAGCCTGATCGCCCGCCTCCGGCAAGGGGGACTTACTACCATCGCCGGCCGGGAGGTTGCCAGCACCAACTTCAGCGACGGGTTCAAGTTCATCTTCGGCGACGGCTCGTGGCTTCTTATCCGCCCCTCCGGCACCGAGCCAGTGCTGCGCCTCTACAGCGAGGCCGGGGACCCGGCACTGGTCACGGAACTGCTCAGGGCGGGCAGGGAGATCGCCGGCATCTGATCCGGCAGTGGGAGGAGAAGAATGGCTAAGGCAACCTTCGGCGCGGGCTGTTTTTGGGGGGTGGAGGCAGCGTTCCAGCAGCTCGACGGGGTGATTGCCACCCAGGTCGGGTACATGGGGGGCTGGAAGGAACATCCCACCTATGAGGAGGTCTGCTCCAAGACCACCGGCCACGCCGAGGTGGTGGAGGTAACCTTCGATTCGTCGCGGATCAGCTACGACCAACTGCTCCAGCGCTTCTGGGACTGCCACGACCCGACTCAACTGAACCGCCAGGGACCGGACGTGGGGACGAACTACCGCTCCGTCATTTTCTATCATACCCCGAAGCAGGAAGCTGCGGCCCGGGCCTCCCTGGCCCGGGAAGAGGCGAGCGGCCGCCACAGCCGCTCCATTGTTACCGAGATCACCCGGGCAGCCGCCTTCTGGCGGGCCGAGGAGTATCACCAGCACTATCTGGAGCATCTGGAAGGTGCCACCTGCCACTGACCGGTTCCATTACCCTCTTTAGCTCCAGTCGCCTCGCCGGCGCCCTGCTCCTGGGACTCCTCTGCCTGTCCGCGCCCCCCACCTCCCGTGCTGCGGAGAGCGGGCCGGGCAGAGCGACCGGGGAACGGGCTATCCTCGCCGGCTACGGCATCACCCACCGCGGTTTCGGCGCCACCCGCACCCAGGTCCAGACCTTTGACGCCATCCTCCGCTATGGCCACTTCCTGTCGGACGAACTGGGGGCCGGGAGCTGGTTCCAGGGGAGGCACGAACTGCTCATGGAGCTGCCGCTGCACCTGGCCGTCGACCATGACGGCCGGACCATGACCGGCGGCTACATCCTGGGGAGCTGGAAGTTCACCGGCCTCACCGAACAGGGGTTCTTCCCCTACGTCTTCGCCGGCGGAGGGATCGTCTTCAACGATCTGGGACTCCCCACCCAGGGGACCCGGCTCAACTTCTCCTACCAGGGGGGAACCGGACTCCAGTACCTGCTCCGTCCCGGTCTGGCCCTGATGGCCGAATACCGCTACCACCACGTCTCCAACGCCGGCACCGCCGAGCCGAACGAACCGCTCAACGCCAGCAAGTTCCTGCTGGGGATCTCGGTATTCTTTTGACAGAGAATCAAAGGCAATTCAACGCAGATTAAATCTGATTTAAGGCGGAGTTACGCGGATAGCCGAGACAGGAAAATTCATCCTGAAAAAGCAAACAGTAGGTTAGGTTAGCGTCGCGTAACCCAACAGAGATTTCTACGTTTGTGCTGTGAATGCAGCGTACTATCTATCTTTTTCCCCAACGGACCCAAGGAACGCCGGCAGGCTCGCCAGGGCGAACAGGGCGGTGAAGCCGACCCCGAAGTTGGTGGCCCAGCCGATGGACGACATGGCGCCGTAATCGGTGAAGGCCAGGGAACCGAAGCCGGCAATGGTGGTGAGCGCCGACAGGAGCACCGCCCGCCCGGCCTGGACGAACTGCTGTTCCCTCTCCGTATCATCCCCGGCCGTCACCCGGTGCCCGACATGCAGGCCGTAATCGCTCCCCATGCCGACGATGGTCACCAGCACCATGGCGTTCATGAAATTGAGCCGCATGCCGCAGAGGACCATGGTCCCCAGCATGGCCACAGCGCCGCAGACCACCGGATAGAGGGAGGAGAAGATCCCGGCCAGGGACTCGAAATGGGCCACCAGCAGGCAGATCACCAGTAGCCCCCCCAGCACGAACCCCCACGCAAAGCTTCGCTGAACCGAACCGGCCAGCTCACTGCTGATCAGCTCCACGCCGGTGGCCCGCGCATGTGGGTCGATGCCGTGCAGTTCGGCCAGGAACCGGTCCCGCTTGAACTCCTCCCCCCGGTAATGCAGGTAGACCAGAGCGTGCCAGCCGCGGCCGTCCCGCACCAGGTGACGGTCCACCACCCCCCTGAGCGGCGAGGCTTTCAGGCGTGCCAACGCCTCCTCCCGGTCGGTCACCGGTGCGCCCGTAAGGCGCTCCAGCGACTCAAGGTACGGGGTAAACGGCTTCGGCGCGAACCCCCGGGCATGAAGGGCCTGCCGCAGGTCCGCAGCACTCTCCCGTGCGGTCCCGGCAACCGCCACGGCCACGCTGTGCTGCTCCTGCCGACCGTTCAGCACCTGTCCCAGGGACGACCAGGCAACCAGTTCGCCCTTCTGCTGGTAGCGCCCGGCCAGCCGCTCCACCTCCCCGGTCCGCGCCATGACCGCTGCCAGCTCCGGCCCCTCCACCGCCACCAGGAGCTGGCGGGGCGAGCGGCTCAAATGCCTCTCCAGCCGCTCTTGGGTCCGGAACGCCTCGGAAGAACGGGGCTGGAGGTTCTTCAGTTCACCATCGAACGAGATGCCGAAGGATGCCGCCAGGAAGAGCAGCACCAGCAGGCCGGAGCACGCCTTTACCAGGCGCGGGACCCGGAGCGACAGGCGCCATAGTCTCCCCAGGCCCAGCGTCGGCAGGGGGCGGCAGGCGTTCGGAAAGTGGCGCTCGTTCCAGACCAGGAGCGGAGGGAGAAACAGCAGGGTGGCATAGAGGGAAAAGATCACCCCGAGTCCCACCAGGAGCCCCAGTTCGAACAGTGCCCGGACATCGGCGATGGTCAGTGCCAGGAACGGCAGGGCCGTGGTCATGGCCGCCGTGAAGAGCCCATGACCGGTCTCCACCACGGCCAGCCGCAATGACTCCTCCACCCCCAGGCCGGCGGCCCGTTCAGAGGCGAAGCGGTCGTAGACGTGGATGGAATAGTCGGTCCCCAGGCCGATAATGAGGGCCATGAAGGCGAAGGAGATGATATGGATCGACGGCAGGAACAGCCCTGCCGTTCCGAGGGCAACAATGACGCCGACCACCAGGATCAGGGGGATCAGGAGGGTGGGAAGCAGGCGGCGGTAGACGGCGTAGAAGATCCCCAGCACCACGACCAGCGAGGAGAGGATGCAGGAGAGCACATTCCCCTTCATGGCCGCCTCGTCCAGCACGGCGCTGATGTGGGCGCCGGCGCAGGAGACGTTCACCCCCATGCCGGCGCGGGCCTCGTTGATTCCCTGCACCAGTTTCCGGGCAAAGGCCATCTCCTGCACCGGCCTTGCCGGCTCGGCAATGACGATCAGGAGCTGGCCGTCGCGGGAGCGGAAGTAGGGCGAATCCGGGTCCAGGTCGAAGGCCTGGCTCCCGGCCTTGAGACGGGGAAGTATCAGGTCCCGGATTGCCAGGGGGTCGGCCACGGCCAGGCGGGAGGCCATGCCGCCAATGCCGCCGCCCAGTTCCGCTGTCAGCCGCGTAAGTGACCGCTCCATCCCGGTAGGCGCCAGGCGCTCCGTCAGGCGGGGAAGGTCGGCGGAAGCTACAAACAGGTCGGGCCGCGCCACGGCATAGGCGATGAAGTCGGCAAACGCCGCTCCTTCCGCCTCGTCATACATCCGGTGGATGACCCGGCGAAAGGCGGGCTGGCCGTCGACCCGTAGCGCCTTCAACCGCTCCACGAACCGTTCGGTTTCGGCGGGGAGCTTCGCCGCGTCCCCCTCCAGCAGGAAATAGGCCTCGCGGGCGCCGCCGCTCCACTCCAGTGAGTCGAGCAGCAGCCCCAGGGCCGGCAGGTGGGCCGGGAAAAGACGGAAGATATCGGTTTCGAAGCGGACCAGCCAGACGGATACGGCAGAGAGGGCGGTCAGGAGCAGGACGGACGCGAAGACCAGACGAGGCCTGCGGATCGTGGCGTTGAAGATCCAGGCGAGATGGGCGGCCACGGCCGCGTTGACGGCCCTGGTCAGACGGCTGGGGGTGAAGGAGGGCATGCATCAACTCCCCTGCAGGGCAGCCAGGGGATAGACGGTAAGCCCATCCAGGCGGGGAGTGAAAACATCCGCCTCAAAGGGGGTGTTGACCTCGGGCTCGTTCAGCTTGAGCCGGAAGCGGTCGCCGGCGGCATTTTCCATGATGATTTCCGTGGCCAGCGGCACGCCGTTGATCACCGCGAAGTCGCCGTAACGGGCCCCGTCCCCGTTGGGAAGGGCCTTGGCCGTGACCAGGCCGTTTTCGAAGGTGACCCGCTCCTTCATCCCCAGACTGTTCATCCGCTCCAGGGTGCCGTCTTGCATGGTGGAGCCGGGAGGGTCCACATCCATGACCCACCGCACCTGACGCCAGCCGGCGCTCTCCCCCCGCTGGGGCAGGTCGGCGAGCCGGCCGGCAAAGGCGGCGCCCTTGCCGGGATAGACGATGGTGACCCGTTCGTTGTTCACGTAGACCTCCATCAGGGTGGTACCGAAGGGAGAGAGGACGATCAGCCGCATCTGGTCGGGACGGCGGTAGACCAGGTAGCCGCTGCCGCCCATTCCCTTTTCGCCGGAGCTGAAGGAGAGGGATACCGCCGCTGAGAGGGTCTCGACAACGGCACCATTGGTGTAGACAAGCTGTGCAACCTGTCCGGCACAGGAAGAAAGCAGCAACAGTGCCGCCAACAGCACGAGGCAGCGCAATGGCAACAGGATGGTTATTCTCTTCGTGGCAATACGAGGAAACATGGTCACTCCAGTCGAAAATCCCGTTCGCTCAGCCCTTGGTTCCGCTTCAACCGCTTGAAGGTGATACTGCTCCGGTCGCCGCTCCGCTCCTCGATGACCAGCCTCCGCAGCGTGCCGTCCTCCAGGAAGGCAAGGACCAGCTCCCGGACCTGTCCCGCACCGGGTGGCACGATGGCCAGGGTATAGACCCCGTTGTTCAGCTCGGCCCGCACCTGCATCCCCTCGGGAACTGCCGTCAGCGGCCGGGAGAGATTGTCGAACCAGCGCCTTAAGCCCTGCTCCGGCGGCAGGGGAATCCGGTTGGGCTTGCCCGAACGCTCCACGGCCTGCTCGATGATGCTGTCGCGCATCAGGAGCCGGCTGGCATAGGGGGGATCGAGCTCCATCAGGAACAGGTCGGGCTTGCGGAACCGGACCCGGCCATGCATGACCAGCTTCTTCCTGAGCAGGGAAAGCTGCTTCTCCTGGGTGATCTCGGCCGAGAAGTCGCTGATCCTGGCAAAGGAGCGGCGCATCGCCTCAAGCCCCTCCAGCGGCGTGATCGCAGCGGCCCGCAGCGGCAGCGCTGCCAAGAGAAGCAGGATGCCGCAGAGGAGGGACAGTGTATGTTTAATCATCAAGACCCCATTCTTGTTCTAACCGTGGATGCACTGAGAATAATTGCGTGAACATTGCATTTTTAAAACCTTTTAAGCCCCGTAGGGGCGCTCGCCTGTAGCCGGGGGATTTATCCCCCGGTGATGACATCGGATAAATCCCTTCGTCACGTACGTGACGTAATGCATTGTGCCGAAATGACCGGGAAATGAATTCCCCGGCTACCAGCATTCTGCCCCTACGGGGCGTAAGCAAAATGCTACCCGGACAACACCTGGTCATTTGGGATTAGCCCGCATCTTCCATGCTAATTCATGTCCAATGCGTGGTTGTCTGAGGTTCACCTCAAATTGCGCCAATGCCGAGGGTGAGTGTTGCAGTCGCGAGCTGCCGCTCGTTGGCGGTAACCTCCCCTTCCAGCAGGAACAGGCGGCCGAACCCCTTCACGACCCTGACCGCGATCAGCAGGGTGTCGCCGGGGAGCGGGTCGCCGAGGAGTTCGGCACGGTCGATGGTGGCCAGAAAGCCCCCCTCCCCTTCACCGCAGCCGCTGGCGACGCCGGCCAGTTGGGCCATCGCCTCCACCATCAGTACCCTTGGAAACGGCACGGCATCGAAGGTGATCCGGGTGGTGGCACTGGCAGCCACGCCCGGTTCCCTAAAGAGAATAGTGTCGAGCAGGAGAAAGGGATAGCGATGGGGAAGCAGAGCTGCCGGGTCCGGATTAACCAGGTGAGCCTCCGGTAAACGTGATGGCATAGTACGGTCCTTCCGGCGAGGCGGCCAGGTGGAGCCCCTGTTGGCCGGCCGGCTGAGTGGCCAGCAGCGCGGCCATGGCCACCCCCCCCATGGCGAGGGAGCGGCCGGTGATCGCACCGATGTCAAGGCGCGGTCCTGTCGGGAGCCGGTCGAGAAGAGGCGCGCATTCACCCACGGTGCCGGAAACGGAAATGCGGGAGATAGCGGCAACCTCGGGCAGGAGCCGAGCGGCCCCTTCGTCCTCGCTGCCGGGCAGAAGCCTGCCGATGGTGCGGATGTCCCCCAGAGTCCCCTTTGCAGCTGCCCCGCGTTGTTTTGCATACTCCCACCGCTCCAGGACCAGCAGGCCAATCCCTTCCCCGAAACCACGGGCAAACCGGTCCAGCTGCCCCATGGCCCGGAATCCCTGCATCATCAGGGGGGTGAGTTCGTCCACCCCACCGGCCAGCATCAGGTCGGCCCGTCCCTCCTCCAGAAACCGGCAGGCCATGGCAACAGCCGATTCGGCCGAACAGAAACGCTGCACCGTGGTGACGTTCGGCCCCTGCAGGCCGTGTTCGATGGAGGCGTTGCTGGCAGCCGCATTGGCGACCGTATTGGGGAAGAGCATCGGGGAGAGCCCCTCGGCACCGCCGGTAAAATAGCCGGCGAGGAAATCGGCCGAATTGGCGATGCCGCCGAAGCCGCAGCCAAGGGCGATGCCGGCCCGGGACGGCTCGAACTCCCCTTTGGCGAGGCCGGCGTCGGCCAGTGCCAGCCCGGCGCCCACCACGGCCAGCAGACTGCAGCGGTCGAACTTGCGGGCCTTGAGGGGGGGCATGTAGTCGGCAGCCTTGAACTGGTCGGCCTTGCCCCAAGAGTAGCCGGATTCCCCGATAATCTCCCCGGGTACTGGCGTGAGCCTGCTGGTGCCGCTCTCCAGTGCCGACACCAGGGGAGCAATCCCGACCCCGGCCGCGGTAACGGCAGCCAGGCCGGTTACGACGATATCGGTTCGTGGAGACGTCATATGCCGACCACCAAGGAGGTAATGTTCCCGCCAAAGGCGAAGGAGTTGGAGATGGCGACACGGCTGGCAGTGGAGCGCGGGCCGTCGTGGCAGTAATCCAGGTCGCACTCCGGGTCCCTACCGCGGAAATGCAAGGTCTGGGGGATGATCCCCCGGTTCAGGGCGACGACCGTGGCCATCGCTTCTATGGCGCCGGCAGCCCCCAGGCAGTGACCGGTGACCGGTTTCACCGAAACCAGGGGGACATGGGCGGCCCGTTCGCCGAATACCGTCTTCACACTGTTCGACTCCACCACGTCGTTCAACGGGGTGCCGGTACCGTGGGCATTGACCCATCCCACCTGGTCGGGCGTGACACCGGCATGGCGCATGGCGTCGGCCATCATCCGGGTCGCCACGGCGCCGGAAGGGTCGGGTGCCGTCATGTGGTGCGCCTCGCCGGCCAGGGCATAGCCGAGGATGTAGCCGTAGATTTTCGCCCCGCGCCGGACCGCCTCGTCCTCATGCTCCAGCACCATGAAGGCGGCCCCCTCGCCCAGGGTGATCCCCTGGCGACCGAGGCTGAACGGGGCGCACGGTTCGGGATCGACCACCTTGAGGGAGTTGAAACCGGCAAAGGTGAGGATGGAAAGGGTGTCGGCGCCGCCGCAGACCACGGCCCGCTGGCGGCCTGTGGCGATCAGGTCGGCTCCCCAGCCAATGGCGGTGGACGACGAAGAGCAGGCAGTGGTCACCGTCCCCTGATAGCCGGCCAGACCGTACTGTTCGGCAATCACCGTCGATGTCCGGTCCGGCAGGATGCCGCGCAGCAGGCCGGCAGCCGGCTTGCTGCCGGCCATAATCCCTTTCAGCCACTGTTCCGACTGGAACATGCCGGCTGCACCGGCACCGACCACAACCCCCAGATCATAGGGAGAGTAGGCTTGAGCTGCACCGCTCGCCCTAAGTGCCTCGCCGGCGGCGATCAGGCCGAACTGGTCGGCACGGGAGAGGCGGTGGACGTCGCGCCTTGGAATATAGTCCAGTGGGTCGTACTGTTTCACCTGCACGGCGATCTTGGCAGGAAAGGCGGAGACGTCGAACAGATCGACCTGCCCGACCCCGCTCTTCCCGTCAACGACGGCCGTGGTGAAGGCGGCCACGTCCTTGCCGGCACCGCAGAAGACCCCCAGGCCGGTTATGGCTATTCTCCGCTTGTTCATTCCCTAAACAATTCCCCCGTCCACGACGAAGCACTGGCCGGTGACGTACGACGCCCGGTCCGATGCCAGAAAGGCGACCATCTCGGCCACCTCTTCCGGCCGGCCGATCCTGCCCAGGGCCGAGCTCTTCACCACCTGCGCCACCATCTCCGGCTTCATGCCGGCCAGCATCTCGGTGTCGATGAGGCCGGGAGCGATCGCATTGACCCGAATCCCCATGCTGCCCACTTCCCTGGCCAGAGCCTTGGTGAAGCTGACGATCGCCCCCTTGCTGGCGGCGTAGTTGGTCTGTCCGGCGGTTCCCATGAGACCTGAAATGGAGGAGAGATTGACGATGGCGCCGCGCCGGCCCACCATCATCTTCCGCACCCCCCACTTGCAGCAGTGGAAGAGCGGGTCCAGGTTCCCCCGCACCACGGCCTCCCAGTCAGCTTCCGCCATCATGGCCAAAAAACCGTCCCGGATGATCCCGGCATTGTTCACCAGGACATCGATACTGCCGGTTGCTTCCGCAGCCGCCTCGATGAAGGACCGGCCACCCTCCTGGGTGCTCACGTCGGCCCTGACAACGGTAATGTTGCCGCTAACCCCGGCCGCCTCCGCCTGCAACGCCTCGGCCGCAGCCTCGTTGCTCAGGTAGGCGGCATACACCCGCGCCCCCTGTCGGGCAAAATGGAGGGCAATCGCCCGGCCGATGCCGCGGGTTCCGCCGGTGACGGCAACTATATGATCGGAAAATTCCATGGAGACTCCCTTTGTTGCGGGGTCTCATTGTAGCGGCAGGCCGGGGAAAAGTCCAGCGGTTGGCGTGGTCAGGAAGCTGGCGGGGGCGGTTCGAGAGGATTCATGTGGCTCCGGCCAAGGCGTTTCACCAGCTTCCAGAGCGGGCCGCGAACCGTGAAGTGGCGTATCATCTCCAGCATGGCGTCACTGATATTGATCTCCAACCCCGGCACCACCCAGTTCTTCCGCTCCAGCGCCAGCCTGGTGACCGTGGCGCAGAGACTGTCCCGGATGGCCGGGGCGAGGTAGAAGACCGGCTCCAGGAGGTTCGTTTCCGGGGTGATCACCCCTTCGGCCAGGGCCTGGCCCTGGATGGCGGTGCCGGGAAAGATCCTGATGCCGGTCATGGTGATGACCGCGGTGGGGGCCAGTTCGTCCATGAGGCTGAAGCTCTCGGCGATGGTCTCCTCGCTCTCGCCGGGACCGCCGAACAGGATGTAGTGGGCGAAGTCGACCCCGAACTCGCTGCAGAGGCAGGAGGCCTCCCGCACCGTCTCCACGCTGAACGACTTGCCAAGACTTCTGAGCATGGTTGGCGAACCGGAATCGGTGCCGAACTCCAGGGCGTCGCAACCGGCTGCCAGCATCGCCTCCAGCAGATGGGGCGGAAGGAAATCCGGGTTGATGAAGGCGGACCAGTTCACCGGCAGGCGGGCCGCCCGCATGGCCCGGCAGAGCTCCAGGGCGAACTCCACCGGGTAGTTGAAGATGTCGTCCACGAAGTAGAGGTAGTCGACGCCGTTACCGTCGACCAGGGTGCGGATCTCGGCCACGATCTCGGCCACCGGCCGCAGCCGGACCCGTGCCCCCTCCAGAAGCGGATAGGTGCAGTAGATGCAGGCAAACGGGCAGCCGCGCTTGGTCTGCAGGTTGGCCATCCCGCCTTCCCGGTGGTACCGGTCAACGGCAAAGAGCGTCCGGTCCGGGGTGCCGATTGTGGTGAGCGGAGCCGGCGGCAGGAACGTTTCCGCGCCGGGAAGGACGATACCGGGAAGCGAGCCGGGATCGCCGCCGGAGATGGCCTCCATGAGGCGCGGCAGAACCACTTCACCCTCGCCGATCACGCCGAAGTCGGCACCGGTGTAGCCGAGTATCTCCCGCGGCATCAGGGAGAAGCCGGAGCCTCCGATAACGACCGTGGCCCGACCGCTGCAAACCGCCACCAGATCGCGCACCCCGGCCAAGTACGACCGGCAACCGGGGAAGGTCACGTTGTCGATGTTCCTGAGCGAGATGATCACCGTCTCGGGGCAGAACTCATCCAGGGCCGCAGTGACGGCGCTCAGCGGCTCGGCCTGGAAGCAGAGATCGAGGACCGACAGGGTGTGGCCGGCAGCGGCCAGAGGGGTGGCCAGATAGGCGAGTCCCAGGGGAAAGACCGGATAGGGGGAGCGTTCGCGGTTGGCCGAGATGAGCAGTATTTTCATGACCCCTCCGCCCAGGCCAGCATCCGTTCCACTCGCTCGGCGATAACGGACGGCAGCCGGTACTGGGTAACGCCGTCAAGATCGGTCAGGGCATGGATCGTCTTTCCCCTGGCGCAGGGTGAGCCGTCGCTACCGACGATGATGGTATGGAATTCCAGGGTCGGCGTGTCGGTCCGGCGCAGGGTGGTGCGGACCGTGACCTCGTCGTTGAAGCGGGCCGGGCGCAGGTACTTGAGCTCCAGGGCAACGACCGGTCCCAGGTAGCCGGTTGCGGCCAGTTGGTCGACGTCCAGCCCGAATTGCCCGGCCAGCTCGTTGCGGCCGATCTCCAGCCAGGCCACGTAATGGCCGTGCCAGGCGACCCGGTAGGCATCGATCTCGTTGAAGCGGACGCGAATTTTCGTTTCGTGATAGGTCATGGGAGATCCAAACATGATTCAGCGGAACAAACCGGATTTACGCGGATAACATCTAAGCATAACAGGAATCCTTGACCAACTTCATTTGTAGTCAATCCGCTTAAAGATCCGCGTCCTTCCGCGTTGAATGGTTTTGCCTCAGCCAAGTTCACTGGCTATCCAGCGGTTGTACTTCCTGAGCGCATCGCCGGCGCCCACCTCGACGAACTGAGTCACCCCTGCCCTGCGCAGCGCCAGGTAGGTCTTTTCCCAATCGACCGGGAGACAGAGCTCCCGCACCAGGAACTCCGGCAGGTCGGCAGCGGTGAGAAAATCCTGGTCGATATGGCTCATGAGCGGCAGGGTCGGCTCAACGAAGCGGTAGTCGCGGACGATATCCCTCAGCGCGTCGCTGATCTCCTCCAGGAGGGGGGTGTGGAGCGGGGCGTCGCACGGCACGGTGCGGGCGGAAAAGGCACCCGCGGAGAGCGCCTCGGCCATGGCGCACTCGATGGCGTGCCGGTCGCCTGCCAGCAGGAAGTGGCGGGAGGTGTTCTGATTGGCCAGATAAACGCCGCAGTTCTCGGCAATGGCCAGCAGCGGCGCCCGTGTCAGGCCGGTGGCACAGCCAAGGGCATACTCCCGTCCCTGCCCCATGCCGGCCATGCAGCTGCCGATCCGCCAGACCAGCTCCAGGGCGTCTCCCTCGGCTACCGCACCGCTGGCGGCCATGGCGGCGTAGATCCCCATGCTGTGCTCGGCGATGATGGCCGGTTTCTGCCCCTGCTGGTGCAGAGACCGGTACCGGTAGAGGCTCATGGCAGTGCCGTAGACCTGGAGCGCCACATGCTCCGTAGCCGGAACCCCGCTCCAGCTGAAGCTCCCCAGGTCAAGGCCGGTCCGATCAAAGGTGAGGCGGGCAATTTCGGCGAAGTCGGCATCGACCGGAACTGTACCGTCAAGGGAAAGCGGCTGGCCCGGAAACATGAAGCAGATCATGCTAAAACCTTTGCAAATTGGATGATCAGAGTTGAGTCAACTTCAATGCACGAATTGATATCGATGAGCATCTCAGCTTATTTCCCTTGCGTCCAAAAATCCGCCAACTGCTCCGCCTGCTTCAATACTTTTGTAACTGACGTTGTATATTTGCAGCAACCTGCTGCAAAATTTGTCCAACAAACCGCTGGCTTTTTCTGCCAAACAATTACGCAACAGCTTGTTTCGTAATTCGGGGCGCAGCGAAATCCAGATCGGGAGGATCATAACAAGGCGATCTCTCACTCGTCCCCTCCTGATAGCAGCATCCGTGCGTCACCCGTCAAAATCGTCATCTGATGAATGGCGATCTTATTGAGGCGTTCGAGGCGGACTTTTTGCGACAAACCTTCGGAGATAAAGAGGGCATTGAGGTTTTCCAGATTGGAAAGGCAGACCAGTTGCGCAACCTCGGCATAATCGCGAATATTCCCTTTCTTATCGGGATTCGCATCACGCCACTGGGAAGCAGTCATGCCAAAGAGGGCGAGGTTCAGCACATCGGCTTCACTGGCATATATCAGCGAGGTCTGTTTGGAGTTAAGTTCAGCCGGTATCAGATGGGTCTGTATGGCATCCGTGTGGATGCGGTAATTGATCTTAGTCAGATTGCGCCGGATATCCCAGCCAAGGGTCTTGCGCTCTTCTTCCTTTAGTCTCTGGAACTCTTTGATAAGGTAGAGCTTGAATTCCACCGAAACCCACGAGGCGAATTCAAAGGCAATATCCTTATGGGCGTAGGTGCCTCCGTAACGTCCGGCCTTGGAGACCAGACCTATTGCGCCCGTTGATTCTATCCATCGTTTGGCAGTGAGGATGAAGCTGTTGAGCCCAGCCTGTTTTCTAATCCCATCGAATTCGATGGGATTAAAATCGGGATTGTTCAACTGTTCCCAAATACCAAGGAATTCAATCGTGTTGCGATTACGCAGCCAGTTTTGAATAATGTAGTCAGTACGCTCGCTGTCTTTGTAGCGGGCAATATCGGTGAGGGAGATGAAGTCTTCCTCCCTTTGTGAGTAAAATGCTACATCCCGGTCCAGGACTCGCATCTTAGCCGATGAACGCTCTTTAGAACCCATACCCGATCCCCTTCAGGTTCTCGCGGATGGTCTTTTCCAACTCAACCCCTTTGGCAAACTGCTCCGCCAGCTTTGAGGTCAAGGCATTCATCTTCTCCTCGAACGGCACGCCGTCATCTACCTCTTCCTCGGTCCCCACATAGCGCCCCGGCATCAACACATGGTTGTTGTTACGCACCTCTTCCATGGTGGCAGCCTTGCAGAAGCCGGCCTTATCCTCATAGCCGCCATCCATGTTGCGCCAACTGTGATAGGTCCCGGCGATGAGGGCTACATCGTCATCGGTCAGCTCACGGCTACGGCGGTTGACCATGGTGCCGAGCTTGCGGGCATCGATAAAGAGGATTTCGTTGGAGCGGTCGCGTTGGTAAGGGCGGGTTCCGAACCCGCCCCTACGATTGCGGGCCAGGAACCAGATACAGGCCGGAATCATGGTGTTATAGAAAAGCTGCGACGGCAGCGCCACCATGCAATCCACCAGCCCGGCCTCGATCATGTTCCTGCGAATGTCGCCTTCGTCGCCGGAGTTGCTGTTCATGCTGCCGTTGGCCAACACAATCCCGGCGGTGCCGTTGGGGCTCAGCTTATGAAGGAAGTGTTGCAGCCAGGCATAGTTGGCGTTGCCCGTCGGCGGTACGCCGTATTTCCAGCGGTTATCGTCACGCAG
Source organism: Geobacter argillaceus (assembly GCF_007830735.1). Classification (GTDB taxonomy): domain Bacteria; phylum Desulfobacterota; class Desulfuromonadia; order Geobacterales; family DSM-12255; genus Geomobilibacter; species Geomobilibacter argillaceus. The sequence goes on from NZ_VLLN01000012.1 coordinate 88,257, forward strand.
TTTCTCGCCGTTCCAGTCGCTCACATTGAAGGGCGGATTGACTAAAATGAAGTCCATCTTCTGGTCGGTATGCTTGTCGTTCAGAAGGGTGTCGCCCGACTCCAGACGCGCATCGATGCCGCGAATGGCGAGGTTCATCCTGGCGAGGCGCAGGGTGGTGGGGTTGGATTCCTGCCCGTAAATGGAGATGTCCTTGATGTTTCCCTGGTGGCTGAGGACGAACTTCTCGCTCTGCACAAACATCCCGCCGCTGCCGCAGCAGCCGTCATACACCCGCCCCTGGTAAGGTTCCAGCATCTCCACCAGCACCTTGACAATGCTGGCGGGGGTGTAGAATTGTCCCCCCTTCTTCCCTTCGGCATCGGCGAACTGGCCGAGGAAGTATTCGTAGACGCGGCCGAGCAGGTCTTTCGCCGTGTGGCCATCCTGGTTGAAGCCGATGGTCCCGATCAGGTCGATCAGTTCACCAAGACGTTGCTTGTTCAGGTCAGGGTCTGCATAGATTTGCGGTAGCACGCCCTTCAGCGAAGGGTTTATCTTCTCTATGGCGTCCATTGCATCGTCAACCAATTTGCCGATCTCCGGCTTCTTGGCGCGGTCTTGCAGGTACTGCCACCGGGCCTTTTCCGGCACGAAAAATATGTTATAGGCGCGGTATTCGTCTGCATCTTCCGGGTCAGCACCTTCGAACTCGTCGTGCCCCGCTTTCAGCTTGAAATACAGATCGTTGAAGGCATCGGAAATATACTTGAGAAAGATCAAGCCGAGGACGACGTGCTGGTACTCCGCTGCATCCATATTGGAACGGAGTTTATCCGCCGCCGCCCAAAAGGTTTTTTCCAGTTCGTTATTTTCTGCCATTCAATATCTCCAGTTGTTTCTAACCTCTCCGCTTTACACCTTCATTTTCCGCCGGAGCGCCGCCCGGAAACCGATGTTCATCGGGGCAAAGACCTGCACCGACCGGTGCAGCTTCCAGATCCGCTTGTACATGGAGCCGAAGGAGTAGAAGGAGCGGTTAAGCCAGTCATACCCCTCCTGCAGTTCGGCAACCGTCATCCCCTTGGGGGTGAAGGTGACGTGCTCCATGTCGTAGTCCTCCCAGGCATTGGATAAAATTCGCCCTTCCACCTCCAGGCGCCGCCGTACTTCGGTGCCGGGGTACGGGGTGAGGATCGGGAAGATGGCTGCCTCGATGCGCGCCTTTTCGCAAAAGCGAAGCAGCTGCGGGAAGACGTCCGGGGTGTCGTGGTCATTGCCGAGCACAAAGGAGCCGAGGATGCCGATGCCGTGATCGCGGAACACCTTCGCGGCCTCCAGGTAGGACCGGGAACTGTTGGTCACCTTCCCCATCGCCTTGAGCGCTTCCTGGTTGAGGGACTCGAAGCCGACGAACAGGCCGACGCACCCCGCCTCGCCCGCGGCGCGGATGAATTCCCGGTCATCGGCGAAGTCGATGGGGGCGTGGGAGAGCCACTTGAACCCCATCCCCCGCATGCCGGCGAAGAGTTCCATGGCATAGTTCCGGTCTGCCACCAGGTTGTCGTCGACGAAAAAGGCAAAGGAGTTCTTCCGCCGCAACCCCTCCAGTTCGGCCAGGACACTATCGACCGGCCGCTTGCGGTACTTGCGGCCGTAAAAGGCGGTGACGGAACAGAATTCACAGTCAAAGGGGCAGCCGCGGGTGGTCTGCAGGGTATTGGTGAAGAGGTACTTCTTGCCGCCGAAGAGCTCCCGCCGTGCCACGGGAATGGCGGTCATCTCGATGAGTGAGCCGGAGCGGTAGACGGGCTGCAGCCGACCGGCCCGGAAATCGGCGAGCAGCTCCGGCCAGATCAGCTCTCCCTCGCCCGCCACCACGCTGTCCACCTGCTGCAGCGCTTCATCCGGCAGGTTGCTGGCGTGGAAGCCGCCCATGACCACCGTCTTGCCCGCGGCCCGGAAGTGAGCCGCCAACCGGTAGGCACGGGGCGCCTGGGGGGTCATGGCGGTAATGGCCACCAGGTCGGCGTCGGTGGCCGGCGGCGACGGCTCGATGTTCTCGTCCCAGAGGCCGACCTCCCACTCCGGCGGGGTGACGGCCGCCAGGGCTGCCAGGGAAAGGGAGGGGAATTTGAAGCCGAGTTCGCCCCACAGGCGACCCTTGGGCCAGCCGGGTGAGACGAACAGCACCTTCATTTACGGTTTTCCGCGATATAATCCGCCATGGTGCGCACCGACTGGAAGACCTTGGTGCCGGTGGCCGCATCCGGGACCACGACCCCGAACTGCTTTTCCATGGCCACCACCAGCTGGAGGGCGTCGATGGAGTCCAGTCCCAACCCTTCGCCGAAGAGCGGGGCATCGGTATCGATATCCGCCGGGGCCATCCCCTCGATGCGGAGGGCGTCGATGATCATCTGCTTGACTGTTGCGATCAGTTCTTCAGCCATTCAATGGTTCCTTTGTCGTAATCTATTCAACTGATGGTTTTGTTCTACAACCTGCCGTCTTTCATAACCCCTCCCGGCCTCCCCTTACCTTAAGGTAAGAGGGGGCTAGGGTGAGTTATGCCATGGGGCTGAACAGTTACCCTTTGTATTGGTTTTGTTGCCAGTAATCGTAGAGATTGTACCACTGGTCCGGGTAACGCCTGATGTATCGTTCAAAGACCCGCAGGATCTGCTCCGTGCCGGTACGGATCGCTTCGGCATGCTCGCCGTGCCGGCCGGCAAGGTGGATCGCCTCCTCCATGTAGGTGGCATAGCGCCCCTGCTCCAGCGGGACGAACACCGGAATGATCGGCGCGCCGCTGGCCAGGGCCAGGTAGGCGGCCCCCACCGGAATCTGCGTCTTTCTGCCGAAGAACGCGAAGGCCTGGGTGTGGGACGAGCCGTCCCGGTCGCCCAGGAGCGCCACCACCTCGTTACGCCGCAGGGCGTTGACCGCCTCGATGATCGCCAGGGGCGAGGTGGCGTCGCGGTCGACGTAGATGGTGCCGATCCCCCGGACCCGGCGCTCCGCCTCCCGCATTGCGTTGACCTTTTCATCCGGCTCCCGGAAGGTCATGACGTTGACCCGGTAGCCCCGTTCGGCCAGTCCGAGCCCCCCCAGTTCCCAGTTCCCCAGGTGGGGGGTGATGATGATCGCACCGCTGCCTGCTGCCAGGGCATCCGCCAGCGGCCGCCCCTCGCTCCTCGGCAGGATCAGCCGTTCCAGCCGCTCGCCGGTGAGGCGCAGCATCAGCATGATGTCGCACCAGTTCCTGGCGAACTTGTAGTAGGTGGAAAGCACCAGCGGCTCGACGGCGCGGCGACCGGTCACTACCCGCAGGTTGGCCCGTATCCCCCGCCGCCGCTCCCCGGTACAGAGGTAGAACAGCGCGCCGGTGGCAAAGGCACACGGCGGGAACAGCCAGCGCGGCACCAGGCGGGTAAACTGGCCGATGAAGAAGAGGCTCAGGCTGCTGTAGACCCCCTCGATATGCCCTTTTGGTCCTGCCCCGTTCATCGCTTCCGTGAGCAGCCCCTGGCCTTGCCCCGGCCGGCCTCGACGAACTCCTTGTCCCACGCCTCGTCGGCGATCTCGGCATAGGCCCGGGCATACCCATCCATCTCCCCGGCCAGGCCGCGAAAGATCGAATCCGCGCCATCGTGGGTGGGATACGCCCCCTCGGTGGCAAATATCTCCCGGCCGACCTCGGGGTGGTCGATGAGCATGCAGGGGCGGAGCAGGTTGTCGTGCTCCCCCTGCTTTTCGCGGATCTTCCGGAAGAAGGGGGAGCGGAGGGCGTCCTTGAGTGTGGTGCGCCGGATGTTGTCCACGGCCAGGTGGCAGAAGACGCACGGCTCGATGTCGCCGTTGGCGTTCACGTGAAAATATTTCCGGCCACCGGCGATGCAGCCGCTGATAATCGGACCGTCGTTCCAGAAGTCCACGAAGAGCATCGGCTTGGTGGCCCGGTAGTCGATGATCCGCTGCCGAAGCAGGTCGCGTTGCTCGGGGGTGGCCATCAGGGTCATGTCCGGCTCCCGCCCCACCGGCACGTAGGTGAAGAGCCAGAGGGCGAAGACCCCCTTCTCCAGAAGCATGTCGATGTAGCGGCCGTCGGTGATGACCGGCGTGTTCCGGCTCGTCTGGGTGAACGAGCCGCAGTAGGAGAGCCCGGCCCCCCGCAAGAGGTCCATGGCCCGCATCACCTTTTTGAAGTGGCCGGCGCCGCGCCGGGCATCGGTCTCCGCCTCATACCCCTCCAGGGAGAAGGCAGGCATCACGTTCCCCACCTCTACGAGCTTGGCCACCATCGCCTCGTCGATCAGTCCCCCATGGGTGAAGACCAGGAACGCCATGTCCGAGTGCTTGCGGAAGATCTCGAAGATGTCCTGCTTGAAGAACGGCTCGCCGCCGGAAATGACGGCAAAGTAGACCCCCATCTCCTTCATCTGCATCAGGACCGAATCAACCTCCTCCAGCGTCAGCTCCAGCCCCCTGCCGTAATCGCCGGCATAGCAGCCGTAGCAGGAGAGGTTGCACTTCATGGTGGGGCTGATGACCACGGTGGAGGGGGGATAGAACCCTTCCCGGTCGGCCCAGGCCTTCCGCTTGTTGGTCCCGGCCAGGAGGTGGTTCACCGCCAGATTGGTGATCCACTTGCTCCGCTGGTTGGGGTGGATGTCCTGCAGTATCCGGCGGGGAAACTCGATGCTCGGGTGGTTCTCCCGGATCAACTGCCTGATCCAGCGGATCTTTTCCTTGTAATACTCCTTCTTGGGGATCAGTTCCATCAGGTGGGTCATCCGGGCCAGGGTCTCGTTGGAGGAGTTGGTGGCCATGGAAAGCAGGAGGGATACGATCTTTTCAGTGGAGTAGTTTTTGATGCTCTGGAGCATGGAAAGGATTCTCTTTTCGTGATCAGTCTACATGTAGCGCAGAAACGTCATGCATATGTGCCACGTGTCCTGCACCGGCCGGAAATGGCTGGTGGCCCGACCGTCCGCCACCCGGGCGGCAACCGGAATCGAATCGATCCGGAACCCGGCCCGCCACCCCTTTACGAGGAGTTCCATCTCCAGGTCATACCCGTTCCTGTCCAGGGTGAGGGAGCGGAGCAGATCTGCAGAATAATAGCGGAATCCTGATTGACTGTCATCTATATTGAAACCGGTGCGCGTTTTTATGCACCACGCCCCGAAGCGGTTCCAGTGCCGCCGAAGCCCTGCCATCTGCTGAAACTGGGCATAGCGGGAGGCGATGAGGATCGCCAGATCGTGCTGCCCGGCAGCGGCGATGAGCTGCGGAATCGCCGTCACCTCGTGCTGGCCGTCGGCATCCAGGGTAACGACCCCGCTGCACCGCTGGTCGAGCGCCCACCGGAAACCGGTCTTGAGCGCCGCCCCCTTCCCCCGGTTGCTGCCATGGCAGAGGAGGGTAACCGGCAGATCGGCAAGCAGGACGGCGGTGCGATCAATGGAACCGTCGTCCACCACCAGGACCCGGTAGCCAAGGGAACAGACCTCGGTCACCACCCGGACAACGGTACGTTCGGCGTTGTACGCCGGAATGACTATGCAAGGTGCCACTGTTCCACCAACTGCCCGAGCGGGGCGAAGCTGAACCGTTCCAGGAAGTAGCGCAGCCTTCCTTCGACGCTCCGGCGCGGTCCGTACACCACGAACGACCGGGCGAGGGACAGGGGAAGTCGCGAACCTGCCGGGTCCATCTCCCGGGGGTGGAGATAGAGCACGGCAGGGTGCCCCTCCCGGTTGAGCCGCTCCATGGTCCCGCTGATCAGCGCCAGCGGCAGGGTCCTGAACCCCCAGCCGCCGCCGGTGGGCAGGTTGCCGACAGGAGACGACGACACCATGGGTGGCACCTCGACAAGGTCACCCTGGCGGGTCGTCACCAGGTGGGGAACCCTCTTTCCCTGGCGGTCGCCGATAAACGGGAGCGGGGAGAGACTGGAATCGTACCGATAGCCTTCCTCCTTCAGAATATCGAAGGCCCACGGCGTTTCCCTGCCGGAGAGCGACCACTGGGGCGCCCGAAAACCCAGCGGCCGAATTCCGCCCTGGGTGGCTATGATTTCGCCGGTCCGCTTTACCTCATCCCTGAAGGCTGCCTGACCAAGCTTTGGCACCAGGGTGTGGGAATAGCCGTGGGAAGCGACCTCGTGGCCGGCGGCAACGAGCCGTGGCACGAGCGTTGGCTCCTGTTCGGCCACTGATCCCAGGACAAAGAAGGTCGCCTGCACAGAGAATTCATCCAGCAGGGCAAGAATCCGCTCCATGTTCGCCAGTATCTGCCAGCGGGAGCGGGGAACCTCCCTACGCGGCTCGACTCCGCAGACGTGAAACCAGTCCTCCACATCGATGGTTAAAGCATTATAAGCCATTGAAATAAAACCATTCTTAAGAAAAGGCGTTTTTACACCATTGCCTGCCATAAGTCAATGCCGCCGCGGCACCCCGACCGGGCAGGCGGCTGTAAACCGCTTTTGTCGAATTGTCCGGCTCAAGGAATCTGCTATTGTTTCCGATATGCTCTTCACGGATTTGGGCTTATCCATGCACCAGGTTCAGTTTTCCCCCATCGATGAAAGGTGGTCTCATGAGCTTTCCCGTTTCGCTCAAAGGCGTTGTCACTCTCGGACTCTTCTGTACAGCTCTTATCCTGGCAAGCTTAGACAGCCGGGCAACGGCAGCATCACGCGGCGACATCGACCCGGTGTCGGGAAAACCGTGTGCTCGCTGCCATCCGAGCAAAATTGACGGCGTTAACGTGCATGAGCCGGTGAAGTCTGACTGCGCGGCCTGTCACAGGACAGCCGGCGGTGACCATCGGGAGCTCCCCGGCCTCTTTGGCGTCAAGACAACTGGTCCGCGACTGTGCGAAGAGTGCCATGGCGACATGACGTCCCAGAAGAGTGTCCACAAGCCGATTCGGGAAGGCTCCTGTCTGGGGTGCCATGCGCCGCACAACTCGCCGCTGAAAAAACTGCTCCGCTACGAGGGGACCCGACTCTGCTTCAGCTGTCACAGCCGGCTGGTGATTGCCACCTGGCCCTATCCGCACAAGCCGGTGGCGGCAGGCGACTGTACCGGATGCCATACCCCCCACCAATCGCAGGCACCCAAGCTGTTAAAGAGCGATAAGCAGCTGGTCTGCTTCAACTGTCACAATCCGGCGCTCGTCAAGGGGGAGTCAGTGCACAAGCCGGTTGCCGAAGGAAATTGCGGTGGCTGCCACGACGTGCATGGCGCCAATTACCCGAAGCTGCTCAAGCTTCCCGGCACGCCTGCCGCACTGCTCTGCTCCCGCTGCCACGGCAACCTGGCCAGCCAGAAAACCGTCCACAGTCCGGTCAGGGAAGGCAAGTGCCTTGCCTGCCACTCGGTCCACAGCGCGCCGGCGAAAAAACTCCTGGCCAAATCGGGGAGCGAATTCTGCTTCCAGTGCCATGACAAGACCCCGTTTTCCGGCAAGCGCTTCCCCCATGAGCCGGTTGCCTCGGGCGCCTGCCTGGAGTGCCATGACCCCCACCAGGCAACGGCTCCCAAGCTGGTCAGAAAGACGAATGACGGACAGTTGATCTGCTTCAGCTGCCACGACAAGACTATCGCCAGCGGCGCCTCGGTCCACGGCCCGGTGGCCGGCGGCGACTGCGGCGCCTGCCACACGGTGCACGGCGGCGATCAGCCGCGGCTCCTGAAGGCATCAATCACCCCGCCGGTCAAGCTCTGCCAGGAATGCCACGGCACCATGGCCACGGAGAAGAGTGTCCACTGGCATGTAAAGCAGGGCGAATGCCTTGCCTGCCACCAACCACACAGTGCGCCGGCGAAAAAACTTCTCAGGGCCGCAGGTGAAAAACTCTGTTTCGAATGTCATCGCAAGGAACGGCTCCTCGGCGCCTTCCCCCACTCCCCGGCAGCGGCAGGGGACTGCATGGCCTGCCATGACCCGCACCAGGCAAAGGAAACAGCTCTGATAAAACTCGCCGATAAACCGGTCTGCTTCTCCTGCCACGACAAGGCCATGGCCACGGGTGTATCGGTTCACCCGCCGGTGGCTGTCGGCGAATGCAATGCCTGCCACGCCACGCACGGCAGCGACCAGCCGAAGCTCCTGAAGGCCCGCCTCGCCACCGGCTCGTCCCTGGCGTTCTCAACCGAGCAGTTCGAGCTCTGTTTTACCTGTCATGATGTCGCGGCCATGACAACTCCCGACACGGACAAGGCGACCGCCTTCCGGGACGGGAACAAAAACCTGCACTATGCCCATGTGCAGAACGGCATGGTTGCCTGCCGCAGCTGCCACGACTTCCACGCCGCCCCCCAGCCGCACCTGCTCAAGGAGAAAGAGGGTAGCGGCAAAAAAGCGGTTACCCTGACCTTCAAGCCGACGGCCAACGGTGGCAACTGCACCATGAGCTGCCACGACAGCATAGCCTATGACCGGAAAAGGTAGAATGGATGGGGGTTGAGCCAGGTCTGTTCTTCCGGATACGGCTGGCCGAACGTGCGAACGTAGTGCCGTAGCAGTGTCAACGGTACCGGCAGCGACACCTGTCCCTGCCGGTACCGCCCGAACAGCTCCAGGAGTTCGCTTTTTTCGTCAGTGGAGAGCTGCTGCTTGAAATACCCCATCACATGCATGAACACATCGACCTGCTTCCTCGGAGTCGCCCGATAGCCAAGGGTCCGCATGAAGAGCGCCTCGTAGCTCCGCATCAGCTCATCCCGCTCCACCCACTTGCCAGACGCCATCAGTTTGCCCAGTTCCCGGTAGAGCTGGGGGTTATGGACCATCAACTGCAGTTTGTGGCTGGTGTGGAACCTGACCAGCCCACCGATGCTGCCGTCGTTCCGGCAGAACTCCTGCCAGCGGCAATACGCTAAGACCCGCTCCAGGAACTGCTCCCGCAGGGCCGGATCATTGAGACGCCCCTCTTCCTCGACCGGCAGGTTCGGGAAATGCTCCGCCACCGCCCGGGCAAACAGGCCGCTGCCGCTCCTGGCCACCCCTCCGCTGTTGTAGACCTTCACCCGGAACAGGCCGGAACTGGGCGAATCCTTCTTGAACACGAAACCGCACAGCTCCTCCCGTTCCAGTTCGACAACCTTGGCCCGGCAGAACGCCAGCATTTGCTCCGTCAGGTCAACCCGGCTCCGGGTCGTCACCAGGCGGGGCGCCGCCGGCTCACCCTCAAGCCGCATTGCCTCCCTGGGGACCGGCAGACCGGCCCCCACCTCGGGACAAACCGGCACAAAGGTAACAAATGGGCCGAGGATATCGGTCAGCCAGCGGTCATGCTTGTGGCCACCGTCGTAGCGAACCCGCTCGCCGAGCAGACAGGAACTGACGCCGATTTTTGGGGTGCTGGCCATGGCAAACTCCGGTCAGGCGTGTTACAGTATTTGCGCTATTGCGAATCTACCACGCACAAGCGACAACAGACAAGGAGGCACAGATCATGGCATGTCAATGCGGCGAAAAGCACGAAGGACATCTCTGCATGCTCAAGAGCAAGGGGCTGTTGGACGAGGTCAAACATCTGGCACAGAACCCGACCGTTGTATGCTTCATCTGTGGCGGCGAGGCCAATTCTGCGGACAATGTCTGCGAACCGATGCCGTTAAAGCAGTGACTCGTGACCGGTGACTGGTAGCTGCCGGTGACGCAGACAGGAATGGCTTCCGTGCTGTATAGGACTCTGTTGCTCGCGGCCATTGCCCATGGCTGCTATGCCGCACTCCTCTTTCTCGGCCAGCGACCGGGTCGAAGCATGCAACTTTTTTCACTACCGAGGTAACCGATGGCCCGGAAAACCGCCGTACTTCTCCTCCAGATGGGAGGCCCCGACTCCATCGACGCTGTCGAGCCGTTCCTGCGCAACCTTTTTGCCGACCGGGACATCATCAAGATCGGCCCGGCCTGGCTCCAGCCGCTCATCGCCCGGATCATCGCCAAGCGGCGGGCACCCAAGGTGGAGAAGAACTACGCGGACATCGGTGGCAAGTCTCCCCTGCGGGAACTGACCGAGGCACAGGGCAAGGCACTTGAAGAGACGCTCGGCGACGGGTACCGCTGCTTCGTGGCCATGCGCTACTGGCGCCCCTCCACACTGGAGGCGCTGGCGGCAATCAAGCGGGAGGGGATCGAGCGGATCATCGCCCTGTCACTCTACCCCCACTACTCGCGGGCGACCACCGGCTCCAGCATCAACGAACTGAAGCGCATTCTTGAGCAGGCCGGCACGAAATTCGACGTGACCTACATCGACCGCTTCTACGATCATCCCCTCTACATCGAGGCGTTGGCCGAAAAGATCCGGGAAGGTCTGGAGGAGTTCCACCCGCTGGCCGACCGGGAGATCCTCTTTTCGGCCCATTCACTTCCCCAGTCATTCATCGACGAGGGTGATCCCTATCTCTCCCATATCGAGGAAACGGTGCGGCTGGTGATGGAGAAGTTCGAGGTCCCGCATCATCTGGCCTTCCAGTCCCGGGCCGGACCGGTAAAATGGCTGGAGCCCTCCACCGAGGCCATGCTGGAGCACCTGGCGGCCCATGGCAGCAAGAACCTGCTCATCGTGCCGCTCTCGTTCGTTTCGGATCATATCGAGACCCTGCACGAGATCGACATCGAATACGGCAAGATGGCCTTTAACCTTGGGTTTGCCAAGTGCAAGCGCTCGCCGTCGCTGAACACGTCGCCAACCTTCATTGCCTGCCTGGCGGACCTGGTGGCAAAGGTTCAACCGGTTACCGAAGCTTCCCGCTGACTCTTCGCCACCAGGTAGTAGACGATCCCCAGAATCAGCAGAGTGCCGGCCAGGAAGATCTGGGTCTCCAGGGCATCGTGGCGCAGGGTCGAGATGAGAATCTCCCTGATCAGGGCCACGATGATCACCCCGATGAAGACCAGGATGTTGAACTTTCCCCCCTTCAGGGTCTTGATCTCGTTGTCCATCAGCTCGATCATCATCCAGATGATCAGCAGCGTTCCCAGTGCGCCGAGTATCCCCTTCTCCACGTCGCCGTGGAAGATATGGGCAATGTCCCAGATGAAGAGGCCGACTACCCCCAGAGAGACGCCGGCCAGGGCAATCACCAGTATCAGATTCAGCCCGTAGGTGAACCGCTCGGCCGCCCGGATCAGCTGGGACTCGATCCGGCGGTTGACAAAGACTTTCCGCAGTTCCTCCTCCTGATAGGAGGCGCTCATGATGTCCAGGTTGATGTCGACGATCTTTTCGGCGGCATTACGGAACTTGCGCCGCTCCTGGATGTTGGGGAAATTCTCCTGCAGGAGCTCAATGATGAAGTGTCGGATCACATTCATGGCCGCATTGACGAAATGGGCCTTGAGCCCTATCCTGACATGGGTCTGGCCGATCCGCTGGAGGGTATGGTAGTAGAGATTGTCGTAGCTGCCGGTAAAGAGCGCCAGGAACCACTCCTGGTGGGTCTTGCGCAGCCGCTGCCGCAACGTGCTATCTTTCAGGAACTCCGCGGTCTCAGGTATCCCGAGGAGGTAGTCGTAGAATTCGTCCGCCATCCGTTCCCTGTTGGCCTCGGCCAGGGGCCGCAGCTGCCGCAGCAGCTCCGCATCCTCGTCGGTGAAGAAGTAGTGCCCCTTGATATCCTGCATGGTCAGCATGACGGTTCTCCTTTGACCTGTGATGTGGTAGAGTATAGGCGCTAAACGGGCTGCTGGCAATTCTGTAAACATTCGGTATGGTTATGAAAACATGCATTCTTTGCAACGCCGAATTTGATCCGTCCACCGAACCATCGATCTTTGCCGAAGCCGGCGCCTGGCTGGCTGAGGAGATATGGCGCGATGGCGGCGAACTATGCCCGACCTGCCTCGAAAACCGGGCAAAACTTGTCATGATGTACCACCACGAATTCAACACCTGACATCAGCATCGAGGGAAAAGGTTCGAGGAACGAGGAAAGATTGACCGACTCTCTCCCTCGCTCCCGTATCCTCGCACCTCGTTCCTTCGTTCTTTGGAGACCCGATGGAAAGAATCACCCTTGAAGGCATTGAACTCACCCTGGCCAACCCGGTAACCCTTCCCCTCAAATGGGTGGGACAGGAGGAACTGCTCAGGCAGCTCCTGGCCGCCTGGCTCGTGATCGACGACAGGGACATCCCCTTCAACCCGCGACTCATCGGCAAACCCGGCGTCGGCAAAACCACCCTCGCCTATGCCGCGGCCCGCGCCCTTTCGCGGCCGGTCTACCTCTTCCAGGCAACCATGGATACCCGACCGGAAGACCTGATTGTCACCCCCACGGTAGGACCGGATGGCAGGATACAGTACGCCGGCTCATCGCTCGTAACTGCCATGCTCAAAGGGGGGGTATTGATCCTGGACGAAGGTAACCGGATGAGCGAAAAGGCGTGGGCCTCACTGGCGCCGCTCCTGGATGACCGGCGCTATGTGGAGTCCATCATCACCGGCCTCAGGATCAGCGCCCATCGGGACTTCCGCATCGTCGTCACCATGAACGAAGACTCCTCCACCTTTGATGTGCCCGAGTACATCCACTCGCGTCTCCAGCCCCAGATTTACATCGATTTTCCCGAGGCCGACGAAGAGTTCCAGATTCTCAAAGAAAATCTCCCCTTCGCCCCGCCCCGCATCCTCAAATATGTGGTCGATTTCCTGCAGCGTGCCCATGCCGCCGACGAACTCTACTCGGTCCGGGACGGCATCAACATCGCCCGCTACGCGCTGAAGATGATGCAGGCAACGGAACGCGATGCCAAGGAACTCCTTCCTCTGGCTGTGGAAAGCATCCTGGGAGACGAAGCGCTGCGCTATATCGCGCCACAGTGACAGCACGTCCCCACAGATCAAGATCAGCAACACAAATCCTTGCGCAAAATTACAAACAATCAATTAACACCAAGCGTTAATTCACCGACCCAGGCCTCTAAATAACACCGTTCTTTTTGGGACACGCTTGATACAGTCTGATATTACTATTATTTTCCATCAGGCATTATTTTTGCTTTGACCTTAGAGATGGCAGCTTAAGTTAAAGGACCAAGTCATGAAAAAATCTTGCTGCATTATTATTGTGCTTTCATTGGTTTCACTTTTTCTTTCAACATCCCCCCTGGCGCACGAAGCACGCGCTGAATTGACCGTGAAAGACTTCATCATCGTCAAAGACACCAGTTATTTCAGCTACTACATTAACGGCATATACCAGGGACTCCGTCTGGCGAACAGCAGCCTCAACGCGACAAACAGAAAGCAGTTCTTCTGCATTCCCGACACGCTCATTCTGGACACCAACCATCTGGTTTCTTTGGTTGAAGATACCGTCAATACCTACCAGCTGGCGCCCGATGCGCAGATCGAACCGATCATGCTCATGGCCCTTCAGCAAACCTTCCCCTGCAGCAACTAGCTGTCTACGACAAGCTCCCCAGATTGTACTGCCTGATCTTTCGATAGAGGGTGTTCCGGCCGATACCCAGCACCTTTGCCGTTTCGGTGATGTTCCTCCGACACTGTTCCAACGCCCTCCTGATGGCATCCGCTTCCGTCTCCTTCAGACCGAGCTGAAGGTCCGGCTCCACCCCCTTGCCGCGCATGGCTCTCAGCACCCCCGCCTCGACTTCGTGCAGCGCAACGAGCGTCTCCTGCAACGCATCACCACTCATCCCTGCCAGCAGATCAGCTTTGGCAAAATAAGAGAGTAAATCCTTCAGGGTCTTGTGCCCTTCCTGGTTCTGCCCCGTGCCCGGTGCCACCGTCTTCGCGGCATCGGTGGCACCGGGCAGGAACCTGCTTCCCAGATGTTCGGGCAGAATCGTTCCGTCACTGCTCATCACCACGGCCCGACGCATCACGTTGGCCAGTTCGCGGATATTGCCCGGCCAGCCGTATTCCCTTAGCAGGCGCATGGCTGCCGGCGAGATCTGAATATCGGCATTATGCTGCCGGGCAAAGTGCTCGGCAAGCTGCGGGATGTCGTCGGCCCGGGCACGCAGGGGGGGGATTTCCAGGCGCACCACGTTGAGGCGGTAATAGAGATCCTCGCGGAAGGTCTTTTCGCGGATCGCCTCCTCCAGGTCGACGTTGGTGGCGGCGATGACCCGCACGTCGGTCTTTATCGCCTTTCCGCCACCGACCCGCATAAACTCTCCGGTTTCCAGCACCCGCAACAGCTTGACCTGGATCTGCGGACTGGCGTCGCCGATCTCGTCCAACAGCAGGGTACCGCGGTTGGCCAGCTCGAAAATACCGCGCCGGGTCTGGCTGGCACCGGTGAACGCCCCCTTTTCGTGGCCGAACAGTTCGCTCTCCAGCAGGTTTTCCGGCAGCGCGCCGCAGTTCACCGGAATGAAGGGCTGGTCGGCGCGGCCCGAGGCGGCGTGGATGAACCGGGCCAGCACCTCCTTGCCGGTCCCGGTCTTCCCCTGGATCAGCACATTGATGTTCTTGGTGGCGATTTTGTAGGCCAGCGAAACCAGGCGCCGCATGCTCGGCGCGGTGCCGACCCGGAAACCGACCGCCTGGGCCGTATCGGACCACTCTTCCGTGGCGCGGTTCCCGTTCTGTTGGGCAGCGCCGTGGCTGGCGGCCTTTTCGATCAATGCCTCGATCTCGCCAATGTCGTCGAACGGCTTCTCCAGATATTCGTAGGCCCCCAGCTGCATCGCCGTCACCGCGGTCTTGACGGTGCTGTAACCGGTCATGAGGATCACCTCGCAGGCCGGCTGTCTGGTCTTGATCATCTGCAGCAGGGTCAGGCCGTCGGTATCCGGCAGCTTCAGATCGACCATCGCCACGCTGAAGCTTCTCCCTTCCAGGGCGCGCATCGCCTCCGGCTCGTTGCCGGCGGTGACAACGCCATACCCCTTTCTGGTGAGCAGGCGGCTGAAAAAGGTGCAGACATCCGCTTCGTCGTCGATGATCAGGACCTGGGACGGGGACATGTTTTCTCCAGTCGGGCGCGGCAAGCGGCGCCCCTACAGTTCTACCGGCAGCACCAGGGAAAAGGTGCTCCCCTCCCCCGGCCGGCTCTCCACCTCAATGGTGCCGTTGTGGGACTCGGCGATCCCCAGGCTGACCGACAGGCCGAGCCCGGTCCCCTTGGTCGCCTCCTTGCTGGTATAGAACAGGGTGAAGATCTTCGCCAGGTTTTCCGGGGCAATGCCGACACCGTTATCGGTCACGCTCAGGAGCGCCCACCGCTTATCCCCCTCGACCCGTTGCGCGGTTTTCACCTCGATGACCTTTTCCTTCCGCTCCACATCGGCCAGGGCATCCCGGGCATTGATCAGGAAATTGATCAGCACCTGCTGGATCTGCGGACCGTTGGCGGTCAGGCGCGGCAGGTCGGTGTCGAACCGCTCGACGATCCGTATCTGGTTCCGGTTGATCTGGTACTGGATCATACTCAGGACCCGTTCCGCTTCGGCATTGAGGTCCACATCGGTCTGCGGCGACTGGTTCTGCCGCGAAAAGGTCAGCAGGTTCTGGATGATCCGCTTGCAGCGCAGTCCGGAGTTGATGATGTCGTTGAGTACTTCAGCCTTTTCGTACTGGGCCTCCTGCTGCAGGTCCCTTGAGAGCATCTGCGCGGTGCCGATGATGACCGTCATCGGGCTGTTCAGCTCATGGGCCACCCCGGCCGCCATCTCGCCGAGCGCGGCCAGTTTCGCCGACTGGACCAGCTGCCCCTCCATCTTGGTCTTCTGGGTGACGTCCTTGACGATGATGGTGACCGCCGCCAGCTGCTTCTCCTCGTTCAGCACCGGATAGTAGGAGAGATCGAGCACCAGCCCGGCCTCGGTCTGCCAGCGCTGGAACACCGGCTTGCCGGTCCGCTGCACCTCCCTGATCGGGCAGTTCGGGCAGGGGTGGGTACGGCCATGGATCTTGGCAAAGCATTTGTTGCTGACCGCCTGGTGCCAGAAGCCGCTCATCTCGGGGGGGAGGTGGTCGTTGTGCAGGAGGACGTTGTAATCGGTGTCCACCAGGAAGATCGGGTCGGTTACCGCCTTGAAGGTCTCTTCCCACTCCTTCTTGGCCCGGGAGACCTGCTTGTACAGGCGGGAGTTCTGGATGCTGATGGCCAGCTGATCAGCCAGGTGCTGCACGAAGCTTAAATCCTCCTCTCGGTAGGCGCGGTCGAAGATACTGGCGACCAGCAGGGTGCCGATCACCTCGTCCCGCTTGAACATCGGGGCGACCGCCAATGCCCGGATCGGCCCGGGATACCCCGGATTGATCCGGATATGGCTGAACTCCACTGGGGTCAGGTCGAAAATGCCGGCCTTCCGCTGCTGGATGACCTTCAGGGAGGGGGAATGGGCGGGAAAGGTCTCGATCCGGCAGAAATCGGTCGGCATCAGCGCCGTTAGGGTCAGTTCGCCGCCCTTGACCGTCACCAGGCCGAGGAAATCGCAGGGGAGCGTCTGGGGCAGCTTGGTGAAGGCCCGTTCGATGATGTCGGAGATCGACATGTCGATGTTGATGTCCCGGGCCAGCTGGTGCAGGATCTCCAGGCGGCTGTTCTGCTTGAGCAGTTCCTGGCTCCGCTTCTTCAACTCCACATAGTAGTTGAGCTTGGAGGAGTCCACCCCGGTCAACTGCTCAAGCAGCTTTTCCCTGTTTTCCACAATTGATTCCTTTTTGTTCTTAGTTCCGCTTTGTCAGCTTACGTCCCGTAGGGACAGAATGCCTGTAGCCCGGCGATTTATCGCCGGGATTCGCGGACGTTCATTCTTTACGTCACGTACGTGACTGAAGGAAAGGCCAATCCATTACCGGGGGATGAATCCCCCGGCTACAAGCATTCTGTCCCGATGGGACGTAAGCTGAATATGACGAAGCGGCGCTACGTCGAGGATTATGCGAAAGAGGCCGGGGCAAAGGTGCCCTGAAGATGGACGCGGCTTACATCGCTTTGTAGAAAATGGCCTCGATCTGCTCGATGCTCGCATTCCGCGGATTGGTCACCAGACAGGCGTCCTTCATCGCGTTGCGGCTCAAGAGCGGTACGAACTCCGCCTTGAGCCCGATATCCGCCAGCCCCTTGGCCAGGCCGATGTCGGCAATCATCCGCCTGACCGACACGATCGCCAGGGCGGCAGCCTGCAGATCGCTCAGTCCGGCAACATCCTCCCCCATGGCAACGGCGATGTCGCGGAAGCGATCGGGACAGGCCGGAAGGTTGAACTCCATCACGTGGGGAAGGATCGAGGCGTTGGTCTCCCCATGGTGCCGGTCGATCAGGCCGTCCACCTGGTGGGTCATGGCATGGGTGGCGCCGAGAATGGCGTTGGAAAAGGCAAGACCGGCGGTCAGGGCCGCCATGGCCATGTTGGTGTTGGCCTCCATGTCCTGGCGGTCGGCAACCGCCTGCCTCAGGTTCCGGGAGATCAGCTGGATCGCCTTAAGGGCGTGGATGTCGGTGAGCGGCGTCGCCGCCAGCGACACGTACGACTCGATGCCGTGGGTCAGGGCGTCGAGCCCGGTGGCGGCGGCCAGCTTGGCGTCCTTGGTCTTGAGCAGCTCCGGATCGACGATGGCGATGTCCGGCACGAGCGACTTGGAGATGATCGACATCTTCAGCCTGCGCGCCGTGTCCACGATGATGGTGAACTGGCTCACCTCTGAGCCGGCGCCGGCCGTGGTCGGGGCGATCAGCATCGGTGGCAGCGGCCGGCTGATCCTGTTGATCCCTTCGTACTCCTGCAGCTTCCCGCCATTGGTGGCCAGGGTAGCGATCGCCTTGGCCACATCGGTGGGGCTCCCCCCTCCCACGGCGACTATTCCGTCGCACCGCGCCTGCAGATACCGGGCGGTCCCCTCGGTCACCTCGTTATCCTTGGGGTTGGTGGTCAGGGCCGAAAAGACCTCCGTTTCCAGACCGGCGGACCGGAGATAATACACCGCCTGGTCGACCCAGCCGGCCTTGATCACATCCGCGTCACTGACCAGAAAGACCCTGGAGGCACCGATGCGTAGCGCGCTCTCGCCGATCTGGCTGAGGGAACCACGGCCGAAGATGATTTCCGGGGCGACAAATTTGCTGATGTTCACGGTCTCTCCTTTTGTGGCTCTACAGAGGGTCAGCGGTCTGAACCGGTACAACTGGACACAAACGTCACAATATGGAACAAAGGTTCTTGTTCCATATTAGACCAAACACCTTCCAAATGATACTGGTTCGTTAGATCAGGTCCCGGAGGGAAAAACAAAAGTGGCAACGAGGGGGCTTACGGCAGGTGAATCAGATCGCACGACCGGCACTTTCCGTAGCGTGCCGGCAGGAAGAGGATGTTGACCGAGAGACAGTTCTGGCACTGCCAGAACGTAAAACCGCTCGCTTCCCGGCCGGCGATGCGGCTGAACAGCCAGCTATAGTAGGCGTCCCAATCGTACTCCGGGGGAGTTGCGGCTTTTTCCACCAACTGTTCCAGCAGCATGGTCGCTCCTCGTCAGAAACAACTCGTGTAAGCTACAACCTTGTCCCCTCCAAAGATACCCCGGCATGATGCAAGGTCAAGGCGAAAAGAAAGGGAGCCGCACAGGCCCCCGACCGGATACAACCGACTACGGACAGGTGGCAGCCTGGCTCCCGTCCACCGGTGCATCCGCCATGCCGGCCAACTGCCATTCCGTCTTGAACAGCAGGAATGCCTCACGCATCAGCTCTGACGCCCGCTTGCTGGTCGCGTCCATGAGTTGCTGGACCATCGCCATCTCTTCATCGGTAATCCGTACGGATACTATGTTAGGCTTTTTCGGATTCTTGTACTTTCTCCCCATGATGCACTCTCCCTTTTCATGTAACTGGTCCGAGCCCGGCAACAGTCATTGAGATCGAACGGGCTCCTTTTCGGCACAGGGCAATTTCGATACCATTTTTTCGTGCTATCCCCGCCAGCCCCTCCCTCCACTCATGGGCGATTGTCGTGATTACAGGGGAATGAGACAGATTTTTAGCCATTCGGAATAGTGAAGTCCGTTCGTTTCGCTCTGTGGCGAAAAAGAGCCACAACTGATCCATATCAACACAATAGCTCCACATCGGAACAAAACAAACGCTCCCTATTGGAACAATTGTTCACTCTTCGCCACAATCACCGTTCACCCCCACTAACGTAACAAGCTGATATCAGTTGCTATTTCCACGTGACTGCAAAACCGGCCGGTTTATGAAGCTGTTGGTACGGGCCTTGCCATATACCAGAAAAAGCGTTTTACGAAACCGTATGCACGTTCCAGCTCGGCATAGCGGCATTCAGAGTAACGCCACCCAACAATAGAGGAGGAAGTAACCATGGCACTCGGAGAACAGACGTACGGATTTTTCATTCCAACGGTATCACTGATGGGGATCGGCTCTGCCAAGGAGACCGGCGGGCAGGTGAAGGCGCTCGGCGCTTCCAGGGCGCTGCTCGTTACGGACAAGGGGATCTCGGCCATGGGTATGGCTGACAAGATCAAGGAGCAGGTCGAGTCGGCAGGGGTCAAGGTGGTAATCTTCGACGGCGCAGAACCGAACCCGACCGACACCAACGTCCACGATGGCGTGAAGGTGTACCAGGATAACCAGTGCGACGCCATCATCTCCCTGGGCGGCGGCAGCTCCCACGACTGCGCCAAGGGGATCGGCCTGGTCATCGGCAACGGCGGCCATATCCGCGATTTCGAGGGGGTGAACAAATCCACCAAACCGATGCCCGCCTTTGTCGCCATCAACACCACCGCCGGCACCGCCTCGGAAATGACCCGCTTCTGCATCATCACCAACACCGACACCCATGTGAAGATGGCCATCGTCGACTGGCGCTGCACACCGAATGTCGCCATCAACGATCCGCTCCTGATGGTCGGCAAGCCGGCCGCGCTCACCGCAGCCACCGGCATGGACGCCCTGACCCACGCCGTGGAGGCCTACGTCTCCACCATCGCCACCCCGATCACCGACGCCTGCGCCATTAAGGCGATCGAGCTGATCGCCCAATACCTGAGCCCGGCCGTAGCCAACGGCGACAACCTGGAAGCCCGCGACAAGATGGCCTATGCCGAGTACCTGGCCGGCATGGCGTTCAACAACGCCAGCCTCGGCTACGTCCACTCCATGGCGCACCAACTGGGCGGCTTCTACAACCTCCCCCACGGCGTCTGTAATGCCATCCTGCTGCCGGCCGTCAGCCAGTTCAACCTGATCGCCTGCCCGGAGCG
The DNA here is from genome assembly GCF_007830735.1 of Geobacter argillaceus. GTDB lineage: Bacteria > Desulfobacterota > Desulfuromonadia > Geobacterales > DSM-12255 > Geomobilibacter > Geomobilibacter argillaceus. Next base: position 108,469 of record NZ_VLLN01000012.1, read on the forward strand.
TTTTGCCGATATCGCCGTTGCCCTGGGTGAGAACATCGAAGGGCTCTCCGTGGCCGAAGCCGCCGACAGGGCGATTGCGGCCATCCGCCGTCTCTCTGCCTCAATCGGCATTCCCGCCGGCCTCAAGGCGCTGAACGTAAAAGAAGAGGATCTGAAGGTCATGGCAGAGAACGCCAAGAAGGACGCCTGCCAGCTCACCAACCCGCGCAAGGCCTCCCTGGAGCAGGTCATCGAGATTTTCAAGGCCGCAATGTAGTGACAAGGCAATTGAACGCGGATCAAATCTGATTTTGGCGGATGGACGCGGCTAAAACTGATTTTATCTGCGTATATCCGTGTTAATCCGCGTTCAATTGCCGTTTAAAGTACGTTCAACCTCCGAGCTGTGCCGCCTAACAGGGGAAACCTCATGGCAGCCGGCCAACGGGTGTCGCTGGAAACGGCGCCGCCTCCCTTTGGAAAGGAGATGACATCCGCTTAAGCGGAAACATTCGAATATGAAAGGGAGAAGTGCCAGATGAATAAGATCCTCCGCGTCAACATGTCCACACTCACAACTGCTATCGAAGCAGTCCCCGCTGCCTGGGCCGGTCTCGGCGGCCGCGGCCTCACCTCCACCATCGTCGCGGCCGAAGTCCCCCCCACCTGTCATCCGCTTGGCCCGAACAACAAGCTGGTCTTTGCCCCCGGGCTTTTGACCGGCAGTCCGGCCGCCAACTCCGGCCGGCTCTCCGCCGGCGCCAAGAGCCCCCTCACCGGTACCATCAAGGAATCCAACGCCGGCGGCACCGCGGCCCAGATGCTGGCGAGGCTCGGCATCAAGGCGCTGATCATCGAGGGGATTCCGGCGAGAGAGGCGTGGTACAGCCTGCACGTGAACAAGGACGGGGTCACCGTTCAGGAGGAAACCGAACTGGTCGGCAAGGGGAACTTCGCGGTCATCGAGGCGCTGGAGGCGCGGCTGGGGAAGAAGACCGGCATCCTGACCATCGGCCCGGCCGGTGAATTGAAGATGACCGCGGCCAACATCTCGGTCAAGGACCCGGACAGTAAGATCCGCAGCCACGGACGCGGCGGGCTCGGAGCGGTCATGGGCTCCAAGCGGATCAAGTTCATCTCCATCGACGACCAGGGCGCCCCCGGCGTCAAGATCGCCGAGCCGGACAAGTTCAAGGCAGCGGCCAGGACCTTTGCCAAGGCGCTTCTGGATCACCCGGTCAGCGGCGAGGGGCTCCCGACCTACGGCACCAACGTGCTGGTCAACATCCTCCACGAGGCCGGCGGCCTGCCGACCAGGAACTTCACCTACGGTCAGTTCGAGGGACACGACAAGATCTCCGGCGAGACCATGCACGACACCATCGTCGCCCGGGGCGGCAAGCCGAAGCACGGCTGCCATGCCGGCTGCATCATCCAGTGCTCCCAGGTGTATCACGACAAGGAAGGCAAATACGTCACCTCCGGCTTCGAGTACGAAACCATCTGGGGACTGGGCGCCGACTGCTGCATCGACAACCTGGACGACATCGCCCGGGCCGACAACCTGATGGACGACATCGGCATCGACTCCATCGAGACCGCGGTCATGTTTGGCGTGGCCATGGAGGCCGGCATCCTCCCGTTCGGCGACGGCAAGGGGATCATCCGCCTGCTTACGGAAGAGATCGCCAAGGGGACTCCGCTCGGCCGGGTCCTCGGCGGCGGTGCCGGTTCCGTGGGCAGAACCTACGGCGTCACCCGGGTGCCGGTGGTGAAAAACCAGGCTATTCCGGCCTACGACCCCCGCTCGGTCAAGGGGATCGGCATCACCTACGCCACCTCCACCATGGGGGCCGACCACACCGCCGGCTACGCCATAGCCACCAACATCCTCAATGTGGGCGGTTATGTGGACCCGCTGAAGAAGGATGGCCAGGTGGAGCTTTCCCGCAACCTGCAGATCGCCACCGCCGCTGTCGACTCCACCGGCATGTGCATCTTCATCGCCTTCCCGGCCCTTGACATCCCCGAGTGCCTGCCGGCCCTCATCGACATGATCAACGCCCGCTTCGGCATTGCCCTCACCGGCGACGATGTGACCAACCTGGGCAAGCATATCCTGAAGATCGAGCGGCAGTTCAACTGCGAGGCCGGCTTCACCAAGGAGCACGACCGCCTGCCTGAATTCTTCAAGACCGAGACTGTGGCGCCCCACAATGTGGTATGGGACTTCACCGATGCAGAAATTGATGAGTTCTGGAATTTCTGACCCTAACGAAGCGGGGCGGGCACACCAGTGCCCGCCCCGTGTTGGAGCAGCCATGCAGATAACCGTAAAACTGTTTGCCACCTTCAGAAACGGGAGGTTCAAGGTCGACCAACAGGAGCTGCCGGAAGGGACCGACTGCCGCAGTATCGTCGTGAGCCTCGGGCTGACCGAAGCGGAGATCGGGATCATTCTGGTCAATAGCCGGCACGCCTCGCTCGACTACACCCTGCAGGACAGTGACACCCTCGCCCTCTTCCCCTTGGTCGGCGGAGGCTGAGATGGCACAAGCACCGCAACACTGATCACTTCAGCCGCCACGCACGACGGTCATGCCCCTCTCACTTTCCGGAAGTCCTGCCTTCTTTCCGGTCCGGCATACGCATGGCCTCCCCTCCGGCCCCACTCATCCGCCAGCGCGATTGAATGCAACTATAGCACCCTTCCTGAGCAACCTCGCTAGATTCACCTCGTTAATGTAGCCGGCAGTTTTGTCCTTGAAGATGATCTTAATCCGCATATACAATTAGCCCCCAGTTGTCTGCACGTACCCGGGGATTCTTGCCCGTTCTTCATAAATACATTTTATCTTCATATACAGCTTAACCTGACGATACATCAATGTGTACCCAGGTTTAGGGTAGCAACACTTGGGAGGTAACGATGGACTTTCTCTTAAATCTTTATCTGCACCTGAAAATCCGCACACGCATCATGCTGCTCAGTATCTGTTACAGCTTCTGCATCATCATCGCAGTGATCATGGGACGTTCATTTTCGACGTTGCAGGCCGTTGCGTCCACGACCATATTCGTGCTGCTCGGGTTTTTGTTCAGTTGGCTGCTCTTCTGGACCGTGAACGATGCACTTAACCGCATCCTGGGCTATCTGGCCAGAATAACAGATGGTGACCTGACGCAGACGATTGCGCCTAAACGCAATAACGAGATCAGCAACATCATCCGCTCTATAAGCAGCCTTCAGACAACCATGCGCGACATCATTTCCCAAATATCACAGACGTCAGAACAGGTTGCCATGGCATCGCGACAACTTCAATCCAATGCAGACCAAATTGCCGCAGGAACGGAGAATGCCGCCTCGCAGACCAACACGGTCGCCGTCGCCAGTGAAGAAATGGCCGCCACGTCCAACGATATAGCCAACAATTGCATGAATGCGGCGGATAATTCCTCTCGTGCCAGCAACACCGCGCAGGCAGGAGTCGAGATAGTTCGTCAGACAACAGATTGCATGGAGAGTATCGCCACTCGCGTCAATGATGCCGCAAAGACTGTCGTGGAGTTGGGTGCTCGCTCCGACCAGATTGGACAGATTATTGGAACAATCGAGGATATTGCCGATCAGACAAACCTGCTGGCGCTGAATGCCGCCATTGAAGCCGCACGCGCGGGAGAACAGGGTCGTGGTTTCGCCGTGGTAGCCGACGAGGTTCGCGCCTTGGCAGAACGCACCACCCGCGCCACCCGGGAAATCAGTGAAATGATCAAGGCAATTCAGAATGAAACAAAGGAGGCTGTTCTCGCAATCGAACAAGGCGTTGCAGAGGTGGAAAAGGGGACTGAATATTCGGGTAAATCAGGCCAGTCTTTGGAACAGATCCTCCAGCAGGTAAATGACGTAACCATGCAGATCAACCAGATTGCGACTGCCGCCAATCAACAGACCTCAACCACCGGAGAGATCTCCAACAACATCCAGCAAATTACTGCCGTGATCCAGCAAACAGCCCAGGGAGCCACGGAAACAACGGCTGCGGCAGCCATGCTGGCAACGCAAGCAAAGGAACTCGGGAGTTTGGTTGGCCAGTTTAAGTTATGAGATCGGATTTCAGTAGTGACACGTCAGTTGAAGGTGGAGGACGGGCCATGGCAGATCTGAACGGCGTCATGATGCAGTGCTTCCACTGAGGCTGACGGGAGCCTGTGGGGGCGGGTCGGTATCGGTCTGGGTGGAAGGGTAGAGGTTCCGCCGGACTGTGGTATAGTAAAAGCATTATGGTGGTCAGTAACCGGGTGAGGATGGAGACGTGGTTGGATTGAGATGTCTTTCGAAGTATACACCTCTCTTGGCGGCGACGTTTGCCTCCGTGCTCATGCTGCATCCTGCCCGGGCTGCGGCCCATAGCGAAGAAACGACGCTACTGCACGACCATACCGCTACGTCCGCTTCCGACACCTCCGTCGGCCTGGACGAGCGGCTGGGGGCTAAGGTGCCGCTCGACCTTACCTTCCGCGACGAGACGGGAAAACCGGTCCGCCTCGGCGACCTGGTCGCCGGCCCGACCATCATCCTGCCGGTCTACTACAGCTGCACCAATGTCTGCAACTACCTCCAGAACGGCCTGGCCCGCGTCCTGCCACAACTGAAGGCAAAACCCGGCACGGAGTACCGGGTTATCTCGGTCAGCTTTGACGAAACCGAAACCCCGGCGCTGGCCGCCCGCGCCAAAAAAATGCACCTGAACTCGATAGAAGCGCCTTTCCCGGTAGATGGCTGGCGCTTCCTGACCGGCGATGCCGGCAGCATCCGGCAACTGACCGCTAGCGCCGGCTACCGTTTCCAGCGCCAGGGGCATGACTTCATCCACCCGGTGGCGAGCATCATTGTCGCCCGGGACGGGACCATCGTCCGCTACCTGTACGGGACGACCTTCCTGCCCAAGGACCTGGCCCTGGCCCTTTTGGAGGCACGGGAGGGAAAAGTGGGCGTCACCGTCCGCCGGGTGGTCGGCTACTGCTTCAGCTTCGACCCGGCCGGAAAGACCTATGTCTTCAACCTGCTCAGGGTAAGCGCCACAGTGGTCATGCTGAGCGCCGGCGGCTTTCTCGCCTTTCTGTTCCTGGGCGGCAGGAAACGCAGACAGCAACCAACGAGGAGAGCATGAATCCGGCGGAACGACTTGCAACAACCTCAAACTTCTGGAACGATACCGGCAGGAGCGGCATCGGTTCGTGGATCTTTTCCACGGACCACAAGCGGATAGGGTTCCTCTACTTCTACTCGGTACTCGGCTTCTTCCTGGTTGCCGTGACGCTCGGCGTCCTGCTCAAGCTGGAGCTGATGGCGCCGGGCCGGACCATCATGGGGCCCCAGACCTACAACGCCGTCTTCACCGTGCACGGCGTGATCATGGTCTTTCTCTTCATCATCCCCGGTTTTCCCGGCTCCTTCGGCAACCTGATCATGCCGATCCAGATAGGTGCCCGAGACGTGGCCTTCCCCCGCCTGAACCTGCTCTCCTGGTGGCTCTACATCATCGGTGCCGCGATCATCCTCACCTCCCTCTTCACCGGCGGCGGGCCGCCCGACACCGGCTGGACCTTCTACGTCCCGTTCAGCGCCCGCACCGCTACCAACGTTTCACTGGCGGTCTTCGGCGTCTTCGTCGTCGGCTTGTCGTCGATCCTGACCGGGCTTAACTTCGTCACCACCATCCACCGCCTCAGGGCCCAGGGGATGACCTGGGGCCGGCTGCCGCTCTTTGTCTGGTCCCTGTACGCCACTGCCTGGGTGCAGATCCTGGCAACCCCGATCCTGGGGATCACGCTGGTGCTGATCATCGCCGAGCGGGTCCTGGGCACCGGCCTCTTCGACCCGGCACGCGGCGGCGACCCGATCATGTACCAACACCTGTTCTGGATCTACTCCCACCCGGCGGTCTACATCATGATCCTGCCAGCCATGGGGGTAATCTCGGAGATCATCCCGGTCTTCTCCCGCAAACCGATCTTCGGCTACAAGATGATCGCCTTTTCCAGCCTGGCCATCGCCGCGGCCGGGTCTCTCGTCTGGGGGCACCACATGTTCACCAGCGGCATGAGCGACACGGCGATCCTGGTCTTCTCCTTCCTCACCTTCATCGTTGCCATCCCGTCGGCCATCAAGGTTTTCAACTGGGTCTCCACCCTCTACAAGGGCTCCATCTCCCTGGAAGTCCCGATGCTTTTCGCCCTGTCGTTCCTGCTCCTCTTCTCCATCGGCGGCCTGACCGGACTGATCCTGGGGGCGGCAGCCACCGACATCCATGTCCACGACACCCAGTTCGTGGTCGGCCATTTCCACTACGTCATCTTCGGCGGCTCCGGATTTGCCTTTTTCGGGGCCATGCACTACTGGCTCCCCAAGTTCTACGGCCGCCGCTATGCCGAAAGACCGGCCGTCATCGCCTGGGGGCTGATGTTCGTCGGGTTCAACATCCTTTATTTCACCATGATGGTCCTGGGGATGAAGGGGATGCCCAGACGTTACTACGACTATCTCCCCGAATTCGCCCCCTTGAACCTGGTCTCCACCATCGGCAGCTGGATACTGGTGAGCGGCCTGGTGCTGCTCCTGGTAAACCTGTTCCGCGGGCTCTCCAGCGGAGAATTGATCGGCCAAAACCCCTGGGGCGGGGCGACCCTGGAGTGGAGCATCCCCACCCCGCCACCCACGGAAAACTTCACCGAGGAGCCGGTGGTAACCCATGGGCCGTACGACTTCAAGGGGGCGGGCATCCCATGAGCCAGCCGCTGCACAGGGACTACACCGGGGCCAAGCTCGGGATGTGGCTCTTTCTCCTCACCGAACTGCTCCTCTTCGGCGGACTTTTTCTCCTCTATGGTGCCTACCTGGCCCGCTACCCCCACGAGTTTGCCGCGGCCGGCCGGGAGATGCACCTGGTCTTCGGTACGGTCAACACACTGCTCCTCATAACCAGCAGCCTGCTGGCGGCCATGGCGGTGACCGCCATCCAGCGGGACCGGCGCCGCACAGTACAGCTACTTCTTGGCGGGACAATCCTCTGCGCGGCCGTCTTCCTGTTCAACAAGTACCTGGAGTGGAGCGCCGAGATCGGCCGCGGCATCTACCCCAATTCACCCGTGCTGGCAGCAGGCCCGCCGGGCGAGTCGGTATTCTACAGTCTCTATTACCTGACCGTCGGTCTCCATGGCCTGCACGTGCTGATCGGCGCCATTCTGCTGTCGGTGGTGGCCGTGCGGGTCGGCCGGGGAACCGTCCATGGCGGAGATTACGTGTGGCTCGAAAACGGTGCCCTCTACTGGCACCTGGTGGACCTGGTCTGGATCTTCATCTTTCCGCTCTATTACCTCATCCTGTAGGGGCGGGGTGACCCCGCCCCTACGAAACATTGGATAAGACCATGGGCATTGAATCGCATGACAACACCACGCACATCATCGGCTACGGCAAACTGACAACGGTCTGGCTGGTCCTCCTCGCCCTGACCGCTCTGACCGTATGGGTGTCCCGACAGGAGCTGGGAATCGGCCATGTCTGGGGCTCGCTGGCCATTGCCTCGGCCAAGGCCGGTCTGGTGATCGCCTTCTTCATGCATATGCGCTACGAGGGGCGGCTCCTGCGCTGGCTCCTGTTCGTAGCCCTGCTGACCCTGGCCATCTTCATCGGCTTTACCTTTTTCGACGTGCTCTATCGCTGAGGAGCCAGTGTGTACCCTGATCTCGTGACTACAACCCAGGCGGTCGACCCGGTCTTCATGTTCATCTTCGGGGCAAGCCTCGTGCTGCTCGTCGGCATCACGCTGACCATGGTAGGGTTCGTCATCCGCTACCGCCGCTCCCGGGCGCCCGAACCGACCTCCCAGGCAAGCAGCAATGTCTGGCTGGAGATCGTCTGGACCGTTCTTCCCACGGCCCTCGTGCTTGCGATGTTCTACTACGGCTGGTCCGGCTACCTCACTTTGCGGCAGGTGCCCAGAAATGCGCTGGAGGTAACGGCCACGGCCCGGACCTGGTCCTGGAGCTTCACCTACGCCAATGGCAGGACCAGCCCCAAGCTCGTCGTGCCGGTCGGCAGGCCGGTGCTGGTGAACCTGGTCTCCCTGGACGTGCTGCACGGCTTCTACCTCCCCGCCTTCAGGGTGAAACGGGACGTGGTGCCGGGGATGAAGAATTATGCCTGGTTCGTGGCCGACAAGCCCGGCACGTATGACCTGTTCTGCTCCGTATACTGCGGCACCGGTCATTCCAGCATGATCACCACGGTGGAGGCGCTACCGCCGGCCCGGTTCGCCGCCTGGCTGCAGCAGGGGGGTGAAACGGAGCATGCCGGCAAGAAACTGTTGGAGAAGCACGGCTGCCTCGGCTGCCACTCCCTGGACGGTACACCGAAGGTCGGACCATCCCTGAAGGGGATCTGGGGCCGCCGCGTGACGGTTCTGACCAACGGAGTAGAGAGAAACATCACCGTGGACGAGGCGTATCTGCGGCGCTCGCTTCTGGAACCGAACGCCGACGTGGTCAAAGGGTTTCCGCCGGTGATGCCCTCCTTTGCCGGCAAATTAACGGATGCCGAAATAAAGGCGCTGGTGGAGTTCCTCAAGGGGGTCCGATGATCCGCTCCATGATGCGGCTGTTCCGGTTGCGGCTGGCGCTCCTGAACGGTGTGGCCGCCGCGGGAGGGTACTGCCTCTTCCCGTCAGCTCTGGCGCAGGGAGCGCTCTGGGCGGTGGTTGCCGGCGTGACCCTCCTGGCAGCCGGGGGGTCGGCCCTCAACCAGGTTATGGAGCGCGACATCGACCGCCTGATGGCGCGGACCAGCCGGCGCCCCCTGCCAAACGGCGACCTGTCGCCGGCTACAGCTACGGCCATAGGTGTGGCAACTCTCCTGGCCGGCCTCCTGGTGCTCGGTGCCGAAGACAAAACGCTCCCATCCCTGCTCGGAGCGGTGGCAGTGGCGTGGTACCTCGGGGTTTACACCCCCCTCAAGCGCCACACCCCCTTTGCCCTGGCTGTCGGCGGCGTCTGCGGGGCCGTACCGCCGGTTATCGGCTGGTGCAATGCCGGTGGGGAGCCGACCGACTACCGCATCATGCTCCTGGCCGGCCTTCTGTACCTTTGGCAGATCCCCCATTTCTGGCTATTCCAGCGCAGGCATGCGGAGGAGTATCGGTGCGCCGGAATCCCCCTGTTCGATCCCCGGCTACCGGAGTTCGGGATCGCAGGGCTCTTTCGGCTCTGGCTCCTGGCCCTGGCCGCGGCGTCGCTGCTGTTGCCGGCCTTTGGCATCATCGAGGGAAACGCGGCCCGTTGGTACCTGGCTGTTCCTGTTGGCCTTTGCATCCTTGCATATAGCCGCTCAGAGGACCTTCTCGGTCCCGGCATCAACCTGTTTCCGCTGTTGGTGACCCTGGCGCTCGTTTTCCAACGCTGACAGCGCCAACCGGGCCAAACTGCTTTCGGTTGCGGCACACCATTTGTTACGTTCCCATTTGACAAACCCGGCACGGTGAACTAATTAAGTATTTTTACACCGAGGGTGCCATGACGCGAAAGATCTTCATAGCAGCAACCGGCCAGAACAGCGGGAAGACCACCACCAGCGTTTCCCTGTTGCATCTGGCCCGGAAGAAATACGAGCGGGTCGGCTTTATCAAGCCGATCGGCCCCAAGCCGGCCATGCTGCGGGGGGCTACCCTCGACAAGGATGCCATCCTGATCGCCCAGGTCTTCGGTCTGCAGAAGGATCTGCGGATCATGTCGCCGGTGGTGGTCTATCCCGACACCACCCGCAAGGTGATCGACGGCGAGATCGCCGTTGCCGAACTGCGGGAGCGAATTCTCCACGCCTATGCCGAGCTGGAACAGCGGTGCGATTTCATTGTCATCGAGGGATCGGGCCATCCCGGTGTCGGGTCGGTGCTGAAGCTGTCCAACGCCCGCATCGCCCGGATGCTGGACGCGCCGGTGCTGATGGTGACCGGCGGCGGGGTCGGGAACGTAGTGGATACCGTCAGCATGAACCTGGCGCTCTTCGAAAAGGAGGGGGCCGAGGTGCGGGCGCTCCTGGCCAACAAGCTGATCCCGGAGAAGCGGCAGTCGATTCTCGATTACCTGCGCCGGGCACTGGCAGACGAGCCGTTTTCGGTGATCGGCGGCTTCGATTATCAGCCGGTCCTGGCCAACCCGACCCTGCGCCGCGTCTCGCGACTGCTTGAGCTTCCGTTGAACGGCAATAGGCGCGACATGGGGAGGATCATCCACAACGTACAGATTGGCGCCGCCTCGACCCAGCGGGTGACCGAACTGCTGAAGGCCTCGTCGCTCCTCATCGTCACCAGCAGCCGTGACGAACTGCTGGTGACCCTGGCCAACCTCTATCAGATGCCCGAGTACCGGTCCTTGATCGTCGGCCTGGTGATTCCCGGTGTCATCCCTATCAGCACCATCACCCAGCGGATTCTCGAACAGAGCAATATCCCGTATCTGCGTACCCACAGCCACACCACGGCCGAACTACACCGGATACTCACCGAGGATGTCTCCAAGATTACTGCCGAGGACACCGAGAAACTCGACTTGATCCGGTCGCTGGCCGAAAGGAGTCTCGACTTCGAGACCCTGGACGCACTGTTCGCGCCCCGGCATCCCGTCACCTGACGGCGCGAAAGGAAACCATGCCTGACAATAGCCGGCTGCGCCGCAGGCGCTGGGCGATCTTCGGCGCCCTGGCCCTCACCTATATCCTCGTCTATTTCTACCGGGTATCCCTTGCCGTCGTGGCGCGCGACATCTCACGGGAACTGCACCTCACACCCCAGCAGCTCGGCTCCCTGTCGGGCATCCTCTTCTATGTCTATGCCCTGGCCCAGCTACCCCTGGGACCGATGATCGACCGGCTGGGAAGCCGGCTGGTGATCGGCTGTTCGGGCGTTTTGACCGCCATCGGCGGCATACTTTTTTCCCGGGCGGACAGCCTGGGGACTGCAATGGCGGCCAGGGTCCTGATCGGGATCGGCACGGCATCTGTCCTGATGGCAACCTTCACCATCTTCAGCCACTGGTATTCGAAGCAGGAATTCGGCCGGGTCTCCGGCTTCATGGTGGCGGTCGGCAATCTGGGCAACCTGTCGGCCACCGCACCGCTGGCACTGGCCGTGGCCGCCATTGGCTGGCGGGCGTCGTTTCTGGCCATCGCCATCGTGCAGGTGCTGTCCACCCTGCTGGTCTTCTTCGTGGTGCGGGACCGGCCGCCGCAGTGCCCGACCGAGCCCGCGCAGAGCTCCGATCACCCTGCCGGCATGCTGGCCGCATGGCGGGAGATCTTCGGCAACCCGCATTTCTGGCTCCTGGGGACGACCGCCTTTTTCTGGTACGGCAATTACCTGGCACTGCAGGGGCTCTGGGGCGGCCCCTACCTCATGGAGGTATTTCATCTCTCCCGGGCCGCCACCGGCCGGATGCTCTTGTTAACCTCCCTCGGGTTCATCATCGGCAGCACAATGATCGACACCATCGCCAGCCGGCAGTTCCGTTCCTACAAGAAGACCCTCCTGGCCGGACAGGTGCTGCTGCTGATCCTCATGAGCAGCTTTCTCGGTCTGGCGGAAACCCTCCCGCAGCCGCTCCTGATGGCAGGTTTTTTCGTCATTGGCCTGGCGGTCTCCAGCGGCGTGATGATCTACCCGATCACCCGCAGCATGTTCCCGGTGCGGATCGTCGGGACCGCCCTCACCTCACTCAATTTCTTCGTCGTCATGGGCGCGGCCGTCACCCAGCATGTGATGGGGCTGATCATCGGCTCCTTTCCCCGCGGTGCGGACGGAGCCACGCCCCAGGCCTTCCACAGTGCCTTTCTCTTCCCGGTCGTCGGTCTGGCCGTGGCAATCGTGCTCTACCTGTTCGCCCGGGATTATTCCGAGCTGGGGTGAGATTTGATCCATCCCCTGAACGCGAAAAAGGCGGCCGCAGCCGCCTTTTTCGTCAGGATATGAGTGAGTTTGGTGGGTTAGAGGATCTCCACCAACTGGATCTCAAAGGTGAGGTCCTCGCCGGCCAGCGGATGGTTGGCGTCGAAGGTGATGCTATCTACTGTCACTTCGGTCACGGTAACCCCGAAATCATCGTTCTCATCGTTGGAGAGGATGAGTTCGTCTCCCACCGCGGGATTGAGGTCTGCCGGGACGTCGCCGCGGGGTACAGTGAAAACCTTTTCCGTGTCGTGCTCGCCAAAGGCGTCCACAGCCGGGACCACAACCGTCCGCTTGTCACCGGGGGCCATGCCGACGAGGGCCTCTTCAACCTGGGTGAAAAATTCTCCGGAGCCGATGGTCAGCTCGAAGGGGCCGGTTTCACAGCCACAACCGCAATCATCATGATTGCAGTCGCCTGTTTCGCACTCCTCCGAGTTGCATTCCTCGCCTTCGAGGGTTGAATCGAAAACCGTGCCGTCCTTGAGCATGCCGGTGTAATCGAATTTCACCTTATCGCCTTGTTTTACCTGTGCCATTACCTTGTTCCTTCTCTTCTGATGATGGTATGCAGCCGTGGCTGTCGTTATTGAGAGTAGAGTACGGGGAAGAGCGAAAAACGTCCACAAGAAAATGCAGTTCAGGCTGCGCAGGCTGCTGGCAGGGGGATGGTGTCCGACAATGTTGTTGACCAGAAGCATCCGGACCGCCACCCCCGCCTCCCGGTACAGCGCCAGGTTGAGCCGGACCGAGTCGATGACGTTGCCGATGACGCCTCCGCCGTAGCCGGCCCCCTCCACCAGAAGCAGATCACAGCATGACTCCAGTTACCGGCAGGCAGCGACGATCCTGTCAGCCGCCCACTCCCGGCAAAGCTCACCATCCAGGAACTTTTTGGTTGATGAGCCTTTCCCCAGCACCAGCGGCGACATGGGATGGATCTGCTCTTCCAGGCCGAAGACCCGGGCCATGAGGGCCGCATCCTTGTGGCGGCTTGATGTACCCGATCCGTTCGTAGCGCTGCCGGGCAAGATGCGTATACGTTTTTTGACCGAAATGCTGCTATACTTGTTTTCCCATTTTCCGAAGAACAGGAGTTTGCCATGGAGATGCTCAATGACGTGGAGGTTCGGGTGCTCGGCTGCCTCATCGAAAAGGAGCTGACCACCCCGGAATACTACCCCCTCACCCTCAATGCCCTGACCAATGCCTGCAACCAGAAGTCGAACCGTGATCCGGTGCTGAGCCTGGCCGAGGCCGATGTGGTGCGCGCCATTGACCGCCTGAAGTTTAAAGGGATGGCGCGGCTGTCGGCCGAGGCGGGGCGGGTGCCGAAATACTGCCACTCCCTGACCGAGAAGTATCGTTTTGCACCGCCGGAACTGGCACTGCTGGCCGAGCTGCTACTGCGCGGCCCCCAAACCGTCGGCGAGCTGCGCAGCCGGGCCGAGCGGATGGCGCCGTTCGCCGACCTCACTGCCGTGGAACAGGTGCTGGAAGTGTTGATGGAGCTCGATCCGCCGCTGGTCACCCGCTTGCTGCGCCAGCCGGGCCGGAAGGAGTCCCGCTACGCCCACCTCTTGGCCGGAGAACCCCAGCCGACGGCAGAAGAAAGCGCCCCTCCGCCTGAGGCGGCGCGGCTCAAAGTTATGGCTGAAGACGAGCGGGTCGGCAGGCTGGAAGAAGACGTCGCCACCCTGCGGAGCGAGGTTGCCGAGCTGCGGCAGTTGGTGGAGGAGTTCAAGGCCCAGTTCGAGTGAGAGAGGCCTTTCCATTAATCGTTAAGGAGACGCGAAGAAGAGATCGCCATTCGATTCGCCAATTGAAATCATTGACAACTCTGCTGGGCTGTGGTAAATGAATTCGGTTTTTGGGGTGTCGCCAAGCGGTAAGGCAACGGACTCTGACTCCGTTATTCCGAGGTTCGAATCCTCGCACCCCAGCCAGACTTATAACTGGCCGAAATGGCTATATAAAACAAGACCCCTTACATCTGGGTATACATTTAGGTATACAGGAGATAAGGGGTCTTGTCATATCCAGCACACTACGAAGACAAGTTGGACGAAACCGTCAGTTCAGATGAATATTCAGGCACAGCAATCTCCGACTTGCTGCTCTTATGATCTCGATAACTTCCTGCTTGCCCGTGGCTAACCTTGTTCCATACAAAAAGAGCGCCGCAAAGGGCGCCCTTTCTGTATCAGGCTACTTGAGGTTTTTCTTTATCCTCTCCACCGCCTCGATCACATTCTCACGATGACCGAAGGCCGACAATCTAAAGAACCCTTCTCCGCTGGGGCCGAAGCCGGAGCCGGGGGTCCCGACCACGTTGCATTCGGTGAGGAGCTTGTCGAAGAAGTCCCAGCTGGTCATCCCTTTCGGGGTCTTGAGCCAGATGTAGGGGGCGTTGACACCGCCGTACACCGTGAGCCCCGCTTCCGCCAAGCCTTCGCGGATGATCCGGGCGTTCTCCATGTAGTAGTCGATGATCTCCTTGTTCTGCTTCCACCCCTCGTCGCCGTAAACCGCGGCGGCGGCCTTCTGCACCGGGTAGGAGGCGCCGTTGAACTTGGTGGTGGTGCGGCGCAGCCAAAGCTTGTTGAAGCTGTAACGCTCGCCCGTGGAGGTCGTCCCCGTCACCTCTTCCGGCACGACCACCAGGCCGCAGCGGACGCCGGTGAAGCCGGCGGTCTTGGAGAAGGAGCGGAACTCGATGGCGCACTTCTTCGCCCCTTCTATCTCGTAGATGGAGTGGGGGATCGCCGGGTCGGTAATGAACGCCTCGTAGGCGGCATCGAAGAAGATGACCGCGTCATTGGCGTTGGCGTAGTCGACCCACTTCTTCAGCTCGGCCTTGCTGGCCACGGTGCCGGTCGGGTTGTTGGGGAAGCAGAGGTAGATGATGTCCACCTTCTCCGTCGGGAGGGCCGGGATGAAGCCGTTGGCCTCGTTGCACGGCATGTAGACGATCCCCTTGTAGTACCCCTTGTCGTCCGCGTCGCCGGTGCGGCCGATCATGACGTTGGTGTCGTTGTAGACCGGGTAGACCGGGTCGCCAATGGCCACCACGTTGTCCAGGGCGAATATGTCCAGAATGTTGGCGCAGTCACACTTGGAGCCGTCGGAGATGAACATCTCCTCGGTCTTCAGCGACACGCCCAGCGGCTTGTAGGACTTCTCGATGATGGCGTTGATCAGCCAGTCGTACCCCTGCTCAGGGCCGTAGCCGGCGAACTGGTCGATGGTGGCCAGGTCGTCCACCGCCTGGTGGAACGCCTTGATCACGGCCGGGGCCAGGGGGCGGGTCACGTCGCCGATCCCCAGGCGGATCACCTTGGCGGACGGGTTGGCCTCGGCAAAGGCGCGCACGCGGCGGCCGATCTCCGGGAAGAGGTAGCCGGCCTTGAGTTTAAGGTAGTTATCGTTGATTTTTGCCACGTTGAATCCTCCGACTAATAATGTGAATTGGAAGGGAGCTTCTGCTTCGTCCCTATGAAGTAATAGCAGATGACGCCGACCAGCGGCAGGAAGATGACCAGCAGGAACCAGACCAGCTTGTTCGGTCCGGTGAAGTCGTTCTTGAGGATGTCGATAAGCGCCCAGATCCAGGCAGCGAGGCAGGCAAGGGCAAGAATCCCCCCGCCAACCACTGCGAACATGACCAGTATTCCGGCCTCCATCATGATGACACCTCCTGAGCGATGCTAGCGCAGGCCCAGGACATCCTGCATGTCATACAGCCCCGGCGCCTTGCCCACCACCCACTGTGCCGCCCGCACGCTGCCGCGGGAGAACATGTCGCGGCTCATGGCCCGGTGGGAGATCTCGATCCGCTCCCCCATGCCGATGAAGTAGACGGTGTGCTCGCCGACGATGTCGCCGCCCCGCACGGTCTGCATGCCGATCTCTTCCCTGGTCCGCTCGCCGCAAATCCCCTCGCGGTGGTAGTTGGCCACCTCGTTGTAGTCGCGGCCGAGCGCCTCGGCTACCACCTCGCCCATCCGGACGGCGGTGCCGCTGGGGGAATCCTTTTTCTTGTTGTGGTGCAGCTCGACGATCTCCACGTCGAAGTTGTCCCCCAGGGTCCTGGCCACGTCCTTCAGGACCTTGAAGCAGACGTTGACCCCGACCGACATGTTCGGGGCGAGCACTGCCGGGATATCCTTCGCCAGCTCGGCAGCCAGTGCCCGCTCTTCCGGGGTGAAGCCGGTGGAGCCGATGACGATCGACTTCCGCTTGAGGGCGCATGCCTCCAGGTTCTTGAGCGACACCTTGGGGGCGGTGAAGTCGATCAGGGCGTCGCAGCCGTCGACCACCACGTTCAGGTCGTCGGAAATGGCGACGCCGATGGCGCCGAGACCGGCGTTGAACCCGGCATCCTGGCCGACCATCGGGTGGCCGGGCCGCTCAAGGGCACCGGAGAGCTCGACCCCCTCGGCCTCCTTGATGGCAGCGATGATGCGTCCGCCCATCCTGCCGGCAGCGCCGCAGACAGCGATCTTGATCATAGAAACCTCGATTGCTCGGGGTTCTGGGCTCGGGGCAAGACTCAGTCTTCACCCCCAGCCCTGAGCCCTCAGCAGTATTATATGAGACCGTATTCCTTCATAATAGCCGCCAGCTTCGCCTTGTTCGCCTCGCCCATCGGGCAGAGCGGCAGTCGGAGCTCGTCGGAGCACTTGCCCATCAGCCCCAGGGCGGTCTTCACCGGGATCGGGTTCGACTCGATGAACATGGCGTTCCCGATCTTGAGCGTATCCAGGTGGAGCTGGCGCGCCTTGGCCAGGTCGCCGGCAAAGAAGGCGTCGACGAGGCTCGCCACGGTATTCGGCATGATGTTGGCCAGGACCGAGATGACCCCTTTGGCGCCGCAGGCCATCATCGGGAAGGTGATGAAGTCGTCGCCGCAGAGAACGTCGATCTGGCCGTTGCAAAGTGCGATGACCTCTGATGCCTGCTGGAGCGACCCGGTGGCCTCCTTGATCGCCACGATGTTCCTGTGGGGCGCCAGGCGGGCAACGGCCTCGGGGAGCATGTTGACGCCGGTGCGGCCCGGTACGTTGTAGAGGATCTGGGGGATGGCCACGGCGTCGGCTATTGCCGTGTAGTGACGCACCAGACCTTCCTGGGTCGGCTTGTTGTAGTAGGGGGTGACCAGCAGCACGCCGTCGGCACCCGCCTCCTTGGCCTTCTGGGAGAGCTCGATCGCCTCGGCCGTGGCATTGGAACCGGTGCCCGCGATGACCGGGACCCGCTTCTTCACCTGGTCGATGACGGTCTTGATCACCTCCATATGCTCGTCGTAGTCGAGCGTGGAGGCCTCGCCGGTGGTGCCGCACGGCACGATGGCGTCGGTACCGCCGGCGATCTGGAACTCCACAAGTTCCCGCAGTTTTTCTAAATCAACCTGGCCGTTCTTGAACGGGGTGACAATGGCGACAATGCTTCCCTGGAACATAAATTTGTCCTCCTTGTAGGAGCGAACCGCGTTCGCCCTGGGCGCATGTCATGCCATGCGCCCCTACGCAAGATGATTACAGAAACGACGCGACCCGCTCGCCCTTGATCAGCTCTTCGACGGTCTCGCGCTCGCGGACCACTTCGAACTTGTCTCCCTTGACCATCACCTCGGCCACCCGGGGCCGACTGTTGTAGGAACTGCTCATGGCAAAGCCGTAGGCACCGGCCGACATGAAAGCGACCAGGTCATCCTGTTTGAACATCGGCACCTCGCGTCCCTTGACCAGGAAGTCGCCCGACTCGCAGATCGGTCCGACGATGTCGGCGACGATCATGCCGTCCTGATCCCTGGTCACGGCCTGAACACCGTGGTAGGAGTCGTACAGGGCCGGCCGGGCAAGGTCGTTCATCCCGGCATCGATCATGATGAAATTCTTCTCGTCGCGGGCCTTGGTGTAAAGGGTCTTGGCCACCAGGATGCCGGCGTTGCCCACCAGGTTGCGACCCGGCTCGAACACCAGATGCATTCCCAGATCCTTGGTGGCGGCAACGACCTTCTGGCCGTAGTCGGCCGGCAGAGGGGGCTCTTCGGCGTTGTACTGAATGCCGAGACCGCCGCCGCAGTCGAAATACTTGAGGTCAATCCCCTGCTCTCGCAGCTTGCCGATCATCACCTTCAGCTTCTCGATGGAATCGACGAACGGGTTGACCTTGGTCAGCTGGGAACCGATATGCATGTCGATGCCGATGACGTCGATGCCGGGAAGGGTCTTGGCCCGGCCGTACTCTTCCATGGCCCGGTCGATGGTGATGCCGAACTTGGCGTTCTTCAGCCCCGTGGTGATGTAGGGGTGAGTGCCGGGGTCAACGTCCGGGTTGACCCGGATGGCGATGCCGGCCTTCTTCCCCAGGCGGGAGGCGATCTCGCTGATGCGGGTCAGCTCCTGCTCCGACTCCACGTTGAACATCAGGATGCCGGTGTTCAGGGCGTACTCGATCTCGTCGTCCTTCTTGCCGACGCCTGAGTAGACAACCTTCTGCGGATCGACGCCAGCCTTGAGTGCACGGAACAGTTCGCCGCCGGAGACGATATCGACGCCGCCCCCCAGGTTGATGAAGGTCTTGAGGACCGACTGGGTGGAGTTGGCCTTCACCGAATAGCAGATGGTATGGGGGGCGCCGTTAAAGGCATCGTCGAACGCCCTGAAGTGGCGGGTCAGGGTGGCATGGGAGTAAACGTAGACCGGGGTGCCGACCTTGGCGACGATATCCTTCAGCGACACATCTTCGGCGAAGAGTTCGTTCCCCTTGTACTGAAAGTGGTTCATTGTGCTCAATCCTCCATTTGGCTTATAAGTGCGTCCAGTATGGACAAACCTTGTTTTGGCTAAAGTGTTTTTACCTAACATAGGAGGGGACAAAAGTCAAAAGATTCAATCGGGTAGAAAGGGGAAGGTACGGCGTTCCAAAGGGTGCCGCTCAGCGGAACTCGGGAGGGGAGAGGGAGGCGGCCACCTCATTGGAAGGTTCGCTCTCCACCTCTTCACCATCGATGCGGACCACGGCTGTTACGGTGTAGTGATAGATAACGGTACGGTCAAGCTGCTGGTCGGTGTAGGTGGGGCCGGGGACCGGCGACGGCGTGAGCGGGACAGCGGGTGCGGGCTCGCCGGAACGCTGGCGGTAGATATTGAAACGCAGCCGCTCGCTACCGGTAAGGGGAGGAGTGACGAACGCCAAGGTAACAGCGGTCGGCGAGGGAATCGCCTTGAGTGCGGGAGGCAAAGGCGCTGCAACCTTTTTTCGTCGCTCGCTGAAGGCCGGACGCCCGGCCGCACCCCGACGGCTCACGGCAGTGACACTGTAGCGATAGGCAGTGCTGGTCTTGACGGCGCGATCCATGCAGAAGAAACGGTCTCCGCTCCGCTGCACGTCACGCAGGAAGTCCAGATCAATGCTCCTGACCGGTCGCCAGCTGTCCGGGCAGGCGAGACAATCCTCTCCCGGCGGCAGGACCTCATGGCGGTAGAGCCGGAAACCGGCCAGGTCGCGCAGGGGGCGTCCCCGCTCCTCCTTGTCGGGTGCGGTCCAGGAGATGCGGAAGCCATCCCCCTGCTGCCGCACCTGCAGATCGGACGCCGGCGCAGGCACCAGCGCCTCGGGCGGGATCAGTGCCCCCTTCTTGCCGCAGCCGGCAAACAGTAGTGTGCAGATTAAAAGACAGAGAATCGATTTCATTACTTATCCCGTCTATTTCCCCGCCTTGGCCCGCTCAATCTCCGCCTTCACCCGCTCCGGCGCCGTCCCGCCGATGGCGGCCCGGGCGTTCACCGAGGCCTCCAGGGTGATGGCGTCATAGATATCCTCGCCGATCTTGTCGGAAAATCCTTTCCACTCCTCGATGGTCAGCTCCGGCAGGTCCTTGCCGTGGGTAAGGCAGTAGGCCACCGATTTCCCCACCACTTCGTGGGCATCCCGAAACGGCATCCCCTTGCGGACCAGGTAATCGGCCACGTCGGTGGCGGTGGAGAACCCCTTGGCCGCGGCCTGGCGCATGGTGCCGGCATTCACCGTCATCTCCCGGATCATGTCGGCAAAGATCTTGAGGGAACCCTTGACCGTGTCGATGGTGTCGAACAGCGGTTCCTTGTCCTCCTGCATGTCCTTGTTGTAGGCGAGCGGCAACCCCTTCATCACGGTCAGGAGCGCCATCAGGTTGCCATAGACCCGGCCGGTCTTCCCCCGGACCAGTTCGGGCACGTCCGGGTTCTTCTTCTGGGGCATGATGCTTGATCCCGTGCAGAAGCCGTCGGAGAGGTCGATGAACCGGAACTCACTGGTGGACCAAAGGATCAGCTCCTCGGAGAAGCGCGACAGGTGCATCATCAGGATCGAGGAGGCAGAGATGAACTCCAGGGCAAAGTCCCGGTCCGAGACCGAATCGAGTGAGTTGCGGGTCACCTCCGGGAAATCGAGCAGCTCGGCCACATGCTCCCGGTCGATGGGAAAGGTGGTCCCGGCCAGGGCCCCGGCCCCGAGCGGCAGGACGTTCACCCGCTTCAGGCAGTCCTCCATCCGCCCCTTGTCCCGCTTGAACATCTCCACATAGGCGAGCATGTGGTGGGAGAAGAGGATCGGCTGGGCGGTCTGCAGGTGGGTGTAGCCCGGCATGATGACCCCCAGGTTCGTCTCCGCCTGAGTGAGGAGCGAGTCGATGAGCAGGTCGAGATAGGCGGAGACCTCGACGATCTCGTCCCGCAGGTAGAGACGGATGTCCAGGGCCACCTGATCGTTGCGGGAGCGGCCGGTGTGGAGCCTCTTTCCGGCCTCGCCGATCTTGGCCGACAGGCGCGCCTCGATGTTCATATGGATGTCTTCCAGGGAGACGGAGAAGTCGAAATGACCGGCCTCGATCTGTTCCAGGATCTGCTGCAGGCCGTGGACGATCGCTTCCACGTCGGCCATGGGGATGATCCCCTGCTTCCCCAGCATCCGGGCATGGGCGATGGAACCCCGGATATCCTGGTGGTAGAGGCGCTTGTCGAAGTCGATGGAGGCGGTGAACTCCTCGACGAATTTGTTGGTGGGCTGGGCGAACCGGCCGCCCCAGAGTTTGTCCTTGGACATGATGAATCTCCTTAGAATTTCTTCAATCTCGAATTGCCTGCTTTTTTGCCGAGGCCCTCGGCATTTTGCTGGCAATATCCACAATTTTGCCGTCCTTGACCACATAGCAAGGGGTCTTGGTTTTACGTGCCAGCGTATGCGCCGATTTAGCGGCTCTTTTGAGTGCTTTATCGACCCCTGCCAGATCCGAATCCATGGGTAACTGTTTTTTTGTGGTCATTGTTTTTCTCCCCATTCCAGCACCACCGTCATCCTTGCACCCCGATCCTTTGGCTCAAATCGTCAAATACGCCCTGGATATTTATCATAACCTCGTCATTCGTGTAGCGAACAACTGTAAGCCCCAAAGCTTCAAGTACCTTTGTCCGTTCAGCATCATATTCGACAGTACCGGCGTGACTATCGCCGTCAATCTCTATTACAAGTCGAAGCTCAGAACAGTAGAAATCTACGATGTAATTGTCAATCGGCTTTTGCCGAAGAAATTTGTAGTTGGCAAACTGCCTCATGCGCAGGACTTCGTGCCAAATTTTTGTTTCGGCTTTTGTGGGGTTGCTGCGGTTTTCACGGGCAAGGGCGGTGAGGTTTTTGTTGTAGGGCAGAACCAACCCCTCCCCGACCCTCCCCTTGACAAGGGAGGGTGAAAAGCAAACCTCTTCTGCAATCTCCTGCCCTTTGTATAAAAGGTTCGGTTTTGGCTCCTCCCCTGTCAAGGGGAGGCGGGGGAGGGGTTGGTTTTGACTCATACTTTTTCTCCCCAGACCCGGCCGATAGCAGTCCGGATGTTGACTTCAGCATCAAGAATCTGTTGTTTCGCATCCTCTATGATCTTCTGATACGCCTCTATTTCGGTGACGATCTGTTTCTGGATTTCAATGGATGGGAGGGGGATATGCAGTTTTCTGACAGCGGATAGTCGATAAAGCCATCGGGCGCGTCTTCCAGGTCATTACCTAGCTTGTTGTTGGTAAACTTTCCCTTTTTGGTGTGATGCTCCAGGAAGATGTTGGCTTTGCCTTCTGGCGAGTCAAAAAAACGCCAGCCAGCCTCTTCAAGCAGCTTGTTAATCTTGATTCTGGCTTTGGCTTCTTTTGACACCATCTCACTCCCTCTTCATCACAAACTCATCGCATTTACAATTCCGCCAGTTTCTCCCATCGGCCATCCTCTGTCCAGTGCATGACGCTGTGCACCTTGAGCGGTACCCGCGAGGTGCGGGGGTCAAGTTCGTGGTGCAGCGGGAGATTGAAGTAGTAGAGCCGGGTCTCGGGGCCGAAACGGAGCCGGCAGACCGGGGCCCCGCCGAAGTCGTCGGTGACGAACTCCCGCTGCTGCACCTTCCCCAGCTTGTGGTGACGGTTGATGACCACGTAGGAATAGCCGTGGGCCGGCTTGCCGTCGGAGAATCCCTCGACAAAGGTTTCGTCCGAACTGTTGCCGAAGATCGTCACCGCCTCCCGGACACCCGGGAAGTCCTCCAGGTACTCGCCGTAGAAGCCGCTGATCACGTCCCGGTAGCTATGGTGTTCCGGTTTCGGGTTGCACTGGAGGACGAAGAGGGCGTCCAGTCCCTGCCTGGTGGTGAAGTAATGCTGGTTGGCATGGTCGATGATCTGCTTGATGTTCGAGGCGTACAGGTCGCGATAAAGATAATCGAGACAGATGATTGCCATGAAGTTGAAGCAGGAGGGGCGGCTGCGGAAGAGGTAGAAGTGCCGCCCCCGGTACAGGTCATGGTACTTGTCCAGGAACTCCTCGCCGTGGAAAGGGTGGGACTTGGCCTCCAGAAAGACCCGCAGCCTGCCGCTCGCCTCCTTGACCGCTATACAGCACCAGTTGACCGGCATCTCCAGGATGTCTCCGGAGTCCAGATCCCTGTTCACCAGCTCGATCGCCTCGGCGTTATCCTCCCCAAAGCGCTCCAGGAGCTCCCGGTAGGTCTTGAGGGGCACATGCTCGATGCCGAACATGGTCACCGAATTGGGGCGGAACCCCTGGTCGATGGCGGCCAGCATCTCGTCGAAGCGGGCATAGGGGATGCTGCACTCCGGCAGCATGAGGAAGTGGAGCTTCTTCAGGTTGCCTTCCCCCGCGGCCACCAGGTCCAGGAGCGCCTTCACCTGCCCCCACTTCTCGTCCGGATCGGTGATGACGTAACAGCTCTCGCCCCGGCGCAGCCGGTTGGGGAGCTGGGCGATCATGCAGTGGAGGTGGTGACCGAGCGGGAACTCCAGGTTGACCTTTGTATCGATGATCTGGACCATAGAAGCAAAAATCCATTCAACACGGAGACACAGAGAGCACAGAGAAAAGCAACGTCTTTTTGGTTAAAACCGTATGCCTGGCCTTGGCTTTAGATTTTTGCCTGCCTCCGTGTCCTCTGTGTCCCCGTGTTTCAATTGCCGTTAAGGAGTTAGCGTTGTGCTACTTCACCGCCGCCGTGCACTTGGGACAGATCGTCGGATGGTCGCTCTCCGACCCGAGCTCCTCGCTGTAGCACCAACAGCGCTCGCACTTCTCGCCCGGTGCAGCGGTCACAAGGATGGTAAGTCCATCGACTGCTTCAGATCTATATCCTGAACCTGGAACTATCGGCGTTGTCAGGTCAACGGCAGAAACAATGAAAACATCTCTCAGAGAATTATTTTCGTTAAATTCATGAAGTTGCACAGCTTCCAGTGCCGCAGCATTAATTGTCACTTTGGCGTCCAGTGAGTGGCCAATGGTCTTGGCCACCCGCGCCTGCTCCAACGCCTTGGAGACCTCGGCCCGCACCTTCATGATCCGCTCCCAGCGCTCCACCAGCCGGTCATCCTTCCATTCCGGGTTGAGCGCCGGGAACTGCGCCAGATGCACGCTCGCTTCCCGCTCGCCCGGCATGTATCCCCAGACCTCGTCGCTGGTGAAAGAGAGGACCGGAGCCGTCAGCCGCACCAGGCTGTCCAGGATCAGGTACATGACGGTCTGGGCGCTCTTGCGCTCCACCGAGTCCTTCCTGCTGGTGTAGACCCGGTCCTTCAGGATGTCCAGGTAGAAGGCGCTCATCTCCACGGTGCAGAAGCCGTTCACCGCGTGGTAGAGGACGTGGAACTCGTATTCGCCATAGGACTTCAGCACCTTCTCCTTGAGGAGCTCCAGCTGGTGCAGTGCCCACCGGTCCAGTTCCGGCATCTTGTCGAAGGGGACCGAGTCCTTTGCCGGATCGAAGTCGCTGATGTTCCCCAGGATGTAGCGGCAGGTGTTCCGGATGCGGCGGTACGCCTCGGAGAGGCGGGTCAGGATCTCCTGGGAGATCCGGATGTCGTCCCGGTAGTCCTGGGCTGCGACCCAGAGGCGGAGTATCTCGCCGCCGTACTTCTTGATCACCTCTTCCGGGGCGACCACGTTCCCCACCGACTTGCTCATCTTGCGCCCCTGGCCGTCCACCACGAAGCCGTGGGTCAGGACGTTCTTGTACGGGGCCCGGCCGCGGGTGCCGACGCTCTCCAGGAGCGACGAGTGGAACCAGCCGCGGTGCTGGTCGCTCCCCTCCAGGTACATGTCCGCCGGGGATGCGAGCTTAGGGTTCGGTTCCAGCACGGCGGCGTGGGAGACCCCGGAGTCGAACCAGACGTCCAGGATGTCCATCTCCTTACTGAAGGTGGAGGCACCGCACTGGGGGCACTTGGTGTCGGCCGGCAGGAGTTTTTCCGCGTCCCACTCGAACCAGGCATCGGCGCTCTGTTCCTTGAAGATCGCGGCCACATGGTCCATGAGGGCGCCGTCGGCCAGGTACTCGCCGCAGGCAGTGCAGGAGAAGGCGGTGATCGGGACCCCCCAGGTACGCTGGCGGGAAATGCACCAGTCCGGGCGGTTTTCGATCATGCCGTAGATCCGCTCCTTACCCCACTTGGGAATCCACTGCACCTCTTCAATCGAGGCCAGCGACTGCTTGCGCAGCCCGTTTGCCTCCATGGAGATGAACCACTGCTCGGTGGCCCGGAAGATGATCGGCTTCTTGCAGCGCCAGCAATGGGGATAGGAGTGGCTCACCTGGCCGGCCCCGACCAGGGCGCCGACCTCCTGCAGCTTCTCGATCACCAGGGGGTTGGCGCTAAAGACAAACTGGCCGCCGAAGAACTCCAGGTTCGAGAGGTACTTGCCGTGATTATCCACCGGATTGTAGATCTCCAACCCTTCCTTCAGGGCCAGTTCGTAGTCTTCCTGGCCGTGGCCGGGCGCGGTGTGGACACAGCCGGTGCCGGCCTCCAGGGTCACGTGCTCGCCGAGAAGCACGATGGAATCGCGGTCGTAGAACGGGTGCTTGCAGCGCTTGCGTTCCAGGACCTGGGCCGGGAAGGTGGCCAGTACCCGGCCCTCCAGCTTGTTGGCCGCCAGGAAGGCGTCCTTCAGCCCTTCGGCAACGATGAGGACCTCGCCGTTCACCTCAAGGGCCGCATAGGTAAATTCCGGGTGCAGGGCAATGGCCAGGTTGGCAGGGATGGTCCAGGGGGTGGTGGTCCAGATCACCACCGACACCCTCTTGCCGGCCAAGGCGGGCACGGCAGTCGCGATGTCGTCCTGCAGGGCGAACTTGACATAGATCGAGGGAGAGGTGTGGTCGGCGTACTCCACCTCGGCCTCGGCCAGGGCCGTGACGCAGGAAGAACACCAGTGCACCGGCTTCTTCCCCCGGTAGAGGCTGCCGTTATGGGCGAACTTGGCCAGTTCGGCGGCGGTCTGCCCCTCGTACTCGTAGTTCATGGTCAGGTAGGGGTTGTCCCAGTCGCCCAGGACCCCGAGTCGTTTGAACTCGTCCCGCTGGATGGCGATGAACTTCTCGGCGTATTTCCGGCACTCGCGCCGCATCTCCAGCTTGGAGATCTCGTGTTTCTTCGACCCCAGGTTCTTCTCCACCTGCAGCTCGATGGGAAGCCCGTGGCAGTCCCAGCCCGGAACGTAGGGGGCATTGAACCCCTCCATCCGCTTTCCCTTGAGGATGATGTCCTTGAGAATCTTGTTCAGGGCGTGGCCGATGTGGATATGGCCGTTGGCGTAGGGGGGGCCGTCGTGGAGCACGTACAGTGGCTTCCCCTTCCCCTGTTCTTCGATGGCGGCATAGAGCCCGTTTTTCTCCCACGTTGCCAGGACCTCCGGCTCGCGCTGGTTCAGGTTGGCCTTCATGGGAAAGTCTGTAGTGGGCAGGTTGAGGGTGTCTTTATACTCCATGGGAATTCCTCCGTGATGATCGCCAAACAAGCGAACTAAACTAGCCAGAACCCATTGAAAAGTCAAGAAATAAAGGCTTTCTCCGGTTGTGGCACAATCCGTGACCAACGTATATTCGGTCCGGTGACCATCGCCTTGCCCCCGTCTCCCGGCAGCTGTGCATGGAAGATTATTGATATTGAACCTGACAAGGAGTATAAAAGCGAAAATTTCAGCCGAGATCCGTTCCGTGGAACGGATGCGGGGGACCCATGCACCAAGGGGCGCATTCCGGCAGATGCCGGATAGGGAACTTCCACTCCCGAGCCCGTCAGCTAACCTCGTAGGCATCTGGAAGGGCACGAAAGCGGCCATGGGCCGTCGGCGGTTGCCGGCGGCCTTCATGTTCCGCAGTCAGCCCTGCACACAACGTGCGGGAGACAGTAGATGAAACACCATGAAGCAGGTTCCTTCTGGGGCGGTATCGTCAAGTCCATGGGACTGGTGTTCGGCGACATCGGCACCAGCCCGATCTATACCCTGACGGTCATCATGACCCTCACCCAGCCCACCCAGGAGCATATCCTCGGCATCCTTTCCCTCATTGTCTGGACCCTGATCCTCCTCGTGTCGGTGGAGTATGCCTGGCTGGCCATGAGCCTCGGGCGCAAGGGGGAGGGGGGAACCATCGTCCTCAAGGAGATCCTGGTGCGGCTACTGAAGCCGGGGAGGCAGCTGGGGTTCGTCGCCTTTCTCTCCTACCTCGGCGTCTGTCTGCTGCTGGGGGACGGGGTCATCACCCCGGCCATCTCCATCCTCTCCGCCGTCGAGGGTCTGGAACTGATTCCCGGCCTGGAGCATACCCAGCAGTGGATGCTGATCCTCATTGCCGCTGTCATTGCCGTCGGCCTGTTCATCTTCCAGTTCAAGGGAACCGACAAGGTGGCCAGTCTTTTCGGGCCGCTGATGGTGGTCTGGTTTCTCGCCCTGACAGTGTCCGGGGCCATTTCAGCCGCCAGCTATCCGGTGGTGCTGAAAGCGGTGAGCCCCTGGTACGCCGTTGAATTCCTGGCCAGGAACGGCCTCTCCGGCTTCTTCATCCTCTCGGAGGTCATCCTCTGTGCCACCGGCGGCGAGGCACTCTATGCCGATATGGGGCACCTGGGGCGCAAGCCGATCATTCGCGCCTGGTACTTCGTCTTTGTCGCCCTGGTCATCAACTACCTCGGGCAGGGGGCATACATCCTCAAGCATCCGGACGCCAGGAACATCCTCTTCGGCATGGTGCGCTGGGAGGCGCCGTTCCTCTACATCCCCTTCCTGCTCCTCACTGTCATGGCCACGGTCATCGCCTCCCAGGCCCTGATCAGCGGCGTGTTCTCCATCGTCTACCAGGGGATCACCACCCGTATCATGCCGCTCCTGAAAGTGGACTACACCTCCAGCCATCTGAAATCCCAGATCTATATCGGCTCGGTTAACTGGGCGCTGCTGGTGCTGGTCATCTTTATCATGATCGTCTTCCGGAAGTCGGAAAACCTGGCCGCGGCCTACGGCCTGGCGGTCACCGGCACCATGACCATAACCGGCATCATGATGTGCATGATCTTCGCCCGGACCACCAAGAAGTGGAAGGTGCCCATTGCCCTGTTCGTCACCCTCCTTGACCTGGCCTTCCTTATCGCCAACCTGAACAAGCTCCCCCACGGTGGCTACTGGTCCCTTATTCTGGCTGCGATTCCCTTTGCAGTCATCCTGATCTGGACCAAAGGGCAACGGGCGCTCTACCGGGCGCTACGCCCTTTGGACATCGATACGTTTCTGATCGCCTATGAGCAGATCCACGCCAAGGGGAAAAACATCCCCGGCACCGGCCTTTTTTTCACCAAGGAGTGGGAGGTGGTGCCACCGTATGTGGTACACTGCATCATTCGCAGCAACATCATCTATGAGCGGAACATCTTCATCTCCATCGTCCGGACCGACGAACCGTTCGGTATCCATACCTGTCTGAACCTTAACGGTGGTACCGGGCTTGACTCCTTTGCCATCCAGGCCGGATATATGGAGATGCTGGATATAGAGACGCTACTGAAAGAGAACGGCATTCACGAAAAGGTCATTTTTTACGGGATCGAGGATATCGCCACGCCGAACCCCGTCTGGAAGGTGTTTTCGGTAATAAAGAGGCTCACACCCAACTTCGTTCAGTTCAACAAACTGCCGGCCAGCAAGCTGCAGGGGGTGGTGACGCGGGTGGAAATGTAGTCTTTGGCTGCAACGGAAACGTACAAATTCATGGGGTGATTTTTATGACAAAAGTAATCCGTAACATCACAATGCTCGGCATGATAGTCATTCTCACTGCCTGCGGTTCCACCACCAGGGTTGCCAAGGACGTGCTCATCACTTCCGAACCGGCCGGTGCCACCATCTTTCTGGATGGCGACAAAATGGGCGAGACCCCGCTCAAGGTGAAGACCTTTTTCACCTGGAACCAGGACGAATTGTACAACTCTCTGCTGCGCCGGGTCGTCCAGGTCAAGAAGGAAGGTTACGAATCCCAGACCCGTGACCTGTACCCCATCGACATGCCGACGCTCCATTTCCTGCTCAACCGGGAGAACCCGGGTGGTGGAAAGCCATGAGGAACTGTTTTGTCTACGTTTTCATGCTGGCCCTGCTGTCCGGCTGCGGCACATCCGGACAGTACATCGTCAAGTCGCAGCCGACAGGGGCGGAGATCCTTGTCGACGGCGAAAAGCTGGGGACGACTCCAGCCACCATCTCTGTAGACTTCCCGGAAAACAAGCAGCTGGTCCGGGAGAAGCGCCTCATCAGCTTGCGCCTGAAGGGATATCGGGAGGCGAAGGAGGTCCTTTGCTATGAGGGGGACCAGGCACGGGTCCTCAACTTTGAACTCGAACCGGATCGGAACTGACGGCATGACTATTCATTTCAGGAAACCTGCTGCCCGTGTGGGCGCAATTTCGGCCCTTTTCTTGGTTCTGACAACGGTTGCCTGTGGCGCTGCCGAGATCGCGGCATTTCCCACTTCCAACCAGAGCCCGCTGGTCCAGATCTTCGGCCTGCCCCAGTCGGGAACCGCCTCTGTCCTCCCGGCCGGGAAATATGCGCTCACGGTTGTCGAGGATATTGCCAGCAACTTTGCCCACGACGAGACCTCGCGAGAGAAGATCCTCCTGGATGGCGAGAGCTACCGGACCGTCCTGAGTTTCAGCCGGGGCATCGGCAGCGACCTGGAATTTGGGCTGGAACTCCCCTTCGTGGGGCATGGCGGAGGTATTTTCGACGGCTTCATCGAGGGATGGCACGATACCTTCAACCTTCCCCAAGGGGGCAGGAAAAGCGCCCCCCGGAACCGGCTCCTCTACCGCTACGAAAAGGATGGCCAGGTGCGGCTCCTGCTGGACGAGTCGGGGTACGGGCTCGGCGATATTCGTCTTAGCGGTGGCTGGCAACTCTACCGTGGGACCAGCGGCACGGCACGGCACGCCCTTGCCCTGCGGGGCAGCCTGAAGCTGCCGACCGGCAGCAGCGCCTGGCTCCGGGGGAGCGGCAGTACCGACATCGCCCTTTGGCTCACCGCCAACAGCACGTTCACCCTCCCCGGGCCATGGGGGGAACTCGGATTTTACGGAGCCGGCGGGGGGATGATCATGACGCAGGGAGACGTCCTTCCCGACCAGCAGCGGCATGTGGCCGGGTTCGGTACCGCCGGCTTCGGCTATGCGCCGGCCGGCTGGATCACCCTCAAGCTTCAGCTTGATGGGAATACCCCTATGTACGACAACAGCAGCCTGCGGGAGTTGAGCAATCCGGCGCTGGAGATCCGGATGGGAGGGGATATCAATTTCCCCGACAGCACAGCACTGTCCATTGCGGTTTCGGAAGACCTTGCCGTGGACACCGCTCCGGATGTCACTCTGCATCTCTCCCTCACCCACCGCTTCTGATCCGTATCCTTTGCCTGTCGTTGAGGCGAACGGCCGATTGGCTTTATCAGGATCATGGGTGGACGCGTGAAAAAGGGGCTAGTACCACTTAACATTTAATATTTCGTTTAATTGCGGTATATGGCATACTGGCGTAACTCATTCAAGGAGGCCACCATGTCGCCAAGATACCGAGTAACACTTACCGAGCAGGAGCGTAAAGATCTTGAAGCCTTAACCAAGCGTGGAAAGACCCACGCAAGGCGGTTTGTCCACGCCCGTGCCTTGTTGCTTTCTGATGCCGGTGATAATGGTCCAGGCTGGAGTGTTGCTGATACTGCAGAGGCACTTGGTGTGAGTAGTCGGACAATTGAACACCTGAAGAAGCGTTTTGTAGAAGATGGCCT
>NZ_VLLN01000013.1 GCF_007830735.1 Geobacter argillaceus
AGGGTCATATATCAAAGGATCACGTGCATCTGTTCGTGTCTGTACCACCCCATCTGGCCCCGAGTAAGCTGATGCAGTACATAAAGGGCAAAACGTCTCGCAAGTTGATGATGGAGTTCAAGCACATCCAGAAAGCCTTTTGGGGTCGCCACATATGGGCACGAGGGTACTTCGTAGCGAGTTCTGGCAACGTGACGGATGAAGTGATCCAGGAATACATCAGGCTACAAGAGACAAACGAACCCAAAGATGGCGGTGAAAATTTTAAAGTAACAGACGACTGATAACGGCTTCAGACGTTATCAGTCGGCAAAGCCTTTAAAGCCCTCGCCTTCAGGCGAGGGTGGTTTACTTTTCGCATCTCATTTCTCCGTACACATGCGTCACTTTGGATTCACCTGGTGCACTTTTCCAGAGCAGGGGCATTTTTCATCATCTTCGTCCTGTCAACATCAGTGGGCAACCCGGCGCGATGGCTCAGAAAAACCCGGGTAGCTGCAGTTGGTCAGGGTATGTGATTGATCTTCACTTCCGGTTTGACGGGGAAACCGGTCCCGGGGTCGTGTCCTGCCATGCCGACTGCCAGCGTGTAGACGTTCGACTGCTGCGGGGCCAGGACGCGCGGTCCCCAAACGAGCCCGATAAAGCGCGTGTCGCTTGCCAGGGGAACCTTCTTGCCGGAGGTGTCGTTGAGGATACCGGTGTCGTTGGAAAAGTAGACCATCGGCCGGTCACTGCCGAACCATTCGATGAAATTGGCAGTGCCGGTGAAATTGTGTTCTTCGCCGGCCGCGCTGTTGCCGTAGTCATAGAAGCCGGCGTAGGAATACTTGGTGCTGTCCAGCCGGTTTTCGTATTCTATGAGTCGGTCCTTCACCCATCCGACGTTCCCCCGTGATGTCCCGTAGTTTCCCACCCACGGCTCATCGCCGTAAAGATAGGTGTACGTTGCTGGTGCGGTACCGATGTTGGTTACCTTGATCGTCAGGACGAAATAGGTGTCCCCGGCGTTGAGATAGACATGCCTGTCGATGCGCAGTGGCACCCCGTCCACCTCAACCTCGTGATGGCTGGCGATGGCCAGGGTCTTGACGCTTTCATCAATGACTTTGCTGCCGAGGAATTTCCAGCTGGAAGGGGGGAACGGCTGGCCTGTTCCCGAAATGATTCCTTCGTTCACGTTGCACCAAACGTGATGCCAGCGGGTCCGGTCGTAGTAAGCCATGCCGGTTTCGTCCATGAAGACGTTGTCCCCGCCGGTAACGCTCGCCGGAAGCCCGCCGCCGACGAACAGGCCGTGGACGTATACTCTGTCATCATCCATGTACCTGCCGAAACAGGTGAGTATCTGGGTGCCGTCGCCGGGGAAATTCCTGATGAAGCCGCTGCCGTCCTTGGCATCCCATTCGTAGTAGAGATGCGCCTCCCCCGGTTTGAAGGTGTGGACGTTCTGGAACAGGTGGAAGCCGGGGTCGTCGAAATCCATGCTCCAGATGACCCGGTCCCCGTCGCCGACGTAGAGATCGTCTTTCAACTCGTACTTCCACCCCTCACGACCCTGGAGCAGGAAGATGCCGTCGAAGTGCCCCTTGATGTCGAAACGGACCGTGCAGAACGTGACCGTCAGCAGGAGGGCCAAGATACCGAAGGCCGTGTACCGCCATTTTCTGTTGATGTTGCGGATAGAGGGAAATGTTTTTCCGGTCATTTTTCCATCCTTTTTATGACACAGTGGGCGTGCGAAGCATTAATTCACGCGATCTGCGGGGAACCGTCCCAAAGCCTGACTACTCCTCCACCTGGACAAATTTCAACAATAGCGGCGTGATGAGCAGAATCAGCGTCGTTCCCAGCAGCATTCCCCCAACAACAACGATGGCGAGCGGCCGCTGCACCTGGCTGCCGATGCCGTGCGCCATCGAGGCGGGCAACAGCCCCAGGGCGGCGACGGATCCACCCATCAGCACCGGCCGGAACTTGTCCTTGACGGTTTCCATGATCGCCTCTTCCCTGCCGAGCCCTGTCAGGGAGAGCCGGATGTAGTGGCTGATGATGACGGAAGAGTTGAGGATGGAGACGCCGATGATGGAGATGAAGCCGACCATGGAGGAGACACTCAGCGACTCGCCCATGATCAACAGGCCGAGCAGGCCGGCAAAGACCGCGAACAGCGGCGCAGCCATGGTGATCAGGACGTTTCTCACCGACCGGTAGAGGAGATAGAGGGCGGTCAGAATGAGGAACAGTGCCACCGGGATGGAGATCATGAACCGCTGGAACGACTTCTTCATCTCGTTGAACATGCCGCTCCATTCCATGTAGTAGCCGTCCGGAAGCTTGATCTTCCTGGTGAGTTCCTGGGCCTTGGCCACCGTCCCGCCAAGGTCGTTGGAGGTGACGCTGAACTTGATCGGTATGTACTTGCGGTAGTTTTCCCGGTAGATGAACGAGGCGCCGGTATCGTAATGGACATCGGCAATGCGTGACAGGGCCACCACCCCGCCACCGGGCAGAACGATCGGGATGTTCGGGATCTTTTCCGGCTCCTTACGGTACTCGGGCGGGAAACTCACCTGGAGGGAAAAGTTCCTGGAGCCCTCGATAATCTGGCTGATCTCCTTCCCACCCAGTGCCGCCGCCACCGTATCGAGCACGTCCTGGACGGTGAGTCCCAGGGCGCTGGCCGTTTCCCGGTGCACGTCTATGATCAGGTTCGGCTGCCCCAGTTCCTTCATGATCCCTTCATCCGCGATGCCGGAAACCTTGGTCAGTGCTTCCTTGACCTCCTTGGCGATCCGGTCGAGCTGCACCAGGTCGTCGCCGAAGATCTTCACCGAGTTTTCACCCTTGACCCCGGACATCATTTCTTCCAGGTTGTCCTGGATGTACTGGGAAAGGTTGATGTCCGCGTTGGGGAACTGTTGTGCCAGTTTCTCTCTGACCTCATCTTCCAGCTCCTCCTTGGTGAGCCCTCGTTTCCACTGGTCGTATGGTTTCAGGAGTACCGTATAATCGGAGTTGAACGGCCCGTTCGGGTCGGTACCGTCCTCTGGCCGTCCGATCTTGAAATCGACGGTCTGCACCTCCGGGAAACCGAGGAAGAGTTTCTTCGCCTCCCGGGCATGTTCGTAGGTCTTGGTGAGGGAGATGGTGTAGGGGAAGACGATCCGGGCGTAGATGTTCCCCTCGTCCATTTTGGGGAGGAACTGGCTGCTGATGATCTTAAGCCCGACGACGAGGCCGATCGTTACCACGGCAAAGGTTGCGGTGAGGACCTTTCTCCGGTGCCCGAGGAGGAACCAGACAATATTCAGATAGTTCCTTTTCAGTTTTTCCAGGAAGCCGAACTCCCGGTCACAGGCCCCCTTGAGCAGGCGATGTTTGGCAGCGACCAGATAGCTGAAGGTCAGGGTCAGGGTGAAAAGGATCGCATAAAGGTAGGTCTTTGCCATGGGGGCGAAGATCTGCGCCTCCGCCCCCTTCATCATGAAGATCGGAATAAAGGCGAGAAGGATGATCCCCACCGAAAAAATCATCGGCTTGCCGATCTCCTCCGCTGTCCGGACAATGGTCATGGCGCCGGAGCCGTGCTTCCTCGACAGCCGGAAGTAGTCTTCGATGAGCAGCAGCGGAATGTCGGCGATGATGCCGAAGTCGATGGCGCCAATGGAGAGGAGGTTGGCCGATTCTCCCTTGAGGGCCATTACCGCCAGGGTGATGAGGAGCGATACCGGGATGATGGCGGCGGTGATGACTGCGGCCCGGATATTGCCCAGGAAGAGGAAGAGGGCGACGGCGACCAGGACGATGCCGCTGGCAGCGGTTTCCATGACCTTCTTGATGACCGTGACGATCAGGTCCCAGCGCTCGTAATAGGGGACGACCCTGATCCCTTTTGGCAGGATGCGGGTGTTGAGTTCATCGATCTTTTCATGCAGCGACCTGATCGAAGGGATGCTCTTGGCGTCCCGCCGCAGCACCACCGTCCCCATGACGATATCGTCCCTGTCGTTCAGGGCGACGATGCCGGTCCTTGGGATATTGCCGATGCTCACCTGGGCGACGTTTCTGACCAGCACCGGTTTGCCGCTCTTGACGGTCACCAGGGCGTTTTCGATGTCGGCGAGGCTTTTGATGAGCCCCAGTCCCCGGACCATGTAATACTGGTCACCCTTTTCAATGGCCCTCCCCCCCACATTCAGGTTTGCCTTGGACAGGGAATCGATTACCTGGGCCAGGGTGATGCCATACTTGATCAGGTTTTCCGGCTGGACCACCACGTTGTACATCTTGATGAAGCCACCCTCGCTCGGCACATCCTCCACGCCGTCGGCAGTCTTCAGGTGCCGCGCGACGGTCCAGTCCTGCAGTCCGCGCAGTTCCAGGAGGTTGTCGGAGCCGGTCAGGGTATAGCGCATCACCTCACCGATGGGGTTGGCGACGATCGTCGGCTGAACTCCTGCGGGGAGAGTGGCGCCGGCGAGGCGGTTGATCACCTCCTGTTTCGCCTCCTTGTAGTTCTTGTGGTACGAGAACTTGCATTTGACATCGGACAGCCCGTAGAGAGATATGGAATTCAATCGCTCAATCCCGTCCATGCCGGCCAGGGCCACCTCCAGCGCCACGGTGATCTGCCGTTCCACCTCCTCGGCGGAACGCCCCTCGTAGACTGTGGTGATTTCCACGATGGGGGGAGAGGGGTCGGGAAATGCCTCCACATTGAGGTCCTTGACGAAAAAGGCCCCCACCAGGACCAGCGAACCGATCAACAGCAGGAAGAGGAGGCTGTGATTGGTGACGAAGATGATCCACTGTCTCATGGCTGCTCCAGATCGATGGCCGAACCGGCGATGAGGTCGCCCTCGGCCAGCCCTTCCACGGCCATCAGCTTATCCGAAACGTCCCTGACCGGTTTGACCTCCTGCAGAATGAAGCTGTCGTTCTTTTTCAGCTGGGCGTAGAATTTCCCCTCCTTGTAGATGATGGAGCTCTTGGCAACCACCGGCAGCGACTTCGCGCCCCCCAGAATCCTGATCTTCAGGAACATGTTCTGCTTGAACCGGCCGACGTCGGCGAGCGGCTTGATGTAGGTCTTGACGGTCTTTGCATCGGGGTCCTCCACGTCGCTCACGTAGCTGATCATCCCCTTGAAGGTGGCGCCCGGATAGACGTCGGTGGTAAAGGAGACCTCTTTCCCTTTGCCGACCTTTGCCAGGTCGGTGTCGTACAGGTTTGCCACCACCATGATCCGGCCCGGATCAACAACGGTCATGAGCGGTGTCGCGGTGTCAAAGCGGTCGCCAAGGTGGGCCTGGATTTCGGCTACCCGGCCGCTGATGGGCGCCCGGATGACAAATGAGCCGCGATGGCCATCGGCCGGGTCGGCGCCGTAGATGTCGAGTTTCTTCTGCAGGCCGCTCACAACCGCCTTGGCCTGTTCATAGCCCGCCTCGCTGTTCAGAAGGTCATTCTTGGTGACGGCGCCGATCTCGAAGAGTTGCTTGTTGAGGTTGTAGCTCCGTTCCGCCTGCCGCAGCTGTGCCTGGTTGGCGATAAGACCTGCGTGGGTGTCGCTCACGTCGGAGCTGCGGACCGAGGCCAGCGGCGCCCCTTTGCGGACAGTGCCCCCCACGTGGACGTAGATCTTCTCCACGGCGCCGGCCAGGGGGGAAAGGACCTTGGCCCCGCCGTCTAGGTCGGGCTGGACCGTGCCGGTCGCCTCGATAAATGCCTCGACGTTCCGGACCTTCACCTGATAGGTTGACAGGGCTTTTTTCTGCACTTGGGGCGGGGGATCCTTCTTGTCGCAGCCGGAAAGGAGGATGATCGCGATAAGACAAAGGGGCATTATTCTCACTTCAGTTCTCCCGTGGCAATTTTTACCAGCTGCCCGTTCAGGTTGCTCTGCACCAGGGCCTGGTTGTATTTGGTGATGAAATCCCGATAGCCCTTTTCGGTGTCGAGGAGGTCGAGGGCAGTGATGCCGCCCAGGGTAAACGCCTTCTCGCTCCGCTCCCGCAGCGCCTCCACATCCACCCTCCTGGTCCTGTAGCCGGTGAGCACCTGCACAGCTCCAGCCAGGTTGTTGAGGGACTGGCGGATGTCGCTGACAATCTGCCGCTTCGCCTTGTCCAGTTGCCGCTCGATCTGGGCATATTCGGCACTGCGCCGCTGGATGTCCCCCTGGTTCCGGTTGAAGAGCGGCAGAGGCAGGCTGATGCCGACACCGATCCCCGGCGTATTCTGTCGGCCGAAGGTTTCGAACTCGGCACCGACGGTGATATCCGGTATCCTGCCGGCCCGGGCCAGGGAGCGGTTGGAGCCGGCGGCCTCCAACTGCTTCTTCAGGGCCAGATAGTCGTAACGGTTGTCATAGGCTCGTGCTGCCAGTTCCTCTTCCCGGTAGGCGGGGAACTCTTCGCCAAGAGCGATGTTCGGTTTGTGCGCCCGGTCGCGGCCAATGAGGAAGGCGAACAGTTCACTGTCATTCTTCAACTGGGTCTCAAGGTTGGTCAGGTTCGTTTCCAGATCTATCCGGGCGAGCGTTATTTTGGTGTAATCAACCTGGGAAAGGTGGCCGGCATTGAAGCGCTTTTCGGCAATGGCGAGGGTCCGGTCGAAGCGGGCCAGTTCGTTCCTGGCGGCATCCCGGTTGAGGAGGTCGAGCTCCAGGTTGTAGCAGAGCGTATAGAAGCCGGTCAGCAGGGTGCGGATGGTGTCCTTGTGGAGAAGTCTGGCCGCTTCCAGGGTCTCCCGGGCATTGCGGCTGCGCAGCTCCCTCTTCCCGCCCAGTTCGAAGAGCTGATCCAGGCGGATGGTGAACTGGCTGCTGTCGGTGGCGGTCGGTGGAATTTTCGGGTCGGCGCCGGTATAGTTCAGCGACAGATTCGGGTTGGGCAGGAGTCTGGCGCCGATAAAATCCGCCTGCGCCTTGTCAATCTCATACCTGTTGATGAGGATGTCGTAATTGTTCCGATAGAACTCTTCCACAGCCCGCTCAAGCGGTATGTCGTCCGTTTCGGCCCGGACGGAGAGCGGCAGGACAAGGAGGAGAATGGCCGTGACGAGAAAAAGGATGGATTTCCACTGTTTGATAAGGATCATGGGCAATCGGCTCGCAACTGACGGGAGTATGAAGGTATTCGTCTTCGCATTGCATTGTAGTCAAATAAGGTGCCAGCCTGTAACAGGCTTAAATTATTGGAAATTATAAAGGCTGGGAATCAGGGGAGTGCACAGATGGTATACGATTTTTGCAGAGCGGGGGGCAGGGCAGGATTCTTATAGACCGTATTTGTCAAGTTTGTAGTGGAGTGTTCGGACGGAAATACCGAGGACCCTGGCCGCTTCGGTCTTGTTGTTGCCGGCAGCGGCCAGCGCGTGGAGCAGATACTCTTTCTCCAGCCGTTCTATCGCCGCATCCAGGGGGAGAGAGTAATCGATTCCCCCGCCGGCTGGAAGCGCCTGGCTCGTTTGAACGGCAAGCTCCGTGTCGTCGATATCGGCGACCTCCCCCGCGGCAAGTGCCACGGCCCGGTTTACGCACCATTTCAGCTCGCGGATATTGCCGGGCCAACCGTACTTGAGGAGGCTTTTCTTCGACCGTTGGGACAGCTCTTTTACCTCTTTTTTGTAAGCGTAATTGGCTTCTTTTATGAATGCCGCGACAAGAAGAGGTATGTCGTTGCGCCGCTCCCGCAGCGGAGGGAGTTCGAACATGACCCCGTTTATCCGGTAATACAGGTCCCTGCGAAAGGGTGCGGCAGGATCTGCCAGGTCCCTGTTGGTCGCGGAAATGAGCCTGAAATGCGCCTTGCGCTCTTTTGTGTCGCCGAGCTTGTAGTAGACGCCATCTTCCAGCACACGGAGAAATTTTGCCTGGACGTTTTCCGGTAGTTCGCCGATTTCATCGAGAAACAGTGTCCCCCCGTTTGCTTTTTCCACCAGCCCTTCCTTGTAGGAGACGGCCCCGGAAAAGGCCCCCTTCATATAGCCGAAGAGTTCGCTCTCGATGATCTCCTTCGGCAACGCAGCGCAGTTGATCGCCACCAGTTCCCCTTTGGAGCCGGAAAGTGAATGGATCCAGCGCGCCAGTTTTTCCTTGCCGGTTCCCGTGTCGCCCTTGATCAGTACCGGGAGATCAAAAGCGGCGATCATCTGCGCCCTTTCAACGATCTCCTTCATTCCGCCGCTTCCGGTCGTGACGAACGGTGGGGCGATCCTGCTGATTTCCCGGTCGAGGGCTACTACCCGCCGTTGGAGCGTCCTGTTTTCCAGATGGACGGCCAGTTCCCTTTGCAGCTTCTCGATGTCAAACGGCTTGACGATGTAATCGGTGGCTCCAACCTTCAGCGCTCTTACGGCGCTATCAACCGTAGCAAAGGCGGTCATGACCAAAACCAGCGGCATCGGTTGATAGGCCTGCAGCTCTTCCAAGAGGCCGATCCCGCTTCCATCGGGGAGATTGACATCCAGGAGGATGGCATCGGGAATATTCGCGTGCAGAGACTTGACTGCCCCAATGACGGAGTCGGCTTCCCTGACAACGAACATCCCCTCCATGGCCAATTTCAGCGACTCGCGAAAGTACGGTTCATCATCCACGATGAGAAGCGTTGGTTTATCATCGATCATACGACCTCACTCTTTTCGCGGCAATCTTCGCAGCGAGATAGAGTCCCGGTGCACTGCTGGAACGGCCGCTGACAAACAGTGTAAGGAGGGAGCAGAGATCCAGACTAATACCGGTATGCCAGGTCCACTTTGAAAAGCTGATTAGTCTGCGTAACGCCTCCCACCAAGTTGAAATTGTCGATATGTTCCCACCCATACAGGAGCCCGAGATCAAAATCGCCGTAGAGGGGGAAATTCCAGGCCGCGCGGACGGTATTCGCCCGCTCCACAGCTTGCATGACACCGTTAGGATCGAAATCCCCCTGGTTGTTCGCCTTCACTCTTCCGAGATTGCCGCGTTCGGAGTGAATGTAGTCGAGCGACAGATTAGAGCGCGGGGAAAAATAATGGGCATACCGCCAGAAGAGCTGCTGGGAAGCTCCTCCCTCGAATGGGCCAAGATTCATACCCCGGTACATGTACCCTTCGGGGAATGTTCCATTATTGGAAAGAATGCTGTTGCCGAGATAATACTCGAATCTCAGCTCGTTTTTCCCATCAACAGTGAGGTTCGGGATATAGATCCCCGCCACATAACTCTCCACGATCGGCCAGAAAGCCGCCGTATCCTCCCCGGAAAACTCGCCGTACAGTATGGTGTTGCGAAGCCACGGGATGCGCCAGCGGAGGTCGATGCCGGCTACACTGTTGGAGTTATCCGAGTTCGTGCCGCCGAGAAGTCCGTTCACCCAGTAATGGAGGCTGTTGTTGACGCCAGGTCCGCCCTGCTGACGACCAAGGTTGAAGCCGATCTCCAACGTCTCCAGGGGTTTTGCCGCCAGCTTCACGGCGTAAAACCAGGGCTGGCGCTCCTGGCCGTCGGTGACCGTGTGGTCAAGACGGGAAACGATGAGGGTGTACTTGAAATTGCCGAGGTACTTCAGCCGGATCGGCTCAGGGCTGGAAAGTTTTATCTGGTCGAGATTCCGGGGATTATTGCTGAGGGTGATGGCCGTCCGGTTGCCGGGGCCGATCCAATCCGCATCGCGCCCGACTTCCAGTTCGAGCGCCCCCCCACCGAGTTTCAGATACCCCTTGTTCAGGAGCACCGTACTCCCATCTCCTTCTCGAGAGAGCAGAAGGGGCTCGAGGAGCGCAGTCGCATAGCTGGCTACGTACCCCTCACCGGAAAACTGCAACTGGCCATTGTGACCCGCACGGTAGCGAATTCCCTCGTTCCCCTCCAGAAGCGGCGTCCCTTCGACGCCACGTTGCTGGACGGGGGAAGGATAAGGGTTGTCCGGCCGCAGCCCGGAACCGATGCCGAACACCCCGTCTCCCCCCGGGTCGTGCACCGGCCGGTAATAGCTCCTGGGTACACCGTCGAGGTAGACGTACCGTAGTCTGGCCGATGCAAAGGGGGTGGCGTCGAACAAGGGGGGCTGCGCCCCTGTCGTTCGGAGTGTTGTTTCGCGGGGCACCAGCTCCTTCAGCCGCTTCACTAGTTCTGTAGCCATGACGGCCGCTTCGCCGTCAAACCGGGGGAGATTCCTCTCGGCCTCCAGCGTCAGTCGTGCTACTTCCGCTTTGCTGAAAGGCCGGATACCCCAGATATCCGAAGTGATCAGCCCCATTCCTGAGAGCTTTTCCAGGTAAGGGTAGATGGGGCTATCCAGCGACACGTTGGCAGAGGAAACGGCCGCACAGTCGGCAGCAGCACATGCAAGCAATGCAACCGTAATCAGGGTAACCATGAATCTCATCGATGACGACATGTCGTATCCTCCAGCTCAAGGAGCAGGGTATCAAGGCAGGTTCCTGACACCGGTCGCCTCCCGGAGCAGCTCGAGCGCCAGCATCCGGGCCGCGAGTGCCTGACGGTAGGCGAGTTGTGTGGCGCGGTAGCTCCGCTCCGCGTCGAGAAAGTCAAGGAGGCTCGCCGCACCGTGCTTGTAGGCGTATTCGCCGATGTCGCGCGACGCCTTGGCGCTGTCCAGATAGCCGGAGCGGTAGAGGGTGACGATTTCGTCGTTTGCGCGAACCGCTTCCCAGGCGCTTCCGATATCGCCGTTCACCGTTTCCACGGCCTCATCGGCAAGATGCTGCGTCTGTAAAATCACGTGTTGCGTACGGGCGATTTCCCCCTGATTGCGGTCGAAAACTCCGAGCGGAAAGCTGAAGAGAAGCCCTGCTGTCCAGTTGCCGCTGACGTGGGTGAAGTTCAGAGTCGTGGTGAGGTCCTGATGGCTGTTTGCTTTCGCCAGGTCGTGCTGGCTCTGGGCCGCGATCACCCCCTGGCGGGCGGCGCGCAGGTCCGGACGCTCCTTGAGCGCCAGGGCCAGCAGATCATCCCTGCTCCCCTTTAACGGCTGGGAGTCAAGCGTTCCCGACACATCATAATCGGCGGGCACGGATTCGTAGCCGAGCAACCCGCGCAGCGCTATGAGGGCCTGGGCCTTTGCCAGCCGCGCTGCGTTGACGTCGCTCTGGAACTGGAGCAGTTGCAGCTTGATCTTCAGGTAGTCCCCCTGGCTGATGTCGCCCGTCTTGTAGCGTGATTCGCCGATCTCCACCGTATCCTGAAAACTCTTGAGATTATCGCGGGCGAGATCGAGGTTAGATTGCGCCAGAAGAACGTTGACAAATTGTGAGGCAACGTTGAACCTGAGGGTGCGTTCGTTGTCGAACACCAGGGATTTCGTCACCGCCGTCTGGTCGCGAGCCGCCTGTAACCGGCGGGCCCGCTTCCCTCCCCGTTCCCACGTGTAGCCGATCCCCGCATCGAACTGTGCCGTCTGGTCGAGATAGGAACCGGTCTCATCGGAGCTCGTATACTTGCTCGGATGGAAGATGGGGAAATAGAGCGCGTCCCCGGTGAGCACCGGATTGGGCCTGAGATTGGCGGTGATCTCCTGGGCCTCGTTCTGCAGGACCGTCGTGCGCGCCGCCTTGAGCGACTCGTTATGGTCCCGGGCCAACTGCAATGCCTGATCGATCGTGATAGTCACCGACTCCGCGCCTGATGCGGAGATTCCCGCCGTAAAACCATACGTGATAGTTGCTAAGGCAATAATTGCCAATCGGATTTTCCGATAAAATACAGTAGGTGTTACCATCGCGCTTGCTCCTTAATGCATTTGCTTCTGCTTCGGTTGTAGAATGCCCGGTTCATTCCCCGGGTTCGGCATCATTCCCGAGTTTCGGCAGGATGTCGTGCGGCCCGGCAATCCAGACGTAGAGCGTCGGCAACAGAAAGACACTTATCAGCAGGTTGGTGATCAGTCCCCCCACGATCACGATCGCGAAGGGGCGCTGGGAGTCGGAACCGATGTCGTGCGACAGGGCCGCCGGCAGCAGGCCGAGTGTGGCGACGAGCATCGTCATCATGATGGGACGAAGCCGCAGGGTGGCGCCTCTGACCGCCGCCTCGCGGATGGACAGGCCCCGTGTGCGCAGCTGATTGATGTATTGCACCATGATGACGCCGATCTGGACGGCCACCCCGAACAGGGCGAGCAGGCCGATGCCGGAAGAAACGCTGAAATGAGTCCCGGTCACGAGGAGCGCAAGCAAGCCGCCGACGCTTGCCACGCCCACATTGATGAGCACGAGGGAAGCCCACTTGAAGGATCTGAACGCCGTGTAGAGGAGCAGCAGGATGAGAAGCACCGTGACGGGAACGATCACCGCCAGGCGCGCATTCGCCCGCTTCTGGCTTTCGTACTCTCCGGCCCAGTCCAGATGGTAGCCCTGGGGCAGCTTCACCTTTGCATTGACCTTGCGCATGGCCTCTTCCACGGTGGAGCCCAGGTCGCGGCCGCGAACGCCGTACTTTATGGCGATGTACCGTGAGTTCGCCTCGCGATAGATCATGGAAGCGCCGTCTCCGACCTTGACGTCGCAGAGCTCCCCGAGGGAGACCCTTTCCCCGCTTGGGGCGAGAATCCGGATGTTTGCGATCTCCTCAACGGTTCTGCGGAAGGGCTCCTGGTAGCGCACTACCAGGTCGAAGCGCTCCTCGCCTTTCAATATCTGGCTGACCGGATTGCCACCCACCGCCGTTTGAATGGCATCCTGGACATCCGCCACGTTGATGCCGAACCGGTCCGCCTTCTTACGAGCAACGGTCAGGTTCAGGTTTGGCTGTCCGAGCACCCGGAAGATACCGAGGTCTTCGACCCCGGGGACGGTGCGCATGACCGCCATGATCTCTTCGCTCTTCTGCTCCAACTCTTTCAGGTCGCTCCCGAAGACCTTGACCGCGGACTGGCCTTTCACTCCGCTTAATGCTTCTTCCATGTTGTCGGCTATCGGTTGGGAAAATCCCCAGGCAACGCCCGGAATCTTTTCAACTTCCTTGTCCATCGCTTGTATCAGTTCCTCTTTGTTATCGTGGAACCGTTTCCGCCAGGTATCCCGGGGCTTGAGGTCGATGAAGTATTCGGTGTTGAAAAAACCGGTGGCATCGGTCCCGTCGTCCGAGCGACCGACTTGGGAAACAACCTGCTTCACTTCGGGGAAACCTGCAAAGGCAAGCCTAGCCTGATTCATGACGCGTTGCCCTTCCGACGGTCCCGTGCTGGAATCGAGAGTGCCTCTGGCCCAGATGGCTCCCTCATCGAGGTGGGGCAGGAACTCCGACCCTATGACGCCGCTGAACATCAGGTAGCCGGTCAGAACGACAGAGGCCATACCCATCCCCAGCGTAAGCCAGCGGCGCTCAATCGCCCATTCCAGTGCCGTGGGGTAGTGCGTCATGAGCCAGGCCATGACGGGGTTATGCCACTCCTTGGGCTGCTTGCGGAAGAGGTAGCTGGCAAGCACCGGTGCCAGGAGCATTGCGAATATCAAAGCCCCCAGCAAGGCGAAGGAGACGGTCCAGGCCATGGGCTGGAACAGGCGGCCCTCGACGCGCTGCAGCGTAAAGATCGGGAGGTAGGCGGTGATGATGATCGCAATTGCGAAAAAAACGGGCCGCTGCACCTCGTGGGCTGCCAGATGAATGGTCTCTTTGATGTCCCACGTGGCATCATCCCGTAACTCGAGATGACGCAAGATGTTCTCCACCATCACGACCGCACCGTCCACCATCATGCCGAAGTCAAGCGCTCCCAGTGACAGCAGATTGGCGGGGATGTGCCGCAGGTCCAGCAGGATCGACGCGAAGAACAGTGAGAACGGAATGGTAAGGGCCACGATCAGGGCTGAGCGGGCATTCCCCAGGAAGAGGAAGAGGATGATGACGACGAGAATGATCCCCTCGGTGAGGTTGTGCAGGACCGTGTGCGTCGTGTAGTGGACGAGATCGTCCCGATCGATGTGCGGGACGATCCGCACCCCTGGCGGCAGAACGTGTTCGTTCAGATAGGTAACCTTCTTGTGCAGGGCGGCCAGGGTGGCCTCGGCTTCAGCCCCCTTGCGCATCTGGACAATCCCCTCGACGACGTCGTCGTTGTCGAAAACCCGCCCATCCTCGTGGCGGATGGCCTTGCCCAAACGCCCCAGGCGGACCTTGGGTCCCTGGGTGACGGTCGCGACATCCCGGACCCGTACCGGTGTGCCGTTCTGCGATTTCAGAACGGTCGCGCCGATGTCATCGGTGTCGCCCATCAGGCCGACGACCCTGACATTGAACGCCTGCTGTCCTTTCTCGATGAAGTTTCCGCCCGCGTTGACGTTGTTCGCGGTGAGGGCCTGCTCCACCTGG
Source organism: Geobacter argillaceus (assembly GCF_007830735.1). Classification (GTDB taxonomy): domain Bacteria; phylum Desulfobacterota; class Desulfuromonadia; order Geobacterales; family DSM-12255; genus Geomobilibacter; species Geomobilibacter argillaceus. The sequence goes on from NZ_VLLN01000013.1 coordinate 14,321, forward strand.
CCGATGGACAGTCCGTAGGAGACCAACTTGTTGGGATCGACCCGTACCTGGTATTCGCGTGTTTCGCCGCCGAAGATGGAAACCGCCGCTATGTTGGGAACCGCCATGAGGTTTTTGACGACTGTCCAATCCTGTAGTCGCTTCAGCTCCATGACGTCGTATTGGGGATTGGTGCTCTCCAGGGTGTAGAAGTATATCTGCCCGGCAGGACTGAAGTCGGGGCCGATCTGGGGAGAGAGCCCCGGTGGGAGGTTTACCTGGGTCAGCTTCTCCAGGACCTGCTGCCGGTTCTGGAGGTTGTCCGAGTCATCGTCGAAAATGATCGTAATGAAGGAGAGCCCGGCGAGAGAACTCGAACGTATGTGGGTCCGGTGGCCGACTCCATTCAGCTGGGTTTCCAGCGGAATCGTTATCTGTTGTTCCACTTCCTCTGCGGCGCGGCCGGGCCACTGCGTAATTACCCAGACGTATTTGTCGGCCACATCCGGATACGCCTCCACGGGGAGGCGGTGAAACGAGATTATCCCCCAAATAAGGAGCAGGACGCCGATACTGAGAACGAGGATCCTGTTTTTCAGCGCCGATTCGATGAGGTACGCGATCATATACCTATTTGACCTCCGAGGCATTGGCGAACTGGAGGGCGTTGACGGCTACCTTGTCGTGAATCTGCAGGCCCGCAAGAATCTGCTGAAGCCTGTCGCCCGCCGGAGGCCCGGTCTGAACCTCGGTCTTCCGGAACCGATTGTTGCCCAGCGACACGAACACCCAGTTTCTGTCACGCAGGCGCACAATGGCGGAAGTCGGCAGGACGAGTCGTTCGCTGCGCTTCCGGGAGTGCAGCGATGCGGTCACGAACATGCCCGAGCGCATCAAGAGGCCGGGATTGGCCAGTTCGATGCGGACCTTCGCCGCCCTCGTGCCGGGGTCCAATATCCGCCCGATGTTGCTCACGCGGCCGGTAAACGGCCGCTCCGGATAGGCGTTGAGGTGTACGGACGCCGTGTCTCCGAGATGCACCTGCGAGATGACATCCTCGTAGAGATCGCACAGCACCCATACGCGCGACAGGTCAGCGATCGTGAACAGGTTGGGAGTAGCGTCGAGAGAACGGACCCCGGTACCACCCGACACATTCTGCTCAACGATCGTACCGGAAATAGGGGCGCGCACATCGAGGATGGTGGAATAGTGGTCAGGGTCGCCGCCGAGAACGCTGACGCGGTTGGCTGTTGTTTTCACGTCGATCCTGGCCTTGTCCTCTGCGTTCTGGGCGGCCTCTAGGTCTTTTTCGGCGATTGCGCCGCGTGCATAGAGCGCCTGGGAGCGCTCCAGCTGTTTGCGCGCCAGGAGTTCATCGGCCCGGGCTTTCTGATAATCGGAGAAGGCAGAGGCCAGGTCCGGACTATGGATCTGGAGCAGGAGCTGCCCCTTCTTGACGTCGTCCCCCATCTTTACCTTGATGTCCGCCACGCGCCCCCCGGCAAGGGCCAGTACGGCGACCGAGCGATTCACGTCGGGTGTCACCACGCCGTTGGCGTTAATTTCATCTGCGACTTCCTTCCGTTCCGCCTCTACCAGCGGGAACCGCTCCGGATGCTCCATTTCGATCACGTTTGGATCGGACGATTTCACAACCACGGTTTTCACTTCTTCAGGGTGTGAATCCTCCTTGTCTGCGTCCTTCCGGCTGCATCCGGTTCCTGAAAGGACAAGGAGAAAAAGAGCCCAGGTGAAAAGGAACTGCATGATCTGCCGCACGACCGTTTCCGTAACGTAATGTGTCGGAATACGGGTACAAGGTGCCTGTTTGTTCATGGGTACTCTCCGCCGCGAATATTCTCAGCATGGTGATTTACCAAATCAATCAGGCAACCATGCTCAGGTGCCATAAGTTCAACATCTGTACCGGTCTGAAACTGGTTGAAATAATTAAGGACAGGGTTCGTCAAAAGAGGAGAGTTTGCAAGAAATGTATACTGTTATTGCGGACTAAGGAGAATAGAGGTGAAGGGATTCTTGGAGACCGGATTTTTCAAGCTTGTAATGGAGTGCCCGCACGGAAATATCGAGGATTCCGGCATAATGGCTGGCGAGCGAAGTTTTAGACGATCTTACACGGGATATATTCATCCTCATCAAAGGAATATACTGCACACAGTCGATGATAACCGTCTGCAATGACTACCTTGCCATTGCGCTCATCTCTTACCAGTAGAATAGGCGAAAGTTGTTTTCCATCCGCGATCTTTTTACGGTCTTTTTCGACATGATAATTACTGATTCCCAACAGCGATAGTCCCGATGCCCTGAATATGTCCTTAGCCTTGAATTGTGTCAATTGAGTGTTTCTCAAGTTGTTTACTATCGTCTTTACCGTAGTGGCCCCATATATCAGACCCAGATAGGATGCGGCGGCGGGATAATCTTTTTCTTCAGGTTCAGGCAACCATTTGATGCTACCATTAGTTTTGCTCATATTGACTATCCCCTGTCATTGTTGATACAGATCTTATCGCTCTGATGTAACCTTCAGCAGCAAGCCGTCAATATATCAAAAATTCAGTCGTGCCCGCAGGCCGTAGACTTCAGCCGGTCCCCGGTCCTTGTTGTAGCCGGGATTCTTGATGAACTGGAAATCAGGAGAAACCTGGATATATTTGCCGAGCTGGACGCGATAATAGACTTCGAGCGCCTGTTCATAGCCGTAATTCAGTCTGCCATCACCCAGGAGTATGCCGTTTCCACCGGCTGCCAGATAATTCTTATGCGGCGTTGACAGACCGTTCACCCCGTATGCGAGCCCCAAATCGTCTTCTTTCCTCCCCCAGTGGACTCCGTTCACCTGGACGCCGAGACTTGCATGGCGGTCGGATTCCACATAGGCCCAACTCTCGTGTCCTCCGCCGTTCCAGCCGAGGCGTCCGAAAATGCCCGTTTCCCCTTCGTCGGCAAGAGGTTGCTCGAAATTCAATCCAAAACCGTACTTGGTGCCACCTTGCTTCTCAACAGTCAGGAGATCGGGCACGGTGGAGGTGGCGCGCCCCTGCACCAGCGCCGCATTATAGCTGCCCATGCGAGACTCGTTGAAATAGGATAGCAAGCGGACTACCGTGCCCGTATCGTTTGGCTTCCAGGTGAGTTCGAGGTTGTAGCCAAGCTCTCTCATGTCAATAAAATCGAAATTGGCACCGTTGCCCGTATTGGGTTCCATGTAGACGCCGAAGGCCAGTCGCCATCGCGGCTGCGCCAGGGCAGTGACCAGTCCGTAGCTGTAGCCCCGTGTATCTGCCGCATAGTCCCATGCGGTATTGTACAGGAAATCGTAGTTGAGAAACTGGGTGCGGTTGTTATTTGCATAGCGGTTCAGATCGAAATCATCCACAGCAGCTATCTTACCGGCTTTTACTTCCCATCTGCTGACAGGTTGGCTTCCGGGGATTTGGTCCATGGCCCGATCCACCTTTTCGGTTTCAGTGGAAAGGGGCAGGAAGTACCTGAGAAACAACCGTGCCACATAAGGGGTCTTTGGCAGGTCCGACGACCCCGCCCTGATGACGTCCCCATTGACGAATCCGCCAAGTCCCGTCCCATTGCTGATCCCGTTTCCCCGGAACAACTCAAGATCCAGGTAGGCTTGCAGCGTTGGCGCCAGTTGGGAGCCCAGATACAGTCCATATGTTTGGGTGAAATCGCGTCCTTTGCCGTCATTGGTCGCGAAACTGTTCGGTCCCTGATAGGGGGTGTGGAAGCCCGGCACGCTTTGGTATACACCGTTGAACTGTCCACCCAGGACCTTGGGGAACCAGTCGGGCAGGGCTTCTATAGCAGTAAGCGCAGAATTCGTTGGAGCGGCTTGTGTCGGTGCCGATGTAGCAACAGTTCCCGGGGTCTTAACCACTTGCTCCGATGGATTTTTATCGGCATGGGCCGTAGCTGAAGTAGTGACAACAAAAACCACTGCAATAAAAGTCAGGCAGGTATTCCCAAGCGTTCTCATGACAAAACTCCTGATAATTCTTCGGCAACTGTTCCGTCATCCCTCGCATTTCCTGTTCCGACGGTATTTCAAGCGACTAATGATCAAGTCCCATGATATCCCGGTAGGTCAATACCCCCCTGATAACATCGTCCGCAGATAAGACCGGCAAGGCATCAAAGCGATACCGGGAGAATTTCTCTCTGGCGTCCTCAATGGAGTCGATCTCCTCAAGGCTGATGACTTGGGTAACCATGATGTCTTTAAGGTGCGATCCGGGCTTTGCCATAAGCAGATCCGGGAGGCTTACGACACCTTGCAATTTTTCATCATGATCGACCACGTAGATGTAATCCACCACATCCGCATCTTCAGCGAATTTGCGGAACGCGGATATAATGAGGTCGGTTGTCATGTCCGGCAGCATCCTGATGAAGTGCTTTGTGGTCAGGTTGATGATTGATTCATCCTGCTTTTCAAGGAGCGATTCGATCTTCTCTGTCTCGGTGTGCTCCATCAGGTGCAGAATCTGTTCTGCATCTTCCGTCGGCAGGGCCGAAAGGACATCGGCCGCCTGGGCGGGAGTCATTTCATCAATCAGATCCGCTACACGCTCCTTGTCCAGTGACGAAATCAGGCTGCGCTGAACCCGCGGTTCAATTTCTTCAAGGGTGTCAGAAGCCTGCTCGGTATCCAGTTCGTTAAAGATCGCCAGCCGTTGCTCCTCGGAGAGCTCTTCCAGGATATCTGCCAGGTCAACGGGGTGAATATCAGGTAATGCTTCCTTGAGAATATTGAGCTTCACGTTCCCTTTGAAGCTCCCTATCTTCTCGGGCAGCGGCTGGATATATGCCCAAGAAATGGTCTCTTTCTTGAACATCTCGGCCAGGTGATAAACGAATTTGGCCACATAACGCAGCCCCAGGCGTTTCAGGAGCCCATACTTGCTGAAGTCCACATCGGTGGCATAGAGTTTCCTGTTACGCTGTACCAGCTTGACGTCGTAGACGATATCGATCTCATTGCCGTCCAGGTCAATGACCTTCTTGTCCAGAATATGATCCTTGAGAAGCACCTGTGTCTCTTCCGGCTCTCCTTCGAACGAAGTGATGTCAGGAATATCAAGAATAATTTTGCCATATCCAAGGGTCTCAACCAGCTCGAAAGGTACCAGTAGCGATTTGTGGCCGAAAGGGCGGCTGACGAGAACATGGGTGACCTCGGGGATCTTTTCGTGCTCTCTGATGAGCAGATCATCCAGCTTGCCGACTCTCTTTCCTTGAACAAAGACCTTTGCTCCGATCAGGTCGCTCAGGAAAAAGCTTGTTTCCGTAGTTTTATCGACAAAGGTATTCATGGCGCACCTCGCTTTACAGGAGAGTTATGAACTTGTACAAAAGCAGCCCGACCAGCAGTATCAGGTACAGGCGCAGGAACAGGAGGGAGCCTCTCACCCAGCCGGACATCTCCACATTCGGTTTAGCGTACTTTTGATTGATTTCTCTAACTTTGGCGAAGTTATGCGAAAAGAAATCTCTGATCATGGCGCATGTCTCCTATTTGAACATGTTCGGGAACAGGGTGCTGATCCCGTAAAGGGTCGAGAGGATGACAATCACCACCACGATGATGGTGGTGATGACATTCTGCCAGAGGGTGTTGGTGTACTCGCCCATGGTCTTTTTGTTGTTCAGGAGCAAAACCAGGAAGACCAGCGCCGCCGGGAGCAAGGTAACCGCCACCACTTGCACGAAAAGGGTGATCAGTACCAGGGGTGCCTTGGGGATCAAAACCACCAGCCCGGCAGTGATGAGCGTCAGGAAGTAGTTGGCATAAAACCAGGGGGCCTCGCGGATCTTGTTGTTGAGTGAGTGCGCCCAGCCAAACACTTCGCCAAAGGCCCAGGAGCTGGCCAGAGAGATGCAAATTGCCCCCAGGAGCCCGGCGTCGAAGAGGCCGATGGCCATGAAGGTACCGGCGTACTTCTGGGTCTTCATCAGCATAATCGAAGCTTGGGCAGCATCGTCGATGTTGACGCCCGGAAGAATGGTGCCGGTGACAATCACGATGAAAACTGCCACCACCACGGTCAGGATCGCGCCGACCAAGGTATCCAGTTTTCCCCAAGGGATGTCCTTTTCCTTCGTCCCTTTATCCACCACGGCGCTCTGCTGGAAGAAGAGCATCCAGGGTGCGATGGTGGTGCCGATATTGGCCATAAGGAAGAAGAAGAGTTCGTTGTTGAAACCTCCCGGCGGTATATGGGGCACGAATCCTGTGTGGATGATGTCTGCTACCTTCGGCTGGACCATGAAGGCGCCGGGAATATAGATCAGGTTTACTGCGCAGAAGACCATCGCGATCTTCTCCCAGGTCCAGTAGCGACCGTTCAGGACCATGATCCCCATCAGGATGCAGACGCCCAGCACGGTCAGCCAGGGGGGAATCCCGAAGATCCTGAGTGACGAAGTCATGCCGATGAATTCGGTGACCAGGGTCAGCCAGTTGACTATCATCAGGTCGATCAACGAAAACCAGCCCCAGAAGGCACCAAATCCGGCAAAGATGGCCTCGCCATGGCCCCGTTTGGTGACGGCCCCCAGACGGACGGTCATCTCCTGGACGTAGTAGGCGACCGGTACCAGTATGAGCAGGAACCAGATCAGGTGATAGCCGTATTTTGCGCCGGTGGCGGCATACGTTGTAATGCCGCCGGCATCGTTGTCAGCCACCATGACGACGATCCCCGGACCGGAGATGATAAAAAAGAGCTTGATCGCCTTCCAGACACGGCGGAACTCGTAATAGATGTTTGAAAACCTGAACATATCCTGAATCTCCTTCCCTATGTGTCCGAACTATTTTCCGTGCCGTCGCCAGGCCCTTGTGACCCTGGGCCATGTGCGGGTGCCGGTCAGTATCGCCGCTCCCACCCCGGAACCGCTGACGACAGCTCTCTCCGTAGACGGGTATTAGCAGATCGAAAAGACTGGTTTTCACCCGTATCAAGCTCAGGGCGTGCAAAGACGAACCACGGTACGTACCGCAGGTGACCGGAACCAGCCTGAGACTGAAATGTAAGGAGGAGAGATATCCGACGAGGGATTCCCTGCTTTTTTTGTCCCCGCTTCACACAACGGAAACATTCAAAGCAGAGAAGAAAAAGGAGGTAGGCTTTGAAGTGATTACCGCTGGGAGAACGGGATGGGTAAATGATATTCGCTACTATGACTGTCCAATTGGGAAACCACCACCTTTCCGTTTCAGAATACGCGCAATAAAAAAGGCCATGGAGAACCATGGCCTAAAAATAGCGTACCCTGATTCCCCACTCGTAGGTTTTCGGCAGTGCACAACGTAGGTTTCGAGAAACCAGCTACCTTAGGTCAAGCCTTAATCCGGCAAGACCTGGTCTACCCATTGGCGTCTTTCGACGTTTCCGGGCAGTAGCCTGTGTTTGTGCAAACGCCTCATGCTAACGAGGAATTTTACCTGTTTATACCCCGCATAATTATTTGTCAATTCTTTTTTCATTTCTGAACAGGTCCCAGCCATAACCACAGCTGATTGCGCTAACAGGCTGAATCTTTGCGTATATATAAGATTTTTACAGCCCGTACTTGTCTATTTTGTAATGGAGTGCCCGCACGGAAATGCCGAGGACTCTGGCCGCTTCGGTCTTGTTGTTACCGGCTGCGGCCAGGGCATGGAGCAGATACTCTTTCTCCAGCCGTTCAATCGCTGCATCCAGGGGGAGCGAGTAATCGATTTCCCCGCCGCCGGCAGGCGTCTGGGCGGTTTGCACGGTCAGTTCCGTGTCGTCGATAGCGGCAATCTCCCCCGGGGCAAGAGCCACGGCTCGGTTGATACACCATTTCAGCTCACGGATGTTGCCGGGCCAATCATACTGGAGGAGGCTTTTCTTCGACTGTGCCGACAACTCCTTCACCTCTTTTTTGTACGCGTAATTGGCTTCTCGTATGAATGCCGCGGCAAGAAGCGGAATGTCGTCGCGCCGCTCCCGCAGGGGAGGGAGTTCGAACATGACCCCGTTTATCCGGTAGAACAGGTCCCTGCGAAAGGGTGCGGCAGGATCGGCCAGATCCCTGTTGGTCGCTGAGATGAGCCTGAAATGCGCCTTCCGCTCCTTTGTGTCGCCAAGCTTGTAGTAGACGCCATCTTCCAGTACGCGGAGAAATTTTGCCTGGACGGTTTCCTGTAGTTCACCGATTTCATCGAGAAACAGGGTCCCTCCGCTTGCCTTTTCCACCAGCCCTTCCTTATAGGAGACGGCCCCGGAAAAGGCCCCCTTCATATAGCCGAAGAGCTCGCTCTCGATGATCTCCTTTGGCAATGCAGCGCAGTTGATCGACACCAGTTCCCCTTTGGAGCCGGAAAGTAAATGTATCCAGCGCGCCAGTTTTTCCTTCCCGGTTCCCGTATCCCCTTTGATCAGTACCGGGAGATCAAGAGTGGCGATCAGTTGCGCCTTTTCGACGATCTCCTTCATGCCGCCGCTTCCGGTTGTGACGAACGGTGGGGCGATCCTGCTGATTTCCCGGTCGAGGGAGACTACCCGTCGTTGGAGGGTCCGGTTTTCCAGGTGGACAGCCAGTTCTCTCTGCAGTCTTTCGATGTCGAACGGTTTGACGATGTAATCGGTGGCTCCTTCCTTGAGCGCCTTGACAGCGCTGGCAATCGTAGCAAAGGCGGTCATAACCAAAACCAGCGGCATCGGCTGAAAGGCTCGCAACTCTTCTAACAGGCCGATCCCGCTGCCGTCGGGGAGATTGACGTCGAGGAGGATGGCATCGGGAATATGCGCGCGGAGTGACTCAACGGCACTTTTGACAGAGCCGGCTTCCTCGACGACGAACGTCCCCTCCAGGGCCAGTTTCAGCGACTCGCGAAAGTATGGTTCGTCATCCACGATGAGAAGCGTTGGTTTATCATCGATCATACGGCCTCACCCTTTTCCGTGGCAGGGAGAGCCTGACCCCTGCTCCGTGTTCCGGTCTGTAGAGGGTAATAATAATGTCATGCGCTGCCGCAATCTTCGCGGCAAGATAGAGCCCAAGCCCCGCTCCGCTGGAACGGCCGCTGACAAACGGCGTGAGGAGGGTGCCGAGATCCGCGTCCTTGGGAAATCCTTTGCCGTTATCCTCAAAAAGAATCGCGGCCCGTCCGCTTTGCTCCGCTGTCTCCGTCTGCATAGTCACCCGTAGTTCGCCCGCACCTGCCTCCCGACTGTTCCGCATGAGGTTGTCGAAAAGCAGCCCCAGATAAAACCTGTCGCCGTAGACTTCCCAAGGGATCTCCGTGCCTAGTCGTAGAGAGTTCTTTGCCGCCAGTTCTTCAACAAATGAAGGGAGAATGACCCATTCCGAGTGACTCGCATCAACATCTTTCCCGTAGGCCAGCAGATTATTGATCAGTTGCTGGGTCCGGTTCAACTCCTCCTTGATCATTACCTGGAAGCGGTCAGTGAACGCCTTGTCCCCGATTCGCGCAGGAAAGACCTGGATCAGGTTCGAGATGGTGGCAACGGGTGTTTTCAGTTCATGGGCCAGGGTAGCGGCCATGCGTCCCAGAAGCGCCAGGGCCTCGTGCTCTTCAAGCACCTTTCTGATTTCCTCGTGTTTCACCTCCAGATGCTGCCGCAGCTCCTGGACCTTTTCCCTTTTGTCCCGGTAGATGACGATGCCGGTAAACGCGGCAAAGGTAATGAAGAGGCCAAAAACGAGCTCCGGGAGGTCTAGGATGGCCATCTGGCCTTTCAGGAACGAATTGACAATGAAATAATCAATCCGGCCCTCTCCCTCGTTATATGAGAAAAGGAAAGAACTGTCACGGCCGGGCTTACTGTCAGTGACCGGGTCAACGGCAATGATTTTACCGTTCAATGCCGAAGCTGAATAGGACTTTAAGAAACGGAGCACCTCGTCAGGTGTGAAGTTACTCGTAGCCCCCTTGAAAGAAGCAGCTGCAAACCGTATCTCCTGTTCCAGTTCTTTCCGGAGGCTTTTTTCAACCGCGAAGTTTTCAAAATAATCCATGACCAGGGTGGCAACAATGCCGATTAACAATGAAATCAGGAAATATAGGATGATTCGCAATGGTTTTTTCAAGCGAAATGACCTCTCTCGGGACTGCAATCAATGGCCAACTGCGAGGTGATTCCGGTCCAGGGTGTGGGTGTGGAGGGCCCGCTGGCCGCCGGCCATGGGGGGCTCCACGAACTGGAAGATGGCCTGGAGGGTGTCCTCCTGCTGTGCCCGGTTCAGTTCGTCGCAGTGGACGACTGTCTCCGGGTCGCCGCTGGTCGGCCACCAGGAGGGGCGGGACCAGTGCATGACGGTTCCTTCCCGGTAGGGAATCCCCACCAGATCCCCCACCTCCATCTGCCCCAGCCGGAGCGGCACGTAGCGCCGGCCGAGCTCCCGGCAGACCTGGACGATGCCGGCACTCTTTCCCACCCCCCGATGGCCGACCACGCAGGGGGTGAGGCTGGTCTTGGTGACGATCTCCTTGAGAACCGTCTTCATCTGTTCTATGTTCATGGCGAATCTGCCCTCACGATCGGAAGATGTGGGAATTATCATGCAGGGTCACGGTCCCGTCAACAGTTTTGGCAGCAGGGAGGCGGCTTCACTTCGCAGGGAAATGTGGTTTACTGAAGATACGCTAAAGGCTCAGGGGGCGGTGCTGAAAAATAGCGGGGGAATCATGGCAAAAGGTTATCTGGCCAACAAGGAACATATGTCGGCAATACAGATGTTGGGCAAGGGGCTGGCCAAGCGGGCCGGGTTCCGCTGCGAGTGGTGCGGCGGTTCTGATGACCTCCGGCCGTGGGATTACCGGCCCGACCAGGAGCCAGAAGAGGCCGGCCTGGCACTGCTTTGCAGCGGCTGCCGGGAACTGGCGGACGGTCGGCAGGGGGATGCACATCAGTTGCGGGGGATCAGGGATGCGCTCTGGAGCGATATTCCGGCAGTGGCCGAAGGGGCGGCGCGGGTGCTGGCCCGTTCCCGTGAGCCGTGGGCGCGGGAGGCAATTGATGAGAGCTTCATTGACGACACGGTCAAGGCCGAACTCCTGAAGGGCCTGTAGGGGCGGCGCTTGCCCCGCCCTTGCCGGCACGCGGAATTTATGGCAAGCAGGGCGCAGCAAGCAGCGCCCCTACATCAGTGAAACAAGAAGGTAACCCTCACCATGTCCGATCCGTCGCACCCCTCATCTCGCCGGCGCCGGCCTTTTGTCCGGTGCGTTGTTCTCTTCCTGGTCCTTCTGGGGGGAGGCTTCCTCGCACTCAAGCTCTATCTCCTGTCACCGCTGGCCCCCCGTCAACTGGGCAGTATCCTGACGGCGCAGATTGGCCAGCCGGTGTCGATAGCCGGATTGCGCCTTTCCCTGAACGGGGTTGTGGTGGATGGGCTGTGCATCGACAACCCTCCGGGCTTTGGCGGTCAGCCGTTGTTGGCAGTTGGGAGCATCCGGATCGTCCCGGCCTGGGCCGACCTGGCAGTGGGCCGCTACCGGCTTGCCTCGGTCCGGATCGCCGGGGTCAGGGTGGCATTGGTGAAGAATAGGGCCGGTGTCTGGAACTTTACCGGTCTTACCCGGCGGCCGAAAAAGCCCGGCAAGGGGGCGGAACTCCTCGTCGACCGGTTGGAGATGGCGGATGCGGCCTGTAGCGTGGCAGGTCAGTGGGCCGAGCATGTCGCCGTTACGATCACCGGACTTGCCAGCCGCGGCTCGCGACCGATGACCTTCGGGATCAGCGGCCGGGTGGACGGGACACAGCTTGCCCTTTCCGGGGATGGCCGCCTGGGAGACCGGCCCGAGGTCCGGTTCACCGTTAGCGCACCCGATATCGTGTTGCCGGCAGCGGTCAGAGAGGGCAAGGCACTGGCGATGGACGGTGCCGCCGGCTCGCTGCTGCTGCACGGGAGATTCGGCAACGGGCTCCTGGCTCTGGACGGCACGCTGGCGCTGCACGGCGGAACCGTTAACCTGAAGGGTGCGAAGGTTCCCGTGGCTGCCGATTTTGCGATTCGTGGCGGGTACCGGATGACCGATGACACGGCAATTCTGGAGAGTCTTCGTTTGAGTCTCGCCGGCCGACCGGTAGTCGAAGCCAGCGGTACGGTTGCCGCTGTGCGGAGTGAGCGGCGCGGAAAGGGTACGCTGTCGTGGCGGCAGGCCTCGCTGGCCGAGCTCTCCTCCCTCCTGCCGGCTCGCCTGCGCCGGGACCTGATGGTGGCCGGCACCCTGGTGCCGGGAACTCTGCGCCTGGCCGGCAACCGTAAGGACGGGGTGACAGCCGGCGGGGGCCGGGTTGTGGTGCGGGACGTGACACTGCATAAGGGGGAACGGCTGGTGGTCAGCGGCCTCGCGGCCGACCTGGAGACGCGGCGGGTCGCAGCGGGCTGGGCCGTCAGCGGGGATATCCGGACTGTTTCCCGGGATCGGGGTGCCGTGCTGGAGGAGGTGACCCTGCCGGTCCGGGTAAGCCTCACCAACCGTTTTGCCCTGCAGGCGGCCGATGTCGCTGCATTCAAGGGGCGGCTGGCCGGTGCTCCGGTGAGCGGCAGCGCCAGCTATCGGCCCGGCGACCAGGAGCCGCTGCGCCTGACCGTGGTTGCCCGGCCGATCCCGCTCCGGGATTTGAGTGGTCTCCTCCCCAACGAGCGCCTGCAACTGCAGGACGGCAGCGGTGACCTGTCCCTGCAGCTGGCCGGCCGTACTCCCCGGGACTGTCGGGGGGCGTTCACTCTCCGGGTGACCGGCCTCGCAGCCAGCAACGGCGGGCGCCAGTTTGCGGCCGGCTCGGCGGTCGCCGGCGGCGTCGTTACGGTTGCGGCCGGCGTGCCGTCCTTGGCCGGGAACCTGGCCATTGACCAGGGGATGATGGCCGGCAAGCCCCTTGCCGGCTCCACCCGCTATACGGTCTCACCGGGTGGCTTTACTCTCTCGGCCCTGCTCCTGCGGATGGCGGGCAAGGAGTTGCGGGCGGCCGCGGTGGCGGGCACCGTGCCGACGTCCCTGCACCGAGCCGGTGAAACCATTGTTCCCCTTGATCTCAGGTGGAGCGGGCTGGCTGGAGTATCCGGCCGGTACGGCTTCACCGACTGCCGAGGGGCGCTGCAGGCCGATCTGCACAGTACGGGGGATAAACGCTGGCTCGCCGGCACGGCTCAAATTGCCGGCGGCCAGCTGCTGGTGGTCGGGACTCCGGTAGGGGCGGTTTCGGCCGAAGCTGAGCTCGGGGAGGGGAAGCTTCGGGCCACCCTGCGCGGCAGCTTCATTGAGGGGGGAGTGGACGGCAGCATCAGCCTCGATCCGTTTGCGTTTTCCCGTGGTGTCACCTGGCGCAGCAAGGTCGGCGGCGCGTCGCTTGCCAGGGTGGCTACGCTGTTTCCGACTGGCAAGTTCCCCTGGGCAGAGGGGGGGAAGATCGACCTGCAGTGGGACGGCAGCTATTGCCCGGGAGAGGGTGTCGGCGGAACGATCAGGCTGGCCGGCCAGGAGATCGCCCTGGCGGACGCGAAGGGGAAGGGGATCATTACTGACGGTGCGGTCCGGGCCGTGGCGGATCTTACCGGCGGCGACCTTGTCCTGCGGGAAGGGGCCGTTGGTGTCGGGCCTGATCTGCAGGTGTCCGTTTCCGGTGAGCTCAAGCGGGCCTTTGCCCCGGAGCGTAGCGGGACGTTCCGGCTGACGGCCGCCAGGACCGGACTCAACGCCCTGTTCGATGCCTTTGCCAACCGACTTCCCCGCCCGCTCCAGGAGGCGACCGTTGGTGGTGAGCTGGCGGCCGAAACGAGCATCAGGGTTGCCGGGCGCACGGCCGAGGTTGACGGAACTTTGACGCTGGCCGATGTCCAGTTGGAGATACCGGGCCAGAAGCTGGTGGTGAGCGGGGTCCGGGGGACGCTCCCCTTTTCCCTTTATCCGTCCGGAAAGGGTCGGCTGCCGGCCCGGCCGGCCACGCCGGTCAGCCGCGACAACATGGCGGCACTCCTGGCCGATGCCCGCCATCGCCTTTCGCCGGCCCCTCCGTTCAGGATAGCCAAGGTCCGCTTCGGCCCCATGGAACTGAACGATCTGCAGCTCGTCGTCCGGGCAGGGGACGGTCTCACCGAAATCTCCTCGTTGGTGGCGATGCTCTACGGCGGCCGGCTCTACGGCAATGGCTTCTTCCGTCTGGGGGAGGCGCAGCGTTACGGTGGTAACCTGCTGCTTGACGATGTCAGCTTGCGCAGGCTGTGCGAGGTGTTTCCGGCCATTAAAGGGTATATCTCCGGCCGGCTTGATGGTATAGTGAGCCTCGCCGGCACGGCGCCAGGGAGCGAGGGGCTGGTGGGGTTCGTCGATCTCTGGACCCGGCACAGTCGGGACGAGCAGATGTTGGTCAGCAAGGAGTTTCTCCAGAAGCTGGCCGGCAAGAAGCTGCGGGGTTTTTTCTTCCGCAGCGACCGCTCCTATGACCGGGGGGAGATTGCCGCTTCCCTGGAGAGTGGCATCCTGACCTTCGACCGGCTGGACCTGTCCCACACCAACTTTTTCGGTATCAAAGACCTGAGCGTGTCGGTGGCCACGGTGCAGAACCAGATCTCCCTGGAGCACCTCCTGTCCGTGGTAAAGGAGGCGGCCTCGCGGGGAAAAGCGGTCAGCACCGGCAGCGAGCCGCCGGCGGAAACCGAGTTCAAGTGGCAGGAGTAGATGCCGTGACAGGTGACTGGAAACGAATCACGAGTTACGAGTTACGGATTTTATTATGGAATTTCGCATATACTACGAGGACACCGATGCCGGCGGGGTAGTGTACCACGCCAACTATCTGGGGTATTTCGAGCGGGCCAGGACCGAGTTCTTCCGGGAGCGCGGGGTGTCGGTCCGGGATCTGCACGATCAGGGGAGCCTCTTTCCGGTAGTCCGGCTGGAGGTCGACTACAAGGCGCCGGCCCGGCTGGATGACCTGGTCAGGATCGAGACCGAGGTGCTGGAGGTGGGGCGGACCGCGTTCACCCTTGGCCAGCGGGTGGTCCGGGCCACAGACGGTGTGCTGCTTGTCAGCGGCCGGGTGACCCTGGTGTGTGTCATGCCCGGCATGAAGGCAAAACGGCTGCCGGCCGAGGTCGTCCAACTGCTGGAACGGGGCTGAGAGGCTTTTTGGGCACGCAACCGCTGGTCTCCATCCTGATGCCGGTGAGAAACGAGGAGCGCTTCCTGCCGGCGGCCCTGCGTTCCCTTGCATCCCAGACCCTGACCGACTGGGAGCTGGTTGCGGTGGACGATGGCTCGACCGATGCCACGCCGGCCATTCTTGCGGAGGCGGCCTGCCGTGAGCCGCGCATCCGGGTGATGGGCTCACCGGAGCGGGGACTCGTGCCGGCCCTTAACGCCGGGCTGGCCGCTTGCCGGGCATCGCTGGTGGCCCGGATGGATGGGGACGACGTGTCCCATCCCCGGCGCCTGGCCGGCCAGACGGAGTTTCTCGCCAGGGAGCCGGGAGTCGGACTGGTCGCCTCGGCCTTCCGGCACTTTCCCCGGACCGGACTGCGGGTCGGCATGCTCGCCTACGAGTCGTGGCAGAATGCGCTGACCTCCCACGAGGCAATGGTCGCCGATCTGTTCGTGGAGTCCCCGTTTGTCCACCCCAGCGTGATGTTCCGTCGGGAAGCGGTGCTGGCGGTCGGCGGCTACCGCGATCTGGGCTGGGCCGAAGATTACGACCTCTGGTTGCGGCTGGCCGGCGCCGGTGTCCGGTTCGCCCGTCTGCACGAGGAGCTCTTTTTCTGGCGCGACCGCCCGGAACGGGCAACGCGCACCATGATGGAATACAGCCCGGAGGCGTTCCGCTCCTGCAAGCTTCACCATCTCTGCCAAGGATTCCTCGAGGGGGAGCGCGAAGTGGTGCTGGCCGGTGCCGGCCGGGAGGGAAGGGCCTGGTGTCGGGCCTTGGCCGGGGCCGGGATACGGGTGTCTGCCTGGGTCGATGTGGACCCGCGCAAGGTGGGACGGACCCTGCATGGCGCGCCGGTACTCCCCGCGGATGCAGTGACGCCCGCCGGCCGCAAGCTTCTGATCACCGTCGGCACCCGCGGGGCGAGGGACGGGGTACGGGGCTGGGCGCAGCAGGCTGGCTTTGTCGAGGGAAAGGATTTCCTGTGCGTAACGTAACAGGGTCGTGGGTAAAAACCCCTGAGGGAGGTGTGACGTGGCGGTAATCGCACTGGTCCCGGCTGCCGGGATGGGGAAGCGGATGGGGGCGGGGATCAACAAGCAGTACCTGCTGCTCGGCGGCATGCCGATCCTTGCCAGGACCCTGCGGCTCTTCGAGGATGCCCCGTTTGTCGACCGGATCGTTCCGGTCATCCCTGCGGACGAGATCGACTTCTGTCGGGAGCAGGTGGTGGAACGCTACGACTTTCGCAAGATCGAGGAGATTGTGGCCGGCGGCAAAGAGCGGCAGCAGTCGGTCCTGAATGGTCTTCGGGCCCTTGAGGGGTGTGCCGATGACGACATCATCGTGATCCACGACGGGGTCAGGCCGTTCGTGCCGCAGCATGTGGTGCAACGCTCGATAGAGGTGGCCCGTGAACATGACGGTGCCCTGGTGGCGGTGCCGGTGAAGGATACGGTCAAGGTGGTGGAGGCCGGCATTGTGATGGCCACCCCTCCCCGCGAGACCCTCTGGTTGGCCCAGACCCCCCAGACATTCCGCTACGGGGTGATCCGGGCGGCCCACGAGATTGCCGACGCCGAACAGTTTCTCGGTACCGACGACGCCTCCCTGGTCGAGCGGCTGAACGACAAGGTTCAGATCGTCATCGGCGATTACCGGAATATCAAGATTACTACCCCTGAAGACCTGGTGCTGGCGGAAGCGTTCTTGGCGGCGGCGAAAAGCGAAAGTGAAAGGTGACAATCCTATGATGCGAATCGGTCATGGCTATGATGTCCACCGCCTGGTGGCGGAGCGGAAACTGATCCTCGGCGGGGTGGAGATCCCTCATGGTAAAGGGCTCCTGGGGCATTCGG
Organism: Geobacter argillaceus; assembly: GCF_007830735.1. Classification (GTDB taxonomy): domain Bacteria; phylum Desulfobacterota; class Desulfuromonadia; order Geobacterales; family DSM-12255; genus Geomobilibacter; species Geomobilibacter argillaceus. The sequence continues at coordinate 31,347 of NZ_VLLN01000013.1, forward strand.
ACGCGGATGTGCTGCTTCACGCCATAAGCGACGCTATCCTGGGCGCCATCGGCGAAGGGGATATCGGCAAGCATTTTCCCGACACCGATCCGGCCTACAAGGGGGCATCCAGCATCAAGCTGCTGCGCCATGTCTTTCTGCTCGCCGATGACAAAGGGTACCGGATCGGCAACGTGGATGCGACCATCGTTGCCCAGCGCCCCAAGCTGGCCCCCTATATCCAGCAGATGCGGGAGAATATCGCCGAGACCCTCGATTGTGAACCGGACCGGGTGAACGTGAAGGCGACCACCACCGAGGAGCTCGGCTTTGCCGGCCGGGGCGAGGGGATCGCCACCTATGCCGTTGCACTCCTGACGCAAAAACAGTAACCCCTTTTCATTCATGGGGGTGATGTGGTAAGGTCTACCCCTTTTGTCATTCCAATTCAGAGAGTTATCCATGTCCTTGAAGCTCTATAACACCCTGACCGGCACCAAGGAAGAATTCGTTCCGCTGGAACCGGGGAAGGTGAAAATGTATGTCTGCGGGGTGACGGTGTACGATCACTGTCATATCGGCCATGCCCGGGCCAATGTCGCCTTTGACGTGGTCTACCGCTACCTGCGTGCCAGCGGCTACCAGGTCACCTATGTCCGCAACTATACCGATATCGACGACAAGATCATCAATCGGGCCAACAAGGAAGGGGTGCCGTACAACGTCATCTCCGAGCGGTACATCCGGACCTTTGACGAGGATATGGCGCGGCTCGGCCTGGCCCTGCCGACCCATCAGCCACGGGCGACCGAGCATATCGACGACATCATCCGCCTGGTCCGGACCCTGATCGACCGGGGGCATGCCTACCAGTCGGGCGGTGACGTCTATTTTAGCGTGGAGACCTTCCCTTCGTATCTCAAGCTGTCCAAGCGGACCCTGGAGGAGATGCAGGCCGGTGCCCGGGTGGAGGTGGGGGAACTCAAGCGGAACCCGATGGATTTTGCCCTCTGGAAAGAGGCGAAACCGGGCGAGCCGTTCTGGGAGTGCCCCTGGGGAAAGGGGCGACCGGGGTGGCACATCGAGTGCTCCGCCATGAGCAGTTGCCTCTTGGGGGAGACCTTTGACATCCATGGTGGCGGCCGGGACCTGATCTTCCCTCACCACGAGAATGAGATCGCCCAGTCCGAGGCTGCCACCGGGAAGCCGTTCGTCCGCTACTGGCTGCACAATGGTTTCGTCAACATCAATGCCGAGAAGATGAGCAAGTCTTTGGGGAACTTCTTCACCATCCGGGAGGTGCTGGACCGTTACGACAGCGAGGTGCTCCGCTTTTTCCTCCTCTCGGCCCACTACCGTTCTCCCATCGACTTTTCCGACCAGAACCTGTCTGAGGCGGAAGTGGGGCTGGAGAGGATCTACAAGGCGCTGGCCGGGGTCGAGGAGGCGCTGGCCAAGCCGCCAGCTACCGGTGCTGCCGGCGTGGCACACGCCGAGTTGGGCGAGCGGCTCGCCGCGTTCGAGACCCGTTTTAAAGAGGCGATGGACGATGACTTCAACACCGCCCAGGCCCTCGGCCATATCTTTGATTTGGTGCGGAGCGTGAACCGTTTTCTGGCCGAGAATGAAGGCGACCGCGCATTGCTGGAAGCGGTGCGGGCGGCCGTGGCACGGGTGGCGGAGGTATTCGGCATCTTCACGTCGGCGCCGGCGGCATTTCTGGAGCGGATGCAGACGAGGAAAGCGGGGGAACTGACGGTTCCGGTGGCGGAGATCGAGCGGTTGATTGAGGAGCGGACCGCTGCCCGCAAGGCGAAAGATTTCAAGCGAAGCGACGAGATCCGCGACTTTCTACTGGAGCGGGGGGTCGCCTTGCTGGACGGACCGCAGGGGACCAACTGGAAAGCGAAATGATAATGTAACAAATGAGGGATTCAGAAACGAAAATGGCCGCGAAAGCGGCCTTTTCCGTTTCTGAATTGAAGCAGTTCGTCAGGCGGCCTGACGGTTCATTTCCAGGTTGGTCAGTCTGGTCTTGAACAGGGACATGGCTTCACGCATGATGTCGGATACGCTCATGTGGGTCTGGTCCATCAATTGAGCCAGTTCCTGACGCTCTTCGTCACTGATCCGCATGGATACCACGTTGTACCGGGGATTCTCTCTCATTCTGCCCATAGTTACTTCCTCCTATGTGTTTATTCGTTCGTTTTTGATGAATACACAGGAGAAATGCTAATTTGATGCCAGTTCTTGAAGTGGGGCATGTTTTGTATTAACATGCTGAAATAACTGAATTGTTTGGTATGGAGTGCTGTGTGGAGAAGGGTTGGGGGGGGAATAATTTGTGCCATTTGTGGCACGCATCGGCAAATAATATACATCAGCGCTAAAAAGATTATCCAACGGGTTGTGGGTAATGAGTGAAGTTGCTAATAAATAATATCTTATGCTACGACAGTAACAATCTGTAATCACTATTCATGGTTGTTCGGTGTCTCTCTTCCTCCCCTTCAGCCCGTGCTTGTCAAGGATGCGGTAAAAGGTGCGGCGCGGGATATTGGCAAGTTGTGCCGCTTTTGACACATTGCCACCCGCTTCTGACAGATAACGAAGGATCAGCTTCTTTTCCACCCGCATGACGTGGGGTTCACGTTCCTTTTTGAACGACTTGAGGTCAAGCACCTCGGGCGCCTCTTCCACGTAGTTTTCGGCGAAGATCAGCGGCAGGTTGCCGAGCCGGATCGTGTCGTCATGGGTGAGCACCGCAGCCCGTTCTATGATGTTCTGCATCTCCCGGATATTGCCCGGCCAGGCATACCGCATCATCGCCTTCATGGCACGGTCCTCTATTCCCACAATCTGCTTGTTCAATTTGGTGCGCGTTTTTTCCAGGAAGTGGTGGGCGAGCATGGGGATTGATTCGGTCCGCTTGCGGAGCGGCGGCATGGTGACGGTGAAGACGTTCAGGCGGTAATACAGATCCTCGCGAAACCATCCTTCTTTGACACCAGCCTCCAGATCCTTGTTAGTGGCGGCGATCAGGCGGACGTCCACATTTTTGGTAGTTGTGCCGCCGACCGGGCGGACATCGCCCGAGTCGAGGACGCGGAGGAGTTCGGCCTGCAATTTGGGGGTGATGTCACCAATTTCGTCCAGGAAGATGGTGCCATTGTCGGCGGCTTCGAAGAGTCCTTTCTTGTCGGCGATCGCGCCGGTAAAGGCCCCTTTCTTGTGCCCGAACAGTTCGCTTTCCAGGAGCGAGTCGGTGAGAGTGGTACAGTTGAGCGTGACCAGGGGCTTGTCGTTGCGGCTGCTGTAGCGGTGGATGGCCCGGGCGGTAAGCTCCTTGCCGGTCCCGGATTCTCCCCGGATCAGGACGGTGGTGGGGGTGGGGCCGACCTGTTTGATCAGATCCAGCACCTCCGTGGTCTTCCGGTCGTTCCCCACGATGAACTGGTCGCCGTATTCCTTGTCCAGTTCCCGTTGGGCCAGTTCGTACTTTTCCAGGAGCCGGCCGCGATCCTCTTCCAGTTGCCGCAGGTTGTGCGGCAGACACATGTCGAGATCGGCCAATCCCTGGTACACGGCCACTGCATACTCGCGGCAGGTCCGGTAGCCACAGGCACGGCAGTTCAGTTCGTCCTTTCTGGTCAGCTTGTTGGTTGTCTGAAGGATCTGCTTGATATCAGTTCCTTTGGGTTGCTGCAGCGGGGCGTATTTGTCGCTGAACGTCCGCTCAAGCGATGGGAGGGGCATCTGTTGGCGGTAGAGGGGGAGCGTCTGGTACGGTGCCCCCTTCTTGAAATGGTAGATGATCAGGTTCCGTTTGTAGAGGCTGGTGAGTTCCTTGTTCTTGCCGGGTCCCCCGATGCAGCCGTCATAGCAGAAGCGGAGATCGGCCATGCGGGGGCTGATCCGACCTTGGGCGAGGTCCTTGATGAGTCCCATGACATTGACTTCTCCCTGGGCGGCAATGATCTCCGTGTCGAGCGGATCGGTGGCTATGGAAAAGGCCTTGAACGCTCCGTCGGCAATGGGGAACAGCCGGCCCAGGTGTGGTTCGATGCCGTCGAACGGCTGCTCCGGGAGGGCTGAGAGCGCTATGGAGCGGTTGCGGAAGAAGTTGTCCAGTTCCCGGTAGGTCAAAATAACGTCGATGGCGTCGTAGTTTGTGTTGGGGTGGTTATCGAATTTGGCGGCAATGCAGGAACTTATGTAAACAACCTTGGTCTGTGCGCCGTACACTTCCTTGAGCCGGCGACCCGTGGCCACCATAGGTGTGACGACCGGTACCAGGTAGTCGATGAGGGATGGATAGTGGCGTTCGATGAGATCGACCACTGCTGGGCAGTGGGAGGCGATGAGGGGGTGGGAAGCTTCCTCCATTACCTTTGCATACGAACTGGCAATCAACTCCACACCGGAAGACCCTTCATGGACTTCGGAAAACCCGAGTTGCTTCAGTCCTGCCACCAGTTGCCCCGGGGTCACATAGTGGAAAAATGCCGGGAACGAGCTGCCCAGGACTGCTATCACTGGCTCTGGCGAGGCAAGCAGGTTTTCGGTTTCGACAAGCTTGTCGGACACCTGCTTTGCCTTCTGGGGACAGTTGTTGAGGCAGTTGCCGCAGCCGATGCAGCGGGAATAAATGATTTCGGTATAACTTTCTTCAACCTTTATCGCCTTGACCGGGCAGCTTCTGACACAGGAGTAACATTTACGGCACTTGTCGGGATTTGTGGTGATGGGGTGCATGGCATCGCTCCGGAGATATTTCTGGCAGAATAATGGATTTGAAAAAAATGTGCAAGAAGTGGCACACTCTGGGGCGGGGGTAAAAAAACACCCTAGTGACTAGGAGGGCAAGTCGACTAGGGCATAATGAGAGCCTCTCGGCTCTCGCAATCGTTTTCTTTTGATGTAAGAATACACCCAACCCTGCCAGTCGGCAACGTGATTTTTTTTGCATATCGGGAAGGAAAACCTCCCTACGGGATGCTCACTGCGTGTGGCCTGAATGATCTGCCCGTGTCAATTGCGGGCTTGGCCACTTTATGCTATAAAGAATGTTACGTACTAATGGGAGGCATCATGACACTGCATATGGACGAGCAAAAACTGTTGGCGGATTTTCGTAATCTGACACCAGATGCGCAAAAGGAACTGTTGGATTACGTGAACTTTTTGGCAAAGAAGCAGCGTTCCACCCACGAGGCGGAGCGTACCGGAGCCGGTTGCCAGTGTTCGCTGAAGCAACCGGAGAAACGACCAGAGACGGCTAAAGAGCCGATCTTCACCGAATAGATCCCCACATGTCCAACGTGCGCACGATTGCTACCGGCCGGGTTTTCCCCGGCCTTTTGCTGTTTGTTCTCATCGTCTTGACCGGTATCCCCTGTCTTGCTGGGCCTAAAGGGGTTACCCCCCTCACGACGGTGCCGGTCGGAGAGCGCTGGTTTGCCATTTCCATGGGGGGGGAACGGGTTGGCTTTGCCCGGCTACAGGTCGAGGAGCGTCCCGATGGCTACTGGATTGCCAGCGACAGCAGTGCGCGGATGGTGGTGCTCGGCTTTACCCGGGAGGCGTCGGCCCGGGAAGAGTATCTGGTGAATCGCGACCTGACGCTCCGCTCCTTCAGTGTGGAGCAGGTTATTGACAAGAGCCCCATGAAACTGCGCGGCAAGGTGGAGGCCAAGGGGGTCAGGGTGACGGTCGAGACGGCCGACGGCACCAAGGAGAAACTGCTCAAGGCAAAGGCCGCTCTCTATCCGCCGCCGGTCCTGAACCTCTATCCGATGATGAAGGGGGTCGTTCCCGGCAGGAAATACCGCCTGCAGATGCTGGACGTGGAGAGCGTGAAGGTGAAGGATGTCAGTGTGGAGGCGGTAGCCCTTGAGAAGGGGGCGGACGGCGGGGAGCTGATCCACCTGCGGAATGACCTCTACTCACTGGTGGATAACGACATCTGGCTGGACAAGAGTGGCAACACGGTGCGTGAATCGGTTCGTGATGGCCTGATCCTGACCGTTGCCGAGGAGCGGGAGGATGCCCGCCGGGCACTGCTGGACGCGGCAGTGTCGCGCCGCGACTTCGCCCTCGACTACAGCCTGATCAGGCTTTCCCGGCCGATCGAGCGCCCGGCGGAGCTGAAGCGGCTGGTTGTTCTCCTTACCGGGGTTCCGGAAGGGATGACGTTACCGGACGGGGGGGGACAGCAGTTCCGTCGGGAGGGGGGCTCGCTGGCGGTTACCGTGATCCCGTCCTCGTTCCGGCCTGAACCGGGCGATCCGCTTCCCGACGGGGGGCGGAGCCATCTTCAGGGGACACTACGCATCATTCCCGATCACCAGGAGATCAGGGCCACTGCCGCCAGGATCGTTGCCGCCGCCGGGTCCCCTGCCGAGAAGATCACCCTGTTGACCAGCTGGGTGGCGAAGACCATCGGCGAGTCGGTCAGTGACAGCCAGTCACCGGTGGAAACCCTGGAAAAGCGCACGGGCAACTGTCAGGCCCATGCCCGGCTCTATGCCTCCCTTGCCCGGTCGGCGGGCATCCCGACCCGCTTTGTCTCCGGCCTGGTCTACCTCCCCGGTAAGGGGTTCCTCTACCACAGCTGGGCGGAAAGTTATGCCGGTCAGTGGGTGGCTGTTGATCCAACCTTCGGGCAGGTTCCGGCCGATGCGACCCACATCAAGTTGGCAGAAGGGGACGGGCCGGACGACATGGCAGTGATCGCCGGGCTGGTCGGCCGACTTGGGGTTACGGTCGTGGAGGCGGTGTATTAACATCAGCCCAGGCGGCTGCTAGCCCGGGTCGTAGGCGGACAGGATCTTTTCGATGCTTCCTTTATCCGCCTTACGCCACGGCCCGACGGCAACCAGGTGCAGGTTGTCGCGGCAGAAGAGCTCACTGGCGGCCGTGCAAATGTCCGCAGCGGTGAGGGCGGCCGCCTCTGTGTGGTCTTCCTCGATGTCTCGCCCCACCCCCATCAGTTCGCCCCATCCGTACCGCACCTGCATTTCGTATCCCGAATCCCGGCTGTACTCCAGATCGTAAAAATACCCCTGCCTGACCCGTTCCAGCTCGTCATGGCCCAGATCGCCGCGGCACAGCCGACCGGTCTCTGCCAGGACTTCGCTCACCGCCTTGAGCAGGTTTTCCGGGGCGGTTGCCAGGTCGATGGCAAAGGCACCGGTCTCCTCGTAGCCGGCAACGTAGGCATCCACCGAGTAGACGATGCCGAGCCGTTCCCTGAGGTTCAGATGGAGGCGGGAACTGCCGCCTCCGCAGAGAATCCGGCGCAGCAGCCTCACTGCCACGAAGCGCCGGTCCCCGCGTGCAACGCCGCGAAATGAGACCTGAAGGTGGACCTGGCTGTCCGGGTCAGCCACGAAGAGGCAGCGGGGACCGGCAGCGGGTAGTGCCGTGACCGGGACCAGAGGTGGTGGCGACACCCCGGGCCAGTTGCCAAAGGCGGCTTCTCCGGCGGCAAAAAAATGGTCGGTCTGCACCTTGCCCGCTGCGACGAGCACGCAGTTCACGGGCACGTAGTAGGCTGCCAGGTGCTCCAGCAGGTCGGTGCGGGCGAACGACTGGATGCTTTCCAGCGAACCGACCGTCGGCTGTCCGAGGGGATGGTCGGGCCAGAGAAGCCGACTGGCAAGGGTGTGGGTATTGATTTCCTCACCCTTGTCGTTCAGGTCCTCCAGTGCTTCCTCGGCAATGATCCGCTTTTCGACGTCAATCCCCTGCAGGGTGGGCCGCAGCAGCATGGAGGAAAAAAGGGCAACCCCTTCCCCGATATGGTCCGGGTGGATCTTCGAGAAATAGCAGGTGCATTCCTCGTCTGTCGAAGCATTGACACTGCCGCCGATCGCCTCGAAGGCGGTCTCCAACTCCAGATTGGTCGGATGTTCGGCCGTGCCCCGAAAGAGCATATGTTCCAGAAAATGGGCAAGTCCGGCCTTTCCGGCCGGGTCATTGCGGCTGCCAACCTTGACGTAGAGAGCGACCTCGGCGCTGTGCAGGGTTGGCATCTCTACCGAAACCATGCGAAGGCCGTTGCTGAGGGTTTTATTCCGGCATTTTATCATGGATGAATTGGTAACGGTTTAAGGAGGTTTGCACCCTGAATGGTGAGGTAGGCAACAACGGCATACCGGGCACTCTTGCCGGCCAGCACCAGGAGCGAGAACCGGGCAAACGGCACTTTCAGGATGCCGCCGACCAGAAGCCACTCCGAACCGAGGGGGAGGAGGGTGGCAGCGAGGAAGCTGACCGCGAAGAGGGCCAAGTAGCCGTAGGTTCCCACCAGATGTTCCATGGCGTAACCTTAGCGAAATGGGCGTGGTATGTCAAAACTAATTGCCGGTAAAAAGAGGTGTCAAATTGATGACCTTTCCTTTCGAACTTTGTAGATTGATTTGGTGGTTGTCTATGATTTATGAACTGTTGCGGGGGTTGGCGCGGAAGTTGAAAGCTGTCTCTGGAGTTGTTGATAATATCTATGACTCGAGGAGGTAGGGGGATGCCGGTTCTCCCTTTTAAAATCCTTGTACTCGGAGCATCCGGGATGTTGGGGCATACGCTATTCGTTCGGCTGCTCCGGGCAAGCCGTTACGATGTCCGAGCCACTGCGCGCAGGGTTGAGATTCTTCGAGAATATCTTCCTTCAGATAGGCTACAGAGAATATCCGGTGGAGTCGATGCCGATAACTTCGACTCACTAGTCAAGGTAATCGGAGAGTTCAAGCCCGATCAGGTAATCAACTGCATCGGAATCATAAAGCAGCATTCTGCAGCGACAGAACATATTCCTGCCCTCTCGGTAAACTCACTGTTTCCTCACCGGCTTGCAATGCTTTGCAAAGCTGTATCTGCCAGATTGATTCATGTTAGCAGCGACTGTGTTTTTGATGGTCTCAAAGGCAACTATCAGGAGAGCGATCCATCAAATGCCTCTGACCTGTATGGTCGCACGAAGTTTCTTGGAGAAGTTGACTATTGCCATTGTGTTACTTTGCGGACCTCCATCATCGGACATGAACTTGGCACTCATTACGGCTTGGTAGAATGGTTTCTGCAGCAAACCGGAACCGTACAAGGTTACACGAAGGCAATTTTTTCGGGTTTTTCTACAATTGAACTCGCTGATATCATCATAAATCACGTAATTCCCAATCCGGAATTACGTGGACTCTATCACGTCTCTTCTGATCCTATCAGCAAATGTGATCTGTTGAAGATGATCGCCGAACAGTATGGTATCGAAACTGGTGTTGAACCGTATTATGAATTCGTCGCCGATAGATCGCTTGATTCACGGCGGTTCCGTCAGGCAACCGGATATGCCCCTCCCAAATGGGAACTTATGATTCAACGCATGCACTTAGATTTCACATCTTCAGAACATTATTACAAAAGGCAAACATCGTGAAAAAAAGGATTTTTGAAGGAAAAACGGTTCTAGTCACAGGAGGAACCGGCTCGCTGGGCAAGGTGCTCACACGACGCCTTCTGGCTGGCTCCAACGGCACACCGAAAAAAATTATTGTCTTCTCCCGCGATGAGGCCAAGCAGCACTATATGCGGGTGGAGTACCAACAGAAAAACAGGGTGACAGATGAGGTCATTTACAACAACTTTGCGCAACTGCTTGAGTTCAGGATCGGGGATATGCGCTCGTACCCCTCGGTAACAGCAGCGATCAAAACAGCGGATATCGTCATCAATGCAGCTGCGCTCAAGCAGGTGCCATCCTGCGAATATTTCCCCCATGAAGCGGTCCAGACCAATATTTTGGGCGCCGAAAACATCGTCCGGGCAATTCGCGAACACGACCTGCCGGTGTCAACTGTGGTCGGCGTCTCCACCGACAAAGCCTGCAAGCCGGTCAATGTCATGGGAATGACGAAAGCCCTTCAGGAGCGGGTCTTTATTGCCGGTAATATCACAACGCCTGCAACACGGTTCATCTGTGTGCGCTACGGCAATGTCCTCGCTTCACGTGGTTCGGTGATACCGCTTTTTCACGAGCAAATCAGAAACGGAGGCCCTGTCACCATCACCACCGAAGAGATGACCCGTTTCCTGCTTCCTCTTGAACGAGCCGTGGATACCATTGCCGCCGCTCTTGAATATGCTGAGCCCGGAGAGACCTTTGTGCCGCGTGTTCCAGCAGCCCGGATCATAGATGTTGCAAAGGTTCTGATCGGCCAGCGCCCGGTCGAAATCTCCATCACGGGTATCAGGCCGGGGGAAAAGGTTCATGAGATCATGGTTTCCGTTGAAGAGGCTTTGCGGACCTATCCGCGTGGGGAGTATTATGCGATCCGTCCGATGCTCCCGGAATTGAGCGGTACTCCAGTCGAAGGTGCTGCCTTGATGAAGGAATACAGTTCGGGAGACACGTTGCTGTCGCTAGAAGAGACCAGCCAATTACTTGCGCATCATGATCTGATGTATGGCGGCGAACCAGAAGGGGATGGGGAAATGCTGCGATGAAGATCATGACCATCCTCGGCACGCGTCCGGAAATCATCCGACTGAGCCGGATAATACCCAAGCTGGACCGGTTGTGCGATCACGTTTTGGTGCATACCGGCCAGAATTTCGATCATGCACTGAACGAGCTGTTTTTCGAAGAGCTAGGACTGCGTCGTCCTGATCACTTACTGGGGTGCAACGGCGCTACCGCCATGGCTCAGGTCAGCAAGATTTTGGAGGCCTGTGAAAAGGTCATGCTTTGGGAAAAGCCGGACAGGCTGCTGATCCTAGGTGACACCAACAGCGCCCTGTCTGCAATTGCCGCCAAAAGGGCCGGCATACCAGTCTACCATATGGAGGCAGGTAACCGTTGTTACGACGACAGGGTGCCGGAAGAGGTCAACCGTCGCATTATCGACCATACCAGCGATATTCTTCTGCCCTATACTGAACGCAGTCGTCAGAATTTGCTGCGGGAGGGAATTCCTGGCGAATGTATCTACGTTACCGGCAATCCCATTAATGAGGTCATAACCTATTACAAGCCCCAGATTGCCCAATCGCGCATTCTCGACGATTTGGCCATAGAAAAGGGCAAGTACTTTCTTGTCACGATGCATCGGGCCGAGAATGTGGATGTCAAAGATCGTATCGAGAGTCTAACGAAAGCTTTTGCTCGGCTACAGAAGGAATATGGATTACCCTTCATCATCAGTACCCACCCACGGACCAAGCTACGCATGGAACAGTACGGGCTGGATACCTCGGACCCCATGCTTCGCTTTATGCCCCCCTTCGGTTTCTTTGAGTTCATCACGTTGGAGAAAAACGCCTTCTGCGTCTTGAGCGACAGCGGCACGGTCCAGGAAGAGTGTGCCATCTTCGGCGTGCCCAATGTTACCATACGTGATGTCACAGAGCGTCCTGAAACTTTAGAGTGCGGCAGTAACATGTTGAGCGGAGTAGAGGTGGAATCAGTGTTGAGTTGTGTTAAGACGGTCATCATGAGTATGGTTGGCTGGAAAGCGCCGAAAGAATACTTGGTGAAAAATGTAAGTGATGTAGTGCTGAAAATTGCGATAGGTTATAATTGCAAATGCTGACAGGCTTTTGTAAGTGATAGGCGAGGTCATTGGGCATGAGTAGACAACATGGTAGTAATATGGGTAGTAATACTTTAATAGCTTCGCATAACCAAGGGCAGCTTACCTATGTTAAAGCAGATCAGCTATTTGAGTTTGCAATAGCTAAATTAAAACCTGCAGATGTTGTACTTGATATTGGCTGTGGTATAAGACCACAGAATTATATTCTGCCAAGGATACATATATGCTGCGAACCATTTGAGCAATATCTGAAAGTTTTAAAAGAAAAGGTACAAAATGACACAAGTAGAGAGTATAAATTTGTCAGTGCGGATTGGGAAAAAGTTTTAGAGATATTCCCTGACAAATCAGTAGATACAGTATTTTTGGTAGACATAATTGAACATTTGCCAAAAGGAGAATCGCTTAAATTACTTAAGGATACTGAGCGGATCGCACGCAATCAGATCGCTGTTTTCACAACATTAGGCTTCATACCCCAACACCACCCTGACGGGAAAGATGCGTGGGGTTTGGATGGCGGTGCATGGCAGGAACATAAATCTGGATGGGAGCCAGAAGATTTTGGTGCTGATTGGGATATTTTGGTGTCACCGGACTTTCATCAGTATGACAACATGGGAAAGAAATATGATGTTCTGCATGGCGCTATTTGGGCAATTAAAACAATTAACCCAGCAGTTTTGTTTTCGATTGTAGTGCCCACTTATAACCAAGCTCAATATCTGACAGCAGCCCTCGATAGCTTAATTACCCAGACTTATTCCAACTGGGAAGCACTCATTGTTAATGACGGCTCAACTGATAATACAACACAAATATTGCAAAAATATGCAGATAATGACAGCAGGTTTCGTCTGTTTCACAAGCCTAATGGCGGAGTGGCCACGGCCCTTAATGAAGGGTTGAAACACGCAACTGGAGAATGGATCTGCTGGCTTTCGTCCGATGACCTTTTTGAGCCTGATAAGCTGGCAGTGCATTTGAAAGCAATACATGAGTACCCTGAGACTCATTTTTTTTATAGCCATTTCTACTACTTGGATGATGCCACCGGCGCAAAGACCGAGCCTGATTTGTGGAATCCGATTCCTGATCCCCCCTTTCAAGTTTCCCGTTTCTTCCTCGGGCCGTATATACATGGTAACAGTATCGCCGTGCATCGGAGCGTATTCAGTATTGTCGGATTGTTCAACGAAGCGCGGCGTAGCGGCCAAGACTACGATATGTGGCTGCGTATCAGTTTAAAGTTCCCGTCGCGCTTTATAAATCGTCGAACCTGCGTAACACGATGGCATTCCGATCAAACCACCAACGCATTCCCTGAAGCAGGTTTTTTTGATTCTGCATTTTCTGCTGTAGAATTCATTAATGGGAGATCATTTCCGGAGCTTTTTCCACTCCTTGACCTGTCCGATGCAAGACATGCCTTGGCTGCGATCTACGAGGCAATAACCATTTCTGTGAACTCTTCGGCAATAATTCATTCATGTGGCCCATCGACAGCGCTTCTGGACCGGCTTGCCGAATGGCTTGGAAGCCCGAGTGTCACGTCGCAACAGGATACCGTTCAGGCAACAATATGTAATATCGTTGAGAAGTTTGAAGGGAGTCTAGACCTTCCCTCAGCAATTCGTGAATCCTTGATTCGCCTGAAACATCCTAAAGGGTTTCTCTATCAATGGCACAATATGATGTTGGAAGCCACCCGCCATGCTCAGGAGCTTGAACTGTTGGGCAACTTGACCAAGGCCAAACCACTGCGTCGTTACATACAAAAAGTTGCATCCTCTTGGGAGGCTACGCTCAGTACAAGTGCAGACTATTCCCATCATTTGAAGGGAGATGGCAGTGTTGAACAGCATCAAGGCGGTAGCGTATTATTCTACTACGCCGGGTTGCACAACACCGACCGCCCTTTGGCAGGGACAAATGCCGTCATGGTCGGGTTGGCACAGGCAGTAGCTTCAACGTGTCCTGATTTGACGATTCATCTGACTGGGGATTATGTCGCACATGTAGAGAGTTGTGGCGCCAATGTCTTGTTGCCCCTGCCCCCAGAGAGCGAGCGGAGTGCCTTCCTTGCTACGTACGCAGCAGTGATTTTTGCTACTCATATTCAGGCATTTCAGAGTACACCTAAACCTCCCAGTCAGAAATGGTTCCTTCACCAGCATTGCTGGGGCCTGGAAGCGGACACGCTAACGCGTCTAGAAGATTTTGATTTCGTGCTAGCAGTGTCGGAACAACACCGTTTGGCGCTAGCAGATCACGGAATTCCAGTCACAAAGATAGTAGTTCTTCCTAATGCAATTGACACAACACATTTTTGCCCAAGTAATCGACCACGGAACGAACACTCAATCATGTTTGCCGGAGCTATTGTACCCCATAAAGGGATACATATCCTTTTGCAGGCATTTCAAGAGGTGAAACGACATGTTCCTGATTTGGAACTGCATATTTACGGCAGTGCTGCCATGTGGCATGAGAATGACTTGTACGAGAAGTCGTTATGCGAACTGGCTCTGGATGGAGTGGTTTTTCATGGTGTAATTCATAACAATATGATGCCAGAACTATATAGGCAGCACAGTATTCTCTGTCTTCCGTCTCAACTCGAAAGCTTTGGTCTGGTGACGATCGAGGCACAAGCCTGCGGATGCATTCCTTTGGTCCATAATACTGGTGGAGTTTCGGAAACATTAATAGAGGGTGTTACTGGCTTCATGTATGCCCCAAATACCCCGGAATCATTATCTGTAGCTCTGCTGAAAGCAATAAGAGTTGTTGAGAATTATCCAGAGATGAGGATCAAGGCCGCTGAATATGTAAAACAACATTTCGATATCTCCATACAGGGGAGGATGATGTCAAATTTGCTGAAACAAAAAGCAACTAATCGGGATAATGATCGTGGTCCTTCGGAACTTGATAATATTATCCCACCGGAAATAAGAGACGATGAATTCTATTTCCTGATCCAGAAAATGGCCCAGGAAGAACAGGTCCAAAATGTTCTCGAAATTGGCTCCTCAGCTGGCGGTGGCAGTACGGAAGCCTTTGTCACCGGCCTGAGCAACAACAAGAACAAACCCAAACTGTATTGCATGGAAGTCTCCATGGCTCGTTTCAGCGAGTTACAGAAGCGGTACGCCGACAAGGATTTCGTGAATTGCTACAACGTATCATCGGTTCCGGTCAGCAAATTCCCTTCCGAAGCCGAGGTCGCAAAGTTCTATGCCTCGACACCTACTGCCTTGAATGCCTACCCCCTTGAGCGCGTAATAGGTTGGCTGCGACAGGATATTGATTATATTAAATCAACGGACGTTTGTGACAACGGGATTCAATGCATAAAAACCGAGACCGGAATCGATACGTTCGACATGGTGTTGATAGATGGGTCCGAGTTTACCGGCAAGGCAGAACTGGATGAAGTTTACGGTGCAAAGTTAATTCTTCTTGACGACATAAACGGTTTTAAAAATTATGCCAACCGCCAACGGCTATTAGCGGACCCAAACTACCGTCTGGTGCGCGAGAATTTCAATGTCCGTAACGGTTACTCGATATTCCGAAAGCATGAGCCCTCCCTGCCGATACATTTCTTCACCATCGTCCTCAACGGTGCACCATTTATACGACACCATATCGAACAATTTCTGAAACTCCCGTTCCAATGGCATTGGCATATTGTCGAAGGTGTCGCGGAACTTGCCCATGATACCGCCTGGAGCCTTCCGAATGGCGGAATGATCAGTGACGAGTTGCACAACAATGGCCTCAGTAATGACGGCACTACGGCATATCTCGACCAACTGGCCCAAAGCTATCCGGACAAGGTTTCTCTTTACCGTAAACCGGCTGGGGAATTCTGGGACGGCAAGCTTGAGATGGTCTCCGCGCCCCTCGCAAATATTGTCGAGAACTGCCTGCTATGGCAGGTAGACGCGGATGAACTTTGGACATCGCAACAGATTGCAGCGATGCACGAACTGTTCGTCAATTCTCCCGAGAAAACGGCAGCATATTTCCATTGCGACTATTTTGTGGGGCCAAGAAAATACGTTAGCTCAGTCAACACTTGGGCTACCTACCCGAATGACTGGGTACGGGGTTGGAGATTCCACCCCGGAATGAAGTGGGCAGCCCACGAACCGCCGATTCTGGTCGGCGCGGACAATCAGGATGTCGCTCGGATCAACCCTTTCACCCGCGACGAAACGAAAGATCTTGGCATTACTTTCCAGCATTTCGCCTATGCGACCGAATCTCAGGTACGTTTCAAGGAAATATACTACGGGTATCATGATGCAGTGAAGCATTGGCGCAGGCTGCAGACGACAACAGGTCCCGTAAACCCAGCAGACTATCTCCCCTGGGCAAAGCATGATGCAACGGTAGATGACTGGCCTTTGGGAAAAGGGGAATTGCTCTTTGATCAATCATTGGACGCTCATAAACCTAAGCAATATATTTCCATGTCGGTTGATGCAGAAACCCAGTTTGAAACTGAACTGCGGAAATTATTCCAGGAAATATCACCTACAAGCATTATAGAAACAGGTACATATCTTGGTCGTGGAACTTCCACAATTATTTGGCGCGCTTTGCATGACCTGCAGATCAATGCCGATTTCACCACAATAGAAGTGAACCCAGAGCATCATCGCCAGGCCGTGGAATATTTCAGGGCAAACGGTATGACAATCAAGGCTGAACTCGGATTAAGCGTGCCCAAAGCAATGTTGCCCGATGAAGCAAAAATTGCGGAACAATTCGTCAGCAACAAAGAATACGAATCCATTTACTATGATCATGACGAAGCTGTTCGTGCCAAACTCTACTACTCTGAAACCAACTATAATGTTCCGGACAATTTGTTGTATAAAGCCATGGCACAACACCACTTCAAGCCGGATTTCGTGTTACTTGACAGTGCTGGCCATATTGGGTTTTTGGAATTTCAGTACTTTATGACGTTGATACAGGACGATTGCTACCTGATGCTGGACGACGTTTTCCATTGCAAGCACTACAAGACGCTGCAAGTTATAAAGCAGGACCCACGATTTGAAATCGTTGTTGAATCAGGTGAAAAATTCGGATTTTGTATTGCAAAATATCGTCATATAAAATCTTTAGTTATTTTGCGCACAGATGCGATAGGAGACAATGTCCTGGCATCGTCAATGATACCATATATTAAAGAAAAATACCGCAATGCTACACTCACCTTAGTTTGCCAGGACAGGGTTGCCCCACTGTATAAGGAATGTCCTTTTATCGAAAATATTATTGATTATAATTTATGGCAATTACTGAACAATGAAAGTTATAGAAGTGATATTGCTGATAATATCAATAAATTAAATCCTTCTCTTCTTTTAAATGCCGTATATTCACGAGACTTTCAGAATTATTTTCTTGCGTTAAGCACTCAAACTACCCAAAAAATTGCTTGTGAAGGCGATTCCTGCAATATTTTACCCGAGCCTAAAGTTGAATTTGACAAAAATTTTACCTGTATTATACCGAACAATTCAAATGACAAAACCGAATTGGATAAACATAGAAGCTTCTTGAGAGGAATAGAGATTTCTGCGCAAAAACTCAATCCTATTGTCTGGATATCTCAAAAAGATGAGGATTTGGCAGAAGAATTTTTTGAAAGGATGAACCTTGACTCAAACTCGACAATAGTTGTCTTCCCAGGCGCACTTATGCCTCATAAAAATTATTCACATTTCCAACGTGTACTTCAAGCGTTACAGGGATATACATTACTTGTGTTAGGCGGAGCTGAGGTCGAAGAGTCTGCTGAGGAACTATGCAAAAATTTTTCTGGTCGGGCCTATAACCTTGCAGGAAAAACAACTTTGTTGCAGTTAGCTGCCATTATGAAGCGAGCACGTCTCTATGTGGGGCTTGACACGTCAGGCGTTCACATTGCCTGTGCCGTTGGGCTGCCCAATGTTGTAATATTAGGGGGCGGGCATTTTGGGAGGTTTTTGCCATATTCTCCACTGACAACAGCTGTTTGCTATCCTCTTGAATGCTATAATTGTAGCTGGCGGTGCAAATATAGCCGATGCCATTGTGTGTGTGACATCAGGCCTGACGTTGTTATAAATGCCATAAAGTATGCGTTGACCCGTAATGCGAGCGTTCCTTGTGTTTATGTTCAGACACAATCAATCTACCCAGACAGTCCGCAATCGTTGCACTGGAGTCGACTCTCAAATGTGCTTGATTTGGACTCAGTTGAAATTATTGAAGGCTAGTCCCGGATGCTCCCTGCAATCTCTATTGTTACTCCATCCTTTAACCAGGCAGAATACCTGGAGGAATGCATCGAGTCGGTTCTCGGCCAGGGGTACCCCCGGCTTGAATACGTCATCATGGATGGTGGAAGTACCGATGGTTCTCTTGAAATTATCAAGAAGTACGAAAAACATCTGACCTACTGGCAGTCGTGTCCAGATGGCGGGCACTACCGGGCCGTCACCAAGGGGTTCCGTCACACCACCGGCGAGATCATGGCCTGGTTGAACTCGGATGACAAGTACCATCCGCTGGCCTTTGCCAAGGTTGCGTGCACTTTTGTCGACAACCCTGAAGTCAGTTGGCTGACGGGCCGTAAAACACTGTGGGATCATGCCGGGAATCTTGCCTGGATTGACATGGAAAAATGTGTTTTTTCACGACGCAAATTTCTGGAAGGGCTGTTCAACAAGCCTTATATTCAGCAGGAAAGTACGTTTTGGCGGAGGTCACTGTGGGAGATTGCCGGTGGCTCTCTCGATGATGGCGCATCGCTGGCCGGCGACATGGATCTTTGGTGCCGTTTCTTCCGTCATGCTCAACTCCATACTGTTGATACCCTGCTTGGAGGATTTCGTAGCCATGGTGATCAGCGTAGCAAGAATTTTGCTGCCACTTACCTGCAAGAGGCATTGGCGTTTGCAGCGAGGGAACGGCAGCTATGTCACCTCCCACAGGATGCGCTTCCCGTACCTCCTGAACACCTGGCGCTGACGCGTGAGCGTATGTCCGACTTCATCAATGAGCACCACATACGATCACCCTATCCTAACCGCACCGGCTGCTGGTGTGAATACGCCGAAGACCTGATCGGTATAACTGGCACCATGGTTAAGGAGCGCCGAGTCGATGCGGCCCAGTTCTGGCAAAACGAAATAACCTTGTTTTCTCTGACCAAACCCAGAATACTGACTTTACTTGCCGGCAGTATGGCGGAGTTGGACGGTATTCGCGTCAAATTAACAGCGATGCTGGATGAGGGGGAACGCCGGGAGATGATAGGGGATCACCGGGCCGCCCTTGACCGTTACCGGGATGCTATTTCGTTGTCCCCGTCTTCGGCCGTTGCCTCTGGCCATCTGCTCCGCTGTCTCTGGCTCCTTGGCGAGCGGGCCGAGGCATTGGGGCGTCTTCCCGAAATCCTCACGCTCCACTACCAGGATGCCGATGTCGTACGGGTGGCTTGTACGGTACTCACTGATTGCGGTGCGCATGAACAGGCCCGCGGAGTGTGCGACGAGTATCTGACGATAAATCCCCACGATCAGGCAATCAGGGACCTGAGGGATTCACTGGAGAGGCGATAATGCCCTCGCTACCGTCGGTATCGGTGATCGTCTCCGCTTATTCCTCCGAGGCGTTCATGGCCGAATGCCTAAGCGACCTGATGGGGCAGGATATTGCCGACCAGTTGGAGGTCGTGGTTGTTGACGCCGCATCACCGGAAAACGAACGGGCCGTGGTTGAGCGGTTCCAGCAACACCATAGCAACATCCGCTACATCCGGACACCGGAACGGATAGGAATTTACGCGGCCTGGAACCTGGCAATTCGTCATGCAACGGGACGCTATCTGATGCCGTTCAGTACCAACGACCGGCTGGCACCCTATGCCTGCAGGGTCTTGAAAGAGGCGCTGGACGGGCATCCCGAGGTCATGCTGGCGTACGGCGATACCTGGTTGACCCTGGAGCCGCATCAGACCTTCGCGCGCCATGATCGCTGCGGGGTGTTCGCGTGGGCCGACTATTCCTTCGAGTACCTGCTGGAGAACTGTTGCGTCGGTCCCCATCCGATGTGGCGTAGAGTCGTGCATGAACATGTCGGGTATTTCGATGAGCAGTACGTGGCCATTGGTGACCAGGAGATGTGGCTGCGGATTGGCGAGCGATTTCCGATGCTGCATATCCGGGAGACAACGGGGCTCTACTGGTATTCCGAGGATGGTGTCGGCAACCGGCGCAGTGTTGCCGATCCGGAAATAGCCGCTATTCATGCACGGTATCAGGAGCGGCATCGCCGGCGGCTGGAGAGGATAGCGGCCGTGCTTGATCATAAGTCCCGGCTTCAGGATAAAAGCGGTTGCATAATCTGCAAAGATGGGTAGAATCTGGCTTACTTTCATTACAGGAGCGGCACTATGAGCACCTCACTGGTACCCTACAGCATGTATGAGGCCCAGAGCGCATACCAGCGATTGCAGTCCTCGCTCTCGGATTTGCCTCAGGCAGCTATTTCCGAGGTAAAAACATTTTTGAAGATGTTCCCGGACGTGGCACTGGCCCACAACGATCTCGGGGTGCTCTACCATAAGGTGGGAGAGCCGCTGCAGGCCTTGGCCCATTATGAAAAGGCCAATCGGCTCCAGCCGAACACACCGACCATCATCAAAAACCTGGCCGAGTTTTACTGCGTGGTGCTCGGGTGGACCGAAGATGCCATCTGCATGCTTACCGGACTGCTGAAGGCCTTTCCCGACGACTTCGAGATTCTGACGGCCTTGGGGGCCATCAGCAGCCAGGTGGGGCGTCCCGGGGAGGCGCGGGTTTTCTTCCGTAAGGCGCTCGAGATCAATCCCGAGAACCAGGAACTTCGCGAACGTTTGGCGCAAGTTGATGGGCCGGTATCTGCTGCCGAGTACCGAACGGTGCCGGTGACCGTGAAGCCGGGGGCTCCTGTCCAGCAGGCGGCGGTGATTGATGAGTACAGCGACGCGGAAGCATCCTTTGAGCAGATGGTGGCGCAAAACCCTGCCAATGCCTTGGCGCATAATAATCTGGGGATTATCTGGACGAAGCGCGGCAACCTCGAAAAAGCCGGCCGCTGCCATGAACTGGCTGTGCAGTGCGAGCCTGATAACGCCATCTATAAGAAGAATCTCGCCGACCTTTATTTTGTCCACTTGGGCAGGACTGACGATGCAATCGAGATATATACGGATCTGCTGAAGACGCGCCCCAAGGATACGGAGGTGCTTTCCGCGCTGGCCATCATTTCGCAGGCCAATCAGCTGAGAGACCAGGCTAGAACCTTCATTCGCAGGGTCTTGGAGCTTGAACCCTGGAATACCGAAGCCCGCGAGTTTCTAGCTGCTCTGTGAACACCGCGGTCATTATTGTCACCTACAATTCTTCCCCTACCATCGCTCCCTGCCTGGCAAGCGTTCTCGCTTCCAGGCAGCCGGGCGACGAGTTGGTGGTGGTCGATAACGCCTCCCGCGACAGCACCCCCGCTGTACTCCATTCCCTGGCGGAACTACTCCCCGCCGATCACCTCACGGTCATAACGAATACCACAAATCGAGGTTTTTCAGCTGCCGTCAACCAGGGAATACATGCCAGCCGTGCTCCCCTGGTGGTGTTGCTGAACCCTGATGCCGTTGTTTCAGAAGGGTGGCAGCTGCGACTTGCTGCGCATCTCGACAACCCACGCGTCGCTGCTG
Organism: Geobacter argillaceus; assembly: GCF_007830735.1. Lineage (GTDB taxonomy): Bacteria > Desulfobacterota > Desulfuromonadia > Geobacterales > DSM-12255 > Geomobilibacter > Geomobilibacter argillaceus. The sequence continues at coordinate 52,689 of NZ_VLLN01000013.1, forward strand.
TCGGTCCGGTTTCCAACTTCGCCGCCGGTCGCCAGTCGGTTGACTGTCACTGGTTGGGGGAGCCCCCTGAGAATGTGGGGGTGCAGGCGGCTGCAGACCGGCTTTACGCATCAAATGCGGGGCGTCATGAAACGGCACTGTTGTTGATCGGGTTTTGCCTCCTGCTGCGCAGAGATCTGCTGGACGAATTGGGGGGGCCGGATGAACGGCTCTTTCTGGGGAATGATGATCTGGAGCTTTCCTGGCGGCTGCGGCTGCACGGGTACGAGCTTAGGATCGCCAGTGACTGTTTCGTGTACCATGAGGGTCAGCACAGTTTCCGGAGCGATCCTGGCAGCGTAACTGAACAACTGCTCTGCGAGAGCAGCGATGCGCTGTACTCCATCCTTGAAGAGCACTACGGTGCCGGTCGGGTGCCGACCCCGTCAGAGCTATGGGGTATCGATTGGTTTGCCCCGACTACACCGAACTTCAATCCTTCGGTCCGTTTCGATCAGGTCCTCACTCTGCCGACGGCGGCAAGCTCTCCATCACCTGAAAACAGTCCATTGGTCTCCATAATCATTCTCACCTTCAATCAGTGCCATTACACCGAGGAGTGTCTGGCAGCCTTGGAGCGCTATACCCCTGAACCCCACGAGGTTGTCCTTGTCGACAATGGATCGGACGATGGAACGGTGGTTCTTCTGCGAGAATTGGTAAAAACGGATAGCCGTTACCGACTGATTGAGAACAAAGATAACCGCGGCTTTGCGGCAGGCTGCAATCAGGGGCTGGCAGCGGCCAGCGGCACCTATCTGGTGTTGCTGAACAATGACGTGCTGGTTACCCCCGGATGGCTTTCCGGGCTGTTGGAGTGCCACCATGCCGAACCCGCTGCCGGTATCATTGGCCCATTGACCAACAATGCCAGCGGTATCCAGGGGCTAGGGACGCAGGATTACGGCAGTGCCGGTCTGGACGGTTATGCCAGGCTTTTTCGCCAACATAATCGCCATCGCAGGGTTCCGTCCCGGCGCCTGGTCGGTTTTTGCATGCTGTTTTCCCGGCAGCTCTATCGCGAGGTCGGCAGTCTTGATGAGCGGTTCGGTACGGGGAACTACGAGGATGATGACTTCTGCCTCAGAGCCGCTATCGTCGGGTACCGTAATCTAATCGCTGGCGATGTTTATCTCCACCACTATGGCGGCATCACCTTTGCGGCTGCCGGCATCGATTATCGCCGCGCCATTGGTGACAACTGGCTGCTCTTCCGCGAGAAGTGGAGCGCCCCGGTGAACGATCCCGCCTGGGCTGCAAAGATCACCCGCTGCCGCCTGCGTGAGGACGTCGAACGCCTGATGCTGGCCGGTCAGTCCGCTATGGTTGCGCAACGAGTTGCCGATGATGGGGGTGCTGTGGCTGAAGACCCTCTGCTCCGCGAACTGTACGCCATGTCGCTTTGGGCCGCGAGCCGCAGCGTCGAGACCGGTGACCTGTTCCCGCCGGGTGGGGCGGCAAGCTTGACCTTGCAGGGGCGGGCGGCGCTGGACGCCGGGAATATGATGGAGGCTGAACGCCTGCTTTGGGCAGCCGTTTCTGCTGATCCCGGTTTTGGCGGCCCCTACCCATGGCTCGCCTTGCTTGCCTGCCAGCGGGGTGAGCGTGCATACGCTTCGGAACTGCTGCTCAAAGGTATTCTGCTCAGCCCAACGCTCTCCGACTATGAAGGCATCATCGAGCAGGTCCTTTCGCCAGATCGTGTCGGTGAGCTGGTGAAGATACTATTGAGCGCCCACCGGCTCTATCCCGACAGTCGTCTGGTCAGCCGTCTGCTGGTTGTGTGGACCGCCCGCGTCGGTCTTCACGAAGAGGTGGTCACTGCAGCAGAGCACTTTTGTGCGAGGTTCGGCCCGGATGAAGAGGTGTTGACGGCCGGCTTGTCCGCCAGGCGGGAACTGGGGCTACATAGCAGCCCGGCGCCAGTTGGGAAGCGGGTCTCTCTCTGTATGATTGTCAGGGATGAGGAACGCCGCTTGCCGGATTGCCTCCTTTCGTGCCGTCCGCTCGTTCAGGAGATGATAGTCGTGGATACGGGATCGGAAGACCACTCTTCACAGCTTGCCGAGCTCTTTGGTGCCAAGCTGCTATCGTATCAATGGTGCGATGATTTTTCCGCAGCTCGCAATGCTTCCCTTTCCGCGGCACAAGGGGACTGGATACTGGTGATGGATGCCGACGAACTGATTTCAGTTCGCGATTACGCCCAGTTCAGGACGTTTCTGATGGAGAGCCCTCCTTGCGGTTCGGTCATGACCACCCGTAACTATACCAATGCGACAAATATGGAAGGGTTTCAACCTCTTGATGGCGGATATCCGGAGGAAGAAGCAGGCCTTGGTTGGACCGGCAGCGACAAGGTCCGACTATTTCCCAACCGTTCCGACATACGGTTTGAAGGGGTTGTACATGAGACCGTCGATGCGGCAGCAGTGAGAGCCGGTCTGTCCCTCCGACCCCATCCGACCCCGGTGCATCACTATGGTGCTCTTGACGGGGGGCGCAGATCAAGGAAGCAGCATCTCTACTATCTGCTCGGGAAGCGCAAACTGGAACAAGCTCGGGATGTCAGGGCGATCTATGAACTGGCGGTACAGGCGGGAGAGCTGGGACTCTTCAATGAGGCCGAGTCCCTATGGCGCGAGTTTCTGGAACAGGAGCCGGAGCGCTCCGTGGCCTGGTTCAACCTGGGATATCTGCTGTTACAGCAAGGACAGATGCAGGAGGCAGCCGAGGCTACCGGCAGGGCACTGGCTCTGCGGCCCGACTATCCTGCCGCCTTGTCCAATCTTGGTGTCTGCGTATTCTGCCTCTCGTCGCAAAACGATGCCGCAGCAGTTCTCGACGAAATGGCCAGTCGCTGTCCGGATGATTTGGTTCTTCGACTGCTTTCAGTACTGGCTCGTTACCTTGGAGGAGAGTCGGTGGGCGAATGTGTGGAGGCCTTGCTCGCTCTGAATCTGCAAACGGAACAACTCGCAGGTTTCATGGCCAGGCTGGAAAGCGCTTTACTGAAACAAGGGCGGAGTGGGGACGCCGCGTCGGTTAGGGAGTTTTTGCTGAGAATCAGTCAGCCGAGCTGACCCGAAGCGGTTCCGTTAACTGGTCTTCGTAGTCAACCAATCGTCGGGCAACCTTGAGTGCGTGGTAAAAATCCTGCTCCAAGAGCAGCGTACTGATTTCCTCAAGAAATGGTTTGGTGCTGGGGGCTGCAGTGATGATCTCACGTGCCAACTCCCAGTAAGTGGCGTGGTAAGAGGCCTGATTGCCACTGTCCATGTACATCAGCTGTGCCAGAAAGTAGAGACGTCGTCCCGGCGTGGTGGCGGCGTCTTCCTTCATGATATCCTTTTCTCGAAGGACGGAGACCTTGTTCTCCACAAAGAATTCAGCCGGACGCTCTCCATTGGTAATGACCACATTGCCCAGCAGGATCTTTTCGTGTGCCTTAAGGCGTATTTTAAGCGGCATGGCCGGTTACGCCTGCACCAGAGCTTGAGTTACCGCCGAACTCAAGGTCGTAAGATTATTGCCGGTGGTCTGTGTCTGTGACAGTGCGGCCTGAACCTGCTGGTCGGAACTGTTGTGATCCAGCGCCGGTACGGCAGTGGTGAGCATATGGCCGTTCTGGGCAAAAATGGAGTCCCACGTCGACTTTACTTTTTCGTAGATAGGAGATGGCGGCGGCGGAACGGTCATCTTCAATATCTCCTGCCGAATAGATGTGTAACTCATCAGCAAAGCCTGTCGCTCCTTGCTTCCCAAGGGAAAGGGGGGAAAGTTCTTGGTAATCCCCTCGAGTGCCGAAGACATGCCGTTTACGCGCACTGCAGCGTTGTTGATCGATTCGTTGGTCTCTCGTACTCCTTTGATCAACGAGTTCATCTTGTTGTGCAACTGTTCGATAGCCTTGACCGTGTCAAGGTTTTTCAGGGTTACGGGGCTGGAGACGCTAACCTGGTCAGCCACTGGGCCTGGACCTGATTTCTCGTTCTGCCTGGCTCCCGGATTTGGTGAAACGACAGGTGACGGTCCCGCAACGAGTTGATTGGCAGCGTTGGCGCCTTGAATACCGTTGACTGACATATGGTGCCCCTCCGTTTGACGGATCGATGTACGAAAATGGGGGGATGCTCGCATCCCCCCATTTATTCAGTGCATCAATTCAGTCCCGAGGACCGATCCGGTGTTAGAAGAGTTTCAGGACTGACTGTGCTGCCTGGGATGCCATGCTCAGGGAGGAAATTCCCAGGTTCTGACGGGTCTGAAGCATCAGCATGTTGGCGCCTTCTTCGTTGGTGTCGGCCAGGGTCAGGTTATCTGCACCAATCTGCAGCGTGTTGATCATGCTGTCGGTGAAGCTCTGACGGGTGGTAACAACACTCAGGTTGGCGGACATGGCTGCCGATTGGGTCCGCAGGGTGGTGAGGGCCGATTCCAGCGAACCGGAAGAGGTGGCAATGTTTGCCGAAGACGTCCAGTTGGTAGAGGAAGTGGTCGCCAGGCTGAGGCCCGAAGCAGTCGCGTTGAAGCCTGTGATGCCAAGGGTGGCTGTTCCGGTACGCTGACCGAATTCGACGGTCTGGGAGCCGGCGGTCAGGAAGTTGGTGCCGCGGTAGCCGGAGTCACTGGCCAACTGGTTGATCTGGGACAGCAGGGTGTTGAAGGTGTTGGCATAGGCCGACTGCTGCACGGTGTCGCTGGATGCGGCAGCCGATGAGGCAACGCCTTGGGCCGACTGGATGAGGGCCGTGATCCCCTTGATGCCTGCGGTGGCGGCGTTCATCATCTGGACGGCCTCGGACATGCCGTCCTTGCGGGTAGAAAGGTCATCCGCTCTGGCCATTGCGTTCTGCGCTGCGAAGAAGTTGGTCGGGTTGTCCAGCGGGGTGTTGACCTTTTTGCCGGTCGAGAGGCGGCCCTGGGTCTGATCTACCAGTTGCTTGGTGTTCTGCAGGGAGAGCAGGTTGTTCCGCATGCCGGATGTGAGAGAGATGTCGCCGATTGCCATGATTTGTTACTCCTTTCTAGGGGTGTTTTTCCCGGTCTTCTACCGGGATTTGGAAATTTTTGCATTTTGAAACTAGTTCTTGAGTTTCTTTTTCGGCCAGCTTGATGCAAACTTTAGCAGAAAATTTTTTTGAGGCGAAATTATTTATGCATCCAGGGAATGGCACTGCAACGTCGGAGCAGATCGAACATCTACTGGCAACAGGTAATCTGTCGGCGGCGGAATCGTTAAGCAGATCCTTGCTGGAAAGAAGGCCCGATGACCTTGAGGCGCTCTTTCTGCTGGGGGTCTGCCTAGCTCGGCGTCTGGAGTGGGAAGGAGCAGCGGACTGTTTTTCACGCGCCTGCCGCTCTGCACCTGCAATCCCGGTGTTATGGAAGAACCTGGGCATTGTCCGTCAGGAGTTGGGTGACACCCGAGGGGCCAGGGACTGTTTCCAGCAGGCCTTGGCAATAGATAGTCGTGACGCCGAATTATGGGTGTCGCTGGCTTCGGTGCACGTTGTCGGTTACGCCTATGATCGAGCGGCGGAGTGCTATCGCCACGCCCTCAAGCTGGGACCCTCCGACCCTGCTGAGATACTGAACTGCTTGGCAACGTTACAGGTCTATCTGGGGGACACAGGGAGAGCGCTGAATACCTTCGAACAGGCGATCAGTCTGGCGCCGACCCATGTGCAACGGTTGCTCTACAGCCAGAATCGTCTCTTAACCTTGCATTATCCGGCTCATGTTGAGCCTGAGACGATCGCACAAGCCCACCGCGTATGGGGTGAGACATTTTTCCAGGGGCCCGCTGCGTGCGGATTTTCTAACGAGCCCCGCCCTGACCGGCGGTTGCGGATTGGCTATGTTTCTCCCGATTTCCGAATGAATGCCGTAAGTTTCTTCATCCAGCCGGTGCTGGCGAACCACGATCCTGCCCGTGTTGAACTGTTCTGCTACGCCAACGTCAAGCAGCCGGACGAGGTGACTCGCCGTCTGCGCGAGGATCTCCGGTTGACCTGGCGTGACATAACCAGCCTGGATGATGTCCAGGCCTGTGCTCTGATACGACAGGATCGTATCGATATCCTGGTGGACCTGACCGGCCATGGCGCCGACAACCGCCTGCCATTGTGTGCGTTACGCCCCGCACCGGTGCAGGTGACCTGGATCGGATATCCGGATACGACCGGCCTTGCGACCATCGACTACCGGATCACCGACGCAATCGCCGATCCTCCCGGCATGACGGAACACCTTCACACCGAGCAACTGCTCAGGCTCCCCGGCTGTTTCCTCTGCTACAATCCCGGGGCCGAGTTTCCCGCTGTAGCACCTCCCTCCTGCGAGGCCAACGATGTTATCACCTTTGGCAGCATGAGTAATTTCAGTAAGATTACCCCTCAGCTTCTCGACATCTGGGCCGATCTCCTGTTGCGTGTTCACGGGTCCCGGCTGGTCCTCCGTTACCGGGGGCAGGAGCGCGAGCGCATTGCACGTGATATGGGGGGGCACTTGGAAAGGAAGGGGGTTGCCGCCGACCGCCTTGAACTGTTGGGGCATGCCAGTTCAGTCGTAGAGCAGCTTGGCGGGTACCAACGGATGGACATTGCATTGGACACATTTCCTTACAACGGCACCACCACTACCTGTGAGGCTCTATGGATGGGGGTGCCCGTGGTGACACTCGCGGGCCGGACTCATGTGTCACGCGTGGGGGCCAGCCTGCTGACAACGGTTGGCCTGCCGCAATTTATCGCGGAGACCCCAGAAGAGTATATCGAAAAATCCGTTGCCCTGGCCATGAACCGTCCACTACAGGCGGCACTGCGCAACCGCTTGCGGGGAATGGTGAGCGCCTCTCCCCTCTGCGATCACAGACGTTTTGCCCGACAGGTGGAGGATGCCTACCGTACGGTCTGGGCCCGCTGGTGTGCAGGGCAGGAAAGGGGCCGCACATGATGCCGGCGACGCATTTCCTGCTGGCCGAGGCGGCGGAATGCCTGGCCGCTGGGCGCCATAACCATGCGCTGATACTGCTGGGCAAGGGGTTCATGATTGACCCGGGAGGGGAGTTTTTTAACCCACTCGCCGATCTTTGCCGTCTGATGGAGCGCTGGGATGACCTGGAGAGGTTCTGCCGGGAGCGGGTGGTTCACTGCCCCGGTGATCCTTGGCCCTGGTATCACCTGGCCGGAGTATCCCTGCAACGGCAACGCTTCCTGAACGCAGTCGGGGAGTTGCGGGAGGCTCTGCGAAGGGGGCCGGCCCATAAGGGGGCCTGGATCGAGCTGGGAAATACCTGGAAGCGACTTGGGGAGATCGGACGGGCCATCGTCTGCTATCGACGGGCAAACGAGTTGGAACCGGCAGATGAAAGGGCTGCGGATAACCGGCTTTTTGCGCTTCTCTTCAGCGATCGCCACTCTGCCGACCTTACGGCCCTGGCCCATAGGGAATGGGGACGCCGCTTCGGTACGGTTCCACCGGTGTCTTTTGTTCCTCCGGCTGACGACGGCAGGATCAGGATCGGATACCTGTCGCCGGACCTGCGGGAACATTCCGTAACCTGTTTTCTGGAGGCACTCCTTCGCCGGCATGACCGGCAACGGTTCGAGGTGACCTGTTACCAGTGTAGCGGGGAGGAGGATCCGGTGACCCGCCGGCTTCAGGGGTATGTCGACCGCTGGCGGAAGATTGACGGCATGGATGATGAAGAGGCTGCCGATCTGATACGGAAGGACGGCATTCAGATTCTGGTGGAGCTGGCGGGGCATACCGCCGGGAACCGGCTGCCGCTCATGGCCCTGCGGCCTGCGCCGGTACAGGCGACCTGGCTGGGGTACCCCCATTCAACCGGTTTGGAAGCCATCGGGTTCCGGATCAGCGACGCGGTGGCAGATCCGCCGGGAGCGGCCGACCAATGGCATACCGAGCGGCTGATACGGCTTCCTGCTCCCTTTTTGTGCTACACCCCTCCCCCTGATGCACCGGCTGCGGCCTTACCGTTGCCGTGCTCAAGGTCCGGAGGGATTACCTTTGCCAGCTTCAACCGGATTGACAAGGCCAGCCCTACGGTGCTGGCTCTTTGGCGGACCGTCCTGGACCTGCTTCCCAACTCCCGGCTGTTGCTGAAGTCGGAAATTTTTGCCGACCCCGAGGCCACGGACAGGTTCGTCAAACGCTCGTCTCTTCCGAAGGAACGGCTCATTATGCTCGGACGGACCCCTGACCGGCACTCTCATCTGACCCTGTACGGTCAGGTCGATATCGCTTTGGATACCTTTCCCTACAACGGCACGACCACTACCTGCGAGGCCCTCTGGATGGGGGTGCCTGTGATTTCTCTTTCCGGAAGGTGCCATGCCTCCCGCGTGGGAAGGACGCTGCTTGAGAGCGTTGGATTGGGCGCCCTGGTCGCTGAAACCGGGGAGAGCTACGTGGAGCTTGCCTGCTCACTGGCCGGAGACCTTCCCCGGCTCTCCATGATGCGTCAGACCCTCCGTTCCACCATGGCGGGTTCTCCGTTGTGCGCCGGGGAACGGTTCGCCGGAAACATGGAAGAGGCATACCGTGCTATGCTGAAGGACCTTTCCGCCTGATCAGGGAGTGGCCTATGGCATGGAAACGCCGGGCCGCCTCAGTCCAGGAGAGGCGGGCCATGTCCGCGACCCCCCGGAGCCCCTTGATCCTCCCCTCACGACGATGCTGATAGGCGTATTCCAATAGTTCCAGCAGTTCGTCAGGATCGGGCTCATACCAGAACCCCTCAGCCGCGTGGCGATAATGACGCGGGGTATAGCGGGTAAGTGCAAATGCGTTGTGCGGGGTTATCACGTCGTTGTGGCCGGTCATATCCGAGGCAATTACCGACCGTCCGCAGGCCATATATTCACACATGACCATATTGTTGCCCCCTTCGCAGCGGTTCGGAAACAGGCCGATATCCGAGGCAAGGTAGATCTCGCGCATCAGGCTGTTATCCCGGGGGGGGTGCATAAGGACCCTGTCCAGCGGGATGCCGTTGGCGGCCAGTGTTTCGGCCAGGATTTCGCTGCACTCCGCTTCGCGATACCGGAAGTTGATGTGGGGTGACAACTCCATGGTGGCCAGAGAAAACGGCCATTGGTTATGCCAGGCGCAGGAAAGCAGCACATCGTCGTGGCGTGCCATGAAGTGCCGCATCGCCGCGATGACAACATCCTGCCCCTTGCGGATCTCGAACTTGCCGCCGGAAAAAACGACAAAGCGATTTTCGTAGCCGCGCTTCGGTCCGGGATAGAATCCGTCACTGTCCACCCCTTGCAGGATGGTGGCGCAATTTCGTACCCCGGCGCCGCGCAGCAAGTACTCGCACCAGCGGGAGCCGGTCACGATCATGTCCCAGCGTTGGCCGGCCGCACGGGCATGCGTCAGTACCGACAGGGCATCCTCGAAAAAGCAGTAGCCGATATTTACCTGGTCCCAGGCATCGGGATCCAACGGCTGGAGATCGTGTCCCTTCATGCAGTGGAGGGTGACCCCTTCCAGGTGGGGAAGCCCGGAAATCTCCCGCGTCAGATATTCTCCCGCGATGCCCCAGCCGTGGGCACGCCCTCTGGGCATGGAAACCTTCATCATGTTCCTTTCGGCAGAACCTTCTGGCTCCGCTCCAGGTTGATCATACTGACTGTGTCGTCCTGGCCATATCGCATGGGGTCAGCGGAGATTCAGCAACTCGATCGAAAGTCCGGACAGATAGCCATCGCTCTGAAAGCCGGCAGGTCCCGACCCTTGCTGCAGGTAGTGGCGGGCGGCTTCCTGTTTGCCGAGGCGGGTCAGCACGAACGCCGCCAGAAGCTGGAGATCCACCCGCTCCGGCGCCAGGGCGACCAGTTGGTGCGCTGCCGTTTCGGTCAACGGATTGTCGGCCTTGAGCATCGAGAGCAGATAATGCCGGGCATAGCCTTCGATGCAGCTGGCAAGGATCGACTCGTTCCGTTCGTTCCGGGTCAGGTCGCGCCACTTGGAAAGGAACAGCAGCCGGTTTCTCTTCAGGATCGCCTGGGGCGATTCGCTGAGTCCCAGGCAGTCGATCTCCCGCCGGGCCGCAATGGAGCCACTCCAGTGGTGAGTATAGGCGGTAGTGGGAACGATCCAGCTCTTCAGCCCCAGCCGTTTGATCTGCAGCCCCAGGTCCCATTCCTCGAAATAGCAGGGGGTGTAGGCCTCTTCGAACTTGAGGCCGCCGGGGCCGAACTGGTCGCGTCGGACGGCAAACAGGAACCCGGAGACGGCATCCACCTGAATGGGGGCGTTGAAGCTCCCTTTGTCGAAATAGAGGTAGTCGCGGGTCAGCCCGAAGTTGAGGAACGAGCCCTGGGGGCCGGTGCAGGCCGCCCGGTCGAGGGTGGCTAGACCATGCTCCAGGGCGTCGGCAGCCCCTGCATCGAGGTGCAGGTCGGCATTCAGGATCATGACGGTCGGGGTTGCTGCCATGCTGATCCCCACGTTCCATGCCCTCGCAACGCCGATATTTTCCGACATGACGGCGTGGCGGGTGATCCGCGGATGCCCCTTCAGGTCATCAGCAACGCCCTGGTTGTTGAAAACAACCAGCACATCGCCCGGCATCCTCTCCAGATCCTGGAGGAGGGTCATGATGTTGAACTCGCTGGCCGGCGAATAATCCAGCACCGGGATGACAAAACTGCGGCTCTGGCTGCTGATGTGGATCCGCGGGGAGAGATTCGGGCCTGACAACGGTCCCACGCCGGCCAGTGAACGCTCCCGCAGTTCCCCCGCAGACAGGGTGTCGTCCCTGGTGCCGCTGACGACCGACAGGAGATCCTCCATCCGGTGCAGATAGGTGTGGGCGTTCTGGACCAGCCTGCAGCCACGTTCGGCGATCAGTTCACTCAGTTCGTCGTTCTCGAGGTAAAAACGGACGGTTTCGATAAGGGTTGCATCATGGTAGCAGGCGTACTCCTCACCGTCCCGGAACAATTCGTCCTGACCGCTGCCGGTTGCCATGTCGGAAAGGAGCATCGACCCTGAGCAGAGCGCCTCGAAGAAGCGCATGTTCAAGTCGTTTCTAACAGAGGTATTGAAGACGATCTTCGAGGCGGCGAACACTTCCGCCATTTCGTGCCAGAAACAGCGTGTCCGGTGGAGGTTGACGCCGGCCTCCAGTTTGTCCAGCAACTGCTGACGCCTGGGATTTAAGACCAGCGAACCGACGAACCCGACGTCGTACCGCTTCTCGCGGGGTTTCCCACCATGTATCTCCGGGTCGCAGGCCAGGGGAAGCCAGAACGAGCGCGGGTTGACCTGGCGGAATAGTGGGATGTATTCCCTTTGGGCCGTGAAGACGTAATCGAACCGTTTCGCCCACTCCAGATGGTGTTCAAGGTTCAGGTGACTGTCGATCAGGTAGCAGGCCTTGGGGCAGCGAAGCGCCGTCAGGTTTTGCGGTTCGTGTCCTCCCACCGACTCGACCCAGATATACAGGTCAGGGTGTTCCGACGGGGCAATATCGGCCAGAACCTTATCCATATCCGGGGTAAACCCGGTCGGCATCATCTGGTCGTACAGCGGAAGCTTCATGTTTTCAAGCTTCCAGGTGGTTAACAGTTCCTCCGGGAACCGGGGCCCGATGGTGGTAACCTGCCCCAGCCGCGCCAGAGCTCTCTCCAGGTAGACCGCAGTGGTTACGGGATAGGCGACGTATGAAAGCCAGATTTTCATAATGACGGACTCTCTGATGGTCTATGTTTTTCCGTAGACCGGGATTGGGTGGGAATTTGGATACAGTCGTTCATTGGCATCCCCTAAATCTACATTGAGTGATTCCCGGTCGAAGTTGAGGATGCACCATTACCTGCACGGCGTGGCAGTGGCATAAAAACCCCAGAATTCGTCTGCTCGGTCGTCGACGGTTTTCATAAAGTAGTCGATGGTGGCAGCAGTCTCAAGCCTGCTTCGTTTCAGCAGGGCTGTCCACATCGTTTTGCCCAACACGCTGTAGTGATTCTGGTTTGATTCGTGTGCGAGGGTATCCGGCGCTGGAACTTCCATGTACAGAATACCTCCGGGGCGCAAGACCCGCCGGAATTCGGTCAGGGTATACAGCGGCATGAAACTGTGCTCGACCACGTGTCTGGCCCATACGAGATCGAACGTGGCATCGTCGAAGTCGAGGAACGACTGATCCATGACCCGGACATCAAAGCCGAGTTGTTGGCAAATATTTGCATCGGTTACGTTTAGTGTGACCCCAATCGGCTTGTAGCCTCGCTCCTGAAATGGTTTCAGTGCAACTCCCTGACCGCAGCCGACATCGAGGATATGGGCCGCGGGCGGCAGCACGAAGTTGTCAAAGAGGACATTCATGGCCCGTGCGATGACGGCGTCATGACCTGGAGAAGGCTGTTCCGGATAGGTTTCGGTAGCGACCTTTTCCAGGAAGGTGAGAAAGCGGGCAATTGAGTGGGGCGAAACATGCATGTGATGACTCCGCTTCTTATATGTTACGTGTCAAGCCGGTCAACGCATCTGCAACCTGTGTTATCAGGTCCTGCCAATCACCGGGAGAGCGCTGACGAAAAAGGCGCATGCCGGGGTACCAGGGGGTATCGTTCCGGTGGAGCCCCCAGCGCCAGTCCGGGGCGAACGGCAGCAGGAGCCGGGTCGCGATCCCCAGTGCCCCTGCCAGGTGTGCTACGGAAGTATCAACGCTGATGACCAGGTCGAGGTTGGATATCAGGGCGGCGGTGTCGCCGAAATCCGCAATTCGGGCGGTAAGGTCGACCAGGCGAAGCGGCGGCAACGGTCCCTGCCGGCTGTCCACCTGCAGCGAATACCAGTCTATGCCCGTCAGGTGCCCCAAGGGGCCCAGCTCTTCCGGTGGACAGGAACGGAACCGGTCGTTGACATGCTCGCTGCGTCCCTTCCAGGCAATTCCCACCCTGATATTTTCCCCCGGAACCATCCGGTTCCGCCAGAGTTCAACCTGCCCCGGGGCGGCCCGCAGGTAGGGAATGGCGGCCGGCACCGTCTCGGGTCTGGTCCGAAAAATCCTCGGAAGGCTCATGAGCGGTACCTGCAGATCCGCGGGCGGGACCGCATCCCCTCTCGCAATCAGTGTGCAGTGGCACGCAAGCGTTCGCATCAGGGGAAGCAGACATTGGTCCTGTACCTCGAAGATGACCGATGCTCCCGCCGCTGTCAAGAACGGAAGATAGCGGCAGAACTGGATGGTGTCGCCATACCCCTGTTCGGCATGGACAATGATCCGTTTCCCGTTGAGGGGCGTTCCGTCCCAGAGGGGGAGCCCGGCGTGCCGCAGGGGAATCGGGGGGATCTTGTCGAAGCGGGACTCATAGTTGCGAAAACCCTCATCGTAATCTTCAAGCAGGAGCTGCAGCAGGGAAAGATTCCAGCGGGCCGTCGGATAACCGTTCCGCAGACGCAGGGCCTGCTGGAAGCAGATGAAGGCGTCGCTTATCTCACCCATCTCCTGGTTCAAGAGCCCCAGGTTCTGCCAGGCCTCGGGATAGGAGGGGGCGAGCTGAACCGCACGCCTGAGGGCCTCCTGTCCTTCCGATGTGGCCCCAGTGCGATGCAGGGCGTTTCCCAGGTTGAGCCAGGATGCGGCGGTGGCATCCCGGTGCCCGGTTGCCGTGCGGAAGCACTCCAGGGCGTCCGTTTCCAATCCTTTTGCCATCAGGTCGTGCCCCTGCCTGGTCAGCAGCTCTTCCCGCAGCGATGCAACGAGGCGTGCTACCAATCCGCTCCAGTCGCCGGGCGTCTCCTGCCGGTAGATGCGCATGGTCGGGTACCAGGGGGAATCCTCCCGCCCGGTCATCCAGCGCCAGTCGCCGGTGGGGGGGAGCATGAGCCAGACCGGCTTCCCCAGTCCCCCTGCCAGATGGGCCACGGCGGTGTCGATGGTGATCACCAGGTCAAGGCAGCTGATTAGTGCGGCGGTGTCGGCAAAGTCATGGATCAGTCCGGTATGGTCCACCAAAGGGAACGGTGGAGCGGGTGCATCGTCGCCAACCTGGAGACGGTACAGCGTTACACCCGGCACACCGGCCAGGGGGGCCAGTAACTCCGGCGGACAGCTGCGCCGGCGATTCCGCCGGGTCTGGCGTCCCCACCAGCAGAGGCCGATACTCAGGCCGGCGTCGGCTGCCACCAGCGGGCGCCAGCGGTCGAACCGCTTCTGGTCCGGCTGAAGGTAAGGAACCGTTGCTGCAACCTTTTCCGCGGATATCCCCAGCATATGGGGGAGTGACATGAGCGGCAGTCGACAATCCACCGGCGGCAAAGGCTCTCCCCGGCAGATGACGGCGGAAATGCCGCTGACATGCACCAAGAGCTGGACCAGGGGCGCGGCCTGGCACTCCAGGACGACCCGCGCCCCACGGGCTGCAAGCATGGGGGCGAAACGGACAAACTGGATCGTGTCGCCGAAGGCCTGCTCGCCGGTCAGCAGGATCGTTCTTCCCTCCGGAGCGTCGCCGGTCCAACGGGGAATTTCGTGATGCGGCTCCTCCACCGGCGAGTGCTTCCGGAAGCGGGATTCGAACTCCTGCCACCCCCGTTGCCATTCCCCTGCCGCCAGGAGCGAGCAGGCCAGGTTCCAATGCCCGTCTTCGTAGCCCGGGGCCAGTTCAAGGAGAGCCACCAGTTCCCGTACAGATTCTTGGGGACGTCCCAGGGTCAACAGTACCGCCCCCAGGTTGTTGCGGGCATGAAGATGCCCCGGATCGAACTCCAGCGCGCGACGGTAGCACTTTTCGGCGGATCGGTCCTCTTCGAGGGATTGATAGACTACTCCCAAAGAGTTCCAGGTGCGGGCCGATTCGGGCCGCAGTTCCAGCGCGTTCCGGAACGAGTCGATGGCATCGCCGAAGCGCTCTTCCGCCTGGAGCAGTTCGCCCAAGGTGTGGTGCAGATCGGCATCCTCCGGTCGGAGCTGCAGGGCTTGCCGAACAAGCTCGTGCGCACCGGCGAGGTCGCCGTGATCCCGGAGGCTGACAGCCAGGTTGTGCCGTGCTTCCACAAGGCCGGGGTCCAGCGTCAGGGAACGGTTCCAGGCCTCACGGGCCTCATCGACGTATCCGAGAGCCGCCAGGCTGTTACCCCTGTTGTAATGGGTCACGGCGATAGCGGGGGCAAACCCGAGGGCTTCGCGGTAGATCTCCAGGGCCTCTTCATGGCGCCCAGCCATCCCCAGGATTGCGCCCCGGTTTGTGAGGGCCTCCCCCGGACATGGGCTGCGCCTGGCAAGCTCCAGTTGAATCAGGTCGATCACCGGTTCCCACGCTCCCGGCCCCGGCTGGCGGAAGAGGCGCATGGAGGGGTACCAGGGGGAATCGTCGCGTTCCAGCAGCCAGCGCCAGTCGGGAACGAACGGAAGCAGCAGCCAGGTCGGCTTGCCCAGACTGCCGGCCAGATGGGCAACCGCCGTATCGATGGTGATCACCATGTCGAGAGATGCCATCAGGGCGGCCGTGTCGTGAAAGTTGCCCAACTGGCCGGTCGGGTCGGTCAGGCGGGGATCGGTCAGCTGGTACGCCGGGGGAGCGTTTGTCTGGAGAGTGACAAAGCTGTGGTCCGGGATATCCAGCAGACGTCGGATCAGTTCGGGTGGACAACTCCGCTTACGATTTATGGAGATGTCCTGGCGGCCGCACCAGCACAGGCCGATCCTGAGGCCGGTGGCTGGCGGCAGAAGCTCCGCCGTCTGCCGGATCAGGGTCTCCTCCGGGGGGGGGATTGACGGAGCCGGGATTGTCGCCAGGGTGGTGCCGAAGAGACGGGGAAGTGACATCATGGGTACTTGGGCGTCCACGCGGGGGATTACCTCCCCACGTGCCAGGCAGGCTGTCAAGCCCGGGATGCGGGAGAGAACGGGCACCAGGCAGGCATCGGTCTCCAGGATGACATGGATGTCGGCTGCTATCAGAAGCGGGAGGTAGCGGCTCATCTGGATAGCATCGCCGAATCCCTGTTCGGTGTGCACCAGAAGTCGCACTCCTCGGGCCAGCGTGCCGTCCCAGGAAGGGATTTCGGGGTGGCGCCGGGGTACCGGATTGACCAGGCAGTCGAAGCGGGCCTCGTAACCTTCCCATCCTTCATGAAGGCGGCCGGACAGCAGTTGCAGGCAGGCCAGGCTGAAGCGGGGGTCGGGCAGACCCGGCCAACGGTCCAGGATGTTCCGATAGAGGTCAATGGCCTCGCCGATCCTCCCCTGCTCCTGGATGACGAGTGCCAGATTCTGGGCCGCCTCGAAAAGTTCGGGCTCGGCGCTGACTGCCTGGCGGTAGAGGAGTTCAGCCTGGTCGTACTCACCTGATTCTTTGAGAATGTTGCCAAGGTTGTAGGCAACACGGGAGAGAAAAGGATACTCGTTCAGTATCGCGCGATATAGTGACGCAGCCTGCGCAACGTCTCCCCCGGCATGGGCATGCATTGCTTTACGCAGCGGTTCTTCCCAAGGTGGAGGGTCGTGGGTGATAAAATGGCTCAACTTTATCCCGTGGTATCCGAAAATTACGTTATGCAACTATACATTCAGCCTGGTAATGTGGCAATATATAGATTGTGTTAATCAAAACCAGGGAAGGAGTGGAAGAGTCATGGAACTTGATTCGACAAACAAGATCTTCGCAGCGCTTTCACTGCAATCCGATCTTCGCGAGAACAGTGCCAATACCGCACTGAATAGCGGCATCACCCTGATGAAGAAGAAGAAATACGATCAGGCCGTCAAGGCGTTCAAGCAGGCGTCGATATACAAGCCGGATATGGTGGAGGCCTATACCTATTTAGGAAAGGCCTATAGCGCCCTTGGAAAGAAAAAGGAAGCAATCGACGCCTATAAGCTTTCCCTGAAGGTCGATAAGACTCAGGACAAGCTTTACACGGACATTGCCAATCTCTACATCGATCAGGGCAAGACTGCCGATGCCATGAAGATACTTACGGATGGGATCAAGCAGAACAAGCTGAATACCCTGGCCTATTATACCCTCGGCCAACTCCAGGCCAAGGCCGGCGACTACAAGTCTGCCGAGATGAACTTCCGGCAGGTCACCAAGCTGGAACCGAAGGACGGTAACGGCTACTACGCCCTGGGAATGGCCTTGAACGGAGAGCAGCGTTACGACGAGGCAATCACCCAGCTGACAAAGGCAATAAGCCTGAAAAAGGACTTTTCCGCTGCTATCTATGAGTTGGGGCGCGCCTACAACGGAGTTGGGAACCAAGACAAACTTCAGGAGCAGATCGACCGCCTGCGCAATATCGGAACCCCAACAGCATTGGGGTTTTCCTCGTCATTGAAGGCCGAGACAGCGAAGCCCAAAATTTACTTCTACAACTCCGTCGACAGTACGCTGCAGCTTTCCCTGGGGCCGATGCAACTCCTGGCTCTCGATCCGGGTTTCATCACTCCGGGAAGCAGGAAGGAGTTTACGGTTGCGTTTAATTTTGACACCGACATGGACCCGTCATCGGTCATGCAGGTTACCAACTGGCAGATCTCCAAGGCACGGGGAGGGACTGCCGGGCTCTATGACAACGGACTCTACAGCCCGAAGGAGGTGGCGGTTCCCGTAGTTCCGAACAGGGTTACCTATGATGCGACCACGCGGGAAGCCAAGGTGACTTTTTCCTTGCAGCAGAACAGTTCGATCGACGGTATCATCGACCCGAAGCACATCGTCTTCAAATTCCTCGGCAAGGATCTGAAGGGGAGGTCCATGGATGAGAGCGGGAACGAGTATAATGGATTCAGCGGGTATCCGTTTTGAAAATATGAGTCTTGATTTTCCTGGTGGAGCGGTTACTATATAAAACCGTCGCGTCAAGAGCCCTTACCAACAAAAGGAGTAGTCAGCAATGCAACAATCCGCGATAAATGCCTATACCACCGTTCAAACGGAAAACCTCTCCGGGAGGGAGCTTGAAGCGCATGTGCTTACCAAGGCCGGTATGAGGCTGAAGCAGGTGGTAGACAACTGGAATGCGCCCGAGCGCGAGGAAAAGCTGACAGAAGCGATTCGCTACAACCAGAAGGTCTGGAGTTTTTTCCAGGCTGAGCTTTCCGATCCGGAAAATCCCCTTCCCAGGAATCTGAAGGAAGATATCCTCAATCTGAGTCTCTTCATCGACAAGCGCCTTTTCGAGGTGCTTGCCTACCCCAGCCCGGAGAAGCTTCAGATTGTCATCGACATCAATTTTAACCTCGCGGCCGGTTTGCGTACCAAACCCGAGGTGAGCTAACCCTGATTCACGCTTCGATGCATTTGAGGACACCCCCTGCCGCAAGAACAGGGGGTGTTTTTTCGCCATATTCCCTCGTCAGCTCTCAAGCGTTTCAACCCCGTCGATTTTTCCCTTCGCCGGAACATTTTTCAACTCTTCCATCACGCGTCCGATCACTCCCTGCCAATCACCTGGTTCCGTTTGCCTGAACAGCCTGACGGTCGGATACCAGGGTGAGTCGTTTCTCCCCAGCATCCAGCGCCAGTCCGGTGCGAAGGGGAGTAAAATAAATGTCCGTTTGCCCATAGCTGCTGCCAGGTGGGCAACTGCGGTGTCGATGCTGATCACGAGATCCAGTTGGGCGATGAGTGCCGCGGTGTCGGCAAAGTCTGAAATGTTGCCGGTGAGATCGATCAGATCCATGCCGGCAGGCGGGTTGGCTGCCTGATCCGCTCCTTCGCCAACCTGCAGGGAATAGATCGAGGCGTTTGCACTGTTCGCAAGGGGGACGAGGTCCGACAGCCGACAGCTGCGGTGCGGGTCGGGACTTTTCCGTCCCGCCCAGACGAACCCGATCCTTGGCCGCTGGTCCGATCCGATCCGGGCCTGCCAGCGGTGCAGTCGTTCCTGTGGAGGGAACAGATAGGGTGTTTGATCAGGGATGGTCTCCGGGGTCGTAGCGAAGAGCTGCGGAAGGCTCATCAGGGGGAGGTGGAAGTCGGCATGCGGCAGCGGCGTTCCAGCCGTAACGACCTGAGTGACCCCTTGGATGGTTTCCAACAGGGGTGCCAGCGGTTGCGGACACTCAACAATCACCGTCCCTCCCCGTAGGGCGACCAGGGGGAGGTAGCGGGCGAACTGGATCGTGTCCCCAAAGGCCTGCTCGGCATGGATCAGGATGGTGCGTCCGTGTAACGGTCTCCCGTCCCACATCTGCGCCGGGAATTCACGCCAACGGGTGGGATACCCTTTCTTCTGCCATCTCCAGCCGAACTCCTCCCATCCCCGCAGATACTCCCCTCGCCTCAGTAGAGCCAGTGCCAGATTCCAATGGGCCTCGGCGCAGGCCGGTACTCGCTTCAGGGCCTCTTCGTAGCATTTCATGGCAGCGTCATACCGTCCCAACTGCTCGAAGGCGGTCCCCATGGTGACGAGTGCCTCCGCGTCTTCCGGCATGAGTGCCAGTGCCCTGGCGTAACTGTCGATTGCCTCCTCGAAGCGGTCCAGGGCAAGGAGCGTGTTGCCGCGATTGTGGTATAGCGCTGCCGATGCGGGTAGAAGATCCATAATCCGCTGGTACACGGCCAGGGCTTCGTCGTAGCGATCCAGGTCATGGAGAACGGCCCCAATGGGGAGTAGAATCTCCGGGTTGTCAGGAGAGCAGTTCAAGGCTCTGGAATAGCATGCCAGTGCCTCGGGCAGATTACCTTCCAGGTGCAACCGGATTCCCTCTGACAGTTCCTGTTTTGCTGGATTGATCATGGTTTTTCCCGATGGCAGAAAAACCAGCAGGATGCAGGTGTATTTTTCAGCACATGATTCATTGTTTCCCTATCGTAGGATTTTCGCAGCCAGCTCGAGCATTCCTCCAGGCAGTACCCCCAGCAGAACAATCAGAGAAGAAACCAGTGCCAGGACAGTCGATTCCGTTGCCGTCGCGGCCGGCACCGTGAATGAATCATTCCGCGGTTGCAGATACAGACTGACCACCACCCGCAGGTAGAAATAGACCGACACGGCAGCAGTCAGCATGCCGGCAACGGCGAGGCCAAATTCGCCGGCCCGCAGGACAGCGGCGAAGATCAGGAACTTGCCGGTGAAGCCGGCGGTTGGTGGGATGCCTGCCAGGCTGAACAGGGCCAGTGCCAGCACTCCGGCCGCGAATGGGCTTTTGTAGCCCATTCCTCGAAGGTCGTCAACCCGTTCCACGGAACCACCTTCATCCAGGACGGTCAACGCCCCAAAGGCCGTGATGGTCATGGCGCCGTAGGCTACCGCATAAAAAGCTGATGCCTCGTACCCGCCGCTCTTCCCCGCCAGCAGCGCCAGGGCTACGTATCCCATCTGGCCAATCGAGGAGTAGGCCAGTAGCCGCTTCACATTTTCCTGCCGCAGTGCCGCTAGATTTCCGACCACCATGGAGAGGAGCGCGAGGCCACCCAGGGGGATTCGTAGGAAGTCGGCCGTGTCCAGCCTGGTGAGGAGCAGGAGGAGTGCCACGACCGCTGCCCCCTTGGATGCGGCTGCCAGGAAGGCGGTGACCGGCGTGGGGGCGCCCTGGTACACATCAGGGGTCCAGAGATGGGCCGGGACCAGTGATGCCTTGAAGGCCAGACCGATCAGCATGATTCCCCAGCCGGACCGAACCAGGAGATTGTCCCCGGCAGCGGCCCGCATGGCGGTGTCGATGGCGAGCGAGCCGCTGCCGGTATAGATCAGGGCAATGCCGAAGGCGATGAAGGCGGCCGCCACTGCCCCAAGCAGGAGGTACTTGAGGCCTGCCTCGGCGGAGGCTGGCCGGTTCAGGTCGATGGCCACCAGGATGTAGAAGGCAAACGTCAACGCCTCCAGGCCGAGAAAAAATGTCAAAAAATTGACCGATGCGCTCAGGGTGACCATGCCGAAGGCGGCAAAGAGCATTGTGGCCGGGAATTCCTCCCCTGCAATGCCATGGCGGGAGTTGTAGCGGTCGGCGAGCACCAGGACCGTTGCGGTGGTCAGGGAGAAGAAGATGGTGAAGAAGCGGGCGAACGGGGTGGCGGCCAGCCCAAGATTGGGGGCAAGAAGGGCGGGGGGGGACTGAACTGCCCAGAGTGCCGCGCCCAGTGTCACTGCCACGCCGACAGTTGTGGTGTAACGGCCGGGAACGATGGCGCCGAGCAGCAGGATCAGCAGGCTTCCTCCGGCCAGGAGCAGCAGCGGCATCAGTATCCAGAGGTCGGCGATGGTCACGGTGTCCCCCCGGTGAGGCCGGTCAGCAGGGCAACCGGGACCTTCAGCAGATCGAGCACCGGCTTCGGGTGCAGCCCCAGATACAGGTCAATGAGCGCCATGACGGTCAAAATAGTCCCCTCCCTGAACGTCAGGTCCGGGAGAGAGAGCGGGCGCCGCTCATCCAGGAACAGGACCTCCTGCACCAGCTTGACCGTGTAGGCCAGCGGCAGGACGATCCCCAGGAAGGCCAGCACCGCGGCCAGCGGCTGGACCCGGAAGGTGCCGGTCAGGATCAGGAACTCGCCCACAAAATTGTTGAGACCGGGCAGCCCGGCCGAGGCCATGGCAAAGAGCAGGAACAGGCCGGAAAGGAGCGGCACCTTTCCCCACAGACCGCCGTAGGCTGCGACCTCCCGGGTACCGGTCCGCTCGTCAAGCATCCCTACCAGGGCAAAGAGGGCAGCAGTCGTTACCCCGTGGTTGACCATCTGCAGGACAGCCCCGGAGAGGGCCATTGGTGTCCAGGCAGCGATGCCCAACGCCACAAACCCCATGTGGCCGACGCTGGAGTAGGCCACCAGCCGTTTCATGTCGGTCTGGGCGAAGGCAACCCACGAGGCATAGAGAATGCCGATTACGGCGACGATGATGAGGAGCGGCGTCAATGTTTTGGCAGCTGCCGGGAAGAGTGGGTAGCCGAAGCGGATCAGCCCATAGGCACCGGTCTTGAGCAGCAGGCCGGCCAGGATGACGCTGCCGGCAGTGGGGGCGTCGGTGTGGGCGTCGGGGAGCCAGGTATGGAGGGGGAACAGCGGAAACTTGATGGCAAAGGCCAGGAGGAAGGCGGCAAAGAGCCAGACCCCGGCCTGGGCTGGGATGATCGTGCCGGTCAAGGACATGAGGCCAAAGGTGTACTGCCCGGTCTGACTGCCGTGCAAAAGGTAGATGCCGATGATTGCCAGGAGCATCAGGAGCGAGCCGGCCAGGGTGTAGAGGAAGAACTTTATTGCCGAGTAGATCCGCCGGCCGTGTCCCCAGATGCCGATCAGAAAAAACATCGGGACCAGCATCACCTCCCAGAAGAGGTAGAAGAGGAACAGGTCCAGGGCCAGGAAGACCCCCATGATGCCGCTCTCCATCACCAGCAGCAGGGAGTAGTGCAGGCTGGACCGTTCCCTGATAGCGTTCCAGGAAACCACCATCCCCACCACGGTGACAAAGGCGGTCAGGAGCACCAGCAGCAGGCTGATCCCGTCCATCCCGAGCGTGTAGCGGGCACCGAGCCGGCCGATCCATGGCAGGTCCTCCAGCAGGAAGAAGCCGGGGAGTCTGGTGCCGGGCAGTAGCCGTGCCGCTGCCACCTCCAGGGTCAACCAGCCGGACAGGGCCAGTTCGGCCAGCCCGAACCCAAGGGCAATCTTTTGTGCCCGCTCCCGGCACTGCCAGACCGGCAGCAGGCAGAGCACGCCTAAAAGCGGCAGAAAGACGAGGCAGCTGAGGAGTGGATAGCCGGTCATCGAAACAGCACCCACACTAGATACCCCATCACCAGCGCCGCGCCGGCGGCAAGACTCAGCAGGTAGACCGAAACCCGGCCACTGGTCCAGCGGCCGAGCCACTGGCCGGTCCGGCCGAGGAGGTCGGCGAACCGGTCAAGGGAGTCGTCGATGATCCCTTCATCCACCGTCTGCCAGAGGATGCCGGCCAGCCGCTCGTAGGGGCGGATGATGAGGGTGCGGTAGAGCCGGTCCACATACCAGCCATACAGCAGGAAGGCGGTGAGGCCGGTCGGCTCCTGTTCAGCTTCGGAGATCCTGGTCTGCCGAGCAGCACCGGCATAGCGGGTTCTGGCCACCAGGAACCCGGCCAGACAGGCGATTGTCGCCGCTCCCTGGAGTAACAGTTCGGTCCCGGCTTTGGCATGGTGGGGAGGACCGGTGACCGGTGCCAGGAGGTCTGTCAAGACGCTGTGGCCGAGAAACTCCGGGAGGTTTAGCAGTCCACCGCCAAGTCCGAGGAGGGCGAGCGGGAGCAGGGTGAGCTCCATGAGGCGAGGGAGCTGAAATAGTGCTTCCCCCTTTGGGAAAGGGGGATCGAGGGGGATTTGCTTATGGGCAGCGTCGGAAATCCCCCCTGGCCCCCCTTTCTCAAAGGGGGGAGTATGAGGCTCACCGGCGAAGACCAGGTAGAGCAGGCGGAAGCTGTAGAGTGCGGTGATGTAGGCTGTGGCGAGGCCGAGCAGGTAGAGCCCGCCGTAGAGCGCGCCGCCTCTTTCCCAGACCGCTGCCAGGATCGAGTCCTTGCTGAAGAAGCCGCCGGTGAGTGGCACTCCGGCCAGACAGAACGTTCCGGCCAGAAACGGCCAGAAGGTGCCGGGCATGGATCTTCGCACCCCACCCATCCGGAAGATGTCCTGTTCGTGGTGCAGGGCGGTGATGATGCAGCCGGCACCCAGGAAGAGAAGTGCCTTGAAGAAGGCGTGGATCAGCAGGTGGAAGGTGGCGGCGGTCACGGCCCCGGCACCGACGCCGAGGATCATGTAGCCGATCTGGCTGATGGTGGAGTAGGCCAGTACCCGCTTCAGGTCACGCTGGGCCAGGGCGCAGGAGGCGCCGAAGAAGGCGGTCACCCCGCCGGTTATGGCTATGGCCGCCAGGGCGGTCGCTGAGCCGCCGATGAACGGCAGCATCCGGGCCAGCAGGTAGACTCCGGCTGTCACCATGGTGGCGGCGTGGATCAAAGCCGAGACCGGAGTCGGACCGGCCATGGCATCCGGCAGCCAGACCATCAGCGGCACCTGGGCCGACTTCCCCATGGCGCCGATCAGGAACAGGATACCGAGTGTGGTCACGACACCGGCAGGGATCAGGAACCCCATGGTGTTCAGTTCGGTGATCGATACCGTGCCAAAGAGCTGAAAGAGCCAGATGATGGCGATCCCGAGGGCCGTGTCGCCGATCCGGGTGGTGATGAACGCCTTGCGGCCGGCATCGGCGTTCTTCGTGTCCTTGTACCAGAAGCCGATCAGGGCGTAGGAACAGAAGCCGACCCCCTCCCAACCGAGGTAGAGGAGCGGCAGGTTCTCGGCCAGGACCAGCACCAGCATGGCGCAGACGAACAGGTTCAGGAGGGCGAAGAAGCGGACATACCCCGGATCGTCGGCCATGTAGGCCACCGAGTAGAGGTGGATCAAGCCGCAGACAAAAGTGATCATCACGGTCAGGGAGAGGGAGAGCGGGTCCAGGTACAGGGTGAGCGGAGCCTTGAAGTCGAAGACGGACAGCCAGGAAGCGAGCTCCACCGTCACCGGCGTGCGGTAGAGGGCGAAGGCACCGGCCGCCGCAGCGAAGCTTCCCCAGACCGTCCCGCAGGCAATGGTCTCCACGACCCGGCGCGGCAATAGGCGGCCGACCAGGGAATTGATCGTGGCTCCCAGCAGGGGGAGGAGGAGTATGAGGGTGAGGTAGGGTTTCATGTCATTATCATCAAAGTTGAAAAAGTTGGTCGTGATATCTCCATTACTGTTTTGTCGGTCTTCCCTCCAGGTACAGAGTATCTGCGCTCAAATCTGCCTCGTTGTCCCACTCCACGAAGTAGCCACCGTTGCGTATTCGCTTAAACATGCCAATGTTGCGCAGGGCTGCAACCTTCCTAAACCTGGAGTGTAGCAACAATGCAAGACTTGAAAAACTCCGAAAATAGCTCTATATTCAGAGCTTATCATAGGAGGTAGTTATGCACATCGATACCATTTACGCTGATCTTTCAGTTAGCATGTCGGAATTCAAGAAAAATCCGGCGCAGGTACTCCGTACCGCTGGAGAAAAACCGGTTGCGATTCTTAATCACAACCGTCCAGCATTTTACATGGTAACACCAAAAATTTTTGAGGCTCTTGTCGAAGCCCTTGCCGACCGTGAATTAACGGAACTTGTCCGCCACCGGCTTGCGCAAAAAGATCAGGCTGTCGAGGTCGACATTGACACCATCTGAAGCCGACAAGGGGAAAACCGCATATACCCTCAAGTTTGTCCCCGATGCTCTCAAGGAATGGCAGGCTCTTGACGGCAGCATCAAGGAACCTCTGCGCAAGGCGCTGGGGGAGTGAAGAGTGTCAGGTCTACACATGTGACATTGTCAAGAGTGTAGGTCTGACACCAACGCCCTTCAGTTGAACTTTTTCACTGCACAGATTGATTCTTGTGTAATGCTTCAATTGGCTTGGTTATAAAGGTATTTCTCGTGTAATCATTTTCCTTAAGGTCTACTGATTCTTTCCGATATATCTTGCCCGTCTTTTCATTGACAATCCAAATTTCTACGGGATTGATAACTACATAGTTGTACCTATTTATAATTTCCTTTGTTTTATCAATGGTTGGCTTGGAATGTGATTTGTAATTGTCTATGTAAGGGGCATATAAAGTTCCAATGATAACGATACCACCGTTATTGCTCAATTCCTTAGCTTCAGCAGGGGCCATTGGAATCTCGAAATCAATAAACCGTCGCTGTCTATAAAACTCGTCATAATACAAAGCGTATTTCAGCTTCACGATACCGTCACTAGCTACTTTAGGAGCATCGCGTCTCATTGAGATGGCAAACGACATATACTCATCTGCGGTTACATTTGCCTTTACACCGAATGCGTTGGTTCCGACATATTGTTTCCTTCCTACTTTTATGCTTGAAATATCAATTGACTCCCCGGCAAGAGGCAGAGTGACTGTCATTGCTTTCTTGTCAGCATCATAGTTATATCGGATATCCATATTCGAGTAGAAGCCGACCGTGTCGCAGAACTTCAAATTGCCAACAAGTGTCTTCTCACATAATTTTTGGCGTCTTGCTTCGTATTCCTCGGTGCTTTCATATTCATTCTTGTCGAGTTCACTTTTCTTTGAGAGCAGAGCGCGATATATGCTGATTGCATCATTTGTGGACTGTCGACTGAAGACATTCGCAGTAACATCGAAAGGTTTTTCTGGTTTGCTTTGCGACCCCTTCGTTTTCGCACTCTTTTTTGGTGCAGCATGAACAGAATCGGTTAGGAAAAAGCCCCATGATGTCAGTACGCAAATAATTAGGATTGTCTTGATCCGCATATATCCTCCAGTTTCGCATCCAGCCTCTGTTTTTCCTTTATCTCTTTTTAGGTTGGTTTCATGTTCGATGCCTAGCCCCAAAAAGTCCGGCAGTATGCCTTGCCGTCAATTTTCTTGTATTCAATGAGGTTTTGATCTTCCAGTAGCCTTGCAATAATGGCGAAAAGCCATCCCTTCTCGCCGTATTGCTTGTTGTTCTTTGGCACAGCAACAAAATTTAGTTCGAGCTTGCTCCTTACCTGTGCCGCTGGAACCCATCGATCTTTTGCTGATGCCTCTTGGCTGCGAATGTAGTTTAGGACTTCCATCGACATTTCCTTCAGAAGCCCATGAATCCGTTCTTTCGCGTCCATTGTTGCCTCCTCATATTTCAGTCGTTCAACTCATTGAGCAGTTCACGCGCGCGCGTGAACTGGTGATCATCCCAAATGGGACATTTAGTCAGTGATCATTAAAACTAACCCTGCATCTCACTGAACGCATCGGCATTCACGGTCTTCTTCCGCCGCTGCAGATAGACTACCAGCGCCAGGGCCAGGGAGACCTCGGCCGAGGTCATGGCCATGATCATCAGGGCGAAGATCTGGCCGTCCACGTTCCAACGGGCCGCGCCCCCCACGAACACCAGCATGGCGGCGTTCAGCATCACCTCGATGCCGATCAGCATCATGATGATGTTGCTCCGCCAGGCGAGCACCCCCACCAGCCCCAGGACGAAGAGGATGGCAGCGAGAATCAGGACGTGCTCCAGAGGGACGATCATATACCCCCCCTCGATCCCCCCTTGTCAGGGGGGAGGAATGGCTTGTCTCCTCCCCTGACAAGGGGAGGTTGGGAGGGGTTGGCTTTGCGTCTTTTCCCTAAGTAGAGCGTCCCGACCACGGCAAACAAGAGTTGCATGGAGATCACCTCCACGGCAACCCCATATTTCTGAAACAGAACGCGGCTGAACTCCCGGACGCTCACCGGCGGAGCAGCCCCAGAGCTTGTCCGGGCACCAGCGGCCAGGGTCACGATGGCGCCGAGGATAATTCCCCCCAGCAGCAGGGCCGGCCACCACTCCCGCAGGTGGGGACGCCAGGCCTTTTCCGGGTGGCCGAGATCCAGCATCATGATGACGAAGAGAAACAGCACCATGATGGCGCCGGCGTAGATGATCACCTCGAACACCGCCACCACCGGCGCGGCCAGCAGGTAGAAGATCACCGCCAGGGCGAAGAAGGAGGTGACCAGGTAGACGATGGCGTGCACCGGGTGCTTTTCGGTGATGGCGAGGATGGTGCCGACGACGGTGACGACTGCGAGGATGTAAAAAAGGATTTGTTCCATGTATTTCCATGTAGGGGCGATCCTTGTGATCGCCCGGATCAGGGCGAATACAAGATTCGCCCCTACGTTGATTTACGGCATCAACCCCCGTACGTCAACCGGCGGCTGTTCCTTTTCCCCTTCACCCCGCGGTTGGGCCACGCCGATGCCGGCCTGGCGGTAGAAGTTGTACTCGCTGTCCTTGCCGCCATGGTCGACCAGCAGATATTCCTTTTCATAGACCAGGTCCATGATGTCCCGTTTGCAGATTTCGTAATCCGGGGTCATCTGGATCGCCAGGGTGGGGCAGGCCTCGGCGCAGAGGCCACAGAAGATACAGCGGGAGAAGTTGATCCGGAACCACGCGGCGTAGCGCCGGCCGTCTGCCGTCTCTGCCGCCTGCATGGAGATGCAGTCCACCGGGCAGGCGGCAGAGCAGAGGTAGCAGGCAACGCACCGCTCCCCGCCGTCCGGGTCGCGGGTCAGGACGATTCGTGCCCGGTAGCGGGCGGGCGGCTGGCGCTTTTCTTCCGGATACTGGATGGTGACCGGTCGGCGGAAGATATGCTTCCAGGTGGTCCAGAACCCGGTGTAGATGGCTTTTATGTCGTCGAAAACAGGCATGGCGGAAAACGCTCGCCCTTTCCTTGGTCGCTGGAAATGGTTTCGCGTTCAAGTCTAACAGAAAAGGGGCAGGTTTCATCCTGCCCCTTTTGTAAATTGTGTCGTCAGGCGGTGGCTTGTTTTGCCCGCTCCGCTTTCTGCAGCAGGGCAAAGGCCAAAGGATGGTCGTTGTTCTTGGCGTAGATCATGGCCGTGTTGCCGGCCAGGGTCTTGGCGTGGACGTCAGCCCCGTTGAGTATCAGGGTCTGGACGGTGTGATTGCAGCCATAGATGGCCGCGAGCATGAGGGGGGTGTGCCAGTCCTTGTCGCGGGCGTTGACGTCCGCTCCGCTGGCGATGAGGAGGTTCACTACTTCTAACTGGCCGTTGGCAGCGGCATAGTGGAGGGCCGTTTTCCCTTTTGCGCTTTTGGCCTCCAGCTCCGCGCCACGGCGGAGCAGGTCTTTGACCCCCTCCGCATCACCCTCCTTGGCTGCCTCCATGAGTGGGGTGTGTCCTTGCTTGTTAACCGCGTTAACGTTATGCATACCCATCTCCCCCTTTCTGTTGATGCTGCCTGTCGCCACCGCTGTGTTCATACCATTACCTCCTCGTTTGGAATGCTCGGCACGATACGGGTGAACGAGGCCGCCATGATGCAGCCGCCTCGTGTGGAAACGAATCAACGGAGTGTGAGCCACCAGCCGGTGACAAGTATATTGATCAATGCTAACGGTGTCAAAGCTTTCCAGCCGAGCTGCATCAATTGGTCGTAGCGAAGCCTCGGCAGGGTGCCCCGCATCCAGATGAAGAAGAAGGCAAAGGCTAGGACCTTCAGGGAGAACCAGACTACGGGCGGGAGCAGCGGTCCGTGCCACCCCCCGAGAAAGAAGGTGGCGGCCAATCCACCCAGCACCAGGATGTTGATGTATTCGCCGACAAAAAAGAGCCCGAACCGCATCCCCGAGTACTCGGTGTGGAAGCCGGCCACCAGCTCCCCTTCTGCCTCGGGAAGGTCGAACGGTATCCGCTTGCATTCGGCGGCAATGCTGATCAGGAAGACGACAAAGGCAACCGGCTGGTAGCAGATGAACCATATGCCGGACTGGGCGTTGACGATGTCAGAGAGGCGGAAGGAGCGGGCCAGCATCACGGTCGGCACCAGGGAGAGCCCCATGGAGAGCTCGTAGGAGATGAGCTGGGCCAGGCCGCGGATGCTCCCCAGGAGGGCGTACTTGGAGTTGGAGGCCCATCCCCCCAGGGCAACGCCGTAGACGGCAATGGCGGAGAGGGCCAGGAAGAAGAGGAGCCCCACGTGCGGGTCCGCCACCTGGAGTGGTATCTCCCGGCCGAAAAGGGTCAGGGGGGCGCCGAAGGGGATGACCGAGAAGATGAGGATGGCCGGGATGGCGGCCATGGCCGGCGCCAGGTAGAAGAGCCATTTGTCGGCCGCTGGCGGCCGGAAGTCCTCCTTGGTCAGCATCTTGATCAGGTCGGCCAGTGGCTGGAGGAGCCCCAGCGGCCCGGCCCGGTTCGGCCCCTTGCGGTCCTGGATCCAGGCCAGCACCTTGCGCTCGGCAAAGACCAGGTACGCTGCGGCGGTCAGGATCACGAAGAAGACGATGGCGATCTTGGCCAGGAGCAGCAGCATGTCGAGCAGGGGGGTGGTCATGGCTACCTCGACGGACCCTGCTGCTGTCCGGGGGCGCGCCTCTCGGTCAGCGGCGGCCGGCACTTTTCACAGGGGAGATACCCGGCCTTGACCGCCTGGTCGGCGGTGTCGAACCGGACCAGATACTCCTTCCGGATCTTCTGGGTCCACTGGCAGCGTTTGAAGTGGTAGCGGTTCGAGGAGGACGAGCCCCAGAATTCGGCCAGGGCAGTGTCGGCGAGCAGGGTGGTGAGGAGAGTGGCTGCCAGTAGCAATTTCATCATGATAGATTCTCCTATTACATCCCCAATACGTCAAATATGATTCTAGTCTGTCGCATTGGGGTTCGTCCCATCGGGACAGAATGCTTGTAGCCGGGGGATTCATCCCCCGGTAACGGAATTGTGCAATCCTTCAGTCACGTACGTGACGAAAATAAATTGCCATTCCATGCATCCCGGCGATGAATCGCCGGGCTACCGGCATTCTGTCCTTTAGGCCCTTTGGGTCCTACGGGACGTTACCTGTATTTTGGCGGCTCTGCGTTCCAATAGCATTATTCAGGATGATCATCCCCGGACCTTCAGGATCGAGCATCCGCAGCGGTTCCCACTCCCCGCGCAGCGGTTCTGACGCCGGTTCGTCGCCCAGCCGCTCCAGAAGCGCAGCGATCACCTGCCAGGCGGGCCGGATGCCGCTGCCCGGCGGCAGGGTCCGGTGGGCACGGGGCGGGTGGAGGGCGGGATCGAGCCCCCTGATCGGGACCCCGGGTTGCATGACCCGCCTGAACCGCTGCCCACGACCCTCAGCATTGACAAAGGTGCCGTCCATTTCCACCCAGGAGGTTGTAGGCAGGATGATGTCCGCCTTTTCCGTGGAACTGTTCGGGAGCCAGTCCATGGCGGCAACGAACGGTACCCCTTCCAGCAGCTCGGCAGGGATGTCCGCCTCGATGCCAAGGACACCCTTCACCTGGCCGGAGGCTATCGCCTCGGCCAGGGGGACCGCTTCGTATTGACTCGCCAGGAGCGCTGCCCCGCAGGCGTTGGGGCCGGAGAGGAGGCAGATCGGCGGTGTCCCGCTCTTCATGATCCTGGCGATGGTGGCTGGCGTGCTGTGCCTGGTGCCGCAGATGATGACCGGCCTGTCGTAGATGCCGAACGGTACCTCTTCGGGAATGTCGAGCTGTACCGCCTCGACGCCGATCGCCTTTGCCTGGGCCAGCGGTGCATGCTTTCCCACCAGAAAGAGCGGTGCTCCCTGGAGCCAGGCCTGACGCACGGCCAGGGCCAGCAGCGGCCCTTCCTCCATGAGGTCGCAATCGACAATGGCGATGCAGTCAGCCTTCCGCACGTCGGACGGGGAGGCGACCCTGACCTCGTTCAGCAGTGAGACCGCCGTGGTGTGTCGCGCGCTCTCCTCTGTGGTGACGAAGTAGCTGAGGAACCTGGCGCCGAGCAGTTCTGCCAGTCGCGGCAGGAGAACGGCAGCTTCCAGGGGGAGGCGCGGTGAACCGACCACTGCCAGGCAGCCGGCACCGTGCAGGTCATACAGTTCGCCGACCCGGAGCAACAGCCGGTCCAGGGCGTCGTCCCACGAGGCTTCCTTCCCGCCGACGCGGGGGGCGCGTGGTCTGGCCGGATCGTTGACCGCGCCGTTGCCGAAGCGGCCTTGGTCGCAGATGAACCAGCCGTTAACGGCGTCGTTTCTCCTCGCCATTACCTTCAGCAGCTCCCGGTAGCGGGCCGCCGGCACGGTGTTGCATCCCAGGGAGCAGTGGGGGCAGACCGACGGTGCCATTTCATAGTCCCAGTAACGGGCCCGGAAACGGGCAGTTTTGTCGGTAAATACCCCGGTGGGGCAGATGTCCACCAGGTTGCCGCTGAAAGGGGACTCAAGCTCCCCATCCCGGAAACGGCCGAAATAGACCCGGCTGGCGCTTCCCATGACCCCGAAATCACTGCCGCCGGCAACCTCCTGGTAAAAGCGGGCGCAGCGGTAGCACTGGATGCAGCGGTTCATTTCGTGTTCGATGTGGGGGCCGAGGAACTGGTTTGAGTGGGTCCGCTTCGTGCCCTGATAGCGCCGGATGCCGTGGCCGCCGGCCACCGTGAAATCCTGCAGGAGGCATTCTCCTCCCTCGTCGCAGACCGGGCAGTCATGGGGGTGGTTGAGCATCAGCCATTCGATGACATGGCGGCGCATGGCCTGTGCCTCCTCGTCAACGGTGGAGACCACCATGCCGTCCCGGGCAGGGAGCATGCATGACATCTGAATCCCCTTCACCGGTCCCTCCAGGAGCTTGACGGCGCAGACCCGGCAGGCGCCGACACTGCCGAGCGCCGGGTGGTAGCAGAAGTGGGGGATGACGATCCCCACCTTTCGGGCCGCCTCCAGGACCGTGGTGCCGGCCGGCACCTCGACCGGTATGGTGTCTATGGTCAGTCTGGGCATGGATTACATCCTGATTCCAGTCGTCTTCACCTTTCGGGCCGCCTTGTCCTCGTACATCAGCCGGTCGGCCTGTTTGTGGGTCAGGTCCAGGTCGCCGCGTGACGAAGCGGTCGCCAACCCCAGTGACATGCCGAGAAAAAACTCCGTCTGCTCGCAGTTGTAGGCAGCCTCTTCGTCCCTGATCCGTTCGAGCACCCTGGCGGCTGCCTCCAGGTCGGCACCGGGCAGGATGATAGCGAACTCGTCGCCGCCGATGCGCGCTACCACGTCTTCGCCCCGGACCGCTGAGGTCAACACCCGTGCCGCCTGCTGGATGAGGCGGTCGCCGGCAGCGTGGCCGCGGGTATCGTTGATCTCCTTGAGCCCGTCCAGATCGACCACGATGATGCTGACCGGGAAGTGGCGGCCCCGGTCCAGTCGTGCCAGCTCCTCGCTGAAAAAGGAGCGGTTATAGACGTCGGTCATGGTGTCATGGCTGCTCACGTAGCGCAACTGCTCCTCGGTCCGCTGTTTGTCGCGCAGGTTGGTGATCAGCTGGTTGAAGGCCACCGAGAATTCGCCGAGAAAATCGACCTGCTGGGTCAGGTCGCCGGCAGCGATCTGCTGGGTCTGCCAGGTCAGGTGGCGCAGGCTTGAGTGGAGATGTTTGAAGGGAGCGATGAGCTGGTTGCGGGCCGGCGGTTCCTGACACAGGTCTCCCGCTGCCAGTGCCAGGAGGAACGGCCTGGCCTCGGCAAACGCATGTATGAGACGGTTCACCGCTTCGGCCAATGCCCTGATCTCGACCGGATCTCCATCGGTGGCCTCAACCGCTTGGGCCGTCTCTCCGCGGAGCAGCGCCGACAGCTGCTCGGTCATGGACCAGAGCATCTCCTTTTCCTTTTCCATCATCACGTTTCCTCTCCTGCCGGTTTCGTCACGAACCGGCAGGTCCGCTCGCCGGTGGCCCAGCAGTCCACTTCCCGGGCCGTGAACGGCTGGCCGGTATAGACATTGAATATACCGGCAAAGAACCCCTCGTCGTACTCGCAGACCGTTTCACCGCTAACCGGCAGACCGGAGCATTCCAGGTCTTCGGAGACCGTCAGGACGAACTCCATGGCCACGGAATCGGCCTTCTCGATCCGCAGGATACCTATGCCGAGGCTCTTCAACCTTTCCTGAAGAAGGGCGACGAAGGGGTTGAAGGCGAGCCCGGTATCCAGCATGTTGCGGCAGAACTCCTCGCCTGCCAGTTGTCCCGCCTCCCGTATGATCTCGCCGGCTGCATCGGCGCCGTACCGTTCGGCGAGGACGTCTCTCAGGGCATACTGCATTAGCCGGTAGACGAGGATGTTCGTGGCTATCCCCAGGTTGGGCCGTGCCGCGGTCACGTCGCCCAGGTCTTTCCATTGGAACCGGCTCCGGCCGGGCAGTTCATTTCCCATCGGTCCCTCCCGTGAGTAGCGGTGCCCCTGCGAATGGGCACCCCTTGTGAAGGATGTGCTCCCTGATCTCATCCTCGAAGAGCCGGAGCAGCCCCTCCACCGACCCCATGGCGCCGGGAGCCAGGGCGCAGAAGGCGTAGTTCAGGAGTCGGACATGTTCGCGGAGCAGTTCGATATCGTCAGCGGTGCCATTGCCCTGCTCGATTCTGGTCAGGATCTCGACGACAAACGGAAGCCCTTCCCGACAGGGCGTGCACCAGCCGCACGACTCGCGGGCGTAGAACCTGACGAGATTCAGGGTGACTGCGACCATGCAGACCGATTCGTCAAAGACCACGATCCCACCGGTACCGAGGCGGGAGCCGGCCTTGGCCACGCTGTCAAAGTCCATCGGGACGTTGAAATGGTCGGCAGTGAAGTAGGGGGTCGAGGCCCCGCCGGGGATGCAGGCCTTGAAACGGCTTCCCGGCCGCATCCCGCCGCAGTGGTTGTCGATGATCTCGCCGAGGGTGATCCCCATCGGCAGTTCGAAGCAGGCACTGTTCCGGACATGGCCGCTGACGCAAAACAGTTTGGTGCCGGCCGCCTCGGGGATGGCTGCCAGTCCCTTGAACCAGGCCGGTCCGTTCAGCACGATGGCCGGCACATTGGCCAGGGTCTCCACGTTGTTCACCACCGTCGGGCCGCCCCACAGCCCCTTTATGGCCGGGAAGGGGGGTTTGCTCCGCGGGTTGGCCCGCCTCCCCTCCAGGGCATTCATCAGGGCCGTCTCTTCGCCGCAGATGTAACGACCGGCCGAGACGTGCAGGTCGATGTGGCAGCTGAAGCCGTTTCCCAGGATGTTGTCCCCGAGCAGGCCCGCCTGACGCGCCTCGTCTATGGCGCGCCGTAGGTTGGTCGCTGCCGTCTCGTAGCCGCGGCGGATGAAGACGAAGGCGCGCCGCACCTCCAGGGCGTAGGCGGCCAGGATCATCCCCTCCACCAGGGCGTAAGGATTCGCCTCCAGGAGCACCCGGTCCTTGTAGGTCCCGGGCTCCATCTCGTCGCAGTTGCAGATGAGCCAGCAAGGACCCGGCAGGTCACGCGGGACGAACGACCACTTCTTGCCGGTGGGGAAACCGGCACCGCCGCGACCCCGCAGCCCCGAGTCGATCACCAGCTGCTGCACCTGGTCGGGCGAGCATTCGGTCAGCCCTTTCCGAAGCGCGGCGAATCCCCCCTCGGCTCGATATTCGTCGAAGGTCACGCAGCGGCCGGGCTTGTTATGCCTGAACAGGAGCTGTTCCATCTATTCCGTCGGTTCCTCCAGGATCTGCTTCAATACTACGGCGTTGTTGTATTCCTCATCTCTGGCGGCAAAGAGGAGGGTTACGGTCCCTGTTGCTGCCTGCTCCCGCAGGGTTTCCAGGAGTTCTGTTCTGCCGCGGAGTTCTTCGGCATAGCGGCTCCGGAATTCGTCCCACTTTGCCGGGTCGTGGCAGAACGAACGGCGTAGCGAGTCGCTCGGAGCCAACTCCCTTAGCCAATCGTCGATCCGGGCGTTCTCCTTGCTCATTCCCCTCGGCCAGAGCCGGTCGACCAGCACCCGTCGGCCGTCGGCCAGGGATGGCTGTTCATAAATCCGTTTGCACTTGATCATAACCGTTCCGGCAGCGACGGAAGTTCCCGCCGCCACCGGCTCCTTTGGTCACTTCTTGAAGGTCTTGACGATGTAGTCGGCAACGGCCTTGGCGTCGGCATCGGAAATGGCCTTCTGGTCGAAAGCGGTCATGCCGCCGCCTCCGTTACGGATCTTTTGGACGATATTCTTGGTATCCTTGAGTCCTTTGAGACTCGCTTTCGGTTTCATGATATTGCCGCCACCCGGATGGCAGGCGGCGCATTTCTCTTTAAAGAGTGCCTCGGCTTTTTTCCCCTCGGCCAGGGCAGTTCCGGCAAACGAGGCCAGGGTCAGGGCAGCAGCGGACAGCAGGGCTATTTTTTTCATGCAGTTTCCTCCTACTTAGGTTGGTCCGGAACCGGTCCGGCATGACGGGACGTTACTTGAACGTCTTCAGAATATACTCGGCAATGGCCCGGGCCTCCTTGTCGGAGACATCCTTTTTCTCGAACTTGGTCATGCCGGGGCCGGGGTTACGCATCTTCTTGACGATGTCCTGCCAACTCTTGACGCCGTTGGCCTGTAGATTCAGCTTCTTCAGGGTCTTGGCCGGGTTGACGATGTTGCCGCCATCGGCATGGCAGGAGACGCAGTGTTCCTCGAACTCCTTTTTGCCGTTGATCTTCCCCTTGCCGTCAGCCAGGGCCGTGGTGGCAAAGGCTGAGATGGTCAGCAGGGCAGCAATGCACAGCATCTTCTTCATGGTCGTTCCTCCTTGGGTAGTATGGTCGTTCGTTCCTTCTGCAGGATCTCCAGGGCCGTTTCCGGCGTCAGGTTGCCGTAGAGGGTATCACCGATCATCATGGTCGGCGCTTCGCCGCAGTTCCCCAGGCAGCAGCAGGGGAGCAGGGTGAAGAGCCCGTCCGCACTGGTCTCTCCCGGCTGGATAGCAAGGCCCTTTGCCAGGTGGGCCATGAGCGTCTCCCCACCCATGGCCCAGCAGGAGATGGAGTCGCAGACGTGGACCACCCGCTTGCCCACCGGCCGCCGGTACAGCATCTCGTAGAAGGTGGCCAGTTCGTCCAGTTGGAGCGGCGAGAGACCGAGCAGGGCTGCCGCCTCTTCGACGGCTTCGTCGCTCAGCCAGCCGTAGTGGGCCTGGAGGCATTTGAGCACATCCACCGCCGCCTCGCGGGGGGTGATAGCCGCGGCGATGCGGGACTGGAGTTCGGTTTTCAGGGATTCTGGAATCATCTGTCTCTCATCAGTTTGCTACTGTTTAACCCCTCCTTAGGCTAAGGGGAGGAGAAAAACCGTCCCTACTCCCCCTCTTAAGCTAAGAGGGGGCCGGGGGGGAGTTACTTTTACCTGTCCAGGTCCGCCAGAACGAAATCCACCGACCCCAATATCGCCAGGAAATCGGCCACCAGCCAGCCGCGGCTCATGACCGGCAGCGCCTGCATGTGCGGGAAGCTGGGGGTCTTGATCCGCACCCGGTACGGGATGTTGAGACCGTCAGAGACGACGAAGTAGCCGTTCTCTCCCTTGGGGGCCTCTATGGCGCTGTAGTTCTCACCACGGGGAGGGGCCATCCCCCTGGTGGCGTTGATGAAGTGGTGGATCAGCGATTCGATGTCATGCAGGGTGTCCCGCTTCTGCGGCAGGACGAAGCGGTAGTCATCGGTGATCCACCGGCCCGCCGGCATATCATGCCAGCACTGGCGGACGATGTGCAGCGACTGGCGGATCTCCTCCAGCCGGACGAGATACCTGGCCCAGCAGTCGCCACCTTCGGCGGTTGCCACCTCGAAGTGGAACCGGTCATAGCCGGCATAGGGGAGCTTCTTACGCAGATCCCATGCCAAGCCGCAGGCCCGCAGGTTGGGGCCGGAAAGCCCCCACTCGATCGCCTCGTCCTGCGTGATCGCCCCTATCCCCTTGAGCCGGGCCAGGAAGATCGGGTTACCGTTCAGGAGCGCCTCGTATTCTCTCAGCCTCGCCGGCATCCAGTCGAGGAACTCCCTGACCAGGCCGGCCCATCCTTCGGGGAGGTCCTCGGCCACGCCGCCGATCCGGAACCAGGCCGGGTGCATCCGGCCGCCGGTGATTGTTTCGATGATGTCGAAGATCTTCTCCCGGTCGGTGAAGGTATAGAACACCGGGGTCATGGCCCCCACGTCGGCGGCAAAGGTGCCGAGCCAGACCAGATGGCTGGCGATCCGGAACAGCTCGGCCAGCATGACCCGGATCACCACGGCCCGGTCCGGGACGGTGATGCCGCAGAGCCGCTCCACGGAGTTCACGTAGGCCAGGTTGTTCTGCACCCCGGCCAGGTAGTCGATCCGGTCGGTGTAAGGGATGAACTGGTTCCAGTGCTGGCGCTCGCCGATCTTCTCCGCCCCCCGGTGGTGGTAGCCGATGTCCAGGTCCAGGTCGACGATCTCTTCGCCGTCCAGCTTCAGGATGCAGCGGATGATGCCGTGGGTGCCGGGGTGCTGGGGTCCCAGGTTGAGGATCAGGGTGTCGTCATCGACCCGGTCGAAAAAGTCGCTGGCCGGCAGGGGCTGATGGCGCCGCGCGTCGTCGGTGGTGTAGGGGGGCATCTCGGTGGCACGGAACGGATGTTCTTTGCGCAGCGGATGTCCCTCCCAGTCGTGGGGCATCAGGATGCGGCGCAAGGCCGGATGGCCGCTGAAACGGATGCCGTACATGTCAAAGACTTCCCGCTCGTACCAGTTGGCGGCCGGAAACACGGCGGTCGCGCTCGGCAGTTCCGGAAAGGCTCCTTCCGCCTCCACCTTGAGCCGGAGATGGCCGGGGACGTCGAAGTTGAGCAGGTGGTAGTTGACGGTGAAATCCTTGAACCCCTTTCGCTCCCGGCGGCAGGAGTCGTCCACTGCGGCGATATCCTCCAACCGCCGGAACGGGGCTGCCGGCCGGGCTTTCAGGTGCCTGAGGACATCGGGCACCAGTTCGGCCGGCAGCCGGTAGGTGAGCATGTCGGTGGCGCGGTCGTCCCTTACCACCCGGTGCTGGAAGGCCAGCTCCAATTCACCGGTCAGGCCGAAGTCGGGGTAGGCATGTTTCGGCGCCGGCGGCCGCCACATCTCGTCGGAGCGGGGCATCCAGAACCGTGGGTGCTGCACCGAGCTGCCGCGGATGGTGGTACCTTCCATACCCGGACCGCGGGGGTCCCGGGATTTGCTGGCCCCGTCCACCAGCACCGGCGCGGTCGTCCCTTGGGTGCCGCCTGAAAGGTGGAGCACCGGGCGGGCCGGCCGCTCCTCCGAACGGATCTTCTCCTGGAGGAGCATCAGCCCCTGGAGAAACGCCTCGGGCCGTGGCGGGCAACCCGGTACGTAGACGTCCACCGGGATGATCTGGTTCACCCCCTGCACCACGCTGTAGACGTCGTACATCCCGCCGGAGTTGGCGCAACTCCCCATGGAGATTACCCATTTGGGCTCGGCCATCTGCTCGTAGAGGCGGAGGATCGATGGTGCCATCTTCTTGAAGACCGTGCCGGCAATGACCATCAGGTCTGCTTCCCGGGGGGTGCCACGCAGTACCTCGGCGCCGAAACGGGAGATGTCGTGGCGGGAGGTGAAGGAGGTCATCATCTCGACGAAACAGCAGGAGAGCCCGAAGAACATCGGCCAGAGCGAATTGGCGCGGCCCCAGTTGATCAGGTCGTCCAGGCGGGTCAGGAGGATGTTGTCGGGGATGTTGGCTTCCGTCATCCCAATCCTCGTTCCCCGGCCCGCGAGTCTCGGGCCTGTCTTGACGGTCCCCAGTCAAGCCCTCCCTTGATCCAGAGCCAGACCAGCCCCAGGAGAAGGACGACGATGAAGAAGGTGATATGGAGCAGACCGGGAAGCCCCAACAGGTCCCAGGCCACGGCCCAGGTGAAGACAAAGGCGGCTTCCACGTCGAAAACGATGAAGAAGATGGCGATCAGGTAGAACGGGACCGGGTAGGCCAAGCGGGCATCGCCGGTGGGGATGACCCCGGACTCGTAGGGAAGTTCCTTGTTACGGTTCGTGCTTCGTGCCCCGAGCCACCGGGCCGCGGCCATGAGCAGGCCGATGAGCGCTACGGCGATGGTCGCGTAGAGGACCATCGGCAGGAGTTCGGGGTAGAGCCCTGGCAGGGCTTGTATGGGTGCTTTGGTGACCGGCATCAAGGCTCCGGGGGAGTGTGTAGTTTCCCCCTAATGGTACCCGGAACCTGTCCACTGTCAATGACGGATCAGGACTGTGCGCAGAGGTCGCTGGTGTACCAGGCAGGGGAGAGAAGGGCCGCAGCCTCGGTGGCCAGGATATGTTCTTCATTGGTGGGGAGCACCAGGATGCCCACCCGGGAATCATCGGCGCAGATATCCACCGGCTCGGCAACAACCCGGCGGTTCCGTTCCCGGTCGAGTTTGATCCCGAAACCTTCCATGCCGGTCAGGGCCAGCTCCCGGATCTGCCAGTCGCTGCCGCCGGTTGCGGAGACGATGACGACCGCGTCCAGCGGGCCGGCAACGGCCACGTAGGCGCCGATGTATTTCTTCAGGCGGTAGGCGCAGATCTGCAGGGCGAGCCGGCAGCGCTGGTCGCCGTCGGCTGCCCCCTCCAGCATGGCCCGGCGGGTTGCGCAGTTGCCGGTGATGCCGAGGATGCCGCTTTTCTGGTTGAGCAGCCGGTCCATCTCCCGGGCGGAAAGGTTCTCTTCCTGCATCATGAAGGTGGTGATCCCCGGATCGATGTCGCCGGACCGGGTCTCCATGGTTGCCCCTTCCAGGGGGGTGAGCCCCATGCTGGTGTCGATCGACTGCCCCTTTCGTATTGCACAGAGGGAGATGCCATACCCGACATGGATCGTGACCAGGTTGCACTCTTCCGGTTCCTTGCCGAGCAGTTCGGCCGCCTGCAGAAGGGCGTAGCGGTGGGAGGCGCCATGGAAGCCGTAGCGCCGGATGCCGTGCTGTTCGTACCACTCGTAGGGAAGCGGGTAGATATAGGCCTGTTCGGGCATGGTCTGATGGAACGCGGTGTCGAAGATCGCCACGTGGGGGATTGCGGGGAAAATCGCCCGGGCCGCCTCGATGCCGGCCAGATTGGGGAGGTTGTGGAGCGGCGCCAGGACACTCGCCTCGCGGATGCCGTCGAGGACGGCCGGCGTGATGATGGTTGTGCCGCTGAATCGCTCGCCGCCGTGGGCAACCCGGTGGGCCACGGCCACGATGTCGCCGTGGCCGGCAATGACCCGGTGGACCCCGTTGCCGAGGAACTGGAGAAGCATGTCAAGGGCGCTGCGCATGTCCGGACAATCGGCCTCCATCACGGTGGCTTTGCGGACCGGCAGCTCCAGGGTGATGAACGAATCGCCCAGTTCGATCCGCTCGATGCTCCCCCGGGCGGCGACGGTGCGGGTCGTCGGATTGTAGAGGTGATAGCGGATGGCGTAGGCACGGCAGTTGAGGGTCAGGATGAACACGGAAAAACTCCTTTCGGTCCAGACCTTTTGTTTCTCTCAACTGGCCTGCAATTGCAAGGATTTTCCAGGAGACTACGTTCTGTTTTGCAGCCAGGCCAGCACCTCGGCGGGGTGGGTTTCCGCCTTGGCCACCTTGGACCACTGTTTGACAATCG
Organism: Geobacter argillaceus; assembly: GCF_007830735.1. Lineage (GTDB taxonomy): Bacteria > Desulfobacterota > Desulfuromonadia > Geobacterales > DSM-12255 > Geomobilibacter > Geomobilibacter argillaceus. The sequence goes on from NZ_VLLN01000013.1 coordinate 93,701, forward strand.
TTCCGTCCGGACCGATGACGACCGTGGAGCGTATGGTGCCGGTGGTCTTCTTGCCGTACATGACCTTTTCGCCAAAGGCGCCATAGGTGGTCATCATGATGGCTTCCGGGTCGGAGAGGAGGGTGAAGGGGAGCTTGAAGTCGGCAATGAACTTGTCATGGGACTTGAGGCTGTCCTTGCTGACCCCGAGCAGCACGACGCCGGAGCTGTCCAGGTGCGGTTTCAGGTCCCTGAAGCCGCACGCCTCCTTGGTGCAGCCCGGCGTGTTGTCCCTGGGGTAGAAATAGATGACTACCGTTTTACCGGCGTACTCCTGCAATGAATGCTGTTTGCCGTCGCTCCCGGCCAGGGTGAACGCCGGGGCCTTCTTGCCCGTCAATGACATGGCTGCCTCCTCATGTGTCGGTTGCAGGACATTCTACCAGGGAATAGACGGACTGCCAGGGTCACAGCATATCCACCGGGTCGATGTCGACGGCCACCCGTACGTTCGCCGGCGGACTGTAGCCGGTCCTGAACCGCTGCGCCAGGCGGTGCAGCTCCTGCCGGTTCGTACCCTTCAGGAGTATCTGCCAGCGATAGCGGCCTCGCACCTTGCCGAGCGGCGGAGCGGCCGGGCCCAGTATCTCTGTCCGGAAGCCCAGAGCCTGCCGGATCTCCCGCAATTGCCCGGCCGCAGCGGCAGCAGCCTGTTCGGCCGCCTGGAATGCGGGGCTGGAGAGGTGGATGGCGGCCAGGTAACTGAAGGGGGGATAGCCGGTTTCGCGCCGTGAGGCGAGCTCCTCTTCGTAAAAACCGTCGTAGTCGTGTCGGGCGGCCCGCTGCAGGGCGTAGTGGTCCGGCACCATGCTCTGGACCAGGACCGTGCCCGGCAGAGCCCCACGGCCGGCCCGGCCGGCCACCTGGCTCACCAGTTGGAACGCCCGTTCGCTGCTCCGGAAGTCCGGGAGATTCAGGACGGCGTCCACATCCACCACCCCCACCAGGGTCACACCGGGGAAGTCGTGCCCCTTGGCGATCATCTGGGTTCCCACCAGAATATCCACTGCGCCGCTGGCCAGCCGGTCGAGGATGCGGGCATGCCCCCCCTTGCCGGCCGTGGTGTCCCGGTCCATGCGGGCGACGCAGGCCGTGGGGAGGAGCGCCTGGATCTCTTCTTCCAGCCGTTCTGTGCCCCGCCCCAGGAAGGTCAACTCGCCGCTTTCGCACTTGGGACAGAGGGACGGTGCCGGGATGTTGTAGTCGCAGTAGTGGCAGAGATGGCGGCGCTTTTGCTGGTGGTAGGTGAGGGTGACGCTGCAGTTGGGGCAGTGCAGCACTTCGCCGCAGGCGCTGCAGACCAGCCAGGTGGCGAAGCCGCGGCGGTTCAGGAGCAGCATGGCCTGGCCGCCCGCTGTCAGGTTGCCGGCCAGTGCCGTGGCCAGCGCCGGATGCAGGGGGCTTTTGCGGTGTCCGCGGATGTCCAGCAGGGTGGTGGTCGGTAGCGGCAGGCCGTTCACCCGCCGGCTGAGGGAGAGATAGCCGAGTTTATTGCCGGCAGCGGCATGACGGCTGGTCACCAGCGGGGTGGCCGAGCCGAGGATGACCGTGGCGAGGTGCCGCGTGCCGAGCACCAGGGCCAGGTCGCGGGCGTTGTAGCGCACCCCTTCCGACTGTTTGTAGGAGCCTTCGTGTTCCTCGTCCACCACGATGACGCCGATCTCCGCCAGCGGGGCGAAGATCGCCGAGCGGGCGCCGATCACGATCCTGACCTCGCCGCGCCTGATCCGGCGCCACTGGTCATACCGCTCGCCGTCGGAAAGACCGCTGTGGAGCACGGCAATGCCGGTGTCGAAGCGGCGCCGGAACCTGCCCACCAACTGGGGGGTGAGGGCGATCTCGGGCACCAGGACCAGGGCGGTTTTGTGCCGCTCCAGGGCATGGGCGATGGCTCGCAGATAGACTTCGGTCTTGCCGCTGCCGGTGACGCCATGGAGAAGGAACGGGGCAAAGGTGCGGGCATCGATGGCTGCGGTGAGCGGGACCAGGGCTGCTGCCTGCTCATCAGTGAGCGGCGGCGGACTATCGGGAGTAACCGCGTCCTGGAACGGGTCGCGATAGACTTCCCGTTCACGGCTGGCGATGAGACCGGCTGCCAGGAGTTTTTTGAGTTGCGGCCCGCAGGGAGCGAACCGGCCGCCGAGTTCCCGGCCGGAGGCCTCGCCGTTGGCCAGGAGAAACTGCAGGATGTCCAGGGCCTTGCCCCGGAGCTTTTCCGGCATGGGTTGGCCGCTGGCCCGGTAGCAGGGCTCCGTCTTCAGGCGCTGCCCCTTGGAAAGGACCTCGCCCGTGACCGTGGTGCCATCGCTGGCGGCGGTGGTTTTCAACCGCCCCGTGACCGTCAGCCCAGCCGGCAGTGCCGCCCGGATCACCTCTCCCAGTGGCTGGAGGTAGTAGGCGGCTATCCAGCGGTAGAACCCCAGGTCGTCTTCAGCGAAGAGCGGTTCCCGGTCCAGGACCTCCCTTATCTCCTTGCAGGCATCGGCAGTCTCTCCGGCATGACCGAGGACGTAGCCGGTCACGGTGCGCCGACCGAACGGGACCAGTACCCGGCAGCCGATGACTGCCGCTGGCACTAGTTCCGGCGGAACGCTATAGGTGAAGGTCTGGTCGACCGGCAGGGCAACGGCAACGTCGATGAGATGGGGGGTGTCGGTCATGATGGGATGTTGTGGCAGCCGTTGCCAATGATCTCTGGCAACGGCTGCGCAATGAGCGTTATCAAGCCCCCGCCAGCTCGGAGGTGCACTGGGGGCACCGGGATGCGGGAAGCGGGATCTTGGAGCAGCAGAACGGGCAATCCTTGGTGTTTGGCGGTGGCGGTTCGGGTGCCTTCCTGAGGCGGTTGATCTGCTTTACCAGCATGAACACGGCAAAGGCGACGATCAGAAAGTCGATGCAGGTGTTGATGAACAGGCCGTAGTTGAGCGTTGCAGCCCCGGCGTCCTTGGCCTGCTTGACGGTTTCGAACGATTTCCCTGGGGTGAGGGTTACGAAGAGGTTGGAGAAGTCCATTTTGCCGAGCAATAGACCGATGGGGGGCATGATGATGTCACTGGTCAGCGAGGTGACGATCTTGCCGAACGCCCCGCCGATGATGACACCGACTGCCAGGTCCAGCATGTTTCCTTTGACGGCGAATTCCCTGAACTCTTTCAGCATGGGGTTACCTCCTGGTCTAGAGTGGCCAGGAGCTCTCGTACCTCCTGACGTTCAAAGGTATACCGCTGTCGGCAGAATTCGCAAGTGACCTCGGTCGCTTCCTGTTCTGCAGCCAGTTTGCCCAGCTCTTCCTTGCCGAACGAGATGAGGACCCGCTCGATCTTTTCCCGGGAACAGGAACAGCTGAAGGCGAGCTCTCGCTTTTCCAGGAGCGTATAGGGAATATCCTGAAACAGCCTTTCCAGGAGGGTTTCGGGTGTGGTGCCGGCCAGGAAGAGCTCCGACAGTGGGGGGAGCTCAGCAATGCGGGCCATGAGGGTGTCGACCAGTGCCGGGTCGCCCGGCGGCATGGCCTGGATGAGAAAGCCGCCGGCCGCGGTAACTGCACCGTCACCGTCCACGAAAACGCTCAGCCCAACGGCGGAAGGGGTCTGCTCCGAGTCGGTCAGGTAAAACGCCAGGTCCTCGGCAATCTCGCTGGAATAGAGCTGGACGATCCCCTTGTACGGCTCTTTGAGCCCCAGGTCCTTGGTGACCGTGAGAAATCCAGCCCGCCCGATCCCCGTAGCCACGTCAAGCTTGCCGTCCCGCAGGGGGAGGTCGACATCGGGAACGGCCACGAACCCCCGTACGACCCCGGTGCTCTCCGCCTCAACGATCACCTTCCGGAGCGGACCGTTCCCCTCGAACTTGAGGGCCACCCGCTGGCCACTCTTGAGGAGCGCCCCCATGAGTGCCCCGCCGGTAAGCGCCCTGCCGAGTGCGGCGCTGGCCACCGGCCCGGCGTGGTGCCGCTCCGCTCCCTCAGCCACCAGGTTGGTGGTGGTGCAGGCCAGGGCGCGGATGGTACCGGCGGCGGTGATGATCCGTACCAGGTGATCGTTCAGAGGCACTGGACGCTCCTTTCCACCCGCTGGTCCTTCATGAGCCCGGCCAAGGCCGGGCTCTTCAGTTTGTCGAATATGTTTAGCATTGTTCTTCAATTTTATGAGACTTTTCCGAGCCCCGAGCGCGTTTTATACCAGCCCCATGGCGAAATTGAACGGCGAACTGCCTGGAAGCTCGATACCTCGGGTAAAGGCGTCCAGGATGCGGGGCCACTGCTCGGCCGGGGTCTGCCCCAGATCGATGACGAAGGAGTTGCATCCCATCCCCTGAAGTTGCTCCCGAAAGCCGGTAAGGGCAAAGGGGGTGGTTGCGGTCACGACGGTCAGGCCGTCCCGGACCGTGACCCGGTAGCCGTCGCCACGGTCGGACAGGATCGGTGCATCGGCCTTTACCCCTTTGATGGCGATCTTGGAGGTGATGACCGGCACGCTGCCGTAGACCAGGACCCGGCGGACAATCGGAAGGTCGGCGGCCAGAAGCGTTGCCAGGTTTTCCGCATCGTCTTCGATGTACAGGGTGACGGCAGAGGCGCCCAGTTCCTGCCAGGTCCGGATCGCCTGGCTGTTGACCGAGAAGAGCCGGTAGTCGGTGGACAGTTCACCCTCGATCCCTTTCAGGAGCGGGAAATGGCAGAGGTTGGCCGCCTCGAAACGGGAGAAGCCGCAGCTTGCCAGGTGGGCGATTGCCCCCTGGTACCAGGGAATGTCCTGCTCGAAGATGATGAACGGGAGGCGCCAGATGACCTTCCCTTCCCGGCCCTTTAGTCTGCGGAGTGCCTGGGGAAGTTGGTGCAGGTTGGCCCGGGAGACCGGCAGGCTCACGGTATCCACCCCCGGCTGATGGAGCAGGTTCAGGTCCTTTAAATGGTCGATCCTGATGGTCAGCTCCGGTCTGGCGCTGGTGCCGGCCATCCGGCCGGGGGCCAGTGCGTCGCGTGCCTGGCGGACCCGTTCCTGCCGTTCCTTGGTTATGGCAGGCAGGATCTCATCGGCCAACCGCTGATAGAGCTCCCGCCGGATCTCCTTGAGTCGGGTCGCTGGGATCAGGAGCGGCGGGAACTCCGGCGCAGCGAGGGAACGGAGGGTGAAGCGGGTGTCGCCGGTCCGCCCTAACTGGGCCGCTAGCACGGCGGTCATGTCGCTGGTACGGGCCGTCTCCAGGGGGCCGATGTCGAACTGCTGTTGGCTGGTGATGCCGCAGACCCGGGCATCGACAACCAGGGTCCCGTCCTGCCAGGCAACGGAGAGGTCGCAGGGGAGCTTGCCGGCCCGGATTCCTTCCAGCCGTCGCTGGCAGGCATTTTCGCTCATGGTGAAGGCGGTCTCGGAGGAGACCTTGAAGACCGCGTCTCCCACGCTACAGGGGAACGGTGCCGGAATCTCCACCCGCGTCTTTTCGGCCGTTGCCTTGACCGACCGGCTTCCCTGAAAGAGCTCTTTGACGGTGAAGGCCTTGCCGGCCAGGTCGCTCTTCGGCTGTACCCGGATGCGATCCCCCAGATGGAGCCGGTCCCGGCTCTCGAAGAGGATGCGTCCTCCCTTGATCCCCTTTATTTCACCCAGGAACCGGCCGGTGGCTCCACGGAGGCTCGGGGTGGCGATGTCGGTCGGCTGGTGGGAGGCGAGGAACCCTTTGGTCGGTACCCGGCCGAAGGAGAGCTTGAGCAGTTCCTTGGCCTCGGCCAGGGCCGTTGGCCACTCCTTTGGTGTGGCATCCAGCACCTTGCGGTAGGCGCCGATCACGCTGGCCACGTACTCGGCCGATTTCATCCGCCCCTCGATCTTCAGGGAGCCGACTCCTGCCGCAACCAGCTGGGGAATCATGTCGATGCTGGAAAAATCGTTGGTGGAGAAGTAGTACCCTTCTTTCCCCCGATAGCGGTACTGGCGGCGGCAGGGCTGGGCGCAGCGACCCCGGTTGCCGCTGTGGCCGCCCAGGAAGGAGGAAAAATAGCACTGGCCGGAGAAAGAAAAGCAGAGGGCGCCGTGGATGAAACATTCGATGCCGATCGGGCTGTCCCTGACGATCTCCCGGATCTCGTCCAGGTGCAGTTCGCGGGCGAGCACCACCCGCTCGAAGCCGAGTTCCGCCAGTTGCCGAACCCCCGGGGAGTTGTGGATGGTCATCTGGGTGGAGGCATGGAGGGGAATGGCGGGGAAAAACTGCCTGGCGATCCGGGCCACGGCCAGATCCTGAATGATGACCCCGTCGACTCCCATTCCTTCCAGGGCTGCCAGGGTGTCGACCAGGAGCGGCAGCTCTTGCTCCTTGACGAGGGTGTTGATCGTGACGTAAATTTTACGTCCCTCGCCATGGGCGTAGGCGAGCATCCGCTCCATCTGGGCAAGGGAGAAGTTCTTGGCCTTGGCCCGGGCGGAAAATTCCTTCAATCCGGCGTAGACAGCGTCAGCCCCCTTTTCCATGGCAGCGAAAAAGGCTTCCAGGGAGCCGGCCGGGGCGAGCAATTCTGGCTTTTTCGTTTCAATCATTGCGCTACACTAGCCGAAGGTTTGGCACAGCGTCAATGTTTTCTGCGCTAACGCCTTGTCAGGAGTTGAGCAACTGTTAATATTTTGAAATCGTCTATTTTCTTGGTTGGGAGCACACATGGGCCAGCGGTTGCGGTTGCTGATCATCGAGGATTCCGAGGAAGATGCCCTCCTGCTCGCCCGCGAACTGAAGCGGGGAGGGTATGACATCACGTGGGAGCGGGAGGACACCCCCGAGGGGGTGCGCCATGCCCTGGCATCGAGCGAGTGGGATGCGGTCACGTCCGACTACAACATGCCCCGGTTCAACGCCCTGATCGCCCTGAGCATCCTCAAGGAGAGCGGCATCGATCTGCCGTTCATCGTCGTTTCCGGCAAGATCGGCGAAGAAACCGCTGTCGAGGCCATGAAGGCCGGTGCCCACGACTATGTGATGAAGAACAATCTGCCGCGTTTGGTTCCGGCCATCGAGCGGGAGATCCGGGAGGCCGAGGAGCGGCGGAAGCGGCGGGAGGCCGAGGTTGCCCTCCAGACCCAGTTCAACCAGTTCAGCACCATCTTTGATTCCATGAACGCCGTGATTTACGTTGCCGACTTGGAGAGCTACGAACTCCTCTATATGAATAAGTTCGGTGAGAGCCTCTTTGGAAACTGGCTCGGCAAGCCATGCTATATGGTCATGCAGGCGGGGGTGACCGGACCGTGCGCCGTCTGTTCCAACGAGCGCCTGGTAAAGGATGGGGTACCGCAGCCGCCGGTGATCAACGAATTCCGGAACACGGCCACCGGTGCCTGGTACCAGGGGATCGACCGGGCGATCCGCTGGACCGACGGCCGGCTGGTCAGGATGCAGATCGCGGTCGACATCACCGAGAGGAAAGAGGGCGAACGGCTGAAGGACGAGATGATCTCCGCCGTCAGCCACGAGATGCGCACCCCCTTGACCGCCATGCTCGGCTTTCTGGAATACCTGATGGATAACCCGGTGGAGCATGATCAGCTCATCAGCTCCCTGGAGACTATCCATAAGGAAACCGTCCGGCTCGGTGTGCTGATCGACAACTTCCTCGACCTGCAGACCATGAAGGAGCGGGTGAGTCTCCGGGAAGTGGGGCCGGTGTCGATTCACCCCCTGCTCACCGAAGTGGCCAAGCTCTTTGCCGGGGATCAGCGGCGCCACCGGATCACGCTTACCTGCCCGACTGATCTGCCGACGGTGAGAGGTGACGAGAACCGCATCCACCAAGTGCTGACCAACCTCCTCTCCAATGCCTGCAAGTATTCTCCGCACGGGTCACGGATCGAGGTCGGGGCCAGGGCCTCGGCTGATGAACTGCTCATCTGGGTAAGGGACGAGGGGATGGGGGTGCCCGAGGAGGCGAGGGATAAGGTTTTCGACAAGTTCTACCGGGTGGACAATTCGGACAGCCGAAGAATAGGGGGGACCGGCCTTGGCCTGGCCCTGGTCAAGGAGATCGTCGAGGCCCACGGCGGAAGGGTCTGGGTGGACAGCTCTCCCGGCGGCGGCAGTATCTTCTGGGTTTCCCTGCCGCTGGCAGCGACGGGTTAAGGGTCTGCCGGCGCCGGGTCGAGAATCAGGTAGTCGGTTTCGTTACCGGTCACCGTTTCCCTGGTGAGGTCGTTCAGTTCGGGGAGGACTACCCTGCTCGTATAGCGGCTTTCTCGGGCGATCTGTTCCGGTATCCCCTGCCGCAGCGTGGCTGCATGCGACGATGAGCAGGCAGATAACGCGGCATATCGCCCGCTGTCAGTTCCCCATGCTAGTGATGATGGGTACTCTTTCTGGTGCCGGATGAACGTTTTTTCTTGGTGGCTCCGGACAGGGAGAGGATGTCACTCCGGGAGATCTGCCACGTGTCTCCTTTCCGAATCAGTGTGAAGCTTCGGGTCTGGTGGGTGGTGTTGCCGGTCCCCTCCAGTCCTACCTTGCCGTAGATAGTGGCCATAGTGTCGCTCACGATGGATATCTCGGCGTCCTGCAGCTTCTCCCAGCAGCAGGCCGGCTTCCTGGGGGCCTCGGCGAGACGCTTCGTGAACGCCTCCTTGCTTTCCCGGCCGCCGGTGGTCCTGCGGTAGAGGGCAGTGTAGTTCCCTTCCCGCCAGAGATCGAGGATCTCTTCGAACTGACGCCGGACTTCGGCCTTCAGCTCTTCTTCGCTCTGGTACAGGGTTTTGGCCGGTGCCGAAGCCGGAATGCCGGTAACGATCAGGAACAGGGCCGTCAGAAGCAGGAGTAGTCGGCGCATCAATGCCTCCTTGATGTGAGATGTTCTTAATCGTAACGGACAGAAGCCGACTCGGCAACCGGCTTTTTTTAAACGGTCCGGTCGACCGCCGCTGCCACCTGCCTGATCCTGGTCATGAGGGCGGTGAACTTGGTCGGCTTGAGGGACTGAGGGCCGTCGGAGGAGGCGTGCTCCGGGTCGGGGTGGACCTCGATTATCAGGCCATCAGCGCCGGCTGCCACGGCTGCCAGGGCCATGGGGGCCACGTAGTGGTAGTTGCCGGTACCGTGGGACGGGTCGGCAATGACCGGCAGGTGGGTTTTCCCCTTGAGGACCGGGATGGCCGACAGGTCCAGGGTGTTGCGGGTGGCGGTTTCGAAGGTTCTGATCCCCCGCTCGCAGAGGATGACCGACTGGTTTCCCTCGGCCAGGATGTACTCGGCACTCATCAGGAACTCCTGGATGGTCATGGACATCCCCCGCTTGAGCAGGACCGGTTTTCGTATCTGGCCGACCTTTTTCAGCAGGGCGAAGTTCTGGGCGTTGCGGGCGCCGATCTGCAGGATATCGCTGTACTCTGCCACCAGCTCGACGGTTTCGGGGTTGATGACCTCGGTTACCACCGGGAGGCCGGTTTCCCCGCGGGCCTTGGCCAGCAGCTTCAGCCCTTCCTCCTCCATCCCCTGGAACGAGTAGGGAGAGGTGCGGGGCTTGAAGGCGCCCCCCCGCAGGACCTGGGCACCTGCCGCCTTCACGTCGTGGGCCGTGGCGATGATCTGCTCCTCGCTCTCCACGGAGCAGGGGCCGGCCATGACGATGATCTCGGGGCCGCCGATGCTGACCGTGTCGCTGATCCTGATCACGCTTGCTTCTCTTTTGACCTCTTTGGAGGCGAGTTTGTACGGCTGGAGTATAGGCACCACGCTTTCCACGCCATGCATCGATTCGATGGTCTGGAGAATCAGCTTGCCGCGCTCGTCGCCTACAGCGCCGATGACGTCCCTGGTGGTCCCGTGGATGACATGGGGCTTGTATCCCAGCTCTTTAATCCGCTTGAGCACCTCTTCTTTGTCCCGTTTGGCGGCTCCTGCTTTCATGACGATGATCATTCCTCTCTCCCTTTCCTGAAAATACGAAGGCCGGTGGACTGTGAGGGTCCCCGGCCTTTATTTTTCGATCATGCAAAGAAAAACGCCGAGGACTGTGTCGTCTACCCTCGGCGTTCGGTGTGTGGTTGTCAGCTCTCGCTCAGACCAAACTTAACCCCGGGGAGACGGCCCAAAATAAAAGCCGTACCAAAAGGAAAAGCCGGTAAAAGTAAAGAAGCCTTTAAGATTCATGGTTGCCATTGATGCATGATTAGATGAGGTCTGTCAAGAAAAAGTTGGTGGACAAGTGTCAATTGTCAGCCGTGAGAGCTGCCTTGCCCTTCTCGTAGGTATCCCGGTACTCGGCATAGTTCTCTTCGACCTGCTCGGGACTCAGGCCGAGGAGCCGGGCCGGTTTGCTGCCGGCCAGATCCAGATGTTCCAGCGGTTCGCGGTCGCCGATGCCGAGGCGGTGGCAGAAGAGATCGGCAAGCGACACGACGGAACTGAGCTGGATCAGGTAGTGGTCGGTCTCCGGTGGAAAGTCGAGCCGGTGATGGTAGAGGATGGCGGTGACAAGGCTCTCCGGGAAGTTCCATTTTTTTACCACCATGGCTCCCACGTCGTCATGCCGGAAGGTGAAGGCGCTTTCTTCAGCTTCCTCGAAGAAAATACCCTCATTGTAGCAGCGCTGCATGACGATCTGGAACTTGTTCGGATCCAGGCTGTTCATGATGGTTTTGCCGATGTCATGGAGGAGGCCGGCCAGGAATGCCTCTTCCGGATTTGCCTTGCGGGTGGCGGTGGCAATGATCCGGCTGGCCAGTGCGGCGCCGAGGGAATGGTCCCAGAGCATCTTTTCGGTCAGGCCGAACGGTTTGTAAACCTCCTTGACCGAGGCCGCGACCACCAGGCTCCTGAGGGTGTTGAACCCGAGGACCACGATCGCCCCGGAGATGGTCTGGATCTGCCGTTGACAGCCGTAAAAGGCCGAGTTGGCAATTTTCAGGACCCGTGCTGCCACGGCCGGATCGGTGGTGACCACCTTGGCGATATCGTCAACGGTGATGCTGTCCATCTCGATCATCTGCATCACCTTGGTGGCAACGATCGGGATGGTTGGCAGATCGCCGGCGGCCATAATGGCCATTTCAAGTTCCTTGTTCATGGGTGCTTCAAGCCCCTCCGCTCCCTGTCCGAACTCTGTTTCGACTAAACTATAGCAGACGAAAAGATGGCTGCAAAAATTTTTTTCATTTTCAGCCGGATAGTCGCTATACTGCATGCCCATTACAGGAGGAGTAACCGAACATGCTGGTCAAGAACGTCGAGTTCGTGAAGAGCGCCACCAAACCGAAGGAGTATCCGGTTACGGACCAGCCGGAGATCGCCTTTGCCGGCCGTTCCAATGTGGGGAAGTCGTCCCTGATCAATGTCCTGGTGAACCGCAAGAGCCTGGTCCGCACCAGCAATACCCCTGGACGGACCCAGTTGATCAACTTTTTCGAGGTCAACGCTACCTTCAGTCTGGTGGACCTCCCCGGTTACGGTTTTGCCAAGGTTCCGCTGGCGGTCAAGCGTCAGTGGGGGCCTATGATGGAAACCTATCTTGCCAGCCGGACCAACCTCCGTGGGGTGGTGCTGATCCTGGATATCCGCCGGATACCGACGGACGAGGATCGGCAGATGCTGGCCTGGTTGGGACGGTACGGCATTCCGGCAGTCCTGGTGGTAACCAAGTGCGATAAGGTTTCCAAGAACGAGAAGGCCAAGCAGGCCGACATAATCGCCCGGACCCTTGGGGTCGCCAAGGAATCGCTCGCGTTCTTTTCCGCCCTGTCGAAGGATGGTCGTGATGCTGTCTGGGAGAGGATTGAGGCGCTTCTGGGCGGGATAGCGGCGCTTGGAGCCGGCGACAATCTGTTTGACAATAGCGGGGGGGTCTGTTAAAAACATCCCTACAATCGAATAGATATTTGTCCAGGTGCTTCCGCTACGCGGAGGCTAATAGGGAAGGGGGCGCGATTCCCCCACTGTCCCGCAACTGTGAACGGTGATGAACGCCGCACGATGCCACTGAGTTTTTTCGGGAAGGCGCGGCTAGTAAAGTGACCCGTAAGTCAGGAGACCTGCCTGTACAAAGAGAAATGTTAGGACCTCCGCGGAAGAGGGGCCGGCAGGTAGTGTTCACGTTCTTACCCCCGTTTCTTTCCTGAGAGGCGGGGGTTTCGTTTTTCAGGGGAGTTCTGTTATGGCGAAGGTCCTTTTCATCACCGGCGGTGCCCGGAGCGGCAAGAGCCGGCTGGCCGAGGCCAAAGCCGGGGAGTTCGGCACTCCCCTCTGCTATCTCGCTACCGGCCGGGCCGGGGACGGGGAGATGGCGGACCGGATCGCCAGGCACCAGGCCAGGCGCGGCCCCGAGTGGCAGACCCTGGAGGAGCCGCTCCAACTCCTGGAGGCGATCCGCGGCCACGACGGCTATTTTGCAGCCATGCTCCTGGATTGCGTCACCCTCTGGCTCAGCAACCTGCTCTTCCATTACGACAATCCCGACCGGGTGCTGGACGAGGTGAGGGCCCTTTCCGGTGCGTTCAAAGAGGTGCAGACCCCCCTGGTCATCGTCAGCAACGAAGTGGGGATGGGGATCGTGCCGGAAAACCAGTTGGCCAGAGCCTTCCGGGACTTGGCGGGCGAGGCCAACGAACTGATCGCGGCTGCGGCGGACGAGGTGTACGTGACCTTTTCCGGCCTGCCGCTGAAGCTGAAGGGGTAACGTGTGAGGAGTAAGGGGTGAAGAGCGAACAATTGGACGTCATGGAGGGGTACCGACAATGAAACTGCTCACTGAAACGATACACAGGGTTCAACCCGTCGACCGGGCATTGCTGGCAGAGGCCCAGAAGCTCCTGGACAACAAGACCAAGCCGCTCGGCGCCCTTGGCCGGCTGGAGGAGTTTGCCCGGCGGTTTGCCGCCATCACCGGGAACATGGCCCCGGATACGGCGCACAAGGTGATCTATACCTTTGCCGGCGACCATGGTGTCGTAGAAGAGGGGGTGTCGGCCTTTCCCAAGGAGGTGACCCCCCAGATGGTGCTCAATATCCTCCGGGGCGGGGCCGGGGTGAATGTCCTGGCCAGGCACAGTGGAGTAGTGGTCAGGGTGGTGGATATCGGCGTTGATCACGACTTTGGCCTGGTTCCGGAACTTGTCGTCCGCAAGGTGGCCCGGGGTACCCGGAATTTTGCCAAGGGACCGGCCATGACTCGGGAAGAGGCGGTGGCGTCCCTGGAGGTGGGGATCAGTCTGGCGTTTGAGGCCAAGGAGAGGGGGGTGGCCATGCTCGGCACCGGCGAGATGGGGATCGGCAATACCACGCCGTCGTCGGCCATCCTGGCCGTCTTGTCCGGCAAGTCGGCCAGGGAGGTAACCCATCGCGGAACCGGCATCAATGACGCCGCCCTGGAGAACAAGATCCGGGTGATCGAGCAGGGGCTGGCCATAAACCGGCCGGACCCGCGGGACCCGCTGGACGTGCTCGCCAAGGTGGGGGGGCTTGAGATCGCCGGGATTGCCGGTCTGGTGCTCGGCGCGGCTGCCTGCCGGATACCGGTGGTGGTGGACGGGTTCATCTCCACGGCCGGGGCACTGATTGCCTGCGAGCTGCAACCGCTGGCCAGGGAGTACCTGTTTGCGGCCCACGAGTCGGTGGAGATAGGCCATCGCTTCATGCTGGAGCGGCTGGGTGCCGAGCCGATTCTCGACCTGCAGTTCCGGCTGGGTGAGGGGACCGGAGCGGCGTTGGCCATGGGGCTCATCGAGGCCGGGGTCAAGGTCCTGAAAGAGATGGCGAGCTTCGCCGAGGCCGGGGTCACTGAGGGGGAATACTGATGTAGGGGCGCGGTTGCCGCGCCCAGGGCGGGGAGACCCCGCCCCTACGGAGAACCATGCGTCTTTATTTCACCGCACTCCAGTTCCTGACCATCATCCCACTCCCCTTCACCGTCCGCTGGCGAGAAGGGGACCTGGGGCGTTCCATGGCCTTTTTCCCCCTGGTCGGATTGACCATCGGGGCACTCCTGGCCGGGCTCGATTTCTGTCTCGCGCCAATCCTGCCGCGGCCGGTAGCGGATCTCATCCTGGTGACGGCGCTCGCTCTGGTCACCGGTGTGCTCCATCTCGACGGCCTGGCCGATGTCTGCGACGGGCTGGCGGCCCGCGGCGGTCGCGAGCGGTTCCTGGCGGTCATGAAGGATTCCCGCATCGGGGCTGCCGGTGCTGCGGGGCTGTTCCTGGGGCTGTTCCTGAAGTATCAGGCGCTGCTGCAGTTGCCGCTGGCCGGCAAACGGGAGATGCTCATGCTGTTCCCGCTGCTGGCCCGCACGGCCCAGGTGCAACTGGCGGTCGGGGCGCGCCAGGCACGGCCGGATGGCCTGGGGGCCGCATGTAGTGCCGATGCCGGCGTGACCCATCTGGTGACGGCCGAGCTCACGGCCCTGGTGGCAAGCTGGCTCCTGCTCGGCGTGCCGGGCGCCGTCTGCTGGTCTGCTGCCGTCGTATTCACCGGCCTCTGCCGCTGGTGGTTCCATCGTCGCCTGGGCGGGATTACCGGCGACGTCATCGGCTGCGTCAGCGAACTGAACGAGATTCTCTGCCTGCTCTTGCTCTTGGGGATGAATTTCAATACGTAGGGGCAAACCTTGTGTTTGCCCAATTTTCGGGCGATCACGAGGATCGCCCCTACAGGATGGATTCGAATGACCCGTAAAACGCGTCTCTATCTCATCCGCCACGGCGAGGTGGTGGGGGCCGGCACCCCCCGCTACAATGGTCATGCCGACGTGGGGCTGACCGATCGTGGTCTGGACCAGTACCACCAGTTGAAGGGGCGGTTCGCAGGAATCAGGCTTGCGGCCTGCTACTCCAGCGACCTGACCCGCTGTGCCACCGGTGCCCGCATCCTGGGTGGCCACTTCGGCCTGGAACCGTTACTGGACTCAAGTCTCCGGGAGCTGAACATCGGCATCTGGGAGGGAATGACCTGGGCGGAGATCATTGCCCGCTATCCGGCCGAATGGGAGGCCCGGCTGGCCGACATCGTCAACTATCGGGTGCCGGAGGGGGAAAACCTGCTCGACCTGCAGGCCAGGGCAATGCCGGCCATCCGGCGGATTGTGGATCGGCACCGGGGTGAAGAGGTACTAGTGGTGGCGCATGGCGGCATCAATCGGCTCATCCTTCTGGACGCCATCGGCGCGCCACTCGGCGCGTTGTTCAACATCGAGCAGACCTACGCCTGCCTCAACATCATCGATTACTACGAGGATGGCAAGGCAGTCGTCATGCTGCTGAACGGGTAAGGAGAAAGAGATGAAATCGGTCATCATCGCAGCGCCCATGAGCGGCTCGGGCAAGACCACCATCACCCTCGGCCTGATGGAGTGCCTGAAACGACGAGGGGTGAAGGTTGCCCCCTTCAAGGTTGGCCCGGACTTCATCGATCCCGGCTACCACAAGTTGGTGACGGGGCGGCCGTCAATCAATCTGGACGGCTGGATGTGCGGCCCGCAGACCGTTCGGGAGACCTTTGCCCGGCACACGAAAAACATGGATTTTGCGGTCATCGAAGGGGTCATGGGGCTGTTCGACGGGATCAGCGGCCGTTCCGACGAAGGGAGCACGGCCCAGATCGCCCGTCTGACCGGTGCACCGGTGGTTCTGGTCCTGGATGCCAGGGGACTTGCCCGGAGCGCCGCGGCCATCGTCAAGGGGTTTGCCGAATTCGACCCGGACGTGCGGGTCAGCGGGGTGATCTTCAACAATGTGGCCAGCGATAACCATGCCCGTCTCCTGCGCGATGCGGTGGAAACGGTTCTGCCGGCGGTCCGGGTCCTCGGCTGTATCCCCCGCACCGACCAGTTGGCGATCCCTTCCCGTCACCTGGGGCTGATGACCGTCGAGGAAAATCCGCTGGAGCAGGAATTTCTGGATCACCTGGTGGAGGTGACGCGCACCTATGTCGACCTGGGGATGTTCTGGAGCGTGGCGACGCCGACCGACCTGGCGGTGTCCCAAGCATTGTCGGTACCTGAACGAAAAACGGCCGGCGAGCCGGTCCGGATCGGGGTGGCGAGCGACAGGGCCTTCTGTTTCACCTATGAGACCAACCTGCAGCTGCTTGAGGAAGCCGGGGCCGAACTCTGCTTCTTTTCGCCCCTCACTGACAACGATCTGCCTGAGGGGGTTAACGGGCTCTATCTGCCCGGCGGTTACCCGGAACTCTTTGCCGACACGCTGGCCGCCAACCATCGCCTGAAACGGGCGATTCGGGATGTTATCGAAGCAGAGATGCCGGTCTATGCCGAATGTGGCGGTTTCATCTACCTGACCCGTGGGGTGGAAGAGGCGAGCGCTGAAGGGGGCCCTTATCTCCGGCCCCTCTCTCCGGGGGATGGAGGAGCCGAAGGAGGGGTGAGGGCACATGCGTTTGTCGGGATATTCCCGGCCACCACCCGCATGCTGCCGCGCCGCAAGGCGTTGGGGTACCGGGAAGTGAAACTGCGCGCCGACACAATCATCGGCCGCAAGGGGACCGTGGCCCGGGGGCACGAGTTCCACTACTCCGAGATGGGAGCGATGCCGGCAGAGGTGGAGCGGCTTTACCGGGTCCGCAGGGGGCAGAACGATCTGGGGGTGGAGGGGTACCGCTACAAAAACTGTCTTGCCTCGTACATCCATCTCCACTTCGGCAGTAACCCGGCAATAGCCGAGTCGTTCGTGGAGAGTTGCCGGAAATTCAAAAGGTAGGGGCAATTCATCGAATTGCTCCCACACAAGATATCAATACAACGAGGAGATAGGATGAAAACCCAGATCGAACTGGCCCGCGAAGGGGTCATCACCGCCCAGATGCAAACCGTTGCCTTTGACGAAGAGGTTGCCCCGGAGTATGTCCGGCAGATGGTGGCCGAGGGAAAGACCGTCATTCCCTGGAACCATGTCCGGAAACCGAAGGCGGTGGGGATCGGCAAGGGGCTCCGGACCAAGGTGAACGCCTCCATCGGCACCTCCTCGGATATCGTCGACTACGCGGCCGAGGTGCGCAAGGCGCGGGCCGCCCGGGAGTCCGGGGCCGACACACTGATGGAACTCTCGGTCGGCGGAGACCTGGACCGGGTGCGGCGGGAGGTGATCGCCAGCGTTGACCTGCCCGTCGGAAACGTCCCGCTGTACCAGGCGTTCTGCGAGGCGGCCCGCAAGTACGGTGATCCGAACAAACTGGACGAGGAGATGCTCTTCGATCTGATCGAGCGGCAGTGCGCCGACGGCATGGCGTTCATGGCGGTTCATTGCGGCATCAACCTCTATACCATCGAGCGGCTGCGCAAGCAGGGATACCGCTACGGCGGCCTGGTCTCCAAGGGCGGGGTGAGCATGGTTGCCTGGATGCTGGCCAATGGCCGGGAAAACCCGCTTTACGAGAAGTTCGACCGGGTGGTGGGCATCCTGAAAAAGTACGACACGGTGCTGTCGCTGGGGAACGGTCTCCGGGCCGGCGCCATCCACGACAGTTCGGACCGGGCCCAGATCCAGGAACTGCTCATCAACTGCGAGCTGGCCGAGATTGGCCGGGAGATGGGGTGCCAGATGCTGGTGGAAGGCCCCGGCCATGTGCCGCTGGACGAGGTGGAGGGGAACATCCAGTTGCAGAAGCGGATGAGCGGCGGCGCACCGTACTACATGCTCGGCCCCATTTCAACAGACGTTGCCCCCGGCTTCGACCACATCACCGCCGCCATCGGCGCGGCCCAGTCGAGCCGCTTCGGCGCGGACCTGATCTGCTACATCACCCCGGCCGAGCATTTGGCCCTGCCCAACGAGGAGGATGTCCGCCAGGGGGTGAAGGCGGCCAGGATCGCCGCCTATATCGGCGACATGAACAAGTACCCGGAGAAGGGGCGCCAGCGGGATATGGAGATGTCCAAGGCCCGTCGCGACCTGAACTGGGAGAAGCAGTTCCAGCTCGCCCTCTACCCGGAGGACGCCCGCGCCATCCGCGCCAGCCGCACCCCGGAGGACGAGGCCACCTGCACCATGTGCGGGGATTTCTGCGCCTCCCGCGGGGCCGGGAAGCTGTTTGCGGCGGATTTGAACGACGCAAAGCGGTAGGGCTGAAACTTGAATGGCACCCGGATTTAAAGGCAAAATCTTTGATGGGACACGGTAAAGGCGGAACAATCAGATAAAGATGAAAGCTAAGGATTTCGATCGAAAATTTGATGATGGCGAGGATGTCACGGCATACCTGGATATCTCCCGTGAACGCCGGCCAGAGCAGGAGCAGAAGCGTGTCAACGTCGATTTCCCGCTCTGGATGATCCAGCAACTGGACAAGGAGGCAAAACGCCTCGGTGTCCCCAGGCAGTCCATCATCAAGGTCTGGGTGGCAGAACGGCTCCAGAAGGCTTTGTGACGAAAAGTATGTAGAAAAGTATGTAGGTTGGGTAAAGCGAAGCGTACCCAACGGTTATTGCTGAGTTAGTCGACTTATCCCCAAAACCCGCGACATGAACGAGGCTAGTACCTATTAACATTTAAAAGTTCGGATAAAGCCTCTTCAGCTTGATCCGGGCATCAGTTGTTGTAAATTGCCAGTCAATCTTATTGGTACAGTTATTTCGGTCTTTTTCCCATGCAGTCACTTCGGCCTGCATTGTTGCCATATCAGGGATCCGGCGATCAAGGCACTGCCCCTTAAGCACGCTGAGTTCAATCTCGGCCATATTCAGCCAACTGCCGTGCTTGGGCGTGTAATGTATATCAAGTCGTTCAGCCAGTCTTCTGGCTTCTTGAGGTTCAAACGTTTCGTAGAGAGAGGCAATGCTGTGG
>NZ_VLLN01000014.1 GCF_007830735.1 Geobacter argillaceus
CTGGATGTGCTTGAACTCCATCATCAACTTGCGAGACGTTTTGCCCTTTATGTACTGCATCAGCTTACTCGGGGCCAGATGGGGTGGTACAGACACGAACAGATGCACGTGATCCTTTGATATATGACCCTGCAAGATTTCTACATCATTAGTCTTGCAGACTTCTACCACCAACTCTCGAAGCCGAGTGCCCACTTCTCCTCGTAATACAGGCTTCCGATACTTGGTGATCCACACAAAATGGCACTTTAGGTCAAACCGTGTATGCGATGATGTTCGATAGTGTTCCATCCAGCGAGTTTAACTGAAGTTTTCGCCTGAAGGCGAGGGTTTTTCTCCCATAGTCGGACAATAAGCTTTGCGATCCCGCAACCCGTCTTCAGAGCATCTTTGCCCCGGTCTCAGTCACAAAATCCTCGACATAGCCCTGGTTACCCGATGATCCATAACTTGAGAAACGAGCCGGTTGACCTTTTCAGGGACACTCTTCTTTGGCAACAGCGCAAAAATCGGGTTGGTCTGACCCCGCCCATGCTTTCGGGCTAAGAGTTGTTTTCTTTATCCATTTTTTTCTTTGACCGAAACAACGGCAATGTGGTACCAATTTACACCAATATAGATGGACAGTTAGCAAGACTGTGCCTGGTTGCCAGTTACCATCAACAACATACCGCAAGCAATGTTAGCGGCTGAAAATTGAAACAACAGTCTCCGAGCCGCGGCGCCTAAAAGGGAAATCCCTCATGGCGGTCCGGCCTATGGGTTTAACTGGAAACGGTTTTGCCTTCCTTTTGCAAAGGAGACCCAACGGCCCGGAAAATGTCCGGGACGTCAAGGGGCCTTTCTATCCGGAGAGCGCCCCTTTTTGTTTCCGGCTTGCCACAGGTTGCGAAGATGGGCGCGTGGAGACATAGTGCACTCGGTTAGGGAGCTTTTACGTGACAGCAACTGCTGAGAATAACAACGACGACAGGTACAACATCAGGGCAATTGAGCGGGCGCTCTCGGTACTCAATGTCTTTGCCCGCGAGCGCCGGGAGCTATCTTTGGACGAGCTTACCAGATTGACCGGGCTCTCCAAGCCCACTGTTTTTAGGATTCTTGCCACCCTGCAAAGGCAGAAGTATCTTCTTCTGAACAAAAGCGACGGACGCTACCGACTCGGCTCGGTCTTTCTCGCCCTGGCCTCATCAGTGCTCGGTTCGCTCAATCTCGGGACACTCGCCCGCCCCCACCTGATCGAACTGCGCAACAGCGCCCAGGCCACGGTGCTCCTGGGTGCGCTCCTGGAAGATCTTCTCGTCTACCTCGACAAGGACCGGGGTACGAGCTCCGGCGAGGCTGGCTGACGACATCGGCTGGCGGCGGGTCTCCAGAGCGAGATGTGGCAATCGGTGACATACACAGTGAGAGGTGCACGGGCTGAAGATCAGCACTATCGGAATTCATTTGTTAAACTTCATGGGAGGGTGGAATGAATAAGTTCGATCTGATTATCGACGGCGTGAAGGTGGCAACTGCTGATTATTTTGACGTAATAAACCCGGCAACACTTGAGGTCGTTGGCCAATGCCCGAACGCGGACAACAGTCACCTCGACCAGGCTGTGGCAGCTGCACAACGGGCTTTTGGCCCCTGGAGTGCGACAGATGATTCGGTGCGGGCCCAAAAGCTCCATGGGCTTGCCGATGCCATCGAACGTAATCAGCAAGAACTGATGATGCTCTTGACCATGGAAATGGGCAAACCATTGGTCGGTCTTTATGGTATCGGCTCTGGGATGGAGGTTGGCGGTTCGGTGGCATGGACACGTGCCACCGCCGAACTGACGCTGCCGCTCGAAGTCATTCAGGATAACGAAGATGCCATTATTGAGGTACATCGTAAACCGCTGGGAGTAGTAGGCTCCATCCCCCCCTGGAACTGGCCTTTGTTGATAGCGATCTGGCATGTAATGCCCGCTTTGCGCACCGGCAACACGGTCGTTATAAAACCTTCGTCTCTTACTCCCCTGGCAACGTTGCGCTTTGTTGAGATCGCCAATGGAATACTTCCTCCCGGCGTCCTCAATATTGTTACCGCCGAGAGGGGGATCGGCAGTGCCATGGCCAAACATACGGGAATCAGCAAGATTGTTTTTACCGGTTCCACGCCAACGGGTAAAAACATCATGGAGAACGCCAGCGGCAATCTCAAACGACTGACTCTGGAGTTGGGTGGCAACGACGCCGGCATAGTTCTACCGGATGTCGATGTTGCTGAAGTGGCCCCGCAGATTTTTGCCGGCGCTTTCAACAACAATGGCCAGACCTGCGCGGCATTGAAGCGGCTCTACGCGCACGAAGATATTTACGAAGACCTTTGCGGAGCCCTGGCGGATATCGCTCGCTCAGTGGTGACCGGCAACGGCCTTGAGGAGGGTGCTGATCTGGGCCCTCTCCAGAACAAGGATCAACTCGATCTGGTTGTTGAACTTGCCGAAGATGCCCGCAAGGCGGGTGGCCGTTTTCTCTGTGGAGGCCATCTAATGGAAGGACCGGGGTACTTCTACCCGGCCACCCTGGTTGCCGATGTCAGTGATGGGGTACGGCTGGTGGATGAGGAACAGTTCGGACCGATTCTGCCGATCATAAAATTCAGCGATACGGACGATGCTGTTCGGCGGGCTAATAACAGCCCTTTCGGGCTGGGAGGGTCGGTCTGGTCAAAGGATATCCAGAAGGCAAAAGCTTTAGCCATGCGCCTGGAATGCGGGACTGCCTGGGTGAATACCCACTCGACCATTCAACCGAATGCACCCTTTGGCGGCGTAAAGGAGTCTGGGTTCGGGGTGGAATTCGCTCGGGACGGGCTGACGGAATATACTTCGATTCAGACAGTAAAGATCGTGAAACCAAAAGCTTAGGAGCACGATTCGAGCAGGGCAATGTCAGGCAGTCGTACAGTCCATCCAGGATGCTGGCCCGTTCTGTACGACTGCCTGACAGGTAACGCCAGCTAGAACGGAAAGTGTCTCTTGCCCATCTGCACGGTGATCCACTTCACTTCGGTCATCTCTTCCATGGAATAACGTCCCCCCTCTCGACCGACCCCGCTGTCCTTGATCCCACCAAAGGGAACATGTGGCTCGTCAAAGATGGTGCAATCGTTTATGTGCACCATTCCCGCCTCCAGCCTCAAGGAGAGATCGAACGCCTTCTGCAGGTCGTTGGTGATGATTGCTGAGGAAAGCCCGAAGGAGGAGTTGTTGGCAATCGCCAGCGCCTCCTCGCTGTTGGCGGCCTTGATCACGCAGGCTACCGGGCCGAAACTCTCTTCGTCAAAAATCCGCATGTTGGTGGTTACATCGGCAACGATTGTCGGCTGAAAGAACCCTCCTTCATAGTTGCCGCCGAACAGCAGGCGGGCACCATCAGACACGGCATCATCCACCTGCCCCTTGATAAAGGGACATTGCTTGCTTTCAACGAGAGGGCCGATGACCGTATCGGGCTGGTGCGGGTCACCTACTTTAAGGGTCCGTGCCTTGGTCACAAGTTTTTCGCAGAACCGGTCATAGATATCGGTCTCGACGATCATCCGCGAGTTGACCATGCAGACCTGTCCCTGGTGCAGGAAAATTCCGAATATGGCGGCATCCACCGCATAATCCAGATCCGCATCCTTGAGCACGATAAGCGGGCTTTTACCGCCCATTTCAAGGGTGATCTTCTTCTGGTGACGTCCCGCAACCTCGGCTAGCTGCTTGCCAACCTCGGTCGATCCGGTAAAGGTCACCATGCGGATGCGTGGGTCAACAACCAGCTTGTCGCCAAGGGTGCTCCCCTTGACCGGAATAACGTTCAAAGCGCCATGCGGCAACCCGGCCGCTTCGAAAAGCTCTGCGATCTTGAGACCAATGACCGGGGTGGGTGACGCAGGCTTGAGGACAAAGGTGTTACCGGCGGCCAGGGCCAGACAGACCTTCTTCATCGCCAACAGAAAGGGAAAGTTGAACGGTGCAATCCCCGCAATGACCCCCAGTGGTCGACGGACGGTCATGGAAAAAACCCCGGGGGCATCGGACGGCATGGTCTCGCCAAAAATGCGGCGGCACTCGCCGGCTGCGCTGCGGAGCAGATTTGCCACATACGATACCTCGAACATCGCCTTGCCGAATGTGCCTCCTCCTTCTTCGATCAGTACGTCGGCAAATTCCTTGGTGCGCTCCTCCAGGATTGCCGCCGCCTTTATCAGGATACCCTCCCGCATTGCCGGTGGACTGTTTCCCCATGTCTCCCGTGCGGCATAGGCGGAGGCAATGGCGGCCTCTATGTCGTCTGCGCTCGCCTGATGCACCTTGGCGTAGACCTCTCCATTTGCCGGATTGATATCGTCGGCCATTGTTCCTGTCGACGACGGAACCCATTTCCCATTAATAAAGAGCCTGTACTCCTTGACACTCATTTAAACCCCTCCTTACCGGATGATTAACGCTTCCACGATCCAGATCAACTTGTTTTGAGCCAATACGCTGCAAGATCAACCAATTTGCTACTCATTTTGAACGTTGGGCACCTCCTTCCCAACCGGCTACCACTTGTCTCTCCATGCTGTTCTCTCCTCCAAAAACAAAGGGGCCTTCCCCGGATGGAAAGGCCCCTTGACGTCAACAGATAGAATCTGTGCCGTTGGGTCTCCTTTGCAAACGGGAGGTAACGCCGTTTCCAGCGGTACCCATAGGCCGAACGCCGTGAGGTGGTCCTGTTAGGCAATTCGGCTCGGAGAATGTTCAAGAAAATGCACTGTACATGCCAAACATTGTTTTGACATCATCCATCAACACCACCATCTACGTCAATTCAGCTAGTTAAGATAGTTTTCCCCATACTGTCTCCCCTGCTTCTTTACGTGAGTATAGATGCGCAGCCAGTCTGGATTTCATCTTTTCATGAGATTTCAGGAGAACTGGAGGGGAAAATTTAATCATTTGATAAAAACGCGCAACACAACATCATCCTGTAAGTATTGTTCCTCATATTCCACAAAATCCAAGCCAATGGCCTCGACTTACACGTATCCTCTGGTATGGTTATCCTCGTTATACACACAGAGTTTCGGAGGGTTACGCAATGACGCCACGACACGAAATCGAAACAAACATGAGGGGAGAAACCCTCGTCCGCAAGGGTCTGATGCGCAGGCAGGCAGGGATATCCACGCTCAGACTCGTTCCCGACCTCCATGTCGTCAAGGTCGGCGGCCACGGGGTCATCGACTACGGCCGCGAGGTGGTCCTGCCGCTCATGGAAGAGATCGGTAATCTGTCGAAACGGCACAGGATTCTGGTCGTTACCGGCGGGGGGGTGCGCGTCCGCCATATCCTCGACATCGGCATCGACCTCGGCATGCCGACCGGCGTTCTTGCCGAACTGGCCAGCAAGATCAGCGAGCAAAATGCCGTCATGGTCACCCTGCTCCTCTCCAAATGGGGCGGCTCGCGGGTCAAGACCGCCGACCTGCTGGAACTGCCGACCATGCTCCACCTCAACCTCCTCCCGGTAATCCATGGCACCCCCCCCTATGGCCTCTATGAACACCCACCGGAGACCGGGCTCATCCCACCCCACCGCACCGACACCGGCGCCCTGCTGATGGCGGAAGTACTGGGCGCCAAGAGCTGCATCCTCGTCAAAAACGTGGACGGGTTATACACCGAGGACCCGCGGGTCAATCCCGACGCGGAGCTAATCGAGGAGATCACGGTCAAAGAGCTGATAACGATGGATATGGAAGACATGGTGCTCGAACGGAAAATGCTTTATCTCCTTCGCGACACGGTAAACGTCAAGGAGATCCGGATCGTGAACGGTCACAAGCGGGGGACCATTGAGAAGGCAATCAAGGGGGAGCGGATTGGTACCGTCATAAGGGTTTAAGAGTATGAAAATTTTTTAAATAAGTGTATATTCCCCCTATGGAAACCCTCCGCAGTCCCCAGGGAGGAAAAAACTAAAGGAGGCACCCTTTCATGTCAGGGAAAATCTTTTACCGGCAGAGAACGAAGATGCAGGACGGGGCGAAGCAGCCGCGCTATGTGCTGGTGGCGGTGGCGGACCTCAACCTCAAGGTGTACGGGCAGCATCTGCGGATGTGCGAACTGAAGCAGATCGCCGAGTCGGTCGGGGCTGAACTTATCGCCCTGCCTCGCGGGCCAAAACACGAAGAGGGAGCTGAAGAAGACTAGTCGACGATGGGGACAGAAACAAGCAGGGCAAACGAGGGGGCTATCGAATAGATGGCCTCCTCGTTTATTGAAGAGTTGAGATTGGTCTCAACAGGAAACATCACTTTTCAATCGATCAATAGTGGTTGACTAACAAATCTGATATGTCTAATACATATTGGTATTACAGGTTTGAGGAATACACTCTTTGCGGCAGGCCGCTGACGCTTCGATGGGCCGCTGCACATCATTACGTTATCGCTGTATCAGGATTTCCATGACCATTTCCCCACTGTCCGGACTAATTTTCGACTCAATGTCAACAACAAGCATACTGCCTGTGCTGAAGCTCTTCCTCGTACCGGTCGGAGGTGGAATCCCTGCCGGGGTTTTACTCGCTCAGGCCAAAGGCCTGTCCTGGCCCGTCACAACATTACTCTACCTGGTTTCGGATGTTATCTTGGCCGTTGCTTTCGAACCAGTTCTCCGCCTTATCGCACTCATTTGCGGAAAGGTCCCATCTTTAGCTCGTATCAGCGCAGCCATGAAATTGGCAACTACTCGTAGCGTGTCGCATTTCAGTGGGACTGGTGCTGGCCCGATTGCGCTCATCATGATTGCTTTCGGTGTTGATCCCATGACTGGTCGTGCCTCAGCGCTCGCAGCCGGCCATGGGTTCATTGCGGGATGGGCCTTTGCCATCGCTGGCGACATGCTTTACTTTGCTGTCATTGCAATCACTACGTTGCGTCTGAACTCGTACGTTCAAGACCCTAACACAACAATGTTGATCGTCCTCTTTGCGATGTTCGGCGTGCCCGTACTGGTACGCCGTATTCGATCAAGACGATTGTCTTATCAAAGGACTTAGGGCTTGTGGAACAGAGAGTAATCCTCCACATCGATATGAACGCCTTTTTCGCCTCGGTGGAGCAACAGGCCAACCCGGCCCTGCGGGGAAAGCCAATCGCCGTCGTCGGCACCGGCCGGACCGTGGTCACCACCGCCTCCTACGAGGCGCGGGCCTTTGGGGTGAAAACCGGCATGAACCGGTGGCAAGCGATCCAGCAGTGTCCCCAGCTGATCTTCGTTACCGCCGACAACCGCAAGTACACCTGGACCTCGTGCCGGATCATGGAGATTCTCCGGGAGTACACCCCGCTAATAGAGGTCTTCTCCATCGACGAGGCGTTCCTGGACGTCACCGGCTCTCTGGCCATCTTCGGCAGCGCCCAGCGGATCGCCTGCCTCATCAAGGCCCGCATCCACCACCGCTTCGGCCTCACCTGCTCCATCGGCATCGCCCCCAACAAGCTCCTGGCCAAACTCGCCTCGGAGATGCAAAAGCCGGACGGCCTCACCGTTATCCCGGCGGGCGAAGTCTCCCGGATCATGGCGCAGCTGCCGGTCGGTGAGCTGTGCGGCATCGGGGCCACGACCCGGCGCCAGTTGGCCCTCCTGGGCATCCGGACCTGCGGGGAGCTGGGGCGCTACCCGGTGGAGATCCTGACCCGGAAGTTCGGCGTTGTGGGGGAGCGGCTGAGCCTGATGGGGCGAGGGATCGATAACAGCCCGGTGGTGCCGGCCGAGGAGGCGGAGGAGGTCAAGTCGGTGGGACACAGCATGACCCTGGACCGGGACATCACCGAGCGTAAGGAGATACTGAAATATTTACTACAGCTGTCCGAGATGGTGGGACGCCGCGCCAGGCGCTACGGCGTGACCGCCAAGACGGTTCACCTCACCATCCGCTACGCCGACTTCACCACCACCTTCGGCCGGCAGACCACCCTGCACAGCCGCACCAACGTCAGTGCGGATATCTACCGGGAAGCGGTCGCCATCCTGGACAGCCTGGTCCTGGAACAGCCGGTCCGCCTGCTGGGGGTACGGCTCACCAACCTCGACCACCAGGGGGAACAGCTCCCCATATTCCCGGAAGAGCGGCGCCAGGCACTGGCCACCGGCGCCATGGACCGGGTCAACGACAAATTCGGCGCTTTTACGGTTACTTTTGGCAGCATTATTGAAGCAGAGGATAAAGGATCGCACGTCATCTCCCCGGCCTGGCGGCCGAGCGGCATCCGCAACGTGGAGGTCAGCTGATCCCCCAGAGCGCCTCCCGCAGGCCGGACCGCCGCTCGACCCTGCGGCTGACCGCGGCCAGGAAGCCGCTCTCGTTCCCCCACAACTCAACCGCCTCCCGCGCCCGGGTCATGGCGGTATAGATCAGCTCCCGCGTACATATCTCCGTATCGGCATACGGCAGCAGCATCAAAACCTTAGTGAATTCGCTCCCCTGACTCTTATGGACGGTCATGGCATAGACCGTCTCGTGGGGGGGGAGACGCAGAGGGGAAAGCTGCCGCACACCGCCGTCAGGGGACGGAAAATGGACCTTCGGCGTGCCGTCCGGATCGGGGATGACAATGCCGATATCGCCGTTGAACAGCCGAAGCTGGTAGTCGTTGGCCGTCACCATCACCGGCCTCCCCCGATACCAGCGCTCCCGGGTGTCGATGAGGCCGGCCCGCGCCAAAACCGCCTCCACCAGCCGGTTCACCTCCTCCACCCCGTACGGACCGCGGCGGACGGCACAGAGTATCCGGAACCGGTCGAACAGCGCCAGGGCCTCAAGCGGCGAACCGGCCCGGAGATAGGGGGCAAAGCCGGCCATGACCAGAGGGCCGAACGCCTCGGGAAGCGCCTGGGGAGCCGGAGCATCGCGCCAGACCAGTTCCCCGAAGCTATCCCCCCTGATAACGGTGAGCGCCTCCGCCCCTTCCCCGGCCGAGATCAGCCGGCTTGCAACGGCAATCCCGCTGTCCGGGGCGAAGCGGTGGCTCTTCCGGAGGATAACCAGGGAGTCGGCCAGCGGTTCCGCGCCGGTTGCCGGGAGCTCCATGGCGGCGACCCTGGTGACCAGGGAGCCGAAGGTAGGGGAAAAGGAGTGGCCACGGCCGGTGTCGCAGATATCCCCCAGGACCGCTCCCGCCTCCACCGATGCCAGTTGGTCCCGGTCCCCCAGGAGAATCAGCCGGCACCGGGGTTTGAGGGCGGTTACGAGCCTCGCCATGAGCGGGAGCGCCACCATGGACGCCTCGTCAACCACAACCAGGTCGTGGGGGAGCGGGTTTTCGCGGTCATGGCGAAAACGGCCGGAGCCGCCGGCGCCCAGGAGGCGGTGGAGGGTCACGACCTCGGCCGGAATCCGCTCCCGGACCTCCGGCGCAACGTTAAGCCGCTCCCGTGCCGTCCGGATCGACTCCTGGAGACGGACCGCCGCCTTGCCGGTGGGGGCTGCCAGGGCGATGGCCAAGGGGCGACCGGCGGCCTGCTCCAGCAGGAGCGCCAGGATCTTAACCACCGTGGAGGTCTTGCCGGTGCCCGGCCCGCCGGAGATGACGGCAAAGCCGCTCCGCACGGCGGCCATTGCCGCCACCCGCTGCCAGTCGACCTCCCCGGGTATCGTGTCGGGAAAGAGCCGATCAAGCCCCTCCCGCAGGAGAGCCTCATCCAGGGGGACCTGTTGCCCCCCCTTGTGGAGCACGGCCGCGGCCAGGTCGTGTTCGTAGCGCCAGTAGCGATGGAGGTACAGCCGGCCGGCGCCATCCAGCACCAGCGGGGTGAAGGCGCCGGGAGAACCGACGACCGGGAACTCAGCCAGGCCGTGCCACCAGCCATCCGGACCGGCAGTGGTCAGGTCAACGCAGACATGCCCCTGGCCAACGGCCTGCGAAACGAGCAGGGCCGCCCGGTGGAGCTCCTCGGCAGCAGTCCCTGCCAGGCGGCAGATGAAGGCGGCAAAGTGCCGGTCAATCTCGCTGTAGTCCCGTTCCAACGCTGTCATGTCCGCGCTCCGAACTCCACCAGGGCTGCCGAGAGTTCCTCGATCAGCCCCTGCTGCGGCCGGTCCCTGAAGATGCCGTACCCCGGGCCGGCGGCCGGATCGATCCCCCGCAGGAACAGGTAAAACACCCCGCCGAAATGTCTGGCATAGTCGTACCCCGGCAGCCTGGCGGTAAGATAATTATGCAGGGCAACCGTGTAGAGGAGGTACTGGAGCGGGTAGAGCCGCCTGGCCATCTCCCCGGCGAGCCGCTCGCAAGCGTAATCCTCCAGCCGGTTCCCCAGGTGGTTGGACTTCCAGTCCGCGATATAATACCGGCCGTGGTGGCAGAAGACCAGGTCCATGAATCCCCGCACCATCCCCCTGACCGGCGTGAAATCAAGGCGGACACTAGCGTCGCCAAGGCCGTTCTCCCCCGCCGTCCCCTGCCAGCGGAGAACGATCTCGTGCAGCCGCTCCGAACTGATGAACCGTAAGGGGAAGAAAAATTCCAGTTCGGCCCGCCAGCTCCCAACCGCCAGCTCGGCCAGGGAGAACCCGCCCTCCCCTTCATCGAGCCGCGTGGCGAGCACGTTTTCCACCATCCGGACGACTGGCCCCTGCCAGCTGGCGTCGAACCCGGAACGGGCCAGGACCTGGGCCACCAACCGCTCCAGGGCCGGACGGTCAGGGGAGGCAAAATCGATCCGTTCAAAGATCTCGTGCAGCACGGTACCGGCCCGGCTCCCCCGGGGAAAGTCGAAGATGGAAAGGGGCGCCTGCTCGTCACGGAGCGGCTCAACAGGGAGCGTTGCGTCGTCCCGGTAAAGGGGGTCCCGGTCCGGCAGTTCCGGCCCATGGGACCCGGCCGCAAAGGAGGTGAAGCTGGCCACCCGCCAGTCGTGCTCGATGGCGCCGGTAAACTGGCGACAGGCAAGGCCGCTACCCTCGTCGCGCAACGGGGTGTACAGAGGCGCATCGTCCGGGGACGGCAGCTCCGCAAGGGCGATGCTGCCCGCCCCCGCCGCTGCCAGCTCCCGGCAGTGGTCGAGGAGCGCTGGTTCGGAGAGCCCTTCGACCGCTTCCTTAAGACGGGCCACCAGGTCCTCGCGGGACGGGTCCAGGCCGGCGGGACGGTGGAGAAGCCAAGCAAGCGGCGAGCTGCCACCGTTCCGGAACTTCCCGGCCACCAGGTAACAGCGGTACTTGGCCCGGGTCAGGGCCACGTAGAACAGACGCAGGTTCTCGGCCAAGGCCTCCCGCTGCGCCAGGGCCCGATGCCGCTCCAGGTCGGGAGAACCGAAGTCCTTCACCGTGCGGAAGCGGTCGTGAAAGGTGGCCGGTTCGTCCCTCTCCTGCACCCCTCCCCAGGCGAATGGACAAAAAACCACGGGGTACTCCAGCCCCTTGCTCACATGGACCGTGACGATCCTGACCGCCTTTTCGTCGGTTTCCAGGCGGATCTGGTACTCCTCACTCTCCGGCACTTGGCTGAGCCGCTCGCCGAGCCAGGTAAGGAGCCCCTCGATGCCGAGCCCCCCTTCCAGGGAGGCGGAGTGCAGCAGTTCCAGGCCGTGGAGGAGGTTGGTGAGCCGCCGTTCGCCGTCCGGGAAGCGTAACAGCCGCCCCCGCACCGCCTCCCTGGCTACCAGGGTCCTGGCCATGACCATGACCCCACGCTCCAGCCAGAGCTGCCGATACTCCCGGAACCGGCAGACGATCTCCTCCCAGGCGGCCTCGACCTCTTGCAGGCGGGCAAGATCGTCCCCCCGCCGGCCAAGGAGATCCGTCACCAGGGCCGCTCTCACCCTTCCCTCAACGGCCGGCTCGGCCACGCCGTGCAAGAGGATGAACAGCTCCTGCGCCTCGCGGCTGGCAAAGAGGCTTTCGCTGCTCTGGAGAACGCTGGGGACCCCCAGCGCCCGGAGCGACTCCTGCACCAGCCCGGCCTGTCGGTGGCTCCGGACGATGACGGCAACGTCCTCCGGCTGCATTGGCCTCCCCTCGATGGTCGCTGTCCCCTGCCGGCCGTCCCGCAGCAGACGGGCGATCTCCGCCGCCACCCCCTGCGGGATCAGGTTGTTGGCCGTGCCGGTCATGATCCCCTTCTCCTGGTCCGGGGACGGAATGAACCAGAGCTGAAGCGGAGCGCTGTCGCGACCGGAGAGGGTGATCGGCGCCTCCGGCCACTCCTTGCCGGCCGTCACCGGGTGAAAGGCGATGTCGTCAAACAGGAACGGGTCGGGTCTGGCGGAAAATACGCTGTTGAAAGCCCGGAGCATGTTGGGGGTGGAGCGCCAGTTGGTCTCCAGGGTGAAGCGGGCCTCAGAGGGGAGGTCCGCGGCCGCCTCCAGATAGGCGAAGATGTCCGCCCCGCGGAAGCTGTAGATCGCCTGCTTCGGGTCGCCGATGAGGAACAGGGGGGCATTGGTGTTGCCGTAGATGGTGCGGAAGATGTCGTACTGGACCGGATCGGTGTCCTGGAACTCATCGATCAGGGAGGCCCGGTAGCGCCCCCTGATCCGCTCGGCCAGGCGCTCTCCTCCTTCCCGGTTGAGGGCGCCATGGAGGTCGGTCAAGAGATCGTCGAAACAACGGACGTTCAACTCCCGCTTCCTGGCCGGCAGCCGTTCCCGCGCCCAAGCGACGAGCGAGTACTTGAAGGCCAGGAGACGCTCCTCCACCAGCGCCAGCAGCGCCTGGCACTGATCGAAGAAGGGGTGGGACGGCGGTTCATTACGCTTTTTCGTGTTCGAGACCACGAACGGGGTGCAGAACCGGTCGAACTCCTCACCAAAGTCAAAGGGGTTTACGCCGGCCAGGTAGCGGTCCATCTCCGCCATCAGCCCGGGGATGAGGTCCGGGCGGTAGGTCTGGGCGGCCCTGCTGAGCCCCTTGTCGGTGAGGAGGATCGTTTCGACCGCTCCCCGCTCTCTCGACCACGCCTGCTGCAGCGCCTGGAATGCCGGCTGGCACCTCTCTTCCAGCGCGGCCCCGTCAGCGGGCTCGAAGACCGGAAGCAGCGTAATGTTCGGGTGCAGCGGCATCCTTCTGAGGAACGTCGCGAGACTGTCGGGGGTCATCTTTTTCCGCAGGGCGTAACCGAGCAGGGGAGCGCTGCCGCTGAAAAAGTTCTGCCGCCAAAAATCGTCCACCACCTCCTGAATGATCGCCGCCTGGTCGGTGACCAGCTCCGTGTCGTAGAGGAGACCGCTCTCGAAGGCGTTTTCCTGGAGTGACCGCAGGCAGAAGCCGTGGATGGTGAAGATGGCGGCCAGGTCAAAGGCGCGCAGCGCCCGGTCGAGCCGGTTGATTGCCGTCTCCTGTTCAGGAACCAGACCGCTGCTGTTAGCCAACAGTCCGGCCAGGAACGGGTCACTCCCCTCCTGGCCGGAAAAGGTGGCCAACGCCTCCCTGAGCCGGGTCCTGATCCTCCCTTTGAGCTCCTTGGTGGCCGCCTCGGTGAAGGTTACCACCAGGATCTCTTCCGGGGTGAGCCCCTGCTCAAGGACCAGACGCACATAGAGGCAGGCAATGGCGTAGGTCTTGCCGGTCCCGGCACTCGCCTCGATCAGCCGGCGGCCACTAAGGGATATGTTCAGGTGGTCGAACCGATTCATAATGTCAGACCACTCCTCACGCCTTGCTCCCGTGGGCCACGAGCGGTCCGAGGACCTCCCGGGCCAGTTGGTCGAACTCGACCGTAAACGGGTCGGTCTTACCGAAACAGAGGTCGAAATACGGGTCGCGCCCCTCGCCGCTAACGTACTCGGAACCCTCCCATCGCTGCCGCGCCCGTGCCAGGTCCCACTCCTGCTTGTTGGCATAGGCCAGGGACGATTCGGGATAGAAGCGTAACGGCTGGCACAGCCCCTCGCGATACCGGCCGAGGAGTACGGCCAGGAGTTCCGAGGCGTTAGCCACCGGTGAGAAACATTCCGTGCCGTCCCGCATGCAGAGCACGCTCTCCCGGGGATACCCCTCGGCGGCCATACTGTTGAGGACCAGATGCTCGATCCAGCCCCTGATCCGGTCCCTGGCCTTCAGCCGTGCACAGCGGCCGCGGATGAGGCGCCCCGGCCAGATCCGGTCAAGCCGCCCCGAGAGACGGTAGCGCCCTATCTCCAGGGAGAAGTCCAGCGGCTCAAGAGCAGGGCAGCCGGCCATATGTGCCCGCATCTCCCGGCTAAACTCCTCCACCTCGGCGGTAAGGGCGGCAAAGAGGATGTCGCCGTGGCGGGCCGGCGGTAAGAGCCCCTCGGCGCGAATGACCGGCAGCGCCTCTTGCGGCGGAATATTGGCCAGGGCCAGGTCGAGCAGTCGGGTACGGATGGCATAGGCATCGAGCCCTTCCACGGCGAACGGCTCCCGCTCGTCCAAGGGGTCGGCCGCCTGTTCGAGCCGGATGCCGAGGCGCTCGACCAGGAAATACCGGGCCGGGTTGTCATAGAAGCGGAGCAGCCCGGCCAGGGAGACCTCCCACCCCTCGCCCTCCGGCAGCACGAGCGGCTTGGCGAGGAACTCGCCGCCAACCGCCCCCCCCTGCTCCCTCGCCCTGACTGCGGCCAGGTTCTCCTCGGAAAAGGTGAACAGCCCGGCACTGCCGTCAAAGTAGGCGGGACTGAACGGTTGGAGCCGATGGTGCCTGACCAGCACCTTGGATGGTTCCCGGCCGTCAACCCGGTAGCCGCTGTCGAGATAATCGAGCAGCTCGCTCACCAGGACCGACGGAGGAATCTCGCTCCCGTCCCTGATGCTCTGGCCGACGTAGCTGAGGTAAAGGGTCTCCCGGGCCGAGAGAATCGCCTCCAGAAACAGGTAGCGGTCCTCGTCCCGCAGCGACCGGTCTCCCCGTCGCCGCTCCCCGGCGATCAGGTCGAAGCCGGGAGGGCGGTTCTGGCGGGGGAAGGCGCCTTCGTTCATGCCGATCAGGGCGATCACCCGGAACGGGATGCTCCGCATCGGCAGCATGGCGCAGAAGGTGACGCCGCCGGTGATGAATCCCATCCCCTGTTCGGCCTTCTCCAGCTGCTGACCCAACCAGTAGCGGAACAGCTCCAGTGTCACCGGAGCGTCGAAGCCTGCCAGCTCCCGGTTCTGCAGGAGCCTCTCCTGCAGCTTCCCCATGGCGGCCGCTTCCCTGGCCGTCTCCTCGTCCTGGACGATGAATTCCGCCATGATCCGGCCAAGCTCCTCTGCCCACTGGCCCGGACTCCGGGGCGGCCTGAGCCGGTCGGCTGCGGCAAAGAGGGTCTCGGCGAACGCCAGGAACTGCCCGAGCAGCCTCGGCCCGTCCCCCTCCAGGTCATAGGGGAGGATACCCCGGAAGAGCCGGTCCCCCTCGCCCGGCATGGCATAGCCGAGGAGGAGGCGATCCAGGCCGGCCCGCCAGCTGTTCTCCCCGAAGGCGGGCAGGCCGCTTCGTTCCCGGTCCGCCCGGTCGATCCCCCAACGGACCCTGGTGTCGACGAGCCAGTCGCGGATGATCTCCAGGTCGTCCCTGGCAATGCCGAACCGCTGGTGCACCGCGGGCAGGGAGAGCAGGTCGAACACCCTGGTCACGCCGAACCGGCTCCCGACCAGGTCGAGGATCGCCATCACGGCCTCGGCCAGATGCCCCTGACAGCGGATGCTCCGGTCGGCAACGGAGTACGGCAGCCGCTTGGCCGGCTCCTGGACCCCGTCGAAGACTGCCGCGACATAGGGGGCATAGGCCTCGATATCCGGGGTCATCACCAGGATGTCCCGGGGGGTGAGGGTCGGATCACTGTTCAGGAGGGCGAGCAGATGGTCGTGCAGAACCTCGATCTCCCGCATGGGGGAGTGACAGGAGAGGATCTGCATCCCCACAGCGTCGGCCGGAAACCGGCACGGCTCCTCAACTGCCGGGTCACGGAGCTGGAGGATGTCCCGCTGCACGGCCTGCAAGAGCGAACCGCCGGCCGGTTCCCGGTATGCCTCGCTGGTGATCAGCCGCGCCTGGTCGTGGGAGAGGATCAGATCGGAGAAGTCCCGGCCGAGCCGGCCAAGGGAGGCAAGAAGCGGGTTCCCCTCGAACGGCTCCCCCTGCTCCGCGTCCGTGGTCTTTGCCATCTGCCGCCGGGAAACGATGTCGGCCCAGTACTCCCGGCAGGGGGAGAGGACGAAGAGCTGGATGTCGGCATGACGGCTGAGCTGCACCAGAAATTCCAGGTGAAACGGCGGCAGGTAGGAGACCCCGAAGACCGAGACCCGTTCCGGTATGCCGGCGCCACTGAAGCCTCGGCTCGCCAGGGTCTGCCGGAAGCGGTCCAGGAGGCGGCCGCGATGCTCGCTGCCACAGGCCGTTACCAGCTCGCGCCAGAGGAGCGGCTGCCAGTCGCTCCCCTTCCCTGCTTCCCAGGCATCGAGCATCTCGGGGCGGAACAGGGTGTACTGGTCGAAGGTGTCGGCGATCTGCTCCGCCAGTTGGAAGAGCTTCAGTCCGCCCAGGTCGTTGGCTAGGTAGGCGGCGATCGGCTCGAAACCGGAGCGGCCGGCCAAAGACGGGAGCAGATCCATCAGGCGCCAGGTCAGCAGATCCGGTGAGAACGGGGACTCGTCGGGGACATTGCCGAGGATGTCACGAAAGAGCCGCCAGACAAAGGCATTGGGAAACGGGTAATCGCCGTTGGCCCAGACTCCGAAGCGCCGGGCCAGCTCCATGGCCAGCCACCGTTCCATGCCGGCGCTCTGGACCACGATGGTCTCGGGCACGAGCGGCGACGCCAGGGGGCGGGCCACGGTCGCGGCCAGGGAGTCGACGAGCGACTCCATCCGGTTGCTGGAGATGATGTTCAGGGACATGGTGAACGTTAATGCCTTTTTCCCATCATCGGGTAGACATAAATTGCTTTTCGTAGAACTCTCTGGCAACAGTCTGTTTTTCAGCTACATAGGCAAAAATATCGTTATAATTCTCAAAAAGGAGATTAACTATTCTGGTATCCAAACGGTTACCATCAGAAAACTGTTTAATAATCTGAACAATTCCATCTTTGGACATACCTTTTCTGTACGGTCGGTCTTCAGCAAGTGCGGTAAATATATC
This sequence comes from Geobacter argillaceus, assembly GCF_007830735.1. Classification (GTDB taxonomy): domain Bacteria; phylum Desulfobacterota; class Desulfuromonadia; order Geobacterales; family DSM-12255; genus Geomobilibacter; species Geomobilibacter argillaceus. Next base: position 17,104 of record NZ_VLLN01000014.1, read on the forward strand.
CGCGACCATCAGTATCCGTGCCCCGGTACTTAGCCCGGAGGCAACGCAATGAAAGGGATATCCGGAACCGTCAAGTCTTTCATGGTGATAAGCAGCCCATTCCGCAATGTGATTAAGTCCCCCAATAGTATTAATCACAGAATACGTATAATACGTGTGTGATTTCATTACTGACATCTCGTCTTTTGCAAGGCTTCCGGGTTTATCCAGAATGCTGTTCGGAATTACCAATTTCCCTATATCATGCAGATTGCCTGCAACTTCCATAAGTCCTATTTCTGTGTCCGTAAGTCCGAAAATTCTTGCCAGCATGGATGCAGATGCAGCGACACCTGAAGAATGAGTTGAAGTAAAACGAGACTTGAAATCAATGATATTTCTAAAAAGCTCTGCAATTACGGAAATATCCGAGTAACCGATCACTTTTTTACTGAAAGGGCCTTCATTGAGCAGAAGAGAATATAATCGCGGGGAAACCAGATCCAGCCAAAATTCTTCGCTCTGATTTACCGAGTTGAAAAGATCCACAACTTGAGGATGCAATGAAGAGCCGGACAAAGATTCTATCGTTGATAAAATATCTTCGTGTTGGAGAAGAATGTAATGTTCGCGTTTTATTGCGCGTTCGAGATAATCGGCAAGAAATAACAATTGTGACTCAAACACAATTGGAGTCTCGATTGACTCTCCCCAGTGCTGCCATTCTGTGTGGTGGAATCTGATGATACTTGCCGAGTCTTTTAGCCAAGGTATGTTATTCAGCAAAAGCTCGCCACGAATACAATGCTCTTCAAGATTTTCAACCTCAAAATTTCGAACTGAGATTTTTTCTTCCAATGAAAAAGCGCCGATATCATGAAGCAGTGCAGCTATAAATATTCTTTCCAATCTTTCATTTGAAAGCCTTGCGGCTTTCCCCATTTCCCACACCACAAAGGCTGTCCTTTGTTGATGCTGTATCAATGCAGGATTGGCCAAATCCATGGCATCGGAAAGTGAAAGAACCAGATTTCCTAAATTAACGGTAATGTTTCGCTGCATATACGTTCTCCCGAAAAATTTTTCTAAGTGATTCTGGAAAACGGAAATTCGGCTTCAGTCCGCTTCCTCCAACTACTGGTTTACGCCGCGTGATAAGGCTGGTTAATGGACGCAAATTGACTTACTGTTCGTCATCCATACCGAACTTGGCCAGGCGGTAGCGGAAGGAGCGGAAGGTGAGCCCGAGCAGGGCAGCCGCCTTCTTCTTCACCCCGCCGGCCCGCTCCAGGGACTGGAGGAGAAACTGCTTCTCGAGCCCGTCCAGATAGCGTTCCAGATCCATGCCGCCGGCGGGAAGCTCGTTCACCTCTCCACAGGCCTGGGTCGGCTGCGGCCGCACGACCTGGGGGGGAAGGGAATCAATGGTGATGATCTTGTCTCCCAGCGCCACGGCCCGCTCCACCAGGTTCTCCAGTTCCCGCACGTTCCCCGGAAACGGATAGGCCATGAGCAGTTTCAAGGCCTCCGGCGTAATGCACTCCTCCCCCGGGGGCATCTGGGTATGCTTGCGGGAAAAGTGCTCAACGAGGAGAGGAATATCCTCCGGCCGCTCCCTCAAAGACGGGATAGCCACCTGCACCACGTTGAGCCGGTAAAAGAGGTCCTCTCGAAACAGTCCCTGGCGAACATCTCCCTCCAGGTCACGGTTGGTGGCGGCCACGATCCTGACATCGACCTTCCTCGCCTCGGTCCCGCCGATCCGGCGCACGTCCCGGTCCTGGATGACCCGCAGGAGCTTGGCCTGGAGCTGAATCGGCAGCTCGCCGATCTCGTCCAGGAACAGCGTACCACCATCGGCCTGCTCGAACAACCCGGCATGATCGGCAATGGCCCCGGTAAATGCCCCCTTCCGGTGGCCGAACAGCTCGCTCTCCATGAGGGTCTCGGGAATCGCCCCGCAGTTGACCGCCACGAACGGCCGGCCACTCCGTGATCCGTTGAAGTGGATAGCCCGGGCGACCAGTTCCTTGCCGGTACCGCTCTCACCGAAAATCAGCACATTGGCCGTACTGGCAGCCACCTTTTCGATCAGGGTGCAGACATCCCGCATCACCCTGCTCTTTCCCACCAGACCACCGAAGCTGAACCGGTCGGCCACCTCCTTCTTAAGCCGTGTGTTCTCCTGCTGCAGAGCCCGTTTTGCCAGGGCGTTTCTGACCAGGACCTTGATCTCTTCCACCTTGAACGGTTTGCCGATGTAATCGTAGGCGCCAAGCTTCATCGCCTCCACCGCCTGGGCAGCCGTGGAGTAGGCGGTCACCAGCAGCACCTCGGTCTCCGGTGAGACCTGCCGGATCCGCTCCAGAAGGGCAATTCCATCCAACCCCGGCATATTCACATCCGACACGATCAGATCGAAACTTCCGGAAGCAAGCATGGTCAGGGCAGTCTCGGCATTTTCGGCCAATGACGTTTCATACCCTTCACGCTGCAGAAGGATCGAGAGAAACTCCCGCATGCTCAGTTCGTCATCCACCACCAGGATCTGTGCACTCATTGGGTTCACCTTCAGCTCTGACATGGAAAAAACAATTTCAAGCGAAAAGCACGAGATGAATTCGCAACTGTCTCCGCGACTCCGCGTGAGACTTCGCAGGTTGGTTGAATCAGTCGGCGGCCGGCAGTTCGGGCAGGAGAATGGTAAAACTGGTCCCCTCCCCCTTGCTGCTCTCCACCAGGATACGCCCGCCATGGGCCTCGATGATCCGGTACACGGTCGCCAGCCCCAGACCGGTTCCCCCGGATTTGGTCGTGAAAAACGGTTCGAAAATCAGCCTCCGTTCCTCTTCGGTCATGCCACTGCCGCTGTCGCGGACCGTGATGCGCGTAGCCCGGGCCATTGCCAGTTCCGGATAGGGAAGCGAGCCACAGGCGCTGATATCGATGTAGCCTCTGCCGTCCATGGCCTCGGCCGCATTCACCAGCAGGTTCCAGAGCACCTGTTCCAGTTGGCCCGGGTCAGCGGTTACCGTCATATCGGCCGGAATCCCTTTACGGACCTCAACCCCGGCAAACCGCTGGTCCATGGTAAGGAGTGCCATCAGGTTGGTCACCAGATCGACCAGGTTCAACGGGACAACAGCCGGTGCCGTTGGCCGGGCATAGGAGAGAAAATCACTGATCAGTCCGTTCAGCCGGTCGGTTTCCCTGAGCACGATCGCCAGTAACTTGCGATCCTGCTCCGCAACCTCCTCACCCTGGGCAATGAGTTGTACGGAACCGCTGATGGAGGCCAGCGGATTGCGAATTTCGTGCGCCAGTCGTGCCGCCATGCCGCCAATGGCTGCCAGACGGTCCGCCCGCTTCAGTTCCGACTCCATCTCCTTCAGCCTGGTCAGGTCCTGAAAATCGATGATCACCCCCAGGCGATTCCCCTCATTGTCGGTAAACGGCACAGACTTGAAGCCGAAGATCTTCCGCTCCCCGTCGCGGGTCAGATGCTCGATCTCCTCACGCTGAAACCGGTTGGTGAGCCCCATATACGGGAGAAATGCCGGTATCACCTCGGCCAAAGGCCGATCATACGCCTCTTCCTGGGAAACTCCGGTCAATTTAGCAGCATAGCCGTTGAACACCCTGATCCTTCCATGGATATTCACGGTGAGGAGACCACTTTCCAGGTTGGAGACGATGGTGCTGTTGAGATGCTCCAGCTCGGCATAGTCTATCTCCCTTTCCTGCAAGGCGCTTTCGCTCTGGCGCGCCCGCTCTGCAAGTATGCCGGTAAGTACGGCGGTAAGGGTGAATGCCAGGACATTGATAAAGATTGTCGCCAAGAGCTGCCGTGCGCCCAACTGCTGGGCCGGAACCGGGCTGAGGCCGAATTGGGCCAGCCTGCCGTAGAACTGGAGGTCAACTATCGCACCGTACAGAATGCCGCAGAGACAGGCGGTGTAGAGGGCTTCCCGTCTGGCCAGCAGAAAGCCGGCACAGATGATGACCAGGAGATAGAGAAAAGGGTACGAAGAGACAGCGCCGCCGGTCAGGAGGATCAAAACCGTGATGAACAGAAGATCCCAGATGATCTGGAGGTAGGCAAGTGTCGTAGTTATCGTTGCCGTAAGGCGGAGTACGGCCAGGGAGACAAGTGAGAAGAGGCAGGTGGCGGTAATCAGCCTTCTGAAGCCGCCCGGCTCACCAACATTTGCGAAATCCGGCTCACCGACCTGGAGCAGACTGATGGAGGCGAGCACCACCCCCACCACCACCAGCCTGGCCAGAATGAACCATACTAGCCGTTTGCGGTCAGGCATCGACTAACCGCCAACGGTACCCGCAAGCTTGAAGATCGGAAGATACATGGCAATGACGAGACCACCGACGGTCGTTCCGAGGAAGACCATCAGGAGCGGCTCCATCATGGAGGTGAGGTTGGAGACCGCATCGTCCACCTCGTCGTCGTAGAAGTCGGCAATCTTGTTCAGCATGGTATCCATGGCCCCTGTCGCCTCGCCAACTGCGATCATCTGTACCACCATGGCCGGAAACACGCCGCTCTCCGCCAGCGGATCGGCAATGGTCTTACCTTCGGAGATCGCCTGGCGTACCTTGTAAATCGCCTCTTCGACGATCTTGTTCCCGGCCGTCTTGGCAACGATCTCCAGGCCGTCCATGATCGGCACGCCGCTCGAGATCATGGTGCCGAGGGTCCGGGTGAACTTGGCCACGGCCACCTTGCGGATCAGGATACCGATAACGGGGGTGCCCAGGAGCATACGATCGATCTTCCGCCGGCCATCAGTGGTTGCATAGTACTTCTTGATGACATAGGAGATCCCGTAGAAGGTACCGATGATCACGAAAATATATTTTTTGAGAAAGTTGCTCAGAGCAATCACTATCCTGGTCGGCGCCGGCAGCTCGCCGCCGAAGTCGGCAAACATCTTGGCAAAGGTCGGAATGACAAAGACCAGGATGACACCGACCACGATGACCGCAATGGCCATGATGGTGGCTGGATAAACCATGGCCCCCTTCACCTGCTTCTTCAGCTTCATCGCCTTCTCGATGTAGGCGGCAAGACGGTTCAGGATGGTATCCAGGATACCCCCCACCTCACCGGCCGCGATCAGGTTTACATAGAGCTGGTCAAAAATCGTCGGGTGCTTGGCAAGGGCGTCGGCAAAGGTCGAGCCGCTCTCCACCGATTCCTTGACCTTCAGCAGGCACTCTTTGAAGGTCTTGTTTTCCTGCTGTCCGGCGAGGATGTCGAGACACTGCACCAGGGGAAGGCCGGAATCGATCATGGTAGCAAACTGGCGGGTAAATACCACCAGGTCCTTGGTCTCCACCTTCTTCTTGCCGAAGCTGAAGGAAGCTCCTGCCCCCTTCTTTTCCTCCCTGATCGTGATGCCGGTAAAACCGTACCGCTTCAGCTGCGTTTCCACGGCTCCGGCGTTGTCAGCCTCCATGACCCCCTTCTGTGCCGCTCCGGTCTTCGTCCTGGCTTCCCAGCTGAACTTAGGCATTTTCCCTCCCGAGCTACCTTCTAAACCAGCTATGGTCTATAAAATTACGTTCGTTAAAAACAACGCGTCAGCGGGCTGGTGGTGGCCGCCGTTGCTGGCCGGTCGGCCCATTGGCTATCATCTGCTTTAGCTCATCCGGGTCCGAGGAGCGCCCCATGGCGTCGTCAAGCGAGATCAGCCGGCGGGCACACAGGGTGTAGAGCGACTGGTTCATGGTCTGCATCCCGAACTTGTCCTGCCCTACCTGCATCTGGGAGTAAATCTGATGGATCTTGTCCTCCCTGATCAGGTTCCTGATTGCCGCGTTAGGCACCATGATCTCCAGCGCCAGGGTCCTGCCCGTCTGCCCCAAACGGGGGATCAGGACCTGTGACATCACTCCTTCCAGCACAAAGGAGAGCTGGGTCCGGATCTGGGTCTGCTGGTAGGGGGGGAACACGTCGATGATACGGTTGATGGTCTGGGCGCAGGAGTTGGTATGGAGCGTGGCAAAGCAGAGATGGCCGGTCTCGGCCAGGGTCAACGCCGCCTCGATGGTCTCCAGATCGCGTAACTCGCCGATCAGGACTACGTCCGGGTCCTGACGGAGTACGTACCGCAGGGCGTTCTTGAACCCCTTGGTGTCGGCACCGACCTCCCGCTGGTTCACCAGACACCCCTTGTGGGGATGCAGATATTCGATCGGATCCTCAATGGTGACGATATGATCGTGCCGGTCGGTGTTGATCTTGTCGATCATGGAGGCCAGGGTCGTCGACTTGCCGCTGCCGGTCGGCCCGGTAACAAGGATCAGCCCACGCGGCTTTTCGGTCAGTTCCCTGACGACCGGGGGAAGGCCCAACTCTTCGAAGGTGAGGATCTTGTAGGGGATGACCCGGAAAACGCCGGCCACGGCCCCACGCTGAACAAAGACATTGCCCCGGAACCGGGAGAGCCCCTTCACGCCGAAGGAGAGATCCAGTTCGTTATCCTCTTCGAACTTGTGCTTCTGGGCCTCGGTCAGCACGCTGTAGCAGAGCTGCCTGGTCTCCACCGCCGAGAGCAGCGGGAGTTCCATCGGCTTCAACTGGCCGTCGATCCTGATCTGCGGCGGCGAGTTGGTGGTAATATGCAGGTCCGAACCGCCCCGGTCCACCAGCTCTTTGAGCAACTGATGCAGATTCACCATGATGTCACCACCTCCTAATCGTCAGACACGGTCACGCGCAGGACCTCCTCGAAGGAGGTAACCCCCTCGGCCAGCTTGGTCAATCCTGACTGCCGCATGGTTTTTATACCGAGGCGCATCGTTTCCCGCTTGATCTCGGCCGTATTGGCCCCGTTCAGAATCAGTTCCCGGACCGGCTCCAGCATCGGCATGACCTGGTAGAAACCGACCCGTCCCTTGTAGCCGGTGCCATTGCACTTGGGACAACCGGCACCGCGGTAGCAGACTACGTTAGGCGCCTCATCGGCCGGCACCCCGGCATCGACAAGGGCTTTCACCGGAATATCTTCCACCACCTTACAGTCGCTGCACACCCGCCGCGCAAGTCGCTGGGCCGTGATCAGGTTCACTGCCGAGGCCACCAGGAACGGCTCCACCCCCATGTTGAGGAGCCGGTTGATGGTGGCCGGCGCATCGTTGGTGTGCAGGGTGGAGAGGACCAGGTGACCGGTGAGCGCTGCCTTGATCCCGATTTCCGCGGTTTCGAAGTCGCGAATTTCGCCGATCATGATGATGTCCGGGTCCTGGCGGAGGAAGGCCCGCAGTGCTGCGGCAAAATTAAGACCGATGTCCTCGTGCATCTGCACCTGGTTGATCCCGGCAAAATTGAATTCCACCGGGTCTTCGGCGGTGGAGATGTTCTCGGTGACCTTGTTCAGTTCGGCAAGTGCCGAATAGAGGGAAACGGTTTTGCCGCTCCCCGTAGGGCCGGTGACCAGGACCATACCGAACGGTTTGTGAATCTCGTCCTTGAAATTCTTCAGGGCATCGGGCTCGTAGCCCAGTTTGGTCATGTCCAGCTGGAGATTGGATTTATCCAGCAACCGGAGAACGATCTTCTCTCCGAACAGGGTGGGAAGCACCGAGACCCGGAAATCCATGTCCTTGCCGCCGCCCAGCTTGATCTTGATCCTCCCGTCCTGGGGCAGACGCCGCTCGGCGATATCCAGTTCTGCCATGATCTTGATCCGCGAGGTGATGGCGTTCTTCAGCTTCAAGGGAGGCTTCATCGCCTCGTACAATACACCGTCGATCCGGTAGCGGACCCTGAAGACCCGTTCGTACGGCTCGATATGGATATCGCTCGCCTTTTTCTTGATGGCATCGGTCAGGATCAGGTTGACCAGCTTGACGACCGGTGCGTCTTCGGTGGCTCGTTCCAGGGACGAGACATCCACCTCGTCCTCTTCACCCACCACCTCCAGGTCTTCCATCTCCAGGTTGCTCATCACCTCGTCAAGGGATGCGGACTGGTCGTAGTACTTGTCGATTGCCCCCTTGATGGACGACTCGGAGGCGACCGCGACCTCCACGTTGTAGCCGGTCATGAACTTGATGTCGTCTATGGCAAAGATATTGGAGGGGTCGCTCATGGCGATGACCAGCGTCGAACCGGCCCGGTTCACCGGTACGACCTGGTATTTTTGGACAACATCGCCGGGAATGATCTTGATGACCGCCAGGTCTATCTCCACCTCAGCGAGGTTGATGGAGGGAACGCCGTACTGCTTCGAAAGAAACGTCGTCAGATCCTGTTCGGTCAGATGACCATTTTTTATCAGGATGGTGCCGAGGCGCAGTTGGCCGCCCGACTCCTTCTGCTCCACCAATGCTGAATTCAGCTGGTCGCGGGTGATCAGGTTGTTTGCAACAAGGATTTCGCCCAATCTGCTCATGGTTCCTGACACCTCTGGAGAAGACTGAACGCGTTACTGGCAATCGGATGCGTAAGGTTACGTGAATTATGATCGATCATAAGGCTGACACTGAGCTCCCGGCACAAGACTATCCTTACCCATCGGTTAATGGCCACAAAAGTTTAACCCGATTCATGACAACCGTCAAAGGGGTTGGCGCGGTTTAACGGATTCCGTAGCTGTTCAGGGTCTGCATGACCTGATATGACATTTCCGGTGCAATCTGTTCCGCCAGCCTGACTTCGGCCACCCCTTCCCCCTTGCGGCCAAGGCGCAACAAGGATTCACCAGCCTCCAGGTGACCATTGGCATAGATCAGAAAAGCCTTCTGGGTATCCAGGTCGCGGAAGAACATGTCGGTCGTGAAGCCACGATTGTTGTAAAGCCGCCAAGTCATCATGTCCGGCAACGGTTGCGCCCCCTGTGAAGCAGCCACTAACTGGTAGGCTATGCCGCGCTGCAGAAAGCGGTAGGAATCGAACGGCACCGAGTAGCGGGTGGAGAAGTCAATCAGGACGGGACGTCGCGGAATCTGCTCGGCCACTGACAGGAGCAGGACATTTTCCGGCGACTGTGACTCCAGCGGTATGTTGCGCAGCAGACTATGCCTGAACAGCTCGGGGAACCCGTCCAGATACCACTTGAAAACCAGGTGCGGGGTATGGAGCAGGTCGAGATCTTCGCGCATCCGCTCCACACCCTGCAGATACCAGAGCGGGAAGGCGCCGCTGTCTCCCCAGGTATAGAGAACCGATCCCTGCGGCGCCGAGCGGAGCGTATTGGTGGCATAGTCGTAGGCCACGTAGTTATCGTGCTGGTCATTCTCCACGAAATTGATGGCAAATACGCCGGTGGGCAGGGCAAAGAGCACGACCAGCAGCAACAGCCTCGCTGCCAGCGGCTTTGCTGCCAGTACCGGCATAACGGACGACAGGAGCAGCGTAGTCAGATACCAGAGCCCGAGACCGATGAAGGCCGCGGAGAGACAATACAGTGGCGTAAAGAACTCCTCTGTCAGGAAAATGAGTTCACCCGGGGTGTTGAAATATCCGACAATAACCAGCAGAAAGGCCCCAAGCCCGAGCAGATAGGCCACCGTTTCGATCCAGCGCTTCCTGGCGAACAGGTAGGCCATGCCGAGCAGCAGCAGGACCATGCCGACGATGGTGAATTCATGGGGCACATTGAAGGCATTGATCTGTTGCCAGAGCAACTTCAGATCCCGCACCGGCTTCTCCACCGGATACCCCTTGCGCAGGAAGTGCCAGAGAAACTGGTCAAGGGTCTTGGGGTCACCCCAGTTGAGGATCGGGTTCCTGGTCGCCCTGAGCGGCAGATGAAGATTGATGGCAAAACCGAGAATGGCGAACGACAGCGCCAGGAGTATCTCCTTGATCCGGGTGATTACCCGCCAGTCAGTGACCAGAATGATGAACGCGTAGGCGGGAATCATCAGGACGATGGTCTGGTGGGCACCGGTTGCCAGGCCGCAGAGAAAAGCGCCCAGATAGACGTACGCCGGCCTCTCTTCTCCGGCAAGCGAGGATTTTCGCCAGCAGAGAACGAGATATAATACCATGACAGCGATGAAGGAGACGAGAGGATACGGTTTGTCGTGGTTGGACTGAAGCCAGAGACGGGGGGTGAAGGCAAAGGCCAGGGCGGCGGCCAAGGCAGCCAGATCACGAAATACAGGGGAAAGCTGCGGCATATCGGCCCGTTCGTCGTCGGCCAGAAGGAAGCGGGTCAGGAGAAAAGCGCCGTAACAGGCCAGAGCCCCCGAGACCGCCGTGGCTATGTTTACCTTGAAGGCGATATTTCCCAGAGGGAGGTAGGTAAACGGCTTCGCATAGTTGACGAACAGGGGATAGCCGGGCGAATGGGGCGAACCGAGGCAGGCGATGGCGGTGATGAACTCGCCGCTGTCGAAAAAAGTGACTGACGGTGCCAGGGTGACCAGGTAACCGCCCAAAGGGATCAGAAATGACAAGAGGGCCAGCGGATCGACACGGGAAAGCAAGCGGCTGAGCATTTACTTAAGACTCCTCGCGGGGAATGGTGGCGCTGACTACCTTTAGCGACAGCTTGTCCCGCCACAAATGGTACAGTCCTGCCAGGATGACCGGGAAAAAACTGACCCCGTGGATTACCAGGGCAACGGAGAGCGCCTTTTCCGACTGGATGTTGAACGCCTTGAGGGCGGTCACACAGGCAAAGTGGTAGGTCCCCACGTAACCGGGGGATGCGGGAACCATCACGGCAAAGACCAGGAAAACGAGGATGAAGAGGGAGCCGGCAACCGGCAGGACGATCCCGAAGGAGCGGAGCAGGAGATCCACCGGCCAGGCGGCAAAAGCCCAGATGACCAGCGAACTGCCGAAAATGGCCAGGAGATCAACCGGGCCTGCAGACAACCGGAGGCCGCTGACGAATGATCCGAGGAGTGGAATGACCTTCGCGCTCAGCGTCGCCGGAAACGGACGGAGAAGCTGGCTGATCAGGTGAAGGGTCCAGACGGTTCGGCGCTTCAGGATAACCAGGAAGGTAATGGCTGTGCAGTAAATGACCAGGGTCAGATAGCCGCCGGTCACCATCCCCTGCTGAACGCCTTCCATACCCGGAGGGAGTCGGAGGGTAAAAAAGGTGAACAGGAGCATCAATAGCACGGTAAAGCCGTCCCAGAGCCGATCCACCACGAGCGTAGCAAAGACCGCACTGGTCTCCAACCGCTCTTTCCGGGCCAGGACGTAGGCGCGCACGAATTCGCCCAAACGGGCCGGCAGGAGGTTGTTGGCCATGTAGCCGATAATGGTGGCCGGGTACAGGGAACGAAGCGCAGTCCGCTTCAGCGGAAGGAGCAGAAAGCGCCAACGCACGGCCCGGCAGAAGTAGCTGGCAAAGGTGGCCGCAACCGCCGGCACCAGGTAGCGCCAGTCCATCTCCCGGAACGCGGCTGCCACCTTGCCCATCTCGATTTTTCTAAACAGGAGGACGAGGCAGACTGCACTGATGCCGATGCCGATCCAAAATTTCAGGTCCAGCGTCTTCTTTGCCAAATATCATCCCCTGAAGTAACGTTCTGTTTCGTCAGATTACGTCCCGTAGGACCCAGGGGCCTAAAGGACAGAATGCCAGTAGCCCGGCGATTTATCGCCGGGTTTCGTGGTCGATACATGAATTTGGTCACGTACGTGACTAATGGAAAAGGCTAATCCATTTCCGGGGGATGAATCCCCCGGCTACAAGCATTCTGTCCCGATGGGACGTAAACAGAATCTAACAAAGCAGAACGGACTTTCTTTACTCTACACCCCTTCCAGGTACTCGCGGTACTCGATGAGCGGCTCGGCAGCCAGGATCTCCCGGCATCGGGCCACGTCATGGGCAATCGCCTCTTTCAACTCCTCCGGTGAGGCAAACTTTTTTTCGTCCCGAAGCCTGGCCATGAAATAAACCCGGATCTCCCTACCGTACAGGTCCCCGGCGTAGTCGAAGAGAAACACCTCGATAACCGGCTGATCGCCGCCGAAGGTGGGAGTTGTGCCGATATTGCACGCCCCGTCGAACAGCTCCTCCCCTACCTTGACCCGCACCGCATAGACCCCGTGGGCAGGGATAATCTCCTTGTCCGTGGCAAGATTCGCCGTGGGAAAGCCGAGCCCCTGGCCACGGTGGTGGCCGTGAACCACGGTCCCGGCTGCGGAGTAGTGGCGGCCCAAAAAGCGTACCACGTCAGCCACCGCCCCCCCCCTGATCAGTTCACGGACCAGGGAACTGCTGTAGACCACTCCGTCCTTGCCGAGCGGCTCCAGCACCTCCACCCGGAAACCGAATTCGTCGCCCAGCTGTTTCAGAAACGAGACGTTTCCTTCCCGGCCCCGGCCAAAACAGTAGTCGTAACCGATGATCAGGTGATGCACCCCGAGCTTTCCGACCAGCACCTGCTCCACGAACTCCCGGGCCGTCAGACGGGCAAACGCGAAGGTAAAGGGAACGCTGACCAGGTAATCGACACCGGAAGCCTCGATGAGAAGTTCCTTTTCGGCACTGGTATTGATCAGCCTGACCTCTTTCGTCGTCGGCAGAACCTTGAGGGGATGGGGATCAAAGGTGAGGACAACGGATGACCCGCCACACGCGCGGGCCGCTCGCTTGACCCGACGGAATATCTCCCGGTGGCCGAGGTGCACCCCATCGAAATTGCCGATGGTCACCACGGTCCTGACGAGTGGGGGCTGTATCTCCTCCAGGGATCGATAGACGATCATGCGGCTGCCTCCTCTTCGGAAGCCGGTGCCGGTTTCCGTTTGCCAAATATGAGGGCGACCCAGACGCTCACCTCGTACATCAGATAGAGGGGAACCATGATCACGAACATGGTGATCAGGTCGGCATGGAAGGCGGCGACAATGGCACTGGCCAGGAGGGCAAATTTCCGGTTTCTGGCCAGGAGCCGGTAGTTGACGAACCCGAGACGGGAGAGAAGGAGAGAAAGGATCGGCAGTTCGAAGATCAGGCCGAAGATCAGGATGAGTCGCATGCAGAAGTTGACGTAGGCGCTCAGGTTGAACCAGCTTTGCAACCCTTCCATCTCGTAGGAGAGGGAAAAATTGATGATCACCGGCCAGATAATGATCAGGAAGAACATGGCGCCGATGCAGAAACTGATGGTCGTTGCCGTGACAAAAGGAACCACCATCCGGCGCTCCTTGCGGGTGAGCCCCGGTGCCACGAACAGCCAGACCTGGTAGAACACGATGGGAAGAACGATGATGAACCCGGCAATGATCGAAATCTTGCACTGCACGAAGAACGGTTCCAGCGGTGCACTGTAGTTGAGCCGCCGCACCTTGACCGTCCCGGCCAGCTCCTTGTCCAGCTGATAGCGCTGATAGACGGCAGGGTAGCGTTCCTTGACCCTGGCATAGACACTGCGCTTGATCCCGGTCAGGTAGGTCTCCCCGGTCAGTGGCTTCTCGATAAAGCCGAGAATGGCGGGGGAAAAATTCCACGACACCCCCATGCCGATCACCACCGCGACAACGATGACGATCAACCGGCTTCGCAGCTCCACCAGGTGCTCGATAAAGGGAACTACTTTTTCTTCAGTCATCTAGTGGCCAATTCCGGATTAATAGAATCAAAACCGTGTATAGATAGCACAGCGTACAGTCCACGCGCAACAGGTTTCCCGGTCAGCGCCGCCCCTTAGCCGGCCGCTCGCCACGCTTGCCGACCGTCTTGGACCAGCCGGTCGGCTTCTTCCCCCGGACCGGCTCCCGCCGGTACTGTTCGGTGGCCGGGAAAGCGGCTTCGGCCAGGACGAAATCGATCTGTCGCCGCTCGGTGCTGACACTTGCCACCCGGACCCGCAGCGGATCACCGATGCGAAAGGTCCGCCTTGCCCCCTCACCCAACAGTTCGTGACGCGACTCCACGAAACGGTAGTAATCGGAAGGCAGTGCCGTCACATGGATCAACCCCTCAACGAAGAACTCGATAAGCTCCACAAACAGCCCGAACGGTGTGACGCCGCTCACAAAACCATCGTACTCCTCCCCCACCTTGTCCCGCATGAACTGCACCTTCTTCAGTTCCACCACCTCCCGCTCCGCCTCCATGGCCAGCCGTTCCCGCTTGCTGGTGTGGTCGGCGGTCTCGGGGAGTATTTCGGCGAGCCGTTCCCTCTCCCCCTTCCGCAGACTGCCGGCCAGGACCCCTTTCAGGACCCGGTGGACCACCAGGTCCGGGTAGCGCCGGATCGGCGAAGTAAAGTGTGTATAGAGGGGGGCCGCGAGACCGAAATGACCGACGTTCTCCGCGGCATAGCGCGCCTGCTTCATGCAACGGAGCAGGAGCTGGTTGACCATCCGCTCCTCGGGCCGGCCATCGGCCTGGACCAGGAACTGCTGCAAAGCCCCGGGAGTAATTTTCCCTTCCTTGACCGGCAGTTGATAGCCAAAGTGGGAGACGAATTCCCGGAACTCGTCCAGCTTGGCCGGATCGGGCGGCTCATGTATCCGGTAGAGGGTCGGGACCTCCCGGTGTGCAAGGAAGGTGGCAACCGCCTCGTTGGCTGCCAGCATGAACTCCTCGATGATCCGGTGGGCCACGTTCCGCTCGGCCTTGACAATGGCCATGGTTTCACCCTGGAGATCCAGGATGATCTGCGGCTCCGGCAGGTCGAAATCGATGCTCCCCCGCTCCCTGCGCCGGCTGGTCAGACGTTCGGCCAGCTCCAGCATCAGTTCCAGATCCGGAACCAGCTGCCGGTAGCGGACCCGCTCCCCCGCATCCTTATCCGCCACGATCTGCCGCACCAGGGTATAGGTAAGGCGGGCAGCGCTCTTGATGACGCTCGGGTAAAACGAGCTCTCCCGCACGACTCCGGCCGCATCGAACAGCATCTCGGCGGTCATGGCAAGCCGTTCCACGTCAGGGTTCAGGGAACAGATGCCGTTGGAGAGCTGTTCCGGCAACATGGGCAGACACCGGTCCGGGAAATAGACCGATGTGCCGCGGGCGCAGGCCTCCCGGTCCAGAGGGGAGCCGGGTCTCACATAGTGGGCCACGTCGGCGATGGAGACCCAGAGACGGATGCCGGTTCCCTCCCGTCGCACGCTCACCGCATCGTCGAAGTCCCGGGCCGTCTCCCCGTCGATGGTGACGGTAAGGAGTTCCCTGAGGTCAGTGCGCCCCGCCAGGTCGGCTTCCTGCAGCTCCTGCGGGACCTTCCCGGCCTCTGCCAGGGTATCCGGAGGGAAGCCGTCTGGTAGGCCGTGACGCCGGATGGCGGTGAGCACCTCCACTTCCGGATCGTCCGGCCGGCCGAGCACCTCGGTCACCCGGCCGGTAGCGGGCCGGCCGCCGACCGGATAAGTGGCCAGTTCGGCAACCACGGTTTCCCCCTCCCTGGCCCGGCCGGCGGCACCGGCAGGAATGGAAAGCATCGGCAGCCGCCCGTCGTCCGGAACCACCGAGGCATACGGCCCCTGGAGCTGATAACGGCCGATGACGGTCGTGGTCCCCCGCTCCACGGTCCTCACGATCCGCCCTTCGCGGCGGTTTCCATACCGGGAAGGGACCAGGTTGACCTCCACCCGGTCGCCATGCAGATTCTCCCGCAGGTAGCGGGCAGGGATGAAGATATCCTCCCCGCCCCCTTCCGGGGTGACGAAACCGTAGCCGTCCCGATGGACCGAAAGGGTCCCGGTCACCGTGGCCACGCTGCGCCGCGCCAGAACGTAACGGCTGCCCGCTAGCCGCTCGACCACTCCCTCCCGGTGCAGTTCCGCCAGGGTCTCCAGGACCGCCTGCCGCTCCTTGCCCCCGCGGACGACATGGCAGGCAACCAACAGGTCACGGAGGCGGAGCGGCTCCCCGCCGGCCATGACCTTTACTATCCGTTTCCCGATGTCTCTCATCGTTGTCCTCCGTCCACAACTGACTCCAATAGAAGCGGAAGATCTCCCCGATGTCAAACCATTTGGCCGTGAAGCGCCACTTTACCTTTGAAATTGGCCAGGGGTGCCGGTATGATGAAGGCACAAGTTTACCACGACAGGAGCATGGATGCTTTTCCGACTCATCATTACCACCGCACTGCTCACCACCCTCGCCATTCCGGCGTCAGCCCGGAACCTGGTCAGCCTTCCGGATGAAGGCCTCATCGCGGCAGCACAGGAATTACGGGCAAAGAACTTCGTCAAAGCGGCCACACTCTCCACCAACGCACCGGTCGGCGGGGCACGGGACTTCATCTTCGCTATCGCCACCTACCGCCAGGGACGCTATGACGAGGCAGAAGGCGCCTTTAGCCGGGCAACAACAACGCTGCCAGCCCTGGCCGACTATTCCCTTTACTACCGGGCACAGTCCCTGGTGCGCCTGGACAGGACAGCCGAAGCGATTGCCGTCCTGAGTGAGCTTCTGCAGAACCATCCGGACACCCCTCTCTACCGCCAGACCCTACTCCAGCGCGGCAACCTGCTGTTCGAACGGCGAGAATACCGGGATGCCCTGGCCACCTTTCAGCGGTTCACAGAAAAATACTCATCGGGAAACGACTCCATCCTTGCCCTGTACCGGGCAGCCCGTTGCCGTGAGGAGTTGGGCGAACTGGGCCAGGCAGTTACCATCCTGCGCTCGATCTGGCTCAACAACCCTGCCGCCCCCCAGGCATCCCGGGCCGAAGAAGACCTGAAACGACTGTCGGCAAAAGGGACAACCACCCCGCCGATCGCTCCGCAGGAATTGGTTAAACGGGCCACCACACTGATGGAGCTGAAAAAGTACGACCAGGCGGTAAAGGCCTTTCGGGCTATCAATCCTGAGGGTCAGAACGCAGATTTTGCCGACCGCCTCAAGCTGAAAATCGGTCAGGCGCTGATGCGGGGCCGCAAGTACACCGATGCGGAAAAGGTTTTGACAGATCTGACCTCGGGCGACATCCACCGGGAGATGGCGGTTGATGCACGCTACCTGCTTGCCCTGACCATGGAGAAGAGCAACCGGGATGGGGATGCCTATGCCGCCTACCTGAAATTCGCCGCCGACTTTTCTGCCAATGACCAGGCCGACGACGCCCTCCTCAACGCCGCCTTTATCCGCAAATTCCAGGGACGGCACGCCGAGGCGGTAACCGTGTTGAAGCAGCTGCTCGCCTCATTCCCCAAAACCCCTCTGCTGCACCGGGTCAGGTGGGAAATCGCCTGGAACTCCTTTCGGGCCGGCGATCTCCAGACCGCCCTCGACAACCTGAAGAAGCTGGTGGACAACAGCGCCTACCGGGAACGGGCGCTGTTCTGGACAGGCCGGATTCTCACCGCACGGGGGGAGAAGGGTGCCGCCCGGGAGGCCTATACCCTTCTTGCCAGGGATTTTCCGTTCGGCTACTACGCCCTGACTGCCGGTCTGACGCCGGCGTACCCGGAACCGCTGGGCCTGCGGGAGAAGGATTTACGCGACCTGCTCCCCCTGCCCGACGGCTACGAGCGGGTCAAGCTTCTCATCTCCTTCGGCCTGAACGAGGAGGCGCAGCGGGAGCTGGCAATAACTAAAAAGCGGACCAATGGCAAGAAAGGGCTCCAGGCCATCGCCCGCCTCTATCTGGAGATGGACAATTACCGGGATGCCATGCTCCTCTACAAACAGGAGCAGCCGGAGCAGCTCGATCGGGAACACCAGATCCAATGGGGGCTCAGCTACCCCCGCGCCTTCACCCCGGTCGTCTCTGATGTCTCCCGGAATACGGGAATCGCCCAGAGCCTGGTATACGGTATCATGCGCTCCGAGAGCAATTTCTCCCCCACCGCCCTGTCTCCGGTGGGAGCCTGTGGGCTGATGCAGCTCATGCCGGCCACCGCTGCGGCCCTGGCTAAATTCCAGGGGGATTTCACCCCGGACCGACTCACCGACCCGCAGACGAACATAACCCTGGGAGTGCGCCATCTGAAGGGGCTGGTTGACCTGTACCAGGGAAACACGACCCTCGCGGTAGCCGCCTACAATGCCGGCACTACAGCGGTCAACCGCTGGCGGACCGCGTTCGGCGATCTCCCCCTGGATGAATTCATCGAAAGCATCCCTTACAGCGAAACCAGGGAGTATGTAAAAAAGGTCCTGGCCACTGCCAACCTGTATCAGTTGCTGTACGAAACAAAGCCCGCCCCGAAACAGGTGGTGATCAACAGATCCGCGCAGACGGTCACCCGCGGAGGCGCGGAGTA
The DNA here is from genome assembly GCF_007830735.1 of Geobacter argillaceus. Lineage (GTDB taxonomy): Bacteria > Desulfobacterota > Desulfuromonadia > Geobacterales > DSM-12255 > Geomobilibacter > Geomobilibacter argillaceus. The sequence goes on from NZ_VLLN01000014.1 coordinate 35,246, forward strand.
ACACCACACACTTCGCTGAACCGCCACCAATGACGACAAAGGGGGGATGGTCCGCAAGAACCACCCCCCCTTTGTGTGCCCAAATCCAAGATCGAGATTAGAAACTGCCGCGCAACAGATCAGCCTTGAACGCCACTGACGTACCACGGGAACCGTTCTCCTGCAGTTCAGGCATCACGGTCGGCATGGCAAAACGGATCTTTCCGTTATCAACTTCGGCAAAGGACCGGGAAACGGTTACGGCACCAAAGACCGTCCCCGCAATTATCCCGGTGGCAGCGCCGTAGCCGATGTATTCCAGATGATCGCCCGGGTGTTTGGGAAAGGCGAGCATAGCACCGCCAAGCAAGGTCCCGATCACCCCACCGTAGAATGCGTCCTCCAGGATCACCTTGAGCGGATTTTCCTGGGCACCGGCAGGAATCGTCCAGACCGTCAAAAGTGCAGTTGCCAGAAGAACCGTCATCATACGTTTTGCCCGTTTCATTAGTCTCCTCCCTTTCATTTCATTCATCGCTTATTAAAGCAACAAGCAAGCCAATCGACCCAAAGCTGCACAACATCCTGAAACCTGCTAAAACAGATGAAGAACTCTCGGCTGCACAAGTATCACCGTTGGCAATAAATGGCAAAATCGGTGTCCGTAACCGTCATTTGCCGGCAAGCCATGTTGCACTTATGCAACAGTTCGAGACAGATCAGCAAGGAGGCGTAACTCGTCTTCGCGGGAATTCACCTGCCCATTCAGACGGGCCGCGAGAATACTGTCAAGAATCTGCCGATACCGGGGACCGTGCGGAATATCGAGTGCTTCCAGGTCGTGACCCGTCACGCTGATCCTGACGTTGCGCAGCTTGGTAAAGTACAGGGAGACAACCCTGCGCGCCTCTTCACCGGTGGTCCTGGCCATGAGAAAGAGCAGGATCTCCACCGTCAGATCCTTGAGGAGCAGGTATATGTCACTGGGGAGCAACTGCATCTGGTCCGCAATCAACCGTTCAAGGGTGTTCAGTGTCCGGCTTCCCTGACGCCGGTTGTCCGCCAGACGCTCCCTGTAATGTTCGCTCACAGCCAGTCTGCCGCAGGTTTCCCAGAATTCGTCGTCCGAGAGCGCGGCTGTCAGCGCAAGGAAATATACCACCCAACGCTCGCAGCTGGCGCCGAGAAACAGGAGATCGAACCAGGACAGGATCTTCCTGGTTTCGTCCAGTAGTCGGTGCAGCTCTGCGGTCAGCTCCAGGTGCTGATGGATGAACGGCAGCAGCCCCAACATGGCAAGCCGCTCGATGGCCCGCTGCGGTTCGTGCTCCCGCAGGATGTGTACCAGTTCAGAGAGGAGCCGCTTCCCGCCGAGCCGTTCCAGAAAGTTCATCTTAACCGCATTCTTGATCAGATTCTCCGTATGGATCGCGATGTGGAAGCCGAGGCGCTGCTCGAAACGGATGGCCCGGAAAACCCGCGTCGGGTCCTCAACAAAGGAAAGGTTGTGAAGGACCCGGATCACCTTTTCCTGGAGATCCCGCTGGGCACCGAAATAGTCGATGAGCAGGCCGAAACCGCGGCTGTTCAGGAGGACTGCCAGGGTATTGATGGTGAAGTCGCGACGATACAGATCCATTTTGAGGGATGAGCGCTCCACCGTCGGCAGTGCACCGGGCGAGTCGTAATATTCCAGGCGGGTGCTGGCCACGTCGATCTTGAGGCCATCGGGAAGGACAATGACCGCGGTCCCGAACTTATGATGACTCTTGACCCGGCACCCGAAGCGCTCCGCAAAGGTCTCGGCAAAGAGGATGCCATCACCTTCCACCGTCACGTCGATATCACTGTTCTCCATCCCGAGCATGAGGTCGCGGACAAAGCCGCCGACCGCATAGACGGAGACGTCCAGTTCCTCCCCCACCCCGCCCAGATCCTTGAGAAGCTGAAAAACCGGTGGCGACAGGGCACGAGCCATCTGACGCGCCACCTCCTTGCTTCGGGAAGGGCCGGCGCTACGCGCCAGATCGTAGAGCGCCTCTCCTGCATACATGGCCCGCAGGAGATCGGTCCGGGTGACCACCCCCACCAGTTCCTTGCCGCTGAAGACCGGCACGAAGCGCCTGTTGCGGGTAACGACATACTCCCTGATCTCGCTGAAGGGGGTGTCAGGTACGGCCCGCATGAATTCGGTGTGCATGTAGTCGGTCACCGGCTGGTTCTGCAGGCCGTGATAAATCGCCTTCTCCACGATCCGGCGCGAGATGATCCCGACCATGACATCGCCCGCCATGACCGGCATGGCGTTCACATTGTACCGGGTGAGCAGTTCACGGGCTTCGACGATGGTCGTCAAAGCCGGCATGGTCTTGACCGGTGATGACATGAAATCCGCTGCCACCCGCCGGGGATTGACCCGCACCCTCAGGACCTGATCCAGCCGGTCGAGCACCTGGATCATTGTCAGGTCCTTGACCGCCGCCGACGCGGCCGTGGCGTGCCCACCACCGCCCAGGTCCCGCAGGACCTCCCCCGCATCCACCTCCGGCGTGCGGCTCCGGGCCACCACGTAGACCCGGTTGCCCATGCCGACCACGATGAAAAGCGCTTCCAGACTCTCCATATCCCGCATCATGTGGGCAAGCACGGCAATATCGCCGATGTAGTAGTCGACCGCGGCATGGGCGATGGATATTTCCACACCGTTCAGGGTCGTGGTCTTGAGGGATTTCAGGAGATCGTTCAACAGGGAGATCTGTTCGGAGGTCAGCTCCTGGGTCACAAAATCGGCCACTGTATTCAGGTTCGCCCCCTGCTGAAGGAGCCAGGCCGCCACATGGTAGTCGTCAACAGTGGTGGACGGAAAGGTGAGGTTGCCGGTGTCCTCGTAGATGCCGAGCATCATCAGGGTCGCTTCGATGGAGGTTACCGCAAGCCCCCTCTCCTTCAGCAGCAACGCGAGAATCGTGGTGGATGAGCCGCAGGATCTGATCAGGCCGCCGGTCGGTCGAATCTGGCCGGCAACGTCAGGGTGGTGATCGTAGATATGGATCACAAGTCCCGGCCGGTCAAGGATCTCGGCAAAGCGGCCGATGCGGGAGGCGTGCTGGCAATCGACCAGGACAAGGCGTGTCACCCGGTCGAGGTCGACATCTTTCAGTTTGGTGAAGTTAAGGACATAGCCGGTGGATTTGAGAAAGAAATCGCGCATGCTCTTTTCCTGCGAACCGGAAAAGACCATCAGCGCGTCGGGATAGAGCTTCCTGGCGGCGATCATCGCCCCGAGGCAGTCGAAATCGGCGTTAACATGGGTGGTAATGACATCCATCAGCACTTCACCTGTTCAAAACATACTCTTGCTGAGGGCCCGGTGCAGTGCTCCAAGTAGCCATAGGGGAGCGCATCACCGCACAATTCAGGAGACTGTCACCGCCGCGTAGCCCACCACCTGCCGAACATCACCGTTTACATCCCCGCTGTTGGCGTAGCGTACGAGGCGCGCCCGGTTGGCTCCCAGCTCCTTTGCCGCAATCAACATCACCGTGGCTGGCACCACCCCACACATGGTAATGCCGCGGGAGCGGCAGGTTCCCAACAATCCGGACGGATTGAGGGCCAGTATCTCCCGGATGGCGATGCCGTCCTTTTCCCGTGCCTGATCGGCCGGCTCGTAGTGGGTCATGTCCGAACTGGCGACGATCAGGACCTCTTCCCCGTACTCACGGATGGCCAGGGCCAGCCCCATGCCCAGTTCCTCGCACTCCTGGTAACGACCAAAGCCGATACAAACCGGCACAATGGCGACGTCCGGACGAATTGCCCGGAGAAAGGGGAGCTGAACCTCAAGGGAGTGTTCGTGAAGGTGCGCCAGGGTGTCCGGTTCAAGCAGCGGCGCATGGCGGGAGCAGAGGGAGGAAAGCCTGTCGTTGATCGGCACCGTACCCAGTGGGGTAGCCCAGGAGCCTGAGGGATAGAGGGCAGCCCTGGCGCCGACGCCGTGGTGGTTCGGCCCCAGGATTACGACGGTGCGGGGAATGCGGATGGCACCGAAAAGGGCACCGGCCACTGCACCGGAGTAAATATAGCCGGCGTGGGGCGAGACAACGCCGATGGCCCGCTCCTGCTCTTCCTGACTGGTTATGAGCCCTGCCAAATCCTTCTGGAGCCGGTCTCGCTCACTGCTGTAGAACTGTCCCGCTACTGCTGGCTGACGAAGCATAAAAGCACCTCCTTACCCACTATACTGCTGCGGACAAGTATAGCGCACCCAACTCAATCGGCTACCCCGGCGTCCAGCGGCAGTGGTGCCTGCTCGCCGCTGGTGGGATCGTCGGCCAGTTCGTGGACTTCCCTGAGCGACGGCAGGCTTGCCAGATCCTTGAGACCGAACGTGCTCATGAACTCTTTCGTGGTCCCGTAAATCAGCGGCTTTCCGGGGATATCCTTCTTTCCCAGGATGCGGATCAACTTTTTCTCCAGGAGGCTCTTCAGCACACCACCCACATCCACCCCCCGGAGATACTCGACCTCGGCCCTGGTCACCGGCTGACGGTAGGCGATGATGGCCAGGGTCTCCAGGGCTGACTGGCTGAACTTGGCAACCCTGCCGCGCCGCAGCCGGCGGATGTAGTCGGCATGCTCGGGCCGGGTACGCAACTGAAACCCGCCAGCCACCTGCACAAGGGCAATACCCCTCCCTTCAGCCTCGTATTCCGCCACCAGTTCGGCAAGCACAGCACGCACCAGGTCCCGCTCATATTCTTCCAGGACCGTGCAGAGCCGGTCCAGAGTGAGTGGGCCGTCAGCGACAAAGAGGAGGCTCTCCACAATGGCTCTAAGGTTGGGTGTGGTCATGACCCTGATCGTCCTCCGACTGTTCCGGTTCCATGATAACCGCCGGTCTGACCCAGATGGTCCCAAAGCGTTCCAGTTGGCTGACCTTGATCATCTTGAGCTTGCAGAGTTCAAGAACAGCCAGGAACGTGGCAACGACATACTCACGCGTCAGGTTGCCCTGGAAGAGTTCTTCGAAGGCAACCAGCTCTTTTCCCTGCAGAAAGGCCAGGAGGTCCGAGATCCGGTCGGCGATACTGATGTTCTCCGAGCCCACCTCGTGAAAACTCTCCTTGGGCGCCTTCTGCAGAATCCGCCGGAAGGCGGCCATCAGTTCGAAGAGATCCAGCTCCAGCGGGGCCTCGCTGACCTCGTCATCCTCTGCTTCGGACGGGAGTTCCGGCCGGACGAACAGGTCCCGGTCCAGAAGCTGCCGTCCCGCCAGGGAAACGGCTGCCTCCTTGTATTTCTGGTATTCCAGGAGACGGCGGACCAGTTCGGCCCGCGGGTCCTCACCGGACTCTTCCGCGCCCTCTTCGGACGGCGCAATGGGAAGGAGCAGCTTGGACTTGATCTGGATCAGGGTGGAGGCCATGACCAGGAATTCGCCGGCCACGTCCAGGTTGAGCTCGTTCATCACCTCCAGGTACGCCAGGTACTGGCGGGTGATCTCGGCCATGGGGATGTTGTAGATATCCACCTCGTTCTTCCTGATGAGGTGGAGCAAGAGGTCGAGCGGCCCTTCGAAGGCCTCGACCCTGATCGGATAGGAATTAAGCGGGCTCTCGGCAAAGAGCCCGCTCCGGAATGGGTCGCTGCCGGTCATGGGGCTCTATAATCCCATGGCCGTAGCGACTTCCTGAAGGGTCTTTTCCGCCTCAATCGCGGCCTTGCGGGCACCGGCAGCGAGTATGTCCGTCACCAGCCCGGGCTGGGCAAGCAACTCCTCGCGACGGGCGCGAAACGGCGCCAAGGCCTCCACCAGGCATTCAGCCTGGAGCCGCTTGCACTCGACGCAGCCGATCTGGGCGCTACGGCAGGCGGCCATCACCTCTTCACGCTTCTCAGGCGGCAAATGCATCCCGTTCAGCGAGAAGGCTACACACTGGTCCGGCTCACCCGGGTCGCTCCTTCTAACCCGCTGGGTATCAGTCACCATGGACATCACCTTTTTCCGGCTCTCGTCGGCACTCTCGGAGAGGAATATGGCATTGCCGTAAGACTTGCTCATCTTCCGGCCGTCCAGACCCAGGACCTTCGGGGTCTCGGTCAGGAGCGCCTCGGGCTCGGGAAAGACCGGCGTGTAGAGATGGTTGAAGCGGCGGGCGATCTCCCGGGTGATCTCCAGGTGGGGAAGCTGGTCATGGCCCACCGGCACCTTGCCCGCCTTGTAGATGATGATGTCGGCAGCCATGAGCACCGGATAGCCGAGGAAGCCGAAGGTGGAGAGATCCTTGGTCTGCAGGTTCTCCTGCATCTCCTTGTAGGTGGGGTTCCGCTCCAGCCACGAGACCGGGGTGATCATCCCCAGGAGCAGGTTCAGCTCGGCATGCTGCGGCACATGGCCCTGACGGAAGATGGTCGACTTTTCCGGATCGATCCCAAAGGCAAGCCAATCCAGGACCATCTCCCGGATGCTGTCCCGAATTCCTTCCGTACTCGCATATTCGGTGGTCAACGAATGCCAGTCTGCAACGAAAAAGAAGCAGTCGTAGTTGTGCTGCAACTCCAGCCAGTTGGCCAGAACACCGTGGAAGTGGCCCAGGTGGAGTTTCCCGGTGGGGCGCATGCCGCTGACAATCCGCATGTTCTGCATGAAAAAACTCCTTATCGCATCAGGAAGTGGGTAACGCTGAAAACGAGCTTGCTCTGGGGACCGGCCAGGAGACCGATCGCCATGTTGAGTACCGGCGAAATGACCGTACTGAAGATATTGGTGAAAAAGACCAGGACAATGATGATGATCATGCCGTACGGCTCGATCCGCGCCAGGTTCGCCGCCTGCCGATAGGGAAGAAGGCCCACCATCACCCGGCCGCCATCCAGGGGCGGCAGGGGAATAAGGTTGAAAATCGCCAGGAGCAGGTTGATATACACCGAAAACGCCAGCATAAGGACAACCGGGTCGATGACCAACGGGATAAGAGAGGAATCGGGCAGTGCCTCGGTAGCGGCAACAATGCCGCGCATGGCAAAGGCCGACAGGGTTGCCAGGACGAAGTTGGTAACCGGTCCGGCACCGGCCACCCAGATCATGTCCGACTTGGGGTGACGAAGATTGCCGAAGTTCACCGGCACCGGCTTGGCCCAGCCGATGCCGACAATAAACACCATCAGGGTACCGAAGATATCCAAGTGTTTCAGGGGGTTGAGGGTCAGGCGCCCCATGGAGCGGGCGGTATTGTCGCCGAACCGGTCGGCCATGAATCCGTGGGAGACCTCATGACAGGTGATGGCCATGAGACCGGGCACCAGCATGATGGAGAGTTTGAGAAAAAAATTATCCATGGGGAATGGGGGCTCCTGTCGAACCTGTCGTTTCTAGCAGATAACCCGTGCAAAGTCAACGACACCCCCTTTTGGGTAGTGCACCACTTTCGCTAATTAGGAATTACAGCTACAACTGCAGGAACACGACATGCCGGCAGCCTTGCCAAAGGCTTCCCGCCCCTCTTTCCAGCTGAGCCAGGAGATCAGCAGCGCGCCCAGGGCGTCGAGGCTGCCGATTCCGGTCAGTTGAAAGCCAACGCTTGCCACCAACAGGACAAGCGAGAGGTACATGCACGCCTTCGAGCAGGCTGCGTCGGCCAGCATGGCCGGAGAGTTCAGGGCCGTGCCGACTCTGGTCTTGTGGTGAATCAGTAACCACATGAACGAAATAGACACCAACGAGACGACAACGCCCCAGAACGTCGTTGCCGGACGATGCTGCAACACCAGGTTCAGGGTCGCCGTGGCAACCAGACCAGCTGTCAGGAGGTAGAAGGCACCGCCGGTGATCCTAAGTGCCCGCTGTTCGAACGCATCCCTTGTTTCATAACTGTTCTGCCTGATGCGGCGGATCATGTGCCAGACGCCGACCGCCGAAATAACCTCGATGAAGGAATCCACCCCGAAACCGAACAGCGCCAGTGTCTCGTCGGCGGCTCCCAGTGCCATGGACACGACCCCCTCCACTACGTTGTAGCCAATGGTAAGCAGCGCCAGAAAATTGGCCCGGACCAGAAGCTTGTCACGTTCGATCTGTCCCATATCAGGCAGCTCCCTTCCGGTACCAAAGGGATGCAACCATCCCGTATATGCAGTTCAGACCGATCACGACAATCGGCGTGACAGCGCCGAAGCCAAGCCCCAGCACACCTTTACCCATCCCCGGCAGCACCAGGAAGAGCATCATGGCTGAGGGGAGAAGACTGAAGAGGCAACCGCGCAGGATAAATTTGCCCCGCAGGAGTGGCAACAGCAACAAGAGCATCCAGATACCGCCCCAAATCATCCGCTGGTAGAGCCAGGGGGCAGTGAACTCGGGCTTCATGGACAGGCCGATCAGGTCGCTGATGCCAGCTCTACCCATGAACCAGATATTGAAACTGTCGACAAAACCGCCCACTGCTCCGCCGGCAAAGGCGGCACTGATTTTTCGGATCATAGGGACACTCCTTGTGACACGATATGGTTGATACCCTCCCTCAGCAGGTTCCCCACATGGCTATCGTCCAGCGAATAGTAGACGATCCTGCCATCCTTCCGGTACTTGACCACCCTCAGGGAGCGAAGCAACCGTAATTGGTGGGAGACAGCCGACTTGGTGGTCCCCAGGAGACTGGCAATGTCGCAGACGCAGAGTTCTTCCAGTGAAAGGGCATGAAGGATACGAACCCTGGTGGGATCACCGAGCAGCCGGAAGGTTTCGGCCAACCGGAGCAGGATTCCCTCTGAAGGCATGGCATTCCTGACAGCGGCAACCTTTGCCTCATTAATCAGGTTGACAGTGCAGACAACGCTTTCTCGCATCAATAGTCTCCATTGTTGAGCAACTATTCAACTGTCAATAACATAATCTTCGATAGTGCATCAGTCAAGCGCGATTAACAGATACTCCCTTTTATCTTTGAACAAACAGTGAAACTAAAGCCATTATGGAACGAAGAGTCACTGACCGATAATGGCCGGCAGAGTAATATTGAAGGAGGCAAAACGAATTTTTTATGCTAAATCTTTCACCATGCATCTCGACTGGAACGATATTGACACAGTCCTCCTGGACATGGACGGCACGCTCCTGGACCGTCATTTTGACGACCACTTCTGGCTTGAGCATGTCCCCAGGACCTACGCAATCAAGCATGCCCTCCCGCTTGCCGATACCAAGGAACAGCTATATGCCCTCTTCCGCTCCCAGGAAAACACCCTCAACTGGACCGACCTTGACTACTGGTCCGACCGCCTCGGTCTTGACATCCCGCTGCTCAAAAGGGAAGTGGACCACCTCATAGCGGTCCATCCCTTTGTCGTAGAATTCCTCCTTTTTCTCCGCCACCATGGCAAACAGGTCCATCTGGTTACCAACGCCCACAGTAAAACCCTGGACCTGAAGATGCGCACAACCCGTCTTGGCCCTTACTTCACCAGCATCGTTTCGGCCCATGAAGTGGGACTCCCCAAAGAGGACCTCGCCTTCTGGGGAGCCTTGCAGAGGATGATCCCGTATCAGCCCGAACGTACCCTTCTGGGTGAGGACAGTGAACGGAACCTCTTCACCGCCCAGCAGTTCGGCATCCGTTACCTGGTCTACGTCAGCCGTTTCAGTTCAACGGTCCCGCCCAAACCCTCCCCCACCTACAGTTCCATTCACCATTTCGGCGAATTGATCCCGCTGCCGAACTGTTAGCCTGTCTCCACCCGACCGCTTTGACTTGTTGACCACAACCTGCTATTTTATAAACATAAAGGGTTAACTTATCGAACAAAAGGAGGGCGCTTTCACGGGAGGATGTATGGAATACCTTATAATCATATTCGTGGGCGCTGCAATCGCGCACGTTGTCCAAATCTTCTGTTATTTCGACTACCTGAAAACCAGCACCCATGATCGGACCCCCCACGTAGGATCGGGGATGGAACTTCATGGTCAGGCTTGACAATGCCAAAACCACAGCAGCACGAAAAAAGGCAGGGTGCGTTACACACCCTGCCTTTTTGTTACCTGATTCTACCCAAGTCAGTCCAGATTGTCCTCGATCCTGATCAGCTTGGTCTGCTCCCTGATCACGTCAAAGGAGTCGATCTCCGCCAGGGCCAGCCGCACGTCCTGTTCGCGGGCCTCATGGGTCATGATCACGATAGGTACCGTCTCGCTGGAACTTCTGGCGGTCTGGATCATCGATTCTATGCTGATGTCGTGTGTGCCCAGGGCACCGGCAATCCTGGCCAGGACCCCGGGGCGGTCGGCAGCGCTGAACCGCAGATAGTATTTGCTGACCGACTCGCCAATCGGCTTGATTGCCAGGGTCTTGACCGATGATTCGTGGAAGCCGCGGGATGCCACCCGTTGACCGATGCCGGCCATGATATTACGGCCGATGTCGATCAGGTCCCCGACCACGGCGCTCGCAGTCGGTTCCATCCCGGCACCACGGCCGTAGAGCATGACCGGACCGACAAAATCACCTGCCAGGCGGATGGCGTTGAAAACGCCGTCAACATCGGCAAGCGGATAGTTCAGCGGGATCATGGTCGGGTGAACCCGCGCCTCGATCCGGTCGCCGTCACGCTTGCCAATGGCAAGCAGCTTGATTTTGTAGCCGAATTCCCGGGCGAAGTTGACATCGATGGCGGAAATCCCCGTGATCCCCTCGGTATGGATGTCATCGAATTTCACCCTGGTGCCGAAACAGAGAGAAACCAGCAGCGCCAGCTTATGCGCCGTATCGACCCCCTCGATATCAAAGGTGGGATCGGCTTCGGCATACCCCAGCTCCTGGGCCGTCTTCAGGACATCGGCAAAATCGGCCCCTTCCCGGGTCATCCTGGTCAGGATGTAGTTACAGGTGCCGTTGAGAATCCCCAGGACTGTGCTGAAATTGTTGGCCGCCATATTCCCCTTGATGGCGGAAAGAACCGGAATACCGCCACCGACAGCCGCCTCGTAGAGGACCTCTACTCCCTTTTCTGCCGCAGCCCGGTAGATCTCCTCGCCATGGACTGCCAGGAGCGCCTTGTTGGCGGTAACGATATGCTTGCCGTTGGCAATGGCCTTCAGGACAAAGCTCCGGGCCGGTTCGTAGCCGCCGATCAGCTCGATGACCACGTCGATCTCGGGATCGTTCAGCAGCTCGTTGGCATTGGTCGTGAGCACACCATCCGGTACGCTCACCCCGCGATCGGTTGTTATATCCAGATCGGCGATCGTTTTCAGCGTCAGACTGGCGCCCAGTTTTTCCTCGATCAGGGAACCGTTCTTCTGCAGCAGCTTGACAACACCGGTACCGATGGTACCGAATCCGATAAGTCCCAGGGTGATTCTCTTCATTGTTCCTCGCACGTTACGGTGATGGTTGACCGGAAACAGCCTTCTCACCGGCAAACTGGTCAAGTATGCCGTTGATGAAGGCCGGAGAATCCTCGGTCCCGAACTTCTTGGCAATTTCAATGGCCTCGTTGATGGTCACGTTGGCAGGGATGTCGGGACGAAAAAGCAGCTCGAACACGGCCAGCCGCAGGATATTCAGGTCTATCCGGGCCATCCTCGGCACGGTCCAGTTGGTGGACTTTTCCTCAATGGCGGCATCGAGCTCCGCCTTATGTTCGGCAACGCCAAGCACCAGCTCTTCGGCAAAGGCTTGTGAAGCCTCCGAGCCGCGGGCGCCCTCCCGGAAATGGCGAAGCGCCTGTGGCACCGTTACCGGGTTCAGTTCCATGCCATAGAGAATCTGGAGGGCCTGCTCCCGCCCTTCGCGGCGCGCCCCCACCTAAACCACCTTGAGCAGGTTGGCGGTCTCGATGGCCGTCATGGCAGCGTCGAATCCCTTGTTCCCGGCCTTGGTGCCGGCCCGCTCAACGGCCTGTTCGATGCTGTCCGTGGTGAGTACGCCAAACGCAACCGGCACCCCGGTCTTGAGCGATACCTGCGCGACCCCCTTGGATACTTCCGCAGCCACATAGTCGAAATGGGGAGTAGACCCGCGGATCACTGCCCCGAGGCAAATAATGGCATCGTACTTCCCGGCCACCGCCAGTTTTTGCGCCACCAGGGGAATCTCAAAGGCACCGGGCACGCGCACAACGGCAATGTCGCCGTCAGCAGCGCCGTGACGAATAAGGGCATCAAGGGCACCTTCCAAGAGACGTTCGGCAATGAAGCCGTTGAAACGGCTGACGACTATACCGACGCGCAGGCCGGTGGCATCAAGTTTTGCATCATGGTATACGGGCATAATCCCTCCAAACCTGAATGTAGTTAGATATTTTCGCCAGGCGTCTCACTGGTGTCCACGTTCACCAGCAGGTGCCCCATCTTGTCGCGTTTCGTCTGCAGATAGCGCAGATTGCAGCTGTTGGGCTGCACCTCGATCTGCACCCGATCAATGATGTTGATGCCGTAACCTTCCAGACCGATGACCTTTTTCGGGTTGTTGGTCAAGAGACGGATATTCTTCAGACCGAGGTTCACGAGGATCTGGGCACCGATGCCGTAATCCCGCAAGTCGGCCTTGAAACCGAGTTCCAGGTTGGCCTCCACGGTGTCTTTTCCCTCATCCTGAAGCACGTAGGCCTTCAGCTTGTTCACCAGACCGATGCCACGCCCTTCCTGACGCATGTAGAGGATGACCCCTTTCCCCTCCCGCTCGATCATAGCCATGGCGCTCTGCAGCTGCTCACCGCAGTCGCAGCGGCAACTGCCGAAGACATCGCCGGTAAGGCACTCGGAATGGACCCGCACCAGCACCGGTTCGTCACCGGCAACATCACCCTTGACAAGGGCGATATGCTCCAGGTTGTCCACCTGGTTGTCAAAGGCAATCGCCTTGAAATCACCGCCGTACAGTGTCGGCATGGTCGCTTCGACAGACCGCTGCACCAGGGTTTCGGTGCGCATCCGGTAGGCAACCAGGTCGGCTACGGTGCAGATCTTCAGACCATGCTCCTTGGCGAACTCCCGCAATTCGGGCATCCGGGCCATGGTCCCGTCATCGTTCATGATCTCGCAGATCACCCCCGCCGGCGTCAGCCCAGCCAGCCGGGCCAGGTCTACCGACCCCTCGGTCTGGCCGGTCCGCACCAGAACGCCGCCACTGCGGGCCCGCAGCGGAAAAACATGACCGGGCCGGGCCAGATCCTCGGCCCGGGTCTCAGGGGCCACGGCGGTCAGAATGGTGTGGGCGCGGTCAGCGGCCGAAATACCGGTTGATACCCCCTTTTTCGCCTCGATGGAGACGGTAAAGGCGGTCCCGAAGGAGGAGGTGTTGTTGGCGACCATGGGGTTGAGGCGGAGCCGGTCACAGGTGTCCGGGGTCAAAGTCAGGCAGATCAGCCCCCGGCCGTACTTGGCCATGAAGTTGATCGCCTCGGGCGTGACCGCTTCGGCCGCCATGGTCAGATCCCCTTCGTTTTCACGGTCTTCGTCGTCCACCAGGATGACTATCTTCCCCTGGCGGATATCCTCTATGGCTTCATCAATGGTCGCAACAGGCACTGTCAGTCACCAATCCTTATAATTTTCGTATCCCTTCAACGGGATCAGCGTTCTATACCAGAAATGGCGTAAATAGGCAAAGGGCAAACTTGAAAAAAGGGCACCGTAACAGGTATTCCGCACCACCTGAAGGATACCAATCAGACAAACCCGTTGGCCGCCAGGCTCTCCAGGGTCAGGCCCGTGCGGCCGACCGGCTGATGGCCCGTCAGGAGCCGTTCCACATACTTGCCGATGATGTCGGTCTCGATATTGACCTTGAAGCCCGGCCGGACGAACTGGAGCGTGGTCCTGGCGGCGGTATGGGGAATAATATTGACGCTGAAACCGTCGTTACTCACGGTATTCACCGTCAGACTGATCCCGTCAATGGCAACCGACCCCTTCTCCACTATGTAACGGGCGTGCTGGGGAGGCAGTTGGAAGCTTATCACCAGGTTGCCGGACGCCTCGCGCAGCCCCACAACCGTGGCAACGGTGTCAATGTGACCGCTGACCAAGTGCCCCCCCAAACGGTCACCCACCTTCAGCGCCCGCTCCAGATTTACCGGTGCGCCGCCGACCAACCCGCCAACAGTTGTCCGGTCCAGGCTCTCGGGCGATACATCAAAGGTGAGCTCACCGGCACCCTTTGCCACCACCGTCAGGCAGGCGCCATTCACCGCCACCGAATCCCCCATGGCGATCTCGCCGCACGGCAGAGCGGTCGTTACCGTGAGCCGGGCAGCGCTCCCGGCACGCTGGAGCCGTACCATCCTGCCCACATCTTCAATCAGACCGGTAAACATCGGTGCTCCGGATATCCGGTGACAAGAAAATCATCGCCGATCCTGGCGAAAGTCACATCGCTCAACGAAATAGCGTCGGCCATCATCTCTGCTCCCCTGCCGGTAAAGAGTCCGCGTCCCTCGCCGGCCACGATCTTGGACGCATAAAAAAACATCACCTTGTCGACCAGTCCCTGGCGGATAAACTCGCCAGCCAGTGTTGCCCCGCCTTCCAGGAGAATCGACTGTACCCCCCGGGCGCCAAGTTTCCGGAGCAGATCGATAAGGTCGACCCGTCCGTCCCGCTCTTGGCAGACGAGCAGTTCAGCACCTCGACAACGGAGCGCCTCTCCCCTGTCGCCACCGGCAACTGTCGTGGCAATAACCGTCCCGCTGCTGGACGCATGGGTCAGCATCCGGGCATCCACGGACATCCGGAGACCGGAATCGACGACCACCCGGAGCGGATCACGCCCCCGCAGGTGCCGCACCGTCAACTGGGGATCGTCGGCCAGGACCGTGCCAATCCCCACCATGATGGCATCCACCCGGTCCCGGAGGCGGTGGACCAATCGACGGGACCGCTCGCCGGTTATCCAGCGAGAGTCGCCGCTGGCTGTAGCGGTCTTGCCGTCGAGGGTCAGGGCGCTTTTCAGGATGACAAACGGTAATCCGGTGGTCACGTGCCTTACGAATGGCTCGTTCAGAAGCCGGCTCTCCCGCTCGCAGAGACCTACGGTCACGGTGATCCCGGCCTTGCGGATGATCGCCACCCCCTTGCCGGCCACCTTGGGATTGGGATCGACCATGGCGACAAACACCCGGCCCACCCCGGCTGCCACCAGGGCATCGGCACAGGGAGGGGTGCGGCCGAAATGGGCGCACGGCTCTAATGTCACATACACGTCCGCACCACGGGCCAGGTCGCCGGCCATCCGCAGGGCATGAACCTCCGCATGGGGCGTGCCGGCCTTCCGGTGCCACCCCTCACCCACGATAACGCCGTCACTGACGATCACACAGCCTACCGCAGGGTTCGGCGAAGTCCGTCCCACCCCTTTGCGCGCCAGGGTAAACGCCCGGCGCATCAGCCGCTCGTGATGGTCTTCGGCACTCACTTCTTCAGCAACTCCTGGAGTTCCACCATGAATTCGTTGATATCCTTGAATGAGCGGTACACCGAGGCGAAGCGGACATAGGCCACCTCGTCCACGTCATGAAGCTCCTTCATGACCCAGGCGCCGATGGTGGTGCTGGGAATCTCCCGCTCAGCGCTTTCCTGGAGACGGCTCTCCAGGCGATCCACCATTTTTTCGATGGACTCCACCGATACGGGCCGCTTCTCGCACGCCTTCTTGATACCGGCAATCACCTTGAGCCGGTCGAACGGCTCACGGCGGCCATCCTTTTTCTGCACCAGGGGGAGCATCTCTTCGATCCGCTCATGGGTGGTGAACCGCTTGCCGCACGACTCGCACTCGCGGCGCCGACGGATGGCCGAGCCATCCTTTTCCGGTCGCGAGTCCACCACCTTGCTGTCGGGAAGGGCGCAGAACGGACACTTCACGGGACAGCCTCCTCTGACGGCGAAGGTACGAACGGTTCGACTGCCACCCCGGATTCGGCAATCATGCTGGCGGCCAGTTGGTCCGGGTAGCCGGCCTCGTACACGATCCGCCTGATGCCGGCATTGATGAGCATCTTCGAGCAGATGATGCACGGCATGGTAGTACAGTAGAGGGTTGCGCCGTTAATATTGGTCCCATGCTTGGCGGCCTGGATGATGGCGTTCTGCTCGGCATGCAGCCCCCGGCACAGCTCGTGACGCTCCCCGGAGGGAATTCCCATCTGCTCCCGCAGGCATCCCACATCCAGACAGTGAGCCACCCCGGACGGCGCGCCGTTATAGCCGGTGGACAGGATGTTCT
The DNA here is from genome assembly GCF_007830735.1 of Geobacter argillaceus. Classification (GTDB taxonomy): domain Bacteria; phylum Desulfobacterota; class Desulfuromonadia; order Geobacterales; family DSM-12255; genus Geomobilibacter; species Geomobilibacter argillaceus. The sequence continues at coordinate 51,448 of NZ_VLLN01000014.1, forward strand.
TGTCCTTTACCAGCACGGCCCCAACCTGCCGGCGCAGGCAGGTTGAGCGGCGGGCCACCAGATGGGTTATCTCCATGAAATATTCATCCCAGGTAGGGCGGGACATGGCAGGCTCCTCTAAAATGGTTTTTTACCATACCCCATAAGGCCTGAGCGGTCAAGGATCTCACCGCGCAGTTGTGTTGACAGGTCTGCCCCGGACGGCTAGTATGCAAACGGTATGATATGAGAATGGAGCAGCACATTGGACCCAATTTCCCTGCTGCACAAATATTTCCCCGAAGATGGAGCACGCCGGATCGTCCTTGAGCATAGCCGCTGCGTGGCCAACAAGGCGTTGCAACTGGCCCGCAGTCATCCCGCCCCACACTACCTCGACCTCTGTTTCATCGAAGAAGCAGCGCTTCTCCACGACATCGGCATCTGCCACACCGATACACCCGGCATCGGCTGCCACGGCCCTCATCCCTATATCCTTCACGGCATCCTGGGAAAGGAAATCCTTGAGGCAGAAGGGCTGCCGCGTCATGCCCTGGTCTGCGAGCGGCACATAGGAGTTGGGCTGACCGCCGCCGACATTGCTCGCCAGGGACTACCCCTTCCCCACCGGGACATGGCACCACTGACCGGCGAGGAGCGGATCGTCTGTTTCGCGGATCTGTTCTATTCGAAGAAACCCGGCCAGATTGCGACGGAGAAAACGGTTGCCAAGGTCCGCCAGGAGATCGGCAGATTCGGGGCAGGAAAAACCGACATTTTCGACGCATGGATAGCGGAACTTGCCGCTGCCCTTTAGGAGTACCCGCCCATGAAGCCGCTCGGCAAACCGAACAGGCAACCGCTGGCATATCTTCCTTTTCTGCAGCATCTCCCGGCCGAACAACTGAACGAACTCGCCGACTGTATCAAGACCCGCCACTTCTCACGAAATCAGGTCATCCTCCGGGCCGATGAAACCGACCGGTACATGTACATCATCACTAGCGGCACGGTGAAGGTGGTGCAGGCGAGCGACAAAGGCAAGGAATCGATCCTGGCCATTCACAAGAAAGGCGATTTTTTTGGCGAAATGGGAATTCTGGATGGCCAGACCTCACCGGCGACCGTCATTGCCCTTGAAGAGACCACCCTGGCCCTGATCAGCAGGGCTGATTTTCACGATCTCTTCCTGGCCGACCCGGCGATCAGCCGGCAGATCATCACCTTCCTCTGCGGCCGACTGCGCGATTCATGGCTCATGCAGAGGGTGCAGAGCTCAGGAAACGCCGAGGAAAGGGTTGTTGCTCTGTTACGGCACATGGCCGCACGCCATGGTGTGCAGGACCAACGCGGCACCATCCTGACCATGCGGCTCACCCACCAGGAAATCGCCGAATTCGTGTCGCTCTCAAGGGAGACCGTCAGCCGGCTGTTGGCCCGGCTGGCGCGGAACGGAACCATTGAAATCCTACCCGGCAGGAAGATACTCCTAAACAAATCTTTCAACATCTGACCCAATTGTGATAAACAACACAAAGCTTTTTCGGAGCCACGCCGTAAGATTATAACGTAATAAAAAAGCAAGCTGTTTCCGAACGGGTAAACCTCGGGTAACCGGGGGACACAAAGCCACGGGTCCTGCACAGAAGGCAGGATAGCCGGGTTGCCGAAGAGACAGGGTCTACCGCCCTACTTCTCGGTGCCCTGTTTTTCAAGGCACCTGGGAAACACACGGAGGTAGACATGAAAGCAACATCCCGCAACATCCTGTCAGCAGTTCTTCTCGTAGGTCTCACCCTTTTCTCCACCCAACAATCTCAGGCAAACACCGCCCCGGCAAAGTTCGTCGAGGATGAACTGCTCGTGCAGGTAAAACCCGGAGCGCCCCACGAAAAAGTACATAGGGCGTTTGCCGATGAAGGCGCCTCTGTTGCCGGGGAGATCCCGCAATTGAATATCAGGCAGATCAAGATCCCGTCACATCTGCGGGAGAAAGCCAGGAAGAACTTTGCCAACAACCCGCACTTCAAATTCGTAGAACCGAACTACATTGCCGATCCAACAATAATCCCGAACGACCCTTCATTTTCTTCGCAGTGGCATCTTCCCAAAATTTTCGCACCACAGGGATGGGATACCGTTACCGGCTCTCCTAGCGTTGACATAGCCATTGCCGATTCAGGGGTCGACCCGACCCACCCGGACTTGGCAGGCAAACTGATCCCGGGTTACAACTTTTACGACAACAACAATAACACTAGCGACGTCTATGGCCATGGAACCAAAGTTGCCGGAACTGCAGCGGCCATCGGGAACAACGGCATAGGCGTGACTGGCGTAGCCTGGGGCAGCGCCATCATGCCGCTCAGGGTCAGCGATACAGCCGGATATGGCTATTACTCCATGATGGCCAACGCCATTGTCTATGCCGCTGATCATGGGGTCCGTATTGTCAATCTGAGCTTTGGCGGCACCAGTAGTTCCACAACGCTGCAGAGCGCCATAGACTACGCCTGGAGCAAGGGAACCATCGTCTTCGCCTCGGCCGGTAACAGCAATGTCAGCACCCTGACCTATCCGGCAGCGTGCAACCATGCGGTTGCTGTCGCCGCAACCGATTCCTCCGACAATAAGGCGAGCTTTTCCAACTACGGTAGCTGGATAACGGTTGCAGCGCCGGGATCGGGCATCTACACCACTGCCAACGGTGGCGGGTACGCCTCGGTCAGCGGCACGTCCTTCTCTTCACCGATCACCGCCGGTGTTGCAGCCCTCATCCTTTCGGTCAACCCTCTCCTCAGCGCCCAGCAGGTAGTCGATATCCTCAAGCAGAACACAGATGACCTGGGGACACCCGGGTTCGACCAATACTTCGGCTACGGTCGCGTAAACGTGGCCAAAGCGGTTGCAGCAGCCAAAATAGCCCTTGTTCCTTCCGACACCCAGCCGCCGACTGTCAGCATCTCCTCTCCGGGCAATGGCTCCATAGTGAAGGGGAGTGTGGCTATAAATGTTGCGGCAACCGATAACTACGGCGTGACCAGAGTGGATCTGTTTCTCGATGGGGCACTGTTTGCAAGTGATGCCACCTCTCCGTTCGCTTTCAGCTGGGACAGTACAACCGTGGCTGACGGCAAGCACACCCTTCAAGCCCAGGCATTCGACGCAGCCGGCAACAGCGCCGCTTCCAGCATTTTCAGCGTGACAGTACAGAACACCGTGGACACAACTCCTCCGACCATCACAACCATCTCCCCGGTCAATGGCAGTTCGGTTACCGGCCTGCGGCGCGTTACAATCACGACTTCAGCCACTGACAACGTAGCCGTCAGCAAGCTGCAACTCTATGTCGATGGCATCCTCAAAAGCACGGTAGCAGGAAGTTCGCTCTCCTTTAACTGGGACCAACGCGGAGTTGCCATTGGTAGCCATTCCATAACAGTCAAGGCCTTCGACACAGCAGGTAACACCTCTTCAGCTACCAGTGTCGTGCAGCGCTAGACAGTATTTCGTACAATTGAAAAGGGGCTGACTCCAGTGAGCCAGCCCCTTTTCATTCGTGCTATATAAATCGGTTTAGGTACGACGTGTCCGCCGATACAGCCCCAGAGCAACCATACCCAGCCCCAGCAGGGTAAAAGTGCCGGGTTCGGGAACGACTTCCTGGGGAGGCACTGGGGGTGAAGGAGTAAGAGGGTCAGCAGCCCACTCTTCAAAACCAGCATCGCTAGTAAAATTAAGACCGAATTGCGAATAAAGATAAAAATATCTGTGCGTTGCAGAATCTGCAAATATCTCTTCCGGGAGTAATACGGACATATCGTCCCAACCACTACCAGGAGCCAACGTATAGTCCAGCTTTACGTAGTAATCTTTGGTTGGAGTGTCCATGCTGTATCTCAGGTTAGTAAGGCCGGCTTTGCTACTGATCCCCCCAGTATCTTGCAAGTAGATTTCCAAAGAATCTAGGGAGAGGTATTTAGCATTCTTTGAGTTACTCTCGTTTATGTCCAAGCGAATCTCTCTATATAGCTTGCCATTTACCGTAATTGTTGGAATTGTACCCGCCAACAGGTCTTTAGTCCATATACCGGCTTTGTTATCCATCACACCTGGTGCGCTGGTGTTAAATCCTTGTTCAGTTCCGTTTCGTTGTAAGCGCAGGAATGGTTCATAAACTCCTGTTCCTGTAGGCTTAATTGTTCCTTGCAGGAATTCGGCACCGTTAATAAAGCCAGAACTCCCTTTTGTAGTGAGATCGAGCATTATTGGGGTTGCAAGAGCCATAGGTGCTGTAGCTATTAGCATCAATAGAGCAACAACAAGCTGTCTAGTATTCATATGATTTCCCTCCCAATTCCCCGAGCTAGGGGCTTATCTATTGTTTGTTGGCCCTCAAAAAGGTCTTAGCGCAACTGGATACAAGCTGCGGACTGCATAAACCCGGAACTGTCAAATTTGGGGCACCCTGACTGTGCAAGGGGGTACTCGGACAAAATCAACAGTTAATCAAATTGCAATATCTGAGCCATTTATGCAACCACCTATCAGTATTGATATACGCATATTGATATTGCTACTGGTTTCGATTCTGTAAAGTTTTTCGACATAAACGAAAACCTACCAGCGAGACAGGTTGACTTTGACTTTAAATCAGGTCAGATGCTATACAGATGGCTACAAACTTCGGGGGAATTTTTATGAAAAAATACTGGGGCGTGACTCTACTTATTCTGCTCCTCGCCGCCTGCGGTGACTTCCAGTGGCTGCCCGACCAGGCCACGTTTTCACTCACCCTTACGCCGGCAAGTTTCACTCAGAAATGCGGCCTCACCACCAGTGACACCAATATAGAGTCCAACGCAATTACGGTGTCCGGCATCTCCTCCCCAGTCGCCATCTCCGTCTCCGGCGGCGAGTACTCCATCAATAGCGGCACCTATACCACAACAGCCGGCACCATCAGTACCGGCCAGACGGTCAAGGTGCGTCCAACCGGCGGCAAAATCACTACCGACAATACCACGGTGACCGTCACCCTCACCGTCGGCACTGCCACGACCACCTTCAAGGCAGCTACAGGACCCTGCCAGCAGACAACTACGCCTTAAAGTAAATCCTTCCCACCAGTTTCCTGATCTCTATGACCAGAAAAACTCCAACCGCAGCCACGGCGATCAGAGCAAGTTCCTGCCACTCCAGTGCCTTGGTCTTGAAAGCCCGCTGCATCAACGGCAGATAGACGGCCGCTGCCTGGGCGCACAGCACCACGACCACCGCCCCGATCAGCGGCTTGTTGGTGAACAGACCGAGCGACAGGACACTGGCGCGGGTGGAGCGATAGGCAACGGCCACGGCCAGCCGGCTTACAACGAAAAGTGTAAAGATTTCCGACTGCCAATTATGTCCGGCCCTTATCTCCCCAAATTGCAGCGCCAGCGCCAGCAAACCGATAAATAGACCCAGCCAGACCACCTCCCACCCGCGGCCACCGGCAAACACCCCTTCTCCCGGCTTGATCGGCGGCCGGTCCATGATGTCCGGTTCTGCCGGCTCCACGGCCAGCGCCAATCCCGGCAGGCTGTCGGTGAGCAGGTTGAGCCAGAGGATCTGGGTCGGCAGGAGCGGTAGCGGCAACCCCAGAAGCGGGGCCGCGGTAATCGCCACCAGCGCCCCGGTGTTGCAGGTGACGGAGTAGGTAATGAATCTGACGATGTTGGCAAAAATGCGTCGTCCTTCCCTGACCGCCTGAACAATGGTGGCAAAGTTATCGTCAAGAAGGATCATGGCCGAGGCCTCCTTGGCCACGTCCGTACCGGTAATCCCCATGGCGACGCCGATGTCGGCCCTTTTCAGGGCAGGCGCATCATTGACGCCGTCACCGGTCATCGCCACCAGTTCCCCCTTCTCCTGCAGCGCCCTGACAATCCTGAGCTTGTCCTCCGGGGCCACCCTGGCGTAAATGTGTACCTCCCCGACCCGCTCCTTCAAGCTGTCATCGTCGAGCCGCGCCAACTCCCTTCCGGTCAACACCACGCCAGTGTCGTCAATTATCCCCAGCAGCCTGCCGATGGTCCGCGCCGTGGTCGGATGATCACCGGTGATCATGACCGGCGTGATCCCGGCCGTCTTGCACAGCTGAACCGCTTCACCCGCCTCCGGCCGGGGAGGGTCCATCATGCCGACCAGCCCGAGGAAGATCAGATCGCGTTCCACGGCCTCTGGGGTAATCGGTTCCGGCAGCCGCTCCCAGCGGCGCATGGCCAGGACCAGCACCCTCAGCCCATGGGCAGCCATCCGCTCGGTCTCGTCCATGATCTCGACTGCGTTAACAGGAACCACGCCGTCTATGGTCAACTGCCGGGGCATCCGCTCCATGAGCCCCTCCAGAGCCCCCTTGGTAAAGGCGATATACCCTCCTTGCCAGGCGTGGATGGTGGTCATGGCCTTGCGCTCCGCATCGAAGGCTATTTCGGCAACCCGCGGAGAACTAAGCAGCAGTTCTTCCTTTACCAAGGAATGGCGTGCGGCAAAACGGTAGAGGGCTGTTTCTGTCGGATCGCCCAACACGATGCCCGATTCCGCGACGTGGGCATCAATGCAGAGGGCCGCAGCGCGCAACAGCAGGACTGACGGGTCATGTTCGCCCGACTCCCGGAAAGCATCCGGCATCTCCTGCTCGGGAAAGGGATATGAACGGCCAGCCAGAAACACAGTCGTTACGTCCATCCGATTCTGGGTAAGGGTGCCAGTCTTGTCGGTACAGATGTAGGTCACCGATCCGAGTGTCTCCACGGCCGGAAGCCTGCGGATCAGGGCATTTCGCCTGACCATCCGGGCCGCCCCCAGGGCCAGGGAGATCGTGACCACCGCCGGCAAGGCCTCGGGAATGGCGGCAACCGCCAGGGCAATGGCCGTGAGAAGCATCTGCACGACCGGCTCGCGCTGGCTGATACCGTAGACGAATATGGCCCCGCAGATGCCGAGTATGGCCAGCCCCAGCTTCCTGCCGAAACTCGCCAGGCGCCGCTGGAGAGGCGTCGGCCCCTCTTCCTCGGCCTGAAGCAGGGCGGCGATTCTCCCCAGTTCGGTATGTTCTCCGGTGGCAACCACCACCCCGGACCCGCGACCGGCCGCCACGATCGTCCCTTTCCAGGCCATGTTCCGACGGTCGGCAATGGGAAGGTCCGGGTCCGACAGTGCGGCCGTCACCTTGTCGACCGTCAACGATTCGCCGGTCAGGGCCGATTCGTCCAGCGCCAGGCGATGGGCTTCCACCAGCCGCACGTCGGCGGCCACCACATTCCCCGTTTCCAGGAGGAGCCAGTCGCCCGGCACCAGCTCTGCGGCAGCCAACTGGAGCGGTCGGCCATCCCGCACCACCGTGGCAACCTGTCCCGCCATCTGCCGGAGGGCTGCCATGGCCTTCCGGGCACGGAACTCCTGAACAAAACCGATAATGGCGTTGAGGATGACGATGGCCAGAATGGCCAGCATATCCACTGCATCGCCGACCACCCAGGAAACGGCGGCCGCCGCAAAGAGCAGGAGGATCAGAAAATCGGCAAACTGGGCAACGAGCATCGCCAGTGGCCCCCGCCCCTCCTTATGAGGCAGTTCGTTGGGCCCGTGCTCGACAAGGCGTCGCGTCGCTTCTGCTGCCGATAGCCCTTCATGGCCGGTGTCGAGCGTCCGGAAGAGTTCTTCTGCTGAAGCTTGGTGCCAGGACCCGGCCATTAACGGTGCTCCGCCAGTGAAGCCACAGCGGCGGCCGACTGCTCAACGATGGCGTCAACAGCTTGACCGCCAAACCGAATCGGCTCACCAAAGGTCACCACCACCCGGCCCCGGCGGGGCCAGTGCGCGTCACGGGGGAGGACCCGCTCCAGCCCATCGATCCGTACCGGTACGACCGGGATGGCCAGCTCCTGCACCATCACCCCCAGGCCGCGCCGGAAAGGGAGCATCCGGCCGTTCCGGGTCCGCTCCCCTTCCGGAAACACCAGGATGCTGATGCCGTGATCCACGAGCCGTCCCATATGCTGCAGGGTGGCGCGAAATCCGCTCGACTGCGGGAGTGGAAACAGATTGAGGAACAGGGTGCCGTACTCGTAGGTGAGCCGCTTCCAGATCCGTTGCGGCCAGCTCCTGAAGTTCTGGAAAAAGAATTCCGCCCACGCCGCCGTAGCGGTCCGGTAGCGGCTTTCCGCCGGGAGCGCGAACATGACTGCCGGCTGGTCCAGATAGCTGGTATGGTTGGCAATGAACAGAACCGGTTCGTCAAGGCCGTTCAGCCGCTCAAGGCCATGCACCTCAAGGGTTACATACAGATGGAACAGGAGTCGGTGGAGCAGCAGGTCGGCCGCCCGGCGCAGGAAGACGATCGGGGCACTGTTGGTCCAGAACCTTAAGCCCCGGGGGAGTGCCACCTTGGCCCGGTCCGCGATCATCCGGCGCAGGTCTGCCACCCGGCTCTGCGGGCCGATCAGCGCATCATCCAGATCCAGCCGGTACTCCAGCTCGATGGCATTAACCAGTTCCAGGCGACCGATGGAGGTAAGCCCGAGATCGGCCACCAGGAATGACTCTTCCCTGACCTCAGCAAGGTTCGAATCGGTGATCCGGGCAACAAGCCCGATCAACCGATCGGCACTGGCCTGCGCCTCCCCTCCTGCCCGCTCGGCCCGCAAACGCTCCTTCACCATGAATTTCCGGACCTTCAGGGTGGTGGTCTTGGGGAATTCTGCCTCTGGCCAGAGCCCCCAGCCGGTAATCCTGTGCAGCTCGTCCAGTTGGCCGTTGACCTCGCCGACGATCGCTTCCAGGGGCCGGCCGCTTCCGTCGGGGATGATCACAGCAAAGACCTCGTCCCCACTGCCACGGTCAATGCCGATGACGCAGGCTTCCCGGACGCCGGCAGTTCTCCCCAGGATATTCTCAAGCTCGTCAGGGTAGACGTTGATACCGGCGCCGGTAACGATCATCTCCTTGAGCCGCCCCTTCAGACGCAGCGTCCCATCGGGCAGGAACTCCCCCACGTCTCCGGTCCGGAACCACCCATCAGGGGTGAAACTCTCACGGGTGGCCGCTTCATTCCGGTAGTACCCGGGAAAGATGTTCTCCCCCCGCGCTACCACCTCCCCCCCTTCGATCCTGATCTCGATCCCGGGCAGGGACCAGCCGACTGCACCTGCCTGCTGGCACTCCATGGTGTTGGCGGTGAGTACCGGCGCGCATTCGGTCAGGCCGTACCCTTCGACCACGGTAAAGCCAAGGGTATCCCAGAAGGTGAAGACCTCAGGAGAAAGGGGGGCCCCCCCGGAGACAAACAGGGTGAAATGCCGGCCGAATTTCCTCTTGATCGGTGCAAAGAGAACCTTCCTGGCCCCCTGGGGGAGCCGGGGCGACGCCTGTACAAGCCGGTCGAAAAGGCCTGCAAGCCCCTTGGCCGCCAGTTCTCCCTCGATCGAACCCTTGAGAAGTTGCAGCAGGCGCGGCACGGCAATGACGGCATAAATATCCTCTTCGGCCAGAGAGGCCATGATGGCAGAGGGTTTCAAGGTCCGGAGATGGACAATGGTTGCCCCGTGGAACAGGGGAACAAAGAACCCTCCCATCTGTTCGAACATGTGGGAGAGGGGCAGGAGAGAGAGAAAGCTGAACCTGTCGTTAACGACCGGGATATGGGCATCCACCTGCAGGAGATTGGCGACCAGGTTCCTGTGGGTCAGCATCACCCCCTTGGGGTTGCCGGTCGTACCGGAGGTGTAGACCAGTTCGGCCAGATCGGCTGGACCTGTTCCGGGGCGGCCGGTAAAGGGCTCCGTCTCGGCGAGGCGCGTTTCCAACTCTTCAAGAAACGCAGACGGGAAGCCATCCAGACACTCCAGCTTCAGGCGACTCTGGAATACGAAAGAGACCTCAGCGAGACGGGCAATGGACTCGGCCCGGTCCCGGCCGGACATGAAGTCGACTGGCACCACCACCCCGCCCCTGGCAACGGTTCCCCAGAAAGCGATGGCCCATCCCGGCCCGTTCGGCCCCCAGAGCAGGACCCGATCTCCCTCCTTAACCCCGGCCGCAGCAAGGTAACCGGCCATGCGGAGCCCTAGATCATGGAGATCGCCATAGCGGTAGAGAAAACGGCGGACGCCGGTGCGATACACCAAGGCCGTTGCCACTCCCCGGCCGGAAAATGTATGGAACAGGTCCAGCAGGGTCTCCATGGGGTCTCCGTCGCAGCAAATGAATTGCCAAGCAGTATCCGTTACAGTATAAGGGATTGGTCGGAAGCCGCAACAATAGCTATTCAGGGAGTATCATGAAGATACGGCTCGGCCGGGTGCTGGTGAAATTCGGGGGAGGTAATCATTCGTCTTGCCGAACCATCGGTCCTCAGTATGGCTCTGGAAGGAAAGGCCCCCACCTGTCGGTCAAAGCGGCTCTTTCTTAGAAATTCTCATCCTGCGCAATATAGATACTGTTGTCATGATTGCACCAAAGTCATACGCCACTATAATTCGATTAAATGTTTTCCAACATGCTTCCGATACATCACCATACCGATTCAACGCAAGGAGGACCTGATGAGAAAGGTTTTGATTGTCGATGACAGCATCGCTGTTGCGCGCCAGCTGGAAAAGATGCTGGCAGAAAGCGGAGATTTTGAGGTCGTTGGCCATGGCAAGAACGGCATGGAGGCCATCAAGATGCACCAGAGCCTTCATCCGGATATCATCTGCATGGACATGAACATGCCGGTCATGGACGGCCTGACTGCACTCCGCACCCTGACCGCTCTGGATAAAAACGTGAAAATCGTGATGGTTACCTCCCTGGGAGGGGTTGGGGATAAATATACCGAGGCACTCAAACTGGGGGCCAGGAACGTAATCTCCAAGCCGTTCGAACAGGAAACGGTCCTCAAGGTCCTCCGCGACTTGTGTCCCCCCACCGCTTGATTGATCAACGCATCGAGCGGCCCGCTGCCGCTATAAAGGAGGAGGAAATATGGCTGTCATGTTTTTCGGGCAATACCTGGTAGAAAAGGGTCTCGTCACCAGGGAAGTCCTTTTGCAGGCTATAGAACTGCAGGAATCGGTCAACCTGAGTGTCGGCGCCGTGGCGGTGTCCATGGGATTCCTCACCGAAACCGACGTGGAACGTATCAACCAGGCCCAGCGGACCGAGGATCTCCGCTTTGGCGACATGGCCGCCAAACTGGGGCTGCTGAACCAGGACCAGTTTCAGCAGGTGTTGACGAAACAGAAGAATAACCATCTTTACATTGGCGAGGCACTCGTAAAGGTAGGCGGACTGACCAGCGATGATCTACCCCTCTATCTGGAGGAGTTCAAACAGAACCAGGCCCAGTACGTCACCGACCGGGTCATTATTCCAGAGGGAGTCGCCAACGCGCAAATCTGGGAGGTCTTTGCCGACCTCACCTACAAAATGCTGACCCGCGTCGCCCGGCTCACTTTCCACAGCGAGCCCGCCCGGGTCGCCACGGCACTACCCCCGTTCTCGACCATTGCCGCCATGGATTTCACCGGAGATGTGAGCGGTACCTACCTCTTTGCGGTACAGGATGGTGCCCGCAAACGGATCGCCAGTGCCATCCTGAATCAGGAAAATGTCGACTTAGAGGAAGAGGAAGTCCTTGACGACACGGTCATGGAATTCGTGAATGTGGTCTGCGGCAATATTGCGGCAAAGGTCGCGCAACTAGGCAGCTCATTCGAGATCGAACCACCCGAACTGCTGGACGGAAGCAGCGGCCTCCCGGTGTCCCCCGACCGCACCGGCATCCTGTTCCCCATCTCCCTCTCGGATGGCGAACAGGCCTCGATGGCCATCTTTATCAAATAACCGCCCAGCCTTGATCACAACTCAACGAAAAAGCCACCTGGTTTCAGGTGGCTTTTTCGTTTATGCAATTGAGAGAATCAGGGAAGAAGTCTGCTACTTGAGCAGCTCCTCAATCCTTTTCAGATCGGCACCGACCACCTGCTTGCCGTCGATGAAGAACGTCGGCGTCCCGTTAACCCCTATCTGTCTGGCCAGGTTCATCTGCACCTGGGCAAGGGCCTTGATCTCCTCCCCCACCTTGGTCTCGGGCAGGCTCTTGCCGGCCATGGCGTCTTCGTAGGCAGCAGCCTTGTCCTTGGCAGCCAGGATCGCCTCAACCTTGGCAGCAGCAGCCGGATGGGCAAACGGGGCGAAGAAGATGTAGCGGGTCAGGTCGGTCCGCCCCTTGAGGAACTCAGAAGCTTTGCGGCAGTAGGGACAATCGGGATCGGTAAACTCGATCACCACATGCTTTCCATTGCCGATCCTGACCGCCTTGTCCAGGGGGAGATCCTTCACCTTTTGGGCCGCCAGCTCCCCCTTGCGTTCAGCGGTCAGATTGCGCAACGCCTTGGTGTATATCTCCCCGACGATCAACAGATCCTTTTCCGGGTAGAAATAAAGCACATTCTGCCCGGAGACCACCTCGTAGAGGCCGTTGATGTCGGTCGGTCGAATGGAGTCGACCTTGACCTGGGGAAAGGCCTCCTTGATCGCCACATCGGGTTTGACCACCAGAGAGGCGGCATACGCCGAGCCGTTAGCCAGCAACATGCCGCCGACAAGGCCAGCCACAAGGGTACGCTTCATAGTCGTTACTCCATTCCGGACAGCGTCTGCTGCCCTTGTGTTAGAATCTCAGTTGCGATATACGGGGTTCGTGCCCCTGACCTCCACCACCGGTGCCTCCTCCAGCAGTTCCAACTCTCCGGCATCGTCCTCATACTCGTCTTCGCCGACGGCCCAGGCATAGACCTTCTGGGAATCCATGAGCACCGGCTTTTCGGGAATGCCGTACATCCGATTCTGCATCTCTTCGTCGAAAAGGCCGATACAGCCATGGGATGCCGGCTTGCCGGGAAGGTCGCGGGCATGCAGCCAGTACGCCACGTTGTCCGGGGCTATATAAAAGCGCATGGCATTGTCCATTGGGTATTGATCCTGATCGTCATCGGTGCGGTACAGGGAAGAGGTGTGGGTCTGGTGCCGTGCATCTATCTGATAGGTGCCGGTCGGGGTTTCAAACCCGGTCTTGCCGGTGGCGGCCGGAACGGAAAACTTCAGACGACCGTGCTCATAGGCGCCGAGCCACTGTTCGGTCAGGTCAACGAGGATGTACTTATCATACCGCCGGGCCGGTTCGTACTCGCGGGGGAGTGGCGAGTAATCCTTCAACAGACTGATATCCTTCGGCACTTTGATGGTCATTCCGGGATAGACATGTCGCCGGTCAACACGGTTGAAACGGGCCACCAGGGGCCAATCACTGCCAAAAAGGGATTCAAGGGTATCGTTCGGCTTTATGAAAAACGGCGTCCAGGGGATATGCCGCTGGCTGGGAAAGTCCACCCGGCTCAGGTCTTCCTTGGCCGGATCCTGCGGATTGGGCCCCGGTTCGGAGGTGGCCAACGGGCCATAGACCACAATGGCGGACAAGATCGTCATGGCGAGAAAAAGGACCGTAACCCTGCGCATAATTCCAACGTTTCCATTACTGTTGAACCAAATGGCGAAAGGGGCTCCAGAGCCCCTTTTTATTGCTTACCACTAGCATGTTTTCATTGGCCAGTCAACCCCGTGCAGAAGGACGGCCGTTATCGTCCGGGCGTGAAACGCTCCGCCAGCAGTGCCTCGACGGCGCTGTACGGATCAACCGATCGTGTCACCAACCCATCCACGATCTCTCTAAAGCGGCCATTCACGGTAATCGGCCGGAATACCTCCTGAAAGAGCCGCTCACGCAGGAGTTCCACAAATATCCGTGCCTGCTTCTCCTCCAGGAAATGCTTGATACGACCGGACGCATAGAGAAATTCCCGGTGGCTTTCCATCTCGCCGACCAGTTCCTCGATCCCCACACCGCGGCTCGCCTCGGTCTTCATCACCTTCGGATGCCAGTCCTCGTCGGCCAGTCGGTTCATATCCAGCATGACGGCCAGCTCACGGACAGTCCGGTCAGCATCGGCCCGGTCAGCCTTGTTGACGACGAACACGTCGCCAATTTCCAGGATTCCCGCCTTGATGGCCTGGATGTCGTCGCCTAACCCCGGGACCATGACAACCACCGTGGTGTGGGCCATCTGGACGATATCCACCTCGTCCTGGCCAACGCCGACGGTTTCCACGATAATCACGTCCATTGCCATGGCATCCATGACATTAACCACATCCGAAGTGGAACGGGAGAGCCCCCCAAGATGACCGCGGGTAGCCAGGCTGCGGATGAACACCCCCTCGTCGTCCGCATGGCGGTTCATCCTGATCCGGTCCCCCAGGATGGCGCCACCGGTAAACGGGCTGGTCGGATCAATGGCCACCACGCCGACCCGCTTGCCCCGTTGCCGGTAGGCGGCGGTGACCTGGTCGACCAGGGTCGACTTGCCGGCGCCGGGAGGACCGGTAATGCCGATGACATAGGCGTTTCCCGTATGGGGGTAGAGGGCTTTGAGTTCGGGTATGGCCGAGCTGAAGCCGTCGTCGATATCCCGCATGAGGCGCGATGCCGCCCGGACATCACCCTGAAGAATCCGTTCTGCCAGTCCCATGTGTGCGCTTCCTGTTAGTGGTTATGTCGTCGAAACGGCAGCAAGTGCCGTGACGGTGGCCTGTTCCAGGAGACAACCGTTCTTCAGGTCGACGTCCTGTGAGGCATTGACGAGGCGTTTGGCAGCGGCAAGCGCGGGCAGTGGCTGCCTGGCGATTCTTTCAGCGTAGGCAACCACCGCCGGCCAGAACTCCGCGGCCGGTAAAACCCGGTCCACCAGCCCCATCCGGAGTGCTGACGCAGCATCGTAGGTATCGGTGGTGAGAAATATCTCCCGGGCGTTGTTTCTCCCCACCAGACGGGGCAGCTTCTGGGTACCGCAGAACCCGGTCAGGATGCCGATTTTCCCGCCGGGATGGGCAATGGCAAGGCTATCGCTGGCCAGCCGGATGTCGCAGGCAAGCGCCAGATCGCATCCCCCACCCATGGCAATCCCGTTCAATGCGCCGATGATCGGCTTCTCGCACTGCTCCATGTCGGCAAAGAGCCCCTGGCCGAGCTCGGCAAAGCTGAACGCCTCGGCCGGGCCGAACCTGCGAAGCTGGCCGATATCGGCTCCCACGGCAAACGATTCTCCCGGATAGCCGGAAAGCACGATGCAGGAAACCTGCTGGTTGGCGGCAAGTTCGGCCACAGCCCGCCTCAACTCCCCAAGCATGTTGATGGTCAGCTTGTTGAAACGGCTTCCCGAGGCCATGGTCAGATAGCCGACCCGGTTCTGCGTCTGTATGGTCAGTTTTTTATAGGGCATAACGTCATGCCGCGCCACAAACGGGCCGGCCTCAACCGGTCAGTGGGTGGCCACGTTCTGCCGCACCCAGGCAACGATATCTTCGGTGGAGGTGCCGGGGGTGAAGACCTCTTTCACACCGGCAGCCTTGAGCCCGGGAATATCGTCCGGCGGAATGACGCCACCGCCGAACACAATGATGTCCTCGGCCTTTTTCTCCCGGAAAAGCTGACAGACGCGCGGCAGAAGCGTATTGTGGGCTCCGGAGAGTATGGACAGACCGACGCAGTCCACATCCTCCTGGATGGCTGCCGACACGATCTGCTCGGGGGTCTGGTGCAGGCCGGTATAGATGACCTCGAACCCCGCATCCCTGAAGGCACGGGCAACCACCTTTGCTCCACGGTCGTGGCCGTCGAGGCCGGGTTTTCCCACCAGTACGCGCAATTTCCGTTCAGCCATGGTCAGTCCTCCTTTTCCGTTTCCCTGTATCAAAATTTCGCTTAAACGTCACTTTTCGATGCCGACACGGGCCGGTACCCCGGCCTTGTAGTAATGCTTGATCTCCCGCATCTCGGTCACCAGATCGGCAGCCTCGATGATCTTCTCGTGGGCGTTCCTGCCGGTCAGGACCAGTTCAACACGAGACGGTTTCAGCCGGATCAGCTCAAGGACCGGCTCCACGTCCAGCAGGCCGTAGGCGACCGCCCCGTTGATTTCGTCGAGAATGACCAGGTCATACGTGCCGCCGGTCAGGATCTCCCGCGCCAGCACCAGCCCCTCTTCGGCCAGCTGCCGGTCTTCGGCTGCCGGACCATCCTGCTTAACCCACCCCTTGCGGCCGGTCGTGACGATGGTCAGATATGGGGCCAGCCGCTCGGCAACCAGATGTTCGCCGTACGGCCCCCCTCCCTTCATGAACTGGACGATACAGACCATCAACTCCCGGCCGACAGCCCTGAGAGCCAAACCCAGGGCAGCGGTCGTCTTCCCCTTGCCGTTGCCGGTGTAAACCTGTACGCACCCCTGCTCCAGCTTCATCGTCCCTCCATCGCGACTATCGCCCCTGAAACCGTGGCTGTCGCTTCTCCAGAAAGGCGCCCATCCCCTCTTTCTGATCCCCGGTCGTAAAGCAGAGGGCAAAGGCATCTCGCTCCATGAGGCAGGCATTGCGCAGGTCCATGTCGACACCGGCATCAATGACCTCTTTGGCCATCCGCAACGACAGGAGCCCGCGGCTGCAGATCTTTCGCAGCACGGCACACGCCTCGGAAAGCAGCTGATCATCCTGATGAACCCGGTTGACCAGACCGATGCGGAGCGCCTCAACAGCATCGATCAACTCCCCTGACATGATCAGTTCCTTGGCCAGCGACTTGCCAACCAGGCGCGGCAGGCGCTGGGTGCCGCCGAAACCGGGAATGATGCCGAGGGTTACATCGGGAAAACCGAAGGTTGCCGACGCTGCAGCCAGGATGAAGTCACAGGCAAGAGCCAGTTCCAGCCCCCCCCCGAGGGCGGGACCGTTGACCGCCGCCACGACCGGCTTGCCAAGGGACTCGATGGCAAACATGAGCCGTTGCCCTTCGCTGGCAAAGGCACCGGCCTCCAGCGGCGACAGGTTCGTCATCTCATCTACAGCTGTCCCGTCACAAAAATGCCCGCCAGCGCCGGTCAGCAGCACTCCACGCACCGTTTCGTCGCCCCTGCAGCGGGCAATGATCTGCGCGAGGGCCGAAATCATCTGCCGGTTGAGACGATTCGCTGCCTCAGGGCAATTCAGGGTGACAACGGCTATCCCATTATCAATACGTATGGTGAGATGCTTATCAGGCATCGCAACTCCTTCAACTTTTAGCCAGACTGAAATACAGGTAAGGACGAACTATAGCAACGCCGCAGTCAGCGTGTCAAGGCGAATAACACTGCCTCATAACGACATTTTACTTAAACCAAACACAGTTACGTTAACGGAAAGGCGCGAAAGGGCTTACTTCATCAGGTCCGGCAGCATGTAACTATGTTTTTCAGTGGGGCACGTACTGCTCCACAAGCTCCTCAATGATCTCACCAATGGTTGTCCGCTCATGGGCAGCCGCAATCTTGAGCCGCAGATGCAGGTCCTGGCGAATATTGATGGTCAGGCGCACATCACCGGCAGGAACCAGTCCGGCAGCATAGGTCTTTGCCTGCGCTTTTGGCGTTTTTTTGCGCCCTCCCCTTACAGCGGCCCTTTTACCACTTCTTGAAGCAGGCTTAGTGGGCTGACCGGTTGCGACCTGCTCGGTTTTGACCTTCTTTGGCAAACGGTCAGGTGGCACGACAACGACCGTGTTCTTGAGTGATTCCTTCCCGGGTGGCTCTTGAAGAGCCCCGAACAGTGACATCTGATCCTTCCCCTCGTCGGTCATCGCCTCCCTCGCAGTATGGAACTGAGCTGCATGCACGTGGCACGATACCGGTCGCACCTGTCGTACGCAAGTAAAAACATATTTTCATACATACACCAAGCATTCAACCACACCCTGCACTTTAAAAATTCGATCCATGCATGACCGTAACGCACGAGTCGCTACTGCCCATAACTACTTGAGTCGTACCGGTTTTACCGGCTTTCTCCGCAAACAAACTATTGTTGCTTTTAAAAGGCATTTATATTAGGATTCACCGCTGTTCACGCCCGAAGCATTTCCATTTCCCCGTAAGGAGTCAACCAGCCACCATGCTCGGCATCATGCGGAAGTACAAACAGTCCATCGTCATCAAGATCGTCTTCGTTGTAATCGTCCTCTCCTTTATCGGCACCATTTTTCTGGTTTGGGGAAAAGGCGATCAGGGGAGTGGCGGCTCGCGCAGCTATGCAGCAAAAGTGAACGGCACCAAGATATCCCTCGACGATTACCAGCGGAGCTACTACCGCCTGCGAAGCATCTACGAGCAGCTCTATGGGCGTTCCATCTCACCGGAGCTGGAAAAACAGATGGGAATCCGCAAGCTGGCCATGGAGAGCCTTGTTGAGTCCGAACTGGTCCGTCAGGCCGCCCGCAAGATGGGCATTTCGGTGAGCAAGGACGAGGTAACCAGGGCCATTGCCGAAGTACCGGCCTTCCAGAAAGACGGCGCTTTCAATTTCGATCAATACCTGCAGATCCTGAAGAGCAACCGGATTACCCCCGCCGATTTTGAAGAGTCCCAAAAGGAAGAGATCATTATCAAAAAGGCCCGCCAGCAGATCAAGGACAAGGTAGCCGTCAGCGACGACGAAGCCCGCCGGTATTTTGCCAAGCGAAACGACCGGCTTGATCTCCAATTTGTGTCCTTTTCCCCGGCCCAACTCATGAACGAGGTCAAACTCACCGACCAGGACCTTACCGCCCACCTCCAGGGAAAACAGGACAAGTTCAAGACCCCGGAGCAGATCAGCATCCAATACTGCTCTATCGACCCCGCGGCCCTTGCCGGCAAGGTAACCCTGGGAGACGAGGAGATCCAGACGTTCTACCAGAAAAACATCGACCGCTATCAGGGCAAGGGCGGTATCCTCCCCCTGACCGAGGTCAAGGACAAGGTCAGGACCGACGCTGCCAAGGACAAGGCAGCCAAGCAGGCCTACGAACTGGCTGCCGACGCCATCAACAAGAACAAGGGTGGCGACCTCCAGGCAGTGGCCAAGGCCTTTGGCACCTCCATAGCCGTGACCCCGCTCTTTGCCGCCACCCAACCGCCGGCCGCCCTTGCCACCGAGGCCCAGCTGATCAAGAAGGCCTTCGCACTCAAGGAAGGCGAAATCGGCGGCCCCGTGGAAACGACCAAAGGGATCTACGCCATCAAGATCAAGGAGCGTAAGCCGGCTGCCGTTCCGCCGCTTGCCCGGATACGCGCCCAGGTCGAGGCCAGCGCCAGGGCAGAAAAGGCAAAGGATCTGGCCAAGAAAAAGGCAGAAGAAGCACTGGCACTCCTTGGCAAGGGTGGAGCCGGGCTCAAGGCCCAGGAAACGGGCAGCTTTACCTTTTCCGACAAAGGCGAGATTCCGAAAATAGGGCTCGCCCCCGCACTGCAGGAGGCGGCATTCACCCTGACCGCTGCTGCACCGGTTCCCAAAGAACCATTCAAGATCGGCGAGACCTGGTATGCCGTGCGCCTCAAGAACCGCAGCCAGTCAAACCCTGCCGATTTCGACAAGAGCAAGGACCAGATCAGACAGCAACTCCTGCCCAAGAAGCAGCAGGACGCCCTGGACGCCTGGGTAAAGGAGTTGCGGGCCAAGGCCAGGATCGAGACCAACACCGCGCTGCTTACTGACTAAAAACCTGCTCAGGGCTAAGGGTTCGGGGCGCGGACTGGATAGTCCCCGAGCCCCGAACCCTTAGCTAGACAAAAGGAGAGACCGACAATGGCTCAGCCAATTCTGCAGACCGATTTCCCTACCCTGAAACTGGCCGGACGCGGCAAGGTCCGTGACATCTACGATCTGGGCACGGCCCTTTTGATTGTCACCACTGACCGCATCTCCGCCTTTGACGTCATCATGAACGAGGGTATTCCGGACAAAGGGGCTGTCCTGAACCAGATTTCCGCCTTCTGGTTCCATCAGATGGAGGAGATCGTCCCGAACCATATCATCTCCACCGACGTCAAGGATTTTCCGGCCCAATGCCAGCCATACGCCGACATCCTGACCGACCGCTCCATGCTGGTGAAAAAGGCCAAGCCGCTGCCGGCAGAATGCATCGTCCGGGGATACCTCTCGGGCTCCGGCTGGAAGGATTACCAGGCTACCGGCAGTATCTGCGGCATCGCCCTGCCGGCCGGCCTGCTGGAATCCGATCGTCTCCCGGAACCGATCTTCACCCCGTCCACCAAGGCGGAGTTGGGGACCCACGACGAGAACATCTCGTTCGACACAATGGCCGCACTCTGTGGCAGGGAACTGGCCGGAAAAGTCCGTGACGTCACCCTGAAGATCTATGCCAAGGCACGGGACATTGCCGACGCCAAGGGGATCATCATTGCCGACACCAAGTTTGAGTATGGGATCTACAATGACGAACTGATCATCATCGACGAGTGCATGACTCCGGACTCCAGCCGCTTCTGGCCGAAAGACAGCTACCGGCCGGGCGGGGCGCAGCCCTCGTTCGACAAGCAGTTCCTCCGCGACTACCTGGAAACCCTGGACTGGAACAAGACCGCGCCAGCGCCGCCCCTCCCGCAGGAGATTGTTACCAAGACTGGCGACAAGTACCGGGAGGCCCTGTTCCGCCTGACCGGCATCAGGCTGTGACGTCAAGACCCCGGGTTTCCCCCCGGGGTTTTTCTTTACTCAGTTGCTGTCGGATGGCAGCCGATTTCACCCTTAAGGCCCTACACTTCCATGTCAGACCATTGTTTTCTCATCGATACCCATGCCCATCTGGATGGCGAGGATTTCCAGGCCGATCTTGAGGCGACCCTGGAGCGGGCACGGGCCGCCGGGCTCTCCCACATCGTCACCGTGGGGGCCGACCTTTCCTCCAGCCGTGCCGCACTGAACCTTGCCAGGCAGCACGACGAGCTCTTCTGCGCCGTCGGCGTCCACCCCCACGATGCACTCCAGGTGGACGACGCCTGCATCGAAGAGATACGCGCCCTGGCAGCTGACCCGAAGGTGGTGGCCATCGGCGAAATCGGCCTCGACTTTTACCGGGACCGCTCACCGCACGACATTCAGGAGGCTGTCTTTCGCCGGTTCATCCGCCTGGCGCGGGAGCTGGAACTCCCGGTCATTGTCCATGACCGGGACGCCCACGACCGGGTCATGACCATCCTGCGCGAGGAAAAGGCCCATGAAGTCGGCGGCGTGCTCCACTGCTTTTCCGGCGACCTGACACTGGCCAACGAATGCATTGCCATGGGGTTCCTCATCTCCATTCCCGGCACGGTCACTTACCCCTCCAACGAAAAGTTGCGGGAGGTGGTCAGGGGGGTGAAGATCGAGCATCTCCTGGTCGAGACCGACTGTCCCTACCTGTCACCGGTCCCCCATCGGGGCAAACGGAACGAACCGGCCCATGTGCGCCTTACCGCTGCAAAGGTCGCCGAATTGAAAGGACTTACCCTGGAGGACGTGGGTAGGATCACCTCCCTGAACGCCCGCCGACTATTCGGGATCGCCCCTGAGATGGAAGAGACAACCATTGCCTATCCCATTCGCGATTCGCTCTATCTGAACATCACCAACCGTTGTTCCAACCACTGCACCTTCTGCCCGAAATTCTCCGATTTCCTGGTCAAGGGGCACCAACTGCGCCTCGACCACGAGCCGTCAACGGCCGAGGTGCTGCACGCCATCGGCGACCCAACCGGATACGCTGAAATCGTTTTCTGCGGGTTCGGTGAGTCGTTGATCCGCCTCGACGTCGTCAAGGAGGTGGCAACGGCGCTCAAGCTCCAGGGGGTGAAGATCCGCGTCAACACCGACGGTCAGGCCAATCTGGTCCATGGCCGCAACATCCTGCCCGAGCTGTCGGGGCTGGTGGATACGGTATCGGTCAGTCTGAATGCCGCCGATCCGACGACGTACGAGCAGCTTTGCAATACCCCGTTCGGGGAGGAGGGATTCAGGGCGGTCTGTGACTTCCTGCGGGCGGCACGCACTCACATCCCCCACGTGGTGGCCACGGCTGTCACGGTTCCCGGCCTGGACATCGCACGGGTGAAGGCCCTCGCCGAGAGTCTTGGTGTGGAATTTCGGGAGAGGGAGTACGCAGAGGTCGGCTGACGGGACAATTGGGCTGGTTGCACCACGGAGGACACGGAGAACGACACATCTTTTGTTTTGCAAATCGGTCAGAACGCAATTCGCATTTCTGCAAAACAATACCAACGAAACCACCACAAGATAATTAGTTGTTTTTATTGAACTTTACTTTACTTACCACTCGAAACTCACCTGATACGGCCAACTCTCACCAAACCTTTTTGCATATCTTCCAAAAAACGTTCCGCATACCAAAAGAACAATCAACCAACTCAACAACTCAAGCAGCTTTAATTATTACACTTTATTTGTTATACAAATTAATAGAACATTGGTATCCAAGTTGCTTTGTCATCTGAACATCAACCGATAAAGGGGGATTACCCAATGACACAAGCAGACTCCAATAAAGGATGGCGCGTAGTCGGGGCCGGCACCGGCATCAACCTGGCGCTCGGCGTGCTCTATGCCTGGAGCATCTTCAAGGGGGCAATCAAGGCCTCCATCGAAAAAGGGGGCCCCGGCGCATTCCAGTGGGACCTTGCCTCCATCAACGATCCCTACGCGGTCTGTTGTCTCACCTTTGCCTTTGCCATGATCCTGGCCGGCAAATGCCAGGACAAGATCGGCCCCGCCAAGACAGCCCTCATTGGCGGTCTCCTGGTAGGGTGCGGTTTTACCCTGACTGCGTTGTCACCCAGCTACCTCGCCTGGGTCGTCGGCTTTGGGGTTCTTGCCGGCGCCGGCTTCGGCTTCGGTTACTCCGCAGCAACCCCGCCGGCCCTCAAGTGGTTCTCTCCTGCCAAAACGGGCCTGATCGCCGGGATCGTGGTTGCCGGCTTCGGCCTGGCACCGGTCTATATTGCCCCCCTCGCCAGTTGGCTTCTGGGCGCCTTCGGCATCCAGAAGGCGATGCTGGTACTGGCTGTCGCCTTCACGGTGATCGTCTGCGGCCTCTCCTTCTTTGTGGTCAACCCTCCCCAGGGCTATGTCCCGGCAGAACCTGCCGATCCGGGGCCGGTTGCCAAACTGAACGCCTCTAAACCGGCCATCAACGCCAGCGCCAGCGAAATGCTCCGCAACTACAAGTTTTACGTGCTCTGGCTGGCCTACTTCATCGGTGCCGGCGCCGGCCTGATGGTGATCGGCAGCGTGGCCGGCCTGGCCAAAAAGAGCATGGGGGACATGGCCTTCCTGGCCGTGGCCATCATGGCCCTGGGCAACGCCGGCGGCCGGGTCGTTGCCGGCGTCCTCTCCGATAAGATCGGTCGTCGGGCCACCCTCTTCATCATGCTGGCCTTCCAGGCAGCCCTGATGTTTGCCGCCATTCCGGTGGTCGGCTCGGGCAGCGCCGTGCTGCTGGTTGTCCTGGCCACCTTCATCGGCTTCAACTACGGTTCCAACCTGGCCCTCTTCCCCTCGTTCTCCAAGGACTACTGGGGGGTCAAGAACTACGGCCTGAACTACGGCGTACTCTTCACCGCATGGGGCGTAGGCGGCTTTGTGATGGGCAAGGTTTCTGAAATGCTCAATGCCCAGCCAGGCGGCCTGAACAAGTCGTTCATGCTGGCCGGAACCCTGCTGGTTGCCGGCTCGGCGTTGACCATCTTCCTGGCCGAACTCAAGCCGGCCAAAGAAGGCGATCAGGCTCCATCCCAGTGGAAGGAGTTCTGGGCAGAATTCATGCTGGGCGCCCGCGTGTTCACCGGCTTCGAACAAGCGCCGCTCCGTACCTTGCGCTAGATCGGCTTCCTTGGACCACCTCAAAGGGCTATGCGTCATGCGTAGCCCTTTTTCATTATAGACGGCCATTGCCCCCCTCACGGAAACATACTATACTTCGTAGCGCCTTCAGAACCGCCACGCACCGGGAGTCCCCCATGTCCGCCAACACCCGCTGGCTTCTTTTGCTCTGCCTGGCCCAGATATTCATCATGCTGGTGTTCATCAACTACTCCGCCGTTCTGCCGATGCTGAAACAGGAGTGGGGGATGAACAACACCATGGCCGGTTCCATCTTCTCGGTCTATCAGCTCGGCTACATCGCCTCAGGCGTCATTCTGAGCACGTTGACCGATCGCCTCAATACCAAATACATCTTCATCATCTCGGCCCTCTGGTCGGCTACCGCCAATCTTCTTTTTGCCTTCTTCGCCCACGATTATATGTCCGCCATGCTGTTGCGGGCTCTGACCGGCATCGGCATGGGGGGCACCTATATGCCCGGCCTCAAGCTGGTTGCCGAACGCTTTCCCAGCGCACAGCGCGGTCGTGCCGTCGGCATCTACGTAGGCGCGCTGGTTCTCGGTGCCTCCCTGTCCCTGGCCCTCACCGGTGGGCTGACCACCCTCTTCAACTGGCGGACCGCCTTCATCGCCTGCTCAGCCGGTGTCTATCTGGGCACGCTTCTCTCCCTGATCGTGTTCAGGAAATACCGTTTCGTTCGACAAACCAGCCAGACAGGACCGCTGATCCCGGAAGTCCTGAAAAACCGGCCGGCCATGTTGATGATCCTGGGGTATGGGAGCCACATGTGGGAGATGTATGGCATGCGGAGTTGGCTGGCACCGTTCTTCACCGCCAATCTGGTGAACTGGGGGATCGCCAGGGGGACAGCCACCGGCTGGGGAGCAACGGCATCGGCGCTGATCATCGGGATCGGGACCTTCTCAACCGCCATCACCGGCACACTATCGGATCGGCTGGGGAGAACCAGAACCATCTTTCTGGTAATGCTGGGAAGCGCTCTGCTTTCCTGTACCTTTGGCTGGCTGGTACATGCCAACCCGTACCTGACCCTGGCCGTCGGCTGTCTTTACGGCTACCTCATAGTTGCCGAGTCGCCGGTATTTTCCACCGGCCTGACCGAACTGGTTCCGCCCGGTTACCTGGGAGCAGCCATGGGGGTTCAGTCCCTGATCGGCTACTCCCTTGGCATGATATCGCCGACAATCTTTGGCTGGGCGCTGGATCTCTGCCGCGACTGGTCGCCACTGCCAGGGGTTCCCGGTGCATGGGGCATTGCTTTCGTCACGCTCGGCATCGGCGCGTTTTTTGGGCCACTCTGCATGACCATGCTGAGAAACAGACCGGAGAGTAGTGCCATGGCAGGAGGGAAGCGATGATCGGCTAATTCTCTTCAACAAAAATACAGCAGTTGCTTTTGAATTTGATCAGGAGTGCCATGGAAGCGCTCCCAAACGGAGCACATCAGATAACTAGGAATGGGGGAGTTGCTGTTTGAGAATCTGCTTGATAATGAGGATCTTGTCCGGGTCGAGTGGTTTGGTGATAAAGGCTTCAACCCCAAGCTGCTGGCAGCGCTCAAGGTCTTTTTCCTGACGGGATGAACTGAGAATGACAACCGGAATCTGCTGGGTCCGCTGGTCGGACCGTATGGTCTCCAGAAACTCGAAACCGTCTATCTTTGGTAACCGCAGATCAAGGATGATCAGATCGGGGAATCGCGCCCCCTGGCCATCCCCTTCGCCCAAGAGTAAATCGAACGCCTGTTTCACCTCCCGCATTACCGACACATTGGTGATGTCATGTTTGCGAAATGCATGTAACGTCAGGAATTCGTCGTCGGGATGGTCTTCAACCAGAAGGATGTGATGTTGCTTCATCGACCTTTACCTCTCAGGCCGCTACTCGTATCGTTTTTTGATTTATAGCAACACACTGAAAAACATTCCACAAAAAAACACAGGTCGATAAAATTATATCTACCCAAAAACACTAAACATTACAGGGTAAAATAAAAGGTGGCCCCCCTCCCCTGTTCGGCATCAAACCAGATTCTCCCGCCATGGCGCCTGATAATCCGCTCCACCGCAGCCAGTCCTAGGCCGTTACCAGGGTATGTATCCCTGTCATGAACCCGCTGGAAAGGCCTGAAGAGCTTGCTCGCATAATGCATATCGAAACCGGCTCCATTGTCACGGACAAAATAGACCGTTTTCCCGTTGCCGGCAGCACAACCGAATTCAATTCTGGCATCTTCGTTTCCAGCCGTGAATTTCCAGGCATTGTCGAGAAGGTTGCCAAGGGCTTTGCGAAGAAGTTCTTCGTCACCGATCACCGAAAGCCCGGGCGTTATGAAGATGTTGACTCGACGCTCGGGAGCTTGTGCACGTAGCTCATTGACTATCGACATGGCAATACTGCTCAGATCCACCTGACGGGAAACCACCCCCTTGCTGGAAAGCTGGGCAAGATCCATGAGACCGTCGAGTATTTTTTTGAGCTCCCTTCCAGCATCAACAATCCGTTCCAGACAAAGTTCCCCTTCGGTGCCAAGCGCTTTGCCATGTTCGTCAATGAGAAGCTGACTGAATCCCTGCAAACGGGAAAGCGGACCATTGATGTCGTGTGAGATGGCATCACAGAGATCGTCCAGTTCTTTTCTAGCCGCGTCCAGCAAGGCGCTTCGCCTGATCAGACGGAATTCAAGATCGGCATTCAGGCTGACCAGATCTTTCATTTTGGGCGAATCAGGATTTTCATATGATCTGGAACCATCAATATGAAGAGACTCATCCGGAAGCAACGATAACTGTTCCGGCGTTTCGTTACTAACTACCGGCACACTGGTGGCGGAAGCATCATGGACGGCAATCATCCTGGCACACTTTTCCAAGGCCTCAGCTAGTGCAGCCGGATCAACCTGCTTGGGAAGATAGGCCGTAACACCGATATTTATTGCCTCCAGCAGATACTCGGGCTCCATAAGGACCGAAGTAATCACCACCTGCGTCCGTGGAGTGCGCTCTTTTACGTGACGGGCGACCTGAAGGCCGTTCAGGTGTGGCAGTTTTATCTCAGTTATTACTATATCAGGCTTCACTTCTTCGAAGAGCCGCAGTCCTTCACGGCCGTTTTCAGCCACATGCAGGATAAATCCCCAGCCGCTGAGAAGCTTCGCCACCCGGGCGAAGACAAAAGGATCATTCTCAAGATAGAGAACCGTGTAGGTATGTCTGATTTCTGTACCGCTCATGGTAATTGCCCGGTGTCACATCCCGATTGAACTGCGTGTTCACTTCTCAATGAGCACAGAGCATACCAACAAGAAATACTGTTAATTAGCAATTAATTTAGGATAGTTACACAAACTATCAAAATCCAGAAAGATCTGACAAGTGTGCGAAAGTCGCTATTTGTTCAACTTTTCATGAGCTGGTCGAACTGCAGGCTGCAGGATTCGAATTGGAAAACAAACACAGGTGATTTAATTTGTTGACAGGCGAAACAGTCCTATGGTACATACGTTATCTCAATGACGCGGGGTGGAGCAGTCTGGTAGCTCGTCGGGCTCATAACCCGAAGGTCAGAGGTTCAAATCCTCTCCCCGCAACCAATCAATATCAGGGACTTGCAGATTCTGCTGGTCCCTTTTTTAATGCAATTTTGTGCTACTGTACACAAAAGTTAAAGGGGGCCTGCCGGAGGAGCGACGATGGCAAGCCTTATCAAGCGAGGAAGCGTCTACTACGCGCAGTACATGGTCGGGAAGGTGGCGAAACGGGTCTCCCTGGAAACCGCTTCCCTGCAGGTAGCAAAGAAAAAACTCCGCCAGGTGGAATCCGCGCTGTTTCGGGGCGAAGATGGCCCCCTGCCCCCCCCCCTCGCCGAAATCATCCAGCGCGACCTCTTCCAACTCGGAGCGCAATGTCCAGAAGGTGGCCAGCACGTTCGACCAGGTGGCCGACTGCCTCAAGTTCAAGAACGCGAAAATAGCCCGGAAAGCGGTGAAGCGCCCGTCCTCCGGAAAATTCGACCTCATCCAGGTCGGCTATGTGGAGCATCTCACGACCGAGCAGGTGGCGGCGTTCCTGGCAAAATTAGTCGTCCACAAGGGGATTTCGGCGAAGACCGCGAACCACTACCGGGTAAACCTCCTGACCATGTGCAACTGGGCGAAAGACGAAGGCGGGGTCCGGTTCCCCGTGGGCAAGAACCCCATCGGGGGGGTGAAACGGTACAAGGAAAGCAAGAGGGACATCAGCTTTCTCAAGCTCGGGGACATTGTTCCTCGGAAAAGGAAGATGCCTACACCGGAGAAGAAAGGCCGCGGTTACGCCTTGTTGTCAGCAGATGATGACGGCAGGAAAACCCAGCAAACGCTTTTTTAGGCTTGGCCTCAAGCTGTGTGCATCATATAATACCCATTAAATGGTCTAAGGAGTATTGTATGACTCGCAATAGTTTAGGGAAAGAAGGGTTGCCGCTTCAGGCGCAACAGGCGATTGAGGTCGTTGGGAAAAATATCCAGACCGCACGAAAACGCCGGGGGTGGAGCCTTGAGGAGATGGCCGGGAGCATGCTAGTCACGCGCAAGACCCTTTCCCGCCTCGAGGCCGGTGACCCGTCGGTGGGGCTCACCGTGCTGGCGGTGGCCCTCCATGTTCTGGACATGACAAGCGATTTGAAGAAAGTTGCAGCTCCCGAAAATGATGCGATCGGGATATTCAACGAAAGGCAGCGTCTTCCCCAACGGGTGAGAAAAAAACAGACACCTGCCGATA
This sequence comes from Geobacter argillaceus, assembly GCF_007830735.1. Taxonomy (GTDB): domain Bacteria; phylum Desulfobacterota; class Desulfuromonadia; order Geobacterales; family DSM-12255; genus Geomobilibacter; species Geomobilibacter argillaceus. Next base: position 80,037 of record NZ_VLLN01000014.1, read on the forward strand.
AACTGGATTTCTGACCATGGCTCGTGAACAGCAGGTATACGTATTTATCTATCTGCCGGGAGAAACGACGGCTGTTCCGGCGGGGGTCTTCACCCATTACCCGGACGACGGGATAGGCAGGTTTTCTTATGGCCGGCGCTATCTGGAGCGCCCCAATGCCCTGCCGGTGGATACTGTCGCGCTCCCGTTGGGAACCAGGGCCAAGGATGTCACCACCAACGGCGGCCTGTACGGTGCCTTCCGTGATGCGTCTCCCGATTACTGGGGACGCCTGGTCATCGCCGCCGAAGCGAAGGTTCCGCCTGAGACCCTGGGTGAAATGGACTATCTCCTCCAGGCCAACGCCTCCCGTGTCGGCAACCTCGATTTCCGCGGGTCGCTGGACCAGGGGGAACCGGAGAGGAGACCTCCCGCCTTTCAGTCCTTGGGAGAGCTTCTGGAGGCGGCTTCCCGGCTGCAGGAAGGGGGAGAGGTAAGCCAGGGCCTTCTGCGGCTTCTGGAGCAAGGCTCAAGCGTCGTCGGTGCCCGGCCGAAGTGCACCGTGGAACTGGAGGGTGCCCTCTGGATAGCGAAATTTCCCGCCAAGGGGGATACGGTGAATTTTCCCCGGATCGAGCACGCCACCATGGCGCTGGCGAAGGAATGTGGCATAGCGAGTACAACCACTCCTGGACCGAACTGGTTCACTTCCTCCAGATATGGATACTTCCTTCGAATGCTGAGGGGACACCGAGCTACCAACAGAAAGCCTTTTCCGATCTGGAAGAACGGGGTGTACTCAGACTGGTCGCCGCAGCGGACGGTCGTGAAGGGTCAGTGACCATTCACCAGAACGTTAACCTGTATGCGGCCATCTTGGAAGCAGGCGAAGAACTCGTTTACAGAATTCCTGCCGGTAGGCATGTCTGTATCCAGGTAGCCCGCGGCAAGGTTTGTGTTAATGGTACTGAGTTGGATCACAGTGACGGCGCGGCAATGAGCGACGAGGAACAGATTGTAGTTACTGGGCAGGAAAAATCAGAAATACTGCTCTTCGATTTGGCCTGATTCCGCCACTGCTGTCCAATCTCTACCTGCACATACTGGACAGGATATGGGAGCGGAATAATCTACAGCAGCGACTGGGAGCCCGCATCGTCAGATAGGGTGTTGGGCCAGTTACGGTGCCATACAGAAGAGCGACTGAGAACACACCTTCGCAAGCGGCACAAGGTCAGAAATCGAAATGCAGGATACGCCAGGTTTCCAAGCAGGTTGCTATATGAAAGATACTACTTGTACAAAGTGCCGACAACGGCGGGTTGGGCGAAAGCGCACGCCTTGTAGTGAAGAACATCGGAAAGCCGTGTCCCCCTTGAAGTATCCAGCAGCTCTTCCTTAAGACATTATTATGACTATTGGATAATTTCCGGCACGGGCTTGGGTTCTGCGCACGTCATATTTTCAGTTGACACCTATATGCTAATAACATATATGTGTCCAACCGAAGCAAAAAAAACTATACCCGGAGGCAATACGTATGAAAAAATCGGGGAAACAGGGACGTCACGGCCCAGCGTTTGTGCTGTTGCAACTGGCCAAGGAACCCAGCTATGGGTTGGACATACTAAACCGGCTCAAGAAAGAGACGCCATTCTGTCTCCTGGATACTGCGGCTGTCTACCGCTCTCTGCAGCAACTTGAAGAGGCCGGTGCGGTTGTGTCATCGTGGGACACTACTGATTCTGGGCCAGCTAAGAAGCACTATGAACTCACGGAGAAGGGGTGGTCGCTTTTGAATAGCTTCAAGCAAGACATGGTGATGCGTGTGAGAAACATGGAATATTTCCTGACCACTTATGAGGCATTGAGGAAAGAGTGAGTAGAGTGAATACCGGAGGGAGGTTGGAAATGAGTAGGTTACGAGCAGGAGACAGTACATCTGCAGTTGTTGAAATAAGAAAATCCATCTGCACCATGTGTGACCCGCAAACCCAGTGCGGACTCGATCTTCACATCCTGGACGGAGAAATTGTTAAGGTCGAAGGGAGCCTGGAGAACCCACACAATGTCGGCAGTCTATGCTCAAAAGGTGCAGCAACCAGGCAGTACGTTTACAACAAAGAGAGGTTAAAAACCCCGCTACGGCGCATTGGCCCACGGGGAAGCGGTCTCTTTGAGCCGATCAGTTGGGACGAGGCACTGGATGAGGTAGCGAGCAAGCTGCAGGGGATCAAAGGGGCGTATGGCCCTGAAGCGGTGGCTTTTTTCGCCGGTTATCCGAAGTGGATGCGTCCCTATCTGAAACGCCTTGCCCACAGCTTCGGCTCACCCAATTTTTTGACAGAGTCGAGCACCTGCGCCCAGGCTATGATGATGGCCCAGAAACTCAATGGCACCCCCGGCTTTCCGGACATCAAAAACAGCCGCTGTCTGCTGGTCTGGAGTAGCAACCCATTCTACTCAAACACCTGTCTGGCTCGCCAGCTGTTGAAGGCCAAACAAAACGGAATGAAGATCATCACGGTCGATCCCCGGATCACCCCTATGACAGCTCAATCCGACCTGCATTTGCAGCTTAAGCCTGGGACCGATGGCGCCCTTGCCCTTTCGATGGCCAACGTAATCCTTTTAGAGGGACTCTACGATGCAGAGTTCATACGCGACCACACTCACGGTTTTGACGAGTTCCAAAGACTTGTTGAACAGTATCCGCCGGAGACAGGAGAAGCTATAACTGGGGTGCCAAGGGAGAAAATCAGGGAGGCGGCCAGGTTATATGCCGGTACAAAGCCAGCAGGCCTGATGCCGTATTCCTCTGCAGTTGTGCACCATACCAATGGAGTTCAGAACTACCGGGCCGTATTCACTCTTATTGCACTGACAGGAAACTACGATGTCAAGGGTGGAAACATGGCGCTGCCCCCCAGCTACCTATACATATCAGCGGGTTTTGCAACCCGGATGGACGAATTTAGCATGCCGAAGCGGTGGGAAGATATGGCGCCGCGTATTGGGCAAGACCGCTTTCCGGTATGGAGCGAGCTGGTGCCCGAAGCACAGGCGATGCACTTACCTGTTCAAATAGCCTCCGAGGTGCCATATCCGGTCAAAGCCGTTCTTGGCTTTGGAATGAACCACCGGATGTGGCCGGACAGCCCCGGTTTCCTGAAGCAGCTGGAGTCACTCGATTTTATAGTAAATGTTGATCTGTTCTTGACGGACACCTGTAACTGGGCGGATATCGTGCTACCGGCGTGCAGTTCTGTGGAGCGGAGTGAGTTGCGCTGCTATCCGGAAAACTACGTCATACTGACTCAGCCGGCCATCAATCCGCTCTATGAGTCACGATCAGATGTGGAAATCATCTACAATCTGGCCAAGCGCCTACAGTTGGCTGACCCCCTTTTTGATGCAGGCTACGAGGCAAGTCTGGACTGGATTCTTGAGCCGAGCGGCCTGACCGTCAGGGAACTTAAGAAGTATCCTGGTGGCATGCCGGTGCCTGCACCCCAGCATGTTCCAGAAAAGAAATACCTTAACAGAGGATTTCCAACCCCATCCGGAAAAATGGAGTTCTCCTCGTTATTGCTGGAGAGACACGGCCATCCTGGAGTGCCCCTATACCTCCACCCGGAACAGAGTGCTGCAAAAACACCTGAGTTGGCGGCAAAGTTTCCTTTGGTGCTCAATACCGGCTCCCGACTCCCCATGTTCGTTCATTCACGTACTTTCCGCCTGCCGTGGACCAAAAGCCTGCGGCCTGCTGCGGCAGCGGATATGAACCCATCAGATGCGGTAAGGTTTGGTATCAAGCAGGATGATGCCATTCGCCTCTCTACCCCCAAAGGAAGTATAAAGGTACGGGCCAACCTGACCGAGATGGTTCAGCCAGGAGTCGTGCATATGTACCACGCATACAGGGATGCGGATGTGAACAGCCTAATAGATGCGGACTACTTGGACCCCATTTCGGGCTTCCCCGGCTTTAAATCCCTCCTGTGCAAGATAGACAGGCTGGAAACTTAGAGGAGGTGATTTCATGGAAATGCTCGTTGGTATAAACGCGGAACTCTGCTCTGGCTGCCAGGCATGCTGCGTGGCATGCATGGACGAAAACGACCTGGTGACTGAGGATGGTAGACACTCTTGGCGCCGGTTGTTGCATGTGGAGACAGGAAGCTACCCCGATGCAAAAATATCCTATGCTTCTGTTTCTTGTATCAACTGCAATTATTTGAGCTGCGTGGATATCTGCCCATCAGGAGCCCTGTCAAGAGGGGAGGATGGCAAAACGGTGCAGATAACGACTTCCGCATGCACCGGCTGCCGTCTTTGCCATTCGGTTTGCCCCTTCGGTATTCCCCAGTTTGGTCCAGGGGGCATAATGGAAAAATGCAATGGTTGTGAGAAGCGGGTCAGGGAAGGGCTACCGCCTGCCTGCGTAAGAACCTGTCCTACCGGAGCCTTGGAAAGCCGCAGGTATCAGCAAACCTCAGAAAAGGGAAAAAAATCAGCGTTGTCCGGTTAGGTCCTTGCACGGTTCTTTGAAAATGTAAAAACGTAGTAAAATCAGTGTGATGCTGCATTTTTTGCTTGACATTGAGCAAAAAATCGGGGGCTCGCATTCGTAACTATCCAATATTACAGGAGTTACGATATGCGACCATTCAAGCGACTGAAGCAACGCCGAAAATCACGAGCTTTCAAATTGCTTCTTACCCCCATCTTTGAGAGATTCAAGGCAGATAATAAACTCGAATCCAGGGGGTACCGCCCGTTGCAAATGTCTTTTGATGATCAGCTCAAAGCCCTGATCTTTTATCACTTGGAAGAATTCTCTTCCGGGAGTGAACTTCTCCAGGCGCTGGAGCAAAATGATTTTGCCAAAGAGTGTGTTGCTCCCCCCAAGGGGATCAAAAAGAGCTCTTTCTTTGAGGCAATCAACAACCGTGGTCTCGAACAGCTTGCCGAGGTATTCAGTCATCTTGTCAAGCAAGCTGCCGGTGTGCTTCCGGCTGAATATGCTCACCTTGGCAATCTGATATCCATAGACGGTTCTCTGATAGATGCTGTCCTGTCAATGGAATGGGCCGATTACCGAAGTGGTTCAAAGAAGGCAAAGGCCCATATCGGCTTCGATATCAACCGTGGTATTCCACGGAAGATATTCCTGAGCGATGGCAAAGAAGGTGAGCGCCCCTTTGTTGACAAGATCATCGACAAAGGCGAAACCGGTGTCATGGATCGTGGGTATCAGTCTCATGATCACTTTGATCAGTGGCAGACAGCCGAGAAGTTTTTTGTCTGCCGTATCAGGGAGAATACCCACAAAACCACCATCAGAGAGAATGCCGTCGATCCTGATAGTATCGTATTCTATGACCAGATAGTGCTTCTCGGCACTAAAGGTTTATAGGGAAGGCATTGCAGGTTGCACGAGAGGTTGCACGAGAAAACTCAAAGAAAAAGGGCCTACAGCATATAACTGTAAGCCCTTGTTTTTATTGGCGTCCCCGAGTCGATTCGAACGACCGGCCCCTTCCTTAGGAGTAAGGGAAATTCACTTTAACATAGATTCCTATTCATATCAATAAATAACACATTCATTTGTAATATCATTTACTTATGCAATTAGGTATGCTATTCTTGTTTACGTTTGTAGCAGCATGTTTCTATCATTATCAGCACACCGGAGGTTCCACAGAGGTTCCATGAAGTTTACTGACCGGTACATCCAATCCCTTAAACCAAGGGAGAAAGAATACTGCATCCGCGAAAGTCACGGCTTCACAATACGCGTTCTCACGACCGGATGCAAGACTTTCCAGTATATCTACACACTTGCAGGCAAGCGCCGACGATTCAACCTGGGGCACTATCCAGCAACGACATTGTCAGAAGCTCGGGAAAAATTCCGTGCCGCCGCCAACCAGGTCAGTAAAGGTTTAGACCCGCAATCTCCTCCACCCGTTGTTGTCGAACCCGAACAGCATACCGTGAAAGATCTGGTTAAAGACTACCTGGAGCATCTGGAAAAGTCTGCTGCCAAGACATATCTCAAAACAGCCAGTCTGACATTGAAGAACGATGTACTGAAAAACTGGGAAGATCGCCAGGTCGGGAGTATCCGCCGCCGCGATGCCATCTTGCTGGTAGAGGATGTCGCCTCCCGGGCCAAGGCCCAGGCGCTTGGCGTCCTGAAACACGCAAGAGCCATGTTCACCTATGCCCTGCATCGCGAACTTGTTGACTTCAATCCTTTTGCCGGAGTGTCGGCTGCCATCCCCGATGTTACCCCGAATTCAAGAGAGCGGGTTCTGTCGGATAACGAAATAAAAATCATCTGGAACACTCTGTCCGACAAAGACAGTGTCGGAAGCCTGATTGCTCGCAATGGATTACTACTGATACTTGTTACCGCTCAACGGCCCGGTGAAGTGGCAGGAATGGCCAAGTCGGAAGTTGACAAAGAATGGTGGACCATCCCCAAAGAGCGGGCAAAGAACAAAGAGGAACACAGGGTATATCTTACGCCGCTGGCGCAACGACTTCTGCCGAAGCTGATCTGTCCATGGTATTTCCCGTCTCCGGATCTGGAGTCACCAATCGGTCGACCTGCTCTCTCCCATGTTCTCACCAAGCAGCCTAAAGACAAAGAAGGAAAGATCACCCGGCAGCAATACCTCGGGCTGCCTCGGTGGACTCCTCATGATTTGCGCCGCACGGCTGCCACCAAACTGTCGGAACTCGGTTGTCCGGATGAAATTATCGATGCCATCCTGAACCATGTCAAAAAAGGCGTGATCGGCGTCTACAATCGCAACAAGTACGATAAAGAGAAAAAGAAATGGCTGCTTAAGTGGGCAAAACACCTTGAAGCCCTGGTCAGCAACCCCACAGACAAGTAGCTCTCACAGATTCCAGCAACTAAGCGAGTGGTAGCGAGACCTTCTCTACTAGCGATCATCTCAGCAGTCTTCAAACCTCAGTGCCCCATCAATCGCCTGCCTGACAAACTCATACTTCTGCATCATCCTCAGCAGATCAAGCGCCGTCATGCCAGTGTCCTTGTAATACCAGTTCCGTGCCCGTTCGACAGGGATGTTGAGGTCGCGCGCCGCCTGCTTTGTCGTGATCTTCCGCTTCCGCAGCAACTTCACAATATATCTCGTCAGGTCGCCATTGTTGAGTTCATTTTTGTGGCAAATCTGCCACAGAATCATAGTAGACATACGCCCCTTGTTGGTTGAAAGTATTACCGGAATATTCTGTGTGGAATTAAGGAGATACCCGGGATGCAACCAGCAGGAACGGCATATACAGCGGCTGAAATCAAGAGCCTGCGCCTGAAAGGTGCCATGTATATCCGCATGTCCACAGAGTTGCAGGTGGAGTCGCCGGAAAATCAGGAGCGGGCAATACGTGCCTATGCCGCTGAGTACGGCATTGAAATCATCAAGACCTATGCGGATCTGGGTGTCAGCGGGATCAATACGGAAAAGAGGGAGCAGTTTCAGACCCTGATTGACGATGTTGAGCAGGGGCGAAACGGATACAACATTGTCCTGTACCTGGACGAAAGCCGCTGGGGCCGTTTTGTAGACAGCCGCGAGGCTGAATATCACCGGATGAGGCTGGAACGTAAAAACGTCGTCTGCCAGTCCTGCGAAAAGCCGGTGACGCTGACCAGCAACCTTGCCGATCGGATTATGACCCTGCTGCGGGATGAAAGTGCCAGTGACTATTGCCGCCAGCTCTCTCAGAAGGTGTGGGCAGGACAATGCAACCTGGTGGCGAAAGGATACCGGCAGGGAGGTGTGGCAGGTTTCGGGCTCCGGCGCATGCTATTGGATGAAGCCGGTAACCCCAAGCAGGAATTGGCAATGGGGCAGCGGAAAAGCCTGCTCACCGAGCGGGTGATTCTGATGCCGGGGTCAGACGAGGAATGCCGGATTGTGCTCTGGATTTATGATCAGTTCATCGGCGGGAGCAGCGAAACTGAAATTGCGGCGCAGTTGAACGTACAAGGAGTGAAAACCCATTTTGGTCGCCCATGGTCACGAGGGACCGTATGCGAGGTGCTGACCAATGAGAAGTACGTCGGCAACAACTTATTCAACCGCACATCGGGCAAGATGAAGAGCAGAGCCAAGCCCAATCCGGAAAGCGAATGGGTTCGTAAGGAACACGCCTTCGAGCCCGTAGTGGACATGGAGCGTTTCTACACAGTCCAAGGAATATACCGGGAACGTAACAAAAAGACTACCGACGAAGAACTGCTGCAGGGGCTACGGGATTTATACGCCAGGCAGGGACGCCTTTCCGCGCTGATCATTGACGAAGCTGATTTCTTACCTCCCTGCAGTCTGATCCGCAATCGTTTCGGCGGCCTTCTGCGGGTCTATCAGATGATCGGGTATACCCCGAAGCGCGACTATCAGTATGTTGCCATCAACCAGCGGCTGCGCACCCTCCATGCCGAGATCGTTACCGATGTAGTCCGCACCATAGAGAACCTTTGCGGCAGGCGGATTCCCATGGACCCGGAAAGCTGCCTGCTGGAACTGAATCACAATCTATTCATTTCAGTTGTCATCAGCCGCTGCTTCACTACCCCAGCCCGAATCCGGCGCTGGAAAATTCGCTTCGACAGCGGTCTCCGTCCTGACATAACCGTAGCGGTGCGCATGGATGTCCGTAATGAAGCGATCCGGGATTACTACATCCTCCCAGCGCTGGAATTTTCAGACGGGCAATTGAAGCTGTCGGAGGAGAACGCAGGATTTCTGGACGGCTTTCGTACCGATACACTGGATTACTTGCTGAAGCTGAGCATCAACATCTCTCTCGATAAGGCGGTTGAACATGGATCATGGGGCCGTAGCGCTTATTCCCATTGAAGATATTCACATTCTGAATCCGCGGGTGCGCAATCAGATCATTGCCGAAGAGATCCGGCAGAACATTCGGAGCATTGGCCTGAAAAGACCCATAACGGTCGCTCCCCGGAAAGATTCAAAAAATGGCAAGAAGTATGACCTCGTGTGCGGACAGGGGAGGATCGAGGCCTTCGTTGCCGCCGGGGAAACGGAGATCCCCGCTGTCATTCGAGAGGTAAGCGAAGAAGATGCGCACATCATGAGCCTGGTGGAGAATATCGCCCGGCGCAACAACAGCGCCCTGGAACTACTGCAGAGCATCAAGTATCTGAAAGGCCAGGGGTATGCCGATGATGCCATCGCTGCCAAGACCAACCTTGGTAAAGATTATATTCGCGGCATCATCCGCCTGCTCGAAGAGGGAGAAGAATACCTGGTCAACGCCGTGGAAAAGGGGCGAATTCCGCTCTACCAGGCGCTGAACATAGCTGCGGAAAACGATGCCGCCGTACAGACTGCTCTGACGGAAGCGTATGAATCGGGGGCATTGACCGGGAAAAAGCTGGTCATTGTGCAGAAGATCATTTCCCGGCGCAAACATTACGGCAAAGGGTTATCGGCTCCGCCACGCGAAAAGGCCATTCTTTCCGCAGAGGATCTGATTGCAGCCTATGAAAACGGCGCCAGGGAGAAGAAACGGCTACTGGCCCAGTCGAACTACATCAAGGATGTCCTGGACTATACAGCCATGGCTCTGCGCCAATTATTGAATGATGTCCATTTCACCAATCAGCTGAAGGCCGTCGGCATGAATGAAATACCTCTGCATGTCACGGATCTTCTGAAAAGGTAGCGGCGATGGCAAATATAATAAAGCAGGGATTCCAGGAAAAACTGATCGAACTTGGCGTGGAGGAGTTGCTCACTACCAAAAGCATTTCCATCTATGCAATGAAATGCAGAAAGTATGGTCAGGTCCTTTCCTCCATCCGGGAGGTGGGACTTATCGAAGCCCCGGTGGTCGCACCGTTGAAAAAAGGGAAAGGCTATCTTTTGCTCGATGGCCATCTGCGGATCATGGCCCTGAAGGAACTGGGAGTGGAACGGGTCTCCTGCCTGATTTCCACCGATGACGAGACCTATACCTACAACAAGTACATCAATCGGCTCTCGGCGATTCAGGAACATCGCATGATAATGAAGGCCATACAGTCAGGAGTCTCGGAAGAAAAACTTGCAAGGGCTTTGAACCTTGATATCAGCACCATCAGAAACAAGAAATGTCTGCTTGAGGGCATCTGCCCCGAGGCTATTGAACTGCTGAAGGACAAGTCTGTGCCGGAACCGGTATTCAGGGTGTTGAAAAAAATGAAGGCGCCCCGGCAGATTAACGCCGCCATGCTGATGAATGATCAGAACAAGTTCACCTCCAGCTATGCAAAGGCCCTTCTGGACGCAACACCGGCGAATCAGCTTGTCAACAAAGGCAGGCCGAAAAAGGAGACTCCGGCGATACTGGCCCGCCAGGCGCGTCTTGAGGAAGAGAGTCTTGCCCTGTCCAGGGAGATCGGTTCATTGAAAGAGCAGTACGGTACCGCCATGATCGACATGACATCCATGCAGGCATATCTGAAAAGTCTGCTCGGCAACGAAACGGTTGCGAAGTACCTGCGGGAACTTCATGGTCCTGTCCACGACAAATTCAAGGAAATTGCCGAACTAGACTTCTTCAGGCTGAAAAATATGGCGTGAGTGTTAATTGTGGTCGCATTGTCCATGCAGCAGTTCTGGCACATAGTTTACTCATACCATTAACTATATTTCTGCTTTAAAATATCGATTACTCCTTTGTCAGAGCATAGATAACAGGCTTTGTCCGCTTTTCGAGTGGTTTGATTGCCTGGGGCAGGATATGCAAATATTCTTAGTTGCCAGTGGTAAGGATCTGATGAAGATCCCCATATTTCATGTAGCAATTCGACAAAACCTCCGATACCTGAGAGAAGAGATGAAAAGACAAACGGCACATCAACTTCTTTATTGCCTTCACCAACAGGGATACGTCCTGTTGCGCACAAATTCCCTCTGATACTCCGCAGTGGTTTACCAATCATATCCAGGTTGAAGTCAATCTGACGACTATCACAAATCCTCCGTACCTCGTCAGGATTTAAGCCTGCCCCGGAAAATAACAACTCCCTTACCTTTGCAGCTGGTAAACCTGTTTCCCTTGAAATCTGTCCCGTCTCATCAAGTTCCACTTTGGTATTTTCCGGATAAGCACAAAAAAGGCATGGCCAATCATCGGAAAACCCAAATCTTGCCGCACCGACTCGATCTCCATCTGTCCACATGTTCACCACTCGTAAAGGTAATTTAAGAGCAAGATGACGCCGATGCTCAGTGGAATCTACACCCACAACTGCCAAGCGCACATTGCAATCCGGTCGCTTATTCTGAAAAAAACGATTCATATCTTCATGATGTTTTTGAATAGATAAATTTATATGTCTGCTTTGTAATTTCGCTGCAACCGAATCCGTCTTTTGCACCTTGTCATCTTCTGCGACCATGCCTACATATCTCTGCCCATTTGAATGATCATAATTATCGTGGTCAATCAAGTGGATAGATCCTGACACTTCTGAAGGCCATCTTTCCAACAACCACAGCATACTGTGGGTTACGGCACCTACTCCGAAAACATGGAGATCATCGAAATTCAATGATCTGACCCCCGGGGAGAAATCACAGTTGCCATATGTCCATAGATTCCATCTAAACTCTGAAGGCAGAGGAATAATTCTATCTCCAAGTTCAACTGCAAAAATTGCTTTGAAAACTTCAATTGCTGCGACCGCCGCTGCAGCTGCCGGCCCAACCGGGTTATCCTCCTCCCCCACATAAGCCTCTGAACCAGCCATTGCTGTCCATCCTGCAGCACCTATCCGTAACCCAGGCCCATTGCCGGAAGGGAAATCGGTACCTATGGAAAGTATGAAATCATACGGAGGTTCCCATTTTTTTTGATAATAATGAGTTTGCATTCCTGATCTTGCAGCTCGATCCGCAGTGGTTATAAACAGATCAGAATATGAACCTTCAACGTCCACAACTGGCCAAAGACGGCCCAACACTTCACCGAGTGCTTCGATCAATAATAAGCCCGATTGTGAAACGCCTTCCCCTGTCCAAATCCCTATTCTGGCACCTTGCAGTTTAGCAATGAGATTCGGATTCCCGATTGCGGATGTGAATGCCATCTTGTTTTTACTCTGAGCATCATTCATCATGTAAACCTCAATCGTGCCAATACTTCGTCCTGGCTCCACAAGCGCCAGTCATTAGTTTCTCTTTCATACACGTTTACGCCTGGAAATCCCTTAATGCCGTTTTTCCCATAGAATGGAACAATGATACTCAATGCGCCTATATGCCTGACAACCTCCCACTCTCTGTCGAGTTCTGACATCCAAACATTTGCAGAAGGATGAGTATGCAACTGAATTACACTTCGCTCTTTGCGATCAAAATTATCAAATTGAATTCGACTGAGTTCCTTGCCTTCAATATGTACGTATACCCCGAAAGTTGTTTGACCAGGGGTCTGTTTTGGGATCACACACCTTTTAACTTTACAAACTTCTTCCTCTGTCGTTAGCGGCGCTGTCCAAATGGCAAATATTTCATGGTTGCCGGCAGTTATAGCCCTTTCGGTTTCAGCCACCACGTCTTTGGGTATCTCAAAATATTTCAATTTCATACCGCTTGTACCTCAGCTTTATTGAGATCGGAGTAAAGTTGCGTGATCAGTCCCGGAATCCGGTATTGCGGCAGGTTTCTGATGGCAGACCAAAGAACTTCCAAGTGACATTCATGATATTCTCTCCACCCCTTGAAGCATAACCACGACCTGGGGACCTCAAAGGGGTTACCGTTTTCAGTCTGAAAACCGATGCCTTGTGGTATTAAACCTTGGCCACTTAACAATGCTTCCCCTCCTTCATTTACCCAATAACCCTGCACCGGCAGGTAGTCATATTCATCGGCAATTATTCTAAGCAGAATTTCGCGTTGCTTCATTTTCCAGAACAAAGCAACTTCAATTACCGGGAAATTGACTTCAATTACTCTGATCCCCGTCTTTTGAAAATTCGCCGCCTCCTTGACAAGAGGCAGCGAATCCGTTTCGAATTTCATTCTTGCCAACAAAGGATCAGAAATCAAGGTGACCGCCTCCACCGTCTTTTTGGGTCAAGGACAGTACGTCATTTTCTTTTACCCCGTTGTCTTCAAGAGACTTGCTCGTGTCGAGTTTGTTTTCGCGATCACTTAAAATGTATTTTTCCCAGTTCTGCTTTTCTCCAGGAGGCAATAACATTTTTATGACCTCTTCCACTTTAAGGTTGCTTACGAAATCCTCTTCTTTCGGGATACCGTCAACTAGAATGGTAAGGTGCATCTTGTTTTGTGAGTCATGTTGATGTTGATTCATTGTAAATCTCCTTTTATTTTTGATCTCTTGGCGGACAGGGATCATTGCCGTGGCTGTCTGAATTTGAGATTTTCCCATCTTTGTTGTGAATGACGAATTCGGTTCCCTGGTTCAGGCTGATCTTTCGGCCAAGGTCAATCGCATCTTGTTTAGTACCAGTGTGTGCTGACGCTCTGTCTGCCCCGCTTCGTTTCACGTTCCAGCCGCCATTAGGATTCGGTACTACATGGTGTTCGTCGCGCGCCATAAAGCTTCCCCTTTTTGAAGTGGATTGTAAATATTGATGCCACAATAATCAAGCGTGCTAAGTATGTCAAGCACATTCTTTGCACGCTTGCTATTCTTTGCAAAATGGTTTAATATTACAGTAAATTCACAGATTAGGAGGGAATAGTCATGGCAGCCGACACGACGGAAAAGAACGCCGTTAAGCTTACCCTCGGGCAGTACCTCTCCTCGATCCGGAGAGACAGGAAGATGACTCTTCGTCAGGTCGAGCAGATAACAAACAAAGATGTTTCGAATGCATACCTTAGCCAGATTGAAAATGACAAAATTAAGCAGCCTTCCCCGAATGTTCTCTATGCGCTCGCGGAAATTTACAAGATCGACTATGAAAAGTTAATGGAGATGGCGGGACATATTGCGCCAACTAAAGGGCGGGCGGAGGGTCAAAAACATGGTCGTCTTGCAACCTTCGCGGAGCACAACCTTTCACCGGAAGAAGAGGCGGAACTAATTGAGTACCTGAAATGGATCCGCACAAGGAAAACTCAGGCATGATCAGGCCTGATGACAGTAGCCTGACGGTTGAAGACCTTCGCATTATTGAAAGAAGGGCGAAAGATATTCTTAACCGCGCTTCTGCCTGGGATCGATTCCCAACCCCCATTGATGACATTTTAGCCGCTGCGCAATTACAGATTGCTCCACATAGCATGTTCGATCCAAAACGGATTATAGCTTTCGTGGAAGAACAAACCGCAATCGCAGGCCGCGCCCTTAAGAGTGCAGGTAGCTGGATAAAATCTGCTATTTCAAAAGTATTGGGATTATACGACGCCGACGAATACGTAATACATATAGATGATACTGTCACTCAAAGTAAACAGACCTTCCTCAAGCTTCATGAAACGGGCCATCACGAACTTCCGACTCACAGGAAACTGTTCCGATTATTTCAAGATTGCGAAAAAACTCTTGCGCCAGAAACTGCAGATCAATTTGATCGCGAGGCAAATAATTTCGCACGATTCGTTCTTTTTCAGGAAAATACGTTTGCACAACTTGCCGCCGATTGTCCCTTTGGAATCAAAACACCCATAAAGCTCTCCAAGAAGTTTGGAGCTTCTATTTATGCCTCTGCACGGGAGTATGTGCGCACAAATAACCGGGCATGCGTGGTCTTCGTACTGGAGCCAATTGAATACGTGCAGGGTTCCGGTGCCAAAGCTGATGTCAGACGTATCGAGGCGTCTCCAACCTTTATAAAACAATTCGGGATTCCTGCAGAGACCATTATAACCCTTGATCATGCTCTAGGACCTGTTCTGCCGATGTATAGTAAAATGACGAAGCCACATTCGCTTTCTGTCGTTGACCTCAATGGCACAAATCATGAGTGCTTGGCCGAAGGCTTTAAAACGCCGTACAATATTTTTATTCTACTATATCCTGTCCGGTCCTTAACTGGAACGATCATCATTCCAGGGTTAACAACAGGTTAGGTCTGTCTAGCCTTCAACCAATTAACAATTGGGGACAAACCCTGCAACGGTCAATCCATAGAGTATAGAGGGGTGAGTCCGTACTGCTCTGCGTCCTTGATCTTGATCGGATTCCTCACAGATACAATGCCATGCATCGGATGGTGAAAAAGGAACTTGGAAATCGCTACATAGAAATGATGTTTTCTTGGTGACGGCAGCAACTGTTGATTCATGCCCCATCCTGGGAAAACGAGGTTCCCCGCGAGAACTCATGGTTTCCGGGTCATCATTTAAATCTCCCCACCTGTTTGTGCCAGACTCGCCACTATCATGTCTTCAGATCAAGCCGAAGAAACGCTCGAAGAATGCGCCCAGCTTGTCCAGCACCGTTTGCTTTTTCACACCATGGCCGTTGCTTTTGTTGAACCTTGAAACCGGCGGAAGAATTTTGGTGATCGCCGTACCGGCGACCGGGATCGCTCCGTCCCGGAACGCATTGTCAACAAACACCTTCGTCTCGTTAGCATTGAGCCCTTCATCCGCGATGATCCTGTCAAGCTCTTCAACCTTCTTTGCGGCAATGAAGGCGACCCATTCCGCATCGACCTTGGCTTTTGTGGAAACGGAATTAACAAATTGCTCGATGAGGTCTTTCTTGTTACGCAAACTGGGGCTGGCATTGATCGCACGATCAATAGCGGCCCGGATCTCCTTGTCTTCACCCGATCCTTTCTTCTTCAGGTACTTCTCAACCAGCATCAGGATGTAATCGACGTTGATTTCTACCTGCTTGATTAGCTCGATCTCGAACACCACATCGTCGTTGATCGACTCCTTTTCCGCTTCCGATACGCTGCGGAATTCGGCGTACAGGTTCAGGTACAGGCTCTGGTAATCCTGGAAATCCCGCTCACTCAGGATTTCGTTGCCTGCGAAATCGTCGAATGCCGTGAGTATGTTTTTCAACCGCAGAATCGAGCCAAAGAGCTTGATAAACGTCTTCTGAGCCGCTTCGCCGACGATGGCCTTGCCGAGCGGAAACTTCTCGACCAACTCCTCGATCCGTTTCTGGTACTCCTTGTAATACTCCGCATAAGGTTTCAGCAGCACAATGCCCTTGGCATCCTTGTTGCCGAACAGAGCCAGGGCATCGTTGGTTTCCTGTTCGAGATCGCGGAAGGAAACGATGTTGCCGTAGGTCTTGACCGAATTGAGGATGCGGTTGGTGCGTGAAAACGCCTGGATCAGCCCGTGAGCGCGCAGGTTCTTGTCCGCCCACAGGGTGTTGAGCGTGGTGGCATCGAAGCCGGTCAGGAACATATTGACCACAATCACCAGATCCAGCTCGCGTTTTTTCAGCCGCTGCGACAAATCCTTGTAGTAGTTCTGAAACTTGTCAGCCGAGGTGTTGAAGCTCGTGCCGAACAGGGTGTTATAATCTTTGATCGCTGCATCCAGAAAATCGCGCGAGCTTTGATCCAACCCCTCAAGTTCGAACTCCTCCTCGCTCAGGAGGCCATCGGTTTCTTCCTCGTTGGCGGCAAAGCTGTAGATCAGGCCCACTTTAAGACGCCGCGCCGGCGGCAGTTCTTTTTCCTGCTCGGCGAACGTGGCGTAGTAGCGCTTGGCCGCGTCGATGGAGGCCGTGGCGAATAGCGAGTTGAATCCGACCAGCCGCTTGCCATCATGGCTGTAGCTGGCATTGCGCTTGGTTTTCTGGTCGAAGTGCTCACGGATATAGCTCACCACCTGTGTGATGCGCTCCGGGGCCAGCAGCGCCCGCTCCGTGTCAATGGCCGACACCTTTTTGTCCTTGATGCTTGACGATGCCTTAATCGTATTGATGTAGTCGATGCGGAACGGCAGCACGTTCTTGTCGTTGATGGCATCGACGATCGTGTAGGTGTGCAACTTGTCCCCAAAGGCCTGCTCAGTAGTGCGCCTTAGCGGATTACCCGCAGTGCCTGCGTTTTCGGCGAAAATCGGCGTGCCGGTAAAACCGAACAGGTGGTAGCGCTTGAAGACCCGGGTGATTTCGGCATGCATGTCGCCGAACTGGCTGCGATGGCATTCATCGAAAATCACCACCACATGCTGGTCATACACCGCATGCTTTTTGTTTTTGACAACGAAGCGGGAAAGCTTCTGGATGGTAGTGATGATAATGCGCGCGTTCGGGTCTTCCAGCTGCCGTTGCAGCACCGCTGTCGAGGTATTGGAGTTGGCCGCCCCTTTCTCAAAGCGCTCGTACTCCTTCATGGTCTGGTAGTCCAGGTCCTTGCGGTCAACCACAAACAGCACCTTGCCGATCTCCGTCAGCCCCCGCGCCAGCTGCGCCGCTTTGAAGCTGGTCAGCGTTTTGCCAGAGCCGGTGGTGTGCCAGATGTAACCGCCTGCAGCAGTTTTGCCCAACTGCCGGTGGTTGGTGCTGGTCGTGATGCGTTGCAGAATCTGTTCAGCCGCGACAATCTGATAGGGCCGCATCACCAGAAGCTTGCGATCCACGTCGAACACGCAGTAGCGGGTCAGGATATTCAGCAGCGTATGCTTGGCGAAGAAGGTCTTGGTGAAGCCGGTCAACTCGGTGATCGGCAGGTTTTTCGCATCGGCCCACCAGCTGGTGAAGGAAAAGCTGTTGGAGGTCTTCTGGCGTGAGCGTTTGCTCCGTTGTTCCGCCAGGTGACCATCGCGCACCGTGTTGCTGTAGTACTTGGTCAGCGTGCCGTTGCTGATGATAAACAGCTGCACATACTCGAACAGGCCGGAGCCCGCCCAGAAACTGTCGCGATGATAGCGATTGATCTGGTTGAAAGCCTCGCGGATGTCCACTCCACGGCGTTTCAACTCCACATGCACCATCGGCAGGCCGTTGACCAGCACCGTCACGTCGTAGCGGTTGGCCCGAGCACCCTCCACCTCGTACTGGTTGATGACCTGCAGGCTGTTGTTGTGGATATGCTGCTTGTCGATCAGGTAGATGTTCTTGACAGTGCCATCGTCGCGTTTGAGCACCTGAATATGATCTTCCTGGATGCGCGTGGTCTTTTCTATAATGCCGTCATTGGCACCGGCTATACAGGTGCTGAAGAAACGATCCCATTCGGCATCGGAAAAGGCGATTTTATTGAGCCGCTCAAGCCTACCGCGCAGGTTGGCGGTCAGATCGGCCTCCGAGGTGATCGGCAGGTAGTCGTAGGCCTGCAGCTGTAATTGCTTGATGAAGGCCTTTTCCAGCTCGACTTCAGACTGGTAGGCCGTCTCCCTGACCCTATCGGGGAGGAACTCGGCGACGACCGTGCTTTCGTTGGAAAGCGCAATTGGTTCGATGCGGTACGGCATGAGGTCTTCGCTCATGCGGCCTCCCGGAAACTAAGCAAACGGTCGCGGTAGTGTGCGTACTGCTGGCGACGGGCCTTGATTTCGGCGGGCAGGCCGCTCCCGAGGTCGTTCACCAGCGCGTCGAACCTATCGAGGATGGCGACGATGCGTTCTTGTTCATCGAGCGGGGGGACAGGAATGCGAATTTTGGAAAAGCCATCCATCAGAAGCGTGTTGACCTTGGTGCGAGCCACATACTTCGCCTTCTCTGCGATGAATGAAGTTGTATGCATGCAATAAGAGACGAACTTTGGATTCATCGAGTGGCGGAATGCATAGCAGTGGTCGTGTATCGCCACTTCTTCGGTGCCAACCCATGCGACGGCTTTGCCGACATCTTCGACAGTTTCGCCAACATCAGTGATCACCACATCTCCAGGCTTGGCGAAACGCAATGTTGCTTTCATTTCAGGACGCACTTGCGAAATAACTTCATGCGCTGAAATTCCGTAGTGGGTGTAAATCTCGCCATAGTGTATGCAGCCGACTCCGGCCTCGACGTAATCCGCTTTTGTGAACCGACGCCCGCGAATAAACTTGCCAACTTCGGACATCGTGACCCAGCGAACATTCTGATCTTCGAACGCGAGTAGCGCGTCGCGGTAGTACTTGTACTGCCGCCGGCGCGCCTCCAGCTTGGTGAAAGTGTCAAGCACTTTCACGATTTCGCGTTGCACTTCGAGTGGAGGGACGGGGATGCAAAATTTTGAGTACGTTCCGATCCACTGCCGAGCATGATCTTGAGGTGTATAGGTGATCGTTTGCATCGCGTAGTAGGCGTACCTGAGACTTTCGAGAGCATCCGGTTTTGGTGTGAGCATCTTCATAGCAGAAGACTTGGCCTTGAATGGAAAATCCACCCACTTAAATGCTGTGGTGAAGTCGTCGAAGATAATGACAGGCTCATTGGTAGACGCCGGATAGATCCCGTCTGTCTCGTCTGTATAACCGAGGATGAAGGTCTTACCTGCTGTGAGTACCGGCGTCGCGTGGTTTTTGTCATACGCAATCGACTCCACGAGATATTTGCCCGGCTGTTCGTAGTCGAGCAGTTCGCCCACATCCTTGAACTCCACCCCCTCCGGGCAAAGCTCGGCAATCAACTCATTAATCCGGCTCATGATTTCTTCTTTCCTTCAATCTTGCGCTGCACGGATTTTACATTTTCCAAATAAGCCGTTTCCACATCGGACTGTTCGCCCGCAAGCTGCGTGCGGTACTTGACGTATTCGGCTTCAGCTTTCTTGATGGCCTGCGGATGGCTGACGCTCCCAGCACCTTCAAGCGTTTTGGCCTCCATGGCCACGATCAGCCGGTCCAGATGCGCAAGCCAGTCTTTCATATAGGTGGGCTCATGGTTCAGGGCGCGGAACTCGGCGGCATCGAAATACGCCGACACCAGTGTGTTCAGCCGCTTGAGCTCTTTTTCGTCGAGGTAGTTCTTGGCAATGACAATTTCCGCCTTGGTGGGCTTGCTACCGCTGAACGACAGCAGCCCCATGAAAGGCTTGCCAGCGTCGGCGCGGCTGGCAATCACCTCTGCGGCGGTCTGACCGTGGGCGGCGTAGTGCAGTTTATTCTGCACGGTCTTGAAGAACAGCACGGCGTCATCGCTCTTGGGATTGTAGTCCACGCTGGTGGCGTAGAGATCCAGCACCTGCCGGTAGAGTACCTTTTCGCTGGAGCGGATGTCGCGAATGCGTTCAAGCAGCTCTTTCCAGTAACGGCCACCGCCCAGGTTTTTCAAGCGCTCATCATCCATGGTGAAACCCTTGACGAGGTATTCCCGTAGTCGCTCGGTGGCCCAAATCCGGAATTGAGTGCCTTGCTGCGATTTCACCCTGTAACCGACTGAGATGATTACATCCAGGTTATAGAGATTTGTCGGCTTGGTAGAAAATTCGGAAATTCCGAATTTTCTCACTACCTGCTCCGCAACCAGCTCACCTTCAGCAAAAATATTTTTGATGTGCTCGTTAATGGTCGATTTGGCTTTCCCAAACAACGCTGCCATCTGGTCCTGGCTTAGCCAGACGGTGTCACCATCAAGGCGCACCTCAATGGTTGGCTCACCGTTGCCGCTCGGGTATAGGATAATTTCGCCAGAAGGTTTTTCGTTCATGTCTGTGCTCCTTCCAAATCCGCCACAATGGCATCGATTTGCGTCCGCAACTCCGCCTGCCGTGCCACGATGCGGGCAATCTCGACATTGAGCGCCTTGATGTCCACCGCTTCGCTGGTATCACGCTGCTCGACATAGGAGGAGACGGCGATGTTGTAGCCGTTTTCGGCAATGTCGCCGTTGTTCATCAGACGTGCAAAGTGGTCAATGTTTTTGCGTGCAACGAATGCATCGAGAATTTTTTGCTGGTGGTTGCCCGTGAGCTTGTTCTTGTTGCCGCTGCGCACGAATTCACTGCTGGCGTCAATGAACAGGGTGGCGTTGTCGTGCTTGGACTTCTTCAGCACGATGATGCAGGTGGCGATGGTGGTGCCGAAGAAGAGATCTGGCGGAAGCTGGATGACGGCATCAACGTAGTTGTTGTCGATCAGGTACTGGCGGATCTTCTGCTCAGCGCCGCCGCGATAGAGCACGCCGGGGAATTCTACGATGGCCGCCGTGCCGTTCACTGCCAGCCAGGAGAGGATGTGCAGGGTGAAGGCCAGGTCCGCCTTGCTCTTGGGGGCAAGCACCCCAGCGGGGGCGAAGCGAGGGTCATTGATGAGCAAAGGGTTGGCGTCACCGTCCCATTTAATCGAGTACGGCGGATTGGAGACGATAGCCTCGAAAGGCTCATCATCCCAATGCGCCGGATCGGTGAGCGTGTCACCGTGGGCGATGTCGAATTTCTCGAAATTGACGTCATGCAGGAACATGTTAATTCGGCACAGGTTGTAGGTGGTCAGGTTGACCTCTTGGCCGAAGAAGCCCTGGCGCACCTTATCGTGGCCCAAGACCTTGGCGAACTTGAGCAGCAGCGAACCGGAACCGCAGGCAGGGTCGTAGACCTTGTTGACCTCGCTTTTGCCAACTACGGTGATGCGGGCGAGCAGTTCGGAGACCTCCTGCGGGGTGTAGAACTCGCCGCCTGACTTGCCAGCGGTGGAGGCATACATCTGCATCAGGTATTCGTAGGCGTCGCCGAACAGATCAATGGTGTTGTGCGTAAAGCCGCCGCCATTGCTCAAGGGCAGGTCGCCGATGGCGTCGAGCAACTTCACAAGCTTTTCGTTGCGCTTGGCCACCGTGGGGCCGAGTTTACTTGAGTTGACATCGAGGTCGTCGAACAGTCCCTTGATGTCGTTCTCACTCTCGCTACCTGTGGCGGAGCCTTCGATATCGGCAAAGATCCGGCTCAGGGTTTCGTTGAGGTTGGCATCGAGACGAGCCTGCTTCCGCACATTGGCAAACAGTTCCGTGGGCAGGATGTAAAAGCCCTTTTCCTTAACTGTTTCTTCGCGGCCAAATTCGGCATCTTCGTCACTCAGCGTGACATAGTCGAAATCCGGACTGCCTGCCTTGCGCTCCTGTTCATTGAGGTAGCTGGTCAGGTTTTCGGAGATGAAGCGGTAGAACAGCATGCCGAGCACATAGGTCTTGAAATCCCAGCCATCCACACTGCCGCGTAGATCATTGGCGATGCGCCAGATGGTTTTGTGCAGCTCTGCGCGTTCGTTTTCCCTGTTATTGTTCATTCAGTATGTTCCTGTCTCGCCTATTCAAGCATCATTACAGCACAAAATGCTATTCAGGATATGGATAGAAGTTCTGTTATGCCGAAGTCCCGTTTTCCTGATCAATTGTCAGGATACGGATTTCAGTTCGATTACAGCTATTTTTCTGACCAGTTACTAAACCTCTTCTTTCGCAATATATCGCAGGAACGGATGCATCCAGGCCGGCGCCTGAGGCAGATCCTGCAGCAGGCGCTGCCGGTCTTCCGGAGTCAGGAGCTGTCGCAGATGGCTGATCTGCTCCTGAGTCACATAGCGTTTGCCCAGCCCCCGCAGCGCCGCGAAAACCAGGCCGCTCATCTTGCCCGCCGTTGCCATTTTGCGCGGCGCCCTCCGCCGGAACTGGATGGTGAGCGTTCCGACCTTGACCTTTCGGGGCGGTCCGTCTGTCTCGTAGACCACTCTCATCGGGACCTGGTCGGACAGGTGCAGCATATTGGCCGCCGCAGCCTCGGACGGCTGCAGCCGGACTCCGTCGCGACGGGCCAACGCCTCGGCGATCATGTCCACTGAGGGAGATAAAAGCCCCAGCTGCTCATGCGTGCGCGGGAAATCGTAAAGCCCTCTGGCGAGGCGGCGAATCTGTCCCTCTCGAACCATGCGGATCAGCGCCATCCCGACGGTATGCGGGGAGCCGAGATCAAGAAAGTCCGCCGGTGAAAACACCCATCCGGGATCGTGCCCGTGAATCCGGTTTTCGATCTGCTTGCTTACGGTCATGGCGGCAGTTTCCTTCAGTTTTGTTAAAAAAACAAGCTTATTTTTTTAACAAAATATGTCTGCCGGAACCTGAGAGCCACCGTTAGCTAAATGGGCGGGATCGGGCAGCTGAGTGCCTGATATGGAATATACCATCATACAAAGACAGGATATGTCATTTCAGGAATAACGGGATCTGGCAGATATAAATCAGCCCGCTCAATTTATCGGACAGATCCTGTGGCGGAAGTGTCGTAAAAACTGTTTTTGCGACAAAATCTAACGCTCATAATCCAGAATTGACAAAGGCCCCGCTTTCAGAGGGTCCAGGCGATCAGCTTGGAGACTGGCCCAGACGAGCCACTTGGCGAACCTGCTTTCCGGCTCGATCACCGGATGCCTGTCCCGCGCAGCCTGAATGAAATCCCGCAGTCTCTGGCTTTCATACCAGGCAGCGCACTGTTCTCTCAGGACCTCAACCCGCTTCTTTTCCTTGCGGATCATATTTTCCATTTCATGGCGTTTTTCTTCCCGGTCGCGGCGGGCCTGCTCTTCACGCTGCCGGCGGATTCGCTCGTCCTTGATCTGCAGGGCCATCTTGATCAGCTGTATGATCAGACCGTTCAGCTTCTCTTCGAGACGGCCGCGCTTATCGTCCTTCATTACCTTGTCCGAGCTGTAGTACCTGGTAACAAGAAATGTAAACTCACCGGTCGGCACGTAATCATAGGTCGGAATATGAACATAGGAGCGCTTAGCTTCCTTCAACTCCGCCGCGGTCGCAACATGCCGAGCCTGACGCGAGCGCTCTTCCAGCCGGAGACTGAACTGCTCATCAAGAATTTTCACGACAAGGAGATGCTTCTCCTCGTCAACGGAAAAGGGATAGTTGCGCTTTGCAAGGGCCTTGAACAGGGCGTTCATGAGCCGTAGCGCCCGATCCAGCGATTCGGGAAAGACGGAAATATACTCGCTTTCCGACCAGAACCTTGTCAGCCGGCCGTATCTCCCCTGTTTGGCTTTCTTGAGCTGGCTCTTTGCTTCGACAATCAGCGGATGCGGCGTTGACAGGGTCTCCGCCACCTTTATGCGGTTTTCCGGCAGCTCTTCGAAGGCAATCTCAGGAATCTCGACCGGCTGCGGAGTCTCATACACGGACATCTGTTCCGGCTCGTAGATGTGAGTCGTATATACGGTTTCGCCATTCCTGATCGGAGGCAGCGGCGGCCTTTGCCCCTTGTGGGTCCGCAGATGGTATCCCTGCGGCGGCAAAGGGACGATCAGACGCTTGCAGATCTTGCGCAGGCCAACATCCGAGAGGCCATACTCGGCGGCCAGCGTCGTCATCGGTTTTTCCCAGACCTGCTCGAACAATTTCTGCCGCTCAAAGCGGATGGTTTTGTAGCTCATGTTTCCACTCCATCGAACAATTACAGTTCAATGATCAGCTGCCGGTCGTACTGAGGATTGACCTCAACATCCTTGTATCCATAAGGGTTTACCACCACCCGAGTCCTGCCGAGGGTATAGTCGAACGAGTTGTGAGTATGCCCATGCACCCAGAGATTCGGACCGTGGTCGATAATCTCGCTGGAAAGATCGGTCATGAAGGCGCAGTTGAGACTGTCTCCCCGGAACCGCTCATGGATGGACAGCGGAGAGACGCCATGGTGTGTCACTACGACGCTCTTCCTGTCGCCGGCGGCTGCCAGAGTTTCGAAAATATACCGCTTCGACCCCTGAAACAGATCGACCGTCTCTTCGGGCATGAGCCGTGTCCCGTCAGGCTTCTTGATCACGACAAAGTCGTTCATGTTCTTCCGAGCGTGCTGCATCTTGAAGAAATCCTTACCGAGGAAATCCGTCCAGAGGGTTGCGCCGATGAACAGGACACCGTCGATGTCGACGGACTCGTTTTCAAGGAAGTGGACATTCTTGGGAAG
>NZ_VLLN01000015.1 GCF_007830735.1 Geobacter argillaceus
ATACCGGCGGCATACGCATTGAGGTGTACCAGATGCTTGGGTAGTCTCATGAGCTTTCTCTTGAACGGCTTCTTCTGCTTCATCACTCCGGCCTCCGCAATAATGATCGGCAAGCCGGAAAGGGGAACTGTCGGATACGGCTCTCTTCTGAACGGGATAGCAGATGCTTCACCAATGACAAAATCGCCAGCTCCCGGACCATGCTAATCGACGGGCACAAGGCACCAGTGTTAAAGCGGCCTCCTCATCCCGGCTGCCAGAGGAACCGTAAATGATCCATAGGAAAACAGCAAGTTACTCTTTGACAAAGCGCTGCCTTGGCAGCGTGGAGTGCTAATCTGATTCTGAAGTGAGAGCGGTGGGGCTGGAGTGGATTTTGAGTTTTGAGATAGCCGGTCAATCACGACAACATCGGCTGACATGTCTAACGCTGCTGCCATGGCGCCTCCGACCAACCGACGGGGAATTAACCTCAATGCCTCAATTTGCTTGATGAGAGAAGGTTTTTGAACAAGGGAGGGAACTGGTCGATACTCTGCACGAATTGAATAAGCTCTCCGTACTCTTCGCGAAGTGCCGTCTGATTCATCGGGTCGCACTCCAGGCCGATGGTCAGGAGGTGTATCCTGTTGCGCCGGCAATAGCGTATGGCGTCGGCGACGCCACAGCCATAGTTGGAGGCGCCGTCGGTAAGATGAATGATAAAGGGGGTCCGTTGCCGCTGCCCCAGCGTCAGGGCGGTGGCAATGATCGCCTCACCGGAAGCGGTCCTCCCGTGCGGCATGACACTGTAGAATTTACCCTGCTGGTAAATTTCGGTTATCCGACAGGTATCCTTCCGTTCGTTGTAGGCGAGAAGTTTGGCCTGCGGATTGAAACTGAGAATGGCCGTAAAGAGTGTCTGGTAGATCAGCTCTGTTTTCGCCCACTTGTTGGGTTCGGCCATGGAGCCGGTGCAGTCGACGAGGAGCACTATGTCGTTGTACAGTTCGTGGTGCGTCTTTTTGAGATTGAAGATGGAGCCGGTGGTCGGTGCCCGGTAGAGACGGGTGCGATCGATCTTCCCCGAAGCCAGACCGCGGCTGTAGGAAATGTTGCGCTGTGCAACCAGTTGAAGAACCGTTCGCAACTTGTAGAGCAATGAGTTGTCGATGTTTTTCTTTGCCGGCATGACGATGTCGTTCCCCTCGACGCGAACCACCTCGCCGAAGTTGACCACGACCGATTTCACCTGTTCGGTGAAATCGATATGCCTTCTCTCCAGATTACTCTCGATCTCGTCAGCAAAACTGAGAAGAGTCGCCTTTACCCCCTCTTTATCCAGGTCTTCCCGAACCATCTCCTCATTGAAGTCAGCGGAGAGAAGAAAGGGATCCTTGCGGTCGGTCGGCCAGAATTTGACCATTTCCAGCAGTTCGTTGAAGATCGAGGCATAACGCTCCAACCGGTATTCGCAGCGCTCGGTAACCGTCGGGAGCGCGGGGCAGGTGGTGATCAGATCGGCCACAATGGAGTTGAGAAGTGCCATCGGTCCGGTATAGAACTGACCGGCTGTGGTCCTGCCGACCATGCCGACCACTGAGTGATCTTCGTACGGTCGTTTGAATGCCTCCTGGTCCGGATCTGTGGCTATGCGCCACCAGATATGGAGCAGTTCGGTGAACGAAGGTGGGTTGATGAAATGCTTTGCCGCCTTCTCGGTCTCCCATTCACGGGCCTTTGCCGCATAGAGGCCGAAAATGCTCCGGTTGGCGATGAGATCGACATAGACCTTCTCGGCGATCTCCAGATAGTGGGTGAATTTGTATGCATAGATCGGGGGGAGATCGAATCTTGTCCGTGCCAGCTTCACAACATGGTCGGTCCATTCGGTCTTCAGATAGGCGCCTCTGACCGCGATGCCGATGGCAATGTCGGCCCGGGAGGCCGGAATCGGATAGCGTCCCATGATCGGCGTCGGGTCAAGGGGTATGCTGTCAGCTTGGCCGGTCATCCCTTCCCATACGACCGATCCACTGTTCCTGCCGACCTGTGTGACCACTTTTCTGATACCGCGCAGCAGTTTTGCCAGCTCCAGCAGTTCAACGGGCGATTTGTCCCTGCGCCAGTACTCGGAATAGCCGGTTTCTCCGGAGATCAGGAACCGTTCACGGGCCCTGCCGCTCTGTTCGATGTTTCCTGACGGGATCATCGGTTCTCTCTGCTTCGCTGGTGCCACGCATGATCAAAAAGGACGTATTCGTTGCTGACGGTCTCGCTGTATCCCTTGTTGACGTGCAGGCCTATGAGGACCGACTCCAGCGCTTCCTGGCTGGTCTGGAGACTGACGGCCAGGGCCTGCCTCAGGCTCGCCCCAACAGCCATCATGTCTCCGATCATGAGAGCGGTTCTTGTCGATACGTCGATTCTGAGGTCAGAGTGGCCGCGCAGGTAGTTGAGGGAAGCCATGATGTCATCGGCCTGGCTAGCGGTAATGCCGGTTTTTTTTACCAGTACCTCTTTTTCCACCTCGTTTGGCAGGTAATCCATCAACAGGAAGTAGAAGCGGTCCCGCAGAGCTGCATCGAGAAGCTCGGTGCCGACGAAATCTTCACCTTCGTTCAGTGTGGCAAAGAATACGACCCCTTCAGCCACTTTGATATGCCCCAGCTCTTCAAGCCATACGTCCCTGCTGTCGGATAGAAGAGAAAACAGCATGTTCAGGGCCTTGGGATGCTCCGGTCGGTTGATCTCCTCAAGGTGGATCACGCTGTTGGGGGTCTGTATCGCCTCAGGGAACAGGAACTGCTTATACTTGGTTTCTCCGGCCTCCAGGGCGTATTCGCCGAACAGCTGGCCTGGCTCTGAAAGTATTCCCACTTGAAATGTGGACAGGGGTTTCCGGTAGATCGCGGCATATTGCCTGACCAACGACGACTTTCCGCATCCCTGTCGGCCAGAGATCAGCACGTTTACCGGCTTGTTTTTCGACAACAGGTGGATTTTTTCGAAAATGTCAGCCAGGTCACTGCTTACATAGAAATAGGGATCTTCCCGGGGTACTGACAGGTTATCGTGTTTGGTGGCTGACATAGCATGAAACCTCGTGGTGGTCTGGGGGGTAGGAGGGAGGCGCCTTGACACCGCAGGACCGGCTCCCTCCTGATCCCCCTGTAGCGGGATGTTCCGAAATCTGGCTCGGTGGCCTTGAGGACAGACTGTTATGCCTGCTTCCTTAGACATGCTCCCGGAAGCTGAGCTTTCCTTCCTCATGTTTGCCGCAGGTCTTATTGTAGACATCGCTCACCCATCTTTTCCACACCCCCCCCATCTGGGTGCGGTTCACCGTGCACTGTCCCTTGACCGGATTGGTGGGGTCGGCTATCTGCCATTTGCAGGTGATACACGGCTTGCCGGTGCCTGTCTCTTCATGCATCATCATTTTTGGACTGCTGTTTTGTGCGGTAGCTGACATGTGGATCTCCTGTCGTGATGTCGGCAGGTTCACTTCGGCGCACCATTGGTGAACCTGCCGACATGGTTCGAGTTTATTGGAGCGGAGAGTTCAGGAATTCATAATCATCGGCCCCGAAGTACTGCTCGTTCCTGGCGATAATGGTGTTCTGGCCATAGGTCGGGATATCCACGAAACGGGCGCTGAACCCCGAAACCCTGACGATGAGATCCTGATGTTTTTCCGGCTCTTTCTGGGCGGCCTTCATCTCTGCAGTGCTCACGCAGTTGAACTGCACATGGGCGATATGGAGCTGCTCCCAGGTGTCCATGTAGGATTTCCAGATGTTGAACCCATGGACACTGCGCATCATCGGGACGTTGAGCCGTTGGTTGAGCAGGTTGGTCTTCTGGTTCTTCTGGATCTTGGCAACTGACTTCAGGACAGCGGTCGGCCCTTTCTTGTCTGACCCCATGTAGGGTGAGATGCCGCCGTCGTCAGCCGCATCGCCGCCGAAGCGTCCGTCCGGGGTGGGCCCGGTACGGGTGCCGACCTCCATGTAGAGGCCAACGGCCTGGCCGACCGGGAGGACCGGCCCGCCGGAGAAATTCGTGACCTTGGCCAGCTCCCCGCCGAGGATGTTCTCGTAGAAATCCTGGATGATGGGGTCGGCGTAGGGGTCGTCATTGCCCCACTTGGGTGCATTCAGGAACTCCTGGCGCATCGCCTCATGTCCTTCCCAGTTGGCATGGAGTGCATCCAGGAGCTGCTGCATGGTGTACTTCTTCTCGTCGTAGATCAGCTTCTTGATGGCGACCAGGGAGTTGGCGGCCACCACGGTGGTGATCGGGTTGTGCCAGCCGTTGGGCTGCTCTGAAAGTTGTACCGAGTCGATCCCCAACTCCATGCAGCCGTCGTCGATGGCGGAGACAAACGGCATCTGCATCACCTGGCACTCGAAATGGCGCATGACGTCCTTGGCACGGATGACCAGGCTGCAGACGTAGGCGTACTGTTTGCGGAAGGCTTCCACCAGGTCCTCGAACGTCTTGAATTCCGAGGCCTTTCCGGTCTTGGGACCGAGCTGCATGTCGGAGTAGGACCAGTCATACCCGTCGTTGAGGGCGATCTCCAGCAGTTTGGCCGGGAACATCGCGCTCCCCCCTTCGGATCTCGTCTTCTGCGTCTTCCTTCTGCCGCATACCCCCGGCGACATGCAGAGCACGTTGGCCCAGCGGTGCGCCTCGTCGTCGGTGACACCGTTGCTGTTCTGGCTGAACTTGCTGAAGAACTTCATCTGATCGACGCCGATCCGGTTGTGCATGATGGAGGGATAGCCGAGACCGTCCCGGACGCACTCGAACACCAGTCGCTTGGTTTTGACCCGGCCCACCGGATCCCATCTGAAGACAATGGACGGCTCGGTGGTGCGGATATTGCGGGCCGCCTCCAGGATGGCGTCGGTCATGTCGCTGCAGGCATCAACATAACCGGGCTTGGTGCCCCCCAGAGTCAGGATGAACAGGTCGTTGGAACCGGGGAAAATTTCCCGGTAGGCGCGGGATTTGCCGGCGCCGTGCTCGGAGATTTTGAGCCGTTCGCACTCCACCAGTTCGACGACATCCTTGTGGGTCATGGGCTGGAAGGACTTGTCTCTTACGCTCATATTATAATACGGCTCCAGCAGTTCATCCTCTTTCTGGGCAAAGCCGCTGGCATAGCGGTCGAGCGCATGACAGATCAGGAAGGCGAACCACTTGGACTGGAAGGCGTCCTTGATCCCCTTGCACGGCTCGGCGGGTACGCGGTGGCAGATCTCCGAGATCTCCAGCAGTTCTTCTTTGCGGGCTGGATTGGTTTCGAAGTTCTCCGCCACGATCTTGGCCAATCGGGCGTGACGGCGGGCCCAGTTGATGACCGCTTCACAGGAAATGATCATTGCCTTCCAGAGGTCGATCTTGGGGATCCAGTCAAGCTGCTTGGTGCCATCCCACGGTGTCTTCTCCATCTCTGCCTGCGCATGGGCGATCTTTTTCCTGGCCATTTCAATCCGCTTCAAGAGGCCATCTTCCAGCACCGTCTCGTAGGGTGGCACGATGCTGTTGTAGCCGGAGGCGAACATGGGGCCTTCCATGGTGCTGACCTGGTACATCCTCGTCAGGTCTATCGGATCGAAGTAGGGCTCGCACTTGGCCTGGATACTGAAAGGCTTCCAGTAGTTGAGGATTTCCTGGGCCTCTTCCTTGGGCTGCGGAGCATAGTCGGTCATCAGGTAGTCCTGCACCGCCATGTAGGCGAGTTCCGGATAGAGCGGAAACATTTCCGGATCTTCCGCATGGTAGCCGATGATCAATTCGTCGTCCTGGAGCACCAGGGTCGAGTTGTCGAGAAGATGAGCCAGCCCCAGCGCCCGGCGGATTACTTCCGGCTTGCCGGCAGTGGCCTTGTGGGACTCGGTAACCAGGCGCATCCTTTCGATGCCGGCCCGCACTTCCTTGTCGATGAATTCACCGGCAGAGGCATGCTTCCAGCGGCATCTCGCCTTGAGTCTCTTGGTTCTCTCCGTGGTCGGCTTGCAGAGGTTTTCGTGCAGCATCTCGTCCGGAACGTTCAGCTCCTCCGGATTTTCCAGCGGGAAATCAATGACCTTGTTTCTGTACTTAATCGATTGAGCTACCGTCGCCATAATGTATCTCCCTTTGGGATTATTTGGACTTCTTGAACGTCGGGCACGAAGGGGTGGCATTCAGTGTCGGTTTGGAAAGCCAGTACTTCCCCTTGGCATCTTCCTTCTGGGTAACGCAATCACCTTTTCCGGGCTTGTAATCACCTGCATTTTCAGGAACGGCAAAATAGAATGAGCAATCTTTACATGTGGCCATCTTGTATCTCCTTTAGTAGGTGTGACAAACATCCTGAAACCGTGGAAATTCGATAATATTTGTTACCGCCGAGTTGCGATCACCCCCTTCCGTCGTAACAAACTCGCCGGGTGTGGCAAAATTTCACGGACGGGTTTCGAGATCTCATCAATGTTCAACGTGTCTGTTTGCGAAATGGTTCCAACCATGCCGCCGATGGTAACTTCGCGAATACCCCTCTGCCTCAGGGCATTGGTCAGGGGGATAAGCTGACGGCTGGGAAGGTCAGGGATTCCCAGGTAGCTGTAGCGACGCCCCAATTGTGCGTACTTGCCCGTTGCATATGAGTGATAGGGGAGCAGGTCGACCCCGGTCAGATGACCGGCAAATCGTCCCAGATACTTCGCGTATGATTCGAAATCATAGAGGGAGTCATTGAAGCCAGGAATGATTGGCAGATGGATACGTACTGCTGCCCCGGAGTGGATGAGCCGTTCCAGATTTGCCAGGACTCTCCGCAGGGAGCCACCGATAACGTGTGTATATTTGGCCGGATCCAGCGACTTGATGTCGACAATGAACAGATCGACGCATTCCAATAACGGCACAATACTGTCCCACTTTGCAGACAGACATGTTTCAATTGCCACGTTGATGTTCTCTCTGGTGTTTAAAATGCGAGCCAGCTCAAGGGTAAATGCAGGATACATGAGCGGCTCGCCACCGCTTATCGTGACCCCGCCCCCGCTGTTAGCATAAAACATCCGGTCTGATACCGCTTCCTCTATGATACTGCTCATATCTATCGATTTACCTACTGCTTCACGTGCACCAAACCGGCATGATGACACACACTCCAGGCACAGAGTACACTCACTTCTATCATTACTTACAGGTTCACTCTGATTCATGGTCTGAGAATGTCTGTAGTTGCTGGATTGACAATTATGACTGCATTTTCCACATGCTGTGCACTTGTTAGCGTGGAAATAAAACTCGCGCTTCATGTTGATATTTTCTGGATTATGACACCAAGGACAGTGCAGAGGGCATCCCTTGACAAAGATGGTTGTTCTTATTCCAGGTCCATCCTGCAAGCTGAATCTCTGAATTTCTGTAATAAGGGGAGTGATCATTCGTGTCTCCTCTGGTAAATTGCTTGTTTGTAGTAGCTGATACTTGCTGGCGCTACTGGTGCGGTACTTTTGGTGGTCAACCATCAAGCTACAGACTCAAACAAGCTTAGTGTCATGTTCGCAACTCAGAAGATTGTCATCTTGTGGCCTAAAAGCATTTGACATGCCAAACAATGTTTTTAAAAATTGCATAGCAGGCATTGCGTTAGTCGTAATAATATGGCAAGACATGAATGTGCCCTGTAATTTCATTATGATATGCTGATATTGTTGGTAGGTTGTGTGGGAATACTGTTATTTTGCCATGCATTTTGTGGATGGCTGGTCAGGTGCGTATCGTTATGGGGACGAGGTGATCTGTGGTATGTAATAGGCTGATAATGTAGGCTTTAATGCATTATTGAGAGAAGCTTTCACAACCAGATAAAGCGATTAGCGTTAGCAATTGCCAATAAACCTGGGTTTTATTAAATTCTAAATCTGATCATTCCTGGCCAGATCTTTTACCAAATAATGAAATATTTGTATTGATGCCAAGCGAAAAGTGTGGAGTGAATGCCCATATGAATCACACATAATCGCGTGCCCACGTCACCCTTAACACACTTGCTAAGAGTGTAACGCCCTGTATTTTGGTGAATAACCAGGGGGTATGTACGGTTTTCCGGGGACGGACATGTTGAGAGTAATTATTGTTTTGCAATTGATAGAAATGAGATAGTATGTTAAAACATTGTTTATTTGCGGCTTTTTGGATTGGTACTGGTAGTGAAACAGACTGTCGGCTGGTCATATTGAAAAAGGGCATTACGGTGAAAAAGAGCAAAAAGCAGATCATTGGAACTCCTTTGACCGATGTGGTCAGTAACAACCTGCGCTCGCACCTGCATTTCTCTTCCGAAACCGGGCAGATATGGCTGCATGAACACCGTATGCTTCTTGTTCATGCCGATGCTCATGCGCAGATGCGCCGTGAGTTGATCGATACCCTTGGCATGGACCGCGCTCGAGGCCTGCTCATGCGCATGGGGTATGCCTCCGGCGTGAGCGATTTTGAACTGACCCGTATCAGCCCGGAGGTGACCAGTGATCTTGATGCTTTCATGGCCGGACCTCTTCTTCATACACTGGAAGGAATCGTAAAAACTACCATCCCGAAGCTTGAGATAGACCGAAAAAAGGGAAAATTCTATGTCGAGGCAATGTGGGAGAATTCTTGGGAAGGACAGGCGCATCTTCGCCATTACGGTGAGTCTTCTGAATGCGTGTGTTGGAACCTGATCGGTTATGCCAGTGGCTATACATCCGCATTCATGGGGCGACAGATTCTGTGCAAGGAGTTTGAGTGCATTTCCAAAGGCGCTAACCACTGCTACATGATCGGTAAACCGGTCGAGGATTGGGAGGATGCAAGCGATTTCGCGCATTTCCTGAACAAGGAGTCAATTGCCGAACAACTCATGGGTCTCCAGACCCAGATCGTACAGTTGCGCTCCGCCATGGGTGAAAAGAAATTACCCTCGGATATTGTCGGCAATTCGCTGAACTTTCTTGGCGCCTATGAATTACTCACCCAAGCAGCAGCGAGTCAGATCACGGTACTTTTGCAGGGTGAGACGGGTGTTGGCAAGGAAGTTTTTGCCCGCACCCTGCATGACAAAGGAAGTCGCTGCAAGGAACCGTTCATCGCCATCAACTGCGCCGCTATTCCCCATGATCTCGTTGAATCAGAACTGTTCGGTGTTGAAAAGGGAGCCTTTACGGGCGCTCTCGTTTCCAGGCCCGGTCGTTTCGAACGGGCTAATGGAGGCACGCTGTTTCTTGATGAAGTTGGTGACCTGCCTCTTTCGGCGCAGGCGAAGCTGCTGCGTGTGCTGCAGGAAGGGGAGGTTGAACGCCTAGGGGGTACAACGACACACAAGGTTAACGTGCGGTTGGTCACCGCAACCAACATTGACCTGAGGCAACTGGTCGCGGAAGGTAAATTTCGATCCGATCTGTATTACCGGCTCAACGCTTTGCAGATCCACATTCCGCCATTAAGAGAACGTAAGTTGGATATCTTGCTACTTGCCAAAAACTTCCTCAAGAAATACTCCGCGATCAATGGCAAGAAACTGCGCGGTTTTTCCGATAAGGCCAAGCTGGCGTTACTGGCTTATCAATGGCCGGGCAACATCCGTGAACTGCAAAACGTTGTGGAACGCGGTGTTATGCTCGCCCCGAACGGCACTCACCTTACGATAAACCATATGTTTCCGTCGTACAACAACGATAGTTCGCTCGAATTCGGACTCGATGCAAAAGGCGGGTTGAGCGACAGCCAGCGGGAAAGCGGCAAAGATTTTTGTGAGGCTATCCTGAGTGGCAAGATAACGATGGAGCAGGCCAATAACATGTTGGCAACAGCCGCCGTAGAAAAGGCTAACGGTAACCTTTCCGCTGCAGCCAGGATGCTGGGGCTGACCAGGCCGCAGCTGGCGTACCGGCTTGAGCACCAGCACGAAAATGTAATCGTAAAATCCACAAGAGCCAGAACAGCATCCAAAGTTTTGTGAACCTTTTAACAAGTAAAACATTTGTGAGTCCCCGTGGAAGGGGCTACTCTGCAGCATCAGAAAAGCAGAATTATAACCTGGGCGAGATTGTCTACGCATCCGTCCTGTCTGGTATTTACGAGCAGATGCGCGACTGAGCACAAGCTTGAAAATCCTCGTGTCGGCGGCTCGATTCCGTCTCTTGGCACCATTTAACGGGAACTTACGATACCGACCGTGAGTGCCCGTTTTTGTTTTGACGCAGATCGAAATCTTGCTACGACCAAGCAATCCTTGCTCTGTCGGCGGAGCCGAGCAATACGCATGACAAGTCATGCTCCATACCGACTGAGCTATCTGGGCGAGGTCTTTAGTGTGGCAATCCTGACTTCCCGCTTCACCTTACTTTCCCTATTCCTTCATGACGCTAGTTTCAGCGATATGTCCATATTCTCATCTGTTGTTGATAGATGGGAAAACACCGAAAACCACCATGTTAAATAATTTTTATGACTTGAAAAAACTTGACACCCCTGGTCGGCTGTGGTACCTATCGACCGTTTTGAAGCCAGGGGGGCCGCGGTCCTCCAATTTTTTGTATGCAGTATACAATTTTTGTATACAAGATATCTAATTTTGACCGGCAAGGGGTGTACGGTGATCAATCTCGATTTAGCCTTTGTCATCCAGTTGATCAACTTCCTGATCCTGGTGCTCATTCTTAACATCTTTCTGTACAAGCCGATCCGCAAGGTGCTTGCCGACCGCAGTGGCGAACTGGCTGCAGCCAAGTCCAGGGCCGAAGCTGTGGACAAGGACGTCCAGGACAAGATGGCGGAGTACGAGTCCAAACTGCGGGCCGTGAAGGGAGAGGCCGGCAGTGAGCGGGCCACCCTGATCAAGGAGGCCCAGGCCGAGGAAGCGTTAGTGCTGGAGAAGGCGCGGAAAGAGGCTGCCGATTCACTTGCCGCCATCAAGGAGCGGGTTGCACGGGAAGCCGCTGATGCCAAGCTTCTTCTGCAGGAGCAGGCCCGCACCCTGTCGCTGGAAATTTGTGAGAAGGTTCTCGGGAGGAGTGTGTAATATGCGGCGGATTTCGTCGATGCGGATTAGTCCTGCTGTTGTGAAGGCAGTTGTCTCGCTCCTGTTTCTCGGGTTCGCCGTAGTTGCCTCTGCATCCGAAGGGGGGGGCGGCGGTCACGGTGGTGCAGCACAGATGAAGGACTTCATGTGGCGGTGCATCGATTTTGCAGCGTTGGTGCTGATTATTGTCTGGGCCATCAAGAAGGCCGACATGAAGAAGTCGCTGGCCGACCGCCGGTCCGGCATCGAAAAGGCCCTGAAGGAGGCCGAAGAGGCCAGGGCCGGGGCCGAGCGGAAGTTTGCCGAGTACAATACCAAGCTGGCCCAGGCCAACAAGGATATAGAGGAACTGCAGGCGAACATCCGCCGTGAAGGGCTTGCCGAGAAGGAGCGGATCATTGCCGAGGCAAAGGCCGGCGCCGCGAAGATCAGTGAGCAGGCCCGCGCCGCAGCCGATCAGGAGGTCCTGAAAGCGAGGGCCGAGCTCCGCAGGGAAGCTGCTCACCTGGCCGTGCAACTGGCAGAGGGGACCCTGAAGGAAAAAATCGAGAAGAACGACCAGGATCGTCTGGTTGGTGAATATCTTACCAAGGTGGTAAATCTAAAGTGAGTGCAAGCGCGATAGCAAGACGGTATGCCAAGGCCCTCGTGCAGCTCGGTGCGGAAGAGGGATCAGTGGAGCGGTTTCACAGCGAACTGACCACTGTCGAGGCCCTGTTCGCTTCCAATCCGGCCCTCGGAGCGCTGTTTGCCAATCCGGCGTATGGCATCGAGGCAAAGCGTGAAATCCTCAAGGATGTGAACGCCAGGTTGACTGCTTCCACGACCATCGGGAATTTTCTGCTCCTGCTCCTGGAGCGCGGCAGGATTGCCGCTCTTCCCCAGATCGTGGCCAGTTTCAGCTCCCTTGCCGACGACCTTTCCGGTGTGGTCAGGCCGGTTGTGACGACGGCCCGGCCACTCGATGAAGCCCAGGTGGCGGAGATCAAGAGCGCCCTTGAGAAAAACACCGGCAAGAAGGTGGCGCTCACGGTGAATGTCGATCCGGCCCTTATCGGCGGTATCGTCACCAAGATCGGTAACACGGTATTTGACGGCAGTGTGAAAACCCAGTTAACTCGGATTGAAGATACATTACAGAAGGGGTGAGACGAACCAATGGAAATCAGAGCCGAAGAAATCAGCGAAATAATCCGCAAGCAGATCAAGGAGTACGGCAAAGAAGTCGAAGTTGCCGAGACCGGCACGATTATCTCGATCGGTGACGGGATCGCCCGCATTCACGGTCTGGACAAGGCCATGGCCGGCGAGCTGCTGGAGTTTCCCGGCGGTGTTTCCGGAATGTGCCTCAACCTGGAAGAGGATAACGTTGGTGCCGCCATCCTCGGTGACTTCGAGGCCATCAAGGAAGGCGACACGGTCAAGCGGACCGGCCGCATCGTCGAGGTCCCGGTGGGCGACGCCCTTATCGGTCGCGTCGTGGACGCCATCGGTCAGCCGATCGACGGCAAGGGACCGATCAACAGCAGCGATTTCCGCAAGGTGGAAGTAAAGGCCCCGGGCATCGTTCAGCGAAAGTCGGTGCATCAGCCGATGCAGACCGGCCTCAAGGCGATCGACTCCATGGTGCCTATCGGGCGCGGACAGCGGGAGCTGATCATCGGCGACCGCCAGACCGGCAAGACCGCCGTTGCCATGGATACCATCATCAATCAGAAGGGTGGCGATGTTGTCTGCATCTACGTCGCCATCGGGCAGAAGCGTTCCACGGTTGCCCAGGTTGTGAGCAAGCTGCAGGAGCACGGCGCCATGGATTACACCATCGTCGTTGCCGCCACCGCCTCGGAGCCGGCACCGCTCCAGTTCATCGCCCCTTATACCGGTGTTACCATGGGCGAGTACTTCCGCGACAATGCCAAGCACGCCTTGATCATCTACGACGACCTCTCCAAGCAGGCCGTTGCCTATCGTCAGCTTTCGCTCCTCCTTCGCCGTCCTCCGGGGCGCGAGGCGTATCCGGGCGACGTCTTCTACCTCCACAGCCGTCTGCTGGAGCGTGCCTGCAAGCTGTCCGACGAGTGTGGAGCCGGCTCCCTGACCGCTCTGCCGATCATCGAGACCCAGGCCGGTGACGTTTCCGCCTATATTCCGACCAACGTCATCTCCATTACCGACGGTCAGATCTTCCTGGAGTCCGACCTGTTCTACTCCGGTGTCCGTCCGGCCATCAACGTCGGTATCTCCGTCTCCCGCGTCGGTGGCTCCGCCCAGGTAAAGGCAATGAAGCAGGTTGCCGGTACGCTGCGTCTGAACCTGGCCCAGTATCGCGAGATGGCTGCGTTCGCCCAGTTCGGTTCCGACCTGGACAAGGCTACCCAGATGCAGCTGGCACGTGGCGAGCGTCTCGTCGAGATCCTCAAGCAGGCCCAGTACCAGCCGGTGCCGGTTGAGAAGCAGGTGCTCATCGTCTTTGCCGCCAACAACGGCTACCTGGACGAGTACCCTGTTCTGTCACTCAAGCGCTACGAGCAGGAGCTCAACTCCTTCTTCGATTCCCGCAAGTCAGATGTTGTTGCCGAACTCCGCGACAAAAAGGCGATCGACGACGATCTGAAGGCGAAGCTGGTTGCCTGCCTCAATGAGTTCAAGAAGGAATTTACTGCCTAATAAGGACGGTCAGCCGTTATGCCAACCCTGAAGAGTATTAAAAAGCGGATCGGATCGGTCAAGAATACCCGCCAGATTACCAAGGCGATGAAGATGGTCTCGGCGGCCAAGCTCCGCCGGGCACAGGAGAACGTCGTCGCTGCCCGTCCCTATGCCGGCAAGCTGGCCGAAGTGCTCGGTCGTCTGGCACAGAACGTGGGTTCGGACGTCAGTCCTCTCCTCCAGGAGCGTCCCAAGGAGCGGCTCCTGCTCATCGTCGTCACCTCGGACCGCGGCCTCTGCGGCGGGTTCAACGCCAATATCTGCAAGGCAGCCGACCGTTTCCTGAAGGGGAATGCCAGGGAGTACAAAGAGCTCTCCGTCATGACCATCGGCCGCAAGGGGTACGATTTCCTCAAGAACCGGCACAAGGTTGTGAAAAGCCACACCAATATCCAATCGAACCTCAACTACCAGACTGCCGCGCTCATCGCCCGGGAGGTCATCGAGTCGTTCGTTGCCGATGAATATGACGAGGTTCACCTCCTGTTCAACGCCTTCAGGAGCGTCATGTCGCAGGACATTACCCTGGACAAGCTCCTGCCGATCACCTCTTCGGCCGGTGAGGAAGAGATGCTGCCGCCACAGTACATCTACGAGCCGTCCCAGGGAGAACTCCTGGCCGAACTGCTCCCCAAACATATCGAGGTGCAGCTGTTCAGGGCACTGCTCGAGTCGGTGGCCGCCGAGCACGGTGCCCGTATGACCGCCATGGACAGTGCTTCCAAGAACGCCAACGAGATGATCAGCAAGCTGACGCTCCAGTACAACCGAGCCCGTCAGGCTGCCATCACCAAAGAGTTGATGGAGATCATCTCCGGCGCCGAGTCGATCAAAGGATAAACAGCGGATTTCATATCCACATTATAGAGGCCCCGCCAGGGTGCCGGAGGAAGGAAACACCATGAGTCAGAATTTTGGGAAAATTTCACAGGTTATCGGCGCCGTTGTCGACGTCGAGTTCGAGCCGGGGAAGCTTCCGCCGATATTTAACGCACTCCGGGTTACCAACCCGGCTATCGATGACAAGGAGCTGAACCTGGTCCTTGAAGTGGCCCAGCACCTGGGCGAGAATGCGGTCCGGACCATCGCCATGGACTCCACCGACGGCCTGGTCCGCGGTCAGTCGGCGCTGGACACCGGCAAGCAGATCGTTGTGCCGGTTGGCCGCAAGACCCTCGGTCGGATACTGAACGTCATCGGCGAGCCGGTGGACGAGAGAGGTCCGGTCGGTCACGAGAAAGAATACGAGATTCACCGTCCGGCTCCCTCCTTTCAGGATCAGTCCACCAAGGTCGAATCCTTCACTACCGGTATCAAGGTCGTTGACCTGCTCGCACCCTATGCCAGGGGCGGCAAGATCGGCCTGTTCGGTGGTGCCGGCGTCGGCAAGACCGTTCTCATCATGGAGCTGATCAACAACATCGCCAAGCAGCACGGTGGTTTCTCCGTCTTCGCCGGTGTCGGCGAGCGTACCCGCGAAGGTAACGACCTCTGGATGGAAATGACCGAGTCCGGCGTTCTCGAGAAGACCGCTCTGGTGTACGGCCAGATGAACGAGCCGCCGGGGGCCCGTGCCCGCGTCGCCCTTTCCGCACTGTCGGTTGCCGAATACTTCCGGGACGAGGAAGGCCAGAACGTGCTCCTCTTCATCGACAACATCTTTCGTTTCACCCAGGCAGGTTCCGAGGTTTCCGCACTCCTCGGCCGCATTCCTTCGGCCGTCGGTTACCAGCCGACCCTGGCCACCGAGATGGGCGAGCTCCAGGAGCGGATTACCTCCACCAACAAGGGGTCAATCACCTCGGTGCAGGCCATCTACGTTCCGGCCGACGACTTGACCGACCCGGCGCCGGCCACCGCTTTCGCCCACCTGGACGCCACCACGGTTCTCTCCCGTCAGATCGCCGAGCTCGGTATCTACCCGGCCGTTGATCCCCTCGACTCCACCTCCCGGATCCTCGATCCCCAGGTCGTGGGCGAGGAGCACTACGCCGTTGCCCGTTCCGTCCAGTACGTGCTCCAGCGTTACAAGGACCTCCAGGACATCATCGCCATTCTCGGTATGGACGAGCTTTCCGAGGAGGACAAGCTGGTTGTTGCCCGTGCCCGGAAGATCCAGCGTTTCCTCTCCCAGCCGTTCCACGTTGCCGAAGCCTTCACCGGGACCCCCGGCGTCTACGTCGAACTCAAGGACACCATCAAGGGGTTCCAGGAGATCGTTGCCGGCAAGTACGACGATATGCCGGAGCAGGCGTTCTACATGGTCGGGACCATTGACGAGGCGATTGAAAAGGCCAAGAAGCTGGCAGCGTAGAGTCGGTGACTGGTAACTGGTGACTAGTGACTGGTAGGGGCGACCCGCAGGTCGCCCTGAAAGGATTCATAGATGGCTGAGAAACTGAAGCTCGAACTGGTAACCCCTTACAAGAAGGTCCTCTCGACAGAGGTGGACGAAATCACGGCCAATGGCTCGCTCGGCGAGTTCGGTGTTCTGCCCGGCCATGCCGCGATGCTCACCGCCCTGAAGATCGGCGAACTGACCTATAAGCAGGGCGCCGCCGTATCCCATCTGGCGGTGAACTGGGGCTACTTTGAGGTTGAGGACGACACCGTGACGGTTCTGGTGCAGACTGCGGAACCGGCCGACGAAATAGATCTGGAGCGGGCCAAGGCAGCATTGGGACGGGCAGAGGAAGCACTCAAGAAGCTTACTCCCGAGGACAAGAACTTCGTTGTCTACGAGGCAGCACTGGAGCGGGCACTTATCCGGATGCAGGTTGCCGGCAAGGCTGCCCGCAGATAAGCGATACCATATATGATCGAGAAAGAGCGGCTCAGCCGCTCTTTTTTTATGTCTGTTGCCAGCAATATCGCTGGAGAGATAAAGGAGCTCATGGCATAACAATACCAAACGATTTCGTTGAAAGGAGTGACCGCATGGGCGCGACCTTGCCTGTTATTGCCGTAACCATGGGGGACCCGTGTGGCATCGGTCCCGAGATCATTGCTCGCGCCGTTTCCCTGCCCGACGTAGCTCACCTGTGCCGACCGCTGGTCCTGGGCGATTTGGGCGCCATGGAGCGCGCTATCGCTGTTACCGGAACCCGGCTTTCCCTGAAACCGGTCTCGGCCGATGCCCTGCCTGAGTATTTCCCTGCCGACACCCTGCACGTACTGCCGCTGTCACACCTCGCCCGGGAAGAGATGCCGTTCGGCACGCCCACGGTGGCGGTTGGCACGGCTGTCCACAGCTACATCCTTGAGGCGGTACGTCTCTGCCAGTCCGGTATTGCTGCGGCGATGGCCACGGCACCGATCAGCAAGGATGTCCTGAATCGAGCCGGTTACCGTTACCCCGGACATACCGAGCTCCTGGCAGAGCTGACCGGCACGGGGGATGTGGTCATGATGCTGGCCGGCGAGCGGTTGCGCGTGTCATTGGTCACGATCCATGAGGCGTTGCGCGATGTTCCCGAACTGCTGACCATTGAGCGGGTATTGACCACGATCAGGATCACCCGTGATGACCTCGCCCGATACTACAAGCCGAACCCGAAACTGGCCGTGCTGGCCCTCAATCCCCACTGTGGCGAAGGTGGACTGTTCGGCGACGAGGAGGAGCGGATTATCGCTCCGGCCGTTGCCCTGGCCCGCTCTGAGGGGATCGATGCGGTGGGACCGCTCTCCGCTGACACGCTCTTTCACTTTGCCGTTCGCGGCGATTATGACGGAGTGGTCTGCATGTACCACGACCAGGGATTGATCCCTCTCAAGCTGCTCCATTTCGACGACGGGGTGAACGTCACCCTGGGGCTTCCCATCATCCGCACATCAGTGGATCATGGGACTGCCTACGACCTCGCCGGAACAGGTCGGGCATCGGCGGAAAGCATGAAGGCCGCTATTGTCATGGCTGCCGATATGGCGGCAGTGAAGCAGCGCGAGGGGAAGGGAACGGAAAGATAATGAAGAAGATACTCATCGCCTGCGCTGGCATTGTCGTCCTGTACCTCGCCTATGTCATCGTTTCCCTGGCACTGATGCCGCCGGTCGCTGACCTGGCGAATCGCAAGACCAACGTGTCCATCCAGGTGAAGGACTGGCAGGGTGCGTACCATCCCTTTACCGTTGGCCCCAAGAATCACTACTGGACACCGTCTGCTACCATTCCTCCGGAGATGAAATGGAGTGTTATCCTGGCCGAGGATGCCAATTTCTATAAACACGAAGGGATCGACGTCAAGGCGATCAAGAATGCGATCAAATACGATCTGGAAAAGAAGTCGTTCGCCAAGGGTGCGTCCACCATTACCCAGCAGGTGGCGAAGAACGTCTACCTGTCCAGGGAAAAGACCCTTACCAGGAAACTGAAAGAAGTGTACCTGGCCCTCAGGATGGAGCAGGAACTGACCAAGGGGCGTATTGTCGAACTCTATCTGAATGTGGTGGAGTTGGGTCCTTCAGTCTATGGCATCGGCCACGGCGCCCGCTACTACTTCGGGAAACATCCGTCAGCGTTGACTCCAAGGGAATGTACCTTCCTGGCGGCAATGCTTCCCGGCCCGCGGGTAGCGTACAACCCATACCGGAACATGGCCAAGGTACTGCGTCGGTCGGACATGATTCTGAAGCTCCTCAGGACCAAAGGGGTGCTGAGTGAAGGGGAGTACCGGCTGGCACTGGCAGAGGCCCCCAATATTGCCGGTCTGCAGCGGAAGGTGGAGGAGAGCATCAAGCGCGAGGAGAGCTTCAAGCCGCTCAGCAGCGCCTCGTTGGGGCCGATGCCCGGACCTGAACAGCCTTCCGCTGCGGAAAAGGAGAACCGGGAGCCGACCGGGCAACCGGAAGCAGAGCAACCAAAAGGCGAAAATAGCAGTGCGCCGGCGGAAGGGACTAAAGGTCAGTAAGAC
Source organism: Geobacter argillaceus (assembly GCF_007830735.1). Lineage (GTDB taxonomy): Bacteria > Desulfobacterota > Desulfuromonadia > Geobacterales > DSM-12255 > Geomobilibacter > Geomobilibacter argillaceus. The sequence goes on from NZ_VLLN01000015.1 coordinate 18,670, forward strand.
AATTCCATTGGTCGGATCGAGAAAAAGGAGGGGAGACCCTCCTTTTCTTGTTATGAGCTGTAACATTCTTTAGAAAAAAGACAAGTTAAGCTTAAGAATTCAGAGCTATTACCGAATACTGTATACAATTCATCAACGATATCTTCACTGTCGGTAGCGAATCACCGGAGATGATCAACCAACGTTACAATACAGTCCGGGAACGGAGGATGGTATGAGTGGTCTGATGAGAGAGGGCTCGCTGGGTTCGATCCTGTTCATGTCGCAGATCATCGGCGAGGACGATATCCGGGCGGCCCTGGACGAGCAGCAGAAGCACGGCTGCCGTTTCGGCGAGGCCCTGGTGAAACTCGGGATCGTTACCCAGGAAGATATCGACTGGGCACTGGCCAATCAACTGAACATCCCCTATGTCAGGCTGAAGGCGGAGATGGTCGACCGGGCTGCAGTTGAGCTGTTTCCGGCGTCACTCGCCCGGCAATACGGCTTGATCCCGCTTATCCGAACCGGCGACGAGCTCTCCATCGCCATGATCGATCCGCTTCACAAAGAGGCCATTGCCGCAGTGGAACAGCAGACCGGTTGCCGGGTGTCGGTATCGGTCGCTCTGATCCGGGAGATGCGGGAAATGCACGAACTGTTTTACGGCCCACCACAATCGGATGAGTCGCTGGGTTTCGCCTCTGCGCTTTTTCCTGCCGATGTCATGGCCAAAATCAATGCCGATCTGACCGGGGCCAAGCTCGTTGATTACCTGTTGAGCTATCTGGTGCAACAAAAGCTTACCTCGATCTCGCTGCAGCCGGTTGACGACGCAGTTCGGTTCATGGCCCGCAAGGGTGGCGTAGTCAGGGAGATCGGGTTTTGTCCCCGGCCCAGCGCCAGTCCTCTGTTTCAGCGGCTGCGACGCCTTGCCGGTATTCATGCTGGCAGTGCGTCGGAAAGGGGCCAACTAGTCGTTCATTTTCGGGGGAAGGATCTTACCTTCGAAGCGCTTGTGCTGCAGGGGGAGGGGGGAGATTATATCACCCTGCGGATGCAGGTGCTTTCACGTTTTCCTGCAACCATTGGGGAATTTGATGCTCCCGACAACGTGGAAAAGGTTTTTTGCCGTCTGACGGAACTCCAAAGCGGTCTTGTCCTATGCGCCTCCCGTGATGCGACCGACCGGGACCGGCTCGTCGATCTCTACCTGGACGAACATGAAACAAGAGGGAGAGGTGTCATGCTGTTTGGTGATGGGGTGGGGCGCGGGCGTAAACGGTTCCCGCGGATTCCGCGTCACGAGCTGGATGCCGGCGAGTTTGCGGACCTCATCGCGGCCGGCATGGACCATGCTCCTGATATGGTTGCCATTGGCGATGCGGGCGAGGAGCAGATACTGCTCGCCGCCGGCAGGGTGGCCATGCAAGGGAAACTTGCCGTTGCGGGTGTGCCTTTTCATGATCTAGGGGTGCTGTTCCGCTATCTGGGGCACCTCTGGCAGCGGCATCACTTTATTCCGGCCTATCTGAAGGGGATTGTTGTCTGTCGCGGGATACTGCTTCTCTGTCCCGACTGCCGCAAGGAATATACACCGCAATCGGACGAACTGTCGGTTCTGGGGATATCCAACCTGCCTTCCCGATTCTGGACGGCCACCGGTTGTGAGAGATGCGATCATACGGGTGTAAAGGCGCGACGTTATCTGCTGGACGTGATTCCGGTGACAATGGCGCTGATCGGCCACCTGGAAGCGTCCAGGGATGGGGGCGATGCGCTTCGATTCCTCCAAGAGCAGGGGCACCGGGGGATCATGGCCCAAGGCGAGGAGCTCCTGAGGCTTGGTGAGATTTCTCCGGCGGAATACGTTTCCTCCCTCGTTCTCTGATCTATCTACAGAAATATTCATACGGAGTTGTCAATGGCACGCATCGACTCATTATTCAGAATGATGAAAGAGCAGGGGGCCTCCGACCTTCATCTCTCCACGGGTAATCCTCCGATCTTCCGGCTGCACGGCGAAATGGTCCGTCTCAACTACAAGCCGCTCACCCACGAAGAGTTGACCGGCATTCTCTACGAGATACTCAACGAGAAACAGAAGGCCTATTTCGAGGAAAAGAAGGACCTGGATTTTGCCTATGCGATTCCAGATCTGGCACGCTTCCGGGCAAACTACCTGATGCAGCACCGGGGAGTGGCTGCCGTATTCCGGATCATCCCGAGCAAGATTCTGTCAGCGGACGATCTGGGGCTTCCCGAGGGGGTCCGCAAGATGACCCAGTTCAAGAAGGGGCTGGTGCTGGTGACCGGCCCGACCGGTTCGGGGAAGTCGACCACCCTGGCGGCCATGATCGACCTGATCAATGCGACCCGCAAGGAGCACATCCTCACCCTGGAAGACCCTCTGGAGTTCATTCATGAGAACAAGGAGTCGCTCATCAACCAGCGCCAGATCGGTGAGCATACGGAAAGCTTCTCTTCGGCACTGCGGGCGGCGCTGCGGGAGGACCCGGACATCATCCTGGTCGGTGAGATGCGCGACCTGGAGACCATCAGCCTGGCCATGAGCGCCGCCGAAACCGGTCACCTGGTTTTCGGCACCCTCCACACCAATACGGCGGCCAAGACCATTGACCGGATCATCGACGTGTTCCCGACGGATCAGCAGGAACAGGTCCGGGCCATGCTCTCCGAATCTTTGAAAGGGGTGGTCTGCCAGCAGCTTCTCAAGACGTCGGACGGCAAGGGTCGGGTGGCGGCCCTGGAGATCATGCTCGGCACCCCTGCCGTTGGCAACCTGATCCGGGAGGCGAAGACGTTCCAGATCCCTTCCATCATCCAGACCGCCAAGAAGGACGGTATGCAGCTCATGGACCAGCACCTGCTGGATCTTCTCAAGACCAAGCGGATCAATCCGGAGGAGGCCTACCGCTGCTCCATCGACAAGAAGCAGTTCGAGCAGTATTTGCCGAACCAGCCGGCCGCATGACACGGGCGCACATGCTTGCGCCCGTGGTGCATGTATGCCCGTTTTTTTGGTCTCTCTGCGGTAAAAACCGGTTTTTGACTAACGGTGCAGCACCGTTTTGTAGAGCCTGAGGTATCCTTCGGCCTCACGCGTGGGTGACAATTGGGTCAGTACGTATTCGCGGGCATTCCGACCGCAGTTCGCCCGCAAGGTCGGATCATTGGCAAGCCGTAGCAGTTGCCGCCGGAAATCCGTTTCATCCCGAAACAGCACTCCTGTCTCACCATCCCGCACCAACGAGCGATTTCCCGGAATATCCACTGCCAGCACCGGCCGTCCCAGGGCCATGGCTTCCAGCAGACTGTTGGGCATCCCTTCAAAGAGCGAACAGTTAAGGACAATGTCGGCCCGGACATAGAGATCCCCCATCTGCTCGTAGGGGACCTCGCCGAGCCATCTGGCACAAGAGGATGCGGCCAGCATGTCCCTAATGGCAGTGGCGTAGCTCTGGTCGATGACTCCGCCGGCAATGGCCAGCAGCAGGGCCGGATTGTCGCCGAGAAGCGGCGGCAATGCCCGGATGGGAAAGGCCACGTTCTTAACCGGCCTGAGAGCTGCCGGGAGAAGGAGCACCAGGGCGTTTTCCGGAAACTCAAAGGGGCAATGGCCCGTAACGGGCGGCGGCTCTATCCCTTGGGGAATTACGAAAATCCGCTTTCCGGTGTCCGGAAAATGGGTGGCAACCGCTTTGGCCTCATGATCGTCGAAACAGGCAATTGCCGCAGCGGCAACCACGGCGCGGGCCGTATCGGGATGGTTGCGGAGGGTCGGGTCGTTGATGTCGCTGCCCGTGATGGTGATCAGGTAGGGGGCAGACAGTTCATTGGCCAGCTGTCGGGTCGTTTCGCCACAGTAGCGGGCGTGGAACCCGTGGATGATGTCGGGCGCGAAAGAGGTCAGGAGTTGCCTCATCTCGCTGGCAGACAGAGTGTCGGCCGGCAGAACGATGGTCTCGGTTTCGAGCTGTTCCAGGAAACGGCGTATCCGCCTGACGGTGGTGATGTTTCCCCGCATGGGGCCCACGGAATATGGTGAAACGATGGCAACGCGCATGAGCTGGTGGTCCTTACGTGATTAATCCAACATCCCCGAGGGACAAACTTTCCATTATCAGACCCTGTGGTCAGAAATTAATGCAATTTTTTCAAAATATCGGCACACGTTCCCAAAGTCAATACGAACAGGTGGGCCAACGGTTTCCCGGCTAATTTCCGCTTGACAAAAACCCCCGGAACGGCTAAATTCTGTCCCTTGTCGGGGCGTAGCGCAGCCTGGTAGCGCACCTGCTTCGGGAGCAGGGGGTCGGAAGTTCGAATCTTCTCGCCCCGACCAAAAATTTTAAGGCTCGTGGCATATGCTGCGAGCTTTTTTTGTTGTGCGGCGCAACCGGCAGTAAAGATCCGCCATGATCTGCACCCGCAGTTTCACGCCCAAGTGCATCTGGAGCGCCTGACGGTCGAGATCCAGGGTTTTCTGGGAAACGATTGTCGCCCGATGCGTCAGGTACTGCATGGCAATCTTTGGAGTCATGCTGCGGAGATCACCCAGCCGGTTTTCCCGCATGTACCTGGCGCTTCCCTTGAGCGAAGTGCCGTAATTGCGTGCCGTGCCGACACTGTGAATCCTGCCGTCATCTCGGTGGTCGTGACGTCCTGTGCCCAGAGAGACCTTTTGCGAGACGGCATGATCTGATTGCGACTTGGGAGAACGGAAACTCGGCATCAGATTTCCCCATGCGATGCCATTTCCGGCAGCTTTTTCAGGTAGCGGTCGATGGAGCTGCGATGGATTTTCAGCCGATGGCTCGACCTCAGCCATTCGGCCAGGTCGGCGCAGGAGGCCCCGGCCTGTTTCATGGCGACCAGTTCCGCTCGGTATCTATCGAGGCGGCTCTTTCGGTACAGCTTGCGCCGTGCTTCGGCTCGCCGCTGACGGACCCGCTCGACCTCGGCCTGCGTGTTGAATGTCTCCGTTTCATGACTCATACAGTGTTCCTCCTGAAAATGTCGCGTCAGCTCGTGAAGAATCTGAATTTTCAATGTTCCGCGCTGTGGCGGTACAGACTGACACAGCGCGGAAAACGAGGGGGAAAACCAGAACCTGAAAACCTGACCAACCCCGAACATCGGGAATTGGTGACAGGCTCCAGACCAGACTCTTCTCAGATTTCGCTTCGTGCAGCAGCGTGAATCCGCAATGTGCGGCAGATGGTTGCGCTGCTTGTATTCCACCGACTGAAGAGTTGCGTTGTTGCGCCCCTATAGAGAGTGTAACCGCGCAACTGTCACTTTTTGCCTTTCGTTATCAGTCCCTGTTCGACCGCTTTATTCCAGTGCCGGCTGACATTCGATTTATTGATCTGCAGTTCACTGGCAATCTCGTATTGGGACATCCCCTCGTTGGCCAGGGTCACCACCCTATCGAAAGAGGTCTGCGCAACATCCTTGTAGATCCACTCCTGAAGGCCGGTGAGCGCGTTGGTGGTCAGCTGCGCCTCGAAGCTGGCGGTGTCCTCACCCTTTAGATGGCGGGCTTTCTCAAAGATCACCTCAAACACAGCGCCCTTGCTCGGTTCGTAATCGACCGGGCGTTTCAGCTTGATGACCGTATCTAGCATGTCCTCCCGCTTACTGGCTCCCCGCTGCTCGCCATTTTTGCCGCTGTGATGGATGAAGAGGACCGCCCGGCCTGCCGCCCGTTGTCGCAATGCCCACCCCTGGACCGGAAGCCAGCTTTCAGCCTCGTTCTCCCTGCCGGAACGACAGAGACAACTGATGTTGTCGACGACGATCAGGGCGGTTTCCGGTGTCAGCATACTGTTGACCGCTGTCTGCCCCTCAATGGTGGAGAGGTCCGGCATGGTCCCGGCCTCCTGCAGATCGGGAGTGATGATGCGGAAATAGTCCGGCAACGGTTCCCGTTCGCTGGCAGCATTTATGGCTGCAAGCCTTTCCTGCAGAGCCCTGCCTGGCATCTCGCCGTCGAGATAGAGGACTCCTCGCGGCCTGGGAGAGTGCCATTTGAGAAATGTGCCACCATTGGCAACAGCGTAGGCGATCCCGAGACCGATATGGGTCTTACCCAGACCGCGCCAGGCGTGGATCATGCTGAGACTCTGGGTGAGGATGATGGGGAAGAGCAGGTTTTCGCGCTCGGGGAAACTGATCTGCAGAAGCTCCTGGAGACTCAACACCTTGAGCCGCCTTCCCGGCTCACCGTTCTGTTCTTCCTCCCGCAACTCGGCCAGACGGGGCAATATCTTCTGCAGACTGCCGGGGTCCAGAGCAAGCTCGCGGGCCATGCCGCCGATCTTCCGCTCTCGGGCTCTTTTGCGGACGATCCTGGCGTAATAGGCCACATTTGCCGACGAGGGGGTGAAATCCACCAGCTCGGCAACATAGGCGCCACCACCGATCCGCTCCAGATTACCTTCCTCCTTCAGTCGGTGACAGACTGTCACCAGGTCGGCCGGGATGTTTTCACGAAACAATGTCACCAGCAGGGTGAAGACCAGCCGGTTGCTTTCCTGATGAAAGTCGCCTTCGGATATCAGGGCCGTGACCTTCGGGGTGCAGTCCTGATCCAGCAGCATGGCTCCCAGTACTGACATTTCGGCGGCCTGGGTGTCGTCGTGCTCGCTGCTGCAGGAGGCGAGTTTGGTAACGGTCCCGGCAGCGGTCATGCTGTCTTCCCTCGACCAAGCACGGCTATTCGACATGCATGTCGCGGGCGATCAGTGATCGGATATCCTCAACCCGCCAGGCTGTTATCCTTGGACCGAGTTTTACTGGCTGGGGATAGCGCCCGGATCGCACACCTTCCCACCAGGTGGAACGACTGACAGGATACAGAGGGGGAATGGGTGGGTCGGCCTTTGCGTCGCCGATGATGTTGGGTAGTCGGACAAAACCGGCCTCGGGTAACGTGCTGTGCATAAAACCTCCTTGATTCTGTGTGCAATTAACGGATGCTTCAGGACTGCTTTGGAACATACTGTTCTCTACCTGTAATATCTTCCCGGGGGGAAGGTGCCTCGGCATTCCATTCACCGGCTCCCTCAATCCCCGACTGGAAAACAAAAAACGGCCACTACCCCGTTTCGGGGAAATGGCCGTTGCATGTTGATGCATGGGAGACCCAATCCTTAAGACAGCAGGCCGAGTATTGCTGCCACGGCGCGGCAAAACAACATGCCGCCCGTCAAGACCCAATCCTTAAGACAGCAGGCCGAGTATTGCTGCTGCCGGGTCTATGCCGTGACCGTTGGCCCGCCATGCCGGACCGGATCAATCAATTTGAGACGTTATAATACCGTCTCAGCCGATTGCGTCAAGGACATTTTTTGATAAAGTTGCAATTAAAACAATATGTTACAAGCAGAAACATCCGGAAACAACAAATAATTCTTCAGCCTGCGGATTGCTCAGATATCTGTATGACTTTTGCTCCGCTCTTCAGATTATCGAGATAGTCGGCCCACGTCTGCATCATCTTTTTTCGTGCTGCCAGGTGGGTCGTGCGATTGTAAGCCCGCCCGAGCGAATCCCTGACGACATGCGCCAGCTGATGTTCGATGATCTCAGGCTGAACATGCAGGACCTCCTCAAGGATCGTCCGGGCCATGGCCCTGAAACCGTGGGCGGTCATCTCGCCTTTTTCATACCCCATGCGCCGGATCGCATGATTGACCGTAACATCGCTGATCGGCTTCAGGGTGGTATTCATGCTCGGGAAAAGATACTTGCCGCTGCCGGTCACCTTGTGAAGCTCTTTCAGCACCTCTACCGCCTGACGTGCCAGCGGAACAAGGTGTTTTTCCCCTTTTCGCGACTCCTTCAGGCGCTTCTTGAGCTTCATCCGCTCGATCGGCACGTTCCATTCGGCCGCATCCAGATCAAATTCTGTCCATTCCGCCAAGCGTAATTCACCCGGTCGCAGGAAAACAAGAGACGATAGGCGCAGGGCGCATTTGACGATGAACGAGCCGCTGTAGTCATCGATGGCACGCAGGAAAGGGGCGACATCCTTCGGGTCGGTCAGGGCCGCATGGTGTTTGGGGATGACCGGTGTCAGCGTACCTCTCAGGTCGGCCGTGCAATCGCGCTCGGCCCGGCCGGTGGCGACAGCATACCGGAACACCTGACCGCAGATGGATTTCACCCGGTGCGCGGTCTCGATTTTCTCGCGCGCTTCGATACGCCGGAAGACCTGAAGCATGTCGGTCGCTTTCAGTTCGGCAATCGGTCTGGCGCCGACATGGGGGAACGCGTCGCGTTTCAGGCGGCTGATCACCGTGGCGGCGTGGGTGGCAGCCCATACCGGCACCTGTCGGTTGTACCATTCAAGGGCGATTGACTCGAAGGTTTCAGCCTGCTGAGTCTGCGACTGCTTCTCAGCTTTACGGGCTTCTCCGGGGCATATTCCGTGGGCAAGGAGTTTGCGGGCGTCTTCACGCCGCTGGCGGGCGTCTGCGAGAGTTATTTCAGGGTAGGTGCCGAGGGATAACAGCAATTGCTTCCCGTCGAAGGTATAGTTGAAGTGCCAGAGCTTCCCGCCTGTTTTCTTTACAAGCAGCACCAGGCCGAACCCATCAGCGAGCTTATAGTCTTTCTCTTTGGGCTTTGCGTTCTTAACCTGGACGTCGGTCAGCGGAATTACACGCTTTGGCATATATCCCCCGGTTTTTATGGTATCAGAAATTTTTTGTGGTATTATGGGTGTAAAAATACCATAAAAACACCGGATGTCAAAATATGGGGCTGGATGTGTCTGGACGTAAAAACAGCAAAAGCCCCTGATTTCTCAGAGGCTTTCGGACTGTATCGGACATCGCCAGATTGTTAAATGGCGGAGAGGGAGGGATTTGAACCCTCGGTACGCTTTGGGCATACACACGATTTCCAGTCGTGCTCCTTCGGCCGCTCGGACACCTCTCCGCGAACGGGAAATATAGCGTATCACCCCTGCCATGTAAAGCTTTTTGTAACCCCTCCCTCCAGGCCGTTCCCGATAACGGCCATGACCCTTTCCGTAACCTCCCGGAGATATGCCCGGTCGTGCCGCCGCCCTGCATCGACCGGTATCGGCTCGTGCACCAGCACGCTGATGCTCCCCGGCCGGGGGAGACGCCGTCCTCTCGGATAGACATCATAGGCGCCGCAGATGGTGACCGGCACGATACTGGCGCCGCTGGCCGCGGCCAGGAGCGCCGCACCCTGTTTGCCGCCGCCGACGTGGCCGGTGCGCGTGAGTCTCCCCTCGGGGAAGATCCCGAGAACCCCGCCACTGCGCAGGATCTCCGTCCCGCGGCGCAGCGCCTCCCGGTCGCCTCCCCGGAGCGTGACCGGAATGGCGCCGCAATGGCGGATGACGAACCCCAGCAGCGGATGGCGGTAGAAATCGTCGATGATCAGGAACCGGACGGGCCGCCGCGTGCAGAGAGCAAGCAGCATGGAGTCGTAGTAGCTGGAGTGGTTGGCGCAGAGGATGAGGGGGCCGGTGGCGGGAATCCGCTCCCCGCCGACAATGGCGAGTCGGTGGCCAAGCCGCAGCCAAAGGGTAAAGAAGAGTCGCAGCAGCCGGTACAGGATCATGCCGACCCCTCAGGCATGCTCGTCAACCCTTGCCAGCACCAGGCTGCCGATCACGAACAGGATGAGGATGCTCAGCACGCCGTAGCGCGAGTGTCCGGCCAACTGCCCGGTAATGCCGACCAGGAACGGACCGGTGATGGTGGCGAACTTGCCGGAGATGTTGTAGAAACCGAAAAATTCCGCCGACCGGTCAGGTGGGACCAACCGGCCGAAGAAACTGCGGCTGAGGGCCTGGATCCCCCCCATGGAGGTGGCGACCAGGACGGAAAGGATCCAGAACACGATGGTCCGGGCCTGCACGGTGGGAAGCGACGGCAGCAGAAAGGCGATGAAGGTGATCAGGCAGTAGATGGCGATCCCCGCCTGCAGGAGCGGCTTCACGGCAAAGCGGCCGGCCAGCCTGCCCCAGAGGAGAGAAAAGGGAAAGGCGATGATCTGGATGATCAGGATAGCCAGGATAAGCGTGGTGGTACTGAGCCCGATATCGATACCGTAGGCGACGGACATGGTGATCACGGTATTGATGCCGTCGATGAAGAAGAAATAGGCCAGCAGGAACAGGAAGGAGTTGCGGTAGCCGCGGATGTGGCGGAAAGTTACGACCATCCGTTGAAACGCCTCTGCCACCGGATGGTCCGACTGCGGGCAGAAGTAGACCTGGCGTACGTCCCGCAGGAGCGGGAGGGAGAAAACGAGCCACCAGATGGCGACGATGACGAAGCCGGCCCGCGCGGCCGCGGCCGGGATGACGGTCCCGCCGGGCGATTTCATGCCGAGGATCAGACCGATTACGGCCAGAAAGGGGATGACGCTCCCGATGTAACCCCAGGCGTAGCCGGCCGTGGAGACCATGTCCATCCGCTCCGGTTCCGTGACATCGGTGATGAAGGCGTCGTAGAAGACGTTGGCCCCGGACCAGCAGGTACTGGCCACAACGAATACCGTCAGGCAGTAACCCCACGCACCCTCCCGGCAGAAGAAGAGGAGCGCCGTTGCCGCGACTCCGGCGATCAGAAAAATGGCAAAGAGCCGCTTCTTCCATCCCTCATAATCGGCAAAGGTCCCCATGGTCGGGGCCAGAACGACGAGGATGAGTGACGAGAGGGAGTTGGCATATCCCCACCAGGCGGTGGAGACCTCCGGTGCTACACCGCGGGCGGCGATCTCCTTGAAGAAGATCGGCATGACCGCGGTCACGACGACCAGCACAAAGGCTGAGTTCGCCACATCATAGAGTATCCAGCTCTTCTCGGTCCTGGTCACGCAATGCTCCCCATCGTGTTTGATCGCCCCGCCCACCTCAGCGGTTCCGGGAGTGTAATCCGTGGCAACCGGTCAGGCAAGGAGAAAAGGGGGTGCCTTGCAAAACCTGACCGGGTGGATTATGGTAGGCCGATGGGAGCCAAACGCTACAACCAGTTTACCGAAGAGCTGCGGGCCCTCTTCGGCTGCCGTGTCCAGCGGATTTCCGTGGATGCCGGCTTCACCTGCCCCAACCGGGACGGAACCGCGGGGAGCGACGGCTGCATCTATTGCAGCAGCCGGGGGGCCGGGGCACCGGGCATTGCCCGCGGGAGGTCGGTGGCGGAGCAGCTCGAGGTGGACAAGGCGTTCCTGGCCAGGCGGTACCATGCGCAAAAATTTCTTGCCTATTTCCAGGCCTTCTCCAACACCTACGGCCCGGTCGAGCAACTGCAGGCCCTGTACGACGAGGCGCTGGCGGTTCCGGATATCGTCGGCCTCATTGTCGGCACCCGGCCCGACTGCCTGCCGCCGGCAGTGTTCGATCTCCTGGCCGGCTATGCACAACGCACCTATTTCTGGCTGGAGCTGGGGCTGCAGTCGTCACATGACCGGAGCCTGGCGTGGATCGGCCGTGGCCACGACGCGGCCAGTTTCAGTGCGGCTGCCCGGGAAGCCAGTTGCAGGGGTATCCGCGTCTGCGCCCATGTCATTCTCGGCCTGCCGGGAGAGAGCCGTGCGGAAATGCTGGCCACGGCCGACTATCTGAACAGTCTGAGGGTGGCCGGGGTGAAGCTCCACCACCTGCATGTGCTGAAAGAAACGGAGTTGGCGAGACGTTATGAAAAGGGTGATGTCGCGCTACTGAACGAGGATGACTACGTCGGTCTGGTCTGCGACTTCCTGGAGCGGCTGGCACCAAATGTCCTGGTCCAACGGCTGGTGGGAGATGGCAGTCGCGACCTGATTGCTCCCCGCTGGAACAAACTGGCACTGCTCAACGCCATAGATACCGAACTGAAGCGTCGGGGCACCCGGCAGGGGGGGAGGTGGCAGGCCGGTGAGTGGTGAGGGAGCTCAACTGTGTCACTTCGTCAAGCACCGGCTGACTGCGGCAGCCGCCGGATGATAGCGTGACCCGCCGACCATGAAACATGCCGCCGTTTCTGCTATACTTGTAAGAGAGAAGGAGGTGAACAGCATGAACGTCCTCGATTATGCAACCAGGGTCGAAGAGGAAGGGTTGCGGCTGTTCGAGCGGCTCGAACATGAAACGGAGAACAGGGAATTGAAGGAGATCTTTGGGCTTCTTGCCGCAACGAAACGGGAGCATCGCGAATCCCTTGAAACCATGAAGCAGCAGATCAATCCGGCCGATGCCGAATCGACGATGGTGGACCGGGCCAGAGACGTGAAGAGCTGCTTCCAGACGCTGTTTGAAAGCAGCGATACTATGCATGAGCTGCGGAAGGACCTGGATGGCTTCTGGCACATTGTGAAGGCCGAAGAAGAGGCCATCAGGCTCTATGAAGGGATGGCCGCAGCCGAAACTCAGCCAAATGCCCGGCTGCTATTGCAGAAAATCGCCGATGATGAGAGAAAACATCTTGAGGTGATCGAAAACATCTACGATTTTGTCGAGGCACCCCATACCTATCTGGAATGGGGCGAATTCAGCAACCTGCATGGGCTGTAAGTGTGTTGCAGAAGCGATTATGAGGGAAAAGGGAGAAGTAGCTGCTTCTCCCTTTTTGTTTCCCCCGGAAAAGAAGTAGACTGGCAAACAGCCCCTCGAAATTATGTAACTCTACAAACTCGGCATCGACCATTGTCAGCTCTCGTCGATGCCTTGCCTTCCTGCATTGTTTTGACCGGCTCCGGCCCTTCCGACTATTTTTTCTTTTTTGCTACCCTGGGAACTCGGGGCGCCTTTGTTTCGACAGTAGTTTCAGGGGGAGGAGAAAAAGAACCCGGGGCGGCTGGCTCCAAGGTAGTGAAGTGAGATGCGGCAATTTTCCGGTTATGACCGTCGCTGAACTGGATCATCACCGAGCTGGGTGTTACTTCCAGGACCTTGCCGGCGCCCCATCCCAGCCCGCCTGAGTGACTTACAATGTTGCCGACTTTAATTGTCATGGATTCGTACCGCTTTCTTTTTTGTTGAGGTGGGTGAGTAGCAAGTAGCAACTCGTGGGCCTTCCAGTAGCAAAATCACCATTTAAATCCATCATATCCATTTAATAATACGGCAGGGTCACTACATTAGCAAGGCGCGTTCGCGGTAATTGTCGCCAGTTGTAGTGGCTATAATCTGAACAAATCTGTTAACATGCCATGTTTACAGCGTATTTTATGATATCTGCCGATATATCGACGTGAATAAATTTAATGAATAAGCATGTTATTGCGGATGCTGAAATATGTCAGCAGCTGTTGCTTGAATATAATAGATTGACATCAACAGAACAAAGCTGTTAGGGTCGAAAACAGATTCGGCACAGTGCCGGACAACAACAACAGGAAGTAATCAGGAGAAGGTACACAAATGGTAAACGGAACAGTAAAATGGTTTAACGACAGCAAAGGTTTTGGTTTTCTCGAGCAGGAAAATGGCGAAGACGTATTTTGTCATTTTTCCGCCATCGCAGGTGACGGATTCAAATCCCTTGCTGAAGGTGATAGAGTAACATTTGAAGTAACCAAGGGTCCGAAAGGGCTTCAGGCCGCAAACGTGACCCGTATCTAATCATCGTCTCCAGTAGACCACAAAAGCCCCGGGAGAATCCCGGGGCTTTTTTTGTCCTGAACGGCTCACTGGTGCTGTCCAGATACAGGCATCACAGTACCTGTTCCGTAAAGGTCGGTCTGGCCCAGATCACGTTCGCACAGGAGTTACCCGATGGCAAAGCCCAATTTCCAGTTTCAGAAACGGCAAAAGGAATTAGAGCGAAAGAAAAAGAACGAGGAAAAGCTTCAGCGCAAGCTGGCTAAAAACAGCACCGTCACTGATGACGACACCCCGGAACAGCCCCCTGCAGAGGACGAGATCGCATAGGGCGGCGAAGTCCGGACGGCCGCTTGACGGACTGCCACATGGTGGCACCGAATTTCGATGCTTGTTTCTGCAGCGCACGGGCGCTGCCGGCAATCGTGGCTTTGCAATTGCTCCGCACGCAGTAACATGGTATATCTAGCAGGCACCTGAACCACAGGGACCAACCCTGTGGTTTTTTATTGGGCACAGCAACCGAAGGGAGAGGTCATGAGAGGACAACTGTCGGCAGGGAGTATTGTTGAAACACGGTGTACCCGCTGCCGGAAAATACTGAACCATACGATTGTCGCCATGGTCGGCGAACAGATAGTGCGCGTTGAGTGCAATACCTGCCACGGCGTCCACAATTATCATCCGATCAAGCCAGCCAAAGAGCCTGCTGCCGCCAAAGCCACCCAGAAGAAAGCGGCGACTCCCCGCGCAGCAAAAGCCGATCCTGCGGCCGCTGCTGCTGCCGAGTGGACGGCACTGAAGTCGGGCATGGATCCGGCACAGGCAGTCCCGTACGATATGAACGGTACGTACCGCGTGAAAAACCTGCTTTCGCACCCGCAGTTCGGGCTCGGCATCGTGCTGCTTGTCCTGCCGGGCAAGATTGACGTACTGTTCCAGGATGGGAAGAAGCTGCTCCGTTGTGGCTAGCCGGCACACGCCGCTTGTCTGATCTGCGGACTAAGTGACGTCCGCAAAGGGCAGCGTAGCGGCAGGAATGGCGGCAAGGAGGGAACACGCCATGCAACAATGGAAATGCACCGTCTGTGGCTATGTCTATGACCCTGTCGAGGGGGATGCGGATAACGGTGTCCCGCCGGGAACCCCTTTCGAGGAGCTTCCCGATGGCTGGGCCTGCCCCATTTGCGGAGCCGGCAAGGATCTGTTCGAGAAAATCTAGGGGCCTGTCAGGCGTGTCTGCGGCCGTTTGTTCCAACGGGGCAGGCGGCCGCTTGGTGCATGGTCGTCTCCAGCCCCTCTCCTAACTTTCGGGGCCTGCCCCCGCCCCTTTCCCCGTTAGCCTGACCCCCTCCTCGGTCAGTGTTACCAGACCATCCTTGTAGAGTCCCCCCACCGCCTTTTTAAAGGTCTTCTTGCTCATTCCCAGGGTCTTCTGGATGAGAGCCGGTGAGCTCTGGTCGTGCAGCGGCAAGCTGCCGCCATTGGCCGCCAGCACCTTGAGGATGACCTCGCGGGCCTCTGCCACCCCCTCGGCCCCCACCTTGCGTAGGGTGACATCCAGCTTGCCGTCTTCGCGCAGGCGCTTGACGTAGCCGGCCAGTTGCGTGCCGGGGCGGGTGCCGGCCGGCAGTTCGTCCCGGTAGAGCAGGGCGGGGAAACGCTGGTCGACAATCACCTTGGCGCCGAGGTCGGTGACCTGCCAGACGAGCAGGGCTACCGCATCGCCTTCATGCAGATCGGGACGGCCGCGGTCGAGGCAGTCATCGATCCGGGCGTTGGCAAAAGGCCTGCCCTGCGGATCGAGATCGACCTTCACCAGGTAGCTCCTGCCGACCTGCATCCGCTCGGGCTGGAGACTGAACGGCGCCAGCAGCTCCTTTGCCATGCCCCAGTCGAGAAACGCCCCATGGGGGCCAACCGACCGGACCGTCAGCAGTGCGAACTCGCCAGCCTGGGCCAGCGGCAGACGGCAGGTGGCCTGCAACTCGCCGGCCACGTCCTGATACAGGAATACCTCCAACAGCTCGCCCGGCGTTGCATCGGGCGCCTCCCGCAGGGGGAGGTGCGCCAGCCGACCGCCGGCCTCCAGCCAGACGCCGCGCTTGTCAACGCGGGCGACCATCAGGATTTGCAGGCGGCAAAGTTCCGGTTGTTCGCTGTTCTCCATGTCCTCTCCTTCGTACGTCGCTTGCACCATTTCAGCAAACAGGTCCTCAGTACGGGTGCTGTTGCCCGCACCACTCGACCGCGTCATCCCCGGCGCCATGGCGAATCTCTTTCCCGCGACAATTTGTCCCCAGCTAGAACAGTCCCTGCTGTCCGATGACCGGCGGCAGGCGTGTGGGGGCCTTGATCCGCAGCTGTTTATTGACATTCATCCGTCCGAACACCACCTGGATGTCGCCGACCGATACGCCAAACTCGGCGGCAAGAAACCGCACCATATGGTCGGTTGCCCGCCCGGCACGGGGGACTGCCGTCACGCTGACACAGAGCTGGTGTCCCTTCACCTTGCCGATGGCGTCCCGCTTGGCATTGGGCGTGCCGAGGATGTTGAGCACGAGCGTATCACCCTCCCACGCATAACACGACTTCTTCATCATCCCTCCGCATGGCGCCAATCCGTAATACACCCGGCCGGTCAGCGGTGAGTCTTCTCCAGCAGCGGCTTAAGGAATTTTTCAAAGGTGGCCAGCTGTTTGGACGAGAGCAGATCGATATTCCCTTCATTATCCAGCAAGAAGGTGCCGACGCCGATGACGGTCTTTGCCAGATAGCCGGTTCCGGCAACGCTCTGTTCAATCTCATCCCTACGTTTGCTTATCAGGTTGCGCAGCTGGTTCAAGTCAGGTTCCACAGTGGTATCTCCTGTTGGTGGCACATTGTGTATGGTATCCGCCCTATCTCCGCCATGTATCATCAGCAGCGGATAAAATGTACCGCCATATCGTTTCGTAGTAAAGGGCACACGGTAACGTGAGTCCGGGTGCCGGGAAGAAGGCCATGAAACGTCACAGGCGGCCAAAGCGGTCGCCTGTGACTTACGTATGTGTCCCGGGAATTTGTTCAGGTTTACCGGATGTTCTTGCTGGTGAAGAGGACCACCTTATCTCCCAAGAAATTAACCGTGATGTTCTTCTGCTCGTCCCCCCAGACACAGTTCCTGACAAACAGAGCCTCCGAGCAGCTGTCAGGCTTGCCGAGGATCGTGACCACCTCGCTGTACCCAATCCCCATCTTGATTTTAGAGTAGTTCTCCATTGTCAACTTGCTGCAACCAAAGAGCATGACCAGTAAAGACAGAACAACTATCAGCCGTACAGGTACCAGCATGTATTTTCCTTTCCCGATGGTCTTTTGAACCCGAATGCCGCCACTATAACAGAGGGAAGGGAAAGTGTCCCTGTTTTCTCAGAATCCCCCCTGTCTACGCGTCTTCACCTTTTCCGCTCACGGCATCAAGCGGCCTGATGAATGCCAGGAACTGCTCCTGCAGACGCTTCGCTTCTTCATGGTTCCCGGTGCTGCGCAGGATTTCAATGACGCATTCGGCCGTACAGAGCCCCGCCTCCTTCTGGTTTCTTCTGAGGTTGTACACGGACCTTGTGGCGGGTTTGAGGCCAATGCGTCTGGCCCTCTGCAGATACGGGCTTTTCTGGTGAATCTTCCGTGCTTCATGCCAGGTGCTGTCGATGAGGATGACGTGACGTATCCCGGTCAGATCGCCGCCGGTTTCGTCCGCAGTCCCCGGATAGATCAGCGCCACACCACCCGCCTCGATCTCCTCCACCAGTCTGGCCGGCGGCCTCGTCCGATCCCAGCGGATCTGCTCGGCCCTGCTCCCCAGGACATCCACCACCAGGCGGCCGGTGTTCGATCGTTTTTCCAGCTCCTTGAAATGAGTTAACAGGGTGAATTTCATGACAGGTTCCCATTTCTGCAGCGACAGGCGGCCGATGGGCCGCCTATTTTCATCGTGCTTCCGTGCCCGGATGGCACCGTTTCACGGGCTGTTCCCTTCGCCCGGCCCCTGTCCCGTCCCGGGACTCCCCACGTATTTGTCGCCAAGCGTCAGGCCACGGATGAAGTTGCGGAGCATCTGGTCGCCACAGGGCTTGAAATTTCTGTGCCCCTTTGCCCGGAACAGTGCGGACAATTCGGATTTTGAGAGCTGAACCCCGGCCCTGGCGAGAATCGCCAACATGGCCTCATCACTCAACTCCAGGGCTATCCTG
Source organism: Geobacter argillaceus (assembly GCF_007830735.1). Lineage (GTDB taxonomy): Bacteria > Desulfobacterota > Desulfuromonadia > Geobacterales > DSM-12255 > Geomobilibacter > Geomobilibacter argillaceus. The sequence continues at coordinate 36,481 of NZ_VLLN01000015.1, forward strand.
AGCTTCCTGAGGATGAGGTTGTTGTTCAGCGCCGTCTCCTTTGCCGCAGCCGCACCGGGCTTCGGTTCGTGAGCACCGCGCCGGGAAAGTATCAGGCCGTCCAGGAACGAGCCCATCACCCCGTCGTCGCAGGCCACAAAGCCCGGCTCAGTCTCTTTTTTGAGCAGTTTCAGCACGTCCAGCGGTCTGATTTCATGCCCCCCCATCGTGCACAGTTCGGCTATGGTTTCGCCGTTCAGGTTCAACACGTAACGGAGCCTGCGGAGTAGATCGTTGTTGTTCATGGGTAGTTCCTTCGAGAGCGTTCCTGATGGTAGGTGTACCACACTTCCGGCTGGAATAGTACTACGCCGGATTTTGATCAGTTGCTGTAGCCGCTGCCAATGGCGGAAAACGGCAGATCCAGCCCAAGTTGAGCAAGATACCTTTTTTCCCTGCCCCCCTCCCGTCAAGGGAGGGGGAACGTATGTTGCGGAAGATTAGCGCTAATCGGCACATACTTTATCAAAGGCGGTCCGGCTGGAGCACGTGATACCTGGTCTGACCGCAGGAGTAGTGGGTTCGTGTGGTGTTCAACAGTAGATTGTTGCCAAGGCAAAAGGAAAGGCGGCCATTCGGCCGCCTTTTGAATCAAGTAACCTACCTCGGAATTCGTATAAGCCTGTTGGCTGATTGACGGGTTACTGGAACTTCGTCGGAAACTGTTTCACGCAACTGATGTTACCACCAGCGCCAGAGCGCCAGGATCAGCACGATCAGGAAGACGATCACCAGGTTCATGTAGGCCATGAAAAAGAACACCCGCTCATGGAGCGGCGCCGGACGGGCAACTCCGGTCACCAGACGCCCCACCTCAGGCAGGCGTGCCATCATCTCGGCTCCGTGGGGCGCCTGGGCCAGGGTCTCGGTCAGGTCGCTCCCGGTCTGGTGACGGCCCATGTGGCTCCCCATTTTCCAGAAACGGCTGGCGCCGGCATCGTAGATCATCCCGTCGTAGGCGAATAGGGCAGGACGTCCCTCCTTGCCATCGCACATGGCCAGCTCTTCGGCGCTCATATCGCCGCTGGTGATCAACGGGACAGTTCCGTTGCGCTGTTTGCGCAGACGTGGACCAATCACGATGACCACGAAGGCCGCCGAGATCACCATGATCAGGTAGAGGGAGATTTTCACCAGCAGCAGGATGCCGAAGCGGGATTGCAAGAGCAGCTCGGGAGAACCGATCCGGAACTTGGTCAGGACGACGCCGGTAATCCCCATGACGACCATGGAACCGACACCGACCCGCACCTCGCCGCGTGGCAGGCCGCTGGAGGCATAGGCCGGCTTGAGTACCAGGTGGACATAGAGAATGGTGCCGAACCAGAGGAATGCGGTCAGAAGATGCACGTAGCCGGCTGCGAAGCGAAAACCTTTGGAGATAGTCGAAAGTGCCGGTTTGGCCGCCCCTTCGCGGTGCGCCGCGGCAAATTCCCTTCCGGCCGTGGTCAGTTCACCTCCGCCGGAAGGGTCCAAATGGCAGGTGGCGCATGGGCGGCCAGTCTGCGAGGCATACTCCTCGGTTGCCGAGGCGGTCAGTGGGCAGGCCAGGATCAGGGTCAGTACAAGCTGGATCAGCCGTCGTTTCATGGGATTGGTATAGCGGGTGGGGGTGGGAATGTCAATGTTTGACGGATTGGCCGCGCTTCAGCGGGATCTGTTTGCAGTGAGGAAAGAAAAAATGGGACGTGTTGTAAGGAATCGCGGGTCAGGCATTGCAGCAATGCGGTATCTCTTTCTACCCCGTCCCCGAGACTCCGCCCTTCTCACCGTGCCCGGCGCTTCTTGCCCTGCGGGCTTGGCGGTACGGCAGCAGTCTTAAACTCAGGTTCATAGCTCACAACAAAGCTGGTGTCACCTGGGTTTCGCATACTCAGGAAATGGGCATTGTTTTTGTCAAATGGGCAGACAGGCAGACTGCAGGGCTCAAAGCCGAAGCGCTGATAATAGCCGGGTTTGCCCAGGACAAACAGGGGCTGGCTTTTGATCGCCTCCTGCCGCAGGGCAAATCTGAGCAGTTCCGACCCCACCCCCTGCTTTTGAAAGTCGGGTGCCACGGCCATGGGCGCCAGGTGCAGCCCGCAGATGGCGCTGCCGTGATAGGCATTGGAAAAGGCGATGTAGGCGATGACCTTGCTGGTATGGATGCAGACCCATTCGTGTATGGGTCTGCCGTTCTCGTGGAGTTTCTGCACCAGCCCGGCTTCGTAGTCACTGCCCGGAAAGGCTCGCTGCAACAGGGCGTAGACCTTGGGGCGGTTCTCCAGCGTCACTCTCTGTATCTTCATAACGGTCTCCGGTGATGATTACTGGAAATCGGGGATGGCTATGCCAGCAGCAGCGATACCGCATGCAGCAGCAGGCCGATCACGCCCCCCACCAGGGTGCCGTTCATCCTGATGAACTGCAGGTCCGAGCCGATGCTCAGCTCGATCTCGTTGGTATAGTCGTCTATTTCCCACTGCTGCATGGTGCCGGTAATATGCCCGGCAATTACCGTGCGTAGCGTATCCCCGTAGTGCAGCACCAGCGTTTCCAGGTGGTCGTTCAGCGACTCCTTCAGCCCCTGGTTGTGCGCCAGGGTCGTGCCGAGGCCGGCAACAGCCGCCGCGATCTTCTCCTGCACCCGCGACCGGGGCTGCTGCAGATCGTTGTGCAGCCAGTTCTTCAGGTCGCTGCCGAGATTCTGCGCATACTCGGTTATGGCCTGGTTATGCACAACGTCGCGCTTGATCGCCTCGACCTTGTCGCGTAACCCCTGGTCACTCTTCAGCCGGGCGATAAAGCCTGTCACGGCACTGTCGAACCGGTACCTGACCTCATGGCCGGGATCGGCATTGACCTCCTGGATGAAGGCGTTGACCCTCTTGACGATCTTTTCACCCGCTCCTCGGGCAAACTTGTCCCGGTTGGGGATGAAGGCCACCAGCAGCGGATATTCATTGGTACACATGTCGTCGATGGCCTTGGCCAGCCTGGTCTGGGCTTCATCGGTAGCTAGCCATACGGCACAGCGTTTCAAAAGGTCATCCAGCACGATCTGGTGGCGATTGTTATTTCGGAGCGCATCGAGGATCGTGCCGGCTGATGTCGCGACATCGAAGTTGTCGATCCGGTCGCTCAGGACTGATCTCAACAGCTGCTGCACCCGCTCGTCATCGAGAAAATCCAGGGAGTCGGCACAGAGGCGGGTCAGCCCCTTGGCCAGTCCGGCGGCATTGTCCCGCGACATAAGATACTCGGCCAGATGCTCGGCCGGGTTGTACGCCCTCAGCTTGGCGATCAGGGTATCGCTGGCCAGAAACTTGTCGCGGATGAAGCTGGCCAGATTCCCGGCAATGGCGTCCTTCTTGTTCTTGATGATCGCCGTATGGGGGATCGGCACGCCCAAGGGATGGCGGAACAGCGCCACCACTGCAAACCAGTCCGCCAGCGCGCCCACCATGGCCGCTTCCGCAAAGGCGGCGACCCACTCCCAGGCCCCATGCCCCTTATGCAGGCGGGCGACCACAAACAGTATGGCCGCGCCAATCATCAAGCCCGTGGCTATCGTCTTGTTTCTGCTCAGTAACCGTTTTCTGTTGTCCACACACGTTCTCCAGGTTTATTTCTGCGTTCCAGCGCTGTAAAAATACAAAAACCGCTTCAGCAGGTGGAAGCGGCCTTTGATACGCAAGCTATTTTATGGCATGGCTATGGTGTTTTTGTCAACGCCTCGCGGCTATAGACACCGAAACATCGAACCTCATCATGACTGCCGATGTCGAGCAGGATACCACGCCGTTTGATCTCCTGGGCGGGGATGCTGTTCATTGTCGGACTCCTTAAGGCACCTAATTAAGTCCTTGAACTTATGCCATATGCAGTACTTGGTTTCAAACCTATTTTTTACAATAAGTTATTCAGCGGTAGACATCTGACGTAGTGTCGTAATGTCTCGTAACGGCGGTGCCCCAAACAACCGGTTGTATTCACGGCTGAACTGTGAGGGGCTTTCATAGCCGACCTGAAACGCTGCGGTTGCGGCATCAAGGTGTTCTGCCAGCATTAAACGCCTGGCTTCTTGCAAGCGCAGCTGCTTCTGGAACTGCAAAGGGCTGAGAGCGGTCATCGACCGGAAGTGGTGATGAAACGTGGAACTGCTCATGCGGGCCTGTGCAGCCAGGTCATCGATACGTAAAGGCTGCGTGAAGTTCCCCTTCAACCAACCGATTACCCGCGCGATCTGATGACTCTGGCTCCCCGCCGATGCTATCTGGCGCAGGCGCTCCCCTTGATCCCCCACCAGCAGACGGTAGATGATTTCCCGCTTAATGACCGGCGCCAGGATCGGAATGTCTTTCTCATCTGCAAGCAAGTCGATCAACCGTTGAAAGGCGTTGAGCAGCGGCATTGTTACTTCGCCGAGCACCATGCCACGGCTTGACTGTTGCACACGCGGCGGGGGGAGATTGCTGTCCACCATCATTTGTGAAATTTCGCGCTGATCAAGTTTCAACACCAGTCCCATGCAAGGCTTTTCCTGACTCGCTTCGGCAATCTGCACCATAGTGGGTAGATGCACCGAGGTGATCAGATAATGGTGGGCATCATAGACATAGGTGTCGTCTCCGAGCATGACACGTTTGGCCCCCTGTGCGACCAGGCACACGCACGGTTCGTACAGAGCGCTTCGAGGCTGGGTTGGCTCATCGTGTTGATAAATTAACAATCCAGAGATCGCGGTCTCAAGTATTTCGCTTTTGCCGGTCCATCGGGCAATGCTCTTCCCCAGGGCTTTGACCGTAACTTCCACGCTGTTATTGTCATTATCCTGCATAAATGCCGCTTCCATCATTGATTCCTCCATGGTCAAATGCTACCCAACTCCACGTTGCGTTACAACCATTATCCGGTGTTTTGTACAATCAGGCAAGAAATTGACAGGATTGGTCTACCCGATTTCATTTGTTCAGGGCTAGGATACAATCATCAACAAGGTAGTCCTGAACAGGGTAAAGGAGAGAACAATGAACAAACGTATTTTAGGCAAAAGCGGTCTGGACGTTTCGGCTCTCGGGCTCGGCTGCATGGGGATGAGTTTTTCGTACGGCCCGCCCAAAGACAAGCAGGAGATGATTTCACTCATCCGGGCTGCCGTGGAGCGGGGCGTAACCTTCTTTGATACCGCCGAGGTTTACGGCCCGTTCACCAACGAGGAGCTGGTCGGTGAGGCGCTGGCGCCGCTGCGGGACAACGTGGTGATTGCCACCAAGTTCGGTTTCGATACCAGCATCGATCCCCGGGCGATGAAGGGGAGCGGTCCGGTCCTGAACAGCCGGCCGGAGCACATCAGGGAAGTGGCCGAAGCCTCCCTGAAGAGGCTCAGGACCGACGTCATCGATCTGTTCTATCAGCACCGTGTTGATCCGGACGTGCCGATCGAGGAGGTTGCCGGAGCGGTGAAGGAGCTTATCCAGGCGGGGAAGGTCAGGCACTTCGGTCTTTCCGAGGCCGGAGTACAGACGATCCGTCGCGCCCACGCCGTGCAGCCCGTGACCGCACTCCAGAGTGAATACTCGCTGTGGTGGCGACATCCTGAAGCGGAAGTGATTCCGACCCTTGAAGAGTTGGGAATCGGTCTCGTGCCCTACAGCCCTCTGGGCAAAGGATTTCTCACCGGAAAGATCGATGAGGGCACGACGTTCGACAGTACCGACTTCCGCACCACCCTCCCACGCTTTACGCCGGAGGCCCGGAAAGCGAATCAGGCCCTGGTTGATCTGATAGGCCAAATCGCAGCACAGAAGAATGCGACACCTGCCCAGATCGCGCTTGCCTGGCTGCTGGCCCAGAAGCCATGGATCGTGCCGATCCCGGGAACCACTAAGCTGGAGCGGCTGGACGAGAACATCGGCGCGGTGGCCATCGAACTCACTGCCGACGATCTCGGCGCCATCGAAAAGGCCGCCGCGCAGATCGAGGTGCACGGTGCCCGCTACCCGGAAAAGCTGGAACAGTTAACCGGTCGCTAAGAGTGGAAACAAAGGAATTATCATGGATAACTTTATTTACAGCATTCCAACCACTGCCTACTTCGGCAAGGGACAAATCAATATTCTCGGTGAAACCATCAAGGCTCATGGCGGCTCCAAGGTACTGCTGGCCTATGGCGGCGGCAGCATCAAGAAAAACGGCATCTACGAGGCCATTCTTGAGCAGTTCGGCAAGGCCGGTCTTGCCCACGTGGAGTTGAGCGGTATCCAGCCAAACCCCCGGATCGAAAGCGTGGAGGACGGGATCAAACTCTATCGCGAAAACGGCTGTGATTTCATTCTGGCCGTGGGGGGCGGGTCTACCCTGGATGCCTGTAAGGCCATTGCGGCCGGTGTCAAGTATGATGGCCCGGTCACTGATCTCTTTGTCAGGGAGTCGGGAGTGTCCAATGTCGGCGCGGCGGCCCCCTTGGCAACCATTCTGACCATGGCGGGGACTGGTTCCGAGATGGATATGGGGGGAGTCATCACCGTCGGTGCGGATCATAAGAAAAAGGTTGTCATGCACCCGCTCCTCAATCCCAGGTTCTCCATCCTGGACCCTGAATACACCTATACGGTGCCGGAATATCATTCCATGGCAGGCGTCGCGGACATCCTCTGCCATCTCATGGAACAATATTTCACCCCCGATGTCGTTGCCAAGGTTCAGGACCGCATGAACGAGGGGGTCATGAAGGTTGTGCTGGAGGACGCCCCGAAGATCCTGGCGAACCCGAAGGACTATGACGCCCGCGCCAACATCATGTGGGCCAGCTTTGGCCGGATTCCAGTTTGTGCTCGGCAAACCGGGGTTCGCATTCCCGCTGCACGGCATGGGACACGAACTCTCAAGCAGGTACGACATGACCCATGGCGTCACCCTGGCGCTTCTGACCCCCGCCTGGATGCGTCATACCATGAGTGCAGCTCCTGAGCACCTGCCGGTCTTTGCACGATTCGCTCGCAATGTCATGGATATCCGCGAGGAGAACGACGCCAAAGCCGCGGAAGCAGGCGTCAAGGCGTTGGAGGCCTTCTATGCCGCCATCAAGATGCCGGCGAACCTTCGTGAGGCAGGCGTCAAGGAAGAAGACCTGGAAGTTATGGCAGAGAAGGCAGTGGAAAATGGCAAGCTGGGCATCCTGACCTCGATTGGCAAGGATGAAGCCCTTCAGATCATGCGTGCGGCATTCTGATCCAAAGGAATCAATCCTGAAAAAGGTTCGGCAACCTGGCTTCCTGTTCCTGCCCCCTTTACGTCCCCAATTGAACGAAGGGCGCTGATTGCGGCGCCCTTTCCCGTTTCCGGCGATTGACGGCAGTTACATCTGATGTAAGATTTGCGTGGAGGCCCGATTATGGAATCGATCAAGCATAGAACCCAAATTTCTCTCGATGACTGGCAGTATCAGACGCTGCTGGATCTGTCGCGCAAAACGAAGAAAAGTCTTTCCGCGCTGATCCGCGAGATGATTACTGAAAAATTCGCCCCAAAGCCGGGTGTAGCGGAAAATGATCCGGTCTACTCCATTGTCGGAATCGGCGGGAGCGGACAAAAACATACGGCCCGCGATCACGATGCCGTACTATACGGGAAGAAGCCGTGAACGGCATTTTTGTCGATACCGGCGCCTGGTATGCCCTGGTAGACAGCGACGATGCCGATCATAAGGCTGCGGCGGCTTTCCTGACCGCCAACACGATGCCGTTCATTACCACTAACTTCATTTTCTCGGAAACAGTCACCCTAATTCGCTATCGAATCGGGCATGAGGCCGCGTGCAGTTTCGGGCAAAAGCTGATGGAGAGCAGTTTCGTCAGGGTGGTTGCGGTTACGCCTACCGATGAAGAGCGGGCCTGGGATATCTTCAGCAAATATCGGGATCAGGATTTCAGCTTCGTGGATTGCACCAGCTTTGCCGTGATGGAGCGCATGAAGCTTTCCACGGCCTTTGGTTTTGACCGGCATTTCTCGTTTATGAAGTATGCTGTCGTGCCGGGAAAAGAAACTAAGTAGCCTGATTTGCTGGAATTCCTGCGTCCTAAATCAAGAGGTTCAGGTGCTATGAAAAACAAGCTGGCAATTTTCGAAGATTATCAAATCCGCAGGCTTTATGACGAGGAAACCGAAACCTGGTATTTCTCGGTGGTTGATATCATCCGGGCATTGTTGCAACAGCCTGATTTTCAAACGGCCAGAAAATATTGGAAGGTACTGAAAGGCCGCTTGGGTAAGGAAGGCAGTCAACTGGTAACAAACTGTTACCAGTTGAAAATGACTGCTGAGGACGGGAAGCAACGTTTGACTGATGTCGCAACGGCTGAAACTCTGCTGCGCCTGACCCAGTCGGTGCCCAGCCCCAAGGCAGAGCCGATCAAACTCTGGCTGGCCAAGGTCGGCTACGAACGGATGCAGGATATGGCCGACCCGGCGCGGTCACTGGACCGGGCAAGGGAGTACTGGCAGCAGCACGGACGGAGCGAAAAGTGGATCCAGCAGCGGATGATGGGGCAGGAAACCCGCAACAAGCTGACTGATTACTGGAAAGATCACGACATCAAGAAGGAGAGCGAGTTTGCCATCCTGACCAACATCATTCATCAGGAATGGGCCGGTGTCGCCGTCAAGGAGCACAAGAAACTCAAAGGGCTGAAGACCCAGAACCTGCGTGACCATATGAGTGAAGCGGAGCTGATCTTTACCGCCCTGGCCGAGCTTTCCACCCGCCAGATTGCCGAGACGATGGCTGCAACCGGCATGAAGGAGAACAAGGTGGCAGGGAAGAAGGGGGGCGGCATCGCCAGGAAAGCTCGGGTGGATCTTGAGGAGAAGACCGGCAGGAGCGTGGTTACAGGGGAAAATTTTTTGCCGCCGGGGAGAAAGAAGATTTCGGATAAATGAAGGAGCAAACCTGTCGGAAGGGGAATACGGGGATGTCCCGCATTTCCCCCCTTCTTCGGCCTATCGGGCAATGTCACCTCCCAGAAAATATCATATCGTATCTTGCCTATAGATATTCGAAATTCCCTGTATGTCTGCCCGTGTTCTCATGATTTCCACCAGCACTGCATACTGTTGGCCTCCCCTCCGTTGCTTTACGCTTACTTCCCAATAATTCGTGCTATCAGGCAATAATTCAACAGGATCGGTCTATCTGCCTTTGCTCATTCTGGGGTACGGTGTACCCGAGGCTGCACTAAAAATGACAGGACGCAAATGAATAATATGTGAATCAAGCCATGGGGGAATTGACCCAGTTCTTCGGCAAGGCACTGATATAAGGGGTTAAACGATGAAAACAAGGTTTGGGAAGTTAATTGTTGCGCTCATGTCGGATCTGAACAATTTCAAAATTGCGGATCTGATGTACAATTTTTGGGAGAAGAAGGGGTTGAACTGAACCGAGGGGAGCAGCATGAACAAAAAATTCACCATACTTCTGGCAAGTATATTTGCCGCACTATTCAGCATCGTAACCTTTTCGGAGGCTCAGACCATGACAAACGTGGCACGGAGCCGCGCCAAACTCTGCCATGACACATATCGCCATTCAGGAGAACCTGGAAGGCAAGACCGCCGACTGGAAGGAACAGGTCAGCGACGAACAATACAGGCCTGAGTAAGGGCCAGATACGAAAAGGAGGGAGCGATGATCGTCGTAGTCAACGGCAAGGAACATACGGTGAACGTGGACCCTGAAACGCCGCTGTTATGGGTCCTTCGTGAGCAACTGGGGCTGACCGGCAGCAAGTTCGGCTGCGGCGAGGGGCTCTGCGGGGCCTGCACGGTCCTTATCGACGGTGCACCTGAACGCTCCTGCGTAACGCCGGTCAAGGACGTTCAGGGGAAACCGGTCGTGACGATCGAAGGGATTCCGGAAGATCACCCGGTGAAAAAGGCGTGGCTGGCAGAGGAGGTATCCCAGTGCGGCTACTGCCAGCCGGGGCAGATCATGGGCGCGGTGGCCCTGTTGAAGAAAAAGCCGCAGCCGAGCGATGCCGACATCGATGCTGCCATGAGCGGCAACCTCTGCCGCTGCGGCACCTATGGCCGCATCCGCCGGGCGATCCACGCCGCCACGGGGAAAGGGGGGAAACCATGAGTAATAAGAAGGGGATGACCCGACGCGAATTCATCACCACCGGTGTCCTGGCCGGCGGTGGATTGCTTCTGGCCTGCCACCTGCCGTTTGGGCGCGACCTCCTGGCCGCGACCGGGAGCGAGTTTACCCCCAACGCGTTCCTGCGGGTCGCACCCGATGGGCGCGTGACCGTGATCGTCAACAAGTCCGAAATGGGGCAGGGTGTCTACACCTCGTTGCCTATGCTGGTTGCCGAGGAGCTCTGCTGCGACTGGAGAAAGGTCACGTTCCTCGCTTCACCGGTGGCCCCCGAATACAACCGGGTCGGAGCCCCGATCATGGTGACCGGGGGGAGCAGCAGCGTGCGCACGGAATGGGAGCGCCTCTCCCTTGCCGGGGCGGCAGCCAGGGAGATGCTGATCGCCGCCGCGGCAAAGGAATGGAAGGTTGCTCCGTCGGACTGCCGCGTCGAAAACGGTACGGTCTTCGGTCCGGGCGGGAAAAAGCTCGGGTTTGGCGCGCTGGCTGCCAAGGCGGCCACCCTGCCGGTGCCCAAGAACCCGAAACTCAAGGGCGGAGCCGGCACCCTCCTTGGCAAGCCGCTGCCCCGACTCGACAGCCCGGCCAAGCTAAACGGCACCGCCATCTTCGGCATCGACGTCAGCGTTCCCGGCATGCTGACATGTGTCATAGCCCGCTCTCCCGTGTTCGGCGCGAGGGTGAAATCCTTTGACGCCGCCAAGGCCAAGACCATCCACGGCGTCAGGCAGGTCGTGGCGGTGGAGGCGGGCGTGGCGGTTATCGCCGACGGTTTCTGGTCGGCGCTCAAAGGGCGCGAGGCCCTCACCGTCGAGTGGGAGGAAGGGGACGGGGCCGCGATATCGACCCCGTCCATGCGTGCCGAGTATGCCCGGCTGGCGGAGACCCCCGGCCTGGTCGCCCGCAGGGAGGGGGATGCTGCCGCGGCGCTGGCCAAGGCAACCAGAAAATTCGATGTGGAGTACGAGGTCCCTTACCTGGCCCATGCCCCCATGGAGCCGCTTAACTGCTTCGTGGACCTGAAAACCGACAGTTGCCTGATCCGCACCGGCAGCCAATTCCAGACCGTGGACCGCAATGCGGCGGCACGGGTTGCAGGGTTGAAGCCGGAACAGGTGGCGCTGGAAACTACCTTCCTGGGGGGAGGCTTCGGCCGACGCGGCAATCCCGCCTCGGACTTCGTTGTCCAGGCGGTGCAGGTGGCCAAGGCAGTGAAGAAACCGGTAAAGGTGATCTGGACCCGCGAAGACGATATACGGGGCGGTTATTACCGTCCAATGTGGTACGACCGGATTTCGGCCTGCCTCGATGAGCGGGGGATGCCTCTGGCGTGGCAGCAGCGGATCGTGGGACAATCGATCGTGGCAGGCACCATGTTTGAGAAAGGCATGGTCAAGGACGGCATCGACCGCACCTCGGTCGAGGGGGCTGCCGACACGCCCTACGACATCCCGAACCTCCAGGTGGAACTGCACACGACGAAAAACCGGGTCCCGGTGCTCTGGTGGCGTTCGGTGGGGTATTCGCACACCACGTTCGTCATGGAGAGTTTCCTGGACGAATTGGCCCATGCCGCCGGCCAAGACCCCTATCAGTACCGCCGGGCGCTCCTGAAAAAGCACCCCCGCATCCTCAACGTCCTGGAGACCGCCGCCAGGAAATCGGGGTGGGGTGCTCCGCTCCCGAAGGGACGTGGCCGGGGGATAGCAGTGCAGGACTGCTTCGGCAGCTACGTTGCCCAGGTGGCCGAGGTTTCTCTTGATCCCAAGGGGCAGGTGACGGTTCACCGGGTGGTGTGCGCCCTGGACTGCGGGAAATTGGTCAATCCCGACACGGTCAAGGCCCAGATGGAATCCGGCATCGCCTTCGGCCTGTCCGCTGCCCTCTATGGCGCCATCACCCTTAAAAACGGCCGGGTGGAACAGGGGAATTTCGATGGCTACCCTCTGGTTGCCATGGACACCATGCCCGAGGTGGAGGTGCAGATCGTTCCCAGCAGCGACCCGCCCGGCGGCGTCGGCGAACCGGGTGTCCCTCCGATTGCACCGGCGGTGGCCAATGCCCTCTTTGCGGCGAGCGGTATCCGCGTCCGCTCCCTGCCGCTTACGCCGGAGAAAGTCCTGGCCGCGCGGAGGGATAAAGGATAAGCGAGCTGGAGCTGTACGAGGAAATGGCGTTGAACAATGGGCTCAATTGATCGAGGTAATCACCCATCTGGCGTTTTACTCGGGCTGGCCTAACGCAATGACCGCCATTATGGTTGCGAAAGAAGGGGAAGAGCCCCCGCCGCACTACTGAACAGCCGGGATCTGTGCCTCACAGGGGACCCTGGTCTGGCAGAGGCCGCAGCCGGTGTGGGGTACGCCATACTCTTTTCCCACCGCCGCCGGCACTGCTCCGTACACGTAGCCCAGGCAGGCCTTCTTGTCGTGCCCCTGAAGGGACAGGGCGCCGGCCGGGCACCGTTTGATGCAGGCGCCGCAGCTCCCGTCCCGGAAATAGAGGCAGTTGCTCCGGTGGCTGGCCGACATGCGGGGGGTGGGGGCCAGGGGCAGGTCTGTGATCACGCTGCCACAGCGATGGGCGATTCCCTTTGCCGTAATCAGGCCGTCGTTGAGGCTGAAGGTACCGAGTCCAGCCGCATAGGCGGCGTGACGTTCCGACCAGGTCGACGCAAGCCCGACCGGTGTTTCGGCCAGTTGCTGCCAGGTTGGTGCGAGTTGAGGGGCCACGGCATGGTGTCCGGCCCCTTCGAGCCAGGCGACCAGGTGCCGGCGCAGGGCAGCATTGACGGTCTCACCGTTGCTGCGGGTCAGCGCCCACTCCCGTGAGGGCCACTGTTCCTCCCGCCGGTTGCTCTCACGGATAGACCGGCTGATCGGCAGTATCCAGCAGATGACCGTCGCAGCCGTCACCGCGCCGCAGGCCGCTGTCAGAACCTCAGTCGGTGTCTGGTGGAACGCACCGATGATCTGCCGGTACTCCGCGAACAGGGGATCTCCGGCAGCGGCATAGCCGACCAGCGGCTCGTCGAAATAGGGCCCGTCACCCTCAGGGAAGCGGTTATCCGGGCTGGTCGCAACAAACTGCTGTATCTCCTTGCGTATCGTCTGTTCCATGACTCCTCCCGTTCACGAACTGGGTTCAACCGGGCCGGGTCACGGCCGGCTGCCGGTACAGGAAAAAGAAGATCACCAGGATCAGTGCACTGATAGCCCCGTTCAGCAGGAAGCATGTCTTGTAGCCTGCCGACCGGATGATCGCGCCCATCCCCGTTGAACTCAACATCATCCCGAAATAGATGCAGGTATTGTAACATCCCATGGCCAGTCCCCGCAGCTCCCGGGGCACCACGTCGGCGATCAGCGCGACGATGGCGGTAAATACTATTCCCATGCTGATCCCCATCATGGCAGCAGCGGCCATGAGCGGGATCGTGGTGGTGCAGAAGGCGAAGGCGGCAATGGCGAGACCGAATCCCGCCAGTCCCCAGGTCACAAAAACGCCACGGTCAGCCACCCGGTCGCCCAAGCGACCGAACGGTATCCTGGAGAGTGCGTTGGCCAGGGCCTGGGCGGCAAACACGGTGCCCACATCCCCGGCGTTCAGACCCAGACTGGTGATGTACAGCGGCATGAAGGTCACGAACAGCCCGAACCCCATGCAGGTGCCGATGGTGACGGTGAGGCAGGCGAGCAGCGGCCGGTTGTGCCGCAGGCTCTTCAGCGACGGGATGATCGCCGGCCGCGAAGCTGTTCTGTGCGGTGTGCGCGCGACGGGGAGAAAAAACAGCGCCACCCAGAACATGATGAAAATCAGCCCGCCGGAGACGAGAAACACCTGGCGCAACCCCAGCAGCTTGGCAAGGAAGCCGCCGGTCGCGGGACCGATGGTCATCCCGCCGTACAGCGCCATGGTATACCAGCCAAACGCCTGGCCAAGCATGTCGGGCGGGGTGAAATCGGCCACGTAGGACATCAGGGTCGGGGCGAATGCCGCCAGGCCGACGCCGAACAGGAGGTAGATGCCGGCCATCTGCAACGGGCTGGTACTCCAGAACAGCAGAAACGACGAGCCCGACAGGAGCAGAAGCCCGGCCAGAATGGGCAGTCGCCGGCCCAGACGGTCGGACACCAGCCCCGACGGTATGGAAAGGGAGCCGGCCATGAGCATGAAGGCGCCGTTGATGAGCCCCACCTGGACCGAATCGGCACCGAGCGATGAGGCAAAAAGGGGCACGACCGGTATCCGCATGTACGAGCCGAAGAAGCAGACAAAACAGACCGTACAGCTGATCAGCAGCAGTACCGACAATGACGGCTGTCCTTTCCCGGTATTACCGTCGGTCATGAAGCCTCGTTACCTGCCACGCAGCCGTGGCCATGTTTCTGAGTGTCACCAATGTCTTCCCCCCCCAGCACCCCTTCTCCCAAATAGGATGGGCAGTTTAACGTCATGCCCGGGACTGTAGTAGGCAGCCTTCTTTGCAGTGGGCAGTTGCCCGCAGTTGATAACGTTTCCGTAGCATATGTGTCACCCCCTTTCCGGGTAAGATGGCTGGCGCGGTTGTGCTACACCAGCAGCGCTCGGGCTGTGTCCTCGGCCTGCTGCAGGACGGCAGCGGGCACTTCATCGACGGTGGCCGGTCCAATCCCGCAGGCGCGGATCAGCCGAATGTCGGTGAACCCCAGCCACTTCAGGAACATCTCGTTGCGAGGAAAGACGTCGGCAAACAGTGTCTCATCCGGGTTCCCCTGGGTCAGGACGAAAATCAGTTTCTTGCCCTGGGCCAGCCGGCTCGGTTGCGGGTTGACGAGGTAGTCCGGATGGAGATAGGCAAAGGTCCGGTCGATGAACCCCTTGAGCTGGGCTGTCACATCTCCGTAGTAGACCGGCGATGCCAGTACCACGATATCCGCTTCGTGAACCGCGGCAAGCACCTGGGCCAGGTCGTCCTCAAGGATACAGTGGTCGACAGTCTTCTTGCAGGCATAGCAGGCCTGGCACCCACGGTAATTGAGCCGGTTCAGCTCGAACGAGCGGGTTTCGGCGCCGCCCTTGGCTGCTGTTTCAAGGATATGGTTGGCAATGGCCGTGCTGTTTCCTTTTGACCGCGGACTCCCCAACAGACTGACAACCTTCATGACTTCCTCCCTTTTCTTTAATTGATCACATATTAGACTGGTCGTCTATAGCCGGGTGAAAAAATTTCACCCTTTTTGTAGCACCGAGGCAAAGAGGACATCGATGAAGCCACGCATCGGCAGCGGGGATTTCATCACCTTGGCCCGGAGAATCGCCCCTTCCCAGCCGGAAAGGATGAAACAGGCAACTGCCGGGCAATCGATTCCGGCCGGCAGTTCTCCGGCAGCCTGTGCCTCCTCCAGGCAGGCGACGAACCGTTCGTGCCAGACACTGAATATCTCTTCCAAACGGTTGCGGAACCGTTCATTGATATCGGCCAGTTCCTGCCCCAGGTTGCCGATCAGGCACCCCTTCGAGCACTCGTTCTGGATGACGCGTGTCTGGCCGCTCTCCAGAAAGTTGCGGATGCGGTTCAGTGGTGTGACCTCATTGTCTTTGAGGAATGTATCCAGTCGCTGTTCGAACCGCTCGGCAAAATGATCGATGATCGCCAGGCCGAACTCTTCCTTGCTCTTGAAATAGTAATAGAACGACCCCTTGGGAACCCCCGCCTCCTTCAGTACCGCATCGATACCGGTGGCGTTGTAACCGTGCAGGGTGATCAGGCTGGTCCCCACCTGGACGATATGTTCTCTTGTTTCGTTTCTGTCCATGGATACAATAATAGACCGGTCGTCTATAAAAGCAAACTGTTTTTTGTTGCCGTGAGGTATGGAAACCGTTTCCGCAACCACCCACGATTTGGCCTTTCGGTGCCATGCCTGCCATAGCTCAAGTATACGCCATCCCTCCCGGAGTGGTGGTATACTGAACATGTGAAACGGCTCCGTCGCCAAAAGAAAGGGGAAATCATCATGAAAGCGATTCGCGTCAATACCTTTGGGCCGCCGGAGGTGATGCAGCTGGCAGAACTCCCCGACCCGACACCCGCCGAGAATCAGGTGGTCGTCATGCTGCA
Organism: Geobacter argillaceus; assembly: GCF_007830735.1. Classification (GTDB taxonomy): domain Bacteria; phylum Desulfobacterota; class Desulfuromonadia; order Geobacterales; family DSM-12255; genus Geomobilibacter; species Geomobilibacter argillaceus. The sequence continues at coordinate 52,761 of NZ_VLLN01000015.1, forward strand.
CGCCATCGGGGTGAACCCGGTCGATACCTATATCCGCTCCGGCCAGTACCGGCCGGACCTCAAGCTTCCCTATACCCCGGGCCTGGACGGGGCAGGCATCGTCAGCGCCGTCGGTCCCGGGGTCCATCACCGCCAGGTCGGCCAGCGGGTCTATACCTCATGGTCCCTGTCCGGCACCTACGCCGGGCAGGTGCTGTGCAAAGAGTTCCAGACCCATCCGCTGCCGGAAGGGGTAACCTTCGCCCAGGGGGCGGCCATCGGCGTGCCGTACGGTGCCGCTTTCCGCGCCCTGTTTCAACGGGCAGGCGCAATGGCTGGTGAAACAGTCCTGGTCCATGGCGCCAGCGGCGGGGCCGGCATCGCAGCGGTTCAGCTGGCAAGGTCTGCCGGCCTCAGGGTGATCGGCACTGCCGGCAGCGAGGAGGGGAAGGCACTGGTCACGGCCCAGGGTGCGCACCATGTCCTGAATCATCGGTCAGCGGGATATCTCGAACAGCTCCGGGAGCTCACCTGCGGCAGGGGGGTCGACATCATCCTGGAGATGCTCGCCAATGTGAACCTGGGGAACGACCTGCCGTTGCTGGCCAAGGGGGGGCGGGTGGTGGTGATCGGCAGCCGCGGCCGGGTGGAGATCGATCCGAGAGACGCCATGGGAACGGAGGCGGCGATCCTCGGCATGACTCTCTACAACGCCACTGAAGCCGAACTGGCAAGCATGCATGCCGCCTTTGGCGCAGGCCTGGAGAACGGCACCCTGCGGCCGGTGGTGAGCCGCCAGCTGCCGCTGGCCGAGGCGGCAACGGCCCACCACGCCGTGATGGAGGCGAGCACGTTGGGCAAGATCGTCCTCATTCCGTGACGTTCGGACGACTGAGGCACGCAGGGAGGAAACGGCCGTGGAACTGAAGCGAACCCATACCACTATCCTGAACGAAGGCGATCCGGAGGCAAAGCGGGGCGAGATACTGGAGTACTTCCACCGGACCTTTGATATCGACGAGAAGCTGTACGAAACTCTAAAGGAGGACGCCACGTTCTATCTGCGGGCCGATCGACTGCGCCATCCGCTCATCTTCTACTTCGGCCACACCGCCACCTTCTTCATCAACAAGCTGACCATCGCCCGGGTGATCGACACGCGGATCAATCCCCGCTTCGAATCGATGTTCGCCGTGGGGGTGGACGAAATGTCCTGGGACGACCTGGACGCCACCCGCTACGACTGGCCGACCCGGCAGGCGGTAAAGGAGTACCGGGATAAGGCCCGCGACCTGGTGGACAGCGTCATCCGCCGCCTGCCGCTCATGTTGCCCATCACCTGGGGGGACCCGTTCTGGGCGATCATGATGGGGATCGAGCACGAGCGGATACACCTTGAAACGTCATCGGTCCTGATCCGCCAGCTCCCCATCGATCAGGTGGTGCGGCTCCCCTTCTGGGACATCTGCCGCGAGACGGGCGAGCCCCCGGCCAACAAGCTGCTGCCGGTCCCCGGCGGCCGGGTCGTACTCGGCAAGTCGCACGACCACCCCCTGTACGGCTGGGACAACGAGTATGGCCGCCATGAAGCGGAGGTGGCCGGGTTCAGGGCCTCCCAGTACCTGGTCTCCAATCGGGAATTCCTGGAGTTCGTCGAGGCGGGCGGTTACCGGGAACAGCGCTGGTGGACCGAGGAGGGGTGGAACTGGCGCACCTTCCGGGAGGCGGAGCATCCGCTCTTCTGGATGCAGCAGGATGGGGGATGGCTGCTGCGGACCATGGCGGAGGAAATCCCGCTCCCCTGGAACTGGCCGGTTGAGGTCAACTACCTGGAGGCCAAGGCGTTCTGCAACTGGCAGGCGGCCCGCACCGGCCTTACGATCAGGCTCCCCACCGAGGACGAGTGGCACCGGCTGCGGGACGTCTGCGCCATCCCGGATCAGCCGTGGTGGGACCGGGCGCCCGGCAACACCAACCTGGAGCAGTGGGCATCTTCCTGCCCGGTAGACCGGTTCCGCTTCGGCGAGTTCTTCGACGTGCTGGGGAATGTCTGGCAGTGGACCGAGACCCCCATCTACCCGTTCCACGGCTTCGAGATCCACCCCTGGTACGACGACTTCTCCACCCCCACCTTCGACACCCGCCACAACCTGATCAAGGGGGGCTCCTGGATTTCCACCGGCAACGAGGCGACCCGCGATGCGCGTTACGCTTTCCGCCGCCACTTCTTCCAGCACGCCGGGTTCCGCTACGTGGAGAGCGCGGCCCCGGTGGAGATCCACCAGGACCAGTACGAAACCGATGCCCTGACGGCCGAGTACTGCGACGCCCATTACGGACCCGGGCATTTCGGCGTCCCCAACTTCCCCGCAGCCTGTGCCCGGATCTGCCTGGAGCTTATGGCCGGACGGCGTCACGAGCACGCCCTCGATCTGGGGTGTGCAGTGGGGCGGGCCACCTTCGAGCTGGCCAGGGGCGGGTTCGAGCGGGTCACCGGCCTGGACTTTTCCACCCGCTTCTTTCGGCTGGCCGCCCGGATGCAGGAGGAAGGATATCTCCGCTACGCCCTCCCAGAGGAGGGGGAGATCATGTCGTACCATGAGATCAGCCTGGCCGACCTGGGGCTGGAGGGGATCAGGGAGCGGGTCGCGTTCTTCCAGGCCGATGCCTGCAACCTGCCCGAGAAGTTCACCGGCTACGACCTGATCCTGGCGGCCAACCTGATCGACCGGCTCTACTCGCCCCGCCGCTTTCTCACCACCATCCACGAGCGGCTGAACCCGGGCGGGCTGCTGGTGATCACCTCCCCCTACACCTGGCTGGAGGAGTTCACGAAGAAAGAGGAGTGGCTCGGCGGCTACAAGGCGGCGGGCGAGAACGTGACCACCCTGGACGGGCTCAAGGAGGCGCTGGCCCCCCATTTCCGGCAGAAGGGGGAAGCGCGTGACGTGCCGTTCGTCATCAGAGAGACCAGGCGCAAGTTCCAGCACAGCATCGCCGAACTGACCGTCTGGGAACGGCTGGCGTGAGGGCGTTGGGAGGCTTGTTGTCAGCAGATCGTTGTAGGGATTGGCACTGCAAAGGGGGGGGCTATCTTTTTAGCACAACATCCAGCAGTATACCTGCATAAAAAATTATTTAATAGACTGTAAAATCAGTTCATCGGCGCTATAGTCTAATCAGGTAGCTACCTGTAACAGACTGCAGAGAAAACGTAACAAGACTGCTCAGAAAAGGAGGGTAAATACTATCGAGGAAACTCCGCCTGGCAGGACACATACATAATTGCAGTCTGCATCCGGTGTAACTGCAGCCGGAACGACACCGTGAAAAACGGAACAAAGATATAAAAAAAACCGAAGGCCCGCCAACAAGGCGGGCCTTCTTCGTTGTAGAGACCGGACGGAAAGGTGGATGTCACCCTTTCCTTTTTCATGTGCAGTGCGCAGAGGTAGGTCCCGGATCAGCTTTTGGCCTGCTCCTTCTTGTCAGAGGCGGTCGTGCCCTTCTCGGCGGCGGCGTAACCGGCGGCAGCCTTTTCAGCCACCTCCTTCTCAGCGGCCTCCTTCGCGGCCACCTCTTTGGCGATCCGTTCCTTTTCTTCCTGAGCCTGCGTCTCTTCGGCAATGTTCTGCTTGAAGTCATCGGTGGCCCGCTTGAATTCGGCCAGCCCTTTGCCGAGGGACCGGGCCAGTTCGGGAAGCTTCTGGGGGCCGATGACGATGAGGGCGATAACGAGAATGACGATCAATTCGGGCATGCCGATGCCAAACATATGAGACCTCGCGTTGGTTGACTGCTGTCGCAAAAAGTAAGGAAATATTAGAAGATTTCCTGCAGGGTGTCAAGGAATGGGGGGCCGGCGGGGCAAAGGATTTGACAAGACGGCGTCAGATGGACTACCATCCCGCTGTCCCGTACCGTATACGGCATAATGGGAACATTTTGCTGCGAGGCTTGCATGCCGGCTGACGACATCAAACAGACCATCCGCGCCCTCCTGAAGGACCGCAACGCCCTGTTGCTCGCCCACAACTACATGCGGGACGAGGTGCAGGAGATTGCCGACATCACCGGCGACTCCCTGGGGCTCTCCCAGGAAGCAGCCAAGACCGATGCCGACGTCATTGTCTTCTGCGGGGTGCATTTCATGGCCGAATCGGCCGCGATCCTCTCGCCGGGCAAGACGGTGCTCCTCCCCCGCCTTGATGCAGGCTGCCCCATGGCCGACATGGTGACCGTCGAGGGGCTGAAGGCCATGAAGGCGCAGTATCCCGGCGTTCCGGTGATCACCTACGTGAACTCCTCGGCCGCGGTCAAGGCCGAGAGCGACATCTGCTGTACCTCGGCCAACGCGGGCAAGGTGGTCAACTCCCTCCCTGACCGGGAAGTGATCTTCGTGCCGGACCGCAACCTGGGCCGCTACATTGCCCGCTTCAGCGACAAGACTTTCCATTTCTGGGACGGCTACTGCCCGACCCACGAGCGGCTGAAGCCGGAAGCGGTGCAGGCGCTGAAGGCGCAACACCCGGACGCCCTCTTCATCTGCCACCCCGAGTGCAACCCGGCCGTGGTGGCCCTGGCCGACCATGTCTGCTCCACCTCGGGTATGTACGACTATTGCCGCAAGAGCCCGGCCCGCCGGTTCATCGTCGGCACCGAGGCCGGCATCCTTTACCGCCTGAAGCTGGACAGCCCGGACAAGGAGTTCATCCTCGCCTCGCCGGCCCTGATCTGTCCCAACATGAAGCTCACCTCTCTTGAAGACGTGCTGGCCGCTTTGCAGACCATGTCCCCGGTGGTTACCGTGCCGGAGGATATCCGGGTCCCGGCCAAGAGGGCGCTGGACCGGATGATCGCCATCCCCCGCGACTAAGGCAACGAGTTAATCTCGCTGTCAGGAGAAATATATGACCGGCTGTGCCTGCGGGCAGATGTACTGTAACGGTTGTATGGATGGAAAAGCAGTAGCAGATAACAAGTCGCCAATCCTACCCGGCAGACAGGTGTCAGAAGGGTCCACGGAAGAAGACCCGAAAGGGTCGCAGGCTTGACTAGCTCCCCCCTCTCTCCTCGTACCTCCCCGCTGATCCCCTTCAGATTCAACCTAAAAGCGGCTTTTAGGTCCACGAACGACACGAAAACACACGAAAAAATAAAACATTGCAGCAGATCAGCAATTCACCGAACAGGTCGTACGGTGATGCTGCTTATTTTACTGATTTAGTTCGTGTTTTTCGTGTGTTTCGTTGACAACTGCTTTTTTGCCCTATATTCCATATCTGGCGGATGAACATATCGGGGGGAACCAGATGCGAGCAGAAATGAAGCAACCCACCATCCTGATTATTGATGATGATCCCAACAACATGGCCGTTGTGACCAATTTTCTTGCAGAATGCGACTATACCGTTCTTGTGGCCGAGGATGGGGAAAGCGGAATCTCCAGGGCGGAATACGCCCGGCCCGACCTGATTCTGCTCGATGTCATGATGCCATGGATCGACGGCTATGAGACCTGCCGCCGGCTGAAGGCCCTTGACAATACACGGGATATCCCGGTGATTTTCATGACCGCCCTGTCTGATACTGATTACAAGGTGAAGGGCTTCGATGTCGGAGCCGTGGACTACATCACCAAGCCATTCCAGCGTGAAGAGGTGCTGGCTCGCGTCGGGGTGCATCTGCGTATCAGGGAACTGACGTCCAGTTTGCAGGAGGCAAAAGGCTCGCTGGAACGACGCGTTGAACAGCGCACCAGGGAGTTGGCGATTGCCAATAGAGAACTGGAAGAAAAAATAGACGAACTGAAACGGACCCAGGACGCCTTGCAGCAGAGCGAAAAGAAGTTTCGTGCCATCTTTGACCAGACCTTCCAGATGATGGGGGTCTTATCCCCCGATGGCATTCTGTTGGAGGCCAATCAGACCGCACTGGACATCAGTGGCGTCACCGAGTCGGATGTCATCGGTAAACCTTTCTGGGACTCACCCTGGTGGACATACTCCGCCGAACTCCGGGAAAAAGTACATGGTGCGGTCGCCAAGGCTGCAGCGGGCGAATTGGTACGGTTTGAGGCGAACTACCTGGACCGTGGTGGAAACCTCTACAACATCGACTTTTCCTTGAAACCGGTGATCAACGATCAGGGTGAGGTCATATTGCTCATCCCGGAGGGTCGCGACATCACCGACATCAAGAAGCTGGAAAGAGAGCTGCGCCAGTCACAGAAGATGGAGGCAATCGGTACTCTTGCCGGTGGGATAGCCCACGATTTCAACAATATCCTTACCGCCATCATCGGCTATACCGATCTGGCACAGCGCAAGCTGCAGAACAACGGTGCAGCGGCACGCGATCTGGAACGGGCACAGGAGGCGAGCGCCCGCGCCAAGGACCTGGTGAGCAGGATCCTGACCTTCAGCCGTCAGAGTGAGCAGGAGCCGGAACCGGTACCGGTGGCTTCCATCGTCGAGGAGGTGTTGATGCTCCTGCGTTCCTCGATCCCATCTACCATAGAGATTCAACAGCAGATCGCTGCCAGTTTGAAAAGGGACCTGATCCTCGCCGATCCGACCCAACTCCACCAAGTGCTGATGAATCTCGGCACCAATGCGGCACATGCCATGCGCGAGCGTGGAGGAATATTGACGGTGTCCCTGTCGGATGTCGAGGTCGATGCCTCGCTGATCGCACTCTACCCGGACCTCACGCCCGGCTCCTTCGTGCGGTTGACGGTGAGCGACACCGGCCATGGCATGGAGGGCCACGTCAGAGAGCGGATATTCGATCCGTACTTCACGACCAAAAAGGTGGGAGAAGGGAGCGGCATCGGCTTGGCTGTGGTGCAAGGAATCGTCAAGAATCATGGCGGCGCGATCAGTGTCGATAGCGAACCAGGGCAAGGAACCACCTTTCACATCTTTCTGCCGAAGCTTGTGGCGGAGATTGCTCCCCGGGACCCGGCAGGTGATGAATCGAGCGGCGGCACGGAGCGGATACTCTTTGTGGACGACGAAGCAATGCTGGCGGAGTTGGGGCAGGAGCTGCTCGGATCGCTTGGGTACTCCGCTACCGTTACGGCGAGCAGCAGTGAGGCATTGCAACTCTTCAGGTCAAATCCACAGGGATTTGACCTGGTCATTACGGATATGACCATGCCGGGGCTCACCGGCAAGGAGTTGGCCTGTGAACTCATGACCATCAGGCCGGATATTCCGATTGTCCTCTGCACCGGATACAGCGAGGATCTCAACGAGACCCAGGCCAAAGAAGCCGAAATAGCCGGCTACGTCATGAAGCCGTATACCAAAAACAGCCTGGACAAAACCATTCGCAAAGTGTTGGCAGGTGACTGATGGAGGCTCGTGTCCCGCGCGTAATCAGCATAGCTCAAGCCCCCCATTGAACATATTGTAAATTGAATTGACGATTTGTTCGAGCAGCCTGGCTACTCGGCGGATCACCCGGCAGTGCTGGCATATGGCGGGGACAAGGAGCTTTCGAACTACAATGTTTCAATCATTCCGTGGAGAAATCTGGGGAGTTTGACTTCGAACCAACCCCTCCCCCCAAAAAAATCGTCCCCCACCCGCTCAAGTACCCCTACTGCAACATTTTGTTACACTTGGCTGTAAAGCAGCCATGGGAGGGCGCTTGCTGGTGCAAGTGTAACATTATGTGACATCTCATTTTGTTACACCTGCCTTGTTGGCCGCCCGCAACATATTGATATTATGTATTATTGCTTTTGGCACGAAACCTGTAATATACAAAGCCTTTATCATTCTTGTGTGTAATGTGCTGGAGGGCGCGTTGGAAATATTTGCCAAGGAAATTTCTGAAGCCGCGTGTGGTAGCATGATGCCGTGCGTGGCTTTCATTTATTGCGGGAGTGAAGTTTGTACGTCGTCCGAGGAATACGGCCGGGCATCTCCTCTGGGAACGCAAAGGGGAACATGGTTAGTCGATAAACTCTGCACTTAGTCAACAAGTCAACTACGTTTGTCCCCCGGTCTGACTTGTGGCATATGGGTGCATTGCCGGGACAAAACTGGAAAAGTTTATAGTATTGGAAACACGAAGCACAGCAAATCGTGGCAAAGCTTATAATAGTAGAAACCTTCCTGGTTTATAAATATATAAACTTGTTTATACATGTATAAGCTTGCCTATAAATATAAACCTGGCTCTAACTGCTCATTTACGAGTTGAACTATGAACCGATGAGAGATTCATAAAGGGATGCAGTGGATATATCGAATATTGGGAGGATAAATGCGAATAATTCTTACGATTATTTTGATTATGCTGGCGGTCCCCTCCTTAGCAGAGGTCAGGGTCCAATCTCAGATTCCCGTAAATAGGAACGGGAGCGAATTGGTTCAAGCAAGAAGTTACACGACGATTCCCCTTGGCAGCATTAATCAGGGAGATGAAATCGATGTCTCTGTTACCGTAACGAATGCCGTTTACAAGGATTTATCTGCATATGTCATCGACAAGACCAACCTCAATCTGATGAACCAGGGACTGGAGTACAAGTCTGCCGGAGTTCAAAAACAGATTTCGCCAATCCAGTTTAAGACGAAGTCTTGGAGTTACGGAGAATATTACCTCGTTCTTGATAATCGGTTTGCGAACTTTCTTGGTAAGAAGATTGACTACAATATCAAGACCGTAAAAACCCTGCCTGAAGCCGACAGAATGAAGCTTGCTGAGTCTTACGATGCAATATACGATTCCTTGAAGAGCACATTCATATTCCCTGATTTCAACATAAATATTGTCATGTGCGGCATGGAGAATGCCTTCTCAAATCCCGATATTACACTGTGCAGTGAGCTGGTTCAGAAACTGATCCAGGACGGCCAGCCAAGAGCAATAGTGCCAATATTCATGCACGAATTGGGGCATACCCTTCTGAATCTTTGGGGACTGCCTGGTTTCGATAATGAGGATGTCGTTGATGAGTTCGCGACGATAATGTTAGTAAGAATGGGGGAAGACGGTAAACGGTCAATTAACGAAGCGATGGAATGGTTTTCGGGGCATGACGTTCAAGCAGAAGTTCTGAACATGCTAAAGAAGGGCGACCGGCATTCTCTGTCGATTCAGCGGATAAGAAACATGGAACGGCTGATGGCTTCCCCTGAGAATTATGCCCGGAGATGGAACCGGCTGCTGTATCCGCACATGACGGATAAGGCTCTCAACGGCATAATAAACAGTACCGGTAAATTTGATGAGCCGGCGTTGGCGAAAAACGAACTCGAAAAAAGAAGGAAATAAAGCATCTGGGTCAACACATTTTACAATCAAAAAGGGGGCAAAGCTCCAAATTTCAAACAGATGAACAAGATTTTCCCAACTCACGGCTGGACCGGCCCTAAAAATCGGCCGGTCAGCCTTGCGTTGAACAGGGTGTTTCTATGACTGATAACGCAAAAGATATCCTACTAGTACCCAGTAACTCATAACTTTTCGTGGGAGCTGTGGGGTCAGGTCAGACTTTCGGACATTTCATCGCGCCCGACTAGAACAGAATCATGGGGCGTGGGAGAATGCCCGCTCAGGTGGGGTGTCTGTATTTTTCCTTGATGGTGGGGAGAAAAATTCGCGCCGTCTGGAGGGATAATGGAAAGCTGCGCCTGCCGGGCAGATGTATTGTAACGGCTGCATGAAGGACCAACCGGTTGCAACCAAAGATTCGGCAATCCTCCCAGCCAAACAGGAATCGTCCGGCTCCAAGGCGAAAGTGTCAAAGGAATCGAAGGCGTAGACCGTTAACTACCGACCATAACCATGATACATTTCTTGAGCATTGGCATCATTCTGGGGCTTTCCGCCGGGTTTTCCCCCGGCCCGCTCCTGATGCTGGTCATTTCGGAAACGCTCCGCCACGGTACGCGATCGGGCATCAAGGTCGCACTGGCGCCGATCATCACCGATCTGCCGATCATTCTTGTCACCCTTGCCTGCCTGGTACAACTCTCCGGTTATCACGACATCCTCGGCATCATTTCACTGGCTGGCGGCATGTTCGTCCTGTTCACGGGGTATGAGGCGCTCCGCACCCAAGAAGTCGAACTCATCCTGCCAAAGGAACTACCGAGATCACTGCTGAAAGGGGTCCTGACCAACATTCTCAGCCCGCATCCGTACCTGTTCTGGATCAGCGTCGGTGCGCCGATACTGACCAGGTCGCTTACCATCAGCATTGCCGCGTTCTCTGCGTTCATCGCCGGTTTCTACCTGTCGCTGGTCGGCGCAAAGATCATCCTGGCCATCGCGGTCGGCAGATCAAAACTGTTTCTGAGCAGCAGGCTCTACCTGTACATCATGCGCTTTCTCGGCTTCCTGCTGACACTGTTGGCGGTCATGCTACTGCGGGAAGGGGTGAAACTGCTGGGCTTCATCTAACTTCGCCGCCCCTCATTTCCTACCAGACATAATCCTTCGCGATCTCCCGCTTGTCGTGGCCGTAGAGGATGTGCAGCACCCTCAGCGCCTTCAGCTTCACCGGCGACAGCGAACCGATTGGCAGGTAGACGATCTTCCTCCCCAGGCGGGCAGCCAGCTGGCGGAACATGCTCCTGGGCGGGCGCGGCGCGGCATAGACCACGTGCTTCTCCCGCGAATAGTCCAGGGCTGCCAGGAGGAGCCGCTCGTGCTTGCCCCGGGCAAAGGCGTAGTCCGGGTCGCTCCAGACATCCAGCATCCGCCGGGGGGGGAAACAGAGGACGAAGCCGCCGTACTCGCAGCGGCAGATGCCGGGGCCGACGATGTTGTCGGCCGGCGGAGTGGCGTAGAAGGCCATGTCCGATTCCTGGTCGTGCTCCCCGAGCCAGGTCATGCAGTAGGGAAAACGGTCGCTCCCCCGATCCTCGTCGAAGATCACCACCACACTCCCCACCCCGCCGGTCACCCGTTGCTGCTCCCGCACGTAGAGCCGCCCTTCGTGCAGGTTGCGCACGGTCTCCCGCAGGTCGATGCCGTCCAGGAGCGAGGCACTGAACGGCTCGGTCCGGAACTGCTCCTCGGAAAGCTGCTTGGCCCCCTTCTTCTTCAGGAACCGCCCGTACTCCTCGATCTGCAAATCCTCCGGCGGGTAGGAGCAGATGGACGGATTGTCGAACCCATCCAGCCACTCGCCGGGCCGCTTCTCCCGCCGCCGCTTAAGAAACTGCAGCGAGGAGAGCCCTTTCCCAGGCCTCGGCTGGCGAGGACGAAAGCGGATCTGGCGGCTGGCGCCGCAGATGTCCGCCGGGGTGAGGCGCAGGGTCGGCAGTTCGGCGTCGGCCCGCTGCCAGGGGTAGCAGGTGGCCAGCCGGCAGAAGGCATAGGCGAAGTTGTCGTCCACGCAGCCCCGGGCCGTAGCCAGGAGCTGGAACAGATCGGGGATGAGCCGGTCGCTGATGGCGGCGTAGTTGCGGGCGAAACGGAAAAAGGCCCGTTTCTGCCAGAGGTGGACCGGCTCGCCGGTCTCCTGCCGGTAGTGGCGGGCCGCTTCCTGGAAGAGGCGGAACACGATCCGCTGCCGGTCCGGCATCTCCCCTGCGCTCCCCACATGGCGGGCCGCCGCATTAATGGCTGCCATGAGGAGTTCATTCTCAGGGATCTCCTGCTTGCCGCCGCTCAGAAGCTCCAAGGCATTGAACCGCTTGCGGAGCGACAGCCCGTCCGTGACCGGCTCGGGCGGCAGCTCGCCCCGCCTCAGCTCGTAGATGGCCGAGACAAATGGGAACTCGCCGAGGATCTCCCGGCAGGAATCGGGATGGAGATTGGCGAGCCAGATCCCTTCCCGCCGCACTCTTTCCAGCGGGGCCGCCTGGGGGCGCTGGTACAGCTCGCCGATCCGCTGCACATGGCTCATGCCGCCGACAAAGAGAATCCGTTCATGCTGGTGGCTGAGCTCCTGCAGCCGGAACGCCATCCCCTGCTCCCGCCGCTGGTCCACCAGCTCCGGTTCCGCAGCTCCGGTCGCCCGAATGAATTCGTGATAGTACTGGCTAAGGCCGATGCGGTGGATGGCGTAGGAGTCGGGGAGGGGGTCGGTGTGGGCCGGATAGTGGTCCACGTCCACGTCGATCAGCGACAGTGGGATGCCCTGTTCCAGGGCCAGGCGGGCCGCTTCCACCAGCGGGTCGGCCGGTTCTACGAGCAGGTAGACTGTCTGGTGGGCGCCGCTTTGAGTCGGGACCTCGTACCAAAGGACCGAGATCTCCGGCAGGCGTGCCACCGCTTTGCGGAACCGCTCCTCCAGGGTGGCCGGCAGTTCGATGGCGATGCAGTCCGGCTCGATCCGGTCGACGGCCTGCCGCACCAGATGGGCGAACTCCATCCGGTAATGGAGCACCGGCAGGGCATGGACCGGACCGAAATGTTCGAGATGCAGGCGGTGGGGCATGGAAAGCCTCCCTACTTTTTCTTCACCCGGAACCCGGCCCGCTCGAAGGCGCTCAGGTCAAGCCCCCCCTGCTTTTGCGGTTCCGCAGGTTTCTTCTCCGCAACTGCCGGCTTGTCCCGACGTGGTCGCTGCTCCCCACCCCCCGGCAGCGCCTCCTTGATGGAGAGGGAGATCCTCTTTCTTTGCGGGTCGGCGGCCAGGACCTTCACCTGCACGACCTCACCCACCCGGACCGCATCGTTCGGGTCCTTGATGAACCGGTTTGCCAGGTGGCTGACATGCACCAGGCCGTCCTGGTGGACGCCGATGTCCACGAAGGCGCCGAAGGCGGTGACGTTCGTCACCACCCCCTGGAGCACCATTCCCTCCTTCAGGTCGGCGATCTCCCGGATGTCGTCCCGGAACGTGGCGGCCCGGAACTGGCTGCGCGGGTCGCGCCCCGGCTTTTTCAGCTCCTCCAGGATGTCCCGCAGGGTGGGGAGACCGACCTGCTCGGTGACGTAACGCTTGAGGTCGATCCGCCCTGACAGAGCCGGATCGGTGACCAGTTGGGCCAGGGAGGCGCCGAGGTCGGCGGCCATCGCCTCCACCACCGGGTAGCGCTCCGGGTGGACGGCGCTGTTGTCCAGGGGATGCGCGCCACCCCTGATCCGCAGAAAGCCGGCAGACTGCTCGAACGCCTTGGCCCCGAAGCGGGGGACCGAGAGGAGCGCCTGGCGGGAGGGGAAGGCCCCCTTGTCGTCCCGGTGTTTGACGATCGCCTTGGCCAGGGCCGGCCCGACCCCGGCAACGTAGGAGAGGAGCGCCCAGGAAGCGGTGTTCAGGTCGACCCCGACGTAGTTGACGCACGACTCCACCACATCGTCCAGCGCTTTCTTCAGCATGGTTTGGTTGACGTCGTGCTGGTACTGGCCCACACCGATGCTCTTGGGATCGATCTTGACCAGCTCGGCCAGCGGGTCCTGGAGACGCCGGGCGATGGAGATGGCCCCCCGCACGGTCAGGTCCAGCTCCGGGAACTCCTCCCGGGCGATCTCCGAGGCCGAGTAGACGCTGGCGCCGGCCTCGCTCACCACCACCACCGGGAGGTGCCGGCCGGCCTCGGCCATGGTCTCTTTGACGAACAGTTCCATCTCCCGGCTGGCCGTGCCGTTGCCGATGGCAATCATCTCGCAGTCATGGCTCTCGATGAGGCGGAGCAGCTCCTTTCTCGCCTGGGGGACCCGCCCCTCGCCGGTATGGGGGTAGATGGTGACATGCTCCAGGAAGCGGCCGGTACCGTCCACGGCGGCCAGCTTGGAGCCAGTCCTTAAGCCCGGGTCAACGCCGAGCACCCGCTTGCTCCCGGCCGGCGGGGCTAAAAGAAGATTGCGCAGGTTCTGGGCAAAGACCCGGATCGCCTCCTCGTCGGCCCGGTTCTTGGCCTCCAGGCGGAGCTCCACCTCGATGGACGGGGCGATGAGTCGCTTGTAGGCGTCCTCGCCGACTCCTTCCAGAAGCGGCCGGAAGATGCTCTCCCCCCGGACCAGCCGGCTCTTCAGGCCGACCAGGATCGTTTCCACCGGGGCGACGATGGTGAGGAACAGGACCTCCTCCTTCTCCCCCCGGCGCATGGCCAGCATCCGGTGGGACGGGACGGTCCGCAGCTGCTCTTCGTAGTCGTAGTACATCTCGAACTTGGTTACCGTTCCCTTTTTATCCGTGGCCACCCGGGAGCGGATGATCCCCTCCTCGGCGGTCAGCCGCCGGACAAAGGCGCGGGCGTCGGCGTCGTCGGCCAGGCGCTCGGCCAGGATATGGCCGGCCCCGGCCAGGGCTGCGGCCGCATCCGGCACCTCTTTGGCGGGGTCGACAAAGGGAGCGGCCTCCTCCTCCGGGGTGCCGGCGGTCAGCTCCTGGGCCGCAATCAGGTCGGCCAGCGGTTCCAGCCCCCGCTCCCGGGCGATGGTCGCCTTGGTCCGGCGCTTTGGCTTGTACGGGAGGTAGAGATCCTCCAGCTCGGTCTTCTGGCGGGTCGCCTCGATCCGTTCCTTCAGCTCCGGGGTCAGCTTACCCTGCTCCTCGATGGAGTTGAGGATGGCGACTTTTCGCTCGGTCAGTTCGGTGAAATAGGTGAACCGTTCCTCGATGGTACGGATCTGCACCTCGTCCAGTTCGCCGGTCCGCTCCTTCCGATAGCGGGCAATGAACGGGACCGTCCCCCCTTCCTGGAAAAGTTCAACGGTATTTTCCACCTGGAATGGCTTGAGCCCGGTCTCTTCGATTATATAGCCGATGACGGCGCGCTGCTGGTCTGCGGTGAGTGCCATTCTCTGCTCCTTGTTCCTGATTTGAGGGGGTGGATACTACTACAGGGCGGGAAAAATGGGAAGAGGCGCTGCCGCTCCTTGACCTGCATCAAGGCGAAGCGTGGTAATTGCGGTATGCTTTACCTATAGAAAGGAGCATCCATCATGAGCGACGCACAAGAAACCCTGATCGGTAGCCCCATCACCATGGCCGAACTGGTCGCCTACCAAACCGGTTCCGTGGTGAGCCGGACCCTCATCGACAAGAAGATCGGTACCGTTACCCTGTTCGCCTTTGGGGAGGGGCAGGGACTTTCCGAGCATACCGTACCCTACGACGCCTTTGTGCAGATCGTCGACGGCACCGGCGAGGTCACCATCGATGGCACGGCCCACACCGTGGAGACTGGCCAGTTCATCATTATGCCGGCCAACCACCCTCACTCGCTGCGGGCGGTCAAGCGGTTCAAGATGCTGCTGGTGATGATCCGGGCGTAGCAACCACTATCCGTAAGGATGGAGTGTCCCGTGGAGCGACTGTGCCCGAGCGCCAGCCGCTGTAGGCGAAATGGAGCAAAGCCGGTCCATCGTGTCTGAGCCCGTCAGGGCGAGTTGATGGGCCGGCGCGCAATGAGCCGTACAGCGGCGGTGCGAGCGGTACTCGGAGCGGAACGGGGCGCTCCATCCTCACGGATCTTCCTTGGTGAACTCCTTTGCCAGGCTGTCGTTGGGTCCTTTGCGCAGCAGGTTGTAGGCGAAGTTGGTGAAGCGGGGGTTGGGGTTGCGGGCGACCCGGCCCAGGAGCGACGACCAGGAGTAGGCCTGCTGCCGGGCCTCAACCCAGCCGCGGTAGAGGCGCTCCGGCGACATCCGCTTCGGCCGGAACACCACCTCGTTGTGGTTGTAGCGGTCCCAGTCCTTGTGCAAGAGCCTCCCCTCCCGTTCGTACTGCTCGAACAGCGAGGTTCCCGGATAGGGGGTCAGGATGTGGAAGGTGGGGATGCTCGGGCTGCACTCCTCAACGTAGCGCAGCGTCTCCTCGAATACGCTCTCGTCGTGGTCGTCGAAGCCGAAGACGAACGACGCCTCCACGATGATCCCCGCCTCCTGGACCCGCCGGATCAGCTCTTTGTGGGACGAACTGGACCTCGACTTGGCCAGGCCGGCATTGGCGCCGCTCACCGATTCGATCCCCACGAACAGGCCGATGCAGCCGGAACGGGCGACGAGCCGCACCAGGTTGGGGTCCTCGGCAAAGCGGAGCCCGGTCTGCCCTCCCCAGCGGAGCCCCATACCGGCCATCCCCTCCAGGATCGGCACGGCCCGTGCCGGGTCTCCAAGCAGGTTGTCGTCGAGGAACACGGTCAGCTTCCGGTCAAAGGTTCTGAGCTCGGCCAGTATCTCCTCGGGCGGACGGTAGCGGAACTGGTTGCCGAAATAGTTGGTGGTGACGCAGAACGGGCAGTCGTAGGGACAGCCGCGGCTCGCCTGGAGCGTCTGGGTGGTGAGGTAGCTGTTGCCGGCAAAGAGGTCGCGCCTGGTCCAAGGGATAACCAGGGTGTCGCCGGTCGGGACCGGCGCACGGTAGAGCGGAACCAGGCAGCCGGCGAGCAGGTCTGCCAGCAGGGTCGACCAGACCGGCTCGGCCTCCCCCACCACCACCGCGTCCGCATGGCCGAGGGCCTCGTCGGGGAGGACCGTGGGATGCATGCCGCCGAGCACCACCGGCACCCCGCGTGCCCGGAACCGGTCGGCAACGGCATAGGCGCGGTGTGCCTGGTGAGTCATGGCGGTGATCCCCACCAGGTCAAAGGCACCGTCGAACGGCACCTCCTCGTGCAGTTCGTCGGCCAGCAGTACCTCCCACTCGGGAGGGGTGGCGGCTGCCACCTGCTGCAGGGCCAGGGAGGGGAGCTGGAACCGGCGCACCCACCCCAGCTTCTCGGTCGCCGGGTAGACGAGGAGCAGGCGTGGCCGGTGGCCGGAGCAATGGGGAAAGGAATCCGTCACTGCCGGCCCTCTCTGAATACTGGTCTGTGCATGGGGTCCCGGAAGGCGTGAATGGCGCGTCGCTGCACGCGCCGCCACTGTTATACGATTCAACGCCGTTCGTCAAGGTCGGCGAAGGCGGCAGCTGCCGCCCCCGCACCCTGTCCGCCGTTTCGGAAGAAAACGCCGGATGCGGGCAAAACCCCGGTAGGCAAGGCGTGCCAGGGGAAAGAGGAGCGGCATGGTGACCAGGGCCCCCAGCAGCCCGTAACGGGTGGAGTCGGGAAAGGCCTGCCATATCGCCCAAAACGCCTCCACCCCCCGGTAGAACCTTCCTTCCCCATCGATCGCATGCAACTGGGTCATTACCTCGTCTAGAGTCAGTCCCCACTGTGTCGGGTCGAAATCCGGGGCGCTGATATCCACTGCCACCAGCCTGCCGGCACCATCCTTTTTCAGGTACTGACCGATCTCGGTGGCGCAGACGCTGCATGAGCCGTCGTACAGCACCTTAAGCGGAAATGCGGGCGCTGTAAGGGTCCCCTTCGTTGCTCTGGCCAGCTCCACGGCTATTTGCCGAACAGTTCGGCGAAGAACAGTTTCATCGCCTCCCACGACCGTCGGTCGGCCCGTTCGTTGTAGGCGACCCCCTTCTTCGGGTCGTTTCCCGCTTCCGGATTGGTAAAGCTGTGCACCGCGCCGCCGTAACAGACCATCTGCCAGTCGGCACCAGCCTTCCGCATCTCGTCCTGGAAGGTTGCCACCTGGGCCGGTGACTCGAACGGGTCGTCTGCCCCGTGCAGGACCAGCACCTTGGCCCGGACCTGCATGGCTGGTGCCGGCATCGTTGTATCGAGGCCGCCGTGGAAGCTCACCACCCCCCGCACGTCGGCGCCACTGCGGGCAAGCTCCAGCACCGTGGTGCCGCCGAAGCAGTAGCCGATGGCCGCCAGCCGGCCGGTATCGACCTGCGGTTGCCGGCGAAGCTCAGCCAGGCCGGCTAGCACCCGATCACGCATCAACTGCCGGTCCGCCTTGTACGTGCCGGCGATTGCCGCCGCATCCTTCGGATTGTCCGGCCTGATCCCCTTACCGTAGATGTCGGCGCCGAACGCCACATACCCTATTCCTGCCAGCTGCTGCACCCGTTTCTGCACGTACGTCCCGAGACCGGTCCACTCGTGCACCACCAGCACGCCGGGCCGCTTTCCCGCCTTCGAATCGTCATAGGCCAGGTACCCCTCCAGGACGGCATTTCCTTGGTGGTATTCCACAACCTTGGTCACCACCTTGGCCTCGGCTACCCCGCCCATCGTCAGCAGGGCACAGAGGGCAATGATCGCGTTTTTCATGGTACACCTCCTCATACTTGTTGCTCGTACTGCAAGTATACCATGAGGTTGCCGGGGCGGCCGGCCTTGACAGTGAGCCGCCATGAAACATAAAATGCCCGCATGGATGGAATGTCTGAAAAACGTGATGGAGCGGCGCCGGGCGGAACAGTCCGGGCTTTGGAGCTGTTCTGCGGCATCGGCGGCTTTGCCGCCGCCGTTGCGGGGTGGAACGTACAGGTGGTGGGAGCCCTGGACCAGAGCGCGGAGGCGCTTGCCGTCTACCGTCGCAACTTTCCGACTCACCCGGCACACCAGCTGGACCTGGAGCGGGTGAGCGCCTGGGAACTGACCAACTTTTCCGCGGACCTCTGGTGGCTCTCCCCACCCTGCCAGCCTTACTGCGAGCGGGGTGTCCGCCGGGACCTGGCCGACCACCGCGCCCGGAGCCTGGTCCGTATCCTGGAGTTGCTGGGCCGGATTCCCGACGACCGGCTGCCGCGCCACCTGGCGCTGGAGAATGTGGCCGGCTTTGTCGGCTCCCAGGCCCACGACCGCCTGACCCGACTCCTCTCGGAACGGGGCTACAGCCTCCTGGAACGTCAGATCTGCCCGACCGGACTGGGGGTTCCGTCCCGGCGGCCCCGCTACTACCTGGCTGCGTCCCGCGGCCCGCTCCCGGCGCCTGAGCCGTCATCACCGGAGCAGGGGAGGGGGCTCGGTGAGTACCTGGACCCGCTGCCAGGGGAGGCGATGCCACCGGAACTGCGCCTGGCCGACGGTATCATCGCCCGCTTCGGCAAGGGTTTGCGCATTCTTGATCCGTCCGACCCGTCCGCCTATACCACCTGCTTCACTGCCGGTTATGGCCGGTCCATCGTCAATGCCGGCTCCTATCTCCGTCACGACGGGACGGTGCGCCGCTTCACCCCCGGGGAGATCGCCCGTCTCCTCCACTTTCCGGCCGGGTTCAGTTTCCCGGCCACGCTGTCGCTACGCAAGCAGTGGCACCTGGTCGGCAACAGCCTCTCCATCACCGCGGTCCGCGAGGTTCTGCGCGCCTTTCCCGAGCTCTGCTCTTCTGCCAGGACATAAAACGGGGAGTCGCCTTCGTGGCCCTCCCCGTTGCCGTTTCAAGCACTAAGTTTTCAATTGCCTCAAGGTGTTAACTGTAGCGAAACAGGGGCAAAAGACAAGGGGATGTCAGCACTGATTTGTTGTTGCGCAAGCGGTGCGATGCAAACGGATTACCTGATCGTAAATGGCATGGCATGTTTGATAAAGCATTTTGGCATCTGGACAGAAGGCGATTGAAGACAGATTAAATAAGCATAACTTGCTACAATTACGCATAATGCTATACTTAAAACGATTTTTTACAAAAGCAGCAGAGGTCTTGAGATGACTAGTGCAGGTGGCCGGCAACAAGACAGTGCGGACTTTTTCCAGGGGAAACTCAGTCTGATCGGGCAGCTATTCGAGCAGGCCAGCTACGGGATCGCGGTATTTGATCGGGAGTTGCATTATATTCACGTCAACGACCGGATGGTGATAATCGACGGTATCCCGGCGGACCGTCACATCGGCAAGACGATCGGTGAACTCGATCTGCAGATCGCCCTGGCCATCGAGCCGGTACTCTCCCGCACGATCAGGGAAGACCGCTCCTTTGTGGAGCGGGAAGTTGTCGTGAATACGCAGCTTCCCGACCTGTCGTCGCAAAATAGATTCTGGCTGATCAGCTGTCACCCGTTCAAGGGCGATGACGGGCCCGTGTTGGGGTGCGGGTTGATCGTCCGGGACGTGACGGAACAGAAGACCAAGGAGGATGTGCAGATCGAGCGTCTGAAGGTTGAGGCCCTTTTGTCCGATCTTTCGTCCACCTTCATCAATGTGCCGGTCAGCGAAGTGGACCGGAAGATCAAGCAGGGTCTGCAAAAGCTCGTGGAGTTCCTGGGGTTCGAGCGGAGCAGCATCTGGTACCTGTCTCCGGACGGGGGCCGGTTGCTGCTCGCCCACTCCTTTGCCCTGCCGGGGATAAAGGAGCCGCCTTCGGTGATCGTGGATCTGATCCCGGTCTGGATGAATATGGTGCGCAAGGGCGAGGTGTTCAGGATTTCCGACAGTGAAGAGCTTCCGGATGAATTCTGGCGTGAACGAAAGTATTGCAAGGAAGCGGGCGGCATCAAATCCATCATGTTCATTCCTGCCAGTGTTGGCGGGACCATTGTGGGGACCATTACCTTTGTTTCCTACCGGAATAAGGTAGAGTGGCCCGACGAACTCATCCAACGGCTTCGCCTCCTGTGGGAGATCTTTGCCAATGCTGTGGAGCGTAAGCGGGCCGACCAGAAGATCCAGGATGCCCTGGCCGAGATAAAGGAGCTGAAGGATCGCCTGGAAGCGGAGAACATTTATCTGCGTGATCAGATCAGTGTCGAATACAAGCATGACGAGATCATTGGCCGGTCCGACGCCATTCAACGGGCATTGCTCCAGGTGCGGCAGGTTGGCCCGACTGACACCACGGTGCTCATTCTGGGCGAAACCGGCTCGGGCAAGGAGCTCATAGCGAGGGCCATCCACAACACCAGCACCCGCAAGGCCCGCGCCATGATCAAGGTGAACTGCGCCGCGTTGCCGGCAGCACTCATCGAAGCCGAGCTGTTCGGCCACGAAAAAGGGGCTTACACCGGGGCGACATCAAGTCAGATCGGTAGATTCGAGGCGGCGAACGGCTCAACGATCTTTCTGGACGAGATCGGCGAACTGCCTTTGGAACTCCAGGCGAAGCTGCTCAGGGTACTCCAGGAGGGCCAGTTTGAACGGTTGGGTAGCCCAAAGCCTGTTGACGTGGATGTCCGGGTCATTGCCGCCACCAACAGAAATCTTGCCCAGGCGGTCAGGGAAGGGCGATTTCGTGAGGACCTGTACTACCGCTTGAACGTGTTCCCGATAGTGGTTCCGCCGCTGCGCGAACGACGGGAGGATATCCCGCTGCTGGTATGGGCGATGGTCGAGGAGTTCGGCAAGGTCTTGGGCAAAACGATCGAGCGGATTCCCAAGAAAAACATGGAGGCCATGGAACGCTACCATTGGCCGGGAAATATCAGGGAGTTGCGAAACCTGGTGGAGCGGGCCATGATCCTGAGCAGTGGTGCTACGCTCGTTGTTGACGTACAGGATGGCTCCTCCCCGATCACTACCCAGCCGATGACCATCGAAGGAATGGAGAGGATGCATATCAACTCCGTGCTGGAAAGAACCGGCTGGCGCATTCGCGGCCGGAACGGAGCCGCGGAAATCCTGGGGTTGAAGCCGACTACCCTTAACTCGCGCATGAAGAGGCTGGGGATCAGGAGAAAAAATACCCTTTCCGAAGCACCATAGGGTGGCACTGTCCGCAGTTAGACGGCATCAGAGGCGCTGAACATTGAAAATCAAACTATTCCTCGGATTCTGCCTTCTTTGGATTCTGCCCATCGGGTTGATGTTGACGATTTCATCCGGCCACTTGAAGAAAATCCAGGATTTTGCCATTGAAGAAGCGCGGGTCGTCCTCATTTCGTCGCAGGAAAAGCATCTGCAGGATCTGCTCGCCGAGGAGGCAACCAGGCTTTCAACCCTGTTCACGAGGATTCAGGATGAGACCTACATGCTTGCTTCGTATTCCCAAACTATCCTCAAGAATCCAGCCCCGGTCCTGTTCAGAAACGGCAGCCGATATCATCTAAATAAGAATGGTATTTACGGTAACGAAACCAAGGACGGCAACTCGGTTCTGTATGTCCCACAGTATGAGCCTTCCCAGGATTCGGTCATTGTTGCCACGGAATCGCTCGACCTTCTGCTGAAGCCGCTGGCCGAGCGTGAAGTGAGAATGGTGTTCGCCTGGATAGTTCATCGAAACGGCGTAACCCGTGCGTATCCGTGGCATGATTTCACCTATATGCCCAAAGAAAGGGAGTTTACCTCCTGGCCTTTTTACTACCTTGCCGATCCATCCCACAATCCCCGCAAGAAAGTGCTCTTCACCCCGGTATACCTCGACCCCCTGAGCCGGGAGTGGATGATCTCCTGTATCTCACCCGTGTATATCAACAGACAGTTCGAGGCAACAATCGGTATCGACCTCACGATTGAAAATCTCCTCCGGGAGATTGCCGGCAGCAGGCTGCCAAAAGGAGCAAGCTCCCTGCTTTTGTCCGGCAGCGAAATCGTAGCGGCTTCGGCCAATCTGCCACTCGCTGAACTCGGACTTGACCTGAAATTTCCCTCCCACGGACAGAAGCTGACAAAATCCGCCCTGCCACAGATCCGGGAAATGTCGGCCCGCATCCAGGCGCAAAAAGGAAATGTCTCGATGGTCGAGATCTCGGGACAGAAGGTGTTTGTGGGGCATGCGACCGTCGAACCTCTCGGCTGGAAGATTGTCTATCTCATTCCCGAAAATGAACTCACCATTCCTGCCAATGAAAGCGCCCGGAAGATCCTGCTCGAAACGAAAAACATGCGGCTCAACTTCTTCCACATTCTCATTTTTGTCGTGATTGGTGTGGTCGGCATCTCCGCCATCGTCATCATTCACCAGTCAAAAGGACTTCGAACCCTCCTCAGGGGGATCTTCGAACTCGGCAACGGCAATCTTTCACATCGTATCCCTGAAGATTCTTCCGAATTCGGTCAGCTTGCCAAGGCGCTCAATTCAATGGCTCGCAGTCTTAAGGAAAAGACGGCGGAACTGCAGCGGGCGTTTGCGGAAGTGGAGCAGGGGAGAAAACTCACGGCGGTCGGCCGCCTGGCAGCCGGGGTTGCACACGAGGTCAACAACCCCCTGGCAACCATATCCACCTACACCCAGATGGTATTACGCAGGAACGATATTCCTCCCGATGTATCGGAAAACATGAAGGTAGTAATGGGCGAGATCCAGCGGATCCAGGAACAGCTGCACAATCTGCTGGACCTGTCCCGGCTCCAGCTTCCGCAGATCACGGAAATCGATCCGAACGGCATCATCAGGGAGATCGTCGGCCTGGTGGAGTACGAAACCGCGACCCGTGGCGTGAATTTGCACCTTTCCCTGTGTGACGATTGCCAAACCATCCCTGCCGATGTTTCAGGTTTCAAACAGGTTGTCTGGAACCTGGTACGAAATGCTCTCGATGCCCAGGGAAAAGGTGGCATGATTAGTGTAAAGACTTACGTCAACTCTAGTGGAGGTGAATCATCACGTTTCCTCTTCGAAATTGCCGATGAGGGGCCGGGGATTCCCGAGGCCAATGTCCCGCATATATTCGAGCCGTTCTTCACCACCAAGGAAGTCGGAGAAGGAACCGGCCTGGGGCTTTCGATCGTATATAACATTGTAAAGAATCATGGCGGCACGATCGAAATGAGGAATCTTTCCCCTTGCGGTTGCCTGTTTAAAGTTGCATTGCCGATAACGAGAGATCAATGACGAATGCCGAACCCAGCGCACGAATTCTGGTAGTTGATGATGAGCGCCCCCTGCTGACGGCCCTTGTTACGGCCCTGGAGTCGATGGGGTATGAGGTCGTCGGTGAGCTGAAGCAGAGCGACGGCCTCTCACTGATCAGCTCCTGGCAACCCGACGCGGCGATATTCGACCTCAATATGCCGGGGATGAACGGCGTGGAACTGGCGGCCAGGGCGCTGGAAATAATGCCCGACCTGCCGGTCATCCTTCTGACCGGGTTCGGCACCATTGATAGCGCTGTCCAGGCCATGCGGGCCGGGGTATTTGATTACCTGACAAAGCCGTTTGATCTGAACATTGTTGATCTGACACTCAAAAAAGCGTTGGATCACCATGAACAGAAGCGCCGTTTCCGCGTCCTTGCCGAAGCAACCGGACGGGCCGGTGAATTCTCGGGCATAGTGGGGAAAAGCCAGGCGATTCGCAAGGTGCTCGATGCTGTTCAGGTCGTTGCGGACACCGACTCGACCGTACTGGTAACCGGTGAGAGCGGCACAGGGAAGGAAGTAATTGCCCACGCTATTCATGTCGCCGGTTCACGCCGCGAAAAACCTTTCATTACCGTCGATTGTGCCGCCATTCCCGATACGCTCATTGAAAGCGAACTCTTCGGCCATGCCCGGGGGGCCTTTACCGGGGCGCACAAAGACCGGGCCGGACATATTGAGGCAGCAGCGGACGGAACGGTTTTTCTCGACGAGATCGGTGAAATCCCGCTGGGTATCCAGAAGAAGCTGCTGCGCGTCCTCGAAGAAAAGACCTTCGTGCGTGTCGGAGAGACCCGGCGCCGCCTGTCACAGGCTCGAATCGTTGCGGCAACCAACCGCGATCTTGCCCGCGAGGTTCAGGCAGGCCGTTTCAGGGAGGATCTCTATTACCGGCTCAAGGTGATCGAGATCTGCATCCCTCCCCTCCGGGACCGGGCAGAGGACATTCCCCTGCTGGTCGAGTGGTATTTGACCCGTCTGAACCGCAAGCTCAACCGTAAGATCTCCGGCATCTCTCCCTCGGCAATGAAACTGCTCAGCAATTATCAATGGCCCGGCAATGTCCGTGAACTGGTGAATCTTCTGGAACAGGTCATGACATTTCATAATCCTGACATTCTTGATGTAAAGCATCTTCCGAACAGTCTGCAAGCCCTCACTACGTCATTGCCTTCCCAAACATTTTCCGAACTCAAGGACCAGGTTCTCGAAGAAGTGGGGCGAAGCTATTTTCAATCGCTCCTGAATCACTTTCAGGGAAATGTCACCAAAGTGGCCGATTATGCAGGCATAAATCGCCGTCACATCCATCGGCTCCTCCATATTTGGGGGATCAATCCCGCCTCGTTCCGCAACAGCTGAGACACAAAAGTCCCACTCCCTTCCTCGTTCTCCATCAGATGAGACAATTAAGTCTCTCCCTCTCCACCACTTCGAGACATACATGTCCCACATACATGTCCAGGTGCTCGAATCATTAAAATGATTATATAAGATTGTTATAACTGAACACAAATAGCGCGTATTATCAGCTGGATATGCGATTAATGTAACTTAATTTGTTGAAATATCTAATTGGAACGATGTTTGAATAATTCCGGGTATGTCAACAAATAGCCTCGACACAGCTTGTTTTGCGACTGTTTTTTATGGAACATGGGTTTGAACGCAGGAGCGCCATGATGTGAAGTAAGCCGCGGGGAGCAATTACATGGGAGGTGGGTGCATGGGAAATCCTTTGATCGAGCGCGCAAGAGGTACGGGACGTAGTCATTTCCGGTCAGGACTGATCACAATGGCGTTGACCTCGCTTTTGGGAGGCTACGGCAGTGCCGGCGCTTTTGAGATCAAGACCGGCAATGATGACGTCAAGGTCAATTGGGACAATTCCATCAGGTACAATCTGGGCTACCGGGTCGGGCAACCGGACAAGGCAATTGTGGCCAATCCGGATTACGACGACGGTGAACGCAACTTCAGACACGGAATCGTGGCAAGCCGGCTGGACCTGATATCAGAATTTGACGTTTCCTACCAGAAGGCATACGGCATCCGGCTGAGTGGTGCAGGGTGGTATGACCAGGTGTATCACAATCATCTGAGCGATGACCTGACGACCTCGAACGCTGTGGACGGAAACGGCAACAAGGTTGCCATCAATAACTACACGAAGCGTTACTACGCCGGCCCAAGCGGCGAACTGCTCGACGCCTTTGCCTTCGGGAAATTCGAACTGGCGGAGATCCCGTTCCAGATCAAAGTGGGGCGAAATACCCAGTTCTGGGGCGAGGGGCTGCTGCTGAATGCCGCCCTCAACGGCATATCCTATGCCCAGTCGCCGCTTGACATCGCCAAAGGGTATGCGGTCCCGAACACGAGCATAAAGGAACTCTTTCGCCCCCTCAACAACATCAGCGTTACCGCGCAACCGACCAGCACCCTCACCATCATGGGACAGTATTTCCTGCAGTGGGAACCCAACCGGTATCCCGAATCGGGATCGTACATGGGAATCTACGACTTTCTTCTCAACGGCGCCCAGGGAGGATTCGGCCTCACACGGGGCAGCGACATCACCCCCCATCAGATCGGCGACTGGGGAATCGGGGCGCGCTGGAGTCCTGAAGGGCTGAACGGGACAACGCTCGGCTTCTATTACCGGAATTTCTCCGACAAAATGCCGCAGATTCACATTGATACCGATACCGGCCAGCTTCGCTTTGCGTACCCTGACAACATCGACCTCTACGGCATAAGTTTTTCCCAGCAGATCCTTGGCGTGAGCGTGGGAGCAGAGTTTTCGTACCGGCACAATATGCCGCTCTTGAGCAATCCCGTGGCAGTTGCAACTGCAGGCCTCCCGGGGAGAGGGGATACGTTGACAGCCCGCGGCGACACCCTGCATGCGGTCCTGAACTGCCTGGGGCTCATCAACCGAACGCCGATGTTCGATTCGGCCCAATGGATCGCAGAACTCAACTGGGGCAACTGGCTTCACGTATCCCAGGATCAGTTCGGGGTGTTCAAAGGCGGGAACGGCTACACCGACATCGATCAGGCCACCAAGAATTTTGTCTCGATCGACCTGAACTTTGCGCCTACCTGGTTCCAGGTCTTTCCGGGAGCGGATCTCACCCTGCCGCTGTCCTATAGCAGAGGCCTGATCGGCAACAGCGTCACGAACATCATGCAGAAGAATGCCGGGTCCTGGAGTGCCGGCCTGTCGGTTGACTACCTTGCCCGGCACAAATTCGATCTGGCCTATGTGGACTACTTCGGTGACTTCAGAACCGATCCGGCTACCGGCATCCTTGCGGTCAACAACGGTGATCCGGCCCTGCTCAAGGACCGGGGAACACTTTCATTCACCTACCGATATACATTCTAGAAGGAGGTACTCTGTATGACTTTTCGTAAAGGATTGGTAACAGCGGGTCTGCTGTTGGGGTATGCGGGGGTTGCAATCGGGGCGATCTCCGCTGATGAGGCGAAGAAGCTCGGTTCGACACTCACCCCCATCGGTGCGGAAAAGGCGGGGAACAAGGACGGGACGATCCCTGAGTACACCGGTGGCCTCACCAGTGCTCCGGTAGGGTTCAAAAAGGGGTCACCCCTGCGTCCCGACCCGTTTGCCGGTGAAAAGCCACAGTTCGTCATCGATCAGAAGAGCATGGGGAAGTACGCCGACAAACTGACCGAGGGACAAAAGACGTTGCTGAAGAAGTATCCAAGCTTTCGCATGGACGTCTACAAGACCCATCGTACGGTTGGATTCCCCAAGTATATCCTGGACAACACCGTCAAGCAGGCCACGACGACGAAGACCGCCAACAACGGTCTCACGCTGGTCGGCGCCCACGCCGCCTACCCCTTCCCGATCCCGAAGGATGGCTACGAGGCGATGTGGAACCATATCGTCCGTTACAACGGCGTCTCGTTGAACCATTATCCCCGCTCATGGGTGGTGAACGCCTCCGGCCGGCCGACCATGACCTACCAGTTGGACGAGCTGCTCGACTGGCCCTACTGGGATCCCAAAAAGGATAAAGCAGAGCTCTTCTTCCGGCTCCGGGACATCTGTACCGGCCCACCCCGCAACACCGGCGAGATGCTCCTGGTCCTCGATCCCCTCGACATGTTCGGCAAGGGGCGGCGCGCCTGGCAGTATCTTCCCGGCCAGCGGAGGACGAAACTCGCCCCGGACATCAACTTCGACACTCCCAACACCCAGCTGAACGGCGCCACCGCCTACGACGAATGGTGCCTCTTTCTCGGGTCGATGGAGCGGTTCAACTTCAAGCTGGTTGGCAAGAAGGAGTTGTACGTCCCCTACAACAGTTACAAGCTGGTCTATGGTTCGAAGGCCGACCAGTTGCTGACGCCGAAGCATATCAATCCCGACTTCGTGCGCTGGGAGCTGCACCGGGTATGGGTCGTCGAAGCTACCCTCAAGCCGGGCAAGCGGCACATCTACAGCAAACGCACATTTTATCTGGACGAGGACAGCTGGACGGCGCTCGCCAGTGACGAGTACGATGGCCGCGGACAGCTTTACCGGAGCGCCTTCATGTACATGGTCCAGAATTACGACGCGAACGCTCCCTATTCCATGACCCACGGCTTCTACGATTTCAACTCGAACGTCTATACCCTGGACGTGAACATCGCCGAGACCGGCGGCGTTGTCTACAAATCGGTTCTGCCCGACAAGCAGTGGGGACCCGACGCGCTGGCAGGCAGTGGCGTCCGCTGATTCTTTTCAATCAATGCCCCCCGGCTGAGCGATCAGCCGGGGGTATCTCCCTGTTTGTATCATTCGGGGCAGATACCCCGATGCCCAGGAGAAGATATGATCCGCCGAACAGTTACCGCAGTCTGTATTACATCCTGTCTCGTTGCATTTCACTGCATCGCTGCCACTCCTGTTTTTCAGGACGTGCTCGACACCCCGGCGCTGGAGAGTCCGCTTGCCATAAAATACCTGCTCAACGGTGTCGCCGTGGCAGGCAAGCGTTTGGTCTGCGTCGGCCAGCGGGGCCATATCCTGTATTCGGACGATCAGGGGAAAAAATGGACCCAGGCGAGCGTCCCGGTCAGTTCCGACCTGGTGGCGGTGCATTTCCCGTCCCCCCAGAACGGATGGGCTGTGGGTCATGATGGTGTCGTGGTGCACAGTTCCAACGGCGGCAGTTCGTGGGTCAAGCAGTTCGACGGCCGCGCCGCAGCACAGGTCATGGCCAGTTATCACAAGGGGTGGAAAAACTGCTCGAGCTGCCACGAGAAGATCGAGCCTCCCAAGGGAGGACCACAAGGCTCCGAAGCCGCCCTGATGGCAGACCTCAAAAGTTTCACCGAACAGGGGCCGGACAAGCCGTTTCTCGATGTCTGGTTCGAAAACGAAACCACCGGCTTCATTGTCGGAGCATACAATCTCATCTTTCGTACGGTTGACGGCGGCAAGAGCTGGGAACCGTGGTTTGACCGGACCGAGAACAAGAAGCGCTTCCACCTTTACGCGATCAGGCCGGTCGGCCAGGATCTGTTCATCAGCGGCGAGCAGGGGCTCATCCTGAAGCTCGACCGGAAGACGGGGCGCTTCGCGGCCCAAAAGACCCCGTACAACGGCACGTTCTTCGGAATAACCGGGAAACCCGGGTCAATCATCGCCTTCGGACTGCGCGGCAATGTGTTCCGCAGCACCAATGGCGGGGTTGGCTGGCAGAAGGTGGAAACAGGGGTGCAGGCCGGGCTCACCGGTGCCACCGTTACCGAGGATGGAAGGATCGTGCTGGTCAGTCAGAGCGGCGATCTGCTGGTAAGCAGCGACAACGGGTCGAGTTTCAAATCGGTCAAAACGGACCAGTCGATCTTCGCCACCGCAGTCGCCGCCATCGGCAAGGATGCCCTGCTGATTGCAGGACTTCGCGGCGTACAGGTTCAGCCCCTGAAGTAAATTACTGAAACGGAGAATTCCCAATGGCCGTTGGAACGGACAAAGTCGATGACATGCCGGTGGTACAGGAGCTGAAGGATTTCGACCAGTCCTCCGGTAACATGCTGGAGCGCCTGATCTTCAACCACCGGAAGGCGGTGGTTGCCGTCTGCGCCCTGGTGACGCTGGTTCTTGCCTATCAAATGACCAAGCTCGTGTTCAATGCGAGTTTTGAGAAGATGATTCCGCAGAGCCAGCCCTACATCAAAAACTATCTGAAGAACAAGGGTGAACTGAGAGGTCTCGGTAACTCGATCAGGGTCGTGGTGGAAAACACCAAGGGAGACATCTTCGATCCCGAGTATCTGGAGGCGCTGAAGCAGGTCAACGATGCCCTATTCCTCACCCCGGGCATCGACCGCCCCTGGATGAAATCCATCTGGATGGCAGCCGTGCGCTGGGATGAAGTGACCGAGGAGGGGTTCAAGGGCGGGCCGGTAATGCCCGACACCTACGATGGCTCACAGAAGAGCATCGATCAGCTCAAGCAAAACATCGGCCGTTCCGGGGTGGTCGGGGATCTGGTGGCGGATAACTTCAAGTCGGCGGCAGTCTTTTGCCCTCTGCTGGACATCGATCCCGTTTCAGGCAAACCGCTCGATTACAGCACCCTGTCCAAAAAGCTCGAGGAGATACGGGCCCAACACAGCAGTAAGAACGGCAAGCAGAGCGGCAAGATCAGGATTCATATCGTCGGGTTCGCGAAACTGGTCGGTGACCTGATCGACGGCCTGATGCAGGTAATGACCTATTTCCTCATCGCCGCGCTCATCGCCGCGGCCGTGATTTATATCTACACCCGCTGCATACGGAGCAGTGTGCTGGTCATCGCCTGCTCCGTGGTGGCGGTGATCTGGCAACTCGGCTTTGTCGCCACCCTTGGCTTCGAGCTCGATCCGTACTCCATCCTGGTGCCTTTCCTGGTCTTTGCCATCGGCGTGTCCCACGGCGTCCAGAAGATGAACGGCATCATGCAGGATGTGGGGCGCGGCACGCACCGGCTGGTCGCGGCCCGGTACACCTTCCGGCGCCTGTTCCTCGCCGGCATGACGGCACTGTTGGCCGACGCCGTTGGTTTTGCCGTACTGATGCTCATCGACATCCCGGTCATCAAGGACCTGGCGCTGACCGCCAGTATCGGCGTTGCAGTGCTTATTTTCACCAATCTGGTCCTGTTGCCGGTGCTTCTCTCCTTTCTGGGGGTCAGCCCTGCAGCCGCCAAGAGGAGCCTGCAGGAAGAAACCGAGGAGAACAAAGGAAAGGGACTCGGCGCGCTCTGGGGATTCCTCGACCGCTTTACCGAGCGGCGTTGGGCGGTTGCCGCCATAGCAGTCTCGGGGATACTGGCCGTTGCCGGTTTTGCCGTCAGCCTTAACCTGAAAATAGGGGACCTGGACCCCGGGGCTCCCGAGCTCAGGCCCAATTCCCGCTACAACCGGGACAACGCCTACATCACCGCCAACTATGCCCTATCCAGCGACCAGTTCGCGGTCATTCTGAAGACCCCACCCGATGGAAGCCAGAAGTACGATACGCTCATCGAAGCCGACCGTCTCGCCTGGGCCCTGCAGCAGGTACCAGGGGTGCAGACGACCGTTTCCCTGGTCGACTCGGTGCGGCAGATCACCGCCGGTTCCTATGAGGGGAGCCCCAAATGGCTGACCCTCTCCCGCAACCAGGCGGTGCTGAACTACGGCGGCCATCAGTCGATGGTCAACAACCCCGACCTGTTCAATAACGATGGCACGGTCATGCCGATCATCGCCTACCTCGCCGACCACAAGGCCGAGACCCTGGAGCTGGTGGTCAAGGTGGCGGGTGACTTTTCCCAAAACCACAGCGTGCCGGAACGGCAGTTCATGCTGGCGGCGGGAAGCGCCGGGATCGCGGCAGCCACCAACATCGTCGTCAGAGAGTCGAACCGTACCATGCTCCTGTACGTCTACTCCGCCGTCATCGTGCTCTGCTTCATAACCTTTCGCAACTGGCGCGCCGTGCTCGTGGCGGTCCTGCCGCTCGTCGTCACGTCGATCCTCTGCGAAGCGCTGATGGTGATCCTCGGCATCGGCGTGAAGGTGGCGACGCTCCCGGTCATCGCCCTGGGTGTCGGCATCGGCGTCGACTATGCGCTCTATCTGCTGAGTGTTCAACTGAACCAGCAGCGCAGCGGCCTTCCCCTTCGGGAGGCGTACAAGCGGGCAGTCCAGTTCACCGGCAAGGTGGTCGGGCTGGTAGGTATCACCCTGGCAGCGGGTGTCGTCACCTGGGCATTCTCGCCAATCAAGTTCCAGGCCGACATGGGGATTCTCCTGACCTTCATGTTCGTCTGGAACATGATTGGGGCGCTCGTGCTGATCCCGGCTCTCTCCCACTTCCTGCTCAATAACGTTCAAGCCAGGGAGGCGGCAGTGGATCCAGCAGAAGCAGCCGACATATCGACCGAGGGTCACGTGTCGAAGTCAGGCTGAAATCAGCGTAACAGGCCGGATACCGCCATCTTCACTGGGGCGGGCCGTCAAGTTCGGAGGAGAGACCCCAAGCGGTTCTCTCACTCATACAAGGAGGAAATCGATGCGGAACTGGATACATCTATCACTTGCTTTACTCGTTCTGGCCTTGGGGGGCGTGCCCGATGCAATGGCCTTCTCCAAGGAGTCGCTGGTCTGGAAAAAATGCACGGGATGCCACGCGCCGGCCAACGGCAAGATCGCCCGGGTTGAGGAGATTCGGACAACTCCGGAAGAGTGGACGGTGATTGTAGACCGGATGTCACGGCTGCATGGCATGGATCTGACCACTGCGGAAATGGGTGATCTGTTGAAGGAGCTCTGCAGCACCCAGATCCTTTCACCGGCCGAGCTGGACAAGGTCAGTTACCTCAACCTGTTCAACAATCCCCAGAATATGGAGATCCCGAAGGGGGCCGAGGAGGAGAAGCTGTTCGTCACCTGTGTGCGCTGTCACAGCGGCGCCAAGATCTACTCCTACCGGATGACCGACTCCGCCTGGGCCAAGATCCGCGATTTTCACCTCTACATGGTTCCGACAACAGTGAACCAGATGCGTGAGATGCGCTGGGGGAAGGAAGCGGATACGGTCCTTGCCTCCCTGGCCAAGAGCCATCCGTATACCAAGGCCTGGCAGGTGCCGGCGGAAAAGCCGTCCGGCTCCTGGCTGATCCTGGGGTACGAACCGGGCAAGGGGAACTACCGGGGCCAGGCAACCATCAACCCCGGCAGCAACGAGGAGTATGCGGTCAAAGGCAAACTGCAATTCAGCGACGGCACCACGGAAAATTTCTCCGGGGAGGGGACGCTCTACGGTGGCCACGCCTTTCGGACCCGTACGCAGCATGACGGCAACAAGACCCGCGGCGCTTACTCCTTTACGGATGGCACTCTCAAGGGAGAGCATCATTTCCCGGCACCCGATTTCAGGACGTCGCAGAGTACCTGGTACCCGGCAAACGGCGCGGCACGGCTGCTCAGGGTTTCTCCGGCATTTCTGCTGAAGGGTGAAAAGACCACACTGGTACTGGAAGGGGTCGGCCTGCCCGATGTCGCTGCCGGCGATCTCTCCGTTTCCGGCGGCTCGGTGGAAGTGACGGCGGTGCGCCGTCTCGGCCCGGAGGCAATCGAAGTGGAGGCCGTATCCAGCAATGATGGTCTGGTCAAGACTGCAATCGGCATCAAGGGGTTGAACAGCATGCCACTGACCCTGGCCGACCGGATCGACAGCATCAGGATTCTGCCGGAAATGGGGCGTTCCCGGTTGTACGGCGGCAGGAACTACCCGGCCGAAGGCGTCCAGTACCAGGCTCTAGCCCTGGCCAAGGGGGACGGGGGAGAGATCGCCCTGGGACCGGTACCGGCCCGGTTCAAGCTGGCCGCCGAGGTCAAGCGCGCCAATGACGACGACCTGGTATGGGCCGGCGCCATCCTGCCGAATGGCAAGTACATACCTATGGGTGATTACGGCTCGAATCCGGCGCGCGCCATGGGAACCGATGGGGGCGGCATCGTCAAGGTAGAGGCGGAATACCGGCGGGGTGAGCAGGTTTACGCCGCCAAGCCGGCCAACCTGATCGTCACCATGCCCGACTTTGTGCAGAGGATCAAGTAAGCATGCGGTACGAATGGACCGACCATCAGCTCTTCCAGCACCATGACCGGGCGATTCTTTTCGGAGTCGATCAGGGGAGCCTTTTCTTCATCGATGAGGCGACCCGTGAGCTTGTGGAGCGTCTGGACAGCCGACATCCCCTCCGACTGGAGGAACTGTCCGCCGCCGACCGGGACATTCTGGAGAGCCTGGCCGAAGCCAGATTTCTGGCCCCGCTCGGGGCGAGACACCGGATCGAGCCGGCTATCCCGGATGTCGGCTCGATCCCCCTCACCACTATGGTCCTCGAGGTGGCCCAGGAATGCAATCTCAGCTGCCGGTATTGTTATGCCGAAGGGGGAACCTACGGAAAACAGGTCCGGCACCTCTCCCCGTCCCTGGCCAGAGAAGCGGTCCGACAACTTGTTGCCGGCTCCGGGGACCGGGAAACGGTTACGCTGGTGATTTTCGGTGGAGAGCCGCTCCTCAATATGGACGCGGTCAGGGCCGCGGTGGAGGAGGCCGGTACAGCCGCGGTTGCCACAGGGAAAAAGGTCTTTGTCTCCCTCACCACCAACGCGACCCTGCTGACCCCGGAGATCATTGACTTCATTCATCAGCACCGGATTGCGGTTGCCGTCAGCCTGGATGGTCCGGCAGACCTGCACGATGCCAATCGTCCCGACGCCACAGGGAACGGGAGCTACGCCAGAATCGTCCCCAAGCTGGGCGACCTGCTCCGGGGCGCAACTGCCGCGGTTGCCGCCAGGGTAACCCTGGTCCCGGAACAGTGGTCACGGGTGGAAGAGGTTTTTTATCACCTCATGGAGCTCGGTTTTCATGAAGTCGGCATTGGCCCGGTAAGTCCCGTCCGGCCGGAGTACCTGCCGGATACCGACCAGGAGGAACAGCTGCTGGCAGGATTTGCCGCCCTGACCACAACCTTTGTGAAAGCGGCCCGGCAGGGGAGGCTGCTACCGTTCAGCAATATCATCGACCTGCTGGCCAGGCTGCATCTGGGACAGACAAAATCCGTTTCCTGCGGTGCAGGGATCGGTTATCTGGCGGTCGATGCCGAAGGAAAATACTACCTGTGCCATCGTCTGGTTGGCGAGGAAGCCTTTTGCGTGGGGGACATTGCCGCTGGCCACGATCCGGAGGAGATCCGCCGGGCGATCGATGGCGTCACCTGCGGCAGGGAGGAGATGTGCGGTCAGTGCTGGGCCAGGACCCTCTGTGCCGGAGGGTGCCATTATGAAAACCATCTGCGGGAAAACCTGCTGGGTATTCCTCCCGGAAGCAGCTGCTCCTTCATTCGGCGCTGGTTTCAGCTCGGCATCGAGGCATACGCGGAGTTGAAACGTGGGGGGGCGGACGAACTGCTGCGAAGACTGGAGAAGCGGGTCAAATGCTGAATCCCCCATAATGAGCGATACCGGTAACAACTAACGGAGGTTATTGATTATGGACAAGAAAAAGCACCTGGAAGCACTGAACGAGAAGGCCCGTGCCATCGAATCCCTGGCCAGGGGAGAAACACGGTCCGTTGAGGCCTTGGAGGATGGGACCAAATGGAAAATGCCGGTCGGGTGCACCACGATCTTTGATACCGGGTGGGAAACGAATCCGCGGCTCTCAACGCCGGTCGGGAACTGCCAGCCCTCGTCCCACGATTATCTGGGCTGTGCCGGTGACTGCTGGTGGCCGGCACAGAGTACCGACGGGCTCACCAATACGCCGGACCTGGAGCTCGTCTGCAGCAGCATTGTCCGCGACTGGCGCGATATCAAATAACCACGGCTCACATCCCGTGGGCGGCATACTCGCGCATCGGGCTGCTGGATGCTCTGCGGCCGGGTCGAGTAGCAAGGCTTGCGATCAATTTTCAAGGAGATGTCCATGAAAAACACGGCGTATGTAGTTCTGACAACCATATTCCTCTGCCTGCTGGCAGTTGCCGCTCGGGCAGATGCCAAGGAACTGGTGGTGAACCTGGGGTATGGCAAACTGCAGGTGATCGATGTCAGTACCGATGAAGTGACGGCCGAAATCCCGATCAAGGGGTGGGCGCGGGAAACAATGCTCTCCACGGACAAACAGTTCCTGTATGTGACCGCCAGCCGGCACATGATCCACAAGGTCGATCTGCAGAGCATGCAGGTGGTTAAGACCGTTGATATGAATCACGGCGGCTGGCAACGCTTCATTTACGGCTTTGAGAATACGGGCGATGGCAAGACCGCCTACATCAACAGCATCTCGCGCAAGACCGAAAACGGGGAGGTGGTAATCGGCAAACCTGCGGTCCTCCAGATCGACCTTGAAACCGGCCAGATTCTGAACAGCGTGGAAGTTCCCTCCGGCGTGTTCAACATCGCCTATTCGGCCGAGAAGAAGAGGCTCTTTGCGGTTGGTCTGGACATCTACACGATAGACGTTTCGGAGGGTGCGATGAAGATCGTCGATACCTATCCGCTGTTCGACAAAAAGATGAATGTTCTGCCGATCTTCTGTTCTGTCCAGGAGAATGGCGGCGTGTTCCTGGTCCCCTACTACACCCCGCAACTGCCCGGCCTCCTGAGTATCGATACCAAGAGTGCCGAGATCACGACCATCCCGCTGAAGAGCGAGATCATGGCATACGGGGCCTTTTATTCCCCGGACAGGAAAAAGGCCTACGCCAATATGGACGACCTGTACGTGATCGACATTGAGACCGGGACCGTGGCCAATACGGAAGTAGTAAATGAGGGGACCACGTTCGGCCTGGTCACCAGTGCGGACGGCAAGAAGATCTACCTCCAGGGAGGGCCGATTGTCGATGTGTACGATGCCGCCACCCTGAAGGTCGTCAAGAAGCTGCAGCTGTCAACCGACGGCATCATGCTGAGACGGCTGGACCTGTAAAGGGAATCATCCGGGCCAGGGGGGCTGCCGCTCTGGCCCGGATCGAGGGGCGTCGCATGGAATACGGAGTGCGTCTCACCGACAGTCGCCAATTGCCGGCCGATCCACGGACCATCTGCCCGGCTGAATGGCGGGAAATCCTTCCGCCCGGGCAGTTGCGTGCACTTTATTTCGGCACTGAATTTTGCGAGAGCCTCCTGCCACCGGTTGGGGCCGCGGCGGCGTTCTGTCTCGTGGCCCGTGAAGCCGGTCTGGAGGCGGTCATGCTCACTCCGCTCGTCACTGACAAAGGTCTCAGGCAGCTCGACCTGCTGCTTGAACGGCTGATAACGGGGGGGTGGGCTCCGGAGGTTGTGTTCAACGACTGGGGGGTACTGAACCTGCTGCGGCAGCGGTATCCGGACCTGCCCCGCCGCTCAGGGCGGCTGGTCAACCGTGCTCTTCGTGATCCGCGGGTAGTGGAGGCACGCCCGGACAGCGGGTCCGGCCAGCCGGACCGGGGTAAACGGGTTCGGACACTGCTCGCTCAGAGCGGCGTAACCGCCGTGGAGACCGACCCCGATCTTGAGGGAGGCTTTCTGGGAGCCGCTGCAGGAAGCATGCAGCGGGTCCTGTATCTTCCCTACCTTTTTGTGGCCAGCAGCAGGAATTGCCTGGTAAAGGCCGATGGCGCCCGAACCGCCGACGAATGCTTCACCAAGGGGTTGGGTATTCCCTGCAACGGCAGATGCCAGGGGAGGTGGCACCGGGTCCGCCGGGATGACACCTCCCTGCCGCTCTGGCGGGCCGGAAACACCTCCTTTTGCGAACTGCCCCATCGACTGGCTGCAGCGCATCTGTCACAGGCAGACCGGGTAGTGCTGTTCGAGAGGCCGGTACCGTGAACATTCTGGCGCCATTGCGCGGCTCCACAGAGGTCGGGGTACTGCTTGAGGCCGGGGCGGATGAATTCTTCTGCGGGGTCACTCCCCCGGGCTGGGAGGCGAGATTCGGCGGCACCTGGGCAAACCGCCGGGCGCCACTGTCGGCCGGCGTGGCCGATCTGGCCGATTTTGAGCGGATTCTCTCCTCGACTGCTGGCCGGCCCGTCTTCGTGACGCTGAACGCCCCGTACTACCCTGGCGGTGCCGTGGAGATGCTTGCCGGGTTCGGAGCCCAACTTCTGGAGATGGGGGCTGCCGGGCTGATCGTCGCTGATACGGAACTGCTCCTGGCCCTGGTCGATGCCGGCCACGGGGCCAGTATCCATGTTTCCAGCCTGGCCACCTGCATCAATGCGGGGAGTGCCGCATTCTACCGGGATCTGGGGGTCTCGCGGATCATTTTGCCCCGGCATCTGACCCTTGCTGAAATGGAGTCAATTGTCATTCCCGGGGTGGAGTTCGAGGTCTTCCTGCTGAACGATGGCTGCGTCTTCGAGGAAGGGCTCTGCGCCACGACCCATGCTGCCGGTGCATTCTGCACCCTGGACGGAGAAGGAACTGAAGGAGTCTCTCCTGAGACACTGGAGCGCTATGCCTTCTGGAAATGGACGCTCAATCACTGCGAGTGCCGGACGGGTAATGGCTATCCGCTGGGTCCCTGCGGGCTGTGTGCCATTCCCCGCCTGCTCGCTTCGGGCATCTCCAGTCTTAAAGTTGTGGGGCGGGAAGCGTCCCTGGAGCGGAAGGAGGCCTCGGTGCGGATAGCGGCCCTGTCGCTTCGACTCGCCCGGGAAGGGGCGAGCCCTGAGGAGATCCGTCAGGCCGTCGTGAATCTGCGTGGGTGGCCCCAGATGTGCGAAGAGCGGCATCTCTGCTACTACCCGGATCTGTGGGAACGAGAGGGATCCCCATGCTGACGGGGCTTACGCTCTTTACCCGGCACCTGCGAGGGAAAGGGTTGCTTATCGCCGCCCTGTGCCTGCTCGGCCTGGCCAGCGCCGCAACCTCCCTGGCCTCCCCCCTGATCGGCAAGAGCTTTATCGATTCCGTGGTCGGGAAGCAGAACTTTGCCCTGGTGCCACGCATTGCCCTGGCACTTCTCGGACTGGCGGTTGCCGATCTCATCCTGGGAACGTGCACGCGTCAGGTTCACGCACGGCTCTCGGCCGGGGTCCTGGTGGAAATCCGCGAGCGTCTGTTTGCCCAATGTCTGCATGCCCCCCTGGCGGAGATGGAACGGTTCCGCCAGGGCGACCTGCTGAACCGGTTTGGCTCCGACATCCCCAAGATTCAGACACTGCTGGTGGACGGTGTTCTGGGATTCTTCCAGAACCTCCTCTTTCTCGTCGTGGCCGCCGCGATCCTTCTGCGTCTGTCGGCTGTGTTGGCGCTCTGGAGTTTTCTGGGGCTGGTCATTGCCCTGGCCATCACGGCATCGTTCCGCAGACCGGTGGAACAGGGGACCCGCAGGGTACGCGATGCCATGGTCGACTTGTCCCATTTCCTTACCGAGCGCCTCGGCGCCCTGCGGGCAGTGCGTCTCCAGGGAGCGCAGGCAGAGGACCGGCATGCGTTTGCCGCCCATAATGCTACCCTCGTTCACCGGTTGCTGAGATTCCAGACCCTCGATTCCGCCGCCTCCGGATTCCCGGCCCTGGCACTGACCGCGAGTCTTGCCTGGATCTATCTCCTTGGCGGAAGGCTTATCGAAGGCGGCACCATCAGCCTGGGAACGTTCGTGGCATTTGTCCTCTATCAGGGACGTCTTGTCGGCCCGGCCACGGGATTACTGGGGTTGCTGCGAAATATCCAGGAAGCGCGGGTCAGCCTCGAGCGGGTGGTCGAACTCCTGGCAATTGACTCTATTGTCACTGCCCCCTCCCCACCAGGCCGGACTGAGCCGGGCGGTATTGTCTTTGAGGACGTCAGTTTCGCCTATGCCGGCTCCCCTCCGGTTTTGAACAAGTTAGATCTGCAGGTCTCGCCGGGGGAGCGCGTGGCGGTTTTCGGGATATCGGGGGAAGGAAAATCGACCCTGGTGCAGTTGCTGTTCGGCCTGCGCACCCCGCACACGGGGCAGATATCGGTTGGCCCCGCCGTTGCTGATGCGCAGGCACGGCTCGGGTATGCCGGGTGCGATCCCTTTCTGCTGCACGCGACGGTTGCCGAGAACCTGCGGTATGGCAACCAGGGAATCAGCGATACGGAATTGCACCTGGCAGCCTCCCTGGCAGAAGCCCACCGGTTTATCTCCGTACTGCCCGACGGCTACCGGACAATCATCGGCGGCCGGGGGCTGGCGCTCTCCGACGGGCAACGACAGCGCATTGGGCTGGTCAGGCTCATCCTGCGTAACCCGGCGATTCTGGTCCTCGACGAGGCCTTCTCGGCGCTCGATCCCGAAACCGAAGCCAAGATCCGGCAGAATCTGTTCAGCCATTTTCCCGACCGTACGTTTCTGGTCATCACCCACCGCCTGCACGGTCTGAATGAATTCGACCGCCTTTTTCTCATGAAGGCGGGTCAACTACGACAGGTCGACGGTCAGGAACTGAGCGCCGAGCTTGGCGGCACGGCATTTCGACAAGCCGCGTCGAATCTGGTCGCGCTCGATCAGGTCCGCACCCTCAGGCAATCGGCGGACAGGCGACCATGAAACGCACCGCCAAAAATACGCGGCTCCGGATCGGGGTCATCGATACCGGGATAAACCCCTGGCACTCCCATGTCAGAGGCGGCGTGTACGGCTGTCGCATCTTTCTCGACGGCCGGGGCAAGGTTCGGGAAGACGACGATTTCCGCGATCTGGTCGGCCACGGCACTGCGGTAGCCGGAATTCTCCGTCAGCAGCTCTCCGACCTGGAGATCTTTTCGGTCAGGGTGTTCGAGCATGATCTCACCTCCTATCCCTCGCTGGTGGCGCGCGCCGTCCTGCGGGCCGCAGCCGAGGGGTGCTCGCTCCTGAACCTGAGCCTGGGCATGTCCCCCGGTCCCGGCTCCGACCTCCTCACCATGGCCTGCACGGAGGTACTCGCGGCCGGATGCACCATCGTTGCTGCGGGTCGTCCCGACAGTTCTCAGGTGTTACCGGCCTCGATCCCCGGGGTATTGGGCACGATAGCCGACGACCTGGTTCCGGTGGGCGAAATCTCAGTGGACCATGGCAGGCGATACCCCTATGCCGCATCAGGGAGCCCGCGGGATCTTGAAGGGGTGAAGAGATCGGACAACCTCTGGGGGAACTCCTTTGCCTGTGCCCGGGTGACGGCGCATATCGCCAGGTTTGGCCCGAGTACCAGAGCGCATCGATTGGTGCAGTGACTATTCGTTTCCGCGGTAGCAACGAAACTATTCCATCATTCAACAGATCAATCGCCTATCCGGAAGAGAGGAGTAATGGCATGGACAGGATTTTGCGCATTGACATGGGAGCATCGGGAGGTCCGACGGCCGCCGTTGAACCGGCAGGTGAGTACGAGGGATTGGGGGGACGGGGATTGACCTCACTGCTGGTGGCAAGGGAGGTGCATCCGCTGGCCCATCCGTTGGGGGCGGAGAACAAGCTCGTCATTGCCCCGGGACTCTTGAGCGGAACTTCCGGCGCCATGACCGGCAGACTGTCGGTCGGGTGCAAGAGCCCGCTGACCGGGACCATCAAGGAGTCGAACGCCGGTGGCCAGGCCGCCCAGGTCCTGGCACGGCTCGGATATGCCGCCATCGTTCTCGAAGGGAAGCCGGTCGGCGACGATCTCTACACGATTTACCTCAACAAGGATGGGGTCCGAATCCAGGTGGACAATGGCCTGAAAGGGTTGGACAACTACCCGCTGGTCGAGACGCTGCGCCGGACATACGGTGACAAGGTGGCCTACATGACCATCGGCACGGCGGGTGAGCGGCGGCTCCTGGCAGCCTCCATCGCCTGCACCGATCCGGAGCTCCGCCCGACCCGCCACTGCGGGCGTGGAGGGGTTGGCGCCGTCATGGGCGCAAAGAAGGTGAAGGCGATCATCCTCGACGATGCCGGCATGAATATACGCACGCCGAAAGAACCGGAACGATTCCGGGACGCCAACCGGAAGTTCGTCGAGGGGTTGCGCAAGCATCCGGTCACTGGCGAAGGGCTGCCGGCCTTCGGCACCAACGTCCTGACCAACGTCCTGAATGAGGCGGGAGGCTACCCTACGCGCAATTTCAAGGCCGGCCAGTTCGAAAACGCCGCACAACTGAGCGGCGAGGCGTTGGCGGAACTGGAGATAAAGCGCGGCGGCTCGGCTACCCACGGCTGCCACCGGGGGTGCGTGATCCAGTGTTCGGGCATATTCAACGACAAGGATGGCAACTACGTCACCAAGCAGCCGGAGTACGAGACGGTCTGGGCCCACGGCGGCCACTGCGGCATCTCCGATCTGGATACGGTGGCCCGTTTCGACTATATGGAAGACAACATCGGTCTCGACACCATCGAAATGGGGGTAACCATCGGGGTGGCCATGGATGCGGGACTTGTCGCCTTCGGGGATGGGGAGGCAGCGATCGGGCTCGTGGAGGAGGTGGCTAAGGGAACTCCCCTTGGCCGGATTCTCGGCTGCGGGGCGGAAATAACCGGCAAGGTTCTCGGCGTGGAACGGGTTCCGGTCGTCAAGGGGCAGGCCCTTCCGGCCTATGACCCGCGGGCGGTCCAGGGGATGGGGGTCACCTACGCAACGAGCACCATGGGGGCCGACCATACGGCCGGCTACGCGGTAGCCACCAACATCCTGAAGATCGGCGGCGATGTGGATCCGCTCAAGGCCGAAGGGCAGGCTGAACTATCCCGGAACCTGCAGATTGCGACGGCGGCCATTGATGCTACCGGTATGTGCCTGTTTGTCGCCATGGCCATAATGGACCAGCCGGAGACGTTCCAGGCCCTGCTTGACATGCTCTCGGCCTGTTCCGGACG
The DNA here is from genome assembly GCF_007830735.1 of Geobacter argillaceus. Lineage (GTDB taxonomy): Bacteria > Desulfobacterota > Desulfuromonadia > Geobacterales > DSM-12255 > Geomobilibacter > Geomobilibacter argillaceus. The sequence continues at coordinate 95,112 of NZ_VLLN01000015.1, forward strand.
CCCCATGGTAGCGGACGTATTTTCTGCGCTGGGCACGAAGATCCTTGCCGCCGAGCGGGACTTCAACACCCGCGCCGGCTTCTCAAAGGCCCACGACCGGCTGCCGCGCTTTTTCTACAACGAGTCGGTGGCACCTCACAATCTCTCCTTTCTGGTGAAGGATGAGGATTTGGACAGGGTGTTCGACTGACCAACTTCTATATACGTAGGACAATGGTTCCAGATCTGACGGAAAAGTAAAAAAGGATTCAGGATACCGCCCGGGGCCGCCAGTGCCACTGGCGGTCCCGGGCGGATGTGAACAAGTTGCCTGACCGGTTGCAACGCACCATCCTGCCCGCAGAGGAGTTATTTTTGTTGTAGACGATATATCGTCATGCCGACTAAATATCGTCGAATATTCAATGACGCCTTCAGAAGACTTCCCCATCACATTCTCATTAATATTCCAACCGTTACCTGATGATACCGTCTGGGTGGCTGGTGTTGCCGCCACGCAATCCAACGAAATATCGTCGTTGTGTGCCCATGACCAGCTCACACAAAACACAATTTAAAAACAAAAACACAATAAATTCGGTTTGTTGAGCAATTATGGGGCGGCATATTGATTGTGGCACACAGAATGCAAAACAATATTTTAAGATTGCCGAATAGCGACTGCGGACCCTTTAACAACAGAACTCGGGCAGAGCTCGACTCTCGAACGAACAGAACGCGTATCCCATTGCCCTGGCTGATTTGAGCGGCGAGCTGCTCACGAAATAAGAGGCATGAACGAATGTTGAAACCGGTGTTTGTCGGTCTAGATATGGGGGCATCAAGAACCAAGGTTGCGGTTATCGATCCCCAAGGACAACTGAACGGCCACGCGGTCAGGAAGTCAGGTGTCGACTTTGCGGCGACCGCGTCCGCCTGCCTGGATGACTCGCTGGCGATGGCCGGCGCCAATCGCGACGACATCGTCCGGGCCGTCTCCACCGGCTATGGCCGGGCCAATGTCGCCTTTGTCACAAAGGAGAGCAAGACGGAAATCGGCTGCATTGCCAAGGGGTGCCACCACTATTTTCCCGAGGCTATCACCGTCATCGACATCGGCGGTCAGGACAACAAGATCGTCAAGCTGGACAGCAATGGCCGTCGCAGCAGCTTCAAGATGAACCGCAAGTGTGCGGCCGGCACCGGTGCCTTTATCGAGGAGATGGCGAGCCGCCTCGACCTCCCCCTGGAACGGATGAACGACCTGGCTCGACAGTCGGAAGATATGGTCAAGCTCGGCAGCTACTGCACGGTGTTCTCGGCCACGGAAGTCCTGGAGAGCATCCGCAACGGCAAGAAGGTGAGCGACATCGTCAAGGGGATCTTCTACTCGGTCATCAAAAGGGTCCTGGAGATGGACTCCCTCACCGAGCGGGTCGTCATGACCGGCGGGGTGGTGGCGCACAACCCCTACATCGTCGAGATGGTCGGGGAGATGATCGGCAGGCCGGTGATGGTTCCCGCATATCCCCAGCTGGCCGGCGCCATCGGCGCGGCACTCTACGCCCTGGATGAAAAAGGGTAGTCCCAAGTAGGTTGGGTTAGCGATAGCGTAACCCAACGAGCAACGCTGCTATGTTGGGTTACGGCGATACAACCGCCTAACCCAACCTACTGAATTATGGATTCAGAAGGAGACAGTAATGGCTGAAGAGGGCAAGACGGTGCGCAAGAAAATTCAGGCCACTGACCGGATGAACAAGATCATGGCCGATTACTTTTACGGCTTGAACGAGGCGGCAACCAGCAAGACACAAAAGGTTGCCTGGTGCACCAGCGTTGGCCCGGCGGAACTGCTCAGGGCCATGGGGTTCGCCGTTCACTTCCCGGAAAATCATGCGGCCATGCTCGGCGCCACGCGCCTCTCAACCGATCTGATCCCGGCGGCCAACGCCATCGGCTACTCGCCGGATATCTGCTCCTACCTCACGGCCGACATCGGCGCCTACCTGAACGGGACCACCCCGCTGGCCAAGGCCTACCCGGGAATCGAATCCGTGCCCAGGCCCGACGTATTGATCTACAACACCAACCAGTGCCGCGACGTGCAGGATTGGTTCGCCTGGTATGCCAAGGAACTGGGGGTTCCGGTCATCGGCATCACCTCCCCCAAAAACGTCAACGAAGTGACCACAGCCCATATCGACGATGTGGCGCGGCAGATGGCGGACCTGGTCCCGACGCTGGAGGAGATCTCCGGGGCCAGGCTGGACATGGAGAGGCTCCGGGAAACAGTGGCCCTCTCCCGGGAGTGCACCGAACTGTGGAAGAGGGTCCTGGAGACCGCCACCGCCGCCCCTGCACCGCTCACCTTCTTTGACGGTACCATCCATATGGGACCGGCTGTGGTCCTGCGGGGCACCCGGGAGGCCATCGACTACTATAAGGTGCTCCTGGCCGAACTGGAGCAGCGGATCGCCGCAGGGGTGGGAGCGGTCGAAGAGGAACGGCATCGCATCTACTGGGACGGCATGCCGGTCTGGGGCCGCCTGCGGCAGCATTCGGAGCTATTCTCCGGTCTGCGGGCGAACGTTATCGCCTCCACCTATTGCAGCAGCTGGATCTTCCCCTCCTTTGACGAGAACGATCCGTTGCGCAGCATGGCCAAGGCCTACCTGGAACTCTTCATCGTCCGCTCCGACGCCTACAAGGAAACGTACATCCAGGAGATGCTGCAGAAGTTCCGGATCGACGGGATCATCTACCACGACGCCAAGACCTGCCCCTACAACTCCAACAGCCGCTACGGCATGCCCCAGCGGCTGGAAGCGGCAACCGGCATCCCCAGCCTGGTCATCTCCGGCGACCTGAACGACCTGCGCTGCGTATCCGACGAGCAGACCAAGACCAACGTGGAAGCATTCATTGAACAGCTTGAGGAGGGGAAATAAGATGTCACACCAGCTTGACGCACTGTTCAGCCCGAAAGGAGTGGCCATCATCGGCGCCTCCACCAAGGAACTGTCCATCGGCAACGTCATCACCAAAAACCTGCAAACCTACGGGTACAAAGGGGCCATCTACCCGATCAACCCCAGCGCCCCGGACATCCGCGGCATCAAGGCGTACAGGAACCTGGCCGAGATTCCCGGCGAGGTTGATCTGGCCCACATCATCATCCCCAGCAGCCAGGTCCCCCAGGCCATGGAAGAGTGCGGCCAGAAGGGGATCAAGGCGGTCATCATCAACTCCGCCGGCTTCAGCGAGATGGGGGAGGAAGGGGCCAGGCTCCAGGCGGAATTCCTCGCCACGGCCAAGAAGTACGGCGTGCGGGTCTTCGGTCCCAACTGCCAGGGGGTCATCAACTCCGATCCTGAGCTGAATGCGTACTGCAACTTCACCTTCACCTACCCGGAGCCGGGCTACATCTCGGTGGTGGCGCTCTCCGGCGGGGTCGGCGCCCTGATCATGCAGGCCCTGGCCGACCTGGGGATCGGCCAGCGGCTCTACGCCTCCAACGGCAACGCCTGCGACGTCTCCATCCCCGAGATCGTCCGCTACTACGGCCAGGACGAGGGGACCAAAGCGGTCATCCTCTACACCGAAGGGTTCTCCAATCCCCGCGAGTTCCTCGAAGTGGCCAAAGAGGTCACCGCCCGAAAGCCGATCCTGGCCATGAAGGCCGGCCGGACCGAGCAGGGGGCCAAGGCGGCCTCCTCCCACACCGGTTCCCTGGCCGGGGTGGATATCGCCACCGAACTGATCTTCGAAAAGACCGGCATCCTCTCCTTCACCGACGAAGGGGAAATGGCGAGGGCCGCCATGGCCTTCGCCACCCAGCCGATCCCCAAGGGGAACCGGGTCGGGATCATCACCAACACCGGCGGCCCGGCCGTCATCGCCACCGACGTCCTGGTTGCCTGCGGCCTGGACGTGCCGAAGATTTCTGAAAGCTCCATCGAGCGGCTGAAAGGGACCCAGCTTCCCGAAGCGGCCCTGGAGAACCCGATCGACGTAGTGGCCACCGCCGGCGGCCCCCACTTCCGCGGTGCCCTGGACGTGCTCATCGACGAAGAGAGCGTGGACAGCATCTTCATCAACTTCGTCACCGCACCGTTCACCGACACCCACGAGGTGGCCCGGCAGATCGTCGAGGTCAGCAAGCTCGCCAGAAAGCCGATCGTCTGCAACTTCATGACCGACCTCAGCCAGGAGCGGTTCCAGATCACCCGGGACATCCTGAAAAAAGGCGGGGTCCCGTTCTACGCCAACCCGAGCGACGCGGCCAAGGCGCTGGGCGCCCTCACCAGGTACGGCCTGCTCAAGCAGCGCGACATCGGTCAGGCAGAGACCTTTAGCGGCGTTGACCGTGCCAGTGCCAGGGCGATCATCGAGCAGGCACAGCAGGCCGGCCGCAGCGTTCTTCCCGCCAGCGACGTCTACACGATCTTCGAGGCGTACGGCATCCCGGTGGCCGGCTGGCTGGTGGTGGAAAACGCCGAGGAGGCCGTTTTCGCCGCCGGCAAGATCGGCTACCCAGTGGTGGTCAAGGTGGACAGCGAGGAGATCGACCATAAGAGCGACATGGGCGGGGTTAGCGTCAACCTGAAGGACGGCGCAGCGGTCCGTGCCGCGGTGGAGGATATGCAGAACCGCCTCGGGCATTTCGGGAAGCTTCGCTTCTTTGTCCAGCAGTTCCTCCCCGGCGGGCGCGAGCTGATCATCGGCGCCACTGCCGAAAGGGAGCTGGGGCACCTGGTGATGTTCGGGCTGGGGGGCATCTACGTCGAAGTGCTGAAGGACGTGGCGTTCAAGATCGCGCCGGTGACAAAGGTTGAGGCCGGGGAGATGCTGGCGAGCCTGAAGACCGCGGCCCTCCTGGACGGTGTCCGGGGCGAGAAGGGGGTCGACAAGGAGAGGATCGTCAACCTGATCCAGCGCGTCTCCCAGCTCCTCATTGACCTGCCGATGATCCAGGAGATGGACATGAACCCGATCATGGCGTTTGAGGACGGCGTGTACGCCGTGGATGGCAGGATCAGGATCTGAGTTCACCAGGCAGCTACGGCCCTGTCAGGAGCTGTGGGCTGATTATGCAATTCACATCAGATAAAGGAGAAAAAACAGAGATGAGGAAAATTGCGCTGATCGTACTTGTGAGTTTGATCGTAGCAGGATTTGCCATGACGACATGCTATGCCGCCAGTGCAAAGGATGATGCAAAGGCCATGGTCAAAAAGACGGCCGCTTTTCTGAAAACGGCGGGCAAAGAAAAGACCCTGGCAGAGATCAGCAATCCGAAAGGACAGTTCGTAAAGGGTGAACTGTACATCTTTGCCATCGACATGAACGGCATTACGCTGGCGCATGGTGCAAATCCGAAACTCGTTGGCAAAAACATGCTGGATTTAAAAGACCCTGACGGAAAGTTCTTTATTAAGGAATTCATAAGCACTGCCAGGAAAGGGAGCGGCTGGGTGGATTACAAATGGACCAATCCGGTCAGCAAGAAGATCGAGGAGAAGACCTCGTACATAGAATCCGCAGGAGACTTCCTGCTAGCCGCCGGTGTCTACAAATAAGTTTCCGTCCTGATATCAGCCTAAGGAGAGCCATATGTTGACGAAAGCATTCATCCCCTACCGCGGTTACTACAGCACCCCTTTTGCCAAGTGGCAGGGGACCCTGGCCAACGAGAACTCCATCGTCCTCGGTGCTGCCACCTCCAAGCGGTTCCTGGAGGGCAAGGGGTGGGACCCGAAGGCAATCGAATATGTCCTGGTGGGGAGCACCGTCTACCAGCAGCACTGGTTCTACAGCGGTCCCTGGGCCGCGGCCATGCTGGGGGCCGAAGGGTCGCCCGGCGTCCTGATCACCCAGGCCTGCTCCACCTCCGCCTTCTCCCTCTACCAGGCCGGTCAGGGGATCGAGACCGGGATGTTCAAGAACAGCTGGTGCCTCCTGGC
>NZ_VLLN01000016.1 GCF_007830735.1 Geobacter argillaceus
ATGCCGGTGATGGCGCCACCCTTGAAGGCGACGTTAAGGGCCTTGTGGATGCCGGATTTCGCTGCCTCGGTGGTGCGGATGTTGGCCCGGACCGAGACGAACATGCCGATGAAGCCGGTGAGGCCGGAGAACAGGGCGCCGACGGCAAAGCCGACAGCGGTCTTGGCGCCGAGGGTGGCAAAGAGCAACACGAACATGACCACGCCGACCACGGCAATGATGGTGTACTGGCGCTTCATGTAGGCGCTGGCACCCTCCTGGATGGCGGCGGCGATCTGTTTCATCCGCTCGTTGCCCTGGGGAAGCCCGAGTATCCACTGGGCCGAGACCAGGCCGTAGGCGATCGCTGCCACGGCACATGCCAGGGCAAAGTAGACTGCATACTGTTCCATTACCATCCCTCCTGAAATTCTTCTTGTATTCACAAAAACCTGAATCCGTGAGGCATGGGGCTCTGCATCGAACTCGCCCGCCCACGGATTCAGGTTTCGTAGTGCATTGTCTACATCAAGTCCTCGGCCTGAGCCCCTCGGCCACCACCTCGGCAATGTCCTTGACCTGGGTCTGGTCGGCCTGCAGGTCCTTGAGACCGTCGGCGAACATGGTCAGGCAGTAGGGGCAACTGACGCACAGCGTGTCCGGCTTCTCCTTCAGCGCCTCTTCGATCCGGTTCAGGTTGATCCTGGTCCCCTCGTGCTCTTCCATCCACATCCGGCCGCCCCCGGCGCCGCAGCAGAAGGAGTTCTCCAGGTTTCGCTCCATCTCCACCGGCGCCGCGCCGGTAGCAGCGGCGATGACCTGGCGGGGGGGCTGGTAGACGTCGTTATGCCGGCCGAGGTAGCAGGAGTCGTGGAAGGCGATTTTTCCCAGGTCGGTTACCTGGTGGTCCAGTTTCAGTTTGCCGCTTTTCAGGAGGGAGTCGATCAGTTCACTGTGGTGGATGACCTCCAGCTCCAGTCCGTACTGCCGGTAGTCGTTCTTCAGGGTGGTGAAGCAGTGGGGACACTGGGTGATGACCTTTTTGATCCCCTTGTCCTTGAACAGCTGGACGTTCTGCTTCGCCATCCGGTCAAAGACGAATTCGTTGCCGAGCCGGCGCAAGCTGTCGCCGCAGCAGAGTTCTTCCTTGCCCAGTATCCCCCAGGAGACGCCGGCCTCGTTCAGGATGGTGGCCAGGGCCACGGTGACATGCTTCTGCCGCGAGTCGAAGGAGCCGGCGCAGCCGACGTAGAGGAGGTATTCGGTCTGGTTGGCCTCGTACGGTTTGACCTCGAGGGTGGAGTACCATTTGGTCCGGTCCGTGGGGGCGATCCCCCAGGGGTTGGACCGTCCTTCCATGTTCTCGAACAGGTTCAGCAGTTCTTCCGGGAAGCTCGCCTTCATCTGCACCAGGTGGCGGCGCATCTTGACAATCTTGGGCATCTGTTCGATGAAGACCGGGCAGGCGGCCATGCAGGCGCCGCAGGTGGTGCACGACCAGATGGCGTCTTCTGGGATGCTCCCCTCCCCGTTTCCGGCGCCGATCAACGGCTGACCGGCCTGGAATTTCTCCTGGTCGACCTGTCCGTTCAGCAGGTTGATCTTGATGTCGTGCACGACCTGCCGCGGGTTGAGCGGTTTGCCGGTGGCGACTGCCGGACAGACGCTCTGGCAGCGGCCGCATTCGGTGCAGGAGAAACCGTCGAACAGGTCTTTCCAGGAAAGCTGGTCGACACTGCCGGCGCCGAAACTGGCCCCTTTGACGAATTCCTCCCTGGGCTGGGTGTTCGGTTTGTCCAGGCTCGCAAAGAAGCAGTTGGGGATGGCGGTGAGAATGTGCATATGCTTGCTGTGCGGCAGGTAGTTCATGAACAGCAACAGGACAATGGCGTGAATCCACCAGAAAACAGCGGTAAGCGACTGCAGGCTCTCTGCCGGGAAAGCTCCCAGGATGGTGCCTGCCACGGAGGAGACCGGCATCCAGGCTGCGGCCGGTTCTTTGCCCATGGCAATCAGGGCGCCGTGGAGGCCGAAGTAGGCAAGCATGAGGAGTGCTATGCTGCCGAGGATCAGGAACGCTTCCGGGCTGCGGGGGGAGGTGTAGGAGGTGGCCATGTAGTCCGGGGCGAAAAAGAGACGTCTTGCTGCAGCCAACACTACGGCCGCCAGCGCCAGGAGCGAGACTGCATCAAAGGCGAGCAGGAGGACGTGGTGCAGCGGCTCTGGCAGGACAGCGAGGCTGACACCGGGGATAAGGCCGGCAATGAGAAATTCACCATTGGCGATCAGGAGGACGACAAAGGCCCAGAAGATGACGGCGTGGTTCAGGCCGAACGGCCGGGCCATGACCCGCTTCTGGCCAAAGGCGTAGAGGAGCACGTCCAGAACCCTGCGGCCCGGCTCCTGAAAGCGGTCTTCAGCTTTGCCGACGGTAACGAGGGAGATCCTTTTGTAGCAGCTCCAGCTGAAGAATAGCAGGGAGGCGATCAAAAGTGGTGCGTAGATGGTCACATTGGGTGTCATAACTGTTGCCTCGCAATGTCCAACCCTCAAAAGCTGCCGGGTTGGAGAATCAAATCAATGCAATGTTTACGGTTTCCTGCGCGTTCTCCGCGTCCTCTGCGGTTGCCCGCCGATCCTGACGGTTACTGCTGTTTCAGTTCCCGTATCCCCCGGGTGAGTTCGGGCACCACCTGGAACAGGTCGCCGACGATGCCGTAGTGAGCCACTTCAAAGATGGGCGCTTCCTTGTCACGATTGATGGCGATGATGAGGTCTGAGTCCTGCATCCCCACCAGATGCTGAATAGCACCGGAGATCCCGCAGGCGATGTAGATCTTTGGCCGGACGGTCTTGCCGGTCTGCCCGACCTGGCGGTCGTGGGGCATCCAGCCGGCATCGACGGCGCTCCTGGAGGCGCCGACCACACCGCCCAGTTCGTCGGCCAACTCCTTCAGAAGGGCAAAGTTGTCCGGACCCATCAGGCCCCGGCCGCCGGAGATGATGAATTCGGCGCCGGCCACGTCCACGTGGTCTTTCCCCTTTTTGTCGTTGATAACTTCGAGGACCTTGGTGAGGATGTCTTTCTCCTCCACCGGGCAGGAGATCCGGACGATCTCGCCGGTGGCGCCTGGCCGCTTCTCCGGCAGCGGCATGACGTGCGGTCGGACCGTGGCCATCTGGGGCCGGAATTTGTCGCACATGATGGTGGCCATGATGTTGCCGCCAAAGGCCGGCCGGGTCTGCATGAGGTTCCGCTTGTCGTCGACGGCCAGTCCCGTGCAGTCGGCGGTGAGGCCGGTGCCGACGACGGTGGCAACGGCGCCGGCCAGGTCGCGGCCAAGGCCGGTGGCCCCCATGAGGATGATTTCGGGCTTACGGCTGTCGATGAGAAAGCAGAGCGCCTTCAGATAGGCCTCGGTGCGGTAGTGCTTGAACACCGGGGCATCCACCAGGATCGCCTTGTCCGCGCCGTAGGCAAAGGACTCATGGCAGAGCGGTTCGACGTTTTCGCCAAGCACGATGGCGGTCAGTTCGGCATCGATGGCATCGGCCAGTTCCCGGCCTTTACCCAGGAGTTCCCACGACACACGGGCCGGCTCCCCTTCGGTCTGCTCGATGAAGACCCAGACACCCCGGTAGGCGGCCAGCTTAGCTGCCAGGGCCGCTGCCTCGGGATCGTCATCCTCCGGTTCGCCGCCGGCACTGTTCATCAGTTCATCGAGGATCTTCTGTTCTTCCGGGGTGAAGAACAGGTCGATGGCCTGGGCCGGGCAGACCTTGACGCACTTGACGCAGCCGATGCATTTCTCGGTGTTGATGACCGGTTCGCCTGCGTCGTTCATGGCTATTATGTTTATGGGGCAGGAGCTTTCGCAGCGGGCTCCGCAGGCGATGCATTTCCCTTCCAGCAGAACCGCCTTGCCCCTTGGTTTCTTGATCGGTTTTTTTGCCTCAGTCATGGTCGACTCCTCGTGCAAAATCTTTATCTTCAAACCGGCAGCAGGTCTTTACTCAGCAGTTTTTCCAGGAGCAGCTTAGAGGTCCCCTGCGGGTCACGCAGGCCGTCGCCAACGATCTCACCCTTTTCCCGCTGCGGCGAGAAGATCCGGCTTACCCAGGTGGGCGAGCCTTTGAGGCCGATGCTGTTCACGTCCAGTTTGAGCACTTCGTTGTCCCAGACCTTGACCTCCAGCTCCTGGGATTCCAGCAGGAGAGGAACGGTCGGGTACCGGGGCCGGTTCAGCTCCCGCACCACGGTCAGCATGGCCGGCATGGGCGATTCCACGATCTCGTGCCGCCCTTCCAGCTTCCTTCTCACCCGGATCTTCCTGCTGGCCAGGTCCATCTCCTCCACCCGGTCCACCAGGGTGAGCTGGCTGTACCGGTTCCGCGTGGCGATTCCCGGCCCCACCTGGGCCGTATCGCCGTCAATCGTCTGTTTGCCGCACAGGACCAGACCCACCTCTTCCGTCTCGTTCAGCTTTTTGATCGCCGCCGAGAGGACGTTGCTGGTGGCCAGGGTATCGGCACCGCCAAAGGCCCGGTCCGAGAGCAGGATCGCTTCGTCCACCCCGACGGCCAGCGCCTTCCTGAGGGTGGCTTCGGCATTCGGCGGCCCCATGGAGATGGCTGCCACCCGTACCCCGAACCGATCCTTCATCCGGAGCGCCTCTTCCAGGGCATGGGTGTCGTAGGGGTTGGCGATGAACGGGATACCCTCCCTGACCAGGGTATTGGTCACCGGGTCGATCTGGACCTGGGTGGTATCCGGTACCTGTTTGATACAGACGACTATCAGCATATCAGTACACCTCGCGGGTTCGTTTCCTGCCGCGGACCCTTCCTCAGCCGGAAAAAAACGGGGGCCGGTCCGTCGACCGGCCCTCACACCAGACAGAAAGGAGTTTTCACAGCAGAACAATCGGCAAAACGGAAAAGAGCTGGTGAAACAGTTACGATGGGTTTAGAGCTCCGACGGTTACACATACTACCAAGAGCAGGTATTGCGCCTGCCCAGTAAAGGCACCCCTTGCGGGGTGCCCGAACCAATCACCTACAACCGGGGCTTGTACACTGCCAGCAGTGCCTTGGCCATTTCCGCCGGACTTGCTGCCACACTGATGCCACACTCCTTGAGCACGGCCACCTTTTCCTCGGCCGTACCCTTGCCGCCGGAGATGATCGCCCCGGCATGTCCCATCCGCTTGCCCGGAGGGGCGGTGACCCCGGCGATGTACGCCGCTACCGGCTTGGTCATGTGCTCCTTGACGAAGTAGGCCCCCTCTTCTTCCGAGGTGCCGCCGATCTCGCCGATCATGATCACCGCTTCGGTATCCGGATCTTCTTCGAACATTCTGAGGACATCGGTATGGTTCGTGCCGTTCACCGGATCGCCACCGATGCCGACGCAGGTGGACTGCCCCAGTCCCACGTTGGTCAACTGCCAGACCGCTTCGTAGGTGAGGGTGCCGGAGCGGGAGACAACGCCGATCTTGCCCGGTTTGTGGATGTAGCCGGGCATGATGCCGATCTTGCACTGGCCGGGGGTGATGACACCGGGGCAGTTGGGACCGACCAGGCGGGTCTTTTTCCCCTGCATGTACTGCTTGACCTTGACCATGTCCAGGACCGGAATCCCTTCGGTGATGCAGATCGCCAGTTCTATGCCCGCATCCACCGCCTCCATGATGGCATCGGCGGCAAACGGCGGCGGGACGTAGATGACCGAGGCGGTGGCGCCGGTCTTGTACACGGCATCTTTGACCGTGTCAAAGACGGGAAATCCTTCGATGGACGTGCCACCCTTGCCGGGGGTTACCCCGCCAACCATCTGCGTGCCGTACTCACGGGCGCCATTGGCATGAAAGAGGCCGGTGGCGCCGAGCCCCTGGGTGATGACCTTGGTGTTCTTATCGATAAGGATGCTCATTGTATATTCTCTCCTTTAGCAGGCGGCCACGGCCTGGACGATTTTCTGCGCTGCGTCGGCCATGCCATCGGCGGCAACAATATTCAGACCGCTCTCGGCCAGAAGCTGCTTGCCCTTGTCAACGTTGGTCCCTTCCAGCCGCACCACCAGCGGTACCTTGAGGGAGACCTGCTTGGCGGCCTCGATGACCCCGGTGGCGATGACGTCGCATTTCATGATGCCGCCGAAGATGTTGACCAGGATGCCTTTGACGTTCTTGTCGGAGAGGATGAGCTTGAACGCCTCGGTGACGCGCTCGATGGTCGCCCCGCCCCCTACGTCCAGGAAGTTGGCAGGATTGCCGCCCGAGTGCTTGATGATGTCCATGGTGGCCATGGCCAGACCGGCACCGTTGACCAGGCAGCCGATGTTGCCGTCCAGCGATACGTAGGAGAGGTCGTGCTGGGACGCTTCCACCTCGTTGGGGTCCTCTTCGTCATAGTCCCGCATGTCGCCGATCCGGGGATGCCGGAACACGGCGTTGTCGTCGAAACCGAATTTGGCGTCCAGGGCCAGGAGATCCCCCTCTTTGGTCACCACCAGCGGGTTGATCTCCAACAGTGCGCAGTCGCAGCCGATGAACGTGTCGTAGAGCCCCTGCAGCAGGCTGACCGCCTTATTGGTCAACTTGCCGGTCAGCCCCAGGCAGAAGGCGAGGTTGCGGCCCTGAAACGGAGTAAGTCCCACCAGCGGATCAATCGCCTCCTTGAAGATCTTCTCAGGAGTCGTGGCTGCCACCTCTTCGATGTCCATCCCCCCTTCGGTGGAGGCCATCACCGTTACCTTGGAGGTTCCCCGGTCGACCAGCAGGCTGACGTACAGCTCCCGGTCGATGTTGCAGCCGTTTTCCACCAGGACCCGGGTGACCACCTTCCCCTCGGGGCCGGTCTGATGGGTGCGGAGCGTCATGCCGAGCATATCCCGTGCAGTATTGCGCACTTCTTCGGAGGTGCGGGCCAGCTTGACCCCGCCTCCCTTGCCACGCCCGCCGGCATGGATCTGTGCCTTCACTACCCACGGACCGTCGCCGATACGCTTTGCCCATTCCCTGGCACTGGCCCCGTTGTAGCAGACATGCCCATCCGGAACCGGTACACCGAACTCCCTCAGAATCGCCTTAGCCTGATACTCGTGTATATTCACCTTGACTCCTCTCTGCCCACTTTTTCCGTCTGGGCGCCGGCTTAATGTATATATTTCAGTACCGTATTACCATTATTATTTTACCAATATACACATTTTCTCGCCAAATGGCCGTAGAGCCATTTGGCGAGATAGCGAGACTAGATCGACAACCTTTCCACCAGAATTTCGGCGATATCCCTCGGTACCAGCTGCCCTTCCAGCTCGGCTCCCTTGATACCGTCCTCGAACATGGTGAGACAGAAGGGGCAGTTGGAGACGAGTGTGCCTGAGCCGGTGGCAGCGGCCATCTTGGCCCGGCTCTCGCTGATCCGGCTGCCGAGCTTTTCCTCGGCCATGATCCGGCCACCGCCGGCGCCGCAGCAGAAGCTTTGTGCCTGGTTCCGGTCCATTTCCCGGATGCTCCCGCCGGCGGCGGCAAGCAGTGCCCTGGGCTCGTCGTACAGGTCGTTGTAGCGGCCGATGTAGCAGGAGTCATGGTAGGTACAGTCAAAACCGTCGGCCTTGAGCTTGAGCTTCCCTTCCTGCTGCAGACGGTTCAGGTAGACGGTGTAGTGCTCGACGTCGATGTCGAAGCCGAGATCGCGGTAGTCTTTGGCCAGGGTGTTGAAGCAGTGCGGACAGGCGGTGACCACCTTTTTGACCCCGTACCCCTTGATGGTTTCGATGTTCTCGCTGGCCATGGACTGGTACAGGTATTCGTTCCCCAGTTTGCGCATCGGTTCGCCGCAGCATTTCTCTTCCTTGCCCAGGATGCCGACTTTGACGCCGGCAGCGGCGCAGAGCTGGACGAAGCTGGTGGCGACCTTGATGTTCCTCTTGTCAAAGGAGGCGTAGCAGCCGACGAAGTAGAGGATGTCGACGTCGGCGTTGTCGGCCATGACGCTGACCGGCAGCTCCTTTGCCCAGTCGCCCCGGGAGGCGTAGGCCATCCCCAGGGGGTTGCCGTTGACTTCGGTGTTGTCCATGGCGACCATGACCTCTTCGCCCGGGAATTCGCCTTCCATGAGCACCAGGTTGCGGCGCATGTCGACGATCTTGTTAACATGCTCGATGGATGCCGGACAGATCTCCTGACAGGCCCGGCAGGTGGTGCAGGACCAGAGGGCGTCCTTGCTGACGGTTTCAATCAGGTTGGCTTCCGGGTTGCTGCAGGCTACTTCGCCCAGTTGGTTGATCACCTTCATGGGGGAGAGCGGTTTGTCGGTGTTGTGGGCCGGACAGCGGTCCTGGCACCGCTTGCACTTGGTGCAGGCGTCGGTGTCGAAGATGTCCTTCCAGGTCAGGTCCTTGAGCTGGGCGGTGCCGAAGCTCTCCGCATCACCCTCCATGTCGACGGTGACCAGGGCGCCCTTGGGGCCGAGGTCGACAAAGAAGTAGTTGGCGGCGGTGGTGAAGATATGCCGGAATTTGGTGTACGGGATGGCGCAGATGAAGCCTATCACCAGGAAGAAGTGTATCCACCACAGGGTTTGGTGCAGGGTACGCAGGGTCCCTTCCCCTGCTCCGGCCAGCGCCTTGGCAAACAGCAGGCCGACCGGCGACCAGACCACCAGGTCCGGCCGGCTCGGCAGTTCGGTGACCGCCATCCGGGCACCTTCGATCACAAAGCCGGTGATGAGGATGGCGAACAACAAGCCATGCATGATGGTGTCGTCCAGGGTGGATTCGAGCCCGGCGGGACGCACCAGGTAACGGCGCACCAGGAGCCCCAGCAGCATGGCAAAGGCGGCCAGGCCGGCCAGGTCCAACACCAGGGAGAAGTATTTGTAGAAGTCGCCGTTAAGGAAACGGTAGTGGAACAGGAGGTCGGTGAAGTCGGCCTGGGCTGCCACGAAGCAGGTGCCGATGAACAGCAGACCAAAGCCCCAGAAGAACAGCCCGTGGGCATAGCCCGGCCCCTTGACCAGGAGCACCCGGCTCTGCAACAGGACGTTCTTCACCAGCGCGCCGATCCGCACGGCCCGCTGATCGGTCCGGTTGAGCGGTTTCCCCTGCCGGTAGATGTTCAGCCGCTGCAGGCCGCTTTTGACCAGGAACCCCAGGGCGGCAAAGGTGAAGAGGTACATCGGCAGCAGTACCGTTGCCCCATGACCGATATTCCAATATAGTTCGCGTGTCGTTTCCATGGCTTTCTCCGACGAATCTCAGTCTGTTATGCTCAGTTACCGGTAAACGCCGGCTTCCTCTTGTCAAGAAACGCCCGCATCCCTTCCTTCTGGTCTGCCGAAGCGAAGAGCGCACCGAAATGGAGCGATTCGTAGTTCATCCCGTCCGCTTCGCACATGTCGAGACCGCTCCTGACGGCATCCTTGGCATGGGCAACGCCGAGCTGACCGTTGCCGGCGATCTTGCCGGCAGTTTCCAGAGCCTTGTCAAGCAGTTCTGGCAACGGAAATACGGCGTTGACGATCCCCCACTCCCTGGCCTCGGCAGCGTTGAGCATCTTGCCGGTAAAGATCAGTTCGTTGGCACGGCTGCGGCCGATGAGCCGGCCGAGCTTCTGGGTGCCGCCGAACCCGGGCAGGATGCCGAGGGTCACCTCGGGGAGACCAACCTTCGCGTTTTCCGATGCATACGCGAAGTCGCAGGCCAGGGCCATTTCCAGCCCGCCTCCCAGGGCAAAGCCGTTGACAGCGGCAATGACCGGCTTGGACAGCTGCCCGATCAGGTTGACCAGACGCTGCCCCTTGCGGGAGAACTCCTTTGCCTGCTGGACGGTCATTTCCGCCATCTCGGCGATGTCGGCCCCGGCAACAAAGGCCTTTTCGCCGCTGCCGGTAAGGACTATCGCCTTGACGTCGCCATCCTGCCCCAGCGCGGTGAAGGCATCGAGCAGTTCGTCGAGTACCGAGCTGTTGAGGCTGTTCAGAGCCTTGGGGCGGTTGATCGTCAGGGTGGCGACGCCGGCACTTTTTTCGATGAGCAGGTTCGTGTATTCCATATACAAATCCTCCCGTAGGGGCGATCCTTGTGATCGCCCACGCAGCGGGCGAATACAAGATTCGCCCCTACAGCAATCCGAAATCAATACGTATAGAACCCTCTACCCGTCTTCTTACCGAGGAAACCGGCCTCCACCATCTTGACCAGCAGCGGACAGGGGCGATACTTCGTATCCTTGAACCCTTCGTACAGGACGTTCATGATTGCCAGACATGTGTCGAGGCCGATGAAATCCGCCAGGGTGAGCGGTCCCATCGGCTGGTTGGTCCCGAGCTTCATCCCCTTGTCGATGTCCTCGGCCGTGGCAATCCCCTCAAAAAGGGCATAGGCGGCCTCGTTGATCATCGGAATGAGGATGCGGTTGACGATGAAACCGGGGTAGTCGGCAGAGACCGCCATCTCCTTGCCGAGCTTTTCGACAAGGGCAGCAGTGGCATTGAACGTCTCATCGCTCGTGGCAAGTCCGCGGATGACCTCCACCAGCTTCATGACCGGTACCGGGTTCATGAAGTGCATGCCGATGACCTTGTCCTGCCGGCCGGTGACCGCCGCGATGCGGGTGATCGGTATTGACGAGGTATTGGAGGCGAGGATGGCCCCTTTCTTCACGATCCCGTCGAGCTTCCTGAAGATGTCCAGCTTCAGCGCTTCCCTTTCGGTGACCGCTTCGATGGCCATGTCGCAATCGGCAAGGTCTTCCATTACCTTGGTGGTGCGGATCCTCTTGACGATGGCCGGAATGGCGGCACTGTCGAGCTCGCCCTTTTTTGCCTGACGCTCCAGGTTTTTCTCGATCCCGGCAATGGCCTTGGTCAGCTGCTCCTCGGCGATGTCGAAAAGCACCACCTCAATCTCGCGAACGGCCAGCACATGGGCAATGCCGCTTCCCATCTGACCGGCACCAAGGACTCCGACTTGCTTGATCATACCTTCCTCCTGAGCCAAGTATCTTAACTACATATGAATGACAGGATACGCGCCTTGCGCCTAGACTCTCTCTAATATCACGGCCACTGCCTCGCCACCGCCGATACAGAGAGTGGCAAGTCCATAGCGGGCCTGACGTTTACCCAATTCGCGCACCAGGGTGGCGGTCAGACGGGCACCGCTCGCCCCCAGCGGATGGCCGATGGCAACGGCTCCGCCATTGACGTTGACCTTGCCGGGATCAATCCCCAGGGTCTTGATGGCGATCATGGTCACTGCGGCAAAGGCTTCGTTGATCTCGAACAGGTCGATGTCGCTGATCTTGAGGCCGGCCTTGGCACACGCCTTTTCGATCGCCCCGACCGGAGCCTCGGTAAACTGGTCGGGATGGAGGCTGTTGGAGGCGTAGGCAACCAGCCGCGCCTTGGGCTTCAACCCGTATTTTTGCACCGCCTCGGCGCTGGCCAGAAGGGTCATCCCCGCACCGTCGTTGATGGTCGAGGCGTTGCCGGCGGTGATCGTTCCGTCCTTCTTGAAGGCGGCCCGCAAGCCGGTAAGCTTGTCAAAGGAGACCTTGAGCGGTTCTTCGTCCTCGCTCACCACCACATCCCCCTGCCGCCCCTTCTTTACAACCGGTACAATCTCCGCGTTAAAGGTGCCTTCCTTGAGGGCGGCCTGGGCTTTGCGATAGGAATCGATGGCGAACGCGTCCTGCGCTTCGCGGCTCAGACTGTATTTCTCGGTGGTCGCCTCGGCGATCACCCCCATGTGCTTGCCGCTGTACGGATCCTGCAGACCGTCGTGAACCATGAGGTCGAGCAGTTCCCCGTTCCCCATCCGGTACCCGTACCGTCCCTTGCTGAGCGCATACGGTGCCAGGGACATGTTTTCCATGCCGCCGGCAATGACCACCTCGGCATCCCCGAGGCGGATCGAGCCGGCCCCGAGCATGAGAGCCTTAAGGCCGCTGCCGCAGACCTTGTTGATGGTCATGGCCGGAATGGAGTCGGGCAGCTCCGCATAACGCATCGCCTGCCGTGCCGGGGCCTGGCCAGCACCGCCACTGAGCACCTGGCCGACGATCACCTCGTCGATGGCATCTGCCGGAAGGCCGGTCTTCTCCAGTAACCCCTTGATCACGGTTGCCCCCAGGCGTGGAGCTTCCACGTCGGCGAGCGCGCCCCCAAAGGACCCCAGCGGCGTGCGCAGTGATTCGACCACAAAGACATCTTTCATATCAGCCCTCCTCGGCATATAGATAACGTTCACGGTACCGCTTCCCCATCAACACGAAACCACTCCTCAACACCCGTTGCAACATTGTTCCAGATTCTGTATACACAACATTTAGCATTCAAGTACCACAATACCGAATTACCTGTCAAGACAAAAGAGTCTGCGCTATAACGTGTTTTGAATCGCAACTGTGCAACACGTCGTCACTGCCCTACCCTGCCTATCCGGCATCGCCGTTAGTCACCCCTGAAGGACGGAGTTCTCTTTTCCAGGAAGGCGTTGACCGCTTCCAGATGGTCGTTCGTGTGATGCGCCATGGCCTGGAAGCAGGCACACAGATCGAGGAAATCCGGAAGTTCGCTCCGCTGGGCCAGTTTCATCATCCGCTTGGTCAGCCGTAGCGTAACGGGCGGTTTGGCGGCAATCTGACCGGCCAGCTCCCTGGCGCGCGGCATGAGTGCGTCCGGTTCCACCACTTCGAGAAACAGCCCGATTCGCTGTGCCTCGTCAGCCTCCAGGACCCTGCCGGTAAACGTCAACTCCGCGGCCCGCTGGTAACCGAGCAGGCGCTGCATGAACCAGGCACCGCCGTCCCCCGGAGTGATGCCGAGATTGATGAAGGTTTCACCGACTTTTGCCCTGGTCGAGGCGATGCGGATGTCACACATGCAGGCGAGGTCGAAGCCGGCCCCGATGGCCGGGCCATTAACGGCGGCAATGACCGGAATCTCCGCTGTATGCAGGGCCAGCGGAATCTGCTGTATCCCCCGCCGGTAGTGATCCTGGATCTCCACCGACGACCCGGCGAAACTGCCGCTCTGTGCTTGCATCTCTTTGATATTGCCACCGGCGGAAAAGGCGGCCCCGTCGCCGGTGATGATCAACACCGAAACCGCCTGCTCGTTGTTGACCCACTGCACCGTCCGGACGATATCGTCGATGAGTGCCGTTCCGGTCAGGGCATTGCGCACATCGTTGCGCCGCAGGGTGAGAACGGCTATCCGATTAGCCACCTCCAGGGACGAATCCTTGAGTTCGGGTATCACCATGTCATGCTGTGCTGGTCTGTCCATACAACCCCCTTGTGCTGCAATCGTTGCCAGGGATGATAGCACGCCCCCCGGCGTGTGTCAGCAATTGACGGGGCGTCTCACAACGGCTTCGATCAGGGCGATACGGTCTTCTTCCAGGTTAAGAAACTGATTGTGCGCCATCTGGCGGAATTCCGGTCCCAGCAGCAGTTGGAGACCGAGCGAAGGCGAACAATTTTTGCGCATTTTCTCCTGCATCTGCCGGAACCAGGAACGGCCCGCTTCCGTAACGTCGCGCCAGATCTGGATCTCAAAACCGACACCGGCCAGGGTGTCCAGCAGTTGCCGGGAGGTGAGCAGAAAGCTGATCGAAGGCTCCCGTGCCCAGGGAACGGGGAAGTAGACATCCCCCCCCGGTCCCGCAAGAACATCGTAGATGGCAAGCCTTCCCCCCGGCCGCAAGACGCGCCACATTTCGCTATACAACCTCGATTTGTCGGGGATATTCATCGCCGCGTGCTGGGTCCAGACGATATCGAACGATGCGTCCGGAAAGGGGATGTCAATGGCGTTCCCCTGTTGAAAGGAAACCTGGCCATCCAGTCCGAGGCGCCGGGTGAGGCCGGCAGCGACCCGACAGTACTCGGCACTCAGGTCGAGGCCGGTGACGCGGCACCCGAACTCCTGGGCGAGATAGCGCGAGGCCCCGCCGAGACCGCTCCCCACATCCAGGACCTGCATCTGTCGCTCAAGCCCGATATCCCGGGCAAGATCGCAGGTCGCCTTGCGGCCGCGCACATGAAACTCGTCGATAGCCGCCAGGTCATCGGCCTTGAGGGCCTCCGGGTCCTTACCGGACGCAACCAGAGCGTTGAGGATCGTGGCTTCCAGGTCCCGGTGCGCGTAATGGGCATCTACTCTATGGAACGCTGTGTCGGTTGCATGCATGGCTTGGCACTCTCTGACCTGCGTTGCGGGATTCCCCCCTAAGGACTGCTGCAGTTCTGGGCATCCACCACGGCAATGGCGGCCATGTTGACCACATCCATAACATCATCGCCCTGCTGCAGAATATGCACCGGCTTGTTCATCCCCATCAGGATCGGGCCGATGGCCTCCGCCCCTCCCAGCTTGTTCAGCAGCTTGTAGCAGATGTTGCCGGAGGTAAGGTCAGGGAAAATCAGGATATTGGCCGTCTGCTTGAGAGAGGTGAACGGAAAGCTCGCCTTGAGTATCTCGGCAGCCACGGCGGTATCGGCCTGCATCTCACCATCGATCGCCAATCCAGGTTCCCTCTGTTTGACGATCTCCACCGCCCTCCGTACCCGGTCAGCCTGCGGATGGCGGACAGAGCCGAAATTGGAGATGGAAAGCATGGCGACGCTCGGCTCGATCTCCAGCATCCTCGCCTTTTCCGCGGTCAGGATCGCGGTCTCGGCAAGTTCCTCGGAAGAGGGATCGATACGGACCGTGGTGTCCGCCAGGAAGTAGATCCCGTTTTTGAAGACCATCATGTAGAGGCCGTGGACACTGGAGAGCCCCTCCTGCTTGCCAATCACCTGCAGGGCAGGCCGGATGGTCTCGGCATAGTTGCTGTCGATCCCCGCGAGCAGGGTGTCAGCGTCCCCCTGACGCACCATCATGCAGCCGAAATGGGTACGGGACTTCCGGGTGATCAGCCGCTTCGCCTCGGAAAGAGTGAGACCCTTGCGCTGCCTCAGCTGAAAGAGTTCAGCCGCGTACGCCTCGGACTTCTCTGAATTGGCCGGATCGATGATTGTCACCCCACCGTTCAGGTCAATGCCGAGTTGCTCCAGGGTACAGCGGATCTTCGCCTCGTTCCCCAAGAGGATCGGCCGGGCGATCTCCTGCTCCACCAGTACCTGGGCGGCGCGCAGGATCTTTTCGTTCTCCCCCTCGGGGAAGACGATGCTCTTCGGGTCGCACTTCGCCTTGTTGATGATCATCCGCAAGGTTTCTTTGGCCTTGCCCTGGAGCGACTCCAGCGCCTCCACGTACTTGTCCATGTCGGCGATCGGCTGCCTCGCCACCCCTGAATCCATGGCCGCCTTGGCAATGGCCGGGGCGACCCGCAGCAGTGCCCGGGGGTCGAACGGCTTCGGAATGATGTAATCGCGGCCGAAGGTGAACTTGACGTTGCCGTAGGCGCGACAGACCGAGTCGGGGCACTCTTCGCGGGCCAGTTCCGCCAGGGCGAAGACCGCCGCTATTTTCATCTCCTCGTTGATGGTGGTGGCCCGGACATCCAGTGCGCCACGGAAGATGAACGGGAACCCGAGCACGTTGTTGACCTGGTTCGGGTAATCGGAGCGGCCGGTGGCGACCAGCACGTCGCCGCGCACCTTGCGGGCCTCCTCCGGGGTGATCTCCGGGTCGGGGTTCGCCATGGCAAAGATGATCGGATTGACCGCCATGGTACGGACCATCTCCGGGGTAAAGGCCCCCTTGGAGGAGAGTCCGAACATGACATCGCATCCCACTGCCGCCTCTTCCAGGGTGCGCATCGGCGTATCAACGGCAAAGCGCTCCTTGTACTTGTTCATCCCTTCGGTACGCCCCTGGTAGATGATCCCCTTGGTGTCGCACATGATCAGGTTTTCCCGCTTGAGCCCCAGGGAGACGACCAGATTGGCGCAGGCAATGGCGGCGGCACCGGCGCCGTTGACCACCAGGCGGACCTCTTCGATCTTCTTCCCCACCAGTTCCAGGGCGTTGATGAGACCGGCTGCCGAGATGATGGCAGTGCCGTGCTGGTCATCGTGGAAGACCGGAATATTCATGGTCTTCTTCAGTTCCTCTTCTATGTAGAAGCACTCCGGGGCCTTGATATCCTCCAGGTTGATGCCGCCGAAGGTCGGCTCCAGAAGCTGGACGGCACGGATGATCTCATCCGGGTCCTCGCTGTTCAGCTCGATGTCGAACACGTCGACGTCGGCAAAGCGCTTGAAGAGGACCCCTTTCCCCTCCATGACCGGCTTGCCGGCCAGGGCACCGATGTTGCCGAGGCCCAGCACCGCGGTGCCGTTGGAGACAACGGCCACCAGGTTACCTTTGGCAGTATACTGATAGGCATCTTCCGGGGTCTGCTCGATAGCCAGGCAGGGTTCGGCAACTCCGGGAGAATAGGCCAGAGAAAGGTCCTGCGCGGTCTGGCAGGGTTTGGTCGCAATGACCTCGATCTTTCCTTTGCGGCCGGTTGAGTGATATTCCAGTGCAGCAGTTTTCTTACTCATATCTATATCCCTCCGCCCTTGCGGCTACCTGTATATAAGTGCACTCAAGTCGGCACCCTCCCCCGTCCCACCTGAAACAGGAGGGACGGGGAAAGGATGTCGGCTTGAACGCTCAGTGATAATAAAGAAACAACTCGATATATCGTAACTTAGTCCAGGGTAAGGAGAATCTGGCCGATGTCGACGGCATTCCCCTCCTGGATGTGGATCTGGCTGACAATTCCGTCCTTGTCGGCAAAGATCTCGTTCTCCATCTTCATCGCCTCGAGGATCAGGAGGAGATCACCTTCCTGCACCTTCTGACCCTGGGTTACCTCGATCTTCCAGACATTGCCGGCAAGCGGTGCGGCAACCCCGTTCTTGGGGGAAGCGGCAGCGCTGGCGGCAGCCGGAGTACCGGCAGCTGCGACGGGCGCAGCGTCGCTGATCAGGGTGACGAGCGGCTGGCCGATGTCGACGGCATTCCCCTCCTGGATGTGGATGGTACCGACGATGCCGTCCCGGTCGGCAAAGATCTCGTTCTCCATCTTCATCGCCTCGAGGATCAGGAGGAGGTCCCCTTCCTTGACTTCCTGACCCGGATCAACCTCGATCTTCCAGACATTGCCGGCAAGGGGCGAGACGATATCGGCCCCGGCAGAGGCCGCAGCGGCCGGTGCAGCGGCAGAAGCCCCGGCGGCATTGGCGGCAGCTGCGGCTGCGGCAGCGGCGGCACCGGTCGCCTTGGCGACCTGTACCACAAACGTCTGGCCACCACCGGTAACGGTGAACAGTTCTCCGCCGGCAACTGCGGGCGCAGCAGCGGCCTTGGGAGCAGGGGCAGTCTCCTCGCCGGTGGGAACCGGCTCGAACATGGCCGGATTGTCACGATGCTCGAGGAACTTGAGCCCGACCTGCTGGAAGAGGGCGTAGGTGAGCACATCCTCCACCTCGTGATCCCCGAACTTGAGGTTTTTCTCGGTTGCCAGGCCGCGCAGCTCGGCGGTGAGCTTGTCCATCTCGTGGTCAAGCAGGTCTGCGGGACGGCAGGTGATCGGCTCGGCCCCGGCCAGGACCTTCTTCTGCAGCTCCTTGTTCACCGGTGCCGAGGTGGCGCCGTATTCCCCCTTGAGAACGGCGGCGGTCTCCTTGGTCATGGACTTGTACCGCTCGCCGGTCAGGACGTTGATGACCGCCTGGGTCCCGACGATCTGCGAGGTCGGGGTAACCAGCGGGATCATGCCCAGGTCCTCGCGCACCTTGGGAATTTCAGCCAGCACTTCATCCATCTTGTGCCCGGCACCCTGCTCCTTCAGCTGGCTCTCCATGTTGGTCAGCATGCCGCCAGGAACCTGCGCCATGATGATCCGGGCATCAATACCCTTCAGGGAACCTTCGAACTTTGCATATTTCTTGCGCACTACCGTAAAGTAATCGGCAATCTCCTGCAGCAGCACCATATCGAGTCCGGTTGCCTGATCCGTCTCGGACATGATGGCCACCAGAGCCTCGGTGGCCGAGTGGCCGTAGGTCATACTCATGGAGGAGATGGAGGTATCGACATTTTCAACGCCGGCTTCAACGGCCTTGACATAGGTGGCAGTGGACATGCCGGTGGTGGCATGGCACTGCATGTGGATCGGGATGCTGATCGACTTCTTCAGCTTCTTGACCAGCTCATAGGCGGTGTAGGGAGAAAGCAGGCCGGCCATATCCTTGATACAGAGGGAATGGGAACCCATATCTTCGATCCGCTTGCCCAGATCGACCCACTTCGGAATGGTGTCAACCGGGCTGACCGTGTAGGACATGGTCCCCTGGGCGTGCCTTCCCTGCTTGATGACCGCCTTGATGGCGGTATCCAGGTTGCGCGGGTCGTTCATGGCGTCGAACACCCGGAAGACGTCGATGCCGTTGAACGCCGCCCGCTCCACGAATTTCTCCACCACATCGTCGGCATAGTGTCGGTAGCCGAGGATGTTCTGCCCCCGGAACAGCATCTGCTGCTGGGTCTTCGGCATGGCCTTCTTCAGTTCCCGGAGACGCTCCCAGGGATCCTCACCGAGGAAACGGATACAGGAGTCAAAGGTTGCTCCGCCCCACATCTCGATGGACCAGTACCCCACCTGGTCCAGTTTGTCCGCGATGGGAAGCATGTCGTCCAGACGGAGACGGGTGGCGAAGAGGGACTGATGGGCGTCACGCAGTACGACTTCGGTTATACCAAGAGGCTTCTTTCCTTTGCTCATGTGCAACTCCTTTCGTGTATCTTCAAATAGCGATCCGATTCGATTTTCCGCAGGAAGTTGCCCCCCTTTCTTAAAGGGGGACTTGAGCCCCCTATCCCTTGATGATGCGTGGCAGAAGCATTTGATGAACCGGCGTGATCGACTTTGGATTCTGGTAGTTGGCACCGGTAAAGGCCTGGATGTACTTGCGCAGATCGGGCAAGGACACGATTTCGTCGACAAAACCGGTCATGGCGCAGTAGGCCGGCCGTGACTTGTCCTGGTAGTCCTGGATCATCTGGTTCATCTTGTCCAGGACCGGGGTGAGGTCGTTGCCCGCCTCGTCCTCCTTGACCAGCCGCCGGGCGTAGGAGGCGGCAGCAGCGGTTTCACCGTGCATGACGTAGATTTCGGTCAGCGGCGTGCCCAGGGTGAAGGCGTTGTTGTTGTTGGCCTGGGGCCCGCACATGATGTAGTGGGCCGCAGCGGTACCCTTTCTGAGCACCACGCACATCATGGAGAGATCGGTCTGTTCGATGGAGTAGACCAGGGACTGGCCCAGGGCGAGCAGTTCGGCTTCCTCGGCCAGATCGCCGACATCGATGCCGGTAGTGTCCTGCAGCCAGACGATCGGCAGGTTGTCACGGCCGCAGAGGGTGACGAACTCGGCCTGCTTGATAAGCCCCTGACGGTAATGCTTGCCGCCAACCGCCGGATAGGCGCCATTGGCATATTCGGGATAGCCGGGGAAGACCCCCTGGCGGTTGCCGATGAAGGCGACCGGGAAGCCGTCGATCTTGGCGATGCCGGTAAAAACCTCGCGGCCGTAGTCGGGACGGTATTCCATGAACTCGCTGCTGTCGGTGAGGCGGGCCAGGATCTGGATGGCATCGTAGGGACGCTTCTGGTTCGCGGGAAGGATCATGTTGAGATCCTCCACCGGGAACTTGGGTGCGGCAGGAGCAGCGACCCGGAACATGGTCGGATCGTACGCGGGCATCATCCGCATATAATCCTTGATGCCGTCCAGTACGCCTTTCTCGGTGTCATGCACCTCACGGAAATAGGCGGTGTGATCGAAGTGGGTCTCCACCCGACCCGGATCCTTGGCCTTGAAGCTCTTGGTGCCATCGATGAGCGCCCGGGCCGCTTCGGCATCGATATACCCCTTGGGGTTCATCCCGCCGACGATGCCGGCGCCGCCGACGGCGATGTTTGCCCCTTCGTGGGCCAGCAGGATGGTGGGGCTGATCCCCTGATAACCGCCACCGGCCGGGTTGGTGCCGTAGATGGCGTTCAGGATCGGAATCCCCAGATGGTTCAGGTCGGCATGGCGGTAGAAGGGGGCCCCGCTGGAGCGGCGGCCGGCATAGACAGTCTCCTGCTCCATCAGCTTGACGCCGCTGCAGTTGGTCAGCCAGACCAGCGGCACGTTGAGCCGCTTGGCCATGTCGGTGACCATGAGGATGTTCTCGGACTGTCCGGCGATCCAGGCGCCGGCCATGACCTTGTTGTCAAAGCCGATGATGACCGCCCATTTCCCTTCGATCTTGCCGATGCCGTTCACGACCCCGGTGCATCCTTCTTCATTGTCCCGGGGGTTATAGAGGGTGTGCAGGGGAGACCAGGTTCCCGGGTCCACCAGGTAGTCGAGACGGTCGTAGATGGTCATCCCGCCCCGTTCATGGATCTTCTTGGCGGGGATACCCGCATTCTTCACCCTCTCCGTCTCCCGGGCGAGAATCCGCTCCTGCTCCCGGACGAGCTCGATATTTTCCTGAGCGCGTTTGACTTCTCCTTCATTGAGCGCCTTACCGATATCGGCCATTTTTTCGAAATACGGACGCAACGGCGTTTGTTTTCGCGACATACCAGGCCCCTTTCCCTCTATCTATTGAAATTGAACAGCATATAGTCGAAATAACTGCATCTGCACAACCGGCGGCACTAGCGGTTGGTCACATCCCCGAGGGCAATGCCGGCGATGATGGTCTTCTGGATGTTGCTCGTCCCCTCGACCGTACGCAGTGACATGGAATCGCGCAGGATGCGTTCTGCCGGATATTCGGTGGAGAAGCCGTAGCTGCCGAAGATTTTCATCGTATCGCAGGCCGCCTTTACCGCTGCTTCTGAGGCAAACAGTTTGGCCATGGAGGTCTGGTACTGGTTGGGCATCCCCTGATCCTTGAGCCAGGCTGCCTGGTAGACGAGCAGCTTGGCCGCCTCATGCTCGGCAACCATCTCGGCGATCTGGGCCTGGATCATCTGGTAGGAACCGATCTTCTTGCCGAACTGGGTCCGCTCGTTGGCGTAGCCGATAGCCGCCTCAACAGCGCTGCCACCGATCCCCAGTGCACCGGCTGCGCAGCTGATCCGGGTATTGTTCAACTGGAACATGCAGATCTGGAAACCCTGGCCCACCTCACCCAGGACCGAGTCCTTGGGGATTTTGGCCTGGCTGAAGGAGATCTCGCCGGTGGGGGCACAGTGCAGACCGAGCTTGGTCTCGATCGGGGCGGTAATGATCCCCTCGTTCCCCTTCAGGTTGACGACGAAGCAGGTCATCCCCTGGTATTTCTTGCTCTTGTCCGTCATGGCGTACACCAGACCCCAGTCGCCCAGATGGGCATTGGAGATCCACATCTTCTGGCCGTTCAGCTCCCAGTGATCGCCGCGATCGGTGGCAGTGGTCCCCATGCTGACAACGTCGGAACCGGAGTTGGGCTCGGTAATGGCGAAGAAGCCGAACGACGCACCGCTGACCCAGTCGGGGATGAAGCGCTCTTTCTGCGCCGTGGTGCCGAACTTGTTGACGGTTATGGCAGGACCGATGTTCTGCATGTTCAGCGGCAGACGCGAGGAACCGCTGACCATGGCCAGCTGTTCGGCGATAATGACCGACTCCAGAAAGCCGCAGCCGTTGCCGCCGTACTCCTCCGGCAGGGCGCAACCGAAAAAGCCGAGATCGGCCATCTTCTTGACCAGTTCGGGACGGAACGTATGATTTGCCTCGTCCTCCTTGAGTGTCGGAAGGATCTCCTTCTGTGCAAAATCCCTGGCCACGTCCTGCATCATCTTCTGTTCATCAGTGAGTCCGAAATACATGGTGTCCTCCTCGTTGATCTGGTTAGTTGCGTGTCGCCTAAGAAACAGCCGATATTTTCCCTTATATTGCCGTCCGTACCGCAGAGCGGAACCGATAAACTGTTTTACAGGTTATTATAGTAATCGAGTACCACAATACATAATTTTTTGTCAAGGAATTATGCTTAAAATAATTTTTCTGAAACGGGCTACGATACCGAAAAATGAAGATGTTATCATGACGCTGCGGGTGCGGTCAGCATGTGGCGCCGCGAGTTATATAACGCCGGTTTCGCGCAGCGAGGTTATTGTGTTACCGTCGACACCGAGCAGCTGCTCCAGCACCTGCACTGTGTGCTCACCCAAGAGCGGCGGCGGCTGCAACGCCCCCGCAGGGGTTTGGGAGAATTTCATCGGCGTGCCGACCAGCGGTATCTCTCCGGCGCTAGCGTGCTCAACCGTGACACACATCGAGCGGGCCCGGACCTGAGGGTCGGCAAAGACCTCCTCGATGGTATTGATCGGCCCGCACGGAACACCGGCCTTTTCCAGTTCGGCAATCCACCAGGACTTGGTCCGGAGCCCGAATATATCGCGGAGCAGCGGAATGAGACTGTCGCGGTTGCGCACCCGGTCGGCATTGGTGGCGAACCGCTCGTCCGTTGCCAGATGCGGAGCGCCGGCCACGGCGCAGAATCGGCGATACTGCTCGTCGTTCCCCACTGCCAGGATGATATGGCTGTCACTGGTGGCAAAGGCCTGGTACGGCACGATGTTCGGATGTGCATTGCCGAGACGCTCCGGAGAACGGCCCGAGACCAGGTAGTTGGTCGCCTGGTTGGCCAGGGTTGCCACCTGGACATCAAGCAGGGCCAGGTCGACATGCTGGCCGATGCCGGTCCGCTCACGGCAGGCCAGTGCGGCCAGGACCGCCGTCGTGGCGTACATGCCGGTGAAGATATCGACGATTGCAACACCGACCTTCATCGGTCCACCCGCCTCGCCACCGGGCTCCCCGGTTACACTCATCAAGCCGCCCATCCCCTGGATCAGGAAATCATAACCGGCCCGCTGACGATAGGGTCCGGTCTGGCCGAAGCCGGTGATGGAACAGTAGATGATGCCGGGATTTACCTCTTTCAGGGAAGGATAGTCGAGACCGTACTGGGCCAGCCCCCCCACCTTGAAATTCTCCAGCACGATGTCGCAACTGGCCGCAAGCCTCCGCACCAGATCCTGTCCTTCGGGACGGGTAAAATCGATGGTGACCGATTTTTTCCCCCGGTTGGCGGAAAGGAAATAGGCGGCGTCGCGGGTCGGCGTCCCCTCCCTGTCGGCCAGAAACGGCGGGCCCCAGCCACGGGTATCGTCACCGACACCCGGGCGTTCAACCTTGATAACCTCTGCACCCAGATCGGCCAAGGTCTGCCCAGCCCACGGACCGGCCAGCACCCGACTCAAATCCAACACCCGCACATGCTTCAGAGGACCGTCCAATTGCGCACTCTCCCTTGTTTAATTGACAATCACGACCAAACCAAACCTTCAAATACATAGTTCCACTATGCGGTACAAATGTTCTGCAATTGATGATACTATAAACAAAAAAGATTTCAAACAAAATTTATTACATTGCGACACAATTACACCGCCGGTCACTCATCAGTAAATACACGTCATTTTTAAGCAACAAACAGCAAAACGATACGAATCACCCTCACTATCGGCTTCCATACCGTACCGCAGCACGGAACATAGTGCCCAAAATTCGCTTAAATGCTGTTGACATGAATTTGCCTTTATGCAAACCTGTGTTTGAAAAAGAACCACCATCCAGAGGGACCTTTCAGGGGAGACAAGAGGCATGACAAAGGATCGCAGAACCGACAGAACCCCAGAAGATGCGCGAAAATTTGTCGAGGCGCTGGCAAGAGGGCTGGAGGTTTTAAGCTGCTTTCATCCCAGCGACCACTACCTGGGGAACCAGGAAATCTCGAAACGGACACGACTGCCCAAGTCAACCGTTTCGCGGCTGACCTTCACCCTCGCAGAACTCGGCTACCTCAATTACTCCACCACGCACAACAAGTACTGCCTGGGTAATGCCGTGATCGGTCTCGGCTACGCCAAACTGGCCCAGATGGATATCCGCCGCATTTCGCGGCCACTTATGCAGGCCCTGGCCGAACACACACAGGCATCGGTCAATCTGGGCATTCGTGACCAACTGAACATGATCTATATAGACACCTATCGGAACACATCCACACTCGCAGTCCAGCTCGATGTGGGCTCGCAGATCCCCATCGCGACGACCTCCATGGGGAAAGCGTATCTGTGCGCCCTTCCCGAGGACAAGAGGACCGAACTGATGGAACAGATCCGTGCCAACGAGGCACAGAACTGGCCGCTCATCAAGGATGGCATTGACAAGGCGATGGCGGACTACCGTGAGTTCGGCTACTGCACGAGCCTCGGCACCTGGCGAACCGAAGTCCATGCCGCCGCAGTGCCGCTCACACTCGATGACGGGACCATCATGGTGTTCAGCTGCAGCGGTGCATCCTTTCAACTGTCGAGACAGCTGATCGAAACAGATATCGGCCCGCGGCTCATCAACCTGGTTGGCAACGTGCGCACCGCTCTCTCGTTTGTAAAGAACTGATCCCTTCCACAAGATACGTTACCAAATTATGGCCCCGGGCATGATGCCCGGGGCCTTTCCGTTTGGCGTTGCCACGTCCCCATGCAGACAAGAGACACCCGGCTCTCCGTGCGGCCGACCGCACAACCCTTACACCACATTCCGAAAATCCGCACACCCTGCTCCTCCCCTGCCGCAGCACGGCGCCATAACAGTACAATATAACAGCGTATTTAAATTTACCGGCACCAGGCATACCGGCACGCGACTTGCTCTTCAATGCTCAGATACAACGAACTGAGAGTTGCTGACGTTGTCACTGAGGCCCTATTGACCGTCGAACAAAGCAAGCTTTCAGACCCGACGTTCCGACTGCACACAAATACTGTTCCTATTTACTATATGGCCCGGTGAGGGCCAGGAGGAAGCGGACAATGAGCGAACGACTGAAGGGCGTCCACACTATCGTGCCCACCCCGTTTGATGAGCAGGGGGAACTGGACGGAGAAAGCCTCTTTCAGCTGATCGATTTTCTGGTGCGGCTGGGAGTCGACGGGGTGGTGGTGCTCGGAGTGATGGGCGAGGCGCCCAAGCTCGGAGAGACGGAACAGGCCGAGGTGCTCCGCATTGCCGTGCAGGCGGCAGCCGGGAGGATACCGGTCTTCGCCGGTGCCGGCGCCGCCGGCACCGATCTGGCCATTGCCAAAGGGATCGCCGCCATGCGCGGCGGCGCAGCGGGTCTGCTGGTCGCGCCGCCACCGGTCCAGAAGAACGGCGTGATCTTCGACTACTACCGGCGAATCGGCGAGGCCGTACAGGCCCCGCTGATTCGCCACGACTACCCGGCTACCACCGGCATCCTGCTGGACGCAGAGCTGGTCGCCCGGATGTTCGGCGAGATCGAACAGGTCAAGGTGATCAAACTGGAAGAGCCCCCCACCGGGCCGAAGATCACCCAGCTCCGCAGGCTCTGCCCGGAACTGAGCATCCTCGGCGGGCTGGGCGGCATGTATTTCCTCGATGAACTGCAGCGCGGCGCTGACGGCATCATGACCGGCTTTTCCTACCCTGAGCTGCTGAAGGCCATCTATCGCTCCTTTATCCGGAACGACCTCGCCGAGGCTCAGCGTATCTTCTACAGTGCCTGTCCGCTCCTGCGCTACGAGTTCCAGCCCGGAATCGGCCTGGCACTGCACAAGGAAATATACCGGCAGCGCGGCGCGATCCGCACCGCTCACGTCCGCCATCCCGGGGCGCAGATCGATGCCGAGCTGAAGCGCGAACTGGCCCAGCTCCTCGCCTACTGCCCGCCTGAAAGATTGATTTCTGTTTAGGGTTATCAGCGCCAATCCGTATAAATCAGCGTTGATCCGTGTTTAATTGCTTTCGATTTTTCTTGTTTGGTTCCGGCTACACACAAAGGAAAGGAAACCGCACCATGGAAATGCACTCTGAAACCCCGGATACCGGCAGACTCAACCGCTTCGTGATCACCCCGTTCCTGGTCATCGCCAGCCTGTACAGCCTCTATCTGGTGATCCACCCGTACACGCCGTTTGCGAAGGCCTCGCTCTCCATCCTGGACCTCACCCAGGTGCAGCGGGCAACCCACGTCTTTTTCCTCCTGGTAGCGGGGTACCTGCTCTCCTCGCGCCGAAGCGGCGGCAAGGCCGGGGTTGGGGCATACATCTTCGCCCTCATGGCCGCCTTTCCCCTGTACGCCTTCTGGCAGATCGACCTGGCCCTGAAGTTCAAGATCATCGCCTCGCTGTTCTGGCTGACCGCCGTCCTGCCGGCCGTGTATCCGAGCTCGGGCAAGTGGATGGATAAACTGGGAGCACTCCTGGTGATCATCCCCTACGTGTATCAGGTCACCCAGTTCAAGGAGATCATCGATCGGGCCATGGTCCCCGAGCCGTGGGACCTGGTCATGGCGTTCGGCCTGACCCTGCTCCTCCTCGGCCAGGTGTACCGCTACACCGGGGCGATCCTCCCCTGCCTGGTCTTCACCTTCCTTCTCTACAACCTGTACGGCAACCTGTTCACCGGCATCTTCGCCCACGCCTCGTTCGACTTCGACCTGCTGCTGGCAAAGCTTTTCAGCGAGACCGAGGCCGGCCTGTTCGGCATGATAACCGGGGTCTCAGTAAAATATCTGGTCTACTTCACCATCCTGGGCGGCATCATCGGCGCCCTGAACCTGGGCCGCATCATCGGTAACATTGCGTCACTGGCCGCCTGCGGCAGGCCCGACGGCCCCGGGATCGTGACGGTGATCGCCTCCGTCTTCATGGGTATGTTCAGCGGCTCCGGCGCGGCAGACACCCAGTTCGTCTCCACCATCTCCAAGCCGATGTTCGAAAAGGGTGGCTACGGCAAGTACGAGGCCGCCGGCATCGCGGCCACCTCGGGCACCATCGCCATGATCACCCCCCCCGTGCTCGGCTCCATGGCATTCGTCATGGTGGAGATCCTCAGCATCCCCTACTCCTGGGTCTGCATCATGGCCCTGGGACCGATGCTGCTCTACATCGTCGCCATCGTTTCCTACAACTACCTGTACGTCAAAATGAAGGGGATAAAGCCAGTGGAGGACGGGGTACGGTACGGCAAGACCTATTTCCTCCGCTACAGCTTCATCTTCCTGCCGATCCTCTTGATCGTAGGGTTCATCTACTTCGGGTATTCGGTCAGCCTGGCCGTGGTCTGCTCCATAGCCCTCTTCGTCATACTGAGCTATCTGGACCCGACGCTGCGTCCCGCCAGCCCGATGGTCCTGATCAAGGGGCTGGCAAACGGCTTCTCCTCACTGATCCCGATCGGCACGGCAGTGGTCTGCGCCAACCTGATCCTGACCCTGATGGTCATGACCGGCCTGCCGAACAAGTTCTCACAGTTCCTGACCATGGTTTCCGGTCAGAGCCTGATGACGGCCACCTTCCTCGCCGCCGGGTTCGCACTGCTCCTGGGGATGGGGATTCCGCCGACGGCAACGTACGTGGTTGCCTCGTCACTGACCGCCCCGGCCATCCTGCAGGTAGCCATGGCCAACGGCATCCCGCAGGAGGCGGCGCTGCTCTCGACCCACATGTTCCTGATGTACTATGCCGTACTGGCCGACGTCACGCCGCCCGTGGCCCTTTCCGCCTATGCCGCGTCGTCGGTGTTCCACACCGACCCACTCAAGACGGGGATCTATGCGGCCAAAGTGGCGCTCCCCAAGTACCTGCTGGGCTTCTCCTTCATCCTGGGCTATCAGGGAACGGCCTTGCTGATTATCCCGATGTGGCGCACCACCTCCATGTTCGACACGATCACCGGCTTCCTCGTCCGCCTGGCCATGGTGTCTATCGGTGCGATCCTGATGGCGGCGGCCACGGTGGGATACACCCGGCGGCCGCTGCACAGGTGGGAATGCTGGGTACTCGGCATCCTGTCCCTCGGCCTGTTCGTCCCCTTCCTCTGGATCAACCTGGCAGTGATTGCCGCCTCGCTCTGGTTCTTCCTGGGGAGGAAGAAGGAAGGAGCCGTGGTGGAAGATCTCGGGGGAGCGGATGCGTGTGCGGTTTCTAAGCCTGAGGCCGGTTCGTGAGGGGCTAAGGGGAGGAGGGGTTACGCGATGCCCACAACAAAGTTAACAGTGGAACTACACCACAAGGAGGAATACATGAAGAAGATCGTCGGACTATTGGTAGCAGTCTTGCTGGGGTTCGGTTCCCTGGCCGCGGCGGCGGAGCAGAAACCGAAAATCCTGATCGCCACCGGCGGCATTGGCGGCGTCTATTATTACTACGGCACCGCGTTGGCTGAAATCCTCACGAAATATGCCGGGGTGGAGGCAACCGCCATCCAGACCGCCGCGTCGGTGGACAACCTGCTGCTGATACAGCGCCGCAGCGATCCGAAGAAAAACACCTATTATATGGGTATCGTGCTGCCGGATTCGGCCTACCAGGCCTACACCGGCGCCATCGAAAAGTTCAAGGACAAGCCGGCCAAGGACGTCAGGGTACTGTGGGCCGCCTATCCCAATATCCTTCATATCGTGGCCGCGCCGGGATCGCACATCAAGACCGTGGCCGACCTGAAAGGGAAACGGGTCTCAACCGCAGCGCCCGGTTCCGGCACCGAACTGGAGGCGTTCATGGTGCTGGATGCAGCCGGGGTCAAGACCTCCGACCTGGCAAAGCAGGAGCGGCTGGGTGCGGGGGAATCGGGGGAATCCATGTCCCACGGCACCCTGGATGCCTACTTCTGGTCCGGCGGACTTCCGACCAGCTCCGTGACCGAGCTGGCAACCTCCATGTCCCGCCAGGGGAACAAGCTGGAAATGGTGGACCTTGATCCGAAGGGGGAACTGGTCAAGAAACTGCTCAAAAAGTACCCCGGCGTGATGGAGACAGGGGTGATCCCCAAGGATGTCTACGGAACGGCCAAGGACACCCGGACCCTGGCCTTCTGGAACCTCTTCGTGGGGCCGAAGAACCTGCCCGAGAAATACTCCTACGCCATCACCAAGGCCCTGTTTGAACACCAGGACCAGCTGCAGAAGGCTGTCAAGGCGGCCAAGGACAACACCCCGGCGAACGCGGTGAAATTCATCCACGGCACCATTCCCTACGACCCGGGTGCACTCCGCTACTACAAGGAAAAAGGGCTCGTGAAATGATCGATGCCGTGTCCAGAGCCAGATGGTGCCGCATAGCCCCCCTGATTATCCTGATCCCGCTGCTGCTGGCGGCAGGAGTTGTCCGTCCGGTCAGGGTCTCCGGGGATCGCGGTTCCAGCACCATCTGGCTCTGGGCCTGGCAGAAAGGGCGCATAGAGTTCATCAACTCGGTCACCCACCTGCCGGTTGACATCAGTTTTGGCGTGCCGTGGCGATTCTCCGGCTTTTCAGTCCGCACGGACCCCGGAACCGAGGAATATTACACAGCGGGCGGATACTCATGGAACGATCAACTCGCCAAAGAACAACCGGGAACGCTCAGCTACTGCTCCGAGGTCGGCATTAACGTCACTCTGGGGGAATATCTCTTCCACGAACAGGGGGGCTGCATCAACGTTTCACTCGTCTGGCCGCCCTGAAAGTGCGGTCAGACGGATCGCTCCATTCTGTCCCCCCCCGGAACAACACCCCCTTCGTAGTAAAGTTTTGAACTGCGCCGGATACTGTATTACTATCGTCGTCACTCTTCATCCCGACCGACCTACACGACAGGCAACAGACGGCTCAACCTATGACATCACACACCGGCCCCGGGCAGCTCCGTCTTACTCTCATCAGACTTGCCATGAAAGCCGGATCAACGATTCTGGTCTGCCTGCTGGTCGGCTGGGTGACCGAGCAGATACTGCTGACACGGAACCTTGAAGCTCTGCGGATAATTACCAGTCAGCACATGGAGTTCTACCGTCTGAGCCTGGAGTCAGTACTGACCCGCAATGAATCGCTACCCCGGCTTGTCGCCCACGAGGAAAAGCTCGGCAGGCTCCTGCTCCATCCTGACGACTCCACCCTGAAGAAGGCCGCCAACGACTACCT
The DNA here is from genome assembly GCF_007830735.1 of Geobacter argillaceus. Classification (GTDB taxonomy): domain Bacteria; phylum Desulfobacterota; class Desulfuromonadia; order Geobacterales; family DSM-12255; genus Geomobilibacter; species Geomobilibacter argillaceus. The sequence goes on from NZ_VLLN01000016.1 coordinate 29,968, forward strand.
TCGGAATATCCAGGGGGTTTCGGATATTGCCGCCGCCTATCTGATGGATGCGGACGGCCTGACCCTTGCGGCCAGCAATTTCAACCAGCCGACATCGTATGTGGGTGAGAACTATGCCTTCCGTCCCTATTTCCGCGATGCCATACAGGGGGGGCTCGGTCGCTTTTTCGGCATAGGCATGACAACCGGACTGCCCGGCTACTTCCTCGCCGCACCGGTCGAGGTGTATGGCAAGCGGCTCGGGGTTTCCGCCATCAAGGTGAACCTGGACAGTTTCGAATCGGCGCTTCTCAAGAGCGGGGAGAATGTCCTCCTGGCCGATGACTCCGGAGTCATTTTTCTTACGTCGGTAAAGGAATGGCGCTACCGGACCCTGACGCAGCTCGGCAAGAATGCCTTTGAACAGCTCCGTACCACCCGGGCCTACAACAACCTCAGCCTGGTCCCTTTGGAGACAAGTCTCAATCTGCAGGAAGGTAGCCTCATGGCGCGGATCATCCTGCCCCATGACGAGCCCCGCGATTATCTCGTCCAGTCGAGAATGGTCGGACCCCTTGGCTGGAGGATGATCTTGCTGGCAAACACGGACCAGGAACGCCAGAGTGCCCTCTTGGCCGGCGTTGCCGCCAGCTTTGCCACCGCATTCCTGTTCTTCATCGTCATCCATTTCCAGTTGAACGCCAAGCGGTACCAGGAACGGCGCCAGGCAAAAGCGGCACTGAGACGGGCATATCAGGAGCTCGAACAGCGGATCGCGGAACGGACCAGCGACCTGGTGGCCACCAACCTGTCGCTGGAGGAAAAGATCGAGGCGCTGAAGACGACGGAGAGCATCCTGCGCGAAACCCGTGACAACGCCGTGCAGGCCGGCAAGCTGGCCGTGCTCGGTCAGATGTCCGCCGGCATCAGCCACGAGATCAACCAACCGCTCACCGCCCTGCACACCCTGACCGACAATGCCGTCAGCCTGCTGGAACGCGGCCGGCTGCAGGAGGTGCGCGAAAACCTCGGGCTCGTCCGGCAGATGGCCGACCGGATGGGCCGGATCGTGGCCGAAATAAAGACCTTTGCCCGCAAGGCCCCTGCCGAACTGCAGCCAATACGGATCGCCGATGCGATCGGACAGGCCGTCATGCTGGTCGAGTCACGCCGGCGTCAGATCGACGCCCGTATCGAGGTACCGCCGTTCCCGCAGGAGCTGCAGGTGCTGGCCGATTCCGTCCGCCTGGAGCAGGTGCTGGTGAATCTCCTCAGGAACGCCCTGGACGCGGTCGCGGAGCTGCCGGACGGACAGGTGACCGTTGCGGTCCGGCATGAAGCGCCCGACGTCATGATCGCCATCCGCGACAACGGCCCCGGCATCGCACCGGAGATCATGCCGAGGCTGTTCGAGCCGTTCCTGACGAACAAATCCGCAGGGCAAGGGCTGGGGCTGGGGTTGGCCATATCCCGCATGATCATCACGGAGCTGGGTGGCAGCCTCACTGCCCGAAACAGTGACAATGGCGGAGCGGAGTTCACCATACTGCTGGAGGAAGCATTGCATGACCCGACATAACTCACCGGACAACCTACTGGTTTACCTCGTCGAAGACGACGAAGCGGTGCTGCACGGCTGTCAGCAGGCGATCCACCTGGCCGACCTGTCGGTGCGCGCCTTCCGGAATGCCGAGAGCGCCCTTGCCGCTCTGGAGGACGACCCCCCGGCCGTCGTAGTCAGCGACGTGCGGCTCCAGAAGATGTCCGGGCTGGAGCTGCTGGACGAACTGCAGAAACGCGACCGCGACCTCCCGGTCATCCTGATAACCGGCCATGGCGATGTGTCGATGGCGGTACAGGCCATGCGGGCCAATGCCTATGATTTCATCGAAAAGCCGTTTCACTCGGAACGGCTGGTCGACGTCATCCGCCGGGGACTGGAGAAGCGCCGCCTGCTGCTGGAGATCCGGAGGCTGCACGAACAACTGGTCGACGTGGGGGCAATGCCGCTGATCGGACAGTCGGAAGCGATGCTGAAGGTACGCCGCTCCATTGCCGCCCTGGCCCCCACCGACGTGGACGTGCTCATCCTCGGCGAAACCGGGACCGGCAAGGAGGTGGTGGCCCATGCCCTCCACGCCCAGAGCGGGCGCAAGGGACCTTTCGTGGCGCTGAACTGCGGGGCACTGCCGGAGACGATCTTCGAGAGCGAGATGTTCGGGCACGAGGCAGGGGCGTTTACCGGCGCTGATCGGCGGCGCATCGGCAAGATCGAGTACGCCAACGCTGGCACGCTTTTCCTCGACGAGATCGAATCGATGCCGCTGGCGCTCCAGGTCAAACTCCTGCGGGTGCTGCAGGAGCGCCGTATCGAGCGCCTCGGCAGCAACAGTTCCATTCCGGTTGACTGCCGGCTCGTGGCGGCGACCAAAACCAACATGAAACAGCTGTCGGACAAGGGGGCATTCCGTGCCGACCTCTACTACCGGCTGAATGTGGTGACCATCGAACTGCCGCCTCTCAGGCAGCGACCAGGGGACATCGCGCCGCTCATGGCCTACTTCCTCTCCCAGGCGGCCAGCCGGTTCAACCGGGAGGCGCCGGCCTGGAACGGGCAGGACCTGATCCGCTGGCAGCAGCACGACTGGCCCGGCAACGTGCGGGAGCTGAAGGCGGTTGCCGAGCGCCTCTGCCTCGGCGTCGGCGATGGTCTGGAGCCGGGCCGGACAACGGCGGCCTCGCTGGCGGCCCAGGTGGACACCTATGAACGGGGCTTGATCCGCGAAGCGTTACGAAGTGTGAAGGGGGTGGTGGCAGACGCCGCCCACTTGTTGCAAATACCGAAGAAGACGCTCTATGACAAGCTGAACCGTTATGGGCTGGAACCGGAGCATTTTCGTTGACATCATGCCTCATACCGGTGAAAGGAGCAACCAGATAGCACTTGACCCGTCACTCATCATAGTGAAGTCATTGCAAAACTGAGCTGGTCGGGTTAAGTCCGACAGGCTCCCAGAATGGCTACTCTGACATGCGGTGACGGAAGATCCCTACCGCCAGGGTAAAGAGTACGGCGGCAGTGACATACAGAAGCGCGGCGTAGACTGCCGTGAAGCGGCCGGAAACCAGTGCCAGGCGCGCCCCTTCGAACAGCGCCGTGGTGGGAAGCAGCCGTATAACCGGCAGAATGGCGGCGGGATAGGACGACAGGGGAAAGAACATGCCGGACATGAACATGAGCGGCATGATGAACACCGCCTCCACCCGGCCGATGGTCTCGGGCTTGTCCATGAGGGTGCCGCAGATGATGCCGGCACAGGAGAAGAGTGCCGACCCGGGGACCAGGAAGACGAGATAGCTTAACAGGTGGGCCGGGGTGAAGCGAAACGGGGTGATGGCGAAGATCACCAACGCCACGGCCAGCCCCTTGACCAGACCATGGGTGAAGCCGGAGAGTATCTTGGCGATGACGATCTCGGATGCGGTGATCGGCGTCACCCGGTACGATTCGATGGTGAACTGTACCCGTCGGTGGAACCAGAGGCTCCAGACGCTTTCGCTGAAGGCGGCGTTCACCGCGGTCATGGTGATCAGGCCGGGAGCGATGAACAGGCTGTACGGCACCCCTTCCACCTGGCCGATGTACCCTTTCATGCCGATGCCGAAGGCCAGGTAGATGGTGAGCGGATAGGCGACCACCGCCACCAGCTCCGGCAGGATGCTGCGGCGGAGTACCAGCATGTCGCGCCGCCAGATGGCCACTGTGCCCTGGAAGGTCATCATATTAGCTCCGCCGCATTCCGACTCACCTGAGCCCCTCGCCGGTCAGGGAGATGAAGATCTCCTCCAGGGTCCGGTCCCGCAGAGTGATCCGCCGTACCTCGGCCCCGTTCAGGGCCGCGATCACCTCGGAGAGACACTCCCACCTCTCCAGTTCGACGATGACGGTCCGGCCTTCCACCTGCAAGGTGCCGATGCAGGCCAGATTACGCAGCGCGGTGGCAAACTGCTCCCCATCCCGGCCGAACTCGATCTCGTAGACCGCCCCGCCGGTGAGCCGCGCCTTCAGCTCCTGCGGGCTTCCCAACGCGATCAGCCGGCCGTGGTCGATGATGGCGATCCGGTCACAGAGCTGCTCCGCCTCCTCCAGGTAGTGGGTGGTGAGGATGATGGTCATGGAGCCGGCCACCGACCGCACGTAGTCCCAGACCGCCCGCCGCGACTGGGGGTCCAGGCCGGTGGTCGGCTCGTCGAGAAAGAGGAGCTTCGGCTCGTGCAAAAGCGCCCGGGCAACCACCAGCCGCCGCAGCATCCCCCCGGAGTAAGTGTCGGGAAAGTCGTTCTGCCGCTCCGCCAGCCCCATAAGGGTAAGGATTTCGTCGATCCGTTGCCGGTACCGCTGGGCCGGCATGCCGTGCAGCCGCGCATGCAGCTCCAGGTTCTCCCGGGCCGTCAGGTACCGGTCCAGGCTGTTCTCCTGGGGCACCACACCGATCAGCCGGCGGATCTCTTTCCCCTGGCTGCGGGTGTCGAACCCCTCCACGAACGCCTCACCCGAGTCCTGGCGCATCAGGGTGGTGAGTATCCGGATGAGGGTGGTCTTCCCGGCGCCGTTGGGACCGAGCAGGCCGAAGATGGAACCTTGGGGGACCGTGATGTCGAACGCATTCAGCGCGACCAGAGAGCCGTATTGTTTGGTGAGTGCGCGGGTGACGATGGCAGAAGGCATGGGAGGAAGTATAACAGGCTGTTGGTTAATGTGAACCGGTGCGCCTGACAATCTCACCGCGCTGCGGGTGCCGGCCTGAAAGTATTGAAATCCACGACAATGGCGGTGCAGTCGTCATCTGGCCGCTCGCCCCCGCCGAATCCCTGCAGGCGGTTGAAGAGGGTATCGAGGAATTCGGCGTCGTCACCGCTTGCGCTGCGGAGCGTTTCTCCCAGCCGGTCGCTGCCGAACAGCTCTCCCGCGCCATTGGCGCACTCCACGATACCGTCGGTATAGAGGAGCAGCCGGTCCCCGGCGGCAAAACGGAAACGGCCGCTGTTGATCTCCAGGTCTTCGAAGAAGCCGACCGGCTGAGCGGTGGTATCGAGCGGGATGATCTCCGCCCCCCGCCGCACCAGTGGCGGCACGTGACCGGCGTTGACATAGACCATCTCCTGGGTCGCGGGGTCGATGATGCCGAAGAAGAGGGTCGACGAAAAGAAGTGGTCCAGGGCCTGGCTGCGCCGGGCAAAGGAGGTCAGGAACCGGTTCACCTGGGAGACCAGGCTCACCGGATCGCACTCCCCCTGGGTGGCGCGGTGGAGGTAGCCATAGACAAGGGACATGACGATCGAGGCGTGCAGGCCGTGGCCGGTCACATCGCCGATGAACAGGGTCTGGCAGCCGTCCGGCATGGTAATGAAATCGAAGTAGTCCCCTCCCAGTTCGTCGGCCATCTGGTTCCTGACGCCGATGCAGCACCAGGTGCAAAGTGGCGAGCTTTTCGGAAAGAGCAGGTCCTCGATCTTGTGCGCCAGCGCCAGTTCGCCGTCTATGCAGGGGTCTGCGGCAATTTTCGCCTTGTCGTCCGGTTCTGCCATGATTCTCTCCTCCTGTAGAGGCAGAGCGGCCGCGCCTGCCTCTACTATTGGTATACTCTAGCATGTTGCAGGAAGGGTTCAAGCTAACCCGTTGCATATCCAGCCATTTTTGATAATCTGTGCGCATGAATAAGGACGATGCGATAATGCACCAGGAAATGCGAGAACTCCGCAGACGACTCCAGGAAGCGGAAGAGATCATCCGAGCGCTTAGGAGCGGGAAAATCGCCGAACCGGCCATTGACTCCAGGATCAGCCTGGCCGGCATCCGGAAGGATGTTGCTCCATCAGACCGTATCCAGGTGGAGTCGACAACCGAAGACGCTCTGCAGAAAGCCAACGATGAACTGGAACTCAAGGTGCGGGAACGGACCGCCGAGCTTGTCAGGGCAAATGAGGCACTGCAGACCGAGATTGCCGAACGGAAGCGTGTTGAGGATGCATTACGCAAGAGCGAGGCCCTCTACCGGGCCATTGGTGAAAGCATCGAGTACGGGGTATGGGTCTGCGCCCCGGATGGCCGGAACATCTATGCCAGTGACAGTTTTCTTAAGATGGTCGGCATCACCCGGCAGCAGTGCTCGGATTTCGGCTGGGGCGATGTACTGCACCCCGACGACGCCGAGCAGACCATCTCCAAATGGAAGGAGTGTGTCGCCAGCGGTGGGGCATGGGACATCGAACACCGCTTCAGGGGAGTCGACGGGATCTGGCATCATGTGCTCGCCCGCGGCGTACCGGTCAGGGACGAACAGGGGGAGATTCTCTGCTGGGCCGGCATCAACCTCGACATCAGCCGACTGAAAGATACGGAACAGTCACTGCGCGAAACAAGCCAGCGGCTGAAACTCATCGTCGAAACGGCAAACCTGCTCCTTGCGTCCGGCTCCCCCCAGGACGTAGTCGACAATCTCTGCCGAAAGGTAATGGCGTTTCTCGACTGCCAGCTGTTTTTCAATTTCCTTGTTGACGAGAATGCCAACCGGCTTCACCTGAATGCCTGCGCCGGGATCTCCGAGACGGAGGCAGACGGTATCAGGTGGCTCGACATCGGGACAGCGGTCTGTGGTTGCGTGGCCAGGGACGGCTGCCGGATCGTGACCGAGAACATCTCCGGATCGAACGACCCGCGAACAGAGTTGGTACGGTCTTTTGGCATCCAGGCATACGCGTGCCACCCCCTCGTCTCCAAACAGCGGGTCATCGGAACCCTCTCCTTTGGCAGCCGCTCCAAAACCAGCTTTACCGATAATGAACTGGAACTGATGAAAACCGTGGCCGACCAGGTAGCCCTTGCCATGGAGCGCCATATCGGCGAACAGGAGAGAGAGTCGCTGCTGCGGGAGCTTGCCCTGGAAAAGTCCCGCTGGCAGACCACGGTCAACAACCTGCTCGATCCGGTAACCATCTGCGACGCCAGCGGCTGCGTCACCTATATCAACCCGGCCTATCAGAGGCTGATCGAACGCCCGCTCAACGCTGACCTGGCAGTGGCCGACCATGCCGATTACTACCAGCTCTACCGGCCGGATGGCAGCTTGTTCCCGGCAGATGAACTGCCGCTGCAAAAGGCCGCCCTGACCGGTACGGAGGTCAAGGACGTGGAACTGATCCAGCGTGCCGCCGACGGCCGGGAGTTTGTCGCCATCTTCAGCGCTGCGCCGCTGCGCGATACCTACGGGCAGGTCATCGGTGCCGTTGCTGTCGGCCATGACATTACCCAGCTGCGACGTGCCGAGCGGTCGCTGCAAAAGGCCTATGACGAGCTGGAAAAACGGGTTGCCGAGCGCACCTCGGAGCTGGCCAGCACGGTCAACGCCCTGATGGAAGAAGCTGTAGAGCGGGAAAAGGCGGAGCAGGCACTGCGCGTGGAGACCGAGGAACGCCTGCGGGCAATGGAGCTGCTGCGGGAAAAGGACCGGATGCTCATGCAGCAAGGCCGCCAGGCAGCCCTGGGAGAGATGATCGGGAACATCGCCCACCAGTGGCTGCAGCCACTCAACAATCTGGGACTGCTCATTCAGGAACTCCCTATCAGCTATGCCGCCGGGGAGTTCAGCGGGGAGTATCTGGAACAGAGCGTCAACCGGGCGATGCAGATGATCTACCACATGTCCCAGACCATCGACGGCTTCAGGAACTTCTTCCGGCCGGACAAGGAAAAGCGGCTCTTCTCCGTCAGCGCGGAGTTGACAAATACCCTCAATCTTCTCACGGGAAGCTTCCGGGAATTCGGGATACAATGTGACATCGTCACTAGTGAAGAGCTCATGATCGAGGGGTTCCCGAACGAGTTTTCCCAAGTGCTCCTCAACATCCTGCTCAACGCCAGGGATGCCTTCATCGAACGGAACGTCGTCACCCCCCGGGTTCAGGCAGCGCTCTTCCGGGAGCACGGCAGGGCCGTGATAACCATTACCGACAACGCCGGCGGCATCTCCGAGGAGATCATGGACCGGATTTTTGATCCGTATTTCACCACCAAGGGACCTGACAAGGGGACCGGCGTCGGCCTCTTCATGTCAAAGACCATTATTGAGAGCAATATGCACGGCACGCTCCGGGCACGTAACATCGACCACGGCGCCGAATTCAGGATCGAGATCTGACATGAAACCATCATCCGCCACTACGGTACCCATCTCAATCCTCCTGGTGGAAGACGAAGCCGAGACCAGGGAGATCCTGAGCAGGATGCTCACCATCAAACTGCCCGAAATCCGGCTCTTGTGTGCCGAAAACGGCAAGAACGGCCTGGAGCTCTACCAGGAGCACCGGCCGGACCTGGTCATCACCGACATCAACATGCCGCTCATGGATGGACTCAGCATGGCCGGGGCAATCAGGGAACTGCATCAGGAAACGCACATCATCGTCCTGACAGCGTACAACGATACCCACTATCTGCTGCATGCCATTGAAGCGGGAATCACCCATTACGTTCTGAAACCGATCAACCGGCACAAACTCTTTGCCAGCATTGATCAATGCCTTGCCAGAATCCGTCTTGAACAGCAGGTCAGGGAACAGGAGAAATTCATCCGCACATTGTCACGGGCCGTGGAGAGAAGCCCGAGCATGGTCATGATCACCGCGTGTAACGGCGCCGTCGAGTATGTAACTCCCCGGTTTACCGAGATAACCGGTTATGCCGTCAGTGATATCGTTGGCAAGAATCTGCGGTCGCTGCTTGCCGACAACGTGGCTCCCGACGTTGCGGAAGAGCTCTGGAAGACCATCTGCAGTGGCAAGGAGTGGCGGGGCGAGCTGCAGAACCGCACCAAGGGGGGGGAGCGCTACTGGGAGTCGGTGGCAATCACCTCGATAGCTGACGAACAGGGCGCCATCACCAATTTCGTTATCGAAAAGGAAGACATCACCCGGCGGAAGGTGGCCGAGGAAGAGATCGAATCCCTGAACGTCCGCCTTGCCGAGCGGGCCGCGGAACTGGAGGCCCTCAACGGGGCGCTGGAGGCGTTCAACTACACCGTTTCCCACGACCTGCGCACACCATTGACGGTGATCAACGGCTATAATCAGTTACTGCGCGAACGGTATGGCGACAGACTGGACCAGGAGGGGGCAGGATATCTGCAGACGATTGCCGATGAAGTACAGCAGATGAACAAGCTCATCCGCTCGCTGCTTGAATTTTCCCGGCTGGGCCGCCAGAATCTGGAATGTTCCGAGATAGACCTCAGCAATCTGGCCAAGGCGGTTGCGGAAGACTTGAAACGGAAAATGCCCGAACGGGTGGTCACCTTCGTGCTGCAGGATGGTATCTGCTGCAATGGTGACTATGCCCTGCTGAGGGTCGTACTGGCAAATCTGCTGGGCAATGCCTGGAAATACACGGGCCGGAACGAGAAGGCCATCATTGAATTCGGCGCGCTCGTCGTCCAGGGAGAGCCAGCCTATTTCGTTCGTGATAACGGCGCCGGTTTCGACATGGCCAAGGTGGACATGCTGTTTGCCCCCTTCCAGAGGCTGCACTCGGCAGAAGAGTTCGAAGGCCACGGCATCGGTCTGGCCACAGTGGCACAGATCATCAAACGCCACAACGGTCGGGTTTGGGCCGAGGGAGTTCCCGGCAGCGGGGCAACCATCTATTTCACCCTGGGGATGAGCAACCAGTCAGCTCACGCTCTTTCTCGCTAACCACTCTGCAAACTGTACCAGGTCATCACTATCTTCATCAGGAGCTGTCAGCCGACCCAGGTCATTCCCCTGCCTGTCGAGGATGAAATCGGCAGCATCAGCATCACCTACCCCCTCCTCCTGAGTGGAAATGGAGTAGCCCAGTTGGTTGACCGGCTTCAGCCAGTCAGGCTCTTTCTCTTCGAAAAGAGCGAGCTGTCCGTAATCTTCGGGTTTTTTACCTCGCCTGGCCACTCGCAACCTCCGAAAGTGACAATTATCTATCGACCGCAGATTTTTGCAAGCGCGAAATGTGGGTTGACTTGTGCCCAAGAACAACAAAAAGGCCCCACGGAAAACCCGTGAAGCCTTTATTTATCTACTGGTGCGGGCGGGGAGACTCGAACTCCCACGTGCGTGACACGCCAGATCCTAAGTCTGGTCCGTCTACCAATTCCGGCACGCCCGCAAATCGTCTGGAGGGATTTTATAGCATGCGCTGCCCGTGGAGACAAGGGCCAAAGAGCCACCCGTGACGAAGTGCTACCCCCGGTGTCGCTCCTTCAAGGCCTGGGCAACCTCACGCTTCTGCTCCTTCTTCTTCAGATCCTCCCGCTTGTCGTGGAGTTTCTTACCTTTCGCCAGTCCCAGCTCGACTTTGACCTTGCCATCCTTGAAGTAGAGGCGAAGCGGAATCAGGGTGTACCCCTGCTCACGAATTTGGCTGAAGAGGCGGATGATTTCCTTCTTGTGCAGCAAAAGCTTGCGCATCCGGTCGGGATCGTGGTTCTCCCGGTTGCCGAAGTCGTAGGGAGAGATGTGCAGGTTGTGCAGGTAGGCCTCACCGTCCCGCACCATGGCAAAGGCATCGCCGAGGTTTGCCTTTCCCATGCGCAGCGACTTGACCTCGGTCCCCTGCAGGACAATGCCGGCCTCGGCCCGTTCTTCGATGAAATATTCGTGGAAGGCCTTTTTGTTTGTACAGATCAGCTTTTCGCCCATGGGCGCATACTAGCAGAGGGGCAAAAGAAATGGCAACCGTTTTACTGATGGCTCAAAGTTCCTCCCCGGCGCAGAACACATGTTCGAGCTGACTCTGGCCGATGATGCCGGTGTAGAGGCTATCGGCGGTAACGGCCGGGGGAGCGGTCACCACCAGGAAGTCGGCCCGCTTGCCGATCTCGATCGATCCGACTTCATGCGCCAGTCTCAGTGCGTGGGCGCCGCCAAGCGTCGCCATGGCCAGGACCTCGGCAGGTGAAAACAGCGGCTGCCGGTCGAGAAGAAAGCGCATTTCATCCCACAGGGAGAGAGAGTCGTTGCTGGCCAGTGAGTCGGTGCCAAGTGCCAGGGGAATCCCGGCCTTTTTCAACAGGGCTGCCGGCGCCGTACCGACAGCCAGGCGCTCGTTGCTCCTCGGGCAGAGAACTACCGCAACTCCGCGCCGGGCAAGGATATCCGCATCTGACGGAGTGATTTGCACCGCGTGCACTGCCGTCATGTTGGCATCAAGCAGTTCGAGGGCATCGAGGAACGCTGTTGGCGTTGTATGCCGGGGGGCAGGCAGATAGTCCTCCCAACCGGCAAAGGGGTAGATCTGCTCGGCCAGGTCACCGGTCGTATCATGAAAGAACCGGAGCTCTTCCTGGGATTCGGCCAGGTGGGTCATGAGGGGGACGCCCAACTCCTTCCCCATAGCGGCTAAGCGGCTGAAAAACGGCCCCACGACAGTATGGGGGGCGTGGGGAGAAATCCCCGGCAGCAGACGGCCAGACGGGAAACTCGTCAACGCCTCGTACAGATCGGCGGCCAGACGGGCACAGCGTGCCGGCTCCATACCGAGCGCCTCGAAGAAAATCCGCCCCCCCAGGGCAGATGTCGTGTAGTGGGGCAGCAGGGAGCGTTCCGAGAGGATCTCCCCCACGGTCGTGGTGCCGGTTTCCAGACACTTGGCAATCCCTTCGGCAACCGAATGGGCGAGCTCGGTTGCCGTCAGCCCCCGCCGGATCTTGATGACCTGCATGATCCAGTCGGCATAGGTCCGCGGCATGTAGTGCAGCCCTTTGCGGATCTTCCAGGCAGGGAAGTGGGTCAGTTCCAGATGGGTGTGGGCATTCACCAGCCCCGGCATGATGACCCCGCCGGGGAAATCCCGCACCGGCCCCGGCCAGGTCCTGCGCAGTTCGGCAAGGGGGCCGACAGCGGCAATGCGGCCGTTTTCCACGACCATTGCCCCCCCGGTCATCGGGGGGCTGGCAACAGAGAGAAGGCAGGAAGCGGCAAAAATCTGCATCGTTGGCCTCGTTCACTGGTTTCGAATCAGCACCTCGCTCCATTGTAGCAGGCAATAAGAAAAGGGCAAAAGCCGCACGGCCTTTGCCCTTCATAAGAATTAGTGCTGTCCGGTCAGGAAATTGCTGCACAGCTTTGAAGCCCCGTTAGGGGCGCTCGCCGGTAGCCGGGGGATTCATCCCCCGGATCTGTTGCAAATATATCTCTGCGTCACGTACGTGACGAGCGTGGCATTTTGCCAAGATGACCGGGGAATAAATTCCCCGGCTACCGGCATTCTGTCCTTTAGGCCTTTTGGGTCCGAAGGGACGTAGGCAAGAGCTTACGCAGACGCTGCTGGTCGACAAGGGACAGCTTCCTCTATTCCGGCACAGAGTTCCTCAACCTGCTGCAGCAAGGTTTGTATCTCCGGCTGTTGCACGATCTCGCACTGTTCAGCCAGGACCGCCGCCAAAATCTCATTGGTCGTCAGCGGGTTGGCCAGCACGACGCGCAGAACGGTGAGTTCCTCACCATAGTGCGCCATAGCCAGCCTCGTCCGGGAGACAAAGGATTTCCCCGCTTCCCGCTGATATTTCTGCAAGAGCTGGCTGACCTGGTCAAGGAGAGCATTGATGTCGGCGCGCTGCGCAGCAGTTGCTCCGGCCAAGGACTGCTGCACTTTGAGCGGACAGTAGCGGTAGGTGAGGATATTCAGCTCCGGTTCGCTGGTCAGTTCGAAATCGGGATGTTGCCGGATCATGTCGGCAAAGGTTCGCGCCCGCTCGATCCCCATATCGATGAGGAGCTCATACCCTTTGCGACCGATGATCGAAAACCCGGCATGAACCAGCATTGACATCCCCGGTCGCGACCCTTCAAGGGTATGGCTGCCGAGGTCCTTGGAACCAAGACGGAGAATATAATTGGCGTGATGTTCAATCGCCGACAGGGCGGTGGGATCTTTAAAGACGACCATCCCCGCCCCCATCGGCACATACAGCTGCTTGTGCCCATCGATGGTAACCGAATCGGCCCGCTCGATACCGGCGAGCAGGGAACGGTAACGGTCGGAAAAGAGGGTCGGCCCTCCCCAGGCAGCATCGACATGAAAATGGCAGCCGAGCTCCTGGGCGAAATCGGCCATCGCCTCCAGCGGGTCGACGTTGCCGGTTTCGGTCGTCCCGGCGATGCCGACCAGTGCCAGCGGGAGAATGTTCCGGTCCTGCAAGCGCCGGCATTCTTCTCTCAAGAGCTTCATATCGATGCGGTTATGTGCATCGGTCTTCACCTTGAGCAGGTTGTCCCGGCCGAGACCGAGGAGGTCGGCGACCTTGCCGAAAGAATAGTGTCCGCGCTCGGAGACGAGGAAGGCAATCCCGTCAGCTCCGCGATGTTTCAGAGCACTGGCCAACCCCTCCTGGGCAATGCCACGGAAAGCGCCATCCGGCGCGAAGAGGCGGTTTCGCGCCACCCACAGCGCCGTGGTATTGGCGATGGTGCCGCCGGAGCAGAAGGCCCCCAGGGCATGCTGGCTGTTGTGAATCCATGGGGGATAGAAGTCGTCGTCGCGGCGATAGACCAGGTGATGGAGCATGGCAAGAACCTGCCGCTCCATCGGCGTAAAGGCCTTGGAGGTCTCCACCTTGACCACATTCTGGTTGAGAGCGGTCATGAGGCGCGCCATGGGAAGCATGAAGTAGGGGAGCGCCGAGGTCATGTGACCGACAAAGCCGGGGGCAGCGGTATGGACCGACTGGGCGACGAGGTTCTCCTTGACGAATTCGGTATATTCGGAGACGTAGGTCGGTTCTTCAGGGATGGTGAAGGAGGAGAAATCTGCTTCGATCTCTTCGAGGTTGCGTTCAATGGCAACGATATGGGTCTGCAAAAAGCCGGTGACATCGCCGGTAATCGCCTGGTCGATAGCGCCGAGGGTCGAGTCGGGCGCTTCCGGCACGGTAAAGATCCGGTAAAGGTTTTCCAGATTGGCGCGGGCTACGTCACGATTTTTTGGCATGGTCGTTTAACCTTCGGGTTAGTGGTCGTCGAGTGACCGACTGGCGGACGTATACGTAAGAAAGCACGGATCTCGGGGACGAACCTTTCTGAAAAATCAGTCATCCTCGCCAAGCACGCAGTTGTCGATCAGTCTGGTGGTTCCTATCTTCACCGCCAGGGCCAGCAGGGTCTGATCATCGGCAATGGCGACCTCCTGCAGGGTTGTCCCATGGCGAAATTCCACATAATCGATCACCGGGGTCTGCTCGGCCTCAATGGCTGCGATGACCAGTTGCCGCAACGTGGCCACGTTCCTTTCGCCGGCCCGATAGGCCGTGCGGACCGCGCCCAGCCCCCTGCTGAGGCAGAGGGCCTTTAGCCGCTCGTCGGGTGAGAGGTAGGCGTTCCGGGAACTCATTGCCAGACCGTCCGGCTCCCGGATAATCGGCATCCCGACAATTGTCACCGGCATGTTCAGATCGATGACCATCTGCCTGATCACCGCCAGTTGCTGGAAATCCTTTTTGCCGAAAAACGCGACCGTCGGCTGGACGATGTTGAACAGCTTGCAGACCACGGTGGTCACTCCCCGAAAATGTCCGGGCCGGCTGGCGCCACAGAGGGGAAGACTGATCTCTTCCACGTTCACGTAGGTCTGGAATCCCGGCGGGTAGATATCCTCGGCCGAAGGGAGAAAGAGGAGGTCCACTCCGGCGGCCTCGGCGATCCTGGTGTCACGCGCCAGGTCCCGGGGATAGGTGGAAAGATCCTCGCCGCGACCGAACTGGGTCGGGTTGACGAAGATGCTGGCAACCAGCAGTTCTCCCTTGCCCCGCCCGGCCCGCATCAGGGAGGCATGGCCATCATGGAGATACCCCATGGTCGGCACCAGGGCGATCTCTTCTCCTGCCCGCCGTACCGCCAGGGCCATCTCCTGCATCTGACCGACTGATTCGATGATCTGCATAACTCAGGTTTCTCAGTTGAATGAATGTTCTTCGCCGGGGAACGTCCCACCCTTCACCTCGGCGATGTAGTTCTGAACCGCGCCGGCTATCAGGGCCTGGGCATCGGCGTACCGTTTGACGAACTTGGGGGAATATTTCTCGCAGAGCCCCAGAATATCGTGGATGACCAGCACCTGGCCGTCACAGTGGGGACCGGCACCGATGCCGATGGTGGGGATGGTGAGCTCGTTGGTGATGCGCTGGCCGAGTTTCTGGGGTATCCCCTCCAGAACCACGGCAAAGGCACCGGCCTCCTGAACCGCCACGGCATCCTCCAGGAGCCGGCTGGCCTGCTCCTCTTTTTTACCCTGGACCCGATAGCCGCCCATCCGGTGAATCGACTGCGGGGTAAGTCCGATGTGGGCCATGACCGGAATATCCATGGCCACGATGGCCCGGATGGTCTCGGCCATATTGGCGCCCCCCTCGATCTTGACCGCTGCGGCCCCGCCGTCCTTGATCAGGCGACCGGCATTGATGCGGGCCTCGCGCAGGTCGGTCTGATAGGAAAGAAACGGCATATCGGCAACCACCAGGGCCTTCGGTTCAGCCCGTACCACGGCCCGCGTATGGTAGATCATCTCCTCCATGGTGACCGGCAGGGTATTCTCGTAACCCGATACTACGACGCCCAATGAATCACCGATCAGCATCACGTCGATGCCGCAGTGATCCATGATCCGGGCCGTTGGGTAGTCATAGCAGGTGAGGACGGAGATCTTCTCGCCGTCCGCCTTCATCTTCTGAATATCAAGAACCGTCGTTCGTTTATTCACGTTACCTGCTCCCCAAAATGGTATAGGCGCCTTCCCGAACGGAAAGACGCCTTATGACCTGACACGGGTAACCCGCGAAGTTGTCGTGGTGACTTTTCCGTCCCGGCTTCATCACGAAATCCAGGCGGTATGTAGTGTATGTCCATCCGTGCAGTTGTGGCTCCACTCTTACGTAGCAGGCCCTGTCACGCGATGGACATTAACTATCACGATAAAACAACGGTTGTCTACACTTTTATTCTACACGGAAACCTTCCGGATCATCTCCAGTTCCTTCACCACCGTGGCCCCTTCCTGCTGGCGCTTCTCCAGGCTGGTAAAGATATTATCCACCACGCCCCCCACCGCGTCCACGGTCCGCTTGCTCTCGGTACCACTTTCCACCTGGCGGGCAGTGGCAGCCACCACCCCCTGAACCATCAACTTGATGTTATCCACGGCCAGGGCGATGTTTCTGGCGGAGTTCGCCTGTTCCTTGGAGACGTTGAACAGTTGCGAGGTCATGGAACTCACGTCTTCCATGGACTGGGTGACCAACTGCACGCTCGTCGCCTGCTCCTCGGTTGCCATCTTGATCTCTTCGGTCATCTCCATCGCCTCTGAGGCACTGTCGATGATGGCCTGCAGGGCTGCTCCGGTTTCGCTGCCGTGATGAACCCCTTTTTGTACCAGATCCTTGGTCAGTGTGATGTTACTGGAGGCATTCTTGGATTCGGTCATGATCTCGTCGATGATGTCGGTGATTTCACCGGTCGACAGGCCGGTTTGGAGGGAGAGGTTGCGGATTTCATCCGCCACGACACCGAAGCTCTTGCCGTACTCACCGGCCTGGGCAGCAATTATGGACGCATTCAGTGCCAGGAGGTTGGTCCGCTTGGTAATATCGTTGATGACGTTGACTATGCTCTCGATCCGGCTGCTGTTTTCGCTCAGCCGCTTGATCCCGTTATAGGAGAGGTCGACGGCATGCTGTATATCGGCCAGGGCCTTTACCGTCTCATCAACGACCCTCCGCCCTTCGTCTGCCCGCTCCTTGACCTGGCGGGAGAGATGATGGGAAACAGCTGTATTCTGCTCGACATTCTTGAGAGATGCGTTGATCTCCTCCATGGCTGCCGCAGCCTTGTATGACGTTTCCGTCAGGCCATCGAGATTATGGGTCACCTGCTCGATGGCCTGGTAGATTTCTCCGGTCGCGGTGCTGGTCTCCTCAACCGAACGCATGACTCCCTCTGCAGCCTCTGCTATATGGGACGAATTCTCGTTAACCGAATCGACCGCAGCTTTCATGTTGAAGATATGGCGGATGCAGTCGGGCTGGGTCTTGAGGATTTCCGAAAAAGAGCGGTCCAGTTCACGAATAAGGGTGTCGATGGCCATGAGGAGGTTGATCTTATTGATGGCCGAAGCCACCTGATCGGCAAAAAGCTTGATTGTGTCAACGTCGGTGTCATTCAAACGGCGATGGCTGAACTTGTTGTCTATGCCGAAGATACCAACCGACTCCCCTTTCACGACTATTGGACAGACGACAAAACTCGACGAGCGAAGCGGCGCTATGTCACGGCATGGAGGCTGCATCTGAAACTCTTCCGACATTGTCGCTATATCGTCCACCAGATAGATTCGTTTGTCCTGGAAGCACTTGAAAAGCACGCCGCTGCGTGCATCCAGCGGGATGCTCACCCCCCGGATGTCGAAGTCATCACTCCCGGTGGCCGTGACAAAGGAGAGTGATGACCGCTCCTTGTCCGCCATGAAGATATTCACCCGTTCATAGCCAAGGACGTCATGCAGTCCCTCGGCGCAGAGATACAGCACCTCGTCAAGGTCAACCGATTTCTGGATCTTGCTGCTGATCAGGTGAAAGTTTTTAATGTTATTGTCGAGCACCCGGTAGCGGTTTTCGAACAGTTCCTTCTGGGTCGCGACCTCGCGGTGAAGAGTGTCCAGCTCGCTGGCCCTGATCGTCAGTTCGTCGCTCGCCTTACCGATAAAATACCCCAAGACCCCCATCACGACAGCGGTCCCGACCCCCATGTAGCTATACAGGACAACGTTGTAAGCGTTCTTCGTAAAATCGGAAATAATCTGCCCATAAATAGGCAGGGACGAATCATAGAAGAAGATCAAACGGATTACCGTCCATGCCACCGGCGCGCCGACTCCAAGGACGATCCCCAGGATGGCATAGAGGAACTTATGATTTACACTAACCGAATCGCTCTTCAAAGGAACACCCTCCGCTTTTTTGAACGGCTGCCAGCGTCTCTGCCGCCTCACACCCGGCCATCTGGCCGGTTATGAAAAAAACCCAATTGATGTACTCTATGTCAGCCGGTAGATCTTGTCAATCAGCCGGTTACAATTCCGACCCGCATCAAAAATCAGTACCACTAACGCCCCAACATGATCCCCAACTGCTCGGCGTAGCGCACCATCTGCCCGTGCGGATTGACCAGCTTGAGCCGGCGGACAGCCTTTTCAATGGCAACCGAGCGGATTTCCCGCCCTTTGAGACAGGCCATTTGGCCGAAGTCACCTTGAGCGATCAGTTCGACGGCCTTGACGCCGAACATGCTGCCGAGACAACGATCAAAGGTCGAGGGTGAGCCCCCCCGCTGCAGGTGGCCCAAAACTGTCACCCTGGTATCCATCTCCAGGCAGGAAGCGATCTCTCGGGCCACGTAATCGCCGATTCCGCCGAGGCGTTCCACCGCTCCCCCTTCTCTGCCGGGGACCTTCACTACCCGCGACCCCTTTTTCGGATACGCCCCTTCCGCAGCCACCACAATGCTGAAACGGCTCCCCCGCTGTCGTCGTTCATCAATTGAGCGGCAGATGTCAGGTATACGGAACGGTATCTCGGGAATCAAAATGACATCCGCGCCACCGGAAATCCCGGACTCCAGCGCAATCCAACCGGCATAGCGTCCCATCACCTCCAGAATCATTACCCGATGATGGCTTTCCGCCGTGGAATGGAGCTTGTCCAGGGCATCCGTTGCCGTCTCCAGGGCGGTATTGTAGCCGAAGGTAACGTCGGTCTCCATCAGATCGTTATCGATTGTCTTGGGAACGGCGACTATCTTCACCCCTTTCCTGGCCAGTTGCAGGCCGATATTGAGTGAGCCGTCGCCGCCAACCACTACCAGGGCGTCGATACCCAGCAAACGGATATTTTCCACCACCCGGTCGGAGATGTCCACCACCTCTGTCCTGCCATTCCGTTCCACCGGGTGGGAAAAGGGGTTACCCCGGTTCGTGGAACCGAGAATCGTCCCCCCCCGGGGGAGGATTCCCCTGACCGTTTCCGGACAAAGGGGACGACACTTTTCGGCAGGACTGAGCAGACCGTCAAAACCGTCCTCGATCCCGACCACCTCCCAGCCGTAACGGATGGTCGCCCCCTTGACCACCGCCCTGATGACGGCATTGAGACCGGGGCAATCCCCCCCGCCCGTCAGTATGCCAATCCTCTTGCCCATATCCCCTCCGGAATATTCCATTAACGCTCATCACACATTGCCGAGACCGTCTATTCACCTGTCGACCATCCCCCTTTCAAACTTTAGAATCCACACGCGGATCGACCGATTTACTATAACGCCTATGACCTGATCTGCAACGCCCGTTACTTGCGATCCGGCAAGGTCTCGGGTATGTTTAAAATGTTTAATCACCTCACTGGGGTAAGGAACGTGACCGGCAGTCATCACAAAGTTGTTGCCCTGATCGCATCGGCCGCCACGCAGCAGATATCGAGCTCCATTGCCGCCATCACCGATACCACAGATCCGGATTCGACCATGGAACGGCTCGACGCCGAAGCCGAATTACTCCGGCAGAAGCTTGCCCGCTTCAAGACGGAAGCGTAAACGAGGTACCAATGCCCCTCTCCGGACGACATGAACTCCTGCAGGCCATTCAGCAGCTGACCCGGAAGCACCTCCATGGCAAGGAGCGGCCCTTGCGCCTCGCCATGGTGGCACTCCTGAGCGGCGGTCATATCCTGTTGGAAGATATCCCCGGCCTCGGCAAGACCACCATGGCTCTGGCCCTGGCCAACGCCCTGGGGCTCACCTTTGGCAGGATTCAGTGCACCAGCGACCTCCTCCCCTCCGATATCACCGGCCTGTCGGTGTTCAACCGGGAAACCAGCGCGTTCACCTTTGTCAGAGGTCCGATCTTCAGCCATATCCTTTTGATCGACGAGGTGAACCGGGCCATGCCCAAGACCCAGAGTGCCCTCCTGGAGGCGATGGAGGAACGGCAGGTAACCGTGGAAGGGACCACCTACCCCCTGCCCGAACCGTTCCTGGTCATTGCCACCCAGAATCCGACCGAACAGGTCGGCACCTATCCGCTGCCCGAATCCCAGATGGACCGGTTCCTGGTGAGAACCGGCATGGGGTACCCCCCGCCGGACGTGGAAAAGGAGATCATTCAATCCGGCAGCATCAGGGAAACCCTGCGCCACATCCCCACCATGGTCACGGCCGCCGAGATCCTGGCAGCCCGGGCAGCCGTGGCCGGCATCACCATTGCCCCAACCGTGGTAGACTACATTTACCGTGTCGTTGCCGCCACCCGCGAGCACCCGCAGGTGCAGACCGGCATCTCCACCCGCGGCGCCATCAACCTGGCCGAAGCGGCCAAGGTCCGGGCCTACCTGGCGGGAAGGGAGTTCGTCATCCCGGAAGACGTGCAGGAGATGGTGGTGCCGGTTTCGGCCCACCGCCTGGTACTCGGGGGAGAGCTGGAAAACCCTGACAAGGAGCAGTTACTACGCGCAATCGTCGCCACCATACCGGTTCCCCGGTCATAGCCATAACCCGTGCGGGCGGTTTTTTCGTCGCAATGACCTTACTGCTGGGGTTTGCCGCCGTCAATACCGGCAACAACCTCCTCTTTCTGATCGTCTCCGCCATGCTCGGCTTCATGGCCACCAGCGGCGTTCTGGGATGGCTGAACATCCGCGGCATCGAGGCACGCCTCACGCTCCCCCGGGAGATCTATTGCGCCACCCCCTGTACCGCCACCCTGGACCTGACCAGCCGACGCCTGCTCCTCCCCTCGTTTATCCTCAGGGTATCGGTCATGTCCGGCACCGGGACCCTGCTGGCCCTTCCCCGGCACGCTACGTCCCGGCTCGCCATCCCGCTCGTCTTTCCGGCACGCGGCAAGGGGAGCATCGACCACCTGCAGTTGGCTTCTCGCTTCCCGGTCGGCTTCTTTGTCCGTTCCCGGCCGGTCCCACTCATGACCCCGTACCTGGTCTTTCCCGCACCAATCAAGTACCCACTCCCGAGCAGCGGCGACGAACAGGGGTACCGCGGCGAGCACCGGACCGCCAGCCGCGGCTCAAACGGCGACCTTGAGCGGATCGGCGACTACAGCGGCCGGGAACCGCTCAAGCTGATCCACTGGCGCCTTTCCGCCCGTCACGGGAGCCTGAAGGTGAAGGAATTCGCCGCCACCGGCGCCGATCCGCTCACGCTCGATCTGAAACAACTCCCGGTCGAAACCAGGGAGGAGATCCTCGGCCGAGCCGTCTACCTGGTGAATCGACTGATACGGGCACACCGCCCCATCGGCCTGACGCTGCCCCACAGGGTGATCCCACCGGCAGCGGACCAGGCCCATCGTTTACGGCTACTACGGGAGCTGGCGCTCTATGGTACGGATTGAGACCATCCTCCAGTTCCTGATTGCCGGTGTCGCCCTCCTGGGCTTCATCCCGCTCGCGCCGTGGCTCGATCGCCTGCCCATGGTTCTCGTCCCCTTCGCCCTTGTCTGGGGACTCTATGCGCACCGATGGGGAAAGCCCATTCCCGGCCGCATGGCAACCCCGCTCGCCATCATCATCTTTTTCCTCTATGCAATCAGGGTGAGCCCGACCAACCTGGTGGCACCGGCCGCCAACCTGCTGGCACTGCTCCTGGCCGTACGCCTGGCCACCCCGCGATCGGCGCGGCACCATCTGCAGATCATTGCCCTGGCCATCTTCTGTCTGGCCGCCTCCTCCCTCTTCAGCCTCGATGCCACATTCCTGGTCTGCCTGGTGCTCCAGCTGATCCTGGCAGCCGTCTCCCTGGTGTTCCTGACCGTGGCCGACACGGCATCCGATACCGCGTTCGGCCCCGGTCAGCTCCGCACCCTCATTGCCTCGGCCCTGGTACTGCCCCTGGCCACGGCACCGCTCATGGCCCTGTTCTTCCTCATCCTCCCCAGGACCCAGTTCCCGCTCTGGAACGCCCTGGCCGGCGCATCAGCCGGAGCGACCACGGGGCTCAGCGAGCATATCGCCCCCGGTTCGAGCGCCACCATCGCCGAAAACCGGGTAGTCGCCTTCCGGGCCGCCATGCCGGCACAGGACCCCGAACGGCTCTACTGGCGCGGCATCGTACTGAACAGCTTCGACGGCACCGCCTGGGTACGCAAGTCCCCGCCACCGGAAATGCCGGCCATCCCGGCACCGGGAAGCATTACCCAGGAGATCTACCTCGAAGGGATACGCTCCCCGGTCCTGCCGACCCTGAATATCCCACGGCAACTGACCGGCATGCGGGTGCAGGCCTCGCCGGACCTGGTCTTCCGCCCCGCCGCAGCCGGCCGGGGAACACTCCGCTACAGCGTCACGTCGGTCCTGCTGGATGCGGTTGCGGTGCCCCGGGGCATCGACCGGACGTTCTATCGCCAGCTCCCCCCTGCCCTGCCCCCACGGCTCAAAGAAACCGGCAGGCGGATCGCTCGTGAGGCAACCGGGGACGAGCACGCCCTGGCACTGGTGGAGCAGTTCTTCAGGCAGCAAAAGATCAGCTACGGCACCACCGGACTCCCCACCGGGCCGACTGCCCTGGATCTCTTCCTCTTTGAAAAGCGAACGGGGCACTGCGAGTTCTTTGCCACCTCCTGCGCCCTGCTCCTGCGGCAGGCAGGGGTACCGGCCCGGCTGGTGGGCGGTTATCTGGGAGGCACCTACAACGACCTCGGCCAATACTACGTGGTAACCGAGGACCGGGCGCACGTCTGGGTGGAGCTGTTCATCGAGGGACGCGGCTGGGTGACCGTTGACCCGAGCCGCTGGGCGGTCAACTTCACCCAGGCACGGATCGCTCCTCCCCCGGGGTTCCTGAAACGGATCGCCCTGATCCTGGACACCGGCAGCTACTACTGGAACGTGACGGTCATCAACTACGACCTGGAGCGGCAATTCTCCACGGCCAACCGTCTGGTCACCATGTCGCGTGGCCTTCGTCTCACCGGTCCGGGCAGATGGATCTGGCCGGTGCTTTTGTCAGGAGCGACACTGCTCCTGATGCCGTTTCTCACGAGGCAGTACCGGACCAGCCGCGAGGAACGCCTGGTGCGCAAGGTCCTAGCCCGGGTCCGGCGGGTCTACGGTATCGTCCCGACCCCGGACACCGGGCTCCATGCCCTAGCCGGAGAGTTCAACGACCCGGCCCTGTGCGAACTGGTGGAGCGCTACGGCGCCATCGTCTTCCAGGGCCGCCGGTTAAACCGCCGGGAAGCATCACGCCTGCGACAGCTCTGCCGACAGATCGGCAGACGAAAAAAGGGGTTGCAGAGTAACGAGGAGTGTGATTAATGGTGGCTGTTACCACCATTCACGTCGAAGGAGAACCCCATGATCAAGCGATTCAAGGGTATCGCGCCAGCCATCGACCCGACCGCATTCATTGCCGAAACGGCCGTCATCATCGGCGACGTCACCATCGGCCCCGAAAGCAGCATCTGGTATAACGTCGTGGTCCGGGGGGATGTCAATCATATCAGAATCGGCAGCAGGACCAACATCCAGGACCTGACCATGCTGCACGTGACCCACCGGAAACATGCCGACGATCCGGGGGCGCCCCTCGTCATCGGCAACAACGTAACCGTTGGCCACAGTGTCACCCTGCACGGCTGCACCATCGAGGACGGCGCCTTTATCGGCATGCAGGCCATCGTCATGGACAAGGTAGTCGTCGGCACCGGGGCACTGGTGGGGGCACGGGCACTGGTAACCGAGGGGACGGTCATTCCTCCGCACACCCTCTGGGTCGGGGCACCGGCTCAATACAAGCGGGACCTGAATCCGGATGAACGGGCCTGGCTGGAGCGCTCGGCCGGCAACTACGTCGCGTATTCACGGGAGTTCCTGGAGGACGGGGAACCGACCCGAATCCCTTGACAGCCTGCCGTCTTTCCATTACGTTACACACGCAAATCATTCCCAACCAGTTCGGGGATTCCGGCATATCAAATCCCCCTCCGTACGAGCCTGTCCGTGACCCAAAAAGACAAACTCCAGGAGAGCGCTCAAAGATTTATCGCCAAGGGACAGTTCGACCGGGCTATCAAGGAGTATGAACAGCTCCTCTCGCTCGAACCGGCCAATCTTGGCATCCGGCAGCGCATTGCCGACCTTCTGATCCGCTCCAATCGGAAAGAGCAGGCTATCGAAGAATACACGACCGTTGCCAGGAATTATGCCAACGGTGCCCACTACCTGAAGGCCATTGCCGTCTACAAGCAGATTCAGAAACTCACCCCCGACAATCCCGACATAGCCCTCAACCTCGGCTCACTGAACGAAAAACAGGGGCTGACCGGCAATGCCATTGCCGAATATGCCTCGGCCCTGAAGCTTTTCGAGAAGGCCGGCGAAGCCGGCAGAGCCCTCGGTGTGCTGGAGGCGATGCTGGTCGTCGACCCCCGAAATCCACAGATTCTGCTCAAGTATTGCGAGGCTGCCTTCCGGGCCGGGAAATCCGAGGTGGCGTATGAAAATTTCTCGACCCTGGCCCTTACGCTGTGCAAGCGAAACGATACGGTGGCCCTCGGCTCGGTGCGGGAGCGGGCCCGCACCCTTTTCCCGAACCAGCCTGACCTCCTGTTGAACGTTGCCGGACGCCAACGGGAAGCAGGAGATGACCGGGGCGGGGCAGCCATCCTCCGGGATCTCCTTGCCCGCGAACCGGGCAACCAGGAGGCGTGGCTCCTTCTCCTGGAGATCCTTGGCCAAGGAAGTGACCGAACGCCCTATCTGCAGTCCTGCCGTGAATGCATCGACGCCCTGCCGTCCTTGCCGGCCCCGCGCGAACGGCTGATCCGGGCCGCCATCGATGACGGCTCCTGGGAAAGCGCCTGCGCTCTGTTGGCAGAACATGGCCCGACGTTGCGTGCAGCGGAAGCGACTGAAGCTCTTGCCGGCTTGGTAGAAGCGCTTTTTGCCAAGATACCATCCGACCCCGCACTCCTTGCCGAATTCACCCGGGCAGTGGAGGCATGTGGATTTCCCGATCTGGCGGAAAGCACCAGACAACGTGCAGCGGAAAGGGAGGAGCTCGCAGCGGCGACCGGCGGGCCTTCCGCTGGCTTCACAGAATCGGAACCCCTTTGTCCCACGGAACCCGAGGTCCTGGCGGAACCGGTAGCAGCATCCGAAGAGACACCCGCTGCCGATTGGGAGGTCGAACTCGACCTGTCCCCCCTCGCCGGAGAAGAACCGTCGCTTTCGGCAGATCAGGAACAGCAGCCAACTGAGTGGTTGGAAACGTCCGGCGAAGCCGAAGCGCCGTTGCTGGGCTCCGCAGACACCCTGGTAGAAGTAGAGGTTGAACTTGGCGAACTACCCGACGATGCCCCATGGGATGAGTCGGAAGCCCAGCTCCAATTGCAACGGGACGTACCACGGGCAGAGGAAGATTTCGCAGCTGATCTTGGCGAAGCGCTGGCAGGCGAACTCGAAGATCTATCGTTCGATTTCGGAGAGTCGGCCGAAGCCGAGGGTGAGATCTCGGCCATCAGGCGGGGCGTGGACGAACAGTTGGGACAGGATGACGCTGAATCCCATTACAACCTGGGGATCGCTTTCAAGGAGATGGGGCTTTTCGACGAGGCAATCGCCGAGTTCAGGGTGGCCTCCAAGTCGACGGAGCGCAAGGTGGATTCACTGGTCCTGCAGGGTCTCTGTTACCGGGAAAAGGGCGATACCGACAAGGCCATGGCCGTGCTCAAAACCGGCATGGGAATCCGGGGACTGAGCCGCGACGAACTGCTCACCCTCAAATACGAACTTGCCCTGCTGTATGAAGGGAGCGGCAACAGTGATGAGGCCGTGACTCTCTTCAAAGAGATTGCCGTCGTCAACAGCCGCTTCCGGCAAACCGCGCAAAAGCTTGCCGCACTGGGCGGGACCAGAGGCAATGAAGGGTACGTCACCCTCTCTCTCGACGATCTCGACGACGATCTTACCTGAATCCCACCCCTTTTAATCCTTCGCCAATACGCATCAGGCTCAGAGGCGGTATTACCCGCAAAGGTGCCTGGAAAAAATCACCGGCGAACGCGGCCGGCAGCGGGGGCAGGGGCGATGACGCCTGAACCGCGGCCAGCACCGCCTGATCATACTGCTGCCTGCCGGAGCCGCGCATCAGCTGGCAGTTGACCACCTTGCCATCACGGGCCACTACGATCATCACCATCACCATCCCCACCCTGCTGTCGTCGGCTTCCGGGCGCTGCCACCACCTGTCGTTGATCTGCTTCACCATCTCGAAGTAGTATTCGCGGATCTCATCCCGAAGGGTTTCACCCTCTCCAAGACTCCCGAAGTATCCCCTCCCGATCCCAAGGCTGATTGAGGTACCACCGGTGGCAACAGGCTGTGCCTTTGCCGGCTCGGTGACCGCTTCCGCCTTCTTGGCCGAAGGCTCGTCGGCATCCGGCGCAGGTTTCTCTCCGAGTTCAGCCAAGGGCTGCGGCGTCGGCACCGGTTGTGGCGGAGCAGTGGGAGCGGCCCCGGGGGTGGCTTCCGGCATGGTCAGATCGACAAAGGCCACGGTACGGCCATCGCCGCCCCCTTGCGGGGCCAGAAGTACAACAGAAAAGACTGCCAGGTGCACGGCAAGGGAGATGACGAGCATCCTGGCAAGGCGTTCACGGGTAGGGGCAGGACGGATTTCGGAAGGTTTGTCGGTGAGTTGGAGTTCTAGCATGGGGTGCATTGTGGACCAAGGAGGTGGAATTTGCAATCATTGAGAGGCAAACCACCAGCCTCCTGCAGGCAAATTGCCCCACAGATGCGGGGAACAGATCAACGGCGCAAGGCTGGACGACTTCAACGCCGGTTCATCCCCGCGGATGCGGGGAACAGTCGCTCTTTCGCACCGGCAAGCGTTCCCTGCCCGGTTCATCCCCGCGGATGCGGGGAACAGGCCTCAATATCGCTCGTCCGCCATACCGTAATCGGTTCATCCCCGCGGATACGGGGAACAGTTTCCCACGCCCGTCCAGCACACTCACATGCTCCGGTTCATCCCCGCGGATGCGGGGAACAGGTTGATAAATTCCTCAAGAAACAGGCTGACACCGGTTCATCCCCGCGGATGCGGGGAACAGCGGATACTCGATATGCGGCATCTCGCTGGTGTCGGTTCATCCCCGCGGATGCGGGGAACAGCAGCCTTCTCCATCAGCGGAGCACCGTTACCACGGTTCATCCCCGCGGATGCGGGGAACAGATCTCATCGGCTGCATACTCCAATTGATAATGCGGTTCATCCCCGCGGATGCGGGGAACAGTTAAATTCAATCTTCGCATTTTGCACATGTTTCGGTTCATCCCCGCGGATGCGGGGAACAGGGACCGCCCGCGGGCATACTTTACCGCGCCGACGGTTCATCCCCGCGGATGCGGGGAACAGTTATTACTTCCAAGAAGTAACGATTCCAGTTACGGTTCATCCCCGCGGATGCGGGGAACAGCTCTACCGTGACAAGTGGGATCGGACCGGCTACGGTTCATCCCCGCGGATGCGGGGAACAGGGAGCGGCTATCAACGGTCAACCCTGCTGACACGGTTCATCCCCGCGGATGCGGGGAACAGACCACTCAAACGTATATCCTTGTCTTCGGCCACGGTTCATCCCCGCGGATGCGGGGAACAGTTCCAGAAAAAGTCATGCCACGCCCCACGGGTCGGTTCATCCCCGCGGATGCGGGGAACAGGCGGTGGCGAGATACAACGGGGCGGGCAAGCAAGGTTCATCCCCGCGGATGCGGGGAACAGATCACGGGCGTAATGCCGATCAGGTCCGACGACGGTTCATCCCCGCGGATGCGGGGAACAGGCATCGACCGCCGCCACCGGAATGCCAAGCTGCGGTTCATCCCCGCGGATGCGGGGAACAGAGGCTCTAAGCCGGCCGGATTGCCTGTGGATAAGGTTCATCCCCGCGGATGCGGGGAACAGGGTAGGGGTTTTCCGCTCCTCCAAGCTGGCGACGGTTCATCCCCGCGGATGCGGGGAACAGGGACCGCCCACGTAGCTACTTTACCGCGCCAACGGTTCATCCCCGCGGATGCGGGGAACAGGTTTTCCCCGCTGACGTAGCTCTTGTATTCGACGGTTCATCCCCGCGGATGCGGGGAACAGGGGCTTTCGTCCTTTTCTGCGACGGCCTCCTTCGGTTCATCCCCGCGGATGCGGGGAACAGACTTCTTCTATCTCTTTGAAAATTCATTCAATTTTCAAAGTCCCAAATTCTACCGAATTTTCACCCTTATTTCGTACCGCTTACCGGCACGTCATCATCCACACATTTGCCGTTTTCCGGCAGGAACGATACCAGCTTTATCCCGTCCATCTCAACCGGAATCCTCCGGTTTTGCCCCAAGGTAAGAAAATCGAACCCCGACTCGTTATTCGACGTCCAGGCCATGACCGCATTACCGTCATCTATCCCCTTTTCCAGATTGTCCCAGATCATCTCCCGCACCCGCCGCGAGACATCCCCCACATACACCCCGGCCCGCACCTCCACCAACCACAACCCAAGACGCCCACGCAGACGAGGCGGCACGTTCTCAACCACGATGACCAACATCGCCAATCCCCTCCTTGTTCGGTATGGCTATCTCCACTGCTTCCTCATGGGCCTCGAGCCTCTCCACTCCTCCGGCGGCAAGCACTTCTTCTATTGTCGGTATGATCTTGTCCAGCAGCTTGCTTTGCCGAAAGGCATCCCGGCAGGCAAGCCTGACTTCCCGCTCCGGATTGCCCGGTTTCCTGGCCGCAATTTTGAAAGCCACCGGTACCACCGTCTCGAACTTGAAGATATCGGCAATGTCGTAGACGAACGACTGGGGCTTGCCGGTATGGATGAACCCCACCGCCGGAGCGTAGCCGGCAGCAAGGATCGCCGCCTCGCAGATACCGTAAATGCAGGCGGTAGCCGAGGAAAGACAACGGTTGGGAATATCGCCGCTCTCCCATTCGGTATGGTCGTAGTTGCGGCGTTTCCATTCGACACCGTATTGCCGGGCCAGCAGTTCGTACATCTTGCGCACCCGTACCCCCTCGATACCGCGCAACTGCTCCACGCTGCGCCGTTCCGGCGGCTCTTCCCTGAAACGGAGCGCATACATCTTCCGCACTACCTTCAACCTTGCGGTATCGTCAAGCGCCAGCTTTGCCTGGTAGAGGAGCCGGTCGGACCGTGCCCCGCCCGGCTGACCGGCGGCATAGAGCCGCACCCCGGCCTCCCCGATCCAGACCAGCAGACACCCGACCCGAGCCGCCAGCACCACGGCAGAGTGGGAAACCCGCGCCCCCGGCTCCAGCATCAGGCAGGCCACCGAGCCGATGGGGATGTGGGTGCGGACGCCGTTTTTGTCAACGACCACAAAAGAGCCGTCGATGACATCCAGATTGCCACGCTCCACATAGACCACGGAGATGCGGTCCTTGATCGGGAGCGGCTTCAAGGGAGGGAGGATCGGTTCGGTCATGACAATTGTCTCCCGCTAAGAAATTAGTACCTGGACAGTTCATTTCTGTTATAGTTTTACCACCAAAGGAGATGACGATGAAAAGCGCTTCAGTTACCGTCAAGCTGCCGGAGCCGGTTAAAATCCGCCTGGACCGTCTCGCCAAAGCCACCCACCGGAGCAGATCATCTCTCGTATCAGCCGCTGTCGAGGAGATGCTCTCCGTCGAAGAGTGGCAAATCCAGGGAATCAAAGATGCCATTCACGAGGTTGATTCCGGCAACCTGATCGCCCACGAAGATATCAAGCTGGAATGGGAAACCCGCCTTGCACGTCAAATGGACAAGTAGGGCGCGTCGTGACCTCTACAGCGTTGAGGCGTACATCTCGCAGGACAACCCCACCGCAGCTGCTGAAACGGTATTAAAGATCATCGCGGCTGTCGAATCACTTTCCGGGTTCACCGACATGGGACGGCCGGGCAGGGTTCCAGACACGCGGGAGCTTGTCATTCCCGGCCTTCCTTTTATCGTTCCGTATCGAGTCACCGGCTCAACCATCATTATCCTTCGCGTTTACCACACATCCCGCAAATGGCCCAATAGGCTGTAGGGGCGCCGCTTGCTGCGCCCGGCTGGTTCTCACCCCCGCGCCAACGACAACAACCCGCAACCGAATGCCTTGGCCGGGCCGATGCCGATTCACGCATGATCGGGATGTTCCTCATCATCCGCCCAATTCGCAGGATTGGAATGAATGTAGTCCCGAACGGCGGAGAGTTCCGCCTCGTCGCGGATGACCCGCTCGTAATAGTTACGCTGCCACAGCCGGCCGGGGAACGGTGGCCAATTGTGATCCGTAACGCCATGAGCATATTCGACAGTGGTCAATGACTTAAAGGCCTGGACAATCCGCCCCAATGAATTGTCACATGTCCCGTAGGGGCGATCCTTGTGATCGCCCGGCTTCTCAATGACAATCGTTTCATGGCGAACACAAGGTTCGCCCCTACGGTCCGTAACAACGATGATCCCGTGAACGTACACCCGACGCACCAGCATCAACCTATCTCCCCCGCCTGCCTCGTTCGCACCCTTCTCGGTGAAAATGATCGCCGCTCCGTGGCAAACGACACCGGCATATCGGGGAGACTATCCCGGCCATCGGCAAAGCTTTCCACCTCCTCCTGCCTGGTAAAGGTTTCGAGCGCTCTTCCCCCGATGAGAAGTCGCAACGCTTCTTCACGACTATCCCGTAAACCGGCTAGGACCGGGGCTGTAGGGATACAGGTCTTTCGTCCCAACCAGACGCCCCACACCGGATTTTCCAGGGCATCGGCAACCTGCTTAAGCAACGATGCATCACCCTCAAGCAAAACGCCAAAGGAAGCATCCGTCAGATACTGACGATGGGTGATGTGGCAATCTTTGTTTTTTCCCTCGGCAGTCCTCGTGTTCTGAACGGTGTGATAGTCCTGCAACCGTCTGACCGGCAATTCCTTTTTCACACCATTTCTGGGGATGGCGATTGCGGTCATGCTCATCTTGACAAAAGAGGCCAGAAACTCCTGCTCACCGGCACTGCCGCGCGACAGGCCGAGCGCGGCGCAGCACATACCGGCAATGGCGCTCTTGGTCGGCATGAGACCGGTGTTGCGGCGGTTGTATTGGCTGTCGAATCCCCACGACTGGAGCGGCCCTTCCAGCCGCAGGGCCAGAAAGGATTTGTCAGATGACATGGGCCACCATCCCGTCTATCAGTACATCAAATGAACAAGTCTCTATCTTCCCAAGGTTTTCTTTTACCTGTTCCTTCAGGCCACTTTTCACAACAGCTTTAGCAAAAGCAGAATCAATTCCCCAAGTTTCCTTAAGATCAGCATATTCAAGATTCATCCGATTTATCGATTCAACCGCAAACCCCTTCATTGAAGGTCGTACAGGACTTTCAAATGCATTGACCAATTGGATAGGATGTCCTTTCTCCCGTACAATACCAAGCACATACACCGGAAGCGTGTTACCATTCATGGTCGTTTTTCGTGCACTTGGAATTGCTTGAATAGTCGCCTTTAAGAATGTCTTTACAACCTGCTTTCGAGTCTCGGTGGAACGTACAGTTTTCCCATCTTCCACGACATCTCCCAAGTGGTCGTCTTTTGCCAGCTCATCAAGATTTAGAGCGGCAAATCGATAGTACGTGGCAGAATTAAACTCCAACGTGCTGGTCATCCCCGCACCAGCTTCATCTTTATTCAGATCATCTACAGCGGCAAAAAAATCAATCTCGTTATCAGCCTTGTGCGTTGAAAGGATGTGCGCAAACATAGCTGCGCCGTCAACCTTCAATGATGGGTCATTGGCAACCATTCTCCCGAAAAGCGCTATATCTGCCGCATCTTTCAACTGCGCCGACTTGATCACTTTGGAAATTGCACCTTTTTCCAAAATTTTCCCCATCGCTTTCAAAACCTTCTCTTTGTCCTTGTCATTCCCGTCGGTAGCAGCCTTTTCCAGAGCTTCGACAGAATTCTTAACTTCATCAGAGGTTGCTATTGCGTCAGCAATCGCGTCGTATTCAGCTTTTGAGAAGAACATAATGGTCTTGATTTTCTTGTAACCTTCGGAGTCAACTTTTGAATCCAAGGTTTCAATAACATCCGCCACCTGTTCAGCGATTGCGGTAGCAACCTTTGAAAAGATTCCTCTTTCTACGAGACGTGTCGATAACGTGTAAACCATCCGGCGAGTACGATCACCGCTAAACAAGTCTGACTTTTCTTCATTAGCAATCTCCTTCGCCATCTCCCGGATCGCCCGCTTCCACGACTGACTAGATACTCGCGCCCGCTGGACGCCGCCAAATATAGCGGTCTTGGGGGAATTGAGATCGTCACGGTTAAGACAAGCAACGGGTACGGATTGAATGATGTGCAGTTCCAGATGTTTCATTGGTCGTATCTCCTCTTGGTATATGTTGATTCACTTATAGGTTGATTGGAGCAAGCAGCAGCAGGCCGAAACCAAATCCCTTGGCGCTGCCGATGCCTGACTGATAGGTTTCTATAAATCGTGCTCTATCGGTGATTTCCAGAGTCCCGCGAAACTGGACACCGCCGTGATATGCACTCTCTCCCTTTTTGCGGAAATGACTTTCCACCATCGGGCTGATTTCAAGCGGCTTTTCTTCCACGATACGAAATCCTCCGGGCACATCATCTCCGGTCTCATTATCCCGACAGCGGACCTCTCCCTTACGAACAAGCCATGCCCGCAATTCGTCCGACTTAACCAATGGCACACGCTTGCCGCGTTTCCGCCTGCCGTTTTCCCCCAGCAGCGGCTGACCACTTTCATCCCGCTGTACAAGCGCCCTTACCGGATTCGCCCGCACGTCGAAGGCATAAAACCGATGTGACAGAAACGTTTCGGCAATCTGTTTGAGATCAAAGCCGTCAGTGGAGCACCACCGGGGACAAACCGGTTTTGTCCCGGACAAGACCCACAACCTGAACGCTCCCTCCAACGGATCAATCCTGGTCAGAAAATCCCGCTGCGCATCAGGGGCATTCGGGAAACAGTCCCAGAGCTTCTTGTGCCAGGCGTAACTGTCGAAGATCCCCTCAGCGCGGGCAGTTTCCGCCTCCACATCCAATCGCGCCAGCCAGTTCATACGGCCTCCCCGTCAACAGGCTCGTTTCCCGGTGTCCAGAATGAGGCGGCCCACTCGGTTTTAGTCCGCTCACCCCAATACTTCAGATCATGCAACAACTTTTCGTAATTGACCGACACTCCCTGAGATTTTGCCATGAGCACCATTCTCATGACCCGTTCCGGGACTTCGCTCTTGTCTGCCGCGAGCAGATACTGAAATCGCCGTTCGGTCGGCGTTAGATTCTTTTTCTTGGAGCTGTCGGCATTGCCACTGAGCTCCGATACTTCCTCGCCTCGCGCCCGCTCAATCTGCTTGCAGGTATCGCCAAAATTCTTGACAGTTTCCGAATCGCCCTCGGGATGAGTGGCAAAAAGACCGGCAACAAAAGCCGGGACATCCTCTGTGATAGGCACTCCGAGGCGATTCAGCACCGGCCATGCACGATGCTTCTTGTTCTCCACAAGAATGCACCGGAGATTGGCCATCATGCCCCGGTCATCCTTGTTCTTGCGGAGTCGTTCGAGAAGGCTGCTCATGGGTTCTCCTCCCTGGTTTCATTGTCATTACTCTCCGATTCCGGTTCATCCTTCGCAGAAGTCAGTTTCTGCCACCCCTTGGCGAACGCTTTCATCTGCCGTGGCGTTTCCTGTCCGCAGGCTATGCGATAGGCTTCGCGAGCAGCAGCATAGAGTTTGCTCCGCCACATTTGCTTTGTTGGGATAGCATCATTGGAACCAATGGCTTCGATATGATTCATGAGAAGTTGGAGATTACTTTCGACCGTTGTCCAATAATGGCTTGTAGCCGTCGAACCAAGCCCCTTACCATCGCTTGGATCAAGTTCCAGCCGATAAAGATATACCGCCGTATCCAACAGATTCGCCACGCTTTGTGCCGTTTGCACCTCACTGGCGTAGGTCGCACATCCAGTCTCAGTGCGGAATTGTCTTGAGATGTGAAACCTCGACTCAACAGAGTCCAGAATATCCTGCTTACCAGGGTTTCTGACCAATGCTCCGACCCATATGTCGATGGCCTCTCCTTCCAGATGGTTCAAGTTCAGGGCATGTGAAATGGTTCCGCCCGAAAGGTTGTACTGTAAAATCGCATCCAATTGCCGCCAAGGGCGAATATTCAGCCTTGCCCCAACCAAAAACCGTTCTTGTTTATTCTTCATTTTCCTGATCGCTACCGACGTATTGAATTCCTGTGGGAAGTCGGGATATGTGGCATATCGAAGCGCCTCTCCGTACAGCATTTTAGTGCCACCCTCTAAAAAACGAATTGCTCTTGAGAGGGGTGTCAACCGTCCCAAAAATGTTTCGCCAGACTTTGCATCTGTTACGTTCATCGGCATTTGTTCCCACACAGGGCGACCGAGCCAATTTTCGCCGGGCGATCCGCTCATAAAAAAAGACAACTCTTCAAAATCACATAGGTTTATACAAACCGTTTCCGCAACATCTTTTCCGACAAGAAATACGTGATACATCGAAGAGGTTATGCAAGGTGCATCTTTGGCAGAATCCGGGGTGGCAACTCCATTCCACAAAGGCCGAGATAGCAACCCGCAGGTTGAAAAATTCTGAATCGAGATCAGCCCAAGCACCAACTGAGTCAAATCAAATAACCTATCTGAGTTATTAGCCCCCTCATGATCAAAGAGAGTAGAGTTTGAGCCGCTCGCCAATGAAAAATCGAGCTTTGCGAGAGGTGTAAACGACTTTTCATCATTCTCCTTGGCAGGTTTCAAATTCGCCACCTGCAACCACGGCTTCGTCGGGTGGAACAACTCAAACGAATCCTTCCACTCCGTCAAGTACGTTCGCGCCGCTTCCGGCAAACGCTTCGGCACCTCGCACCATTCGTCATAATTCTTCGGTCCATCCAGCGCGGCATGGGCAACGCAGAGAAACAGTCGCATCAAGGCGACCCGCTCGTGCGGGCGTACCGCCAGATCGGCGTATTTCTCCCCTTCGGCAAGCACGCTGCACAAACTTGCCAGTTCTCGTCTGCCCGAGGAGCTTACAACCGGTATCCACGGGTCAAAGGCAACATTCATACCCCCTCCTTTCCTGAAGTCTTCTCGACAAAAAGCCCCATCTCATCCGAATAAAACAGCCTGATTCCATCCTTCAGCCCTTTGGCCGCTACGCGCCCATCATCGCCGACAATACCGACGCAGTGGCTCTCGTAGATGTATTCCGTAAACTCCGGACACGGCTCCACCCGCTCGAAATGGTGCGCCGGAACCTTTACCAGATTTCTGTGGACAGCCTTGGCCGTGGCAAACCGGAACGTATCGCCGCCAAGTTCCGCCTGAGTAGCGTCAACAAAGAATGCATCCTGCTTGGTCATGCTGCGACAAAGCACCATCGACACCGTCTGCAGCTCATTCAGACGGGTCTGAACGCCTTCCTGATCATCAAGAGGGGGTTGCCAGATATTGCTGCTCATCTGAGCTTTCATCCTCTTCGCCGAATCCGTGCCGTACCACTCGTTGTATAGTTGGAACCATGCATCCGGTTCATCATCTCGATCCTCGTACGTCAGTTCGATCAACTGCCGTATCCGGGACGGGATCGTTACCCCTTCTGTCTGCGCCTGCCAGACTTCAAGAGAGCGGAGCAGAACAAATGGGGCGTACACTTTTGCCTTGCCGCCAAATGCCTCGATAATCGCTTTTGGCGGCATCCGGCGCAGTTCATCAAGAGGCTTCTCTTCCTCGATGATGCAGATACGCGGTGCATTTGCCGGTCTGTTTCCCCGCTCATGCCGCCAAAGCCGCCCGAGTCGTTGCAGCAGCATATCGGTTGGTGCCAGTTCGGTAATCAGGAGATCGGCATCGAGATCAACGCTTTGCTCCACCACCTGAGTGGATACGAGGATGGAACCGCATCTGGTCTCCCCATCTTTGCCGAAACGCTCCATCCATTCCTTTTCAAGCGACTCCCGCCGCCAATAGGGAAATCGCGAATGCAGCAACCCAAGGGGGAATTCACCGGCAACCAACTTCTTAAGCTGTTGGAACTGCTTCTGGGCCGCGCCGACAGTGTTGCAGATCCAGAGCACGGCCCCACCCTTGCGGGCTATCGCTATCGCCTCTTCGACGGCGTTTTCGGCAGTTGTGAAAGCCACCTGTATTTTCCGCGAAACTGGCGGAGTTGCCTCAACCGGATCGAGAGACGCTCCTTCTGTTCGGCCCGAGATAAGCGGATATGGTTGATCCGCGTTTTCAATCTCGTTGGCGTGAGTTGAGACAATCTGCCCGCGCCGCTTGCCTGTGAGTGTGGCTGAGAGGATGATTACGGTACAACCGAGCCCTTCGAGGGTGGAAATGAGCTTGTCGATGAGGGTTCCGGTGTAGATGTCATAGGAATGAACCTCGTCGAGAATCACCACCTTACCGGCAAGGGCGAAGTGCCGAACGAAGAAATGCTTGGCCGCAACAACGCCGAGCAGGGCCTGATCAACGGTTCCGACACCAAAGGCAGCAAGAAACGCCCGTTTGGCCGATGCAAACCAGTCTCTCCCGTTCCGTGCGTCATCCGTCGATTTTTCCTGCCTGCCGTTTGATGCCGGGCTGAAATCCTGGTCATGCTGCAACAGCCACGAATTGCCGTGAATAAGCCGACTCCGGCCCGATTCGGGGGCAATGCGTTCAAGGAATTCGTTCATACGCAGATGTATCCGGTTACTGGTCGCCTGCGTCGGCAAGGCAAAGTAGATACCGCGTGCTTTTCCGTCTGCCATCAATTGATAGGCAGCGCCAAGCGCAGCCTCGGTCTTGCCCATCCCCATCGGCGCCTCGATCACATAGACACCTGGGCCGGTAATCGTTGCCAGCGTCCTTGCCTGCATATCGTTCGGCAAGAAGCCGAATATTTCCTTGAACGACAGCCCCGTTTTCAGCACCGGAGCGATAAGGCCTATGCTGTCAAGGGCATGACGGGCAATAGTGGCAATATCTTCATCCGCAGTCCTGGGATCAGGGGAAAAGAATCGTTCGTCAGAGCCGATCCAATCGGCAACGGACGTAAGACCGGCAAGCCACCAGATTGCTGGCGATTCACCGCTTAAGGCTTCAAAGCGGTCCGTCGCCTTGAAGTAGTCCCAAATTCTTTGGGCATTCTGGAAGCGTTCGACGTTCCAATCAATACCACTGCGGGTGTCGGTGATCTGTTTGTCCGGCCTTATGCCGCGATCAGTGGGGAGATATTTCAGCCGACCATGATGGGCACCAAGCGCTGCGGCCACATACTTTGCGATGCCTCTGGCGACGCCCTTCTGAACCAGAAACTCCTGTACCGCTGAGTGTGAAACCTTGCCGTGATCAGGTTCTGTCCCTGTGTCCCAACAGCCGTTACGGGCAATAGTCGCCAGACCGTTTTCTGCAAGCCAAGCCTCACATTTGCGCTGGAAGCCTGGTGAGATCTTGCCGAGATCATGGAGAGCGGCTAGAGCGCCAACCATCGAAGCCAACAGGTTTAAACGTTCGAGAAGTTCCGGCGACGATTCCGCGATACATTGTGCCACGCAGCCGACATTTATCATGTGGTCGTAGACGGAGATGCCCGGCTTCCCGTCTGTAATGGTCTTCGCCCAAAAGTGAGTCATCATCTCCCCTCCACCCATCCCCCACAAACCGTTGCGAGACAGTATCACAAGCCAATGACAAAGTGCGGGCGCGGCAAGCAGCGTCCCGACACAACATCCGGGTTTTCCTCGTCGTCGGCCCACTTGGCAGGGTTATCGGCAATATATTCCCGGATACCCGCCAATTCACCGTCGTCGCGGATGACCCGTTCATAATAATTGCGCTGCCACAACCGGCCCGAAAACAACGGCCAACCATATTCGTTCACCCCATGCACGTAGGCGTTTGTGGTCATGGATTTGAATGCCTGGACGATACGTCCTACAGACCCCGTCGCCGTACCGTAGGGGCGAACCTTGTGTTCGCCCGTCTTGCGAACCGTGCATTCGTCCGAAAAGCATGGGCGATCACAAGGATCGCCCCTACAACCAATCAGCATGATGATCCCGTGAAAATGGTTCGCCATGACCACGTATCCATCCAATGCCACATTCGGAAAACGTTCCGGCAGCTTTTCCCACACAGCCCGAACGACAGCCCCCGCCGGATTCAAGCACATCATCCCATCAACCACGGCCCCGAACAGGCATTCCCGCCCCTGCACGCAGACCGTCACGAAATAAGCACCGCCCGCAGAATAATCATAATCCTGCAGCCGGATCGACCGACGGTGATGAACGTCAGGGCATAGTTCATTCCGTTCCCCCTTCTCCCAACACCGCCCCCCCTCCATCCGGCTTTCACAAAGGAGGGAGCCATCAAGACATCCCCTTCCCTCCCCCCACAAACCATTGCCGGATAGACTACCACAAACCAGCGACAAAATAAGTCACACTTAATTTAACAATCACAATCCGGATGCGGGGCGGGGTAGCCCCACCCCTACGCCCTATTGGTCAACTCCAGCCACACCTGCGCCGTCATCCGGGCGTCGTCCAGCGCCCTGTGCCTCTGTGTCCCCGCCGGAAACTGGCCGAACAGGTGGCGGTAGACCGTATCCAGCCGGTGATTGGGGATATGGGGGAGTTTTTTACGGGCAAGGCGCACGGTGCAGTGCCAGCAGTTGGGGAGCCGATGTCCGAGAAGGTGAAGTTCGTGGCGGACAAAGGCACTGTCGAAGCTGGCATTGTGGGCCACCAGGGCCGCACTCCCGACGAACGCAAGAAACTCGGGCCAGACCTCTTCCGGGCCGGGTTTGCCGATAAGCATCTCTTCCGAAATGCCGTGCACCCGGAATGCACCGTAGCTTATCGGCGCGCCGGTGCTGATCAGGGTGGCCAGTTCGGCCACGATAGTGCCGTCTTCGATGACTACGGCGCCGACCTCTATGACCCGCCCCCCTCGCCTCATCGACAGACCGGTAGTCTCCACGTCCACCACCACGATACGCTCCATTTGCTGCTCCTTCTCTCCCGTCTTGCCGAGCGCAACCGGGGCGACCGCACACACCCTATCGTATCAGACAGGATACAAAAAAAGGGGGCCGGACAGGCCCCCTCGTTCAGGTAACGTTACTGCAAAGAATTGCTCACGAATTCTGGGCATCCACCACGGCGATGGCCGCCATGTTGACAATATCACTCACATCGTCGCCCCGCTGCAGGACGTGCACCGGCTTGTTCATACCCATCAGGATCGGACCGATCGCCTCGGCGCCACCCAGGTGGTGCAGGAGCTTGTAGCAGATGTTGCCGGAGTTCAGGTCAGGGAAGATGAGGACATTGGCAGCCTCTTTCAGTGACGCGAACGGGAAGCTCTTCTGCAGGATCTCCGTAACCACGGCGGTGTCCGACTGCATCTCCCCGTCAACGATCAGGCCCGGAGCCTTTTCCTTGACGATCTCCACGGCCCGCCTCACCTTCTTGGCCAGCGGATGGTTGGCCGAACCGAAGTTCGAGAAGGAAAGCATGGCAACCGTTGGTTCGATGTCCAGCAACCTCGCCTTTTCCGCAGCAAGGATGGCGGTTTCGGCCAGTTCCTCGGCGGTCGGGTCGATGCTGACCGTAGTGTCGCCCAGGAAGTAGATCCCCTTCTTGAAGACCATCATGTAGAGGCCGTGCACGCCGGAGAGTCCGCACTGTTTGCCGATCACCTCAAGGGCCGGGCGGATGGTCTCGGGGTAGTGGGTGTCAATACCGGCGAGCAGCGCATCAGCATCACCCTGGCGCACCATCATGCAGCCGAAATGGGTACGGGACTTGCGGGTCATCAACCGCCTGGCCTCCGATTGGGTAAGCCCTTTGCGCTGCCGCAGCCGGAAGAGTTCGTCGGCGTATGCGTCGGACTTCTCATAGGTAGCCGGATCGATGATCGGTACGTTGCCGTTGAAGTCGAGTCCCAGCTCCTCCATCTTGGCCGAGATCTTCTCCTGGTTCCCGATGAGGATCGGCTGGGCGATCCCTTCTTCCATGAGAACATGCACCGCCCTCAGGATCTTTTCGTTGTCCCCTTCCGGAAAGACGATCCGCTTCGGATCGCACTTGGCCTTGTTGATCAAGAGCCGCAGGGTTTCCTTGGCCTTTCCCTGCAATGCCTCCAGGTGCTCGACATACTTGTCCATGTCCTCGATCGGTTGGCGGGCCACCCCGGTCTCCATCGCCGCCTTGGCAACGGCAGGGGCCACTCTGAGCAGGGCGCGGGGATCGAACGGCTTGGGGATGATATAGTCACGGCCGAATGAGAATTTGACATTGCCATAGGCGCGGCAGACCGAATCCGGACACTCATCCCGGGCCAGTTCGGCCAGGGCATAGACCGCTGCCTTTTTCATCTCCTCGTTGATGGAGGTGGCCCGAACATCAAGGGCACCACGGAAGATGAAGGGAAAACCGAGGACGTTGTTCACCTGGTTGGGATAGTCGGAACGACCGGTGGCGACAAGAACGTCGCCCCTGACCGCCCTGGCCTCTTCCGGGGTGATCTCCGGATCGGGGTTGGCCATGGCGAAGATGATCGGGTTCACGGCCATTGTGCGCACCATCTCCGGAGTGAATGCCCCCTTGGAGGAGAGCCCGAACAGGACATCCGCCCCTTCTGCTACCTCTTCGAGGGTGCGAAACTTGGTATCGACGGCAAAGCGCTCCTTGTACTTGTTCATCCCCTCGCTGCGCCCCTGGTAGATGACCCCCTTGGTGTCACACATGACCAGATGTTCCT
Organism: Geobacter argillaceus; assembly: GCF_007830735.1. Classification (GTDB taxonomy): domain Bacteria; phylum Desulfobacterota; class Desulfuromonadia; order Geobacterales; family DSM-12255; genus Geomobilibacter; species Geomobilibacter argillaceus. The sequence goes on from NZ_VLLN01000016.1 coordinate 70,918, forward strand.
TCTTCACCCCGAGGGAAATGGCCAGGTTGGCGCAGGCAATGGCCGCGGCCCCGGCACCGTTCACCACGATCCGTATCTCTTCGATCTTCTTGCCGATCAGCTCCAATGCGTTGATGAGGGCAGCCGAGGAGATGATGGCCGTGCCGTGCTGATCGTCGTGAAAGACCGGAATGTTCATGGTCTTCTTGAGCTCTTCCTCAATGTAGAAACACTCCGGTGCCTTGATGTCCTCCAGGTTGATACCACCGAAGGTCGGCTGCAGGAGCTGACAGGCCCGGATGATCTCGTCGGGGTTCTCGGTGTCGAGTTCGATGTCGAAGACGTCAATGTCGGCAAAGCGCTTGAAGAGAACCCCTTTCCCTTCCATGACCGGTTTGCCGGCCAGGGCGCCCAGGTTGCCGAGACCCAGCACGGCAGTGCCATTGGAGACAACGGCCACCAGGTTCCCCTTGGCCGTATACTTGTAGACATCTTCGGGATTCTTCTCGATCTCCAGGCAGGGCTCGGCAACACCCGGCGTATATGCCAAAGCGAGGTCCCGGGAAGTAAGGCACGGTTTGGTCGCAACAACCTCGATCTTGCCTTTACGCCCCATGGAATGGTATTCTAGCGCATCAGTTTTCTTGGTCATGCATAGTCCTCCCCTGTTTTTAGTATTAGTAAAATAACTTTCTACCCCACCAACAATATTACCCAAATAACACAACCATTAGCAGAAGTTGGCTAAGATATGCCCATTTCTTCCACCCTGTCAAGGGTTTATTGATAATAAAATATAAACCTATTTTATTGGAATAGATTCGTAAAACGCTTGTCAAGACCGGTCGATGTGTTAATAGAAAATGACACGGCTCATATTTAGCCATCCGGCAATTGGTTATCGGTCCGGCACATTAATCACTAAGCAAATTTTCATTCAAAGTTTTTAGTCTACCAGCCAAAAAGGAAATTGCACCTATGGAACGCCTGTGGGCACCCTGGAGGATGGAATACATCCTGAACAACAAGTCAGCCGACTGCATCTTCTGCCTCCCGCCCGACCTGGAATGCGACCCGGAACGGTTGCTCCTGTACCGTACCGGACTCTCGCTGGTGATGCTGAACCGGTACCCTTACACCAACGGTCACCTGCTGATAGCACCCAACCGCCACACCGCCGAAATCGAAGGGCTCACGAGCGAAGAAATGCTCGATCTCTTCCGGACCCTCGGGCTGTGCAAACGGATGCTGCAGGAAACGGCACGGCCCGACGGATTCAATGTCGGCATCAATCTCGGCCGTGCCGCCGGGGCAGGGGTCGAGGACCATCTCCACCTGCACATCGTGCCCCGGTGGGGTGGCGATACCAACTTCATGTCCGTCATCCCCGACGTACGGATCATGCCAGAAAACCTCACCGTCACCTTTGAGCGCCTCCTGCCGGCCTTTCAGACCGCGGCCCGCCGGCCTGAACCGTGACAGCCACCAGGGACACCAGAGACGTCACACTGGCCATCGACCTGGGAGGAACCAACCTCAGACTGGCCCTGATCAGCAGGGATGGATCGATCATTGCGCGGTTACGCCGCCCCACCTGCGTAACAGGCGGCCTGTCCGCGTTCGTCGATGGTCTTGGATCGGCCATTGAGGAGCTGCGCACCGAGGCGCTCCACCGGCACAGGGCCATTGTGGCCATCGGAGCCGGGGTTCCGGGACTGGTGAATGGAGCAGGACTGCTCCACAAGGCGGTCAATCTCCCTTTTCTGGACGGTCTCAACATCAATGACCTGCTGCTGGCCACCACCGGGCTGCCGGCCGTTGCCGCCAATGATGCCAATGCCGCTGCCGTAGGAGAACTCCGCTTCGGAGCCGGACAACCGTTCTCGTCATTTCTCCTGTTCACCCTGGGGACCGGGGTTGGCAGCGGCCTGATCCTGAATGGCGCTCTCTGGACCGGACACGACGGCATTGCCAGCGAATTCGGCCATACCACGGTGGAGCCGGCGGGGATCGCCTGCCCCTGCGGCAACCGGGGGTGCCTTGAGCAGTATGCCTCGGCCAGTGCCTTGCTGACCGAGGCGCGACAGCAGCTGGATGCCGGCACCACAAGCATGCTCGCCGAAACCGACCGGGAGATGCTCACCGCTGAAACCGTCGGCCAGGCAGCTGTCCAGGGGGACCCGCTCGCCAGGCAGCTCCTGGCCCGCGCCGGGCGCTACCTGGGACAGGCCGCGGCCACGGCAGTCAATCTCCTCAACCTGGAGGCCTTTATCCTGACCGGCGGCATGGCCGCGAGCTTCCCCTTCATCGCTCCGGCCATGGCAGCGGAACTCAAGGCCCGCGCCTTTCCGGCGGCAACGAAGCGGGTACGGGTACTGCCCGGTACGCTGGGGGACGACGCCGGACTTCTGGGGATGGCGGCACTGGCATGGGAAAAGGGGCTGTGAAGGGAGACAATCGTGATCAGCGAAGATCGCCGGTTCGAGGAGGCCAACAAAGGGACATTTTTCGGTCCCCGTCGTCAAACAAGCCCGTGCAACGGCCCACCGGGCGCACCCAGAGCATCAACCCGTCTTTCTACCGCCGGATCATCGATGAGCGGCGGAGCGTGGTGCGGTTTACAGCGGGCGTCTATCAGCAGCGGCCCGGCGCACCCCCAGTGCTTGCACATCGTGGCGGCCTTGACCCCATAGATATCCGATGCGGGATTGGAGCGGGTAAAGACCGTCCAAAGAAAGTTGTTGAGACTCCTGGCAACGAACTCGCTATCGTCCACGAGCAGCAACAGGGGAAATCCAGCCAGCCCCCCCTGCCCGGCAAGAACGGTGCAGAACTCCTCCACCAAAGGATCAGCGGCATTCCTGTCTGCGCTGTTGGCCGAACCGTTCACGGCCAGGATGCCGGGAAGGACCACCCGCGGCGCGCCGAAGCCTTCCGGCAGCCGGAGATCCGACGGCAGTTCCGCAGCAAGCTTCCGACGAGCCGGGCCGACAGCGGCAATGACCACCTTGGAGCCGCGGTTCAGACCGCTCCCCGAGTAGTCCAGGGTGTCGATGGTGGTGCTGGTCTGGAAGTGCAGGTCCCGTTGCCAGTCGACCCTCTCCAGCATATGCCGGAAAAAGGCCGCGATATCGTGAAGATCGGGCGGATTGTCCTCGTGGGCCGCGATGAGGAGGTATTTGGCCAGGGAGAGCTGCCCCTGCCCCAGGATGGCGTTGGCGATGGTGAGCAGTTCCAGCGGCTCCCGCTCCGCGGCATACGGCACGTACCGCTCGCTGCCGACGGCCAGGAGCAGCGGATGGACGCCGGCAGCATCCACGGCGTGCACTCCTCTCACCCCCGGAAGGAGTGTGGGGATAAGGCCGCCGGTCAGTTCATGAATGAAGGCACCGAACGAGGTATCCTCCTGGGGCGGCCGGCCGACGGTGGTGAAGGGCCAGATGGCGCCCTCCCGGTGATAGACATTCTCGACCCGCAGCACCGGGAAGTCGTGCACCAGGCTGTAGTACCCCAGGTGGTCGCCGAATGGCCCTTCCGGCAGGGTCTTGTCAAGGTCGATGGTGCCGGTGATGACGAAATCGGCCTCGGCCGGCATGGGGAGTTCCCCTGGCCGGCAGACCATGGGGAGGCGATGGCCGGCCAGGAGCCCGGCGAACGAGAGTTCCGGCATCCCTTCCGGCAGCGGCATAACCGCTGCGACGCTCATGGCCGGTGGTCCGCCGACAAAGATGCCGACCTTGAGCGGCGCCTCCCGCTCCAGGGCCTCGGCGTGGTGGACACCGATACCGCGGTGGATCTGGTAGTGAATGCCGATCTCCCGGTCCTGCTCGTAGCGGTTGCCGGAGAGCTGGACCCGGTACATCCCCAGGTTCGACCGGCGGAAACCGGGCGCAAGCGGGCTCTCGGAATAGACCTGCGGCAGGGTGATGAAGGCACCGCCGTCATCGGGCCACGACTTCACCTGCGGCAGCTGATCGATGGTGGTCCGGTGTGACAGGATAGGTCCGCGCCCCACCGCTTTCGGCAGCAGAGAGAGGGCTGCGGGGAGGGTCGAGACGTAGCGCAGAGGATGCCGCAGCGCCTCGGCCGGGTTGATCTTCAGCGCCACCAGTCGATCGATGGTGGCCAGGGTATCGCGAAACAGAAAGCGGGTCCGCTCCAGGGTGCCGAACAGGTTGCCCAGCAGCGGGAAGCTGCTCCCCTTGACGTTGGTGAAAAGGAGTGCCGGCCCCCCTGCCGCGTAGACCCGCCGCTGGAGCGCACCAGCCTCCAGGTTCGGGTCGACCTCAACCTCTATCCTCGTCAACATGCCATGTCGTTCCAGGTCAACGACACATTCCCGCAGATTGCGATACCCCATAGCCATCCTTTATCCGGCAGAATCGAGACAGCACATTATGTAATGCACTCTTGCGCCGTCGTCAATATTTAGGGTCTGCCAGGAAGATTAAATAGTCGTTGTTGAGTGTCGAGATTCTTTACACATGGCGCCGCGTAAAAAAAACAATAAACCAGACATTTACATAAACATTTCAGCCAATTAAAAGCTAACCAACCTCTCAGCAATCACAATTTGACATTATTTTTTCTATATCGTTCAAAAATCTTTACACTATCGCCTCCAAACAAACCGCCCCTTGTCCGTCCATCTGCCCCAAAATGATCAGTAACATATATTTACAGTGTGTAAATTTTCTTTACATCCCCTGTTTAACGTCAGAATTCCACCACGTTCCGAGCAACCAACAATTCAGTTCGTAATCATTCGCATATTTCCACTCAACGCCATCTCAACAATAATGGCACGCTATATGCTTGAAGCAGAGCCCCATCATTAACAGACATACATCTAGTTGTCCCAAAACCTATAAAAAACAGCATATTGTAATGTCGACAGCTTTTACACCAAACCACCACACCAACACAACATGCTGTATTTGTTTAACATTCAGTTTGGCACACATTATGCCTAAAATACAAATCAATTGACTACTCATACGTAGCACCATGCAACAGTTACGCATCAAACCAGAAGAAACTTATGTTTATTTTCCAGTAAGTTGCTGAACCAACACAGAAAAGGGGGATACAAAGATGAAAAGAAAAATCATTCTAACCGTACTGGTCGGGATCGCGCTGCTGGTACAAACGTCATTGGCTTCGGCCTTCTACCTGAACCTCAACACCCAGGCCAACAGTATAGCCGATCTGGGTACCGCCCTCTCCGTGACGACCGGCACCGTCGTTCTCGACCCCAACAATTTCTCGTCCACCGCCTCGGCTTCCCTCAGTTCCCCGTACGGTACCGCCTTCAGCATCGACGCCCAGACAGCTCCGAACCTCGCCTATGCCCAGGCATCGGTATACGACCTTAACCACCAATTCGATGCCATCGGCCAGGTTATGAACACCAACCCAAACGCCGACCTGACACTCATCGGCACTGACGGAAACGTTTTTGGCAACGCTGCGGCATCGTACAAGCAGTTTTTCACCATAAACGGCGCTGGCACCGTTCAATACGACGGGTGGTACTCGGTACTGAAAGACATCCAAGACCTGACCGGAGCAAACGAGCCGATCCATGCACGATGGAATGTCCTCTTCACGCTGGGCAACACGAGGACAGGTCTTTCAACCTCAGCCTCGGACAGCGAAGACTACTTCATCAACGCGTTCTCGTCTGGTCGGGCCGGTGGCGACTTTGTAAAATCACTGTATCTCCCCGGTTTTGCCAATGGCGATCAAGGTTATGTCTACGCCTATGCCAGCACCGACGTCGTTCCGGAACCGGGAACCTTTCTGCTCGTCGGGGTCGGTCTGGCGGGATGCGCTTTATACCGTCGCCGGAACAGTGAGAAAATCCAAGCATGAACTGAGCCTGTCGGAACAATCAGTATAATTTCGAGAAAGGAGTGAATCGACATGAAAAAGATAAGCAGACGTAAATTCCTGCAGATCAGCGGCCTGGCAGCGGGGGCATCCATGCTGCCACTTCCGGTGAAGTGGCTCGGACGCAACGATGCCTTTGCCTTCTATCAGAGCCCGGCCAACAAGATTCCCCTCTTCAAGACCACCCTGCGCGGTGTAGGCCCCGGGCAAATACCGGTGGCAGCATCGGACGGGGTAACAGCGACAGGTGCGGCCCATTACTCGATCGACATCAAGCAGTTCCAGGACAGCGGCGTCTGCCCGACCCTCGGCCCGACCAGCCTGTGGGGATACAACCCGGTCACCCCTCTTGGCGGCGGTAGTCAGCCACAGAAGCACCTTGGCGGAATCATCGTGGCAAAGAAAGGGTCGCCGGTTCAGATCACCTTCACCAACAGACTCCCGGCGAATCCGATCATTCCGGTCGACAAGAGCAACTACTTCCCCGATGCCCAGATAAGCGTGAACCGCACATCCACCCACCTGCACGGTGGGTTCGTGCCGTGGATCAGCGATGGCGGCCCCATGGCCTTCTTCGATCCGAACGGTAACTACGGACCGTCAATCGCCTCTGGCAGTACCAACTTCTACAAAATTCTGAATCCCGGGCTCCTGTCGGGCCAAGGAGAGGTGTATTATCCCAACCAGCAGAGCGCCCGGTTGATGTGGTACCACGACCATGCCCACGACATCACCCGCACCAACGCCTATGCCGGGATCGCCACTGCCTATGTTCTCCGGGACGACTTCGAGGGAAACCTCCGGAACATGGGACTGCCCCCGTTCATCGAGGACTCGGTCCTGGGAGGGAAGCTGGTCCAGGAACTACCCCTGATATTCCAGGACAAGATCTTTGTCGGGGCAAACATCAACACCTTCGACCCGACCTGGAAATCGATCGTCGACCCGTCCGCGACGACCCCCGGCAGCCTTTGGTACCCGCACCTCTACGAGCGGAACCGGTGGCGCCGCAGCACCGGCCTCACCCCCCCCAACCCCAGCTGCATCCCCGAGATGTTCGGCGACACCATGCTGGTCAACGGCACGGTCTTTCCGGAGACAACCGTCGAAGCTCGCCGCTACCGGCTGCGGATACTCAACGCCTGCCAAGCCAGATTCATGAACCTGCAGCTCTACGTGGACGACGGCAGCCCGGACGGGATCACCCTGGAAACAAACCCCCTCAGCCCGAACTTCGGCAACCCGACAAACGCCCCGTTTGTCGATGCAGCCCAGAACCAGCCGGCCGTTCTCCAGATCGGGGCTGAAGGTGGCTTCCTGCCGAAGCCGGCGCTGGTCCCCACCAACGCTCCGTTCGCCGTCAATCCGGTCACCGGCCTCGCCATGGGGAGCCTCTTCCTGGCGCCGGCCGAACGGGCCGATCTGATTCTCGACTTCGGCAAGTATTCGGGAAAAAACATCATTCTCTACTCGGACGCCCCGGCTCCGTTCCCTATGGGCGATCCGCGCAACGACTACTTCCCGAAGTGGAATACGACAGCAAACCCGGTCAACGGACTGACGACCCCGGGGTTTGGCCCCAACACCAGGATACTCATGCGCTTCAAAGTTGTTGCAGCGACCGGCTCTGACCTGCCCCTGACGATCACCAAAGACACCGACCTGTCGCTCGGTATCGATCCGTTCCTGACACCTCCGGGAGGTACGCCGCGGCGCCTGACCCTGAACGAGAACTTCGATGCCTGGGGCCGCCTCCAACAGCGGCTCGGTACCGATGCCCTCGCCGTGCGCGGGGCCGGCATGGCGTACATGGATCCCTCCACGGAGAACCCGGCAGCAGGCACCACCGAGGTGTGGGAGATCTACAACCTCACCGGCGACACCCACCCGATACACCTGCACCTGGTGAACTTCCAGATCCTCAACCGCCAACCGTTCGACGCGGCTCAGTACATGGCCGGAACCACCGTCTTCACCGGGCCGGCCATCCCCCCGGACCCGAACGAATCGGGGTGGAAGGAGACAGCCCGCATGCATCCGGGAACAGTGACCAGGATACTGATGAGGTTCGACCTTCCCACAACGCCGTTTGCCGTCCCGAACAGTCTCAATCCCATGTTGGGAACGCCAGGGAAAGAGTACGTCTGGCACTGCCACATCCTGGAGCACGAGGAGCATGACATGATGCGGCCAATGGTCATTACCTGAGTCTCCGACCGGCTGAGGTTACTGAAACGGGCTCCTCCGACGCTAACGGGGGAGCCCGTTTCGTTTCCATACCTATCGCCTCTCTCCCTACCCCACCGATCCGATCATTTTCGGCCACCGCTTATCATGACCACTCCTCACCCATTTTAAAAACATGGTTTTACACTTAATTAAAAGTGGCATCTCCGTTGCATTTCGCATAATATATCGTAACCTTACTATTAACCTCAGCCAATAAACCACCACACAAAGGAGATCCACACCGATGAAGAACAGGTTGACAGCACTGGCATTGTCGTTATGCGTCGCAACTCCGGGATTGGCACAGGCGGCAAAGGTGAAATTAGGCTTCGTTAACTCCATAACCGGCCCGGAGGCACCGATCGGCGAGAACCTGACAAACGGCGTCACGCTGGCCCTTGAAGATCTGAAAAAGAGGGGGATCGACGTGGAGTTGGTGAAGGAGGACGACACCGGCAAGCCGGAAAAATCGATGGCCGCTTTTGAAAAAATGGCCACTCGCGACAAGGTGGCCGGCGTGGTCGGCCCGTACAGCTCCAAATGCGCCAACGCCGTTGCCAAACTGGCCGAAAAGTACAAGACTCCGCTGCTCATCCCGGTGGCCTCAAAAGAGGAGATCACCCGCCAGAACCTGAAGTGGACCTTCCGCTTAAGCGCCACCACCAACGACTACGCCAACATCCTGCTCGACATGGCCACCTCTCTCGGCAAACCCAAGACCATCGCCATCATCAATGAAAATACCGACTTCGGCACCTCCGGAGCCAGGTCTGCCAAGGCCTTTGCCACAAAGAGAGGGATCAGCGTCGTGGCCGAGGAGGCTTATTCCCCGGGTTCGCCCGACTATCGCTCGACCCTTTCCAAGATCAAATCCAAGAAACCGGACCTGGTCTTCATGATCTCCTACGTGGCCGATGCCATCCTGCTGATGCGCCAGTCCCGTGAGATCGGCATCACGCCCCAGGCCTTCCTGGGAGCCGGTGCCGGCTTCTCCGTTGCCCAGTTCGCCAAGGAGAAAGAGATCTCCAACTATGTCTTCTCCAGCACCCAGTGGACCGGTGACGTGAACTGGCCCGGTGCCAAGGAGTTCAACAGCCGCTACAAGGCAAAGTTCGGCAAGGAGCCGACCTATCACGCATCCACCGCCTACGCCTCGATGATCATCATGGCCGAGACCGCTGCCAAGGAAGCCGGCAATCAGGAGAAGATGCGCAACGAACTCAAGACCGGCCACTGGAACGGCATCATGGGAGAGGTGACCTTCCGCGACTATGACGGCTACACCAACCAGAACAAGCACCAGATGCTGGTGGAACAGGTCCAGAACGGTGTTCACGAGACTGTGTATCCGACCAAATACACCTCCAAGAAACCGATCTATCCGTTCCCGGGGTGGAAGAAGTAGTCTGCTCCCCACGTTGATAAAAGGGGGACGGGGGGGATTTCTTCACGGCAAATCCCCCCGAATCCCCCTTTCTCGAAGGGGACCCCAATCGGAGCCATTCCATGACCATCTTCCTCCAATCACTCATCAGCGGCATCCTGATCGGCGGCGTCTACGCCCTGATCGGCATCGGCCTGACCATCATCTTCGGCGTCATGCGGGTGATCAACTTCGCCCATGGCGACCTGCTGATGCTCGGCATGTATGCCACCTACTTCCTGTTCACCCTGTTGGGTGTGGACCCGTTCGTTTCCATTGTCTTTACCATACCGCTCATGTTTCTCTACGGCGGGGTTCTGCAAAAGGTCTTCATCAACCGGATTCTGAACTCCCTGCCCCAGAACCAGATTCTCCTCACCATCGGTCTCGGGCTGATCATGAGCAACGCCGTGATGCTGGCATTCACGTCGGACTACAAGATTCTCACCACCTCTTATTCGTCCGGCAGCGTCGATATCCTGGGGATTTCCGTCTCCCAGCCCCTGGCCATCTCCTTCGCCATCACGGCAGCGATCACCGCCCTCCTCTACTGGTTCCTGCTCAAGACCGACACCGGCCAGGCCATCCGCGCCACGGCCCAGGATCGGGAGGCGGCCCAGCTGATGGGTATCAACGTGAACCGGATGTCCATCATCGCCTTCGGCCTCGGCGCTTCCCTGGCCGGTACTGCCGGGGCGCTGATCTCCCCCACCTACTACATCTTCCCCCAGGTGGGGAGTACCTTCACCCTGAAGGCCTTCGTCATCACCGTCCTGGGCGGCATGGGGAGCATTGTCGGGGCGACACTGGGGGGTATACTCATCGGCATCGCCGAATCCATCGGTGGCGTCTACCTCGGGTCGGGCTGGAAAGAGGTGATCGTCTTCGTCCTCTTCCTCCTGGTCCTTCTCTTCAAGCCATCCGGTCTGATGGGCAAGTCCAACGCATAGCCGGCGGAGTCGTATCCATGCGCATATTACCTCAATCACGTGCAAACAACAGCGGGGCCTCGTTGGTCCGGATCGTCCTCACCCTGGCGGTGGTGGCCCTCCTTTTTCTCTTCCCGCGGCTGGTGGAGAGCACCTATGCCCTCCACATGATGATCCTCATCTTCATCAGCATCATCATGGGGGCCAGCTGGAATATTCTCGGCGGGTATACGGGGCAGTATTCGGTGGGACACGCCGCCTATTTCGGGGTCGGCGCCTACACGACCATGATGCTGTTGCAGTTCAGGCAGATCCCACCCTGGTACGGCATGTGGGCCGGCATGCTTGCTGCCCTGGCAACGGCGCTGGTCATCGGCACCATCTGCTTCCGGCTGCGGGGCCCCTACTTCGTTCTCGCCTCCATTGCCGTGGCCGAGATCTTCCGGGTCACCACCCTCAACCTGAAGGATGTCACCAACGGTGCCGAAGGCATTCTGACCACCGAGCTTCCCCCGTTCAAGATCGGCGGGACCGTACTCACCGATTTCGTCTCAAAGGTGCCGTTCTATTACGCCGGATTGATCTGCGTGCTGCTCATCATCGCCGTTTCCCGGGGGGTGCAACACTCCAAACTCGGCTACTACTTCCAGGCCATCCGTGAAGACCAGGACGCGGCCCACTCCCTGGGAATCAACCTGACCGCCTACAAGAACGCGGCCCTCGCCATTTCGGCGGTATTCACCTCCCTGGCCGGAAGCCTCTACGCGATTTACGTCGGCTTCATCGACCCGACCACGGTCCTGGCCCTCGACCTGTCGGTGCAGATCGTCCTCATCTGCATCATCGGCGGCATCGGCACCATCTACGGACCGGTGATCGGCGCGCTGGTGCTGATTCCGCTTTCCGAGGCACTGCGCAGCAACGTCATTGCCGAAGCTCTCATTAAGTCGGGGCTGGTCAGAGCGGAGTCGGGATTCGGCACGTTTCTCACCGAGAACCTCTCCCATGCCCATGTCCTGATCTACGGTATCCTGGTGGTGATCGTCATCCTCTATATGCCCGACGGCGTGCTCGGCTTCGTCAACAACCTTGCTGCCAAGCGGAACAGGGGGAATGCCTGATGGCCATATTGGAGATCAAGCACGTCAGCAAGTTCTTCGGTGGGCTGGCCGCCAACGCCGATGTCTCCTTCGAGATGGGGGAAGGAATGATCATGGGGCTCATCGGCCCCAACGGTGCCGGCAAGACTACCCTCTTCAACTGCATTACCGGCTACTATCCGCCATCCAGGGGGGAGATCCTCTTCAAGGGGAGGCGGATGAACGGCCTCAGCCCGGACAAGGTCTGCAAACTCGGCATGGCCAGAACCTGGCAGAAGGTCAGGCCGCTGGCCAAGATGTCGGTTGTGGACAACGTCATGGTCGGGGCGCTGTGCCGGACCAACTCCCTGAAAGTGGCTCGGGAGATGGCCATGGAGCAGATCCGGGTGGTCCGACTGGAGCACAAGGTCAACTTCAAGGCGGGCGGACTCCCGATCGGCGAGCGGAAAAAACTGGAAGTGGCACGGGTCCTGGCAACCAAGCCCGAACTGCTGCTGCTCGACGAGGTCATGGGTGGACTGAACCCAGCCGAAAGCGACGAGATCATCCGCTTGATCCTGGAGATCAAGAAGAGCGGCATCACCCAGATGGTCATCGAGCACGACATGAAGGCGATCATGCGGATCTCCGACCGGATCGTGGTCCTGAACTCCGGGGAGAAGCTGGCAGAGGGTAGCCCTGAAGAAGTAGTCAACAACCCGGAAGTTGTAACCGCATACTTAGGTGATTTTCATGCTTAAGATACACAAGCTCAATTTCAGTTACGAAGATATGCAGGTCCTCTGGGACATCGACCTGGAGGTACACGAAGGGGAGATCGTCACCGTGGTTGGCGCCAATGGCGCCGGTAAATCGACGACCCTGAAGAACATCTCCCGCCTCGTCAGACCCACGTCCGGCACCATCACCTTCCTGGACAACGACCTGCAGGGGCTCGAATCCCACGAGGTGGTCGAACAAGGGATCGTCCAGGTCCCGGAGGGCCGGAAGATCTTCCCGGAAATGACCGTTCGGGAAAATCTGCGCATGGGGTCGTATGTCAAGAGCGCCCGGAGTGACCGCGACGCCAATATTGACCGGGTCTTCACCATGTTTCCCCGCCTGAAGGAGCGGGAAAAACAGCTCGGCGGCACCATGTCCGGCGGTGAGCAGCAGATGCTCGCCATCGGCCGCGGCCTCATGGCCAACCCGAAGCTCCTGCTGCTGGACGAACCGTCACTGGGGCTGTCGCCGCTCTTTGTGAAGACCATCTTCGAGATCATCCGGGAAATCAACCGCCAGGGGGTCACCATCCTCCTGGTGGAACAAAACGTCTATCAGTCGCTTCGCATTGCCCACCGGGCCTACGTCCTGGAGACCGGCAGGGTGGTACTCACCGGCACGGGCGAGCAGCTGCTGAACGACGAGCATGTGAAGAAGGCATTTCTGGGAATGTGAGAACATGACCAATTCCGGAGGGAAACCATGACAAAAGTCGAAAAATGGATGACCAGGAATCCCATTACCATCGAAAAAGGCTCCACGGTCATCGAGGCGATCCATCTCATGAAAGAAAAAAACATCCGGCGGCTGCCGGTCATGGATAAGGGTAGGATTGCCGGCATCCTCACGGAAAAGATGGTGGCCGACTTCAAGCCTTCCAAGGCAACATCTCTCGACACCTGGGAGGTCCACTACATCCTCTCCAAGACCCCGGTCACCGAGGCAATGAATCCGACCCCCTACAAAGTCAGGCCCGATACCGATCTGACCGATGCGGCCCAGCTCCTGCACAACCACAAACTGAACGGGGTCCTGGTTGTGGACGACAATGACAACCTTGTCGGCATCCTCACCATGACCAATGCACTTGAGGCACTTATCGCCATCTGCAGAAATCCGGAGGTGTGCCGGCAGTAAAGCTCCCACCGAACAACCACGCGCCGGTCCGGCAATGCGTTCTCAAAAGAATTGCCGGTCCGGCTGATATGTTGCACAACACGCCCATTGCACTCAATTACCAAAAACTCCGCAGTTGAAAAAAATTATCTTTTGTTTTCGCCACATCATGCCGATTGTTCATGAAACGCCTTTCGCCGGGAAGCTGCTCGATCTCCGGACTGAGCACATTTTTTCTGTTGCATTTCCCACACGGGCACGATATGAGGGTGCGACCGCGCTGGCAGCACAGTTGACAGCGGTTCGCGGGGCTTTAGAATGAACACACTATCGACAACAACCTGGAGTTCTCCATGAAAAGGCTCCTTCTGCCACTGCTCCCCGCCATCATGCTTTTTCCATCGCCCCTCCTGGCACTGGATCTCGGGGTGAACGGCACCACCATAGTCCGCTACGAAGAACGGAGCGTGCCGGGATTTGACAAAAAGACCATGGTGCCCGCAACCCAGTACCTTGGCGTTGATCTGGGTAAAGCGGCCGACGGCCACCTGTCGTTTCACATGTACGGCTGGGGACGGGTGGACGGGGCAGACCAGAGCACTCCCCGCGATTCATCCGATGCCGCCCTCTCGTACGGTTATCTGGACTATCAGTCCCCGAAAGGGAACGCCGATGTCAAGGTGGGCCGCCAGTACCTCTACGAGGGGGGTGTGGTGGAGCAGTTGGACGGCATCAGCGCCCGTTCCGACCTGTTTCAGCAGTACGAGGGGTTTGCCCTCTCGGCCTTTGCCGGCAAGCCGGTGAAGACCGACCGGGTGGATGACCACAAGGGGGATCTCCTGGCCGGAGGACGATTAAGCTACCGGGTCGCCGGGGTCACGGAACTGGGGCTCTTCCTCACCCATGAAAACGGGGCTGCGGCCTATCAATACGACAAGTCGACCAACAGCGCGACCCTTGTCAAGGACAGCCGGGAACAGGCCGGCTTCGATGTCCTCTATACCATGAATCGACTGGTGGAGCTGAATGGCCGTTCCCTGTACAACCTTTCGCTCAAGGAGTTCGCCGAGCACAGCTACGTCATCACGGTCAAGCCGGTTGCCGGGCTCTCCCTGTCGGGGAGTTACAACCAGCACCAGTTCAAGGGATACTTTGCCTCGGCCAGCAACCCGTTTCTCTTCAAGCCGTACGACGCCGACGAAGAGGCTTCATACGGCGGATCGGCCTCCTATGCGGTCAACACGGCCACCGAACTGACAGCCGATTACACGTACTACGACCGGAAGACCAAGGGGACGTCGACACGGATCGGACTCGGCGGCCGTCTGTCTCTGCTGGAAGGGAAACTCAAGACCGGCATCGACTACCACCGCCTCACGGCTGCCAAAGGGCTCAATTCCTACCACGAGATCCGCGGTTTCGCCCTTTACGATCCGGGCAGCTACTATGCCAGCCTGGATGCCATTGCCCAACGCTACGACGACCCCCTCCCCTATCTGAATACGAGCAAGATCGCCTATGAAATTATCGCGTCCTCCGGCTATCGCCTCAAACCGTGGCTGCTGCTTTCCGGAGACCTGAGTGCGGGGGCCAATCCCCAATACGGCGACCAGGTCAAGGGGCTGTTCCGCCTCACCTTCGCCTATACCACTACCACAGGAGGCGTTGGCAGATGACCGTGCGCTCTTTCATAACCATAGCCGCCGCACTCGCCACAGTCCTCGTGACGACAGCCTGCAGCATCTTATCCCCGGAATCCAGTTTTGCGCCGATCCACCCGGAAGCACTTCCCACGGGTCGCCCCTTCTGTTCCGAGTGCCATGAAGGGAGCCTGGTGAGGGGGGCGCTCAAACCGTACGCCACTTTCGACCACACTGCCGACTTCGTTAAAGGGCACCGCTTCGCGGCCGGCCGGGACGCCCAGGTCTGCGGCGTCTGCCATGCCCAGTCGTTCTGTGCCGACTGCCATGCCGGCAAGACCGAACTGAAACCGTCGCTCAAGCTGGGGAACCGGCCCGACAGGGAACTGCCGCATCGGGGCGACTTCCTGACCCTGCACCGGATCGAGGGAAAGATCGACCCGACCAGCTGTTACAAATGCCACGGCCGGGCCAATAACGAAAAGTGCATGACCTGCCACAGGCGGTGAATCTTGAAACTGCTCAAAATACAAACCGTTTTCGTGCAAAACTTGCACAACTGCTGACTACAATATGAAAATTTTTCATAACCCAGCTCTTTCAGGGGTACTCGATGAGTAACGCGTCTCAGTACATCAAGCTTTTCTGCATAGCAGCCATCACTATTTTCTGTTGGGGGTGCGGCAAGGGGAACGACAACGCCCCGGCAGTCGCCGTTTCGGGGACACATCCCGCCAATTGGCGTACCGCACATCGCAAGGCGTACCTGACCAATCCGGCCCAGTGCAAGGAATGTCACGGTGCCGACCTCATGGGAGGGATCACCAAAACAGGTTGTTCCACCGGAAGTTGTCACGCCAATGGACACCCACCCCGGCAGATCGCCCACGCCATGCCGTTCCTCACCGGCACCGTCCATGGGCCGGTGGCAAAAGTGGATCTTGCCATCTGCAATGACTGCCATGGCCGCCAGATCAGCACCACCGCCTATCGGTTTGATATCCCCACCAGCACCATGCCTAACGGCTGCGAATCCACAGGGTGCCATAACAACGGCCAACAGGCCGTAAACCTGGGGCACCCGAAGACCTGGTTGAAACACGACTCCGCAGGCAACCAGGCCAATGCCTGCAGCCTCTGCCATGGGGTTACCTTCCAGGGGGATACGGGTCCTGCCTGTTCCACCTGCCACGTGAATCTGGCGCCCGGCGTGATCCCGGTCGCGTCTCAGAACTGCGGCTCCTGCCACGGTAATCCGCCAAATGGCTCTGCCCACCCGAACATGGCCGGCTCCCATGCCAAGCATACGGCCCTGCCCGGCGTCACCTGCTCTGCCTGTCACCTGGATGCCGGCAGCGGCACAATCTTCCATTACTACTCTTCCCGCATCGTCAGAGCGGCCCGGGTGAAGTTTTCGGCGGCGTACAACGCAAAAACTGGCGTGGCAGCGCTCAACGCCGACAAGACTTGCGCAAACGTCAAATGCCACGGTGGAAGAAACTATCTCCCCGTTGGCACCCCCGTTGTCTGGGGGAGCACCTTTGATTCGACCAGCCAAAATAACTGCCAGGCATGCCACGAACAGGGCTCCGCAAAGCAGTCCCCACAGTACAACAGCTACTATTCCGGTCAACACGTCAAACACCTGCAACTCGGTCTCGCCTGCACCGATTGCCACGATAAAACAGTACTGTTCAGAAGCAGTGCACCGTCCCACTTTTCCAATCTGAGTTCGGTAACGTTCAATCTCGACCCGTCATTAACCATGAAGCAGTACCTGAATTACACAATTCCTGCCCGCACCTGTGCTCCTTCTGCACCCCCACCCGACAACCAGTTTGTCTTTGGCTGTCATCCGGCGCCGGACATTACCAAATTCTGGGGTACCCCATAACACCTTCTCCCCTCTGCCAGAAACCAGGAGCAGAGGGGAGAACCTATCGCTTAATTAATCACTCTTAACAAACCAATTATAATTTACAACTCACTGTTATTCAGTACATTTTTTGCACATTAAAAATGTACGTGGAGGATCATTATCATCCCACGCCGCATTATTCAAAAACTGAAGATGACCTTAACTTTTTGCTTTATAATTAATAGTAGAAGTCGATACCAATAGTAATTAAATGCCAACACAACCATTAAGCAGCACTAACACTAGGTTCACGAGATCACCGACAATGTGCAGCCTGAGAGCACAAATTACAAAGTTGACCACCTACGCCTTAGCTGGCATGACACTATCGCTGTTTCCGGCATCGATTCAGGCATCAGTTGCACCATCGATTTCCCTCAAGCCCACCTTGCTGGCAGAAAAACAAGGGATCAGCACCCCTGTCCGGGTTACCAGCGACCCGTATGGATACCTCTACGTGGCCGATCCCCGTAGTGGTGGAATCGCCAAGTACGACCGTAACGGCAAGCTCGCCGGAAAGATCACTACCATACCCAATCCCCGGGCAATTGCCATTTCCACGGCCGGCGACATCATCGTCAGCCGCGGCACGACGGTCACCAGAATTGCCGCTGACGGATCGCCAAAAGCAGATTTCACCGGCACGTTCACCTTTGCCAGCGGGATTGTCGTTGCCGATTCAGCCAACCGGATCTTCGTCACCGACAGCGGCGCCAACTGCGTAAAAATATTCGACCTCAACGGCACGTTCATCAGCGAGTTCGGCACGCAAGGAAGCGGTCAGGGCCAGTTTTTGCAGCCTTCCGGCATCGCCTGGGACCGGGTTGGCAATCAGCTGGCCGTGGTTGACACCTTGAACTGCCGTATCCAGTTTTTCGAGTTGAACGGCACCTTCAAAAAGAGTCTCGGCTCCTATGGTTCGGGAGCTCTCAGGTTCACCTCACCCAGATCGGTCGCGTTCGAATACAGCAGCGACTACCGTTCCACGACCAGGATGTACGTGGTCGACTCCTTCCAGAGTCACGTCCAGGTCATAGACCCGAATACCGGCACGTTCCTTTCCTTTGTCGGCAATTACGGCATCACCGCGGGTAGTCTGCTGGTACCGTCCGACACCCTGTTCGACAGTTTCGACAGCGCCAACAAACGACTTGTCGTTGCCAACGGCTTCGGCAATGTGACCATTTTCGGCATCGACGGCGGCAGTGCGGCACCGCAGACATCCGGTTCAGGTCCCCTGCTGACCATCAACGCCTTTCCGCTGGCCACGAACCTGACCAGCCTCTCCATCGGCGGCACGGTGAAGCCAAATGGTCCGGCAGCAGTGGCGGGAGTCACCGTGAACGGCGTAGCAGCATCCCTTGCCGGTAGCAACTGGAGCAGTTCCGTGACCCTGTCCACAGGGGTCAACGTCGTCACCGTGATTGCCCGTGACGTTGCCGGTGCAGTCTCCACCCAGAACGTCACCATCAACGTCATCCCGACTTCCGGCACCACCCCACCGGTCCCGCTGGTCGTGAATGCGCTCCCGAGCATTACCAACGTCCCCCTCCAGACCATCAGCGGTTCGGCACCGGCAGGCGCCAGCATCACTATCAATGGCGGCACGGCCATCACTGTTCCGATCGGCGGGGCCTGGAGCCAGACCGTAACCCTGGGCGAAGGTCTCAACAACTTCATGATCGTGGCCCAAAACGCCGGGAACAGTGACACGGCAACCAGCGTGGACATAACCCTGGATACTATTCCACCGGTCATTGGAATCGCCGGCATCCCCAATGGCAGTGTCGTTACCCGGCCGATCCAGACCATCAGCGGCTTTGTCAGCGATACGAACGCCACGACCGTCACCGTAACAGTAAACGGCACCGATCTTACCGTACCGGTGGTGAACGGTCTCTTCAACACCGTTGCCAGCCTCAATCCCGGTATCAACACCATCGCCGTGGTAGCAGCCGACCAGGCCGGCAATACGACCGGCGTCAATTCGCGGACGATAACCCTTGATCCGGGCAGCCCATCGCTCGGTATCAACACCCCGACAGGCACCACGGTCACGTCACCGTCCTACACGGTAAGCGGTAACGCCCCAGTTGGCACCACCGTAGTGGTTGCGGTGAACAGATTCGACCGGAACAGTGGCGCACTCATTCCGGTCACCAGCAGCAATGCCACGCTCAGCGGCGCCACCTGGTCCGCTACCCTCCCCATGAGCTCCGGCCTCAACCAGATCGTGGCAACCGTCACCGACCCAAAGACCGGTCAGACGGCCACCGCCGGAACCACGGTAGTCTACAGCAGCGGCATTGCCCCAACCATTGCCATTACTTCTCCGGCGCGTGACACGGGCACCATCAACGGAAACATGTACTTCACCGGCACGGTCGGCACCGACACGACCCTGACGGCAACGGTGAACGGTGTCCCGACAACGGTTACCACGAATATCGATGGAACGTTCACGGTCAACGCCCAGTTCCCGGTTCCAGGGACCTACAACATTGCCGTAACCGCCATGGACAGCAACGGCACTGCAGCGACCAGCATCCGTTCCGTCGTGTACGACCCGATCCCGCCCAAGATAACGGTCGTTTCGCAGAACCCACTGCAACTAAGTTACAGCGGAGGCACCCCCTACGTCATCGACCAGAGCGGCAGGTACCTGGCCAGCACCATCAAGACCAACGGCATCATCGACCTGACCGGCATTGCCGCCCCGGAAACCCTCAATATCTATATTCTGTCAAAAGCTGAAGTTAGCACACGGAATGGCGATATTAACATGGATGGCAAAGTAGATATTGCAGATGCCTTGAAAGCTATTAGAATTGCCCTTGGTCTCGATCCCTTTGACAAGAAGTTCGAGCAGATGCTTCACGCTGACGTCGGACCGGTCGTAGGCCACACGCCAACACCCGACGGGAGAATAACTCTTTCCGACGTTATCGCAATAATAGAACAAGTTATTGGACTTCCCTGGTAGAGGATTGGATTATCCTATGAAAAAACATCTATTCACAATAGGCGCCGCGCTCATCGCATTGCAGGGCCTGTTCGGCTGTGGCGGCGGTGGAGGTACTGACAGCCTGACTCCAGTAAATCCATCATCAACGGCAACCATCACCTTTGCCGTGCTAAGCACCAGCCATGCTGCACCCATCAGAGGCATTGAAGTAAAGATGACTCTGCCCCAAGGTCTTTCCGTAAAAACTGCAACCAATTCCAATCAGATTGACAGCACGGTACTGAAAGGATTGAAAAATGCCGGCAGCTTGCCGGTGAGTGGTACGTATGCAGCCAGTACGAACCAGATTGACATCATTGTAGTTGATGTTTCCGGCAACGTTTCAGGTATCGGTTTCGGGAAGTTTGCCCAGTTGGTGTGTAATCTTCAGTCCGGCACTTCAGTGTCCCAACTATCGCTGTCTGCGCCAACATTGTTCGATGTCCAGGGTCCGTCGCAATTCGGATCATTGCCCAATATGCTGCCGTTGATAACGTTACAGTAATTGATAACTGTTGAGTGACCTTGTCGGAACCACTAACTTTGGGCATATCATGGGGAAAATCGTGAAGAAGCCAGCCTTCATTTTCATAACTGGTTTCCTTTTGGGGATTGCGGCCTTTGTGGCTAACGCTGCAACCGTCGACCCGCCCCATTACGACCCGGCCAGCGGCTACACCTGCGTCCGGTGTCACACCTCCCACATGGACCTGGGAGCAACCGGCCAGAAACTGTTCAACAACACCTGCCTCAACTGCCACCGGCTCAGCGACCCGAAGGCAGGCACCAAGCCGTTCACCCCGGCCGACGCCGCCGACCCGTTCAACATCCACTCATCGGTTCAGCCTAAGCAACGCTTCCAGCACTCTCACCGCTGGGACGGCTCCGACACCAATCCGGCGGCAGGAGCACTCCCGCCGGTCTATCCGACCATGACCACCCACAACCTGAGGGGCCGCACCGGCGGGGAACTTGCCTGCGTCCGCTGCCACAACCAGCACGACAACTCCACCAGCAAGCCATTTCTCCGCATGGCCAACAGCCAGGACCAGATGTGCCTGGACTGCCACAGGCCGCGTGATGTGCAGGACAAAAACAAAGGCAGCCACCCGGTCCGGGTGAACTATCTCGTCTCGGCAGCCAAGTCGAACTCGAACCTGAAAAATCCGATCGAAAACAACAATCCGGCCAACAGCACGTCAGACCTGAACTTCCGCATCGCCCTTTCCGGTGGGCAGGTTCTCTGCACCACCTGTCACGGCGTGCACTACACCGATTCCCGCAGCAGCACCGTCGACGGAGCCGCCAACTTCCTCTCCTTAAGCTCCAGCAATGGTTTCATCCTGCGCACGGATATGCGTGGGCCGGCCGTTGCCAGGGGAACTACGGATAATCTCAACATCTGCACCAACTGCCACTCCGGCAAAAAGAGTCACAACTACAAGCAGCCGGTCGGCCAGGATGTGCAGTGTGCCGACTGCCACGCGGCCCACGTGGACATAGGGGACGGTTCGCAACCGAACAGCTTCCTGGTCCGCCGCTACATGAACATCTCCACCCCGTACGGCGCAGTCAGAAAGCAGCCTGTCCTGACCATGGCAACCTCTGCCCTGTCCACCGTCTTCGTGAACGGCAGCGGCCGGGGAACCGGTGTCTGCCAGGCATGTCACATCGTCCCGACCGGCGGCAACTACCCGGCACAGCACAACACCACCTTCGCCATGGCCCGCGACTGCGCCACCTGTCACAAGCACGACGGCCAGTTCGGCTCGTTCTCCGGTGGCTGCACCGCCTGCCACGGTTTCCCGCCGACGACGGCCACAACGGGTGGACCTTCGGGTAACGCTGCCGGCTACACGGGCAACGAATCACTGTCTAAACACGCCCGGCACGCCGGCGGCGGTTCGAACTATTCCTACACCTGCGACCAGTGCCACCGGGGCAACAACCACATGGATGGCAATTACCAGGATGTCTTCAGGTCACCGGCCGGTACCCTCGCTGCCACCGGCATGACGCCATCCTACAACACGGCCGCATCCTCCTGCGCCAATGTCTATTGCCATAGTAACGGCAATGGCATCCCTGCGACCACCCCGCCTGCATGGTTCGGCCCCGCCTTCCCATCCGACTGCACTGGCTGTCATGGCGGCAATGCGGCCAGCAGTTCCCCGAACGCAACCGGCAAGCATACTGCCCACGTGAACAATTCCGCCGTTATCGGTATCAATTACGGCTGCATCGACTGTCACGCAAAAACAGTCAGCGATGACAGGACCATTGCCAACAAAGCGAATCACGTCAACGGCTACAAGGACTTTTCAGGCGCCAGGGCCGGAGGCAGCGGCACCTATAGCACCACCACCGGGGTCTGTTCGGCCACCTATTGCCACACCGACGGCAAGGGCACCCAAAAGGATATGACCGTCACCAACTGGAAAAGCGCGGCAACCTTTGACTGCCATGGCTGCCATGGCTCAGACCCTGCTCCTGCCTTCACCAGTCAGGCGGGCGAGCCGAACTACGCCAATGGCGGTGCCGGCACCCTCCGGGCCAACAGTCACCAAAAACATGCAGCTGCCGGGGCGACATCCTGCGTCAACTGCCACAGTGCCACCACAACCACCGGCACAGCGATCATCAGCAGCCATACCAACCGCGTGATCGATGTCATGCAGGGGAATGGCAAGTCATTCGCCTTTTCAGCGGCTACCAAGAGCTGCGCCAGCATCTCCTGTCATTTCGGCGGCAGCGCCCAGTGGGGCGGTTCTCTCGGCTGCACCGGCTGCCACGGCAACAATGCCGCCAGTGGCAATCCAATCGCCACCAACGCCCATAGCGCCCATATCAACAACGCAGCGGCCGTTGGAAGGCTGATCGGCTGCGCCGAATGTCACGCCGCAACAGTAAGCAACGACGCCACGATCTCCACGCCTGCCAACCATGCCAACGGCAGCGTCAACATCAAATTCGACAACAACATCAATCTCGACAGCTACGGCCCCACCTATAATGGCTCCTCCACAACCGGGGCCAACGGGGCAATAAAACCGGACAATACACCGGTCGGTTCCTGCGCCAACATCTACTGTCACAGCGACGGCAATCCCCTCGCCGGGAGCCGCCAGTACCGGACCATCGCCTGGAATGCGACCGGCATCAGCTGCAACGGCTGTCACGGTACCTCCAACGCGGCCAGCAACGCCTTCCCCGACCACGTCAACTCCGGTGCCGGCATTGCCGGTTCCAACAGCCACGTCAAGCATGCCGATGCCACCAGCGGCTACAGTTTCTCCTGTATCAAGTGCCACAGCAGCACCGTTGCCGATGCCACCAATACGGTTCTCCTTCCGGCCGGAGCCCACCTGAACGGCTCGGGTACAGTGGCGTTCGACGCCTCGATTCCCAGCAATGCCGGCGCCACCTACACATCGGCAACCCAGACCTGCAACACCAGCTACTGCCACAGTAACGGCAACGGTACGAACGTCAACAATCCGCAGTGGGGCGCAACCGCCAATGCCGACTGCACCTTCTGCCACGGCAACAACGCTGCCAGCGCCAACCCGATCAGCACCAACAAGCACTCGGCCCACATCAACAACGTGGCGGTCCTCGGCACCAACCAGAACTTCTCCTGTGTCGAATGCCATGCCGCAACCGTGAGCGCCGACCGGACCATTGCCAGCAAGACCCGTCACGTGAACGGCTTCAAGGACTTCACCGGCGCCAGGGCCTACAAGACCGGCTACAGCGGCGGCAGTTGCACCACTTACTGCCACAGTTCCGGCCAGGCCACACCGGTCTATCGGAACATGACCGGCAGCAAGATCTGGATGGGAACCGCAACATTGGATTGCAAGGGGTGCCACGGCTATGCCAAGCCGTTCGGTGGCTTCAGCAGCGTAGCCGGCGAGCCGAACTACGTCAGCGGCGGGGCCGGTTCCGCAACGGCCAACAACCACCAGAAGCATGTTGCCGGTCGCAACATCACCAACACCAGGGGTTGCGTCGATTGCCACCGTCTTACCGTCGACCAGGGGGTTGTCAACAAGCTGAAAAACTACTCTTCGCTCCACCTGAACAACAAGCGTGACGTCAACTTTGCCGTCTATGGCGGTTACACCGGCCACTACACTGCGGGAACCAAGACCTGCGGCAACACGTACTGCCATGCCAACGGTACCCCCCAATGGGGCGGTACTCCGCTCCTGTGCAACTCCTGCCACAACGCGAGCAACACACTGCCGGGTGCCCATAAGCTCCACTGGGAAACCGCCACGGTTGCCACCAGTTATGTAGCACCCCCCGGCAATGCCACCGGCGATACGACCAAATACCAGTTCCAGTGTTCCTCCTGTCACAGCAGTCCGGCCATCCATGCCGCCGGCCCGGTCAGCGCCATCCAGGCGGCCCAGGTCTACTTCGGCTATTCCACCCCCGGCAGGACCGGCTCCTACACCGCCGCCGGGACGTCCGCCGGCGCCGACGGCACCCTCAGCTACACGGCCGGCACCAACTGCACCACCACCTACTGCCATTCGGACGGTACCGGAACCAACGGCAACCGGATTGTCAACTGGGGCACCAATGCAAACTCGGTAACCAACACCCGCTGCTCCACCTGCCACCTGTACACCCAGGCAAGCGGCTCACCCATGGTCAGCGGCAAGCATACCAAGCATATCTCGACCTATACCTATGGCTGCGACCAGTGCCACTACGCCACGACCCATGACAGCACCACCATCTTCGACACCACCAAGCACCTGAACAAGGTGAAGGATGTGGCATGGGGAACCCTCAACGCGGGCGGCGGCGCCTACGTGAACAGCGCAACGGCCTGTTCCAACATCTACTGTCACAGTAACGGTACCGCCTTCACCGCCCCGTTCGGAGCCCCCAACGTGGCCGTCACCTGGTCAGCCGGTCCGGCCACCAACTGCGGCAGTTGCCACGACGGCCTCGCCACCGGTCCGAGCTACGCAAGTGGTTCGCCCAAAGCCAACAGCCACAACAAGCATGTGGTGGTCATGGGGTATACCTGCGAGAAGTGCCACTACAGCACCACCACCACGGGTAATACTATTACCACCCCTGCCAACCACGTGAACCAGGCCTACAACCTGCAGCAGAGCGGCGGCTCGGTTACCTTCACGGCAGTTGCCAACACACCGCCCACGGCCAGCACCTGCACCAATATCTCCTGCCACAACAACAATGCCTCCGCCATCGCCTGGGGTGCTCCGAGCCCGGGGTGCCGCGCCTGCCACGTCACCAGCGGTGCCGATGTCGATAACTTTACCGGCTACAGCGGGACGCTCGCCCTGATCAGCGACACCCAGTGGAAGGCAACCGGCCACGGCTCAGCTTTCGCCTATACGTCTGGCCGGCCGGGCGCCAATTTCATCGCCAACGCCACCAATGAATGCCTCTACTGCCATGACAGTGCGGCTCCCCATTCGTCAACGGCCAACAACTTCTTCCGACTTGCCAACTACTCGACCATAGCCTATGGCCGCAATGCCCCCTGCCTGTCCTGTCACGGCAAGAATGCGGCCGGTTTCCTGGGCAAGAGCGTAGCCTTCACCAGGATATCCTCCACCCACTATGGGGCAAAACATGCCAGTGGTGGCGGCGGCTACTTCTGCTGGGACTGCCACGATCCCCACGGCGACGCTAACGTCTACATGATCCACGATCAGGTCGCCAAGACCTCCGACCGGACAACCGGCAAGCCGCTCACCTTTGCACCGGTCAGCTTCACCGGCTTCTCCACCGGTGGCAATTATGCCGGCGCCGGCACCAAGCTCTGCAATGCCTGCCATACCTCGGCATCGCTCAGCCACTACACCGCATCCAACGTGAACGACGGGCATAATCTCGACACCCGCTGTACCACCTGTCACAGCCACAACGGTCCGACCGCCCAGACCGCCTTCCAGCCGAGCAACAACTGCGACTCCTGTCACGGCTACCCGCCGATACGGCGCGATCTGGTTAAAGGCGTCGACTTCCGCAAACAGGGCCAGTACACCAGCGGCCGGTTCCAGGATTACACCGGTGGCGGCGGCGCCCATGTCATCGCCAAGCACCTGGCCCCGACAATCAAGGCGTCCGACGGCTGGACACCCTGCGCCATCTGCCACAGCAACGGCGTCATGAATCCGGCCACTCACACGATGGTTACCCCGGTACGGCCGAACAGCGCCATCACCATCGACGTGAAGGACAGCCGGAAGTTCGACTACAGAAGAAGCCTCGGTCAGGAGCGGTACACCGGCGCCAGGCTGACCGGCGACAAGGCCACCAACAGGACCGGCTCCTGCTCCAACGTAAGCTGCCACTTCAAGCCGTCCAAACGGTGGAGCAACAGCAGATAATCTGATATAAAAAAGGGGCACAGCATGCTGTGCCCCTTCCCTTCAGTACCTATATGCGTTATTTTCCGAGTGCTACTGTCTGGTAGAAAGGATCCGCGAAATGAACCGGAGAGCATCACTCTCTGCACTGTCGAGAACCCTTATACTGTCCACCATCTTCCTGGCGGGCTTCTTCGTTCTTGGCGTGCCCGTGGGCCATGCTATCCAGAAGTACCAGTACAGTCCTCAACTCTGCAGCGATTGTCACGGCATGCCCCCGATCGACACAGCCTACCGCAACGTCACCACCGGCGGCTTCAAGGGGAGCCACCTGACCCATGCCACCACTGGTCAGTCAAGCTGCGAGAAGTGCCACAATGGCAGCTCCACCTTCAAAACAGACCACAGCAACGGCTTCATCCATATGTCGAGCAACATCAACGCCTCGCCTTCGCCGGCCAAGGGGGTCTACAGCACCAAGGGGGTCTTCTTCAACCAGACCTCCAATCCAATCCTGGGAACCTGCACCAACGTCAACTGCCATTTTGAGACAACTACCCCGGTCTGGTCCAGTACCACCTTCGCATCCCCCACCGACTGCGGCCAGTGCCACGGAGCGCCACCCAGCGGCACCGGCCCGGGATACACCGGAGGAAACGCCGGCAGTCATACCAGGCATAACCTCTACTATGCCGGCGCCAATCAGTGCGTGAAATGCCACACTGACCACACCGCTGAGGCCAACACGTTCGCCCACGCAACCAGTTTGCGCAACATCGTCGTTGCCCCCCGCGATCCTGCCGGCACCCTTGCCGGCAGCTACACCGGCAGTGGCGCCAACTTCCTGCCGAGCAGACAGGCGTCGCAAAGCTTTGGCACCTGCAGCGGGACATACTGTCACAGCAACGGCCAATCAGCTACCGGACCGTACAGCCACACCGCCATTCAGTGGGGGAGCACCACCACCTGCACCACCTGTCACGACGGCGCGGCAGCCATCACCTCGCTTTCCGGCAAGCACCAGAAGCACGTCAGCACTTCGTTATACCAGTTCCGCTGCAGCAACTGCCACTACGACACGACCAACGACGGCAGCACGATTTCGAGCTACGCCCTGCATGTCAACAAAACCAAAGACGTCACCTTTGACCCAGCCATCCGGACGTCAACTTCATCCTGGAATGGCAGCCAGTGCGTCAACATTTACTGCCACGGCAACGGTCAGTCGCTCACGCCGACCGACACCGTTGCCTGGACTGACACAACCGGCTGTTCGAGCTGCCACGCCTACCCGTCGCTCACTTCCGGCTCGCACGCCAAGCATATCATCAACCAGGACAGTTGCACCAAATGCCACAACGCTACGGTAGATATCGGCATGGGTGTCCTCAAAAGCTACGCCCTGCACGTGAACCGGTCAGTCGACATCAAGCTGAATGTCGGCGTTATCGAAAACGTTCCGAAATACAACGGCTACAGCATATCGACCAACTACGGCAAGACGTCCGGCTCCGGCTTTGCCCGCTGCAGCGGCCTGTATTGTCACAGCGATGGCAAACGAGGCGCAGCTTACCGTTCGTACTCCTCGAAAAAATGGGGGAACGCCAGCATCGGCTGCAACGGCTGCCATGGCACCAACACCACCACCGGCGCACCCGGCTATACCAGCGGGCCAGGCTATGAAAACAGCCACGCCAAGCATGTGACCGGCTCGGCTGACTGCGTGAAGTGCCACTTCAAGACCACGACCACCGGGACTTCCGTGCCCGGTGGCCCCTTGCCGGCCTCCGGCAGCCTGCATCTGAACGGCACCCCCGATGTCAATCTGAGCAAACCGTTC
>NZ_VLLN01000017.1 GCF_007830735.1 Geobacter argillaceus
CAATTTACAACAACTGATGCCCGGATCAAGCTGAAGAGGCTTTATCCGAACTTTTAAATGTTAATAGGTACTAGCGACGAGGAGCTGGCAAGCCTTGGAGGAATAGGTTTCCGGCAGGAACCCCCTGATATCGCTTGCCCGCGACCCCGGGAAAGACATAGCAAAACGGTTCAGTTGTCAAAAAACAGGGACTACAGGCCAATTTGAGGAGCCGATTTCTTGGGATTCAAGGAGCCGATCCGCCAGGCCCCTCCCACTGGCCCCCAAACCAGCAGATTGAGCAATTCACGTCACGGATTCAGGTTCTTGTAACTCGCCCCTTTCTCGATACACGCCAGTATCTCACGTTCCCGGCGAGTCAACATTGAGCAATCATCAAGGGTAGGAGCATGGAATTCCCTGATCACCTTTCTCGCTACCTTTGGACTCATTGGTGCCCCACCTGCGTGGAGATCATGGAGAGACTCCACCAGTTCCCGCGGGGTGCTCCCCTTCAGAATATAACCGGTAGCCCCTGCCTTGAGGGCAGTAAGGATACTCCCTTTGTCGGCAGAGCCGGAATAGACCATTGTCTCGATATCGGGATATTTGCTTTTTACCTTTGCAATCAGTTCGATCCCACTCATTCCCGGAAGCCCAAGATCCACAAGCATGGTATTGGAGGCATGTGAATCAAGAAACTCCAATGCATCCTCGCCAGTCGAATAGGCGCCTACAACATTGATTCCCTGTTCACACCTTAATATGAGTGTCAAACTGCTCAGTAAATCATGATCGTCCTCAACGATTATCAACTGCATAGTGCCCCCGTCTTTCCATAGAATCATCCCTGCGATAGGAAGCAAAACAAGGTGTCTTGTGGCCTCAAGGCAACCATCGCTCCGACCTGCACATCTTCGCCCCTACCGCCTCACCCCTCCTGCCACAGCCACATCTGCGCCTGCCGGGGAGGAATGGCGAACTCGAACTGCTCGCCGCTCACCCGCATGTCGTGCTGGTGGATCTGGCAGCAGTACCGCCCCTGCCGCATGCCGTCGGTATTGATCCGCGGGTGCTGCCACTCGCCGGTCTTGTTGATGGCCACCATGCCGCCATAGCCGCGGGCAAAGACCAGGAACCCCTCGGCCTCGTACAGCGAACGCTGGCGGCTGCCGTGCACGGCGTTGTGGAAACCGATCATCTGCACGATGTCGTACCGCTGCCAGGCCTCGTACCAGCGGCCCCGATCGCCGGGGCTCTCGTCGTGGTCGGAAAAGACCAGGGGAACACCGCCGTCCCGACCGAGGATGTAGGCGTTGGCCAGGTACTCGTCCTGCCCGTCCAGGAGCTGCCAGCGGAAGGCGTCGTTATTCGGGATGTCGTGAGTGACGCTGAAGGTCAGGGCCCGCCGCCAGGGGAGGGCCTGACCGTACGCAGCCGGATCGACGAGTTCGCGCATGCTCCCCCCCGGCGCAAAGGCCCGGCGGAGCGTCTCGTGGAGCGGAAAATCGTAGAAGGAGATGCCGGTCCGGTTGACCAGGGGCCAGAGGAAGATGTCCTCCTCCCGGTCGTTGCTGGTCAACGCCTCGCCGAAGATGTACTTGCCCGCCATATCGTCCGTCCCGAACACCGACCGGAGATGCTCCTCCGGCAGATGCTTGATGGCGTCGATCCGGTAGCCGTCGAACCCGAGCTTATTGAGGGCGCGCAGGCAGAGCCGCTGCTGCTCCACCACCCAGGGGTTGAGATCGAGGTCGGGAAGGCCGTTCAGCCAGTGCTCGTTGGATTCGTGCAGGTCGTTCCAGTTCCGGATATCCCCTTCGGGATTGAAGTCCCAGTGGCTGAACAGACCAAAGTCCAGATCGCCGTACAGCCGGTCCCGCTCGAACGCGGCCCTCTCGCTCCGGTAGCGGGCCAGCGCTGCCTCCCCCGGAAAGGCGTACGGGTCGGGCCGCTGCCCCTTCTCGTTCGCCATGTGGTTGAAGACGATATCGGCATGGACCCGCACCCCGTGTCCGTGCAGGGCGTTGATCGCCTGCTCCAGCTCCGGCTTGGTGCCGAGATGGGAGCGGATGACCCGGTAGTCCCTGGGCTGGTACCGCTGCCACCAGGCAGGCCCGTTCTCGTCGCTGTAGAGCGGCGGCGGGACCAGCACCCCGCCGTACCCCCTGGCGGCGATATCGGCCGCCCGGTCCGCAATATCCGTGTAGCGCCAGTTGAAGGCGTGCAGTATGACATCAGCCATGATCGTTTCCTCCAGATCTTTCCAAATTCCGGAGACTCGTCCCCGGTTCCCAGTCACCCCGACCGGTTCACCCGCGCAACCCCTTCAATGGAAAACCACCGAAACCGGCCACCAGTGCAGCTTAGGCATGATCTCCCCCGCAGATATAGGCCATTGCCGCACACGACATCAAAACCACCTTATTAACAAAAACCGTGCCAATCATAAAACGTATAAATTTAAGCAAGTTACAACACAGGAGCAGGCAGTGGCTTTCCAGAAAGGTGCAACATTATGTTACAGTACCAACTTTAACAGCTTGTTATCAATACGCTTTTAACCAGCTGTAACATTTTGTTACAGTAACAATTTGTTGCAGTTGATTGCCTCCCATTGCGGAAAGGAGGGAAAATCATGGTGGGGCAAGCGCTCGTTGTCATAATGGAAAAACATCCCTTGAATTGCGCCGAGGCAGACCTGTCAAGGGTCGCGCATCCATGCGATTCTTGACATAGAACAGCGTATCATGCTACCACGGCAACAGTGGTACCGATCTCATGTTCAGGAGGAAACCGTGAAACGTATTGCGCCGTTCGCCGTGTTGTTTGCCCTTTGGACCTCTGCCGCCTCTGCTGAACCGGTTGCCACCCCCATCCCCATCGGCATCGGGGTGGCGCAGACCAGCAACGTCGCCCTGTTCGGCCAGGAACAGGTGAGCGGGGCCAGGATCGCCGAGAAACAGCTCAATGCCGCCGGGGTAAACGGCACCCCAATTCGACTGGTCATGCAGGATACGGGCGGGGATGAAGCCGGAACGATCAATGCCTTCCAGAACCTGATCAACCGGGACAAGGTGGTGGGTATTGTCGGACCGACCCTTTCCCAGCAGGCCTTCAGTGCCGATCCGATCGCGAACCGCATGAAGGTGCCGGTGCTCGGGCCTTCCAACACCGCCAAGGGGATTCCCCAGATCGGCGAGTTCATCGGCCGGGTCTCGGCACCGGTCGCCAAAGTGGCCCCGAGTGCCGTCAACCAGGCACTCAGACAGAACCCCACTATCAAACGGGTTGCCGTCCTCTACGCCCAGAACGACGCCTACAGCACCTCGGAGACAGGCACGTTCCAGGAGGCGGTCAAGAGCCACGGTCTGCAGCTCGTCACCGTTCAGAAGTTCATGACCACGGACACCGACTTCACCACCCAGGCAACCGCCGTGCTGGGCGCCAAAGTGGAACTGGTAATCATCTCCGGTCTTGCCGCCGATGGCGGCAATCTGGCCAAGCAACTGCGCCAGTTGGGCTACAAGGGGCTCATCATCGGCGGGAACGGCTTCAACACCGCCAACGTTTTCCCGGTCTGCGGCAAGGACTGCGACGGGATACTGGTCGCCCAGGCCTACAGCCCTGACGTCAAGAACCCCGTGAACAACGCCTTTGTCAACGAGTACCGCAAACAGTTCAAGAAAGATCCGCCCCAGTTCGCGGCCCAGTCGTTCACCGCCGTACAGGTATTCGTAGAGGCGCTGCGCAAGGTAGAAGCCGCTACCAGGAAGAAGATCACCCAGCTCGATATTGCGACTGTGCGGACAGAGCTCAACAAGGCCATCCGCACCGGCTCGTACATTACCCCGCTGGGGGAGATCAGCCTCGATCATGAAGGAGAGATCCATCAGAAGGCGTTCTACGTCTCCCAGATCAGAATGGATGCAGGCGGCAAGAGTGGAAAGTTCGTTATCGTGAAATAAGACAAAGAAGGGTGCGGGGAGGTTTGGCCTCCCCGCAGGTATTTCATGGACGCAGTATCTGTTCTGCAAAATCTGCTCAACGGCATCAGCATCGGCAGCGTGTACGCGATCTTCGCGCTCGGCTACACGCTGGTCTTTTCCATCCTGGGGATCATCAACTTCGCCCACGGCGCGGTATTCACGTTCGGGGCGTACCTGACCTACTGCCTGTCGGTTGGCCAGTTCGGTATCAGCGGCCTGCTGGCGGGGCTGCAGCTACCGTTCAAACTCCCCTTTGCCCTCTCCCTGCTGCTCGGTGCCATCATCTCCGGCCTGGCCGGCGTGCTGGTGGAGCGTCTCGCCTTCAGACCGCTGCGCAGACGGGATGCCGACCCGCTCCTGGCGCTGGTGAGCAGTCTCGGCGTGGCCCTCGTCGGCATCAATCTCATCCAGTATCTCGTCGGCTCGGAGATCTACTCCTTCCCCTCCGATGTCTACGGCGACATCAGACCCGCCATCCTCCTCCCCATGGGAGACAAGATGGTGGCGATCCGCACCGTGCAGGTGATCCTCTTTTCGGTGAGCATGGCTGTCCTGATGGTCCTGGGCTACCTGATCAACCGCACCAGGCTCGGCAAGGCGTTGCGGGCCGTGGCCGAAAACCCCTCCACCGCCAGCCTGCTCGGGATCAATGTGGATCGGTTCATCCTCTACACCTTTTTTCTCTCCGGCTTCCTCGGCGGGATGGCCGGAAGCCTGGTCGGCACCAGCTTCGGTATTGCCGGCCCGTACTTCGGGGTGACCTACGGCCTCAAGGGGCTGGCGGTGATGGTCCTCGGAGGGCTGGGGAGCATTCCCGGCGCGGTGCTGGGAGGGATGGTCATCGGCCTGGCCGAGGCCTTTGTCCCGGCCGACTTCAACGCCTACAAGGAGGCAGTCGCCTTCGCCTTCCTGTTCTTCGTTCTGCTCATCCGACCGCAAGGGCTTCTCGGCCGCTCCCAGATCCAGAAGGTATGACGTTTGGACGATTTCCTGCAAAATAGCGGCTTCCTGATCGTAACCATGGTGCAACAGGCGCTGTTGGCCATGAGTCTCTACTTTCCTCTCATGTCCGGGCAGCTCAGCCTGGCAAGTCCCGGCTTTTACGCCATTGGTGGCTATATCGCCGCGATCATGGGGACCGTCGGCTACTTTGCCCCCTGGCGCGACAGCCTGGGATGGGTCATCTTTCCGCTGGAGTGGCTGATCGCCGGCGTGGTGAGCGGGGTGCTGGCAGTCCTGGTCGGCATCCCGGCGCTCCGCCTGCGCGGAATCTACCTGGCGCTGGCCACCATCGCCTTTGTGGAGATCGTGCGCGTGCTCTGCCTGAACCTGCAGATCACCGGCTGCGCCATCGGCATCTTCGACATTCCGCAACTCTTTGAAAGCCGCTGGAACTACATCTGGACCTTCGGCCCCCTGCTGGTCCTGGTGCTCCTGTTCAGCTACCGCCTGGAGCGTTCCCGGGTCGGGCGGGCATTCAAGGCGCTACGCGAGGACGAACTGGCCGCCGACGCCATGGGGATCAATCCCACCCGCTACAAGGTGCTGGCCTTTGTGATCGGTGCCGTGCTGGCAGGGATTGTCGGGGCCATGAGCGCACCCTTTCTCAACACCTGGAACGCCCGCCAGGGGACCTTCGACGCCTCCATCGCCTATCTGGCCTATGTCCTGGTCGGCGGCAGCCGCTCCATGTGGGGGCCGCTCCTGGGAGGGATGCTCCTGACGGCACTCCCCGAACTGCTGCGCCCCCTCAAGGACGCACGCCTGATCATCAACGGCCTCGTGCTGGTATTCGCCAGCATCTACCTCCCCCGCGGGATCGTCGGGGCCCTGGCGCGGCTGAAGCTGTTCACGCTGCGGGGGTATCGGTCGCTCGGAGGCAGCCCATGAGCGCCATACTCGAGGCGCACGGTCTGAGCCGCAACTTCGGCGGGCTGCTGGCGGTCGACAATGTCTCCTTCACGGTCAGCGCAGGGGAAATATTCGGCCTGATCGGTCCCAACGGTGCCGGCAAGACCACCCTGTTCAACCTGATGACCGGGCTCACCCCGGTCAGTGCCGGCAGACTCAGCTACCAGGGCAGTGTGCTGACCGGTCTGCCGCCGCACCGGATCGCGGCTGCGGGGATCGGCCGCACCTTCCAGAATATCCGGCTGTTCAAGGGGCTGAGTGTCCTGGAAAACGTCAAGATCGCGCAGCATGCACGCACCACGACCGGCCTGATGGGAGGCATTTTCGGCAGTCCGGCCAGCCGCCGGGAGGAGCTCAGGGTGGAAGAAAAGGGGTGGGAGCTGCTGAGGCTGGTCGGCCTGGCCGAACGGGCGGGAGAACCGGCCGCCAACCTTTCCTATGGCGATCAGCGCCGTCTGGAAATCGGCCGGGCCCTGGCGCTCGACCCAACGGTACTGCTTCTGGATGAACCGGCCGCCGGCATGAATGCGGCCGAAAAGCACAGCCTGACCGGGTTCATCCGCGAGATCCGCGACCTTTTCTCCCTGACCGTGCTGCTGATCGAACACCACGTGCCGCTGGTCATGGACCTTTGCGACCGGATCGCGGTGCTCAATTTCGGCGAACTGATCGCCATCGGCCCGCCGGCCGCGGTACAGAAAGACCCGGCCGTGATCGAAGCCTATCTGGGGGCTGAATAGATGGCGCTTTTGGAACTGGCACACCTGACCGTCAACTACGCCGCCATCCGGGCAGTGCGCAACCTGCACCTGGAGGTCGGCGACGGAGAGGTCGTTACCCTGATCGGGGCCAACGGCGCCGGCAAAAGCAGTACCCTGCGGGCCATCTCGCGGCTCATCAAAACGCAGGAGGGGAGCATCCGGTTCGACAACAGGGAGATCACCGGTCTGGCGCCCGATGCGGTCGTTCGCCTGGGAATCGCCCAGGTCCCCGAAGGGCGGCAGGTGCTGGCCTGGCAGAGCGTGCAGGACAACCTTGAACTGGGCGCCTACGTGCGGAACGATCGCGCTGCAATCGCGGCTGACATGGAGCGGATGTACGGCCTGTTCCCCCGCCTGGGGGAGCGCAGGAACCAGCTGGCCGGAACGCTCTCGGGCGGCGAGCAGCAGATGCTGGCAATCGCCCGGGCACTGATGAGCCGTCCCCGGCTGCTCTTGTTGGACGAACCGAGTCTGGGGCTGGCGCCGTTGATCGTCCTGGAAATATTCTCCATCATCCGCAACCTGAACGCCGAAGGGATGACCATCCTCCTGGTGGAGCAAAACGCCAAACTCGCCATGCAGCATTCCCACCGCACCTATGTCCTGGAGGCCGGGCAGATAACCTTCCACGGGGAGTCACGGGAACTGCTCCAGGATGAACGGGTACTGCACGCCTACCTGGGGGGATGACGCCCCGCACCCGGTGACCATGGAGAACGGTTCATGCCCAAGCTTCCTTCCCGGCCCGACAGGACCGGCTGCAACCTCCTCGTCATCCTCGGCCCCACCGCCTCCGGAAAGACCCGGCTCGGCGTGGCCGCGGCCGGAGAGCTGAACGGAGAGATCATCTCGGCCGACTCGCGGCAGGTGTTCCGGGGGATGGATATCGGCACCGGCAAGGACCTGGATGAGTACGGCGACGTCCCGTACCACCTGATCGACATCCTCGATCCAGGGGAGGAGTTCAGCGTCTTCGCCTTTCAACGCCTCTTTGTCAGCGCCTTTAACGATATAACCGGCCGGGGACGGCTGCCGGTCCTGGTGGGGGGGACCGGACTCTATCTGGATGCGGTGCTGCGGGGATACCGGATGGTCGAGGTGCCGGAGGACCCGACCCTGCGCCGGAAGCTGGCCGACCTGCCGCTGGAGACGCTCCGGGAACGGCTGCTCGGCCTCAACCCCAAACTCCACAACTCCACCGACCTCATCGACCGTGACCGGCTGGTACGCGCCATTGAAATCGCCACCTTCGAGCGGACGGCTGTCGAGGCCGAAGTACCGGCACTGCCGGAGCTCTCCCCCCTGGTCTTCGGCATCAGGTTCGAGCGTGAACAGCTGCGCCGGCGGATCACCGAACGATTGAGGGCGCGCCTGAGCGGCGGGATGATCGAGGAGGTGGAGCAACTGCTGGCCGCCGGGGTGCCGGCAGAGCGGCTGGACTGGTACGGGCTCGAATACCGCTTCGTGACCCGGTTTCTGCGCGGGGAGTTGAACCGGAACGACATGTTTCAGAAGCTGAACGGGGCGATCCACGCGTTCGCCAAGAAACAGGAGAACTGGTTCCGCCGCATGGAACGGCATGGGGTGGAGATCATCCGGCTCGACGGCGGCGATGATCCCCTGTCCGCGCTCCTGGCCGAAAAGGCGCGTCGTGAAGGATAACCGTCTGGGCGACTACCTGGCCCGCCGGGCGGTCGGCCCCCCCTGGCAGCTGGAACTGAGCCGTAGCGCCCCGTTCACGGGGGGCATCGTGATCCCGGCGCTCGCCGAGGCCGACAACCTGCCGCTGCTCCTCAATGCGCTCGTCTCCGACGACACCCTTCCCCCATCAGGCATGGTGGCGGTAGTGGTGGTGAACAACCGAACCGACGCCAGTGCCAGGGAGAAGGCGGACAATGCGCGCTCACTCGACCTGCTCGCCGCAGCGGCGCCACGCCTTCCCTTCCCCCTGGGGATCGTCGATGCCGCCTCACCCGGCTTTGAGCTGCCGCTCAAGGATGGCGGCGTCGGGCTGGCCAGGAAGATCGGACACGACCTCCTGCTCCCCCATCTGGACTTCGCCACCTGTGACCCGCTGCTCGTCTCCCTGGACGCCGACACCCTGGTGGAACCCGGCTATGCCGGCGCCATCCAAGCCCATTTCACTGCCGCCAAAGCCGGCGGGGCGGTGATCCCGTTTGCCCACCGCCACGGCGGGGACGAGTTGGAGGTGCGGGCCATCGAGCGGTACGAACTCTTTCTGCGCTGCTACGTGGCCGGCCTTGCCCATGCCGGCTCACCCTACGCCTTCCACACCGTGGGAAGCGCCATGGCCTGCCGCGCCTCGGCCTATCTCCGCACCGGCGGCATGAACCGGCGTCGGGCCGGCGAGGACTTCTATTTTCTCCAGGGATTGGCCAAGACCGCCGGGGTGGCCCGTGTGGCGGGAACAACGGTGCATCCCTCACCGCGCCGTTCAGAGCGCGTCCCCTTCGGCACCGGCCGGGCCATGAACGCACTGCTCGACCGTGAGGAGAAGGCAGTCCTTTTTTATCGTCCCGAGTGTTACGAACTGCTCAGGGAATGGCTGACTGCAGCGGCGGATGGGTGCCGGCAGCACGACCCGGCCCTGCCGCAACGGGCGGCATCGATCTCGCCCCATCTGGCAACCTTTCTCGACAGCCAGGGGTTTGGCTCGGCCTGGGAGCGGCTCATCATCCAGAACCGGACACCGGAGCGGCTGGCGAAGTCCTTCCACGACTGGTTCGATGCCTTCAGGACCATGAAATTCTTCCATTATCTGGCAGACGGCCCATATCCCCGGACCGAACCGGATGAGATCCTCCACCGCTTCCCGGCAGCCTGGGGTGCACCGGCATTGACGCCAACGGACCGGCTCGAATTCCTGCGTCACCGGCAGAGCGCGGATGAACCCCTCTCCTCCGGAGTTTGACAAAACTTCTTTAACTTTATCCCCAAATACGGTAAACAATGGATATCAGCCCAAATTAAACTAATTAAACAATAATCATTTCCAGAGGTAAAGGGCATACCGGATGCTGTTCGGAATACGACCGAAACTTTTATATACCATCGGAGCAGGGTTGCTCATTATCATCCTTATAATCTATGCGATGATCGACAAGTATTACTACAGAAACCTTGAAACTATTACCATAGGCAATATCCATGAATCTGAGCGTCTCATAAACGAGCACATAAGCTTTGACACGGAGAAACTCTCGGCTATTACCAATATGTTCATAACCGATGATGGCTTTAAGCCATTATTTGTCAACAGGGATCGTGAAGGCCTGTATAATAAATGCCTGCCACTTTATACAATGCTCAACCAAGCATATAATATAACTCACTTTTACTTTCACCTGCCTGATGGCACCAATTTCATAAGAATACACAATAAAAATCTTTATGGTGATCACATAACCAGAGAAACGTTCAAAACAGCTGTTGTAACCGGCAAAATGTCCAGTGGTATTGAACTTGGCAAGACATCATTTGCTATCCGCGTTGTAGCACCGTATTACTATAAGAACAAGCTGATAGGATATATTGAATTCGGAGAAGAAATTGACCATTTTATTGATTTTTTGAAGAGAACCACACACGAAGAATACGCCCTCATAGCAGAAAAGGATCAGCTCAACAAAGATGAATGGCTGTTATCCAACAAAACCAGAGGAATTGATAACAACTGGGATTTGATGCCACTTCACGTATGGATAAGTAGACAGGATGATAAATTTATCAGAAGCGGTTGCGTAACAGAAAAAAACATCAAACACTTCGAATACGGTCCGGCCATTTCTCCTGACTTCAAAGACAATAGCCGTGAGATGGTATGTGGAGGATTTCCTTTATACGATATCCAGAAAAAACATGTCGGCGTTATAACCACCTTGATGAACACATCGAAGCAGGCAAGCATCCTATCAGAGCAAAAAATATATTTTATTACCGTTTTATCGGTGATTTCAGCATTGATCTTCATCGTAATCAGCCTCATCTCTGAGCGCTGGATTATCAAACCAATCAAGAATCTTGCAAGTGCAACGAAGATTTTTGCCAATGGCAACCTCAAAGGACATAGAATTGCACATGAGTCGGAGGATGAATTCGGACTGCTCACTGAGGCAATAAACGACATGGCAGCACAACTGGACACCTTCTATTCCAGCACCTCAACACGCACCCATGAGCTTGAAACGTTGAACAGAAAGCTGGAAACGCTTGCCATAACCGACGGCCTGACCGGCCTGCACAACCACCGCTACTTCTATAAAAAGATCGCGGAAGAGATTCATCGGTCAAACCGTTACAATCACCCGCTCAGCCTGATTATTGCCGACATCGACAACCTCAAGGCCTTTAACGACACACATGGACATACCGGCGGAGATAACCTTCTGAAAGCATTTGCCGAAACGATAAAGTCAACTGTTCGTGACACCGACATTGTGGCACGGTACGGTGGCGACGAGTTTGCCCTGCTGCTTCCGGAGACGGATCTGAAAGCCGCCATGGAGATGGCGGAAAGGATTCGTTCCCAGATTCACGTACGGCCGTATTTCCAACAGGAGCTACCGGTCAGCGCCAACATTTCTGCCAGTTTCGGGGTAGCGGAACTTTCTCTGCACGACGAATCTCTCGAAGAGCTTGTCAAACGGGCGGACAAGGCGCTCTATGAAGCAAAACGCACCGGCCGCAACCGGGTAGTGCCGAGCTGAATCCATAACGCAAAAGGCCGCATCCAGCAATGGATGCGGCCATGAAAACCCCTCCACTCTCCTCTGTCGCTACTTGATCCCTTTGCTGTTCAGATGGGGTCCATACTGCTTGTCCTGCCCCTGAATGTGGTTGGAAAGCCAATCTTTGAGAAAACTCATTACTTCCTGGCTCAATGCCTCACCGGCCTTGAACTTCTTCTGGATCTCCGATACCCGGCTGATCAGGTTTTCATGTGCCCGTTTCTGCTCCTCTAAGCCGGCAAATCCCGTCTCCTGCATCAACCGCTCTTCATGGGCGAAATGGTTCTTCGTATAATCGATCAACTCTCCCAGAATCGATCCGACTGCCTCCTTGCCACGCCCTTCCCGCATCGCCCCGTACAGCTTGTTGATAATACTGACCAACCGCTGGTGCTCTTCGTCCATCTGGCTCACATGCACGCTGTAACTGCTGCTCCAGGTTATCAGGTTCCCCGACTCTGCAAGCTTGAATTGGCCGACCACCCGCTGGAGTTCTTCAGATAGCCTTGAAAGATGCTGCGCCGCATTATAGGTGTCGCGGGCCCTGTCCACCGAACCGGAGACGACCTCGGTTATCTGGTGCATGTTGCCGGTAATTTCACTGGTGGTCGCTGTCTGCTCCTCGGCTGCAGTTGCGATCTGCTGAACCTGCAAGTTGACCGCGTTGATCTCGTCCTGAATCCTTCTGAGCGCTTCGCCGGACCGTTCAGCCTCATCGGTCCCGTTGTGCACTTCGGCCACCCCTTCCTCCATGGCCGACACGGCGGTCTGGGTGTTCCGCTGGATGACCTTGATCATTTCGCTGATCTCTTTGGTGGCCTTTGTCGTTCGTTCCGCCAGGGCCCGCACTTCGTCGGCAACGACGGCAAAACCGCGGCCCTGCTCCCCGGCCCGGGCCGCCTCAATCGCGGCGTTCAGGGCAAGAAGATTGGTCTGGTCGGCGATATCCTGAATGGTATCGACAATAGCGCCGATCTGGTCGCTCTTCTGACCGAGCTCCGTTACCGTGGATGCCGACGACTTGACGCGGTCGGCGATTCTTTTCATTACGGCAATGGATTTTTCCACCACGGTTGCCCCATGGTCGGCCGCATCGTTGGCGCGTTTGGCGCTCTCCGCGGCCAGCATGCAGTTCTGCGCAATGTCTCCCGACGTTGCCGACATCTCTTCGCTGGCAGTGGCAACGGTTACGGCCTGGGCAGCCACCTCCTCGGCCCCGGTTGCCATCTGCTCCGAGTTGGACTGCATGTCGACAGAGGACTTCGAGACCTCGGCCGAGGAATCAGCCAGCCTGCCGATCAGCTCCCGCAGGCTGTTAACCATCTTTTCGAACGACCGGGCCAGTTGACCGACCTCATCGTTGGAATCCACGCGTACCTCAACACCAAGGTCCCCGGTGGCGATCTGTTCCGCATCGGCGGCGAGACGCTGCAGCGGGGCACGGATGGAACGCACCGCCATGAGCGCCAGCAAAAGGCCGAACAGCAACCCGGAAACGATGATGACGACAATCCAGATCTGGGCAGCTGCCGTCAGGGCATCCACCCTCTTAAGCCCTTCGTCAGCCTCTTTCTGGTTGAAGGCCTGAAGGACGCCCAAGGTCTTGTTTGCCTCATCGTACAGCTTCTTGCCTTCTCCGCGCGTCAACTTCTGGGCTTCGTCGAGCTGCCCCGCCTTGACAAGCTCGTCCACGTTCGCCGTATTGGTGACGTAAGGAGGCCATGCCGCGTCGAACGCCGCCAGATGCCTTTTCTCCTCGTCAGCCAACGGCAGCTTCTTGTATGCCTCCAGTGATGACTTGATCTCCTCCTGCATCTTCCCCATGCGATCATGGTAACGCTTGAAATCCTCTTCCGTATTTTTCAGGTAGAACTGCAGCTCTGATCTCCGGTAGGTATCGACGTTGTTCCCGATCTTCGCCAGAATCGTCACCCCAGGCATCTCTTTACGGCCTATTTCATCGGCAACTGCTGCCACGTTCGAGAGCTTTGCCAGGGACACGAGACCGATTAGAATCAGCAAACCGAGGATTGCCCCCACGATTCCGATGATTTTGGTTCCGATGGTGACACGACTGAACATAGGGAAACCTCCTGGAAGTTGAAAAAGACTTAATATTTCTTCGGCACAAAACAGGAGTGGTTTAGCACAAATTTCCTTCCGGGCTGTATACACACCGATACCTTTCCGGCACAAAGAAAGGCTGCATCGAAAATGGATGCAGCCTCTCTTTGGCAACCGAGTGCAATAATTGAGTGCAATAATCCTTATTTGTCGATCTGGGCCTTCTGCAGTCTGCCGCTGTAATCCCGGTAGATCACCTTGACCCGGCTGAAGAAGTCGATGGCGCCGCCCCGCCCGCCTGCCTCGGGGTGCCCGGAACCGGAGTGACGCCAGCCACCGAAGGGGAGCTGGACTTCAGCGCCAATGGTGGAGGCGTTGATATAGACGATGCCGCTTAAGATATCCCGCTCGGCCCTGGCGGTCACGTTCACGTCCCGGCTGTAGATGGCGGTGGAGAGCCCGAACGGGACACTGTTGGCAATATCGATCGCCTCGTCGAGGGAGCTGCACGACAGCACGCTCACCACCGGTCCGAAGATCTCCTCCCGGGCGATCCGCATGGACGGTGT
This sequence comes from Geobacter argillaceus, assembly GCF_007830735.1. GTDB lineage: Bacteria > Desulfobacterota > Desulfuromonadia > Geobacterales > DSM-12255 > Geomobilibacter > Geomobilibacter argillaceus. Next base: position 14,022 of record NZ_VLLN01000017.1, read on the forward strand.
GACATCGGCAAAGATTGTCGGCTCCACGAAGAATCCATTGGCCAGGTCGCCGGCGTCGACCCGGCGACCACCGGTCACCAGCCGCGCACCCTCCTCGATGCCGATCCGGATGTACGAGAGCACCTTCTCACCCTGGGCCGCGTTGATCAACGGCCCCACATCGGTCCCTGGCCTGAGCCCGTCACCGAGACGCATTCCGGCAGCCCGCTCACCGAGCATCGTGATAAAGCTGTCGTACATCTTCTCGTGGACGATCAGGCGGCTGGCAGCGGTGCAGCGCTGGCCGCTGGTGCCGAATCCCCCCCAGAGAGCCCCTTCTATGGCCAGTTCCAGGTTGGCGTCGCCCATGACGATGATGGCGTTCTTCCCTCCCATCTCCAGGGCCAGCGGCCGGTGCAATGGGGCGAGCTGCCGCTCCAGGTGCTCACCGGCAGCACAGGAACCGGTGAAGGAGCAGGCATCCACATCCGGATGGGTGGCGAGATATTCCCCCACCGCCTCGCCCGGCCCGCAGACCAGGTTGACCACGCCGGCAGGCATACCCGCTTCTTCCAGGATGCCGACCAGGGCCGCGGCACAGGCCGGCGTCTCGGACGACGGTTTCAGGACAACACTGTTGCCGCAGATGAGGGAGGCAAAGAGCTTCCATGCAGGGATGGCAATGGGAAAGTTCCAGGGGGTAACCAGCGCCACCACCCCGAGCGGCTCGCGCACACTCCGGCACTCCTTGTCCGGGAGTTCTGAGGGAACGGTCTCTCCCTGGAGCCGGCGCCCTTCGCCTGCCATGTAGAAGGCGATGTCGATCGCCTCCTGCACGTCGCCGAGCCCCTCGCTGAGCACCTTGCCCATCTCCCGGGTGACCAGTTCGCCGAGCCGCTGCTTGTCCCGGCTGAGGAGCGCGCCGGCGCGAAAGAGGATCTCCCCCCGCCGTGGGGCCGGCAGGAGGCGCCATCCCGGCAGGGCCGCCCTGGCTGCGGCCACGGACCGGTCCACGTCCCTCTTCCCGGACAGGGGCGCCCCGGCGACCGTGTCGCGGGTATCGGCCGGATTGCGGCTGGCGAATTGCTGCCCGTCCGAGGCTTCGCACCAAGTTCCGGCGATGAAATTCCTGACCAGTTCGACCATGGCACACCTCCCTGTGCTTTTTTGGGCCCGGCCTCTGCCGGACCGTCACTGCGAGACGTCAGATCCCCCCCATGCAGAGATACTTGATCTCCAGGAAATCATCGACGCCGTACTTGGACCCCTCCCTGCCGAAACCAGATTCCTTCATGCCGCCGAACGGGGCAACCGCGGTGGAAATAATGCCGGTGTTGATGCCGACGATACCGTACTCGACCCCTTCGGCAACGCGCCAGACCCTACCGATGTCGCGGGTATAGAAATAGGCGGCAAGACCAAATTCGGTGTCGTTGGCCACCCGGATTGCCTCTTCTTCGGTGCGGAACCGGAAGAGCGGCGCCACAGGTCCGAAGGTCTCCTCGCGGGCGACCGCCATGTCGCTGGTGACGTCGGCCAGCACGGTGGGCTGGAAAAACGTTTTCCCCAATTCGTGCCGCTTGCCACCGCATAGTATCCGAGCCCCTTTGGCAACGGCATCGGCGATATGCTCCTCCACCTTTGCCACCGCGTTCATGTCGATGAGAGGTCCCTGCTGGGCATCTCCCTTGAGACCGTCCCCCACCTTCAGGGCAGAGACCGCAGCCACCAGCCTGGCCGCAAAGGCCTCGTACACCCCCTCCTGCACCAGGAACCGGTTGGTGCAGACGCAGGTCTGGCCGGTATTGCGGTATTTGGAGGCGATCGCCCCCTCCACGGCGGCATCCAGATCGGCATCGTCAAAAACCATGAACGGCGCATTCCCGCCCAGTTCCAGGGCGAGCTTCTTCACCGTGCCGGCACACTGCTCCATGAGCAGCTTGCCGATCTCCGTCGAGCCGGTGAAGGTGAGCTTGCGGACAATGGGGTTGGCGGTCATCTCCCCGCCAATCGGGCCGGAAGAACCGGTGACCACGTTGAACACCCCTGGGGGCACGCCGGCCCGGCTGGCCAGTTCGGCCAGCGCCAAGGCCGAGTAAGGAGTCATGGTGGCCGGCTTGACCACCATGGTGCACCCCACAGCCAGGGCCGGCCCGGCCTTGCGCGTGATCATCGCCGACGGAAAGTTCCAGGGGGTTATGGCGGCACAGACACCTACCGGCTCCTTGATGACCACGATCCGCTTGTCCTTTTGGTGCGGAGGAATGGTGTCGCCGTAGACCCGTTTCCCCTCCTCGGCGAACCACTCCAGGAACGACGCGGCATAGGCGATCTCACCCCGGGACTCGGCCAGCGGTTTCCCCTGCTCTGCTGTCATCAGCACGGCCAGGTCTTCCTGGTTTTCCAGCATTAATTCGGACCACCTGCGGATGATGGCCGAGCGCTCCGCCGCGGTCCTGCTTCGCCAGGCGGGATAGGCCGCATTGGCCGCCTCTATGGCCCTGCGGGTCTCGGCTGCGCCCATCTTCGGGATAGTGCCGATGGTATCGCCGGTAGCCGGGTTGGTGACGGCAATGCGTTCGCCATTGTCGGCATCGAGCCATTGGCCGTTGATGGAGCATTGCATACGTAACAGTGACGGGTCTTTCAAGGTGAACATTCAAACCTCCTTCTGCTGGATGTGATGCATAACGACATGCGAATCCTTAACTGGATATGGTTTAAAGTTTATCATCTTGTTTTCAGGTAAGCCAGTGTACGCCCCCAAAATCTAAAAGGGCCGCGTGAGCGGCCCTTTTAGTTCCCTGCCAGTACAATTTACGTCACATCTTCTCCCAGCTATACATCGGCATTGGCGCTGACTTTGGTCTCCTTTTTCAGCCCTTTGGCAAAGCCCAGTATCATCATCACTGCCGGCAGCAACTGGCCGATTACGATCAGGGCGCAGAACCCGAGGAATACCCAAACGAAGATGCCACTGTTGTCTTCACGTACCCCGGTCGCTGCGAATGCGGTGGCGGCCGGTACCAGCCCTGCGATTGTTCCGAAGAGTGCGGTTGACGGTTTCATGGCATCCTCCTTTTCTTTCATGGATTTAATGCTATTGTCTTACCTCTTAGCATCAGGTGTGCCGTTATTATTTTTTATTAATTACAAAATCGCAACACACTGGTTTTGCGTACTAATTTCACGGCGTGCCGTAACGTAGTCCATCATACTCCTCTCGTGGAATGCAGGCCCGGTGTATGGCAAAACCATACGGTTTCATTGACCGACACGTCTCCTCAGCCCGACCACCGGAGCTATCTCCGCTGATTCTAAGAGCTATTTCCCGCATGAAGGGGTGTATAAAAAAGCATACGTCAGGCGGTCAGCGGTTGTGGCCCACGTAAAAACAATTGCCGCTGCCATGAGAATGGTGCTATACAGGTAAGCGACTGTGAACCACAGGGAAAACCTGTGGTTTTTTATTTTTCGGCAAAAAGGAATGGTTCAACGATGATCAGCGCAAACGACATAACCCTCTCCTACGGCAAGAGGGTCCTCTTCAAGGACGTCAACATCAAGTTCACGCCGGGTAACTGCTATGGGCTGATCGGCGCCAACGGCGCCGGCAAATCCACCTTCCTCAAGATCCTTGCCGGCGAGGTGGAACCGGACAAGGGAACCATCTCGGTCGGCCCGCGGGAACGGATCGCGGTGCTCAAGCAGGACCAGTTCGCCTATGACGAGCAGACGGTCTTCAACACGGTGATCATGGGGCATGCCCGACTGTACGAGGTGATGGCCGAGCGGGAGGCGCTCTACGCCAAGAGCGATTTCAACGAGGAAGATGGCGTCCGCTCGGCCGAACTGGAGGCCGAGTTTGCCGAGATGAACGGCTACGAGGCCGAGTCCGAGGCAGCGGTGCTCCTGAACGGCCTCGGCATCCCCGAGGAACTGCGCACCCTGAAGATGAAGGAACTGGAGGGTGGAGACAAGGTCCGGGTGCTGCTGGCCCAGGCCTTGTTCGGCAGCCCGGACATCCTGCTCCTGGACGAACCGACCAACCACCTGGATCTGAAATCAATCTCCTGGCTGGAGGACTTTCTCTACCGGTTCCCGAACACCGTCATCGTCGTTTCCCACGACCGGCACTTCCTGAACCAGGTCTGTACCCATGTGGCCGACATCGATTTCGGGATGATCAAAGTCTACGTGGGGAACTACGACTTCTGGTACCAGGCGAGCCAGCTCACCCTGAAGCAGAAGCAGGACGAAAACCGGAAGGTCACCGACAAGGCCAACGAACTGAAGGAATTCATTCAGCGTTTCTCCTCCAACGCCTCCAAGGCCAAGCAGGCCACCTCGCGGAAACGGCTCCTGGAAAAACTGACCATTGAGGAGATGCCGGTCTCGTCCCGCAAGTACCCCTACGTGGTATTCAAGCCGGAACGGGCCTGCGGCGACATCATCCTGGAGATCCAGGGGCTCTCCAAGGCAATCGATGGCGAACAGGTACTGAACGACCTGACCCTCACGGTCAACAAGGGGGACAAAATCGCCCTTGTCGGCGGCAACGGCCTGGCCAAGACCACCCTGTTCCAGATCCTGGCCGGTGAACTGGAGCCGGACGCCGGCTCCTTCCGCTGGGGGGTGACCATCACATCCGCCTATTTCCCCAAGGAAAACCGGACCTACTTTGAAAACGACCTGAACCTGATCGAATGGCTCGGCCAGTATTCGCCCCCAACCGAGGGGGAGACGTTCGCCCGTGGCTTCCTCGGTCGGATGCTTTTTTCCGGTGATGAGGCGACCAAGAAGACCAGCGTCCTCTCCGGCGGGGAGCGGGTCCGCTGCATGCTGTCGCGGATGATGCTGGCGGGCGCCAACGCCCTGATCCTTGACGAACCGACCAACCACCTGGACCTGGAATCCATCACGGCCCTGAACAACGGCCTGATCTCCTTCAGCGAGGTGATCCTGTTCGCCTCCCACGACCATGAATTCGTCTCCACCGTGGCCAACCGGATCGTGGAGTTCACCCCCGGCGGGATCATCGACCGGGTAATGCCGTTCGACGAATACCTGGAAAGCGCGGATATCGCCCGGATCAGGGACGAACTCTGCCATGGGCACCGGGATCTCGACCTGTAACCGAGGCCGAAACCAAACAAGAAAAACCAAGGCATTCAACGCGGATCAACGCTGATGTAAGCGGATTGACGCGGATAACAACGGATACTCCGTCTCAGCCCAGATCCTTGCTAATCCGCGTCCATCCGTGTTGAATTGCAGTTCATGTTTGCTTATTTTCAAACAACGAGAAAAGGCTGTACGGTCATTGCCGCACAGCCTTTTCTTTTTTCGTAGGCGATCCCGCCTCAGGCGGAATTTTCCGGCAGGGGTTGCCTGCCATCAGGTGTTACAGCATGGATTGTCTCGAGCTGCTTCGACCCTCGCCTCCTTTCTGAACCTCATGCCTTGATGTTCCGTCGATCCTCGCTGCCGGCTGAGGTCCGTCCTGAAACCGTTGCCAAAGGTGTTCTCTTTGGCTGTTTACCGGGATAACAGCTCCCGTATGAATTTCAATCGACACCCCCCTGACTAACTTGAGCAGAAACTTTGGCACTTCAGAGCGCGCAAAAAGATAGTACACTTTCAGCATGGTGGCAGACGATTGCCTGGTGAGGGGAGGTAGGAGATGGACGAGATCAGCTATGACAACATCGGCCCGACCAAGGTCATCAGGCTTTACTCGGCCAAGGAACAACTGAGGGCCGTGGTGGTGATCGACAATACCGCCCTAGGCCCGGCCATCGGCGGGGTGCGGGTTTCGCCCACCGTGGACGTAACCGAGGTCTGGCGCCTGGCGCGGACCATGACCCTCAAGAACTCCATCGGCGGCCTGCCGCTGGACACACTGGGAGCAACCGGGTTCGGCTTGGCCGAATGCGCGGAAGTGGCAGCACCGCTCGCCGGCATCGAGCTTGCGGACGCCCGCGTCGCCGCGGAGGCGATTGCCAGGGAACGGGTGCTGAAGGCAATGGGGTATAGGGATTACTGACCTGGATTCTCCCCTCCTGACCTCCCCCCGCTGGGTGGAGAAATACTCGTCCCCTGCCCCTCCGGGGGAGGGGCAGGGAGGGGCGCTACGTCCCCTCCAGGAACAGCAGGGCCGGGTCCTCCAGATAGCGGACCACTTTGCCGAGGAACAGGGCCGCATCGGCACCGTCGGTGACCCGGTGGTCGAAGGTGAGCGAAAGGGAAACGATCCGGCGGATGGCGATGGCACCCCGATGGACCCAGGGCTTTTCTGCGATCCGGCCGCAGCCGAGGATCGCCACGTCCGGCCAGTTGATGATCGGGGTGGCATAGGTGCCGCCAAAATGGCCGTAGTTGGTGATGGTGAACGTGCTCCCCTTCAGCTCGTCCAGAGAGATGGTCCGCTCCCGCGCCTTCTTTCCCAGCTGCTGGATCTCTTCCGCCAGGTCCAGGATGCTCTTTTTGTCCACGTCCCTGATCACCGGCACCATAAGTCCTTCCTCGGTCTCCACCGCAATGCCGAAGTGGTAATGACGCTTCAGGACGATCTCCTGTGCGGCGTCGTCAATCGATCCGTTCAGGTAGGGATGCTCCCGGAGGGCGTGCTGGGCCGCCTTGATGAAGAACGGGAGGAAGGTCAGGTGGGTGCCGTGGTGCGCCTCCACCTCCTGCTGCTCCCGGTTCCTGATCTTCCAGAGGTCGGTCATATCGGCCTCGTCCATGGTGGTGACAAAGGCGGTCAGCTGCTGCGCTGCGCCCAGATGCCGGGCAATGGTCCGCCGCACGCCGCGCAGCGGCAACCGCTCCACCGGACCGGACGGCTCTTCCCTCCCGCTGACAGGTTGGGCAACCGGCTCCAGGTCTTCCGGGGTAACGCTGCCATGGGGGCCGCTGCCACGAATGGTGGTCAAGTCGATTCCCCGCTCGCGGGCCAGCTTCCGCACCATCGGCGTGGCCCGCACCTCGCGCTGCTCCACTGGCGGAGGAGCCGGTTCTTCTTCCTCTTCGGGAAGTACGCCGACGATCCCCACCGACTTCGGCCTCCCGCTAACCTCCTCCCCTTGGGCAGCGATGGCGAGCAGCGGCTCGCCGACCTTCACCGTTTCGCCTTCGCGCCGCAGGAGCCGGGCAACGATCCCGGCGCGGGGGGTGGGGACCTCCACCACCGCCTTGTCGCTCTCCACCTCCAGCACGGTCTGGTGTTCGGCGACCCGGTCCCCCTCCCTGACCAGCCACCGGCGCAGTTCCACTTCGGCAATCCCCTCCCCCAGGTCGGGGAGCCTGAATTCATAGGGCATGTCAGTACCTCATCACGTCGTCAATGGCGCCGGTAATCTGCTCCACAGTCGGCAGATAGCTGTCCTCCAGCTTCGGCAGCGGCATGGTGACATCCGGCGCCGCCACCCGGAGTATCGGTCCCCGCAGGGATAGGATCGCTTCCTCCGCAATGGTGGCGGCGATCTCGGCACCGAACCCGCCGGTCTTTACCGCCTCCTGGACGATCACCACCCGGCCGGTCTTCCTGACCGAGGCAAGGATGGTCGCGCTGTCGAACGGATTCAGGGTCAGGAGGTCGATCACCTCGACATCGTACGGCCCAACCGTCTTCAGCACCCGCTCCAGCATGCTCCCCCAGGCGATGACCGTCACCCCGGCCCCCTCCCGCACCACCCGGGCCTTGCCGAGCGGGACGGTGTACTCCCCCTCCGGCACCTCTTCCCTGATGAGCCGGTAGAGCCGGGTCGGCTCCAGGAAGAGGACCGGATCGGGATCGCGCAGCGCCGCCAGGAGCAGCCCCTTGGCCGTGTACGGCCCGGATGGCACCACCACCTTGATCCCCGGCATATGGCAGAAGAACGCCTCCGTGCTCTCCTCGTGCAGCTCCGGCGCCTTGATCCCGCCACCGTAGGGGGTCCGGACCACCAGGGGGCAGGTGAAGCGGCCGCGGGAACGGGCGCGGAGCCGGGCAGCATGGGAGAACAACTGGTCAAAGGCACCATACAGGAACCCCATGAACTGGATTTCCGCCACCGGCCTGAGACCGTAGGCTGCCATGCCGATGGCGGCCCCGACAATGGCCGACTCGGCCAGGGGAGTATCGATCACCCGCTCGCTGCCGAACCGGTCAAAGAGCCCCTCGGTAACCCGAAAGACCCCGCCGTCCCGCCCCACATCCTCGCCGAGCACGACCACCCGGTCGTCCCGGGCCATCTCCTCCTGCAGGGCCAGATTGATGGCCTGTACCATGGTGAGCTTCGCCATGTCAGCGTCCCTCCAGTTGCCCGGCCTGCCGCGGGGTAAGGGAGGCGGCGGTGTGGGCGAACATCTCGGCGACAGAGGGAGGCGGGATCGCCTCCATGGCCGCCACGGCCCCGTCGATGGCGGCCGTTGCCCTGGCCCGGACATCCGCCCGGAACGTTTCGCTCCAGAAGCTGCGGGAAGCAAGAAAGCGCTCCAGCCGCAGGATCGGGTCCCGGGCGGCCCAGGCGGCCACCGCCTCGGGAGGGCGGTAGCGGGCCGCATCGTCGGCCGTGGTGTGGTCGGCCATCCGGTAGGTGAGGCACTCGATGAAGGTGGGACCGCCGCCGCTGCGCGCCTTATCCAGCGCCTCCTTGGTGGCCCGGTGCACGGCGAACAGGTCGTTGCCGTCCACCTGAATCCCCTCGAACCCGTAGGCGATGGCCTTCTGGGCCAGGGACCCGCTCGCGGTCTGCCCCGCTACCGGGATGGAGATCGCCCACTGGTTGTTCTGGCAGATGAAAACGACCGGCGGACGGAAGAGGCCGGCCAGGTTGAACCCCTCGTGGAAATCCCCCTTGGAGGTGGCGCCATCGCCGAAGTAGGCGACCACGGCCACCGGGTCTTTCCGGTAGCGGGCCGCCATGGCGGCACCCACGGCATGGGTGATCTGGGCGCCAACACCGACGCACACGGGAAAGATGTTGAGCCGGTCCGGCGCCCGCTGACCCCGCTCGTCACCGGCCCAGTACTGGAACAGTTGCTGGATGGGATAGCCGAGGGTTAGAAAGACCCCCATCTCCCGAAACGCCGGGAAGACCCAGTCTTCGGGGGCCAGGGCCAGGGCGCTCCCCACCTGGGCCGCCTCCTGCCCCCTGATGGGGGGGTAGGTGCCGAGCCGCCCCTCCCGCTGCAGGGAGAGTGCCCGCTCGTCAAAGATCCGCGCCAGCACCATCAGCTCGTAGGCGCGGCTTAGCTCGTCATCGGCATAGGGGAGTATGAGCGACTCATCCGCCTGACCGTTCTCGTCGAGGATGCTCAGGCGGCGGGTGGTGAACGTGGCAAGTACTTCATCAGGCATGTCCGTTGTCCTTATCCCTGAATCATAGGAACTGCTACTGCAAAGAGTTTATCCGCAGTGCTACGACTGTCAACGGAACAAGGACTGACCAATTGAAGGCGCACTTCCGTTCCGGACTGGGGGCATGGATCTCCGGTGCTGCCATATCCGCAATTGTAATTTTGCGCCACCGTGCTAATATTAGCACCAACCAAGACAAGACAGGGGGGTGATACCATGACCGACCTGTACGTCCTTCTGGTCGAAGACAACCGTGACGATGAGGAACTCGCCCTTTGGTCGCTCGGCAAAGCCGGACTCACCCATGTGACCGTTGCCCATGACGGCCTTGAAGCCTTGACCCTGCTGTTCGGCAGTCCGCCATCCGCCGGGCAGGAACCATTCCTGCCGGATATCCTGCTGCTCGACCTGCGGCTGCCCAAGATCGACGGCCTCGAAGTCCTGAAACAGCTGCGCAGCAACGAGCGGACGAAAATGCTCAAGGTCTTTGCACTCTCCTCTTCCGAGGATCCGCAGGACAAAAAAATCTGCTCCGATCTGGGGGTTATCGCCTTTTTATCCAAACCGTTGGAAAGGGAAAAACTGCTGCCGTATCTGTAGGATTGCCTCCCCTCACCCCTTCATGCCCATCTCACCGACCTGCAGCAGCCCACGAGTCCGCCAGAGACAAATATGCAGGGGAGATGATGCGCACCACGCCCACCAGCGGTAAAATCCAAGTAAAGGCTATGCGAAAGAGATCGGCAAAGAAAAAGCAGCCATCCGGCCGTGCACTGCAGATAGTGGCGCTCTTCGAGGGTGCCAAGGGGGCGCTGGTCCTGGTGACCGGCCTCGGGCTCCTGGCCCTGATCCATAGGGATGTGCACCAGGTTGCCGAGCAGTTGGTCCGGCACCTTCATTTCAACCCGGCCAGACACTATCCCCGGATCTTCCTGGATGCTGCGGACCGCGTGACCGACCCGCAGCTCTGGGCACTGGCCCTGGCGGCACTGTTCTACTCGGCAATACGTTTTGCCGAGGCAGTCGGCCTCTGGCTGAAGCGGCGCTGGGCCGAATGGTTCGGCTTTCTTTCCGGCGGCATGTATATACCGGTCGAGTTGTACGAAGTGCTCCGGGAAGCGACCTGGCCCCGGGTGACTGTGCTCGTGCTGAACCTGGCGATAGTGCTTTACCTGCTTGGAGTATTGATCAGAACTGACCGGAGGTGATCCTCATGGCAGAACATCGTCCTACCGTACCGACACGCCCGGACACACGGAGAGGTGCCGCCCTCCCCGTGGCCGGCATACTGCTCGTCCTTGTCGCCGCCATCCTGCTCGTAGCTGCTGGGTTCGGCACCCGCCTGGGGTTGTGGCATTTCCGCACCGGTTTCGACCTGCTCAGGTACGGCTCCTACTGTGGCGCCGTGGCCTTCCTGATAGCGCTCGTCGCAGCCCTGCTCTCGTTCCGCGGTCGGCGCCTTGCCGGATTTATCCTGGCCCTTGTGGCAATGATCTGCGGCCTGCTCATTACCGCCATCCCCGTGGCCTGGAAACTCGAAGCCGGGCGGCTCCCCCGGATTCACGACATCACCACTGACACCACCAACCCACCCGACTTCGTCGCAATTCTCCCGTTGCGGGCGGATGCCGCCAATCCGGCAACATACGGCGGGCCTGAGGTTGCAGCCCTGCAGCGCCGGGCCTATCCTGACATCAAGACCGTCATCCTCGAACACCCACAGGCACAGGCCTTCGAGGCGGCACTCAGCGCAGCCCGTGCCCTGGGATGGCAGGTCGTTGCCACTGTCCCGGCTGCGGGGAGGATAGAGGCCACGGCCACCACCTTCTGGTTCGGCTTCAAGGACGACATCGTGATCCGGGTCGCGCCGGCGGGGAATAGGTCGCGGGTTGATATTCGCTCGGTGTCGCGGGTGGGGATCAGTGACGTGGGGACTAATGCGAAAAGGATTCGCGCCTTCGTGAAGAAGCTGACAGGGTAATGCGCTCCCACCCAAGAGCAGCGTCATGCTTCCCCAAGCTCGAATCCCCTGTCCAGCAGCAGAACTTCGACTTCATCTCCCCTGGCGTAAGACGTATCGGGAGCCAGCCGGATCAGACCATTTCCCTGGATAAGGGAGGAGAGGCGACCGGAGCTTTGATTGCCGGTGGTCGAGACATGATAACGGTCGTCGTGCGCCGAGACGATGCCCCGAATCAGGTGGGGCCGCGCCCCGGTATTCGTCACCTGCTCCTGCAGGACAGCCCTGACCTTGGGCCGGAATATCCGCCAATGCCCCATCGCCTTGAGGAGCGACGGCCGCACGAACAGTTCGAACGAGACCATGGCCGCGACCGGATTGCCCGGCAGGGCGAAGACCGGCTTACCCTGCAGCATGGCGAACGCCAAAGGCTTGCCCGGTTTCATGTCGACCTTCCAGAAGGTGATGCGTCCCCCCAGCTTTTCAATCGCAACTTTGACGAAATCCCGGTCTCCCACGGAAACACCACCGGTGATGACCAGAAAATCGGCGTTCAGACCGGCCCTGATTTTCTCGCAGGTGGCATCAAGGGTGTCCGTGGCGATCCCCAGGAGTAGCGGGTCGCCGCCGGTATCCAGCACCTGGGCTGCCAGGCTGTAGCTGTTGCTGTTGATGATCTTCCCCGGCAACGGCGTCGAACCGGGCTCCAGGAGTTCGTCGCCGGTGGAGAGAATGGCCACCCTGGCTTTGCGATAGACTGCCAGAGAGGTCGTTCCCATGGCCGACAGCATGCCGATCTCCTGGGGGCGAAGGAGCGACCCGGCAGGGATCACGGTACTGCCGTGCCGGATGTCTTCACCGCGCTCCCGGACATGGGATCCCGCCCTGATTACCGAAGTGAGGCGTATCCATTCGCCATCCTCCGTCACATCCTCGATGGGGACTACCGTATCGCACCCCGGCGGGACAACTGCACCGGTCATGATCCTGACCGCCTCGCCGGCAGGTACCGGAGCACGGTACACCTCTCCGGCCGGCAGAAAGCCGGTGACCTTCAGGCGGCTGTCGTCCAACGTGGCATGGGCGAATGCGAACCCGTCCATGGCGGAGTTATCGGCGGGCGGAATGTCCCACGGGGCAATGTGCTCTTCCGGGGTGACCCGGTTAAGGCCCTGGAACAAGGAGACCTTTTCCGTCTCCAGCGGCGTGATCTGTTCCAGGATGGTCCGTTGCGCTTCCTCAATGCTGATCATCAGGATTCCTCCTTCAACTTCTCAGAAGTCGAGTTCCATGAACTTGCAATTCACCATCTCATTGAACCCCTCTTGCAGACGATCGAATTTCTGCAGGAGCGTTTCCGCCTGTGGGGTAAGGGACGATTCACCGCCACCGGCCCCACCCTTCAGGCGGTTCACGAGGGGGAACCCCAGACGCTTCTCCATGGCATCGATATAGGTCCATGCCTTACGATAGGGGACGCCCATCTCTTTTGCCGCGGCATTGATCGAACCGGTCTTTTTGATCAGGCGCAGCAGTTCGTCCCGCCCACGGCCGAACACCGGCTTGCCGTCGACCTCCAGCCAGATCTTGGAGCGGACCCGCAATTCCGACCCGGCTTCGCTCATTTCAGGAACCGTGCCTCGATGAAATCGGTAACTTCTTCGACATTGTTGAGATCGAGCAGCGGCACATCCAGTTCCAGTTGTTCGTCGCTGGCCACCGCAATCAGTGCCGGATCGTATTCTTCTCCCCGGCAGATCAGGGTGGCACTCCGCTCCCGACGGTGGAGTTCGATTTTGGGCAGGGAACTCTTCTTGAATCCTTCGGTCAGGACGATGTCCACATCCTGGAAATAGGTTTCCAGGAGCTCTTCCACAGATGGCGCGTCCGCGTGTTGCTTCACCAGCGCCAGCTTTTCCGGCGAACAGATGAGCATGGTGTCGGTTCCGGCAGCGGTAATCCGATGCGAATCCTTCCCCGGCTTGTCGATATCGAAGCGGTGGGCATCGTGCTTGATGGCCCCGACCCGGTAGCCCCGTATCTTCAGTTCACGGATGACCTTCTCCAGCATGGTGGTCTTGCCGGTTCCGGACTTGGCCACAAGGGCAACTACTTTGACGGACATGATGACTCCTCCTTGAGCTTGGCAAATTCTTCAGGGGTATTGATGTTCAGAAAAGCCCTGCCGTCCCGGTCGAGATGGGCCAACTCCTCATACGGGACATATCTGACCCGGACCTGTGGATAATAGGCGTAGGCGCAGAAGTCGCCACTATCCAGGAGGGCTCTGATCGGTTCGAGACAGTTTTTTGAATAAAGCGCGAAGAGCGGTTCGTAACCGTTGGCATTGGCCTGGACAACGGCATCGTAGCCGTTTCTAAGGGAGCAGAGGTAACGGAGCACGTCACGGTTCGGAAAAGGGATGTCACAGGAGGAGACGAAAATGTACTCCGTTGCCGCGTGGTGGAGACCGGTATAGACTCCCCCCAGGGCGCTGCCGGGATAGATGTCGGGCAGGACCGGGAGACCGTAACCGGCAAAGCGCTCCTCGCGGTCCCCCACCAGAACGATCCGGGCAAAGCTCTCCCTGAATGCCTCCAACACCCGCTCGAAGATCGGCTTCCCGTCGACCTCCAGAAACGCCTTGTCCTGTCCCATCCGGCGGCTCTTGCCGCCGACCAGGATGACGCCGGTAATGTCATGGTGCAGTTTTTCGGTCATGGGAGCACGTACGTCAGGTGTATTGTTCATCATTGTCAGAAGACCCTGAATCTGGATATACCAAATCCGCATAACGATGGGCAACAAATATTTACGTTTGCTCGACGTACTAAAACGGAACCTGGCTACTCGACATTCCCCCCTCCTGGGGGAGAACTTTTTGCCCTCCCCAATTTGATAACCCCAATGATCCGGGTAGCAATCTGTGATTTCGCAAGAATGAAGCGGCAAGCAGTTCGCCCGCAGCATAATCGCTGCGGGCGAACCGAGTCAATATTTTAGTTGCAATATGCAATTAAAATGTCTACGCTTTCGTCAGGAGAAATGACATGGAATCTGTCAGAGAAATGCTTCATATATTTGTCCGCCGTTTCGGCCTGCTGAATGCGGAGTGCTGCGATGAGTGCTGTGGAGAGCAGGTCTCCATGGTCCAGAGCCACATCCTGTTAGAGATCCGCAGGACGGAAAATCCCTCCATGCAGCGGGTGGCTGAGGAGCTGGGAATGGACATCACCACCTTCAGCAGACAGGCCAAGACCTTGGAGGCAAAAGGGCTCGTGACCCGGCAGGCATCGCCGGACGACCGGCGGGTGAGCCTGCTCGGCCTGACCAGCGAGGGGTTGCAGGTGCTGGAGAAGATCGATCTCTATATGTCCGGCAGGATCAAGCGGATATTTTCAAGTATGACCCCTTTCGAGCGGGAGACCGTTGTCAGGTCGCTGGGTCTGCTGAACGAGGCGGTGGCCAAGGCTGGCTGCTGCAATGGGCAGCAGGACAAAACATTGCATGTTGCAAGTAACAGCAGTAAGGAGTCGTCATGAAGATACGGGAAATCAGAACGATCACAAAAGCGGAATGCGCCCCAGTGAACACCGGTTGTGTCCCTACTGCGGATAACGACCCGAACAAGCCCCCCTGCTGAGGCCCCCCTACCTCCGCCGGCGGCGGAACAATTGACGAAACGGTTCCCGGATTTCTTTCCTGGCTACCGACCAGGGCCGGCCGCGTGCCGCGGATAGCGACGGAGCTTCGTTTTGCCGACCGTCTCGGCACCTGCAAGACCCGCTGGGGAATCGGGCGGATGGAGTATATGGTTCCGCCGGGGCTCTACGCTGTTGGCACCCCCACACCGGACGACCCGGTAGTGGTGACGGCCAACTACAAGATGAGTTACGACATGGTCCGCCGGGCACTGGCCGGCCGCAATGTCTGGCTCATGGTGCTGGAGACCTTCGGGATCAATGTCTGGTGTGCGGCAGGGAAAGGGACCTTTGGAACCGATGAACTGGTGAAGAGGGTCGCGGCAACCGGTCTGGCAACGGTAGTCAATCACCGCCACCTGCTCCTGCCGATCCTCGGCGCGCCGGGAGTAGCAGCCCACGAGGTGCAAAAGCAAACCGGCTTCACGGTGCGGTATGCCACGATCCGGGCCGCTGACCTGCCGGCCTACCTGGACAACGGCATGGTCACGACACCGGCCATGCGGGAATTGACCTTCTCTCTGCGGGAACGGCTGGTACTGATCCCGGTGGAGCTGGTGCTGGCCCTCAAATCGATTACCCTCATCGGCGGACTCATCTTCCTGGCCGCGCTCATCCTCGGGGGGGATGCAGCCGGTATCAAAGCGCTCATCGCCTGGATCGGCTCCGTCCTGACCGGGATCGTGGCTGGCCCGCTCCTCCTCCCCTGGCTGCCGGGTCGGAGCTTCGCCGTCAAGGGGGGAATTGCCGGGCTTGGCTGGAGTTTCGTCTGGTTTCAGCTCGCCGGCGGCGCTGCCTGGGGCGTACCGGTCAGCCTGGCCGCCTTCCTGGCGCTGACGGCGGTGAGCGCTTTCTACACACTTAATTTCACCGGCTGCAGCACCTACACCTCCCGCTCCGGGGTGAAAAAGGAGATACGCCTGGCCCTGCCGGCCATGGGGGTCGCCCTTGCCGTCAGCCTTGCCCTGGTGCTGGCCGGCAGATTCCTGTAGAGGAAGGAGAATGAGTCGATGAAAGGATATCGGTATCTGTCGGGTGTAACGACACTGGCACTTCGGCAGGAGGTCTGTGTGGGGTGCGGCCGCTGCCTGGAGGTCTGCCCGCACCGGGTATTTGCCCTTGACGGAACAGAGGCCCGCATCATTGACCGGGATGCCTGCATGGAGTGCGGCGCCTGCGCGCGGAACTGCCCGGCAGCCGCCATTACGGTCGATTCAGGCGTCGGCTGCGCCTCGGGATTGATCAATGAATGGCTTCAGGAGCGGAAGCTCCGTCGGGTCGGCAGCGGGTGCTGCTCCTGAACGGAATGCGCTGAACATATTTTTGAGGGTGAAAAGATGCCGAGTTGGTGCATGAGGGACCTTTCCCGCGTTTCACAGGAGGGACTTGATACGGACAAAAAATGTGAGATAATTTGTACAAGCAAAATCTTTCAATGAAGCGCGACAAGACCAAACCACCCGCGAGGGTGGGGCGGAAAGCCCAAGGGTCTCACGCAGACAGCCGGGTTGCCGAACGATCATGACAGTTCCGGCGACCCGGCTGTCGCATTTTCAAGGTTTCATCGAAGCTGGAGGCCCTGCAACCAAGCGATCCAACGATCGGGAAGAGGAGGAGCAACCATGAAACGCTCAGGGATACTGACATCAGTAGCTGTAGCGCTCTTAAGCCTCGCCATCGCCGGTTGTAGCGGCGGAGGGGGAGCTGGAACAACCCCGGTAAGCGGCTTTTCCAAGGGGGTCGTAACTGCCAAAGGAAGCGTAACCGTCAACGGGGTCAAGTTCGACACATCGTCCTCGGACGTGACGGTCGAACACTCTGCCAAAACCAAGGGGGATGACTCGGGCGTCAAGGTCGGCATGGTGGTCAGGATCAAGGGTTCGGTCAACGGTGCCACAGGCACGGCGACGAAGATCGAATTCGCTAACAACATGGAAGGGATCATCGATGCGGGAAGCATTGATGCGGTGAACAGCACCTTCAAGGTCTTCGGACAGACCGTCAAGGCAGGTCCCGCAACCATTATCGAGGACAGCGTTACCGGCCAGATCCTCTTCACCGACCTGGTAGTCGGCAACGTGGTCGAAGTCAGCGGCCTTCCTGACAACAACGGCGTGATCAATGCCACCCGTATCGAGCGGAAGACCGGCATATCTACGTTCGAGCTGAAGGGGAAAGTCACGGCCTACACCAGCGGTGCAGCGACCTTCACCATGACCCCCACCAACTCGACAGTGCCGATCATCGTCACCATCGGCACGGTCACCCTTCCCGCCAACTTTGCCGTCGGCATGAATGTGGAGGTGAAGACGTCCGGCTCCGGCACCACCATCACTGCCAGTTCGATTGAGGTCGAAACCGAACTGCAACCTGCCGAGGACGAGCATGTGGAGGTGGAGGGGATCATCAGCGGCTTCACGGCCACCAGCTTCGTAGTGAACGGCGTCACGATCGATCCGAACGGAATGGCCACGACGGGCCTTGGCAATGGGATCAAGGTCGAGGTGGAAGGGACCTTCAAGAACGGCGTCCTGGTCGCCAGCAAGATCAAGCTGGAGCAGGAAAACAACGTGAAACTGGAGGGAAACGTGGCGGCAGCCGCTGACATCGGCACAAGTTCCATCAAGCTGAACGGGGTGACCGTCAGCGTGGACAGCGGCACACTCTTCAAGGACAGCGACAACAGCGGCGGCAAGACGCCGGTGGTAAGCTTCGGCCTCGCCAACATCGCCGTCAACGATCACCTGGAGATCGTCGGCTTCGTGAACAGCAGCGGCAGTGTCATCGCCACCAAAATCGAGCGTAGGAAAGCGAGCGCGGTGATTATCGTTCAAGGGCCGGTAGCGGCGGCAAACACCACCGCCAACACCCTCACGATCCTCGGCATCACGGTCAACATCGGCAGCGCTTCTCTGAAGGATGCCACTGGGAACCCTGTCGTGTTAACAACCTTCTTCACCCTGGTGAAGCCGGGGACGACGGTCGTCAAGGCGAAGGGGTCGCTGAGCGGCACCACTCTCACGGCGACAGAGGCGGAAATCGAGCAGTAGTCCTGATTTCGCAGCGGCTAGACGAAGAGGCCGTCACCCCCACGGGGACGGCCTCTTCGTCTCTGAACAGTTCCAACCGCCGGACGGGAACAACCTCAGCCGTTAACCGCCTCCGGCAGCAGTTCCAGCATCCCTCCCATGGTCTCCTCGTCGAACACCTTGTCGATGTCGAGGACGATGATGAACCGGTCGTTATGCTTTCCCATTCCCCGGCTGCTGGGAACACTGCACGACGTCACCACCCGAAAGCGGGCCGAGAACAAGGTAATCAGCCTCACCCAGTTCTACTCCCTCATTCTGGACACCATCCATATCGGCGCCAGGATGACCATATCGAGCAGCCCCGGTCAGGGGACGAGAATCGGGCTTGTCGTACCTGTCCCGACAGCCTCCGACGAGACGCTCCGACCCCGAGCGGAAAATCGCTCAGCCTACCATGATCGATTCTCTCGTTAGTCGCCACTATGGAGAAATTGCCAGCCAGGCAAATTCACAATATTTTGTCACGCTCGTAACACATCTGTAACATTTACGGACTATAGTCTGGAAATCACAAATGTTCACACAATCAAAAGGAGAACATCGATGCTCAAGAAGATTACCGCATTCATGGCAGCAGGCCTGTTGGCCATTTCCAGCCTTGCCAGCGCCGAAAGCCTGATCAACGGCGCCGGCGCCACCTTCCCCTACCCGCTCTACTCCAAATGGTTCAGCGAGTACGCCAAGATCGATCCGAGCGTGAAATTCAACTACCAGTCCATCGGCAGCGGCGGCGGCATCAAGCAGATCACGGCACAGACCGTCGATTTCGGCGCATCCGACAAGCCGCTCTCCGATGAAGAACTGAAGGCTGCCCCGGGCAAGCTGATCCATATCCCGACCGTCATGGGGGCCGTGGTGGTCACCTACAACCTCGACGGCGTGAGCAAGCCGCTGAATCTCACCTCCGACCTCATTACCGACATCTATTTCGGCAAGATCACCAAGTGGAATGATCCCCGGCTGGTGGCGCTCAACAAAGGGGTCAACCTCCCCAGCCAGCCGATCGTGGTCGTGCACCGCTCCGATGGCAGCGGCACCACCAGCATTTTCACCGACTACCTTTCCAACGTGAGCAGCGAGTGGTCACAGAAGGTGGGCAAGGGAACATCCGTAAAATGGCCGATCGGTCTGGGTGGCAAGGGTAACGAGGGGGTCGCCGGACAGATCAAGACCACCAAGAACTCCATCGGCTACGTGGAACTGGCCTACGCCATCGAGAACAAGCTGCCGTTCGCCGCGCTGAAGAACAAAGACGGTCACTTCGTACTCCCCTCCATCAAGAGCACCAGCGCGGCCGCCGCCGGCGCAGCCAAGCATATGCCGGCTGACTACCGGATCTCCCTGGTGAACCAGCCGGGCAAGGAGACCTACCCGATCGCCGGCTTTACCTGGCTCCTGGTCTACGAACAGCAGAAGGACAAGGTTAAAGGGAAGAAGCTGGTGGAGTTCCTGAACTGGAGCCTGCACAACGGCCAGAAGATGGCAACCCCGCTCCTGTACGCCCCGCTGCCGGCAAACGTCGTCAAGATGGTCGAAACGACCATCAAAGGGATCAAGTTCTAGTCTGCGATTCCTCATGGACAGCCCGGGCATGGGTCGTGCCCGGGCTTTTTTTCCGCCTGGCCAATTGTTACGGAAAGGTTACACTGTGAATGACCTTGAAACCTGCGAAAGAGTCGAGACGCTCACGGAGGGGACCGTCGTGAAAGAAAACTCTTCCGGTCGGACACGCAATAACGGCGCCCATAGCCAGGGTGATTTCATCTTCAAGGGGGTGACGTTCCTGCTGGCGGCGAGCATCATTCTGATCCTGATCCTGATGGGATGGGAGATGGTCAGGGAAAGCCTCCCGGCCATTCGGAAGTTCGGCTGGCGCTTCATCAGCGGCCAGGAATGGGATGCGGTCCAGGGGGAATTCGCCGCCCTCCCCTACATCTACGGCTCCGTCGTCTCGTCCATCCTGGCCATCCTGCTCGCCACCCCGCTGTCCATCGGCACGGCCCTCTTCGTCACCGAAATCGCCCCCAGCAGGCTGGGAAACATGGTGGCAGCCCTGGTGGAGCTCTTGGCCGCCATCCCCAGCGTTATCTACGGCCTATGGGGGGTGCTGGTCATGGCGCCCTGGCTGCAGCAGACCGTCCAACCGTTTTTAATCAACAAGTTCGGCTTTCTCCCCTTCTTCCAGGGGGCGCCGTACGGGGTGAGCATGCTGGCGGCGGTCTTTATCCTGGTGATCATGATCGTCCCGATCATCACCTCTATCACCAAGGAGGTGCTCCTTGCCGTACCGGGGAGCCAGAAGGAAGCGGCCTACGCCCTGGGTGCGACCCGCTGGGAGATGATGCGGGTGGCGCTCCTCCCCTATGCCCGCTCCGGCATCCTCGGCGCCGTCATCCTCGGCCTGGGAAGGGCCATCGGCGAGACCATGGCGGTAACCATGGTCATCGGCAACACGCCGCAGATCTCCCTGTCGCTCCTCTCACCCGCCTATACCATGCCGAGCGTCATCGCCAACGAGTTCGCCGAGGCCTCCTCCAAGATACACTCGTCGGCACTGATGGAGATCGGCCTGATCCTGCTGGTCATCACCCTGTTAATCAACATCATGGCGCGACTGCTCATCTGGAGCGTGACCCGCGGCAGAACCGGAGGCCATGCATGACCTTCTCGTCTCCTTTCCGTTCGGTAAAGAACCTGCTGATGACCCTGCTCATGGTCGCGGCGACCATCGCCGTGCTCACGCCGCTCGGGATCATATTCCTCCATATCCTGAAGATGGGGGCCAGCTCCCTCTCCTTCGACTTTTTCACCCAGATCCCCAAGCCTACCGGCGAGGCGGGCGGCGGCATGGCCAACGGCCTGATCGGTTCGGCGGTGATGATCGCCATGGCCGGCTGCATCGGCCTGCCGGTGGGGGTACTGGGAGCGGTCTACCTGACCGAGTTCGGCGGCAGCCGCCTGGCAACGGCAATCCGCTTTTCCGCCGACGTCCTGGCCGGCATCCCCTCCATCATCACCGGCATGGTCGCCTACACCCTGCTGGTGGTGCCGATGAAAGGGTTTTCCGCCCTGGCCGGCGCCGTCTCCCTGGCGATGATCATGATCCCGATCGTGCTGAGGACCACCGAAGAGCAGCTGAAGATGGTCCCCGGCACACTGCGGGAGGCATCACTGGCACTGGGGGTCCCGCTCTGGCGCACCACCCTCAAGGTCACCCTGGCCAGCGCCAGGACCGGCATCATCACCGGCGTTCTCCTGGCCATCGCCCGGGTTGCCGGCGAGACCGCGCCGCTCCTCTTCACCGCCCTGGGGAACCAGTTCTGGAGCAGGAAACTGACCGAACCGATGGCGGCCCTGCCGCTGCAGATCTTCAGTTTCGCCATCGCCCCCTACGAAGACTGGCACCGCCTGGCCTGGGCCGGTGCGCTGGTCCTCGTCGGGATCATGTTCACCCTGAACCTGGCGGCCCGCTATTTCGGCAGGCAGAAGCGGTATTCGTAGGGGTATACCTCGTAATTACCCACCTGAAGGGCGATCACAAGGATCGCCCCTCCATGAGGATAGAATGCAGACAAAAGTACAGCTCGACAACCTGAACGTTCATTTCGGTAAGACCCATGCCGTAAAAGGGGTTTCCCTGGAGTTTCCCGCCAACAGCGTCACCGCCATCATCGGCCCGTCCGGGTGCGGCAAGTCCACGGTACTGCGCAGCCTGAACCGGATGCACGACCTGGTCCCCGCCGCCCGGGTGACCGGCCGGATACTCCTGGACAATGACGACATCTACGAGCGGGGGGTGGACCCGGTGGGAATCCGGCGCCGGATCGGCATGGTCTTTCAGAAGCCCAACCCGTTTCCGGCCATGTCCATCCACGACAATGTCCTTGCCGGCTACAAGCTTCTCGGCCGGCTCAACCGCACCACTGCGGACGAGATTGTCGAGTCGAGCCTGAAACGGGTCGCCCTCTGGGACGAGGTCAAGGACCGGCTGAAGACGAACGCCATGGAGCTCTCGGGCGGCCAGCAGCAGCGGTTGTGCATCGCCCGGACCATAGCCGTGCAGCCCGAGGTGATTCTGATGGATGAGCCCTGCTCGGCCCTCGACCCGATCGCCACCCTGAAGATTGAGGAGCTGATCGATGAACTGAAGGAGCAGTATACTGTCATCATCGTTACCCACAACATGAAGCAGGCTGCCCGCGTTTCCGACTATACGGCGTTCTTCTACCTGGGCGAGATGGTGGAGTGCGGCACGACCAAAATGATCTTCACCACCCCCGAGCAGCGGCAGACCGAGGATTACATCACCGGAAGGTTCGGGTAATATCGGTCCGAGGTTCGATGTAACAATTGCAGGCCTTGAACCTTGAACATTGAACCTTGAACTTTTATATAAGGGGTCATAATGGAAAGAGAACACTACAGCAAGCAGTTTGACACCGAATTGAACGAGATACGCCAGAGGCTCCTGGAGATGGGGGGAAAGGTGGAGGTGATGATTAACGACTCCCTGAAGGCGCTGGTGGAACGGGACTCGGACCTGGCCGAACGGGTCATCGCCTCTGACCACGAGATCAACCGGCTGGAGATGGAGATCGATGAACGGTGCCTGGAGGTGCTGGCCCGTCGGCAGCCGGCTGCCAGGGACCTGCGCTTCATCACCCTGGCCCTCAAGATCGTCACCGACCTGGAGCGGATCGGCGACCAGTGCCGCAATATCGGCAAACGGACGCTGGAGCTGAACGAAGAGCCGCCGCTGAAGCCTTACATTGACATGCCGCGCATGGCCCAGTGGTCCGGGGTAATGGTCAAGGAGGCACTGGATGCCTTTGTCCAGGGTGACGATCAGTTGGCCTACAAGGTCTGCCGGGACGACCAGTTCGTCGACGACCTGAACGACCAGATCCAACGGGAACTCCTGACCTTCATGATAGCCGACCCGACCAGCATCAGCCGCGCAATGAAGATCAACCAGATCTCGAAATGCCTGGAGCGAATCGCCGATCATGCCACCAATGTGGCGGAAATGGTCATCTTCATGATCAAGGGGAAGGACATCCGGCATATGTCCATCTGACTTCCGAGAGGTCGGCACATGTACAGATGGCATGCCTTGTGCTGTTCAGAGTGATATACTTCAGGCAATATCACTCTGAACAAGCGGCAATGAGGCCTCGGGAGTTCTTCCCGGGGCCTTTTTTGTTGCCGGAAAGGCAGCCACCATGCCCATTATCTGTGCAGAACCGATCATCATCGACGACACCACCCTGCGTGACGGGGAGCAGACCGCCGGCGTAGCCTTCAGCCGGAAGGAAAAAATCGCCATTGCCAGGATGCTCGATGCCATGGGGGTCCATGAGTTGGAATGCGGCATACCGGCCATGGGCGACGAGGAGTGCGGCTCGATCCGCGCCCTGGTGGAACTGGGGCTGAACGCACGGCTCATCACCTGGAACCGGGCACTGGTCGGCGATATCCGGGCGAGCATCGCCTGCGGCATTACTAGCGTCGACATCTCTCTGTCGGTTTCGGACATCATGATCAGGAATAAGCTGGGCAAGAACCGCGCCTGGGTGCGGGAACAGCTGAAACAGGCCCTCGGCTTTGCCAAGGAGAACGGGCTGTACGTGTCGGTGGGGGGAGAAGATGCCAGCCGGGCCGATCTTACCTTCCTGGCGGAACTGATGGACCTGGCCGTCACCATGGGGGCGGACCGGTTCCGCTTCTGCGACACCCTCGGCATCCTCGACCCGTTCACCATGTTCGAAAAGGTCAGGGCACTCCACGGCGCCGTACCTTCCCTCCCCATCGAAGTACACACCCATAATGACCTGGGCATGGCCACTGCCAACGCCATTGCCGGCATCAAGGCCGGTGCCCGGTTCGTCAATACCACGGTCAACGGCCTGGGCGAACGGGCCGGCAACGCGGCCCTGGAAGAGGTGGTCATGGCCCTCAAGGTCGCCTGCGGCATCGATCCGGGCATAGATACCCATCGCTTCCGGGAGATATCCCGCTACGTCGGCCGGGCTTCACATCGCCCCGTACCGGCCTGGAAAGCAATCGTCGGCGAGCGGGCCTTTGCCCACGAATCAGGCATCCATGCCGACGGTGTAATCAAAAACCCTAAAAATTACGAAGGATTCGACCCCGGGGAGGTGGGCCTAACGCGCCAGATGGTGGTCGGCAAGCACTCCGGTACCAGCGGCCTTATCGAACGGTACCGTGCGGTCGGGATCACCCTCACCGGGGATGAAGCTGTGCTGCTCCTGGTGCGCGCCCGCAACATGGCCGGGGATCGAAAGCGCCCCCTGACCGATGCCGACCTTATGCGGCTCTATGAGACTTCAAGCAGCTCTCTGGCAGCGGCATGACCATAAAGAGTGGGAACGGATCGTGCTAAACTGGATACAACGACTTCTGACGGTAAAAGGAGAACCACCTTGAAAACTGTACTGATCTGCGATGACGAACCGATTATCAGAAGCGGCCTGAAGGCATACCTTGCCAAGCTCGGCTTTGAAACCATCATCGAGTGCTGCGATGGCGAGGCAGCTGTGAAGGCGGCACTGGACAAGATTCCCGACCTGGCCATCCTGGATGTATCCATGCCGAAAAAGGACGGGATCACCGCTGCCGCGGAAATCAGGCAGCGACTGAAGCTCCCCATCGTGTTCCTGACCGCCTGCCACGACCAGGAGACCATCGAGCGTGCCAAAAAAATAGGCATCGCCTCGTTCCTCATCAAACCGCTGCGCGAGCAGGACCTCTGGCCGGCCATCGAGATGGCCTGTGCCCACAACGAGGTAGTGGAGGAGTTGAAGGAACAGGTGGAAGACCTGAAGGAGACCCTGGAGACCCGCAAGATCATCGAAAAGGCCAAGGGCGTGCTGATGAAGAGCCACCGGCTTTCCGAGCCGGAGGCGTTCCGCAAGATGCAGAAGCTGGCCATGGACAAACGGAAATCGCTACGCCAGATTGCCGAGGCAATCCTGCTGACCGAAACGTAGCAAATGTGACACTGACAGGGTGGCACCAGGGGGCGCGAATATCGTGCCCCCTGTTTTTTTAGCCTCCCGCTTAAGCACCTGCTGCAGAAATCGCCATCTGCCCTATTAATGGGCAGATGGATATCATTGATCGTACTATCGGCCTTTGACCGCATGCATCAGCGGGCACGTGGCTTTACAGATTGAACAAAAACAAGGCAACTGCCTCACCCCATTGCAGCGCACGACCAGCACCACTAGACAAACATCCGCTAATTCGGCACGTTAATAGTTTGGCACGCTCAATGCTTTGTGAAAGAGCGTAATCGCTGCACACCAAACATCCAGACGAATACGCCGACGTATTCAACGAAATTTATGCAGTAGGCAAAGGCGCCGCCATTATCACGAATGGGGCGCCTTTTTTATTGCCCCGAACAACTCGCATGCGGTCCACGGATAGCTGGCCGCGAAAGGAGAAACAACATGAGACAGATCGCGATCTACGGCAAAGGCGGCATCGGCAAATCAACCACAACCCAGAACACGGTGGCAGGTCTCGCGTCGCTCGGCAAGAAGGTCATGATCGTCGGCTGCGACCCGAAGGCCGACTCCACCCGGCTGATCCTCCACGCCAAGGCCCAGGCCACGGTCATGGACAAGGTGCGGGAACTGGGCACGGTCGAGGACCTGGAACTGGACGACATCCTGAAGGTCGGTTACGGCGACGTCAAGTGCGTCGAGTCCGGCGGTCCCGAGCCCGGTGTCGGCTGTGCCGGCCGGGGTGTTATCACCGCCATCAACTTCCTGGAAGAGAACGGCGCCTACACCCCCGACCTGGACTTCGTCTTCTACGATGTTCTCGGCGACGTTGTCTGCGGCGGGTTCGCCATGCCGATCCGCGAGAACAAGGCGGAAGAGATCTACATCGTCTGCTCCGGCGAAATGATGGCCATGTACGCTGCCAACAACATCGCCAAAGGTATTCTCAAGTACGCCTCCTCCGGCAAGGTCCGGCTGGCCGGCCTGATCTGCAATGCGCGCAAGACCGACAAGGAGTACGAACTGGTCGATGCGCTCGCCAAAAAGCTCAGCACCCAGATGATCCACTTCGTTCCCCGCGACAACCAGGTACAGCGGGCTGAGATGCGCCGGATGACCGTCATCGAATACTCCCCCGAGCATCCGCAGGCCAATGAGTACCGGACCCTGGCCCAGAAGATCCTCGATAACAAGATGCTGGTGGTGCCGACCCCGCTGGAGATGGAAGAGCTGGAAGACCTGCTCATGGAGTACGGTATCATGGAGGCGGAGGATGAGAGCGTTGTCGGCGTAGCCGAAGCGGCGGCGAAGTAGGAAAACGCCACTTTTCCGTTATCTCGGCGTTGGCCTGCGGATTATCGTTGTGCGGCGTAGCGCTGTTTATGCCCACTGGGTACTACGCCTCCGCCGAAATCCTCGGCCGCCTTGATATAACGAAAAATTGACGTTTTCTGAATTCCATTGAAAACAGAGGAGTGACCTATGTCAGATGCAGCCATAAAGAGTGTTGAAGGGATCACCAAAGAGTCGACCCAGGAGATGATCGACCAGGCAATGGAGATCTATCCCGAGAAGGCGAAGAAAAAGCGGGCTCCACACCTGGCCCCCAACGAGGGGTCCGGGGCCTGCGTCAAGTCCAACAGGAAGACCGTTCCCGGCATCATGAGCGCCCGCGGCTGCGCCTATGCCGGCGCCAAAGGGGTGGTCTGGGGGCCGATCCGCGACATGGTCCACGTTTCCCACGGCCCGGTGGGGTGCGGCTGGTACTCCTGGGGGACCCGGCGCAACCTGATGACCGGCATCAACGGGGTCAATCAGTTCGCCATGCAGTTCACCTCCGACTTCCAGGAAAAGGACATCGTCTACGGCGGGGACAAGAAGCTGAAGCAGCTGCTTGTTGAGGCCCACGAACTCTTCCCGCTGGCCAAGGGGATCTCGGTCCTCTCCGAATGCCCGGTCGGCCTGATCGGCGACGATATCAATGCCGTGGCCAAGCAGTCCGCCCAGGAACTGGACATCCCGGTCATCCCCTGCAACTGCGAGGGGTTCCGCGGCGTCTCCCAGTCCCTGGGGCACCACATCTCCAACGACACCATCCGGGACCATATCATCGGCACCCGGGAATTCAGCGAGCCGGAGACCCCCTATGACATCGCCCTCATCGGCGACTACAACATCGGCGGCGACGTCTGGTCGGTGAAGCCGCTCCTGGAGGAGATCGGCCTCAACGTGAAGGCGGTCTGGACCGGCGACGGCGAGCTGGAGAAGATCGCCGCCACCCACAAGGTGAAGCTGAACCTGATCCACTGCTACCGCTCCATGAACTACATGTGCCGGGTGATGGAAGAGAAGTACGGCATCCCCTGGCTGGAGTTCAACTTCTTCGGCCCGACCAAGATCCGGGAGAGCCTCCGGAAGATCGCCGACTTCTTCGACGACACCATCAAGGAGAAGGTGGAGGCGGCCATTGCCAAGTACGACCCGATCATGCAGGCGGTGATCGATGAGTACCGGCCCCGGCTGGAAGGAAAGAAGGTGATGCTCTACGTCGGCGGTCTGCGCCCCCGCCATACGGTCAACGCCTACGCCGACCTGGGAATGGTAGTGGTGGGAAGCGGCTACGAATTCGCCCACGGCGACGACTATGAGCGGACCTCTCCGGAGATGCCCGAAGCCACGGTCATCTACGACGACGCCTCGGAGCACGAGCTGGAGGAATTCGTCCACAAGCTCCGCCCCGACCTGGTGGGAAGCGGCATCAAGGAGAAGTACCTGTTCCAGAAGATGGGTATCCCGTTCCGCCAGATGCACAGCTGGGACTACTCCGGTCCGTACCATGCCTACAACGGCTTCCCGATCTTTGCAAGAGATGTGGATATGGCGATCAATAGCCCGACATGGAAGTTCGTCAAAAGCCCGTTTTGATGGTTACTCCCCCCTTTTATGAAGGGGGGCTGGGGGGAATTTGATTCGAGATACCAAATCCCCCTGAATCCCCCTTTCTTAAAGGGGGACTTCAATTGCCGGCGCGTTGGACGGATTGGTCCACAGCCGAAAGGAGAATTTTATGAGTGCAGAAGCTGCTGTTAAATACGTGACCGAGATCCCCGAAGCGGAAGTGAAGCGGGTCTCGGAATGGATCAATACCGAGGAGTACAAGGAGAAGAACTTTGCCCGCCAGGCACTGGTGATCAACCCGGCCCACGCCTGCCAGCCGCTGGGTGCCGAGCTGGCGGCCCACGGCTTCGAGGGGAGCCTCCCCTTTGTCCATGGCTCCCAGGGGTGCGCCTCCTACTACCGCTCGACCTTGAACCGCCACTTCCGCGAACCGGCCCCGGCGGTCTCCGACTCCATGACCGAGGACGGCGCGGTGTTCGGCGGCCAGAACAACCTGCACGAGGCACTTGAAAACGCCTACACCATCTACAAACCGAAGATGATGCCGATCTTCACCTCCTGCATGCCGGAGATCATCGGCGACGACCTGACCGCCTTCATCAAGAACGCCCGGAACAAGGGGTGCGTGCCGGAGGATTTCCCCCTCCCCTACGCCAACACACCGAGCTTCAATGGCTCGCACATCCACGGCTACGACGCCATGCTCCTCTCCATCCTGCAGACCCTGACCAGCGGCAAGCAGGTGGAAGGGCGCTGCACCGGCAAGCTCAACCTGATCGCCGGCTTTGACTGCAACACCGGCAACTACCGGGAGTACAAGCGGATACTGGAGGCGTTCGGCATCCCCTACACCTTCCTGGCCGACATCTCCGAGACGTTCGACTCTCCCTTGGACGGCACCTATCGCGCCTATCCCGGCGGCACCAAGCTGGACGACGCAGCCGACTCCATCAATGGCAAGGCGACCATTACCCTGGGTCCCTACGCCACCACCAAGACCTTCGGCTGGATCAAGGACAACTACGCGGGCAAGCACGTGGCGATGCCGACCCCGTTCGGCATCGAGAAGACCGACAATCTGCTTCTGAAGATCTCCGAGCTCTTCGCTAAGCCTGTCCCGGCCTCCCTGAAGGCAGAGCGCGGCCGGGCGGTGGACGCCATCACCGATGCCCACCAGTACATCCATGGCAAAAAGTTCGCCCTGTTCGGCGACCCGGACTATCTGCTGGGCTACGTCTCCTTTCTCCTGGAGATGGGGGCGGTTCCCCATCACATCCTCTGCTCCAAGGGAACCAAAAAGCTGGAGAAGGAGATCCAGGCCCTGCTCGACAGTTCTCCCTACGGCGCCAAGGGAAAGATCTACATCAACAAGGACCTCTGGCACCTGCGCAGCTTGGTCATGACCGACCCGGTGGATGCCATGATCGGCGACACACACGGCAAGTTCGCCGCCCGCGACGCCAATATCCCGCTGTTTAGGTTCGGCTTCCCGGTCTTCGACCGGGTAAACCTGCACCGCCATCCGCTGATCGGCTACCAGGGAGTCATCAACATGGTCTCCGCCATCTGCAACAAGTTCATCGAGATCAGGGATGAGACCTGCGAGGATCGGCACTTCGAGATGATGCGGTAAGGATTCACTATTTGCATTTCTGCACAACAGGCGGCCCGTCGGGAATCCCCGGCGGGCCGCCATGCGCACCATCCCGGATGCCGCGCAATTACGCAAGTGCCCTCAAGTTACGGCCAGAATCTTCTTCAACAAAGGCAGGTCTATTTCGATGGCAACCGGACAATCCGCGAGGCTTTGGCGGCAGCCGGCTTCCCGGCGCCAATGCCTGCCCAGATGGTAGTTGTGCATAATCCGGTATAGGGTGAATCACGCCTAAGCCGACTGTCCGTGCCCCGTGATCGACATCACGAACTCACGCGGCAGACTGGTGGTGGATGGAATTATGGGGGAAACGCCGCACCCGGCTGGGTGCGGCGTTGTTTGTGCGTGAACTGCATGCTACCAGTTTTCGCCAAGCAGCTCGAAATGGGCCTTCGGGTGGACACAGGCAGGGCATTGCTCCGGCGCCCCTTTCCCGTCATGCAGATAACCGCAGTTGCGGCAACGCCATACCACTTCCGCATCACGGGTGAAAACCCGGTTGTTCTCGATGTTGCCCAGCAGGTCGCGGTAACGCTTCTCGTGCTGCTTCTCTGCCACGGAAACGGCGTGCCAGACCGCAGCAATGGCAGGGAAACCCTCTTCGTGTGCGATTGAGGCAAAGCCCGGATAGAGCACGGTGTGCTCCTCATGCTCCCCAGTTGCGGCCGCCAGCAGGTTCTCAGCCGTGGTGCCGATCCGGCCGGCGGGGAAGGAGGCGGTTATCTCCAGGTCTCCCCCCTCCAGGAACGAGAAGAACCGCTTGGCATGCTCCTTTTCCTGGCCGGCGGTCTCCTCGAAGATGTCGGCAATCTGCACATACCCCTCTTTTCGGGCAGCTGCAGCAAAGTAGGTGTAGCGGTTACGGGCCTGGCTCTCGCCGGCAAACGACTTCAACAGGTTCTTTTCGGTTCTGGTTCCTTTGATACTGGCCATCTAAATGCTCTCCCCTCTTTGATTGTTCCTGGAAGCAGTCATGTCATTTGTCTTGACTGGCACCGGCAACTCTATTGATAAAGAATACCGGTCAACAACAATAGCCAAAAACGTACACATGTCAAGCATCGACAAAGACACCGTCCGTTACACAGGCGCCACCCGACAAGTGCCCAAAAAGTCGGCAGCAACCCGGGCGAATGCCCAGAATGCCGGCGGCTGGCACCGAAACCTTCTTGTATATATGGAGATTATACATTGGCATGAGCAATGCATCCACAACGCCAATAACAGAAACGTTGGCAAAGGCGCCATCCATTCTCGAAATGGGGCGCCTTTTGTTTTTTGCAGCATCACCGACGGAAAGGTGGGGAAATCATGGCCAGACCAGACTACTACGACGCCCCTGAATGCGATACCCACCAGGAGAAGGGAGCCCCCAAGTTCTGCAAGAAATCCGAACCGGGAGAAGGGACCGAGCGGAGCTGTGCCTATGACGGCGCCCGGGTAGTCCTGATGCCGATCACCGACGTAATCCACCTGGTGCACGGCCCGATCGCCTGCGCCGGCAACTCCTGGGACAACCGGGGTGCCCGCTCCAGCGGCTCCCAGCTCTACCGCCGCGGCTTCACCACCGAGATGCTGGAAAACGACGTGGTCTTCGGTGGCGAGAAGAAACTGTACAAGGCGATACTGGAGCTGGCGGAACGGTATCGGGACCAGGCCAGGGCGATCTTCGTCTACGCCACCTGCGTCACCGCAATGACCGGCGATGACGTTGAGGCGGTCTGCGCGGCGGCACAAGAATATCTCAACAAGGATTTTTGTTCAGGCCAAGGCGGCAAGGAGGAGGCGACGCAGGCGTACCGGGAAGTACGTCGAGGAGCCGACGACGCAGCCAACGCCGGCCCGGGCAAAAAGCCGCTGTTGAGGGGCCCGATGCCGGTGATCCCGGTCAATACCCCCGGCTTCATCGGCGACAAGAACATCGGTAACCGGCTGGCCGGCGAGATCCTGTACAAGTACGTGATCGGTACGGCTGAGCCGCCCGTGCTCGGCGAGTATCCCATCAACCTGATCGGCGAGTACAACATCGCCGGCGACCTCTGGGGGATGCTCCCGCTCTTCGACCGACTGGGTATCCAGGTTCTCTCCTGCTTCAGCGGCGACGCCACCTTCGAGGAGCTGCGCTACGCCCACCGGGCCAAGCTGAACATCATCATCTGCTCCAAGTCCCTCACCAACCTTGCCAAGAAGATGCAGAAGAACTACGGCGTGCCGTACCTGGAGGAGTCGTTCTACGGCATGACCGACACGGCGAAGGCTTTGCGGGATATCGCCCGCGAACTGGACGACGCGGTTGGCGGCCTGGAAAAGCGGGTCATGCAGGACCGGGTGGAACGGCTTCTGGAAGAGGAAGAAGTACGATGCCGGGAGAGTCTCGCCCCCTACCGGGCGAGGCTCGAAGGAAAGAGTTCGGTCCTCTTCACCGGCGGGGTCAAGACCTGGTCCATGGTAAACGCCCTCAGGGAGCTGGGGGTGGAGATCCTGGCCGCCGGCACCCAGAATTCGACCCTGGAAGACTTCTACCGGATGAAGGGGCTGATGCACAAGGACGCGAAAATTATCGAGGACACCTCCACAGCCGGACTCCTCGGGGTTATGCGGGAGAAGCTGCCCGACCTGATCGTGGCCGGCGGCAAGACCAAGTTCCTGGCACTGAAGACCAAGACCCCGTTTCTGGACATCAACCATGGCCGTTCCCACCCCTATGCGGGGTACGAGGGGATGGTGACCTTTGCCCGGCAGTTGGACCTGACCGTCAACAACCCGATCTGGCCGGTGCTGAACGCCAAGGCCCCGTGGGAGAAGAGTGACGAAGAACTGGCAACCAACGTGGCGGCCGCTGCCGGTCACGGCGAGACATTCATGGCCGAGGACCTTTCCGCCTCACGGGTGAAGGTACCGACCAAGCAGGCAACTGTGAACCCGCAGAAGAACTCGCCGGCCCTCGGCGCCACCCTGGCGTATCTGGGGATCGACAACATGCTGGGGCTCCTGCACGGCGCCCAGGGTTGCTCGACCTTCATCCGGCTGCAGCTCTCCCGCCACTTCAAGGAGTCCATCGCCCTCAACTGTACGGCCATGAGCGAGGACACCGCCATCTTCGGGGGCTGGGAGAACCTGAAAAAGGGGATCAAGCGGGTCATCGACAAGTTCCACCCGGGCGTGGTGGGGGTGATGACCTCCGGCCTGACCGAGACCATGGGGGACGACGTCAGGAGCGCCATCGTCCACTTCCGCCAGGAAAACCCGGAATACGCCGATGTGCCGGTGGTCTGGGCCTCCACGCCCGACTACTGCGGCTCCCTGCAGGAAGGATACGCCGCGGCGGTGGAGGCGATCGTTGGCACCATCCCTGAAGGTGGCGAAACCGTCCCGGGCCAGGTGAACCTGCTCCCCGGTGCCCACCTCACCCCGGCGGACGTGGAAGAGCTCAAGGAACTGGCGGAGTCCTTCGGCCTGACGGTCCTGACCATCCCGGACATCGCCAATGCATTGGACGGCCATATCGACGAGGAGGTCTCCCCCCTCTCCACCGGCGGCATCCCGATCGAGGAGATCAGGAAGGCCGGACGGAGCCAAGCAACCATCTATATCGGCGACTCCCTGGCCAGGGCAGCCCTGAAGCTAAAAGAAAGCTTCGATATCCCGGCCTACGGCTTCACGTCGGTGACCGGCCTGGCCGAGGTAGACGCCCTGATGGAGACGCTCTCGGCCATCAGCGGCCGCCCGATCCCGGAGAAGCAGTGCCGCTGGCGGAGCCGCCTCATGGATGCCATGGTGGACAGTCACTACCAGTTCGGCGCCAGGAAAGTCGCCATCGCCCTGGAGGCCGACAACCTGAAGGTGATAACCCGATTCCTGGCCGGCATGGGGTGCACAATCCAGGCTGCCATCAGCGCCACCCGCACCAGGGGACTGGACGGTCTCCCAACCGACAGCGTCTTTGTCGGCGACCTGGAAGACCTTGAGACAGCGGCGGTAGGGGCGGACCTGCTGGTAGCCAACTCCAACGGTCGCCAGGCAGCCAACAAACTGGGGATCAAGGCCCATCTCAGGGCCGGGCTGCCGGTCTTTGACCGTCTGGGGGCACATCAAAAGATGTGGGTCGGCTACCGGGGGACCCTGAACCTGATCTTCGAGGTGGCCAACCTGTTCCAGGCGAACGCCACGGAAGCGCAGAAACTGGCCCATAACTAGACTGTTCCGAGGAGAATTCATTATGAAAGTAGCATTTACCAGTTCCACCGGCGAGATGATCGACCAGCACTTCGGCCAATGCCAGACCTTCCAGATCTGGGAGATCGGGCCGGATGCGGCAAAACCGCTCACCACGGTCAGCGCCATCACCAGCGCCGAGGATGAAGAGGACCGGATCGCGGCCCGGGCCAACGCCCTCACCGACTGCGCCATCGTCTACACCATGCAGATCGGCGGGCCGGCCGCGGCCAAGCTGGTGGCGAAAAAGATCCACCCCATGAAGACCAACAGTGAGGTACCGGTCGCCGAAATTGTCGGCAAGCTGCAGGAGGTACTGAAGGGGAATCCGCCGCCATGGCTCAGGAAGGCGATGCACAAGGAAGGCAGCGGCTCTTTTCTGGATGATTGATCTTGTACAAAAACACCACCAAAACGGAGGATACGAACATGGCCTACATCACCGGACTCAGAAGAAACAAGACTGAATACACCCCGCAATTCATCATGTCTATCGACGAGGAGACCTGCATCGGCTGCGGCCGCTGCTTCAAGGTCTGCGTGCATGACGTACTGGCTTTCGAGGAACTGGACGAGGACGATTCGGCCAAGATGTTCATGAAGGTGGAGAACCCCGGCAACTGCATCGGTTGCCAGGCGTGCGGGCGGACCTGCTCCAAGAAGTGCTTCACCTTCGAACCGGTAGTCGCTTAGGGAATGCTATCTTCCAGAACCTGGCTGCGTTTCGCTTCCCTCTCCGTTGTGCGGCGTAGCGGTGCTACGCCTCCGCCGGAGAGGGAAGCGAAGCCTTGCCAGAACCCGAAATATAGCATTCCCTGGTGTAAATGGTTGTCTCAAACAAGAAGACCACAGTGGAGGTGTCATATGCTCATTGCGGTTGCTACCAAGACCGGCAGGGAAATCGACCAGCACTTCGGCCACGCGGAACGGTTCCTGATCTACAACGTGGACAACGCTACCGCTACACTCGTGGACGAAAAGAAGGTGGAGCGCTACTGCACCTATGACCCGGAACACCCCCTGCGTGCCCACATCCTGGCGAACATCGCCGCTGCCCTGACAGGGTGCAGAGCCATCGTCTGCTCCCAGATCGGCCAGGCGCCCCGGGAGGAGATGGAGGGTCTCGGCTTCCCCACCTTCGCGCTCGCCGGAGAAATCGGCCCGGCCCTGGCTGAGCTGGCCAAAGTGCTGTAGGGGCGCCCCCACGGTTCCTTGTCACAACGAGGTGATGACCCGATGCAAAGTTCAGCTTTCAACCTCTGCAACCTCCCCCCATGGGTCATCGCCTCGCGTACCTTTAATGATCACCCCCAGCCGCTGGAAATCCAGGGGGTCAGACAGGCCAACCGGTTTCTGTTCGACAGGCTCGACGGGATCGCTGCCGCCGAGGAGCGGGCACTGGTCTTCAACGACTACATGTCGGTGAAGTTCCAGCTGCACCATTGGCAACAGCAGACCGACACTGCCCGAAAGAGCATAAAGAACAGCTACCTTCGCTTCCTGCGCGGCTGGATGATGGACTCCAACTCCATAGAGGGCGCCGTACTCAAGGGGTGGGTGGAGAGCCGCATGGGGCTACCCCCCACCTTCCACAAGATCCGGATCCCCGGCATCCATGCCGAGGAGTACATGACCTTTGCCATCGACCGGACCAAGGGGAGCGCCCGGACCAACGCCATCAACTCCCAGCTCGACCTGCTGTTCGAATACTGCCAGTTCGAACTCGCCCGGAAATTCCCCGACATTCCCACCATCTCCCTCTACCGCGGCACCTACGACGCGTCCGAGCATGAGGTGCTGGAACAGATTGCCAAACGCCAGCAGATCGTCAGGCTCAACAACCTGGTCTCCTTCACCGCCGACGAGGAGCGCGCCTGGGAATTCGGCTCCACGGTCTGGGAGGTGCGGGTGCCGCTGGCAAAGATTTTCTTTTTCAGCGACCTGCTCCCCAACAGCATCATGAAGGGTGAGGGGGAATACCTGATCATCGGCGGAGAGTATCGGGTGCGGCAGGTGATGTGTACGATCTGAATTTTACGCTTCCAACAGCGGGGAGAGCGCGAGCAGTTTCAGGGCAAGTCCGCTCAGTTCCTGGGCAACATTCTTGTCGAGCCGCTTCAGCCAGCGCTGGGGGATGCTCTCCAGGCCGTAGTAGGCCCCGGCCAGGCCGCCGATGATGGCACCCGTCGTGTCCGCGTCGCCACCCTGGTTCACCGCCCCCACCACGCACTCCTCGAAGTCCCGACCGCGAAAGAAGTAGTGACAGACCGTCTGGAAGGTGTCCACCACGTAGCCGGTGGCCAGCCCCCGGTACGGCTCGAAGGAGAAGGTGGGAAAATCCGCTATCAGGCTGTCCGCCTCGCGACGGATGCGGGTCTTGGAGGCGCCGATGACGGCCAGGTGGAGGAGCCGGCCATAGCAGACGCAGGCCACGTCGGAAAGCGCGTGATTGTGGGTGATGTGGGCCTGCTCCACGGCGCAGCGCCTGAGCAGCGCATCGTCCCCCAGGGTGAAGAGACCGACCGGCACCATCCGCATCAGGGCGCCATTGCCGGCATCCCACTGATTAGGTGGGGTCTCCAGCTGCCCCTTGAGCATGAAGTTGCGGATCCCACGGCGGCAGGTGTCGCCCACATCGAGCGGTTTGGTTTTAAGCCAGCGGGCAAACTGACCGGCAATCGCCGCCAGGTCCCAGCCGCCGGCAGCAACGATGGCGCGGGCCACGCAGAGGGACATCTCGGTGTCATCGGTAACCTGACCCGGCTTCAGCCGCAGCCACCCACCACCCACCACCTCCCTCAGGACGCCGTGTTTGGCCCGGATCTCGCCGGCGGTCATAAACTCCACCGGACCGCCTAAGGCGTCGCCGACCGCCAGGCCGAGCAGGGCTCCCCGGGCCCGGGAAGCGGCCTCGTCGGCATGGATCGGGAGCGTGCGGCTCATTGCTCCTCGATGATTTCCCGCGTACAGCCGACGAGAAAGTCGAACACCTCTTCCCTGGCCACGATGGAGCGGGGAAGGTCCCGATTCATGAGGTCCTCAATGAGGTGGAGGGTGCTTCCGTCGTCCCGCCCCAGCTCGTCCATCACCTTCGCCAGCATCGGCAGTATCTCGTAGAGGTCGTCCCGGTCGAACGGTGCCCGGTCCGGCTTGCCGCTGAACTTCGGGACATCGCGGCTGACCACGCCTTTAGGGTATTTGTACTTGAGATCGGAAGGTTTGATAGTGATTCCCATGGATTCCCCTTTCCCCTCCGGCTGCCCCGCTGGCACGGTCCCCGCCCTGACTGCGGCGGAGGTGGGCTATCCTGGAGCGATCTGCGTTACGTGCAGCTACAACCCGACGAACTGCACGACGTGTGGCAGGAGGCCTGCAGGCTGAGGTCAGCGCCGCTGGCCATAAAGCAGTTCAGTGACTTCCGGGTTACCAACCACTTCCCATCCGCGAACTCCCCCTTCAGCGACTTCTCCTTGATCAGCATCAGAACCCGCAAGGGGGTGGTATGCAGCTCTGCCGCCACCTCGTCAACGGTAATGCATTCCCGGTCATCACTCTTTTGCATGCACATAGATTCCTCCAGCTAGATGTGATACCTCACGTGTTACATGGAGCATGCCAGTCTCCTGCACCCTGCTGGCAGGGCCTTTGCCGGTCATAGCGGTGACCGGCACGGGGCCACCTGCACAAAAAATAGCCATTATTGCCTTTGTGGAGGCAAAACCCAGCGGCCAAACATCTTCCTCCACCCCGCGAACACCCACAACACTGCACAAATTAAGGGCGCCAGCTTCTGGCACGGTTTAGGCAATACCCCGGACAACCGCGGACAACGACGTTCACGCTACACAGGCAATGAAGCCCGGCTGGAGATCTCCAGTCGGGCTTTTTATTTGGCAGCATCTCCGGCCGCCACGACGGAACATGCAACACGAACGGAACATCCCGACCAGGAAAGGAGTACGCCATGGCAACCAGTTGCACGGAACGGAAGAACATCCAGGGACACCCCTGCTTCGGCGGCAACCATCACAAGAACGGCCGGATGCATCTGGCCGTGGCCCCCCGCTGCAACATCCAGTGCGGCTACTGCTCCCGGAAACACGACTGCGCCAACGAGTCGCGTCCCGGGGTCACGAGCCGACTGCTCACCCCGGCCGAGGCTATTGAGAAGGTGCGGGAGGTCATGGCGAGCGAACTGCTCGGACCGATCATCAAGGTGATCGGCATCGCCGGCCCCGGCGATCCGCTGGCCAACGAGGAAACGTTCGAGACCTTCAGCCTCATCGACAAGGAGTTCCCCCACCTGATCAAGTGCATGAGCACCAACGGCCTGCTGCTGCCGGAGAGCATCGACCGGCTGAACGAGATCGGGCTCCACAGCCTGACCGTCACCCTCAATGCCCTTGACCCGGCAATCGGCGCCCGCATCTACCGCCACATCAACTACCACGGTCAGCGGTACACCGGCGAGGAAGCGGCCCGCATCCTGATCGCCAACCAACTGGAAGGAATCGGACGTGCTGAGAAATTCGGCATGACAGTCAAGGTCAACACGGTCTACATCCCCGGCGTCAACGAAGCCGAGGTGCCGCGGATCGCCGAACGGATCAAGTCGCTGGGGGCCTTTGTCATGAACGTGATGCCGCTCATCCCCCAGGCAAACTTCGCCGACATCGAACCTCCCACACCGGCCAGGCTGGACGAAGTACGGGCCGCAAACGAGCGGATCATCGGCCAGTTCAAGCACTGTCGCCAGTGCAGGGCCGACGCGGTCGGACTGATCGGCCGGGACCAGCTGTTCGCCAACCCGGCCTGCTCGAAATAGGTGCGGCTGTCAGCATGAGTATTGACACGTTGCGGCAGAGCGATATCGAACCGTTCCTGGAGATGGCAGCAGAGGAAGGTTGGATCTGCGACCACTGGGAGCTGGAGTTCCTGCGCCGGGCATTTCCGGCCGGCTGCCTGGTCTGGCGGGAAGGGAACCGGCCCATCGCCTTTGTCACGTCCATAAAGTACGGCAGGAGCGGCTGGATCGGCAACCTCATCGTCTCCCCCGCCCTTCGCGGCCGGGGAACAGGCTCTGCCCTCATACAGGCGGCGTTGTCAGCGTTGGAGACCGCAGGCGCCGAAACCGTCTGGCTCACTGCCTCAACCGCGGGCAGACCAATCTATGAGAAAGTCGGCTTCCAGGCCGTCGACACGGTCTACCGCTGGCGCGGCAAAGCCCCTGCCGGTTCAGAAACCCTGCAACCATCCCTTGATCTGACCGCTATCAAAGCCATTGACCGGGCAGGATGGGGCGATTTCCGGGAGCTGATCTTCGCCGCGCTCGGCGGCAAAGGAACCATTTTCACTGCGGGCGACGGCTTTCTTTGCCGGCACCGATACGCCGACGGCGTCCAGCTCGGGCCATGGGGGTGCCTGACCCCGGAGACGGCGCGCCGGCTTTTGCAGCAGGCTCTGCAGTCTGCCGGGGAAACGGCGGGCACCTTCCTTGACATGCCCGGAAGAAACCGGGAAGGGGCGAAACTTCTCAATCTGACCGGCTTCAGGGTAGCCGGAAGCACTCTCCTCATGTACCGCGGCCGTTGTCCCGCCTACCGGCCGGAGCTGATCTACGGCCTTGCGAGCATGGGGAGTTTTGGTTAGCAGGCTGTTCGATCACTAACCTTGATCGTGATTTATCGGTAGTGAACATTAACTCTCGTTATATAGCGTTGACTATAACGAAATCTGCTGTATAGTTATCGCAGAGCAGCCCGCACCTTTATCTCCCGCTCTACGGAGCATCCGACCATGAAAGATAACAAAAGCACTATCGGCCTTGCCGGCAACCTCTGGTTAAACCGGGCTGAAAACAAATTCCTGGGTGGTGACCGGATTATTCTGCTGGAAAAGGTCGACGAGCTCGGCTCGATCACCAAGGCTGCCAAGGCCGTCGGTATAAGTTACAAGACCGCCTGGGATACGATCAACATGATCAACAACATGGCGGAAAAACCGCTGGTCGACCGCCTGACCGGCGGTAAGGGGGGCGGTGGCACCAGTCTCACCACCGAAGGGAAAAAGATTATCGCGCACTTCAAAACCATCCAGGAAGAACACCGTAAATTCCTGGACAACCTGGAAAGCAGGCTGGGCGATACCGACAGCCTGTACCAATTCCTGAGGAGGATTTCCATGAAAGTCAGCGCCCGCAATACATTCTCCGGTACCGTAACCAAGATCACCAAAGGCGCCGTCAATGCCGAGGTCACTCTGTCGCTCAAAGGTGGCATTCCTCTGACAGCTACCGTCACCAACGGCGCCATCGACAACCTGGAACTGAAAACCGGCACCGAGGCCTACGCCATCATCAAGGCCAGCTCGATCATTATCGGCACTGACCTGCACGATGCCAAGGTCAGCGCCCGCAACATCTTCTGCGGCACCATCGCCAAGATCATCGAAGGCCCGGTCAATACCGAGGTGGATGTGGAGATCGGCGGTGGGAACACCGTCAGCGCCGTCATTACCCATGACAGCGCAACACGGCTCGAATTGAAAGTCGGCGGTCACGCCTGCGCCCTGTTCAAGGCCTCCAGCGTCATCATCGGCGTCAGCTGATCCGAATCGATTACCGATCAAGGGACATCAACGGTGCTGTCCCTTTTTTTGTACTTGAGTTGTATTGCTGTAACCATAACGAGCCGAGGAAAGGGTACGGATGATCAATTGTCTTCCTGACAGCGACATTGAGTGTTTTATCGAAGAAGACGTCCCTTACGGTGACCTGACTACCCATCTGCTCGGCATTGGAGATAGAACAGGGCAGATAATCTTCTCCACCCGTGAAGAAACGACCCTCTGCTGTACGGAAGAGGCTGCCAGAGTGCTCCGGAAATGTGGTGCAACTATTACCTCCTGTATGCCAAGCGGCACAAAACTGTTTGCGGGTATTGACTTCCTTGCCGCTCAAGGACCGACCAGAGCATTGCACGCGGGGTGGAAGGTAGCGTTGAACCTGTTGGAACACGCTTCGGGCATCGCCTCGAGGACACAACGTATTGTCGAAAAGGCTACGTCAGTCAATCCCGCTTTATCGGTTGTAACCACTCGGAAATCTTTCCCCGGAACCAAAAAAATCGCCATCAAGGCCATCACTTCCGGGGGCGCTCTGCCCCACCGACTGGGATTATCCGAAACGGTGCTGGTGTTCAAGCAGCACACAACCTTTCTGGGAGGGTTGGAGTCCTTTCTTTCGACCATTGCGGAACTGCGGGTAAAGGCCCGTGAAACGAAAATCATCGTTGAAGCCGACACCTGCGAGGAAGCGCTTCTGATTGCCCGCAACGGTGCAGACATCGTGCAACTCGACAAGATCAGTCCCGACGAACTGGCAGATACGGTCACCGCAATTCGGACAGTCAACCCGAATATCCTCATTTCCGCTGCCGGCGGCATCAATGAGTCCAATGCTGCGGAATACGCAAAAACCGGCATCGACATCATTGTCCTGTCGTCCGTTTATTTCGGCAAACCTTCAGATATTGGCGTCACCATTCAGCCGGTCTGATCTGAACTGGCACCATCAATCACCTATCGCTTTGGAGGCTCGACGCATGAAAATTGTAGCCAAGATGACAACATTCCTGATCTGCCTGCTTTTGCTGGCTACGCCGGTGCTGGCCGGAGAGATCAATCTTTCGGTTGCCGCCAGCCTCAAAGACGTGATAAACGAACTGACCGACGGCTACGCCGGGAAGAACCCGGCCGTGACATTCGTAAAGAACTACGGCGCCTCCGGAGCGCTGGCCAAGCAGATCGAAAACGGCGCCCCCGCCGACATCTTTGTCTCGGCCAACCTCGAGTGGATGGAGTACCTGAGAGGCAGGAAACTGGTGGAGCGCGCGACCATCGGCACCTTTGCCTACAATTCACTGGTCTTTGCCGGTGCCCCCGGCAAGGCTACGTCACTGAAAGATCTGGTAAAGCTGGACAGGATCGCCATCGGCAGCCCGAAAAGCGTGCCGGCCGGCGAGTATGCCACCGAGGCATTGAGGAAGGCCGGCATCGACAAACAGGTGGAGAAGAAGCTTGTCATGGCCAAGGACGTGCGGGAGTGCCTTATGTACGCCGAACGGGGAGAGGTTGACGGCGCCTTTGTGTACCGGACCGACGCCTTGCTGGCAAAACAGGCCAAAATCCTTTTTACTGTCCCGCAAGGACTTTATCCCCGGGTGGCGTATCCCATGGGACTGACGACCGCAGGTGCTCGGAACAGGGATGCGGAGGCCTTTTACCGGTATCTTCAGGGAAGTGACGCCAAGGCGGTCCTCACCCGCTACGGCTTTGCACTGCAGTAAGTTCTACGGGCAAACGAGGCCTTATACCGATGCTTTCCCTCACACCGGCAGATATCGCCGCGATCCGACTTTCCGCCAAGGTTGCCCTGGCGGCCACGGCCCTGTCGCTGCCGTTTGGCTTTGTCGCCGCGTACTGCATCACGTTCCTCCGGTTCCGGGGCAAAGTGCTGCTGGAGCTGTTCGTCAATCTGCCGCTGACCCTGCCGCCGGTGGTCATCGGCTACTTTCTGCTGCTTCTCCTCGGCCGGAAGGGGTGGCTGGGGCAACTGCTGGAACTGGCCGGCATCAGGCTCATCTTCACCTGGAAGGCGGCGGTCATCGCTTCGGCAGTGGTCGGCTTCCCGCTCCTGGTCAGGTCGATCAGAATCGGCATGGAGGCCATCGACCCTCAACTGATCCAGGCATCGCGCACCCTCGGCGCCCACTGGTATGACTCGCTCATCACCGTCATCCTACCCCTCTCCATCCGGGGGATCATTGCCGGGTCATCCCTCATGTTTGCCCGCAGTCTGGGA
Organism: Geobacter argillaceus; assembly: GCF_007830735.1. Lineage (GTDB taxonomy): Bacteria > Desulfobacterota > Desulfuromonadia > Geobacterales > DSM-12255 > Geomobilibacter > Geomobilibacter argillaceus. Next base: position 56,755 of record NZ_VLLN01000017.1, read on the forward strand.
GAGTTCGGCGCCACGATCATTGTCGCCGGCAATATCCCTGGGGTCACCCAGACCATTCCCCTGGCGATCTATGATTATGCCAGCTCGCCGACCGGTGAAACCCTGGCCATGACACTCTGTATCGTCTCGGTCGCCATGTCGCTGGTAGTACTCCTGCTGCATGAAGCGGTTGGCACCAGGATGGCCAGGAGGGACTGACGTGGAAATCCGTCTAACGGTACAGAAGAGGTACGCTGCCTTCAACCTGGAGGCCGACTGTACCATTACCGGCGACCGGGTCGGGATCTTCGGCCAGTCGGGAGGGGGCAAGTCGACCCTGGTCGGCATGTTTGCCGGACTCTGCCGGCCGGATCAGGGTGAAATATTCCTGGACGGAGCGTGCCTGTTCAGCAGCCGGAGAGGCATCGATCTGCCACCTGAGCAACGGCGGATCGCCATCGTCTTCCAGAACCCCTGTCTCTTTCCCCACCTGAGCGTAAAGGGTAACCTGCTCTATGGATTCAAGCGCTGCCCGGCGGCAGAACGTAAGATCGACCTTTCCACCCTCATCGAGGTGCTCGGGCTGGAATCCCTGCTGCACCGGGGGGTGAACAACCTCTCCGGCGGCGAAAAACAGCGAGTGGCCCTGGGTCGGGCAATCCTGGCCAATCCCCGGCTCCTTCTGATGGACGAACCGCTCTCGGCACTGGACGATACCCTGCGGTTCCAGATCATCCCCTACCTGAAGAGCGTGAGCGAGCAGTTCGGCATTCCGTACCTGTTCATCTCCCACTCCCTCGTGGAGATGCGGCTGATGGTCGATCACCTGCTCGTGGTGGCCGGCGGCCGGATTGTCGAACAGACCTCGACGGAACAGCTGGCCCGGTCGCGCATGGAAGACAGTCCGGTCGGCTACATCAACCTCCTCAGACTGGGCATTCCCCGGCCTGTCGATGGCCTGTTCGCCTACCCATGGGGCGACCGCGAACTGCTCACCACCACCGCCAACAACCAGCCGGATGCCCTGTTCGAGCTATCGTCCAAGGACATGATCATCTTCAAACGCCACCCCGAGGCGATCAGCGCCAGGAACCTGCTGCAATGCAGGGTCCTGGGTACGTTTCCCGCCGGCAAGAAGGTCGGCATCGAGCTGGCCTGCGGCAGCGAGCGGCTGGTGGCAGAGGTGGTTGCGCCTGCGGCCTCGGAACTCGGCATTGTGGCCGGCAGCGAGATCTTTGCCGCCATCAAGGCATCGGCCTTCAGACGGCTCGGCTAACCCTTTGTGCATGTACCAGCAAAAAAGAACAGGGCCGCCCCTGTGGGAACGGCCCTGTTCTTACTCATGGCATACAATCCACCCTGCTATGATTCGTTACTGAGTCTGAACTTCTCCACCATCCGCTGCCGATAATCCACAACGTCCTTCCGGAGCGACGCCAGCCTGGCCATTTTTTCATCGACCTTGTTGATGTGGTCATCCAGAATCTGGATCAGCCGGGGAATCATATTCTCGGTCTCCTTCGCCTCTCCGTAAGCGACATAGAGGTCCTGCATCTCCCGAATGGTGAGCCCGAGCTCCTTGAGTTTCATGATGAACCTGATACGCCGGACATAATACGGTGTGTAGCCCCGCACTGCGCCGTCCGCCCGCTGCACGGACTCGATGATACCCACCTCTTCCCAGTAGCGGAGGGTCCGGGTCGTCAGATCGAGCGATTTTGCCAGATCGCCGATGGATGTTATCTCTTCGTCTTGCCTACTCTCACCCATACCATCTCCCTTGTCGCAACTCAACGCGTTTTAAAGTAGGCCCCGTCATTTGTCAAGGCAATATCCGGAAACAACGACCAATCGACGTCACCAGAGAACGCCATTTCAATACCATAAAAAGATGTTTTAAATTTACTTGACTTATACGTAAACGAGATATATATGCTAACATATAACGGGCCAATGCGCTACACAGCAATGCAAATCAGAGCGTTATCAAAGCATGTTGAAGACCCGCCCGCAGAGCAGAGCAAACCATGTCATTAACGTAATTCAAAGCAGCTATAACACCAAAGTCGCACCACCCCAACAAATCTACTATTTTCGTCACCCTGGAGAAGAAGCAGGCGGAAGGTGCCGTCCTGGCAGAGAAAGACCTGAAGACCCTGGAGAAGGCACGCGCCGATTTCGCCAAGAACGACAGCGGTACCTCCATGGTCGGGCTCAAGGCGCCGATCTTCCCGCTCAGGAACCCGGGCATCGTGTCCGCGCCGCTGGGGCTCTTGGCGGCCATCTTCGGCACCCTGCTCTTCCGGGACCGCCGGGCCGAGGAGATGTTCGACGAGATTGAGGTGCGGCAAATTACCGGCCTTGGCATTGCCAAGGCCAGCGACCACTGATGGAACACCGGGGCGGGGTTTTCCCGCCCCGGCAACGAGAGAGCAAGGAGGAACACCATGTCTAGCACGGTACAGGCTGGCGATGAAGGAGTCAGACTACTCAGCGACCTGAGCAAGGAAGAGTTGATCGCTATCATCCTCGACGACGCCAAGAACTGGCTAGCCCACGACGGCCTCTGGTTCCAGGCCGTGGAGAAAGCGCACGGCATGGATGCCGCCATCGATGCCGACCGCGAGGCGTGGCGGTATTTCACGGTGATCGAGGCCAAGCGGATCATGGAGCGCCAGGGCCTGAAACCGGGCGGCGGCATTCCGGCGCTCATGAAGTGCCTCAATTACCGGCTGTATGCCCGCCTCAACCTGCAGGACTGCATAGAAGTGTCAACGAACCGGGTGGTTTTCAGGATGCTGGACTGCCGGGTGCAGTCGGCCCGCAAACGCAAGGGACTTTCGGATTTTCCCTGCAAAAACGTGGGACTGGTGGAGTATGCCGAGTTTGCCCGGACCGTGGACCCGCGCATCCGAACCAACTGCATCGCCTGTCCGCCGGATGCCCATCCCGATGAATACTGGTGTGCCTGGGAATTTGTGGTGGAGGAATAAGCCAAATTCCGACGATACCCCTGACAAGTGCAACTTTTTACTGCATACTGTAGGCAGTTCAAGGTTGCACCGGGGGTATCGGCTGCTCCGGGCACCGCGGGATGCAACTCTTTTCGGAGGGGAAATGAGCAAACTGCCGGGGAATGTGCCGCTACGGTCGGCAAAAGGAACACTCCTGGGCGGACTTGCCGACATAAATGCCCTTGAGACGGCAGAAAAACAGAGGATCTACACCGAAATCATCCCACCACGCCTGCTCCAACTCCTGGAGATCTCCCCCGAAACACTCCGGGGTGCCGACGGGCGCCGCAGGGTCACCATCATCGCCCCGGATGGCATGTCGCTGGCCCGCATCGAAGTCAGACATGACCCCGATGACCGCCGCACCACCTTCTTTCTCGACATTGCCGAGACGCATTTCCACCAAATGGAACTCTCCTTCTGCATCATCAACGACCCCTTTGCCCCCTACTTTGCCGTAGACCTGGATGAACACGGCAACGACAACTGCTTCACCACCCTGGGACGAAATATCGACGAAGAGATACGGGCCATGCGGGCAGGACTGTTTCCCAACCAGACCAGTCACGGCCTCAGGATGTTCGGCGAGTTCTTCGCACGTTTCGAACGGTTCGTGGATTCCCTGGAAATGGACATCATCCTCGCGGAACCGCTCACCTATGACAATGCCATCCGCTACGAAAAATACGGGTTCGACTATCTCAACGGGCGACGCATGATGATGGAAATCCACCGGGAATTCAGACCCGGAGGGGTGCTCTTCAACAAACTCGACGGGTCCAGCCCGTTCCGCATGCCCGGTATGGAGAAGAGTGTGCATGGCAGGAGCTGGGCAATCCATGACGGCATCCTGGACGAACCATGGGACGACCTGTCAATGGACAAGATCCTTGACGAGCCGTGGGAGGATATCCGGATCTACAAGACCATCGGTGCTTTTGCCGGCATCAACACCTTTCCCGATCGCAAAGAGCCATAAAACAACGTCACCGCTACATCACCACCCCCAGACACGAACAGTTCGGCCAGTACAAAGAAGTTGGAAAAACCTAATCAAAACGGCCTGGTTCCAACTATGCACGCCAAAACAATATGATAGAATCTTGTTATATTTTAGATTGACTTAAACGTAAACTGGTTTATTATAATGAAACATAAGTTTAGCGGTACGGACAGAGACCACGACTTCCGCACCGGTCGTTACCACGCCCCCGGTACAGCTGTTCGTGTTCATAGGAGATCCACGAAAAGGGAGGTTGAACGATGAAACCGTATCCGACGCTGAATTTTGATCTGGGCGAAACGGCCGATCTGCTGAGAGATACCGTCTACTCTTTTGCCATGGCCGAAATCGCGCCCAGGGCTGCGGATATCGACCGTGAAAACCACTTCCCCATGGACCTCTGGTCAAAGATGGGGGCATTGGGACTGCACGGCATCACCGTTTCCACAGAGTATGGCGGTGCCGGCATGGCCTATCTGGAGCACGTGGTGGCCATCGAGGAGATCAGCCGCGCCTCGGCCTCGGTCGGCCTGGCCTACGGCGCCCATTCCAATCTCTGTATCAACCAGATATACCGCAACGCCAGCGAAGAGCAGAAGCGCCGCTACCTGCCGAAACTGATCTCCGGCGAACATGTGGGGGCATTGGCCATGAGCGAGGCCGGCGCCGGCTCGGACGTGGTCGGCATGCGCCTGCGCGCCGACCGGAAGGGGGGCCGGTATATCCTGAACGGGACCAAGATGTGGATCACGAACGGCCCCCACGCCAACACCCTGCTGGTCTATGCCAAGACGGACATCAACGCCGGCTCGAAGGGGATCACCGCTTTCCTGATCGAAAAAGGGTTCAAGGGGTTCTCGACGGCCCAGAAGCTGGACAAACTCGGCATGCGCGGCTCCGACACCTGCGAACTGGTCTTCGAGGATTGCGAGGTCCCGGAGGAGAACAGGGTCGGCCACGAGGGGGAAGGGGTCAGGATACTGATGAGCGGCCTCGACTATGAGCGGGCCGTACTGGCGGCCGGGCCGCTGGGGATCATGCGGGCCTGCCTGGATGTCGTGGTTCCCTACATCCACGAACGGCGGCAGTTCGGAAAAGCGATCGGCGAATTCCAGCTGATGCAGGGGAAGGTCGCCGACATGTATAGCACCATGAATGCCTGTCGCGCCTACGTGTATGCCGTTGCCCACGCCTGCAGCGGCAGGAACGCCATCCGCAAGGACGCGGCCGGGGCAATACTCTACGCGGCGGAGAAGGCCACCTGGATGGCGCTGGAGGCGATCCAGATCCTGGGCGGCAACGGGTACATCAACGAATATCCGACCGGACGATTGCTGCGGGATGCCAAGCTGTACGAGATCGGCGCCGGCACCAGCGAGATCCGACGGATGCTGATCGGCCGGGAACTGTTCAACGAAACTGCGCCGTATTGAGAAGGATGAATCGGTGAGGCCCGTGCGCCCCGCTACGCTCCGAGTGCCGCTCGCACCGCCGCTGTATGGCTCATTACGCCCCGGCCCGTCAACTCACCCTGACGGGCTCAGACACGACGGGCCGGCTTATGCTCCATTTCGCCTACAGCGGCTGGTGCTCGGGCACAGTCGCTCCGCGAGTCACACGGTCCTCACCGATTCAGGAGATGTTATCAGAAGGAGAGCATAGCGAATGACGGTTCTGAAGAGCAGCATCAAGAGCGGGTCCGACGATTACAGCCGCAATGCAACAGTGATGACGTCACTGGTGGCCGACCTGCGGGAAAAAGTGGCCAAGATCTCCCTCGGCGGTGACGAACGGGCCCGCAGGAAACATATCGAGCGGGGCAAGCTGCTGACGCGCGAGCGGGTCAGACAGCTGCTCGATGTCGGTTCGCCGTTCCTGGAGCTATCCCAGTTCGCAGCCTACGGGATGTACGACAACGAGGCGCCTGCCGCCGGCATTATCACCGGCATCGGTCGGGTCAAGGGGCAGGAGTGCATGATCGTCGCCAACGACGCCACGGTCAAAGGTGGCTGCTATTTCCCCCTGACCGTGAAGAAGCATCTCCGTGCCCAGGATATCGCCCGGGAGAACAATCTCCCCTGCATCTACCTGGTGGAATCCGGGGGGGTCAACCTGCCGAGGCAGGAGGAGGTGTTTCCCGACCGGGACCATTTCGGCAGAATCTTCTACAATCAGGCCACCCTGTCCGGCCGTGGCATCCCCCAGATCGCGGTTGTGCTCGGCTCCTGTACCGCCGGCGGGGCCTACGTGCCGGCAATGTCGGGCGAAAGCATCATTGTCAAAAACCAGGGGACCATCTTCCTGGCGGGTCCGCCGCTGGTCAAGGCCGCCATCGGCGAAGTCGTCTCTGCCGAGGAGTTGGGTGGGGCCGACATCCATTGTCGCACCTCCGGCGTGACCGATCACTATGCCGTGGACGACGCCCACGCCCTGGCCATTGCCCGGCGCTGCGTGGGGAACCTGAACCGGGTCAAGCGGCCGGTCCTTGCCATGCGTGAGCCGTTGGAGCCACTCTACGATCCGGCGGAACTGTACGGGGTGATCCCCTCCGACACCCGCAAGCCGTATGACGTGCGCGAGGTGATCGCCCGGATCGTCGATGGTTCCGAGTTCGACGAATTCAAACAGCTGTACGGCACCACCCTGGTCTGCGGTTTTGCCCATATCTGGGGCTACCCGGTTGGCATCGTCGCCAACAACGGTATCCTTTTCTCGGAGTCGGCCCTCAAGGGGGCACATTTCATCGAACTGTGCAGCCAGCGCGGCATCCCCCTGGTCTTTCTGCAGAACATCACCGGCTTCATGGTCGGCAGCAAGTACGAGGCAGGCGGCATTGCCAAGGATGGGGCCAAGATGGTCACGGCCGTGGCCTGCGCGGCAGTCCCCAAATTCACGGTCATCATCGGCGGCAGCTTCGGGGCCGGCAATTACGGCATGTGCGGCCGGGCCTTCAGCCCGCGCTTCCTCTGGATGTGGCCCAATGCGCGCATCTCGGTCATGGGGGGCGAACAGGCCGCCAGCGTGCTGGCCCAGGTCAAGCGGGACGGCATGGAGGCGCGCGGCGAGAGCTGGAGCCCGGAAGAGGAAAACGCCTTCAAGGCGCCGGTCCGCGAACTGTACGACACCCAGGGGCATCCCTATTACGCCAGCGCACGCCTGTGGGACGACGGCATCATCGACCCGGCCGACACCCGGATGGTGCTGGGGCTGGGGATATCGGCATCCTGCAATGCGCCACCGGAAAAGACCGAGTTCGGCGTATTCAGGATGTAGGGAGAATATCTATAATGGTAAAATTCCAGCCGACTGATCTGCATTTTGAGGCACGGGTACGATCCAGTTTTGAAAAACAAGGGGTCATGGCGACCATCGGGGCGCATCTGATCAAGGTTGTTCCTGGCGAGGTGGAGATCGAGTTCCCCTATTCCCTGTCGTTGAGTCAGCAAAATGGTTATATCCATGCCGGCGTGATGACCACCGTTGTGGACAGCGCTTGCGGGTATGCGGCCTATACCCTGATGCCGGTGGAAGCTGAGGTGCTGACCATCGAGTACAAGGTGAATTTTATGTCGCCTGCTGTAGGTGAAATCTTCAAGGGGAGCGGAAAAGTTGTCAAGGCGGGACGCAACATCACAGTTTGTGCCGGGGATGTGATCGCAGTCGCGAACGGAAAAGAAAAGGTGGTTGCAACTATGCTGGCCACGATGATCGCCGTAAGAACATAGACTAAAATTGAGGTCACCATGAGCGAACCAATCATCATAACCTATAGTAACAACCGGGGCATTGCTACTCTGACCATGAACCGCCCCGAACTGCACAACGCCTTCAACGAAAGCCTGGTCGCCAACCTGACCGCGTCATTGCGGCGGCTCGAAGCCGACCCCGGCGTGCGGCTGGTGATCCTTGCAGCCAGCGGCAAGAGCTTTTCCGCCGGTGCCGACTTGAACGACATGCGCCGCATGGCCGACAATTCGCGGGAACAGAACCTGGCCGACGCCAGGGGGATTGCGGAGCTGATGCACACCCTCAACGGGCTGGCCAAGCCGACCATTGCGCTGGTGCAGGGGGCTGCCTACGGCGGCGGGGTCGGGCTGACGTCCTGCTGCGACATCGCCATCGCCACGGCGCGAGCAGCGTTCTGCGTGTCCGAGGTCAAACTGGGGCTGATCCCGGCGGTCATCTCCCCCTATGTGATCGCGGCCATCGGTGCCCGCGCGGCACGACGCTATTTCATGACCGCCGAAGTCATAACGGCAGCCGAAGCGCACCGCATCGGCCTTGTCCATGAAGTGGTGGCCGATGAACAGGAGCTTAGCGCCGCCGCCGACCGGCTGACGTCCGCCATGCTCAGGAACGGACCCGGCGCCATGGTGGCGGCGAAGAGGCTGATCGCAAACGTTACCGGGCGGCTCGTGGATGAGGCGCTGATCGCGGAGACCGCCGGGCTGATGGCCGACCGCCGCGCCTCGGCCGAATGCCGTGACGGACTGTCCGCGTTTCTGGAAAAGCGGCCGCCGGCCTGGATGAAAGACGGTAATCAGGGACCAGGGACCGGGGACCGGTAAAATCATGGGCTTTTACTTCTACTCTGTCACATTTAAGCTTTCGTCCCAGCGGGACAGAATGCATGTAGCCGGGGGATTCATCCCCCGGTGTCAGGATCGGATTTTACCTTCAGTCACGTACGTGACGTATGAAGACATCCCTTAAAACCCCGGCGATAAATCGCCGGGCTACAGGCATTCTGTCCTTTAGGCCCTTTTGGGTCCTACGGGACGTAATCTGACAAAGCAGAATTACTGACCACCGACTTTTTGCAAGGGCATCAACAGTGCCGTCCCGATGCTGAAGATCAACCACAAGGAAACTGACATGTTCGATAAGATCCTGATTGCCAACCGGGGCGAGATCGCCTGCCGCGTCATCCGCACCGCCCGCAAGCTCGGCATCCGCACCGTAGCGGTCTATTCCGACGCCGATGAGGGCGCCCTGCATGTGACCCTGGCAGACGAGGCCTTTCACATCGGCCCGGCCCCGGCGCGGGAGAGCTACCTCCGCGCCGAAGCGATCCTGGAAGTGGCCGCCAGGAGCAACAGCCAGGCCATTCACCCCGGCTACGGCTTTCTTTCTGAAAACGCGGAGTTTGCCGAAGCGTGCGGCAAGGCCGGGATCGTGTTCATCGGACCGCCGGTAGCGGCCATCCGGGCCATGGGCTCCAAGAGCGCGGCCAAGCGGATCATGGAAGAGGCGGCGGTGCCGCTGGTACCGGGCTACCACGGCGAAGACCAGGACCCCGCGCTGTTACAGGGCGCCGCGGACCGGGTCGGCTACCCGGTACTGATCAAGGCGACCGCCGGCGGCGGCGGCAAGGGGATGCGGGTCGTCCGGGATGCGCCATCATTCGCCGATGCGCTGGCCGCGGCCAAGCGGGAGGCGCTCTCCGGCTTTGGCGACGACCGGGTGCTTCTGGAAAAGTACCTGACCCGCCCGCGCCATGTGGAGATCCAGGTCTTTGCCGATGCCCGCGGCAATGCCGTCCACCTCTTCGAGCGTGACTGCTCCATCCAGCGCCGCCACCAGAAGGTGCTGGAAGAGGCCCCGGCGCCGGGCATGGACGAGGGGTTGCGGATGAAGATGGGGGATGCGGCCGTGGCCGCGGCCCGCGCCATCGGCTATGTCGGCGCCGGCACCGTCGAATTCCTGCTGGACGAGGATGGCTCCTTCTACTTCATGGAGATGAACACCCGGCTGCAGGTGGAACACCCGGTCACTGAGATGATCACCGGTCAGGACCTGGTGGAATGGCAGCTGCTGGTGGCAGCGGGCGGGGAACTCCCCTGCTGCCAGGCAGACCTGGCCATCGGGGGCCATGCCATCGAGGCCCGCATCTATGCCGAGGACCCGTCCCGCGACTTCCTGCCGTCCATCGGGGACCTGACCCACCTGCGCACCCCGCAGGAGAGCGCCCATGTGCGGATCGATACCGGCGTGCGCCAGGGGGACGGCGTCAGCATTCATTACGACCCGATGATCGCCAAGCTCATTGTCTGGGATGCGACCCGCGCCGGGGCGCTCCGCCGGCTGCGCGCCGCCCTTGCCGAGTACCAGGTGGTCGGGGTGACCACCAACATCGGGTTTCTGGCCGCGGTGGCCAGCCATCCCGCCTTTGCGGCCGGCGATCTCGATACCGGCTTCATCGAGCGTCACCGGGCGGCTCTCTTTCCCGAGGCAGTTCCGGCCACGGACCAGGTGCTGGCCCTGGCCTGCCTCGATGTCCTCCTGTGCCGGGCCGCCGAAGCGGAGCGGGCCGCAGCCGGGTCCGGCGACCGCTGGTCGCCCTGGCACCTCACCACCGGCTGGCAGATGAACAGCGACAGCCATCAGGTACTGACCTTCGGCGATAACGAGTCGGCGGTCTGCGTCACGGCCCACTACCGCCCCTCGGGTTACCTGCTGGACCTGCCGGGCGGGCAGTTGCTGGCACGGGGCCGATTGGACGGGGACGACCTCCTGGCCGACCTTGGAGGTGCCCGGATCAGGGCCACGGTAGTCCGCCACGGCTGCGACCTGACCATCGTTACCCATGGCGGCAGCCATCGCCTGACCCTGCACGACCCGCTGGCCCATGCCGGTGAAGAAGAGGTCGAGGGGGGTCGCCTGACCGCGCCCATGCCGGGCAAGATCGTTGCGCTCTTGGTGGAGCCCGGCACCCGGGTAGAGCGCGGTGCACCGCTGGTCATCCTGGAGGCGATGAAGATGGAGCATACCATTACCGCCCCCAGGGACGGCGTGGTGGCGGAGATCCATTTTGCAGCAGGTGCGGTGGTCAATGAAGGGGCCGAACTGCTGGCCTTTGCCAGCGACGAGGTGAGCGGATGAGACTCCCGAAATTCGTCAAAATCGTCGAGGTCGGACCGCGGGACGGCCTGCAGATAGAGCGCCAGATCGTGCCGACGGAGGTCAAGATCGAGCTGATCGACCGCCTGACCGCTACGGGGCTGAGCGCCATAGAGGCCACCAGCTTCGTCTCCCACAAATGGGTGCCGCAGATGGCCGACAACGCCCGGGTCATGGCCGGGATCACCCGCCGGCCCGGCGTCACCTATCAGGTGCTGGTGCCCAACCTCACCGGTTTGGAGGCCGCCGTTGCCGCCGGGGCGACCGAGGTGTCGGTGTTCGGCTCCGCCTCGGAGACCTTCTCGCAAAGGAACATCAACTGCTCCATAGCCGAAAGCCTGGAACGTTTCTCCCAGGTGATCGCGGCGGCCCGCAGCAAAGGGATCCGGGTGCGCGGCGCCGTCTCCTGCGCCCTGGGGTGCCCCTACGAAGGGGAGATCGCGCCGGCAGCGGTCGCCGATCTGGCGCAGCGGATGCTGGCGCTCGGCTGCTACGAGATCTTCCTGGGGGACACCATCGGCGTCGGCACCCCTGGCAAGGCCCAGGCTATGGTGGACGCGGTGGCGAAGAAGGTGCCGCGGGAAAAGCTGGCCGTGCATTTCCACGACACCTACGGCCAGGCCCTGGCCAACATCCTGGCGGTGCTGGAGCGGGGGATCTCGGTCGTCGACAGCTCGGTGGCCGGCCTGGGGGGGTGCCCCTACGCCCCCGGCGCAGCGGGGAACGTGGCCAGCGAAGACCTGCTCTACATGCTGAACGGGCTCGGCATAGAGACCGGCGTCGACCTGGACGGTCTGATCGATGCCGGCAATTACATTTCAAAGATTCTCGGACGCCCTTCCGGCTCCCGGGTGGCCCGCGCCCGCGGAGCGGCAGCCGGTAACCGGGGCTGATCCACCCCCACCACACATACGCGCAAGGAGGAGCCCATGTCACACCAGATCACCCTGACAGTCGGCGGTCTATTGGACGAAATGGCCAGACGGTATCCGGACAACGATGCCCTGGTATACCCCGAGCGCGACCTGCGCTACAGCTACAGCCAGTTCAACAAGGTCTGCCGCCAAGTGGCCAAAGGGCTCTTGGCCATGGGGATCAAGAAGGGGGACAACGTCTCCATCTGGGCGTACAACGTCCCGGAATGGGTCATCCTCCAGTTCGCCACCGCCAAGATCGGCGCCATCCTGGTGACGATCAACACCTCCTACAAATCGGCAGAACTGGAGTACATCCTCAACCAGTCGGACTCCAACACCCTCTTCATGGTCCGATCGTTCAAGGATTCGGACTACGTCCAGACCATCGGCGACGTGGTGCCGGAACTGGCGGCCAGTGAACCGGGCAGTCTCAGCTGCTCCGGGCTGCCTCACCTGAAGAGAGTCGTATTCATCGGCGACAACACCCCTAGCGGCATGATCAACTTCAGCCGGATCATCGAACTCGGCAAGGGAGCGGACGATGCGGCGCTGGCAGCCGTGGAAGCCACCCTGGACTGCCATGAAACCATCAACATGCAGTACACATCCGGCACCACCGGCTTTCCCAAGGGGGTCATGCTGACCCACTATAACCTCGTCAACAACGGCTTCCACATCGGTGAGTGCATGAAGTTCACCGAGAACGACCGCCTCTGCATCCCGGTGCCGTTTTTCCACTGCTTCGGCTGTGTGCTCGGCGTCATGGCCTGCGTGACCCACGGCTCCGCCATGGTGCCGGTGGAGATCTTCGATCCGCTGAAGGTGCTCCAGACCGTCGAGAAGGAGCGCTGCACCGCGGTCCACGGAGTTCCGACCATGTTCATTGCCGAACTGGAACACCCGGAATTCTCAAAATTCAACCTTTCTTCCTTACGAACCGGCATCATGGCAGGTTCCGTCTGCCCGATCGAGGTGATGAAGAGGGCCGTACGGGACATGCACCTGACCGAGATCACCAGCGTCTACGGGCAGACCGAGGCATCGCCCGGCATTACCCAGACCCGTACCGCGGACTCCATCGAACTCCGGGTTTCAACCGTTGGACGGGCGCTGCCCGGCGCCGAAGTCAAGATCGTGGATATCGAGACCGGCGCTCCCCTGCCGCCCGGCAAGCAGGGGGAGCTTTGCGCCCGCGGCTACATGGTCATGAAGGGCTACTACAAGATGCCGGAAGAAACCGCCAAGGTGATCGACAAGGACCAGTGGCTGCACACTGGCGACCTGGCGGTGATGGACGAGAACGGCTACTGCAAGATCACCGGCCGGATCAAGAACATGATCATCCGTGGGGGGGAGAACATCTATCCGCGGGAGATCGAGGAGTTTCTCTATACCCATCCGAAGGTCTCCGACGTCCAGGTCTACGGGGTCCCGGACCGGAAATTCGGCGAGCAGGTCATGGCATCGATCATCCTCAAAATGGGGATGGAGATGACCGAGGACGAAGTGAGAGAGTACTGCCAGGAGAAGATCGCCAACTACAAGATCCCCAGGTACGTCAGGTTCGTCGACTCATACCCGATGACAGCCAGCGGCAAGATTCAGAAATTCAAGATGCGGGAGATGGCAATCCGTGAGCTGCGGCTGGAAGAGGCCAGCCCGACCGCGTGACGGGCAAAGGCATGCGTTTGAATAACCCTGCAGATGGCCAAGCAGGCCGCACAGGAGATTGACACGGGGATTACATGAACCTCGGGATCGGCATCCCGACCATGGCTGCGTTGCGTAAACATCCCTTCAGGCTGTCCCACAAACCTGACCCACTTCCAAAAAGAGAAGAGGCACCGCGTCCGGCGCCTCTTCTCTTTTTGGGTGCAGCATTTATTCATGACACAGCATACAGACCGGGACTACTCCGGCACGGGCTCCAGCTCCGGCTCGCCCAGCGCCCTGGCGGCCTCGCCGATGGCAAAGGGCTCATTGTCGCCGTTCAGCACCCGCTTCATCCGCTCCACGTCAAGCTCGTTCTCCCACTTGGAGACAACAACCGTGGCCACGCCGTTGCCGATCAGGTTGGTGATGGCGCGGGCTTCGGACATGAAGCGGTCGATGCCGAGGATGAGGGCCAGCCCCGCCACCGGGATGGTCGGGATGGCGGCAAAGGTGGCCGCCAGGGTGACGAAGCCGCTGCCGGTAACGCCGGCAGCCCCCTTGGAAGTGAGGAGCAGCACGCCGAGGATGGTGATGGTCTGGGTCAGGGTCAGGTGAGTATTGGTCGCCTGGGCGACGAAGACCGCGGCCATGGTCAGGTAGATGGAAGTGCCGTCCAGGTTGAAGGAGTAGCCGGTGGGGATCACCAGGCCGACGACGGACTTCTTGCACCCCAGGTTCTCCAGCTTGGTCATCATCCGCGGCAGGGCCGACTCGGAAGAGGAGGTGCCAAGCACGATGAGCAGCTCTTCGCTGATGTAGCGGAGGAATTTGAATATGCTGAAACCGCAGAGACGAGCGATGGTGCCGAGGACGACGAAGATGAAGAGGGCACAGGTGAGGTAGAAGCTCCCCATCAGCATCCCCAGCTTGGAAAGCGAGCCGACGCCGAACTTGCCGATGGTGAAGGCCATGGCACCGAAGGCACCGACCGGGGCCAGCTTCATGATGATATTGACGATGCCGAAAAAGGCGTGGGAGACCGAGTCGATCAGCTTGTGCACCGGTTTCCCCTTTTCACCCAGGACCGAGAGGGCAAAGCCGAACAGCAGGGCAAAGAGGAGCACCTGAAGGATGTCACCCTTGGCAAAGGCATCCACCACCGACGAGGGGATGATGTTCATGACGAAGTCGACCGTTGAATGGGCCTTGGTAGCCTGGGTGGTAAAGGCGGCGATGGCCTTGGTGTCCAGCTTGGTGACGTCGGCATTGAAACCGACCCCCGGCTGGATGACGTTGACGATCACCAGGCCGATGGCCAGGGCCAGGGTGGTAATTACCTCGAAGTAGAGGAGCGCCTTCCCCCCGACCCGACCGACCTTCTTCATGTCCTCCATGCCGGCGATGCCGGTGACCACGGTACAGAAGATGACCGGGGTGATGATCATCTTGATCAGCTTGATGAAGCCGTCACCCAGCGGCTTCATGGCTACGCCGGCTTCCGGGTAGTAGTACCCGAGAAGGATACCGCCGGCAATGGCCGTCAATACCTGGAAGTACAGATGCTGGTAAATACGTTTCTTTTGCATGTCATTTCCCTCTCGCCCTTGAAATGGTGCAACCTGATCCCACATCGTCGCGGTCAGCGGCAGCATCGTCTTTGTAATGGTATATCAGCAAGAGGAGTACCAAACCGTAAACAACATACAACATACTGATATAATTACACCAACGATGTTTTATTGCGATCACCAAGCAAGAAAAGGGTATAACTTTTGTCCAGAACCAGCCAGGGGGAACAGAAAAAGAAGGGTCGCATGCGGGGAGTTAACAGGGGCATAACCTTGGTTATCAATTATAACCGAGGTTATGCCCCTTCATTAGAGCGGGACAAAATCCTGCCGGCGCCGCCGTGAGGCTGCAATAAAACGTCATCAACTCCCCTTGCGGGAGAGCCGCTTGCTCAGGGCTGGCTGGGAAATCCCCAGCAGCCGGGCGGCGATGGTCTGGTTGTGGTCGGCCCGCGCCAGGGCCTCGGCAACCAGTTGCTCCACCGTGTCGGTGATGGTGGGAAGCTTCTCCATCCCCTTGAAGAGGCTCTCCCCCGGCGGCCCCGGTTCGCGGTGGCCGCTGTCGGCGGCCGAACCGATGGCGCTCTTGAAGCTCTCCATGGAGAGGACCCGGTCCCGGTGGACGCTGACCGCATCGTAGATCATCGCCCGCAGTTCCCGCACGTTGCCGGGGAAGCTGTAGCTGGCCAGCAGTTGGAACAGCTCCCGCGGCGGGGTCGGCTTCTTCTTCCCCAGCTCATGGGCCGCCTTGTGGAGGAAATGCTCAACCAGCAGGGGGATATCGCCGAGCCGCTCCCGCAAGGGGGGGATCTTGATCCGGTGGGTGCGGAGGCGGTAGTAGAGGTCGCGGCGGAACTGGCCGGCAGCCTCCTTGACGGAGAGGTTCTGGTGGGTGGCGACGATGATCCTGGCGGTGAGCCGCTTGGGGCGGTCGCTCCCCAGGGGGAAATACTCCCCCTCCTGGAGCAGGCGGAGCAGCTTCACCTGGGAGGCGATGGAGAGATCGCCGATCTCGTCGAGGAAGAGGGTCCCCTCGGCCGCCTCCTCGATCATCCCCCGACGCGGCTGGTCGGCGCCGGTGAACGCCCCGCGCAGGTGGCCGAACAGGGTGTCGCTGAAAACGTTGTCATCAAGGCCGGCCACATTGACCGAGACCAGTTGCCCCTTGCTTCCGCTGAGGCGGTGCACCGCCCGGGCCACCAACTCCTTCCCCACCCCGCTGTCGCCGGTGACGAGGAGCGGCTGGGGGCTCTGGGCCACCGCCTCGATGTAGGCAAAGATGGCGTGCATGGCCGGGTCGGCGGTGACGATCTCGCTGAACGCCTCCGGATGCCGCAGGCCTCCGGAGAGGAGCCGGTCGGACATGGCCCGGTTCTCCCGCTCCAGTTCATGCATCCTGACCGCCCGCATCACCCCCTGCACCAGCCGGTCCTCCTCCACCGTCTTGACGAAGTAGTCGAAGGCCCCGAGGCGCATGCAGCGGACTGCCGTCTCGATCTGGTTCATGCCGCTGACGACAATGGTGGTGATCTCCGGATGCTGCTCGGCAATGACGGCGAGCAGCTCCTCGCCGGAGAGGTTGGGCATGGTCAGGTCGAGGAGCACCAGGCCGACCTCCCGCTCGCCAAGAATCTCCATGACCGAGCGGCTGTCGGTGCAGGTGACGATATTGGTGATCCCTGCCCGCGCCAGAATGAGACTGACCGAACGGAGCCAGGCCGGCTCGTCGTCCACCAGCAGGATCTTGAACCCGGGATACGGGGAATGGGTCATGGCTGCGCTTCCTCCTTCATGGCGGGGAGAGACAGGCTGACACTGGTCCCCCCGTCCGGGGGCGAGGTGAAACTGATCTCGCCGCCATGCTCCTGGACGATGCCGGCGGAGATGGAGAGCCCCAGGCCGGTGCCGCCGCTCTCCCGCTTGGTGGTGAAGAACGGGTCGGTCAGGCGCGGGAGGTGCTCCGCCGGGATGCCGACCCCCTCGTCCCTGATGGTCAGGGTGACACAGCCCCCGGTCGGGTCATGGGCTGTTGCCAGGGCGATGGCCCGGTCGCTGGCCGGTAGCGACTGGCAGGCATTGATGAGCAGGTTGACGACCACCTGCTCGATCCGCTGCGGATTGCCGTAGATTGCGGGCAGCCCGTCGCCGTATGTGGCGGAGAACCGGTTGGTGGCCTTGCGCAGGGATGGGTCCACGAGCCGCACCGCTGCCTGGACCACCCGGTTGAGGTCGAACGGCTCCATGGCTGCTATCGCATCGGGGCGGGCAAAATCCTTCAGATCCTCGACGATCCGCTTGATCCGCTGGGAGGCGTGCACCATCTCCTCCAGCATCCGGGGCACCTCTTCCCGCATCCGGCCGTAACTGACCCCGCCGAGGAGGAAATCCCCCTCCTGCCGGTAGCGCTCCTCCAGGGGTGCCAAGGCGTCGGCGTACACGTCACGCAGTATGGGGAGATTGAGGAGCATCAGGCCGTTGGGGTTGTTGATCTCGTGGGCCACCCCGGAGACGAGGATGCCGAGAGAGGCCATCTTGTCGGCCTGGATCAGCTTGTCCTGGTGGCGGCGCAGTTCCTCCAGGGCCAGTTTGCGCTCCGCCACCTCTTTCGCCAGCTCCTCGGTGCGGCTGGCGACCCGGCGCTGCAGGGTGCGGGACCAGACCACGCTCGCCATGAGCCCCAGGACCAGGGGGATGAGCACCATGGCGCCGTACTTCAGCACCCGTTCCCTGGCAAAGCGGGGTGGTTCGTGCACCCCGAGCCACTTGTCGTAGATGGCCTGGTACTGGCCGGTTTGCATGACGATGGCCAGCCCCTCGCTGAAGCGGGCCAGCAGCTCCGCATCCCCCTTTTTCACCGCAAAACAGTACTTCTGGGAGGAGATGCTCTTGGCAACCTGCACCAGGTTGCCCAGCTTCAGTTCGCGGATCAGGTACATCCCCGGCAGGCTGGCAACCACGCAGTAGTCGTACTTGCCCGAGGCGAGCAGGCGGAGGGCATCGGCCGGGGTGCCGGTGAGGATCAGGTCGTTGCCGAAACCGAGGCGCACCAAGAGGTCGTGCATGATGCCGTCGCGGAAGACGATCACCTTCTTCCCCCGCAGCTCCTCCAGGGAGTTGACCGCTGGCGTCCCCCTGCGGGCGAAGACCGCATGGTGGACGATGGTATGGGGGGGGCTGAAGTCGAGCTTCCTGGCCCGCTCCTCGGAATAGGAGATCCCCTGGAGGATGTTGATACTGCCGTCGTTCAACCCGGAACGCATCTCGGACCAGCTGCCGAAGCGAAACTCCACCTTCATCCCCATGACATCGGCAATCGCCCGGGTCAGGTCCACGTTGTAGCCCGCGGGCCGGCCGTCCTTGTCGACAAACTCGTAGGGGGGGTAATCCCGGTCACCGCCGACCACGATGGTACGCGGGTCGACTGTCGGCTCGTCGACACCCTCGGCGCGCACCTGCAGCGGTAACAGGCAGAACGATACCAGGAGGAGCGCTACCAGATGCAGGCAGGAGGATGGGCGGTGAAATAACTTCATGAAATCAGTTGTAATATATTTTGTAAGGAGAAGCAATCACGGCAGATTGAGCGGAGAGCAAACAGATATGTCCAAGTGTAAACGTCTCGGCAACGGGCGGAGAACACAAAAAGGGCTCCGCCCCCTGACCACTGTGGCATTATCGCAACACTTAGCCGTGTTTTATCCACCACACCTCCCCCGTCCCCTTGCCGGCAACCGGACCTTTACCAGACCCAACCTACCGGAATATCTAGCTCATCCGCCGCGCTACCGAACCGGCAATGTTGGTCCGCTCCTTGCTAGATAATAAGCATACTGATATTCAGGGGGGCGGATCATGTACCAGCAACAGACCATCAGAAACCAGGTCACTTTCAGCGGCGTCGGCCTCCACTCCGGCGTGCCGGTGGCCATGACCCTCCGTCCGGCCGCGGCCGGGACCGGCATCGTCTTCCACCGGACCGACCTCGCCCCGTCCGTCTCCATCGAGGCCAGGGCCGCCAATGTAGTCAACACCCGGCTCTCCACCACTATCGGCGCCGGCGGGGCGGTCGTGGCGACCATCGAGCATCTCATGGCTGCCTTGCGGGGTCTGGAGGTCGATAACGTCCATGTGGACATCAACGGCCCCGAAGTACCGATCATGGACGGCAGTGCCGCCTGCTTTGTCGCCGCTATCCGGAACGCGGGTATCCGGCCCCTCGACAGGACCCGGCGCTACCTGGTGGTCAAGCGGCCGGTCACCGTCCGGGACGGCGACAAGTGCATCGCCATTCTCCCGGCCCGCGCCTTCCGGGTTTCGTTCGACATGCGCTTCAACCACCCGGTGGTGGGTAACCAGTTTCGGTCGACCAGGGTGCAGCAGGACAGCTTCGTGACCGGCTTCGCACCGGCCCGCACCTTCGGCTTCTTGACCGAATTCGAGATGCTGAAGGCCAATGGTTTGGCCCGTGGCTGCTCTCTTGATAACGCCGTCGGCATCACCGATGACGGCATCCTCAACCCGGAAGGACTCCGATTCGGCGATGAATTCGTCCGCCACAAGATCATGGACGCCATCGGCGACCTTTCTCTGGCGGGCCACTATCTGATCGGCCATGTGAGGGCGTTGCGGTCGGGCCACGACCTGAATCACCGGCTGGTTACCGAGCTGCTCGGCCGGTCCGAATGCTGGCAGCTGACCGATTTCAGCCAGCCGCTGCCGGCGTCGCCGTACGCCCCCTTCGTCCCCGAGCTCTCCTGGGCAGAGGGGTAGCGGATTCCCCTCATGCAGCGATACGAAAAGCAGCCGGCCGGCTGCTTTTTTCGTTGTCATGCGACTACCGTTGCAAATCACGCCCGGTTCGGCTAAAGTTTTCACTCCCCTGACCCCACACCCCAGCGAATAAGGACCGAACCTTGGCAAACGCGCCGGATCCACTCCCCCAGGCAGAGCTGAAAAAAAGGAAACGGGAGGCGGCCATCATCGTCGTCTCCGCCCTCCTGATCGTGCTTCTGACCAGCTTTGAACTCCACCTCACCCGGCTCAGCTCCGAAGCCCCCATGGGGAGCAACATCCTCATCTTCGGCATCATCAATATCATCATCCTGCTGATCATCCTCCTCTTCTACCTGCTGTGCCGCAACATCATGAAACTGATGATCGAGCGCCGGGACAAGATCCCCGGCGCCGGGCTGAGGACAAAACTGGTGCTGGCCTTCGTCGGCCTGTCGCTCATCCCGACCATGCTCCTGTTCCTGGTCTCGGCCGGGTACATCAGCAACAGCATCCAGAACTGGTTCAACAAGCAGGTGGAAACCTCGCTCGACGAATCGATGGAGGTGGCCCAGACCTACTACAAGAACTCGGCTGCCAACGCCCTCTACTACGGTCAGCAGATCAGCGCCATGATCAAGGAGCAGAAACTCCTCAACGAGGAGAACCTGCCGCTCTTGCGCGCCCTGATCAGGAAGAAGCAGAAGGAGTACAACCTGGGAGTGGTGGAGGTCTTTTCGTCCCAGCGTGAGGAGTTGGTGCGGGCCGCCAACCCCCAGCTCCCCAGCGGCGAGTTCACCAATCCGTCATCGTCGGACCTGAATGTCGGGCTGGGGGGGAAGGAACTGACCCGGATAAATTCCATCGGCAAGGCCGACCTGATCCGGGGGATCGTTCCGGTCTATTCCAACTGGAACCCGAAGGATGTGGTCGGTGTGGTCGTGGTCAACTACTATGTGCCGTACTCGCTCGTCAGCAAGATGCGGGAAATCACCAACTCCTACCACGAGTTCCGCCAGCTGAAGATACTCAAAACACCCATCACCACCGGCTACATCCTGACGCTGCTTCTGATCACCATGGTCATCATCTTCCTGGCGGTCTGGTTCGGGATCTACCTGGCCAGAAGCCTGACGACCCCCATCCAGCACCTTGCCGAGGCGACGCGCAAGATTGCCGAGGGAGACCTGGATGTGCACCTGGGCGAGACCGGCAACGACGAACTGGGGATGCTCATTACCGCCTTCAACACCATGACCGACGATCTGCGCAACCACCGCCTGGCCCTGGAACTGACCAACAAGGAGTTGAGCCAGAGCAACCTGATGCTGGAGGAGAGGCGCCGCTACATGGAGACGGTGCTGCGAAACGTCACGGCCGGGGTCGTCTCCATCAACAGGGACGGCATCATCACCACGATCAACACCTCGGCTGAACGGCTGCTGCGGATCAAAACCGGCCAGGTCATCGGCCGGCACTTCAGGGAGATCCTGCGCGCCGCCCATATGGAGATCGTCAAGGATATGCTGCGGGACCTGGTCGTTGCCAAGCAGGAGACCATCAGCAAGCAGGTGGTCATCCCCCTGGCTGACGAGAAGCTGACCCTCGTGGTGAACATGACCCTGCTCAAGGACGAAAACGGCGAGTTTGTTGGCACGGTCGTGGTCTTCGACGACCTGACCCAGCTTATCAAGGCCCAGCGCATGGCTGCCTGGCGCGAGGTGGCCCGGCGCATAGCCCACGAGATCAAGAATCCCCTTACCCCGATCCAACTTTCGGCCCAGCGCCTCAGAAAACGCTATCTGGAGCGGTTTAGCGAGGATGACACTGTCTTTGACCAGTGCACGGCGACCATCATTACCTCGGTGGACGAACTGAAGACCCTGGTCGACGAGTTCTCCCGCTTCGCCCGGATGCCGGCGGCCCAGCCGACCCCGAACAACCTGAACGAAATCATCCAGGAGGCGGTCTCGCTCTACCAGGAGGCCCACCGCCGGATCACCTTCACAGTCACTCCGGACGGCAACCTGCCGCTGCTCCAACTGGATCGGGACCAGATCAAGCGCGTGCTCATCAACCTGCTGGACAATGCGGTTGCCGCCATTGACGGGGCCGGCCGGATCGATGTTGCCAGCAGCTACAACCCGGAACTGAGAATGGCCACCTGTACGGTCGCCGACTCGGGGCAGGGGATTTCTCCTGAAGACAAACCGCGCCTCTTCGAACCGTACTTCTCCACCAAGAGGGGGGGCACCGGTCTGGGGCTTGCCATTGTCAGCACCATCATCGCCGATCATCAGGGGTTCATTAGGGTAAAAGACAACGAACCGCACGGGGCGCGCTTCATCGTGGAACTACCGGTCATCGGGCTGTGACCGGCGCAGCCGAAATTATCGACAGAGGATTGCATGAGACATTACCGACAGGAGCTCTGGTTCGAAACCAGCCGACGCAGGGAATTGATCAACATCACGCCGCAGGTGACCGCCTGTCTGGCGGAAAGCGGCATCCAGGAAGGGCTGCTGCTGTGCAATGCCATGCATATCACGGCCAGCGTATTCATCAATGATGACGAATCGGGGCTGCACCAGGATTTCGAGGCGTGGCTGGAGGGGCTGGCACCCGAGAAACCACGCTCCCGCTACCGCCACAACGGCTACGAGGACAACGCCGATGCCCATTTGAAGCGCAGTATCATGGGGCGTGAGGTGGTGGTGGCAATCACTGCCGGCAAACTCGACCTGGGTCCGTGGGAGCAGATCTTCTACGGCGAATTCGACGGCATGCGGCGCAAACGGGTGCTCATCAAGATCATCGGTGACTAGGCAGTGCTACTCCCGCAGCTCATCCCCGCCGTTCTCATCCGTCGCTACAAACGCTTTCTGGCCGACGTCGAACTGCCTGACGGCACCCAGATCACGGTCCACTGCCCCATATTTTTCGGGGAGTATGGCCGGCTGCGCCGCTCCGGGTAGCCGCGTCCTCCTCTCCCTAAGCCCGAATCTGACAAGAAAATACTGCTACACCTGGGAATTGGTGGAAGCTGATGGTAACTGGGTGGGGATCAACACCGGGCTGCCCAACCGGCTGGCCCGGGAGGCCATTGGGGCCGGCGTGGTATCCGAGCTCCTGGGCTACGACAACATCAGGCCGGAAGTAGCGTACGGCAGTAACAGCCGCATTGATCTCCTGCTGACAGGGGAAAAGGGACTATGTTATGTGGAGGTCAAGAATGTCACGCTGGTGGAAGGATCGACGGCGTTGTTTCCCGACGCCGTCACCACCCGGGGCCAGAAGCACCTGCGGGAGCTCATGCAGGTAGTGGCAGCCGGCCACCGCGGGGTTAACCTTTTCCTGGTGCAACGACAGGATGCCGTCTCGATGTCCCCGGCAGATACCATTGATCCCGTCTACGGGCAGCTGCTGCGACGTGCTGCCGAGTCCGGCGTCGAGCTGCTGGTCTACCAGGCGATGGTTACCCCGACCGAGATCCGGGTGACCAACTCTATCCCCCTACATCTCTGACGAGCCCACGGCACCGGCATAAAAAAAGGCATGGGATTGTTAGTCCCATGCCTTGATTCGTCAATTCGTGCGTTGGTTACTAGTCAGCCTTGGCTTCGCAGTTTTCGTCCGGCTCGACGACTGCAGTCTGGGGAACCGCGGCCTCCTCAGCCGGGGCAGCTTCCTGCACCGGAGCCTGCTCAACAGGCTTCGCGGCGACCGGCTTTGCAGCGGCCTTTTTCGCCGGGGCCTTTTTCGTAGCCTTGACCGTCAGCTCTTCTTCAACAAGCTCGATCAGGGATACCGGTGCGTTGTCGCCCTGGCGGATGCTGAGCTTGATGATCCGTGTATAGCCACCCTGGCGTTCCTTGTAACGAGGGGCAATGGTCGTGAACAGCTTGGTAACTGTCGACTTGTCACGAATATAGGAAGCAGCCTGGCGCATTGCGTGGAGATCGCCGCGCTTACCGAGGGTGATCATCTTCTCGGCAATGGAGCGGAGTTCCTTGGCCTTGGAATCAGTCGTCGTGATCTTTTCATGATTAAAAAGGGAGGTCACCATGTTTCTGAACATGGCCACACGATGGCTGGTAGTCCTCCCGAGTCTTCTTCCCGCTTTATTGTGACGCATCGCTTACAGTCCTTTCTGTGGGCTCTTCAGCTTGTTACTCTTCTTCTTTACGCTCGCCCCTGATCCGGGCAAGTATCTCGGGATCGGGAAAACCATCCAACTTCATACCAAGGGTGAGGCCCATCTCGCCGAGGATATCCTTGATTTCGTTGAGTGACTTGCGGCCAAAATTCTGAGTCTTGAGCATTTCCGCTTCAGACCTGGAAACAAGTTCACCAATAAGCTTGATACCGGCGTTTTTCAGGCAGTTGGCAGAACGGACAGACAGTTCAAGTTCGTCCACCGAGCGGTAGAGGTTTTCATTGACCCGCTCGCTGTCCTCCACCTGCTCCGACTCTTCCAAGGGCTCGGACTCTTCATCGAAATTGATGAAGATCGTCAGCTGCTCCTTGAGAATCTTGGCGGCATAGGCAAGGGCATCTTCCGGCTTGACGCTGCCGTCGGTCCATATTTCCAGCGTCAACTTGTCATAATCGGTAATTTGCGCCACCCTGGCATTGGCAACGATAAAGTTGACCTTGAGGATGGGCGAGAAAATGGCATCAATCGGAATGGTACCAACCGGCGCCTTTTCATCCCGGTTCCGGTCAGCGGGGAAATAACCCTTGCCCAACCTGACCACCATCTCCATCTCGACATTGGCGTCCTTGGAGCAGGTGGCGATATGCTGGTCCGGGTTGAGCACCTCGACATTGGGATCGGTGATGATATCCCCGGCCTTGATGACCCCTTCACCCTTATGCACAACACGGATGATACGCGAATCAGTACCGTGAAGCTTCAGTCGTACGCACTTCAGATTCAGAATGATATCGGTTACATCTTCCGTAACGCCGGGAACAGCGGAAAATTCATGTAAAACGCCTTTGATCTTGACCGAAGTAATCGCTGCTCCCTGCAAAGAAGAGAGCAGAACGCGTCTGAGGGAATTGCCCAGAGTAGTCCCGAAACCGCGCTCAAAAGGCTCAGCGTAAAACTTTCCGTATGTATTGGTAAGCGACTCTGTCTCAACCTGAAGTTTTTTCGGCTTGATGAGATCGCGCCAATTTTTATACATGTATTGCCTCCCTTAGCGGGTTGATTTATCGTTACTTGGAGTAGAGCTCGACGATCAGTTGCTCCTGGATCGGCAGAGAGATGTCCTCTCTCAGTGGAAGAGCCTTCACAACGCCCTTGAATGCGTCCTTATCCAACTCGAGCCACTGGGGAACACCACGACGAACAACAGCTGCAAGAGAGTCGTTCACGACGGCAATCTTCCTGCTCTTTTCGCGCAACTCCAATACATCGCCCGGCTTCACGATAATCGAAGGGATATTCGCCTTGCGTCCGTTAAGCGTGATGTGGCTATGCTTGACCAACTGGCGTGCTTCGGTACGCGAAGAGGCAAACCCGAGACGATAGATCGTATTATCCAGACGACGCTCCAGCAAGGAAAGAAGGTTTTCGCCCGTTACACCCTTCATGCGGTCTGCTTCCTGGAAATAGCTTCTGAACTGCTTTTCCAGGATGCCATAAATGCGGCGGACCTTTTGCTTCTCACGCAGCTGAACACCGTAATCGGTGACCTTTACACGCGCTTGACCATGCTGACCGGGAGGGTAGTTCCGGCGCTTGATTGCGCACTTATCGGTATAGCAGCGCTCACCTTTCAGGTAGAGTTCCATATTTTGTCTTCTGCAGAGTCTGCAGGAAGGACCTGTATAACGTGCCAAGGTATTGCCTCCTTAACGAAATTCCTAATTTAGACTCTACGCCGTTTCGGCGGACGACACCCGTTATGGGGGATCGGCGTAACGTCTCTGATGAAGCTGATGGAAAAACCGGCTGCCTGCAGTGCCCGCAGAGCAGACTCGCGGCCGGAACCGGGCCCCTTGACGTACACCTCAAGAGTTCTCATGCCGTGCTCCTGCGCTTTCTTGGCACAATCTTCGGCAGCAATCTGGGCAGCAAACGGCGTACTTTTACGTGACCCCTTGAACCCCTTGGCACCGGCACTGGACCACGACACGACGTTACCCACCTGGTCGGTTATGGTGACGATAGTGTTGTTGAACGTTGCCTGAATATGGGCAACGCCGGTGGGAATATTTTTACGTTCTTTCTTCTTCTTGACAACTCGTTTAGCCGGGCTTGCCATCACTCCTCCAGATGCTCAATATGCGCTATTTCTTCTTGCCGGCAACCGTACGGGCAGGACCTTTACGGGTACGAGCATTAGTCTTGGTCCTCTGGCCACGGACGGGAAGTCCCTTACGGTGGCGAAGGCCACGGTAACAGCCAAGGTCCATAAGACGCTTGATGTTCATGGAAATCTCACGGCGCAGGTCACCCTCAACCTTGACCGTCTTATCTATGGACTCGCGAATGCGGGCGACTTCAGCTTCTGTCAGCTTATCGGTCCTGGTGTTGACATCAACACCTGCCTCGCCCAGAATTTTCTGCGATGTCGTCCGTCCAATACCGTAGATATAGGTAAGTGCAATCTCTATCCGTTTATTTCTCGGAATGTCAATACCAGCAATACGTGCCAATGCCGTATCCTCCTAATCTTTCTCTTAGCCCTGTCTCTGGGAATGTTTCGGCGTCTCGCAAATAACTCGCACAACACCTTTGCGCTTTACGATCTTGCACTTATCGCAGATCTTTTTTACTGAGGCACGAACCTTCATTTGCGGATTCCTCTCGTTTCTTAGTACGACTCAAACTGTCGTCAATATCATGGGACCATTGTCCGTTACGGCAACGGTATGTTCAAAATGCGCAGAGAGACCACCATCGCATGTTACTGCTGTCCAGCCATCAGAAAGAACCCGAACATCATGGCCCTTTTGATTGATCATCGGCTCTATGGCCAATACCATGCCTGGCTTCAGACGGGGGCCGCGACCTGGTGGGCCGTAATTCGGTATCTGCGGCCCTTCATGGAGGTCCTTGCCGATGCCATGACCGACAAAATCCCTAACCACTGAGAAACCATGCTTTTCGACCAGACTTTGCACGGCATGCGATATATCCGACAGCCTATGTTCTGGCGTAGCGAATTCGATTGCCCTGTAGAGTGACTGTTCGGTGACCTTCACCAGCCGCCCAGCTGTCTCCGACACCGTACCAACCGGGACCGTAATGGCTGCATCACCAAAAAAACCGTCGTACCAGGCGCCGCAGTCGATGCTCAGAATGTCTCCATCCTTGAGCGGCATCGAAGATGGCATGCCATGTACGACCTGATCATTCAAAGAGCAACAAAGTGTATAGGGATAGCCGTTATATCCCTTGAAAGCCGGGCGAGCCTTACGCTTAAACAGTTCCCGCTCCGCCATTTCATTCAAAGAAAGAGTCGTTACCCCGGGTTGCACCTGCTCTCTCAGCATGAGGAGCAATTCGGCGACAAACCGACAGGGGACACGCATCCGGTCGATCTCCCTCGGTGACTTCAGGACGACCAACGACTACTTGCCTTCCAGGATCTTGACCAGCGCTCCCTGAATATCGTCAATGGAGCCGGTGCCAATAACCGTGCGCAGTTTCTGCTCGCGACCGTAATACTCGATCAGAGGAGCGGTCTGGGCATCGTAGACTTCCAGACGCTTCCTCATGGTATCTTCTTTGTCGTCATCGCGCTGGTACAGCTCACCGGAGCATGCATCGCACACGCCGACACACTTCGGCGGATCAAAGCGAACATGATAGCCACGACCGCAGGACCGGCAAATACGACGGCCGGTTATACGTCCGAGCAGCTCTTCCTTATCGACCCGTATCGAAACGACATGTTCAATGGCCTTGCCGAGTCCCGTCAGCACCTGCGCTAAGGCGTCTGCCTGAGGAACAGTTCTCGGGAATCCGTCAAGAATAAATCCGGAAGCGCAGTCATTGAGAGCAAGGCGATCACGGATTATCCCGATAACCACCTCATCGGGAACCAGCGCCCCCTGGTCCATGTAGGACTTGGCGCGAACACCCATGGCAGTCTGCTCCTTAACTGCCGCCCTCAGGATGTCACCGGTCGACACCTGCGGTATCCCGTAACGTTCCACCAGCTGCTTCGCCTGTGTCCCTTTTCCTGCACCCGGCGGTCCGAGAAGAATAATATTCATTGAACCATATCCCTACTTGCGACCCTTGATACGAACACCCTTCATGAAACCCTCATAACTGCGCGTTATGAGATGCGACTCAATCTGGGCCACCGTGTCCATGCCGACGCCTATGGCAATCAGCAGGGCCGTGCCACCAAAGTAGAATGGCAAATTAAATTTACCGATCAGAATCGACGGAAGGACACAGACAACAGAAATATAAATAGCCCCGGCAAAGGTCAGCTTCGTCAGGACCTTGTCGAGATATTCGGACGTCTCGGTCCCCGGCCTGATTCCAGGGATATAACCA
The DNA here is from genome assembly GCF_007830735.1 of Geobacter argillaceus. Lineage (GTDB taxonomy): Bacteria > Desulfobacterota > Desulfuromonadia > Geobacterales > DSM-12255 > Geomobilibacter > Geomobilibacter argillaceus. Next base: position 85,086 of record NZ_VLLN01000017.1, read on the forward strand.
CCATGCTTTTTGACGTTTTCAGCTACGTCGTTGGGGTTAAAGGTGACAGCCGTGTAGAAGTAGCAGAAAAACACTATGAAAGCAACAAAAAATACATTATACAGCCAATTGCCCGGGGTAAGGCTCTTCGCTGCGTTCTGTACCCAGGGAATACCGATAAAATTGGCGATCGTTGCCGGAAACATAATAATGGACGAGGCAAAGATCGGTGGAATAACCCCTGCCATATTGACTTTTAACGGCAGATGCGATGTCTGTGCACCGAACGTCTGCAGGCCCACGACCCGCTTTGCATAGTGAATGGGAATCCGCCGCTGACCACGTTCCACATAGACGATGGCAGCTATCACCACAAACATGAGCGCCAGAACCAGGATAATAACAAACAGGGACAACTGCCCCGCCTTCAGCAGACGAACCGAGTTGCTTATGGCCGTAGGAATGCGTACCACAATCCCGGCAAAGATGATCAGGGAAATGCCGTTCCCGATCCCCTTCTCGGACATCTGCTCGCCCATCCACATGATGAAGGCGGTGCCGGCGGTCAGCGTGATAACCGTCATCAGCCTGAAGGCCCAGCCCGGGTGCGGCACAACCAACTCACCTGCAGGTCCGCGCATTGCCTCGAGCCCTATGGCAATGCCGAGACTCTGCACGACACTCAGCACGATGGTGCCGTAACGGGTATACTGGATGATCTTGCGGCGCCCGGACTCACCTTCCTTCGAGAGCTTCTCAATGGCCGGGACAACAACCGTCAGAAGCTGAAAGATGATGGAAGACGAGATATAGGGCATGATGCCAAGGGCAAAAACTGTCAGCTTCTCAAGCGCTCCACCTGAAAACATGTCAAACAGGCCGAGCAAGGTCCCCTGCGCCTGCTTGAAGAAATGGGAAAGGGCCTGTCCGTCGATACCGGGTGTCGGGATATGACACCCGACCCGATACACAAAGAGCATGCCCAGAGAAAAAAGTACCCTTTTCTTCAGTTCAGGAATTTTGAAAATATTCTGCAGTGCATCAAGCAAGTTCAATCTCCTGAACAGTGCCGCCAGCCGCTTCGATCTTGGCCTTGGCACTCACACTGAACTTATGGGCCTGTACGGTCAAGGACTTGGTCAGTTCGCCTTTGGCAAGCACCTTGATTCCATCACGGAGCTTGCTGACCAGACCACATTGCATGAGGGCAGCCACATCGACCGTGCTCCCAGCCTCGAACGCATCAAGCTGACCGATATTGATCACAACGTATTCTGTCTGCTGGAGCGGAGTAAAGCCGCGCTTGGGCAGGCGGCGATGCATCGGCATCTGGCCCCCCTCGAAACCCGGTTTTACGCTCCCGCCGGAACGTGCCTTCTGTCCCTTGTGACCCTTGGTCGCTGTTTTGCCATGACCAGAGCCGGTACCTCTGCCGATCCGTTTTCTATTCTTAACTGAGCCTGCAGCAGGCCGGATACTGTTGAGCTTCATTGCAAACCTCGCGGAAATTATTTGTTAACCTTCACCAGATGGGCAACCTTGTTGATCATACCCTGAACTTCGGGGGTGTTTGGCAGCGTGACTGTCTTATTAAGTTTGTTCAGTCCCAGCCCCAACAAAATTGCCTTGTGCTTAGCAGGCCTGCCGATATGACTCTTGGCAAGCGTCACCGAAACGCTCTCAGACATTGATCAGACTCCTCGCAATCTGCTTTTTCGACTTATTCGCCGAACCCACGACGGGCGTTAATTTCTTCAGGGCTCTTCAGAAGGGAAAGTCCGTTGAAGGCGGCCTTGACGACATTGTGCGGGTTGTTCGACCCCAGGCACTTTGCCAGGATATTGTGTATGCCGGCTGCCTCAAAGACAGCGCGGGCCGCACCACCTGCGATAACTCCGGTACCTGCCGATGCCGGCATCATGAGCACGCGTCCGGCGCCAAAGTGCCCTTCTATCTCAAAGGGTATGGTTTGGCCCTCGACAACCGGCACTTTGATGAGGTTCTTCTTTGCCTGCTCAACACCCTTGCGGATCGCTTCAGGCACCTCATTCGCCTTACCCAGACCGTAACCCACGTAGCCGTTGCTGTCCCCGACCACGACAAGAGCGGAGAAGCTGAAACGACGCCCACCCTTGACCACCTTGGCAACACGGTTTATATGAACAACCCGGTCAGTAAGGTTCAATTCGTTTGAATTAATCTTTAACAAGCGTCAACCTCCTCAATGCTGTTAGAAAGCCAGGCCCTGCTCGCGAGCAGAATCAGCCAAAGCTTTGATGCGGCCATGATACAGGAAACCGTTCCGATCAAAAACCACCGCTTTGATATCTTTTTCCAGCGCCAGTTTCGCAATTGCAGCACCGACCGCCTTGGCAGCTTCGATATTGCCGGTAGACTTGAGCGCGCTCTTGATCTCGCTAACCACTGACGACGCCGAAGCGAGGGTCGTACCGGTGGTATCGTCTATGATCTGAGCGTGAATATGCCGAGCGCTCTTGAATACGTTAAGCCGGGGCCGTTCGCTGGTTCCCTTGATCTTCTTCCTGACTCTGGCCTGCCTTCTGAGGCGGGGTGTCATTTTTTTCGATAGCAGACTCACGGGGAGCTCTCCTTCACTTCACCTTATTTTTTACCAGTCTTGCCGGCTTTACGCAAAATAGTCTCGCTGGCGTACTTGATCCCCTTGCCCTTGTAGGGCTCAGGTCCACGGAAGCCGCGAATCTTGGCGGCAGTCTCGCCAACCAGCTCCTTGTCAATCCCTTTGACGAGAAGCTTTGTCATCTTGTCCACTTCAACCGTGATCCCTTCGGGCAGCTGGAAGTTGATCGGATGGGAATAGCCGAGACTCAGGTTGAGAACATCACCCTTTGCCTCTGCGCGGTAACCAACGCCATTTATCTCAAGGGCGATCTCAAATCCCTTGGTAACGCCAGTAACCATGTTATTGATCAGAGTCCTGGTAAGACCGTGTGCAGAGCGGGACTTCACGCTGTCATCCGCACGATTCACCAAAACGGCCTTGTCAGTCTGCTCAAGAGTCACACAATCCAAAATGGCACGACTGAGGGTGCCCTTGGGGCCCTGGACCGCAACCTCGGAGCCGCTAACCGTCAGCTTGACTCCCGTGGGCAGTTCAATTGGAAGTTTACCAATTCTCGACATATCTATTACCTCGCCACGTCCTTACCAGACGGTACAGATCATTTCCCCGCCGATTCCAGCTTCGCGGGCAGCTTTATCAGTCAGTATCCCCTTCGAGGTGGAAAGGACAGCAATCCCGAGCCCCTGCTTTATCAACGGGATATCATCACACTTGACGTAACGCCGTCCACCAGGCTTGCTGATACGCTTGATCTCGCTGATTACCGCATCTTTTTCATCAATATACTTGAGATAAATGCGGAGCACCCCTTGCTTCTGATCAGCAATCACCTTGTAGTTCTTGATGAAGCCTTCCGTTTTCAGCACATTGGCTATGCTGACCTTGAGGTTCGAGGACGGCATATCTACTTTTTGCAGTTTTGCCATCACACCGTTCCGGATGCGTGTCAGCATGTCGGCAATGGGATCGGTCATACTCATGCGTGAAACTCCTCTATACTTTTCTAGTCAATTACCAGCTGGACTTGATGACACCGGGAATCTGGCCCGTAGAAGCCAGCTTCCGGAGACAGATCCGGCACATGTCGAACTTGCGATAGTATGCCCGCGGACGGCCACAGAGAGGACAACGATTGTACTCACGGACCTTGAATTTGCTGCCCCGCTGGGCCTTTATGATCATCGATGTTTTAGCCACTGCAATCCTCCAATATGTCTTAGTTCCTGAACGGCATGCCAAGCATACGGAGAAGCGCACGCCCCTCCTCATCGGTCTTGGCCGTGGTAACGATCGTGATGTTCATCCCCTTGATCTTGTCGATCTTGTCGTAGTTGATCTCAGGGAAGATCAGTTGTTCTTTGATCCCCAGGGAATAATTGCCCTGGCCATCAAAAGCCTTGGCAGGAACCCCTTTGAAGTCACGCACACGCGGTAGGGACACATTGACAAGACGGTCCAGGAATTCATACATCCGATCTTTCCTGAGAGTGACCATGCAGCCTATGGGCATCCCCTGACGGAGTTTGAAGGAGGCGATGGACTTCTTTGCCTTGGTAATGACTGCCTTCTGACCGGTGATCAAGGCCAGCTCTTCACTTGCCGAATCAAGGATCTTCACATTCTGAATGGCTTCACCAAGTCCCATGTTAACGACAATCTTCTCCAGCTTGGGGACTTCCATTACACTCTTGTAGTTAAAGTCCTTCATCAGGTTAGGAACAACGTCCTTTATGTAAAGGTCTTTCAGCCTGGCCATTAGATCCTCCGTCCTATTTATCAAAAGACTCGCCGCATTTTTTGCAGATGCGGGTCTTCTTCCCATCCTCGAGGATGTTGATCGCGGTGCGTACGGCTTTCTTGCACTTGCCGCAGTAGAGCATCACATTGGAGATATGCACCGGCGCCTCTTTCTCCACAATGCCGCCTGGCTGGTTGCCGCGGGCCCGCGTATGACGCTTGACCACGTTTATACCTTCCACCAGGACTCCATCCTTCTTGGCAACGACACTGAGCAGCTTACCGGTCTTGCTCTTATCCTTGCCGGCAACCACCATGACGGTGTCACCCTTTTTCACGTGCAGTTTCTTGCCGAGCATTCGTCTCTCTCCGTCTATCGTTAGAGTACTTCAGGGGCCAGAGAAATTATCTTCATGAATTTCTTGGCACGCAACTCGCGTGCAACTGGTCCAAAAATACGTGTGCCGACCGGTTCCCGCTGATTGTTGATGACTACACCCGAGTTCCCGTCGAAGCGGATGTATGAGCCGTCAGGACGACCGACTTCCTTGGCAGTCCGTACGATCACCGCCTTGACAACATCACCCTTTTTCACCTTAGAGTTGGGAAGGGCTTCCTTTACCGATGCAACGATGATGTCGCCTATTCCGGCATACTTACGCTTGGAACCACCCAGCACCTTGATGCAGAAGAGTTTCTTTGCGCCGGAATTGTCTGCTACATCGAGAATTGTTTGCATTTGAACCATAACAAACTCCTAGTCGAGCTAACTATTAGAGGATCTGCCGTACTTTCCAGCACTTTTCCTTGCTCAGTGGGCGGCTTTCGATTATCTGCACGCGATCACCGATCTTGCACTGATTCTCTTCATCATGGGCTTTGTACTTCGCAGACCGCTTGATGTACTTGTTATACACAGGATGCTTGACGATGCGGTCTACCTTTACCACTACCGTCTTATTCATTTTGTCGCTAACGACAACGCCAGTCTGAGTTTTCTTGTGTCCACGCTCTGTCATGATAATCCCTCTAACCGCGCTTTTCCTGCAGGATGGTTTTCACCCGTGCAATATCCTTACGGACAGCATCGATCTTAGCAGTGTTTTCCAAACGCCCGGTATGGAGCTGAAAGCGGATATTGAACAGCTCCTGCGTCAGTTCCTTTTCCTTGACAGCCAGATCGTCCTGACTGAGTGCGCGAAGTTCATTAGCCTTCATTGGTATCCTTCCTCGACACAAATTTCGTTGAGACCGGAAGCTTGTGAGCGGCAAGACGAAACGCCTCGCGGGCGATCTCTTCAGTTACCCCTTCCATCTCGTACAGCATCCTGCCCGGCTTGATAACACAAACCCAGGAGTCAGGAGAGCCCTTGCCCTTACCCATACGGGTCTCAGCAGGCTTGGCAGTCAACGGCTTATCCGGAAAAATCCGGATCCAGATCTTGCCACCCCTCTTTATATAACGGGTCATAGCGATACGTGCCGCCTCGATCTGGCGTGAATCCAGCCAGCAGCACTCCGTTGCCTGCAGTCCGAACTCACCGAAGGCGAGGGATACGCCCCGATCGGGGGAGCCGGTCATACGACCCTTCATCTGTTTTCTATGCTTAACTCGTTTCGGCATTAACATGCGTACTTACTCCCTGAATCCTTATTGACCTGGCAGCACTTCGCCTTTGAAAATCAGGACCTTCACCCCGATGATGCCATAGGTGGTCTTGGCCTCGGCGAAACCGTAATCTATGTCAGCGCGCAGCGTGTGGAGAGGTACCCGGCCTTCACGGTACCATTCGGTCCGGGACATCTCCGCGCCGCCCAGACGGCCGGAGCAGGTAATCCTGATCCCTTTAGCCCCAAATTTGAGCGATGACGTAACGCTCTTCTTCATGGCCCGGCGGAAGGCAACACGGCGCTCAAGCTGCAGTGCAACGTTCTCGGCTACAAGTTGGGCATCCAGCTCAGGCTTCCGGACTTCCTGGATATTCAGGAATACTTCCTTGTCCGTAAGCTTGGCGAGCTCCTTCTTAAGGGTTTCCACCTCTGCCCCTTTTTTCCCGATGATGAGACCGGGACGGGCAGTGTAGATATTCACCTTGGCCTTGTTGGCGGCACGCTCGATTTCAATCTTGGAAACACCTGAATGATACAGGCGCTTTTTGAGAAAAGCGCGAAGCTTCAGATCTTCGTGCAGCAGCTTCGCATAATCAGCTTTTGCGTACCACTTGGAATCCCAGGTCTTGATTACCCCAAGCCTGAAACTGATCGGATTGACTTTCTGGCCCAAACTACACCTCCACCGTTACAGTGCGTTATTTCTCATCCAGAACCACAGTAATGTGGCTGGTCGGTTTACGAATCTTGGTTGCCCTGCCCTGAGCACGCGGAAGGAAGCGTTTAAGGACTGCGCCGCCATCGACGAAAATGGTCTTCACATACAGCTTATCAACATCAGCCACCCCTTTTTGCTCTGCATTTGCTACCGCAGAACTCAGGAGTTTGGCAATCAGTTTTGCCGAAGGCCGGGGAGAAAGCTTGAGGATGGACAGGGCCGTCTGAATCCCTTTCCCTCTCACCATATCAACCACAAGGCGTGTCTTCCGCGGCGAAAGGCGCACTGACCGCAAGATTGCTCTCGATTCCATGACAGATCCCTTTCCTTACTTCTTCTTCAACTTGCTTTTCTTGTCTGCCGCATGACCGTGAAACGTCCTCGTGGGAGCGAATTCACCAAGCTTGTGGCCGACCATGTTCTCAGTGACGAACACCGGAATAAACTTCTTCCCATTGTGTACAGCAAAGGAAAGGCCGATAAAGTCAGGCGTAATGGTGGAACGGCGGGACCAAGTCTTGATAATCTTCTTGGCGCCGGCATTCTCCACGGCCACTTTCTTGGCCAGGTGGTCGTCTATAAAAGGACCCTTCTTGATTGAACGTGCCATTAGTATCCCCTGCAGCGGCTATTATTTTGTGCGCTTTTTGACAATGAAGCGGTCTGTGGTCTTGTTAGTGCGAGTCTTGTACCCCTTGGTCGGGATACCCCACGGGGTTACCGGATGACGACCACCGGAGGTACGGCCTTCACCACCGCCATGCGGGTGGTCAACCGGGTTCATTGCAACACCGCGAACCTTGGGCCGGCGGCCGAGCCAACGGGAACGGCCGGCCTTGCCGATGGAAACGTTTTCATGGTCCAGGTTACCCACCTGCCCGATGGTTGCCAGACATTCCTGCAGCACCATGCGCACTTCCCCGGAAGGAAGCTTTACCTGGGCGTACTTGCCGTCCTTGGCCATGAGCTGCGCAAAGGTGCCGGCGCTGCGGGCCAACTGGGCGCCTTTGCCGATCTTCAACTCGACATTGTGGATAATGGTACCGAGCGGAATATCCTTCAGCGGCAGGGCGTTCCCCGGTTTGATGTCAGCCGTGGTGCTGGCGATGATGGTATCCCCGACCTTCAAATTGAGCGGCGCCAGGATATAGCGCTTCTCGCCGTCGGCATAATTCAGCAGCGCAATGCGGGCACTACGATTCGGGTCATACTCGATCGTCGCCACCTTTGCCGGTATATCGCGCTTGTCGCGGCGGAAGTCGATCACCCGGTATTTCTGCTTGTGACCGCCACCAATGTGCCGAGAGGTAATGCGGCCAAAGTGGTTACGGCCACCGGTCTTTTGCAGGTTAACCAGGAGAGACTTTTCCGGCGTTGTGCAGGTAATCTCATCAAAAGTCGAGCAGGTCTGATGACGGCGTCCTGCCGATGTAGGTTTGTACGTCTTAATAGCCATTTCAGAGTACTCCGTTGCCTGGGGGGTTACACTTCAAAGAAGTCGATGGTGCTCCCTTCCTGGAGGGCAACATAGGCCTTCTTCCAGTTGGAGCGCTTGCCAACGGTTTTGCCGACCCGCTTGACCTTGCCGGCAACGGTGGCAGTCTTGACCGAGTCGACTTTCACCTTGAAGAGCTTCTCGGTGGCTTGCTTGATCTCGATCTTGTTGGCGTCGTTATGGACCACAAAGGTCACCACGTTCTTGTTATCTTTTTCGATCGTGGTTTTTTCGGTGATCAACGGCTTCTTTATCACATCATAGATATTCATGCCTGCAGCGCTCCTTCCACCTTCCGGACCGCGTCCTGGGTAAAGATGATGTTCTGGAATTTCATGACATCAAAGATGTTCAGGGCATCACTCTGCAGAACCTTTACGTGCTTGACGTTCCGGGCCGAGAGGGTAAGGTTGCGGTTATCACCGTCAACGATCACCAGGGTCTTATCGATGTCAAACTTGTTCAGAACCGAAACAAACCCTTGGGTCGAGATGGCATCCAGTGCCAGGTCCTTGACCACCGTCATCTTGTTCTCTTTGTAGACCAGGGAGAGAACAGAGCGAAGGGCTGCCCTGCGGGCCTTCTTGTTCATGGAAAGATTATATACTTTCTGCTGAGGTCCGAAGGCAACACCACCACCAGGGTACTGGGGAGCACGCTTGCAACCCTGACGGGCATTGCCGGTCCCTTTTTGCTTGAACGGTTTTTTGCCACTGCCGGAAACGGCAGAACGATTCTTAACGGCAACAGTGCCGGCCCGACGGTTCGTAAGCTGCACCCGCACGGCCTCGTGGATGAGATACTCCTTGACTTCGGTGTTGAACACCTCGTCATTGAGCTCCAGCTCTGCCACCTTATTCTTATTCAGATCATATACGTCAATGGTTGCCATTGCTTGACTCTCCGGAAAGACTATTTACTGCTTGACAGTGTCCTTGATCAGGACCAGGCCGTTCTTGGCACCGGGGATGGCCCCTTTGATCAGAATCAGATTCTCGGTCGCATCGACGCGCACAACCGTCAACCGCTGTACCGTCACACGCTCATCACCGAGCTGGCCGGGCATCTTCTTGTTTTTGAAGACCCGCGACGGGGTTGCCGAAGCGCCGATGGAGCCGGGTGCCCGGTGGAAGGTGGAGCCGTGGCTTGAACGGCCACCCTTGAACCCCCAGCGTTTGATAACACCCTGGAAACCCTTACCGATGGAGGTACCGGTTACATCAATGACATCGCCGGCAGTGAAGAGTTCAGCCTTCACCTCGTCACCTACGTTGAACTGATCAACGTCCTCTAAGCGGAACTCACGCAGGTGGCGGAAAGCCCCCTGGCCTGCCGCCTTGGCATGGCCTACTGCCGGGCGGTTGGCGCGGTTGGCGTCAATGGCGTCGAAGCCGAGCTGGATCGCATTATAGCCATCGTTCTGAACGGTCTTTTTCTGCATGACCACACAGGGACCAGCTTCCACAACGGTCACCGGGATGCAGCGTCCGTCCTCGGCAAAGATCTGGGTCATGCCCAGTTTTTTCCCAATTAATCCCTTCTTCATAACTCAATCCTATTCGTGGTCTCGTCTAAAGCTTGATTTCTACGTCAACGCCGGCAGAGAGATCCAGCTTCATGAGTGCGTCAACAGTCTGCTGGGTCGGATCCAGGATGTCGATCAGACGCTTGTGGGTCCGGATCTCGAACTGCTCGCGGGACTTCTTGTCTACGTGAGGTCCACGGAGCACACAGTACTTGTTGATGACCGTCGGCAGCGGAATCGGTCCGGCTACCCGGGCCCCGGTACGCTTGGCCGTATCTACGATCTCACCCACCGACTGGTCGAGAAGCCGGTGATCATATGCCTTAAGGCGGATTCTGATTTTCTGCGTCTGCATCGTTTCCTCGTATTTTCGTACTTATTCGATGATCGAGCTGACCACGCCGGCGCCGACAGTGCGGCCGCCTTCGCGGATCGCGAAGCGAAGTCCTTCGTCCATGGCGATCGGGGTGATCAGGTTCACCACCACGGCGACGTTGTCGCCGGGCATGACCATCTCCGTCCCGGCAGGAAGGTCAACCACGCCGGTCACGTCTGTGGTCCGGAAGTAGAACTGCGGACGGTAGCCGTTGAAGAACGGGGTGTGGCGGCCGCCTTCTTCCTTGGTCAGGATGTATGCCTCGGCCTTGAACTTGGTGTGCGGGGTGATGCTCCCCGGCTTCGCCAGTACCTGGCCGCGCTCAATGTCTTCTCGCTTCACACCGCGCAAGAGGGCGCCGATGTTGTCGCCGGCACGTCCTTCGTCCAGAAGCTTGCGGAACATCTCCACCCCGGTGACGGTGGTCTTGGTGGTGGTCTTG
>NZ_VLLN01000018.1 GCF_007830735.1 Geobacter argillaceus
GTATCTTGGCGACATGGTGGCCTCCTTGAATGAGTTACGCCAGTATGCCATATACCGCAATTAAACGAAATATTAAATGTTAAGTGGTACTAGCGGTGTGAACCGAAAACCCGACACGGAAAAAGTTGTAAAAAAGGAAACCGCGGAAGGAAAGAACCCGGAAGAGCCGCGAGGTGTTGCGGCTCTGGATGGTCAGTCCACGCATCAACCGGACGACTACGAAGAACTGTCATATTGCAAATCCTTTGTGGACTCCGTCGACCGGGGACTGGCGGATGCCTACGGCGGCCGAACCTACCCAACCGAAGAGCTGAGGGAAGCGTTGGCAGCCAGAAGAAGTGGAACTCCCTATATAAGAAACAAGCCTCCTTTATAAGAAACAAATTACTTTGTATAGGGAAACTGCTCAATGACGATTGAGCACAAATTGAAGTAATCCTGACTCCGTGACGGCAAATTCAAATTGCTGAATTTGCCGTCACGGAGTCACGGAAAAGGCTTGGTGTAATCAAGATGTGCAAAAATTTATTGTTGACGCAAGAAAAGCAGATAAGAACACTTCTGGCTCAAATGCTTTTTACGTCGGATTCGAAAGGCTAGCGAAATACAGTCTGGCAAGAGATAAGAAAACTTGTGCAGACATGGACGAAGAGTGAAGAGGAAGCCCAACTCGCGGCGGCACATGGACTTCGCTCCGCTCCGCCGGTGCGCCTTGTGACGTTGAGCGATAAGATCGATTAAACTCCTCGAAATTGACAATGGTTCTCATATTTGCTAACCTTGCCACATGAATTACACCATCGAATATTTCCATGCTCGTGTGCTGGCTGAGATTGAATCTTGGCCTGATGGCATTCTTGCCGACTATGCACGTATTCTTGAACTACTTATGGAATTCGGGCCGAACCTGCGCATGCCGCATTCACGGGCAATGAGTGGTGGTGTTTTTGAGGTACGGCCTCGCGGCCGGGAGGGAATTGGTCGTGCGTTTTATTGCTTCGTTGTCGGCCAAAGGATTATCGTACTGCATGCGTTTGTAAAAAAAACGCAAGCTACCCCAGAACAAGAACTAAAAATAGCCCGAAAACGATTAAAGGAGGTCCAAAATGGCTAACTTGAAATATCAACCAGTAACCCATGACCATTCAGCATTTCTTGAAAAAGCCAAGAAACGCGAAGAATTCAAAAAGGCATACCAAGACTTGGAAGAGGAATATGCACTGGCAAAAGAAATGCTTGCAGCTCGTGCGCGAGTAGGTCTTTCGCAGGAAGCCGTCGCTGAAATCATGGGAACAACAAAGAGCGCAATATCAAGGCTGGAAGCAGCCGGTAAGCATGCCCCTTCCCTAACCACCCTCAAAAAGTATGCTCATGCCGTCGGTTGCCACCTTGAAATTAAATTTGTTCCTGAGCATGCCCAACAAGGAAGTTAGACCGGGCCTCAAAACCCGCCCGGTCAACTCCCACGCCGATTCATCCGTGTCCCATAAAGGTTTTGAGGTCTCAATGTATCGCGTCACCCTGACATTTCTGCTCCTGGCAATGGCCACCCCGGCCCACGCCATGCACATCAGCGAAGGGATACTCCCTCTTCCCTGGGCAGCCCTCTGGTTCGCGGTGGCGGCGCCGTTTGTTGCGCTCGGCGCGCGGCAGCTGAACGTCCTGGCGAAAGACGACCTCTCCGTCAAGCCACTGGTGGGGCTGATGGCGGCGGTGGTCTTCATCGTCTCCTGCATGCCGATCCCGGTCCCTACGGCGGGCACCTGCTCCCACCCCTGTGGTACCGGCATCGCCGCGATCCTGGTCGGGCCGCTGGTGAGCGTCCTGATCAGTACGGTGGCGCTCCTGATCCAGGCCCTGTTCCTGGCCCACGGCGGCCTCTCCACCCTGGGGGCGGACATCGTCTCCATGGGGGTGGTCGGTTCCTTTGCCGGCTGGTTCGCCTTTCGCGGGCTGCGCGGCCTGGGCGCGAACCTGGGGGTGGCCGCCTTTCTGGCCGGCCTCTTTACCGACTGGGCCACCTACCTGACCACCTCGGTTGAGCTTGCATCCGGCATCCGGGGCACGTCCCCCTTCTGGCCTCTGGTGACCAAGATCGTCATCGCCTTCATCCCGACCCAGCTTCCTTTGGGTATACTTGAAGGGGCCATGACCGCCGGCATGGTACTGCTGCTGCACAAGAAGCGCCCCGATCTGCTGGTCAGGATGCGGGTGCTCAAAGAGAGCGAGGTCTCGGCCCATGCCTGAACGGAAACGGAAACTGAAGGTCCTCCTGCTTCATGCCATCATCCTGCCGACGCTTCTCTTCGTCTTCTACTTCTTCAGTCTGGCGCCGCGCCCCTGGACCGGGGTGGACGAGGCGGTGGTGGAAAAGATCGCCAGGGAGCACGGCCGGGAGGCCCGCAAGCCGCTCATCGATCCGGGCGAGGGGGATCTGCTCCTCTTCGTTTTTCTCGTTGCCGGCGTAGTGGCCGGGTTTGCCGGCGGCTACTACTGGCGGATGCTGGTGAGTGAGAAGACGCGGGACAAGGGACAGTGAAAACGATTCTTCGCCAGCACAGCTATGATCATCCGCTCACCCGCATCGATGCAAGGGTCAAGCTCCTCTGCGCCTTTACCCTGCTGGCGATGGTGCTGAGTTACCGGGGGACCGCCTTCCCCCTGCTCCTGGCAGGGCTCTGCATTGGACTCTGTCTCAATCTGGGGGTGCGGCCGCGACAGTTGGCGATCCGCTTCAGCCAGCCGCTCTTCATCGCCGGGATGGTGCTGCTCCTGAAGCTCTTTGCCGGTGGCCAGTCGCCGCTTTTCTCCTGGTCCCTGCTGGGGGTGACCATCACCGGCTACAGCGACGGCCTGCGGGAGGGGCTCCTGATTGTCGGCCGGATCGTCGGCGCGGTGTCGGTGGTGGCCCTGGTCGGCTTTTCCACCTCGTTCACCGATCTGATGGCGGCCCTGGCCTGGCTGCGGGTGCCGCAGGGGCTGATCGAGGTGGCGCTCTTTGCCTGGCGCTACCTCTTTGTCCTGTTCGACGACGCCATGGTGGTCTACCACTCCCAGAAGAACCGGCTCGGCTATGCCGGGTACCGGCGGGGGCTCTCCTCCTTCGGCACCCTCACCGGAGCCATGGTGATCAAGGCGTTCGACAGCAGCCAGACCATCACCACGGCCATGGTCCAGCGCGGCTATGACGGCACCATGCCGCTTGTCGGCCACAAGCCGTTCCTGATGCGGGAGGTTGCGCTAGTGCTCCTGTTTGTTGTTGCCATGGGGGTGTTATGGCAGATCTAGCCAGGCTGACGGTCGACCTCCAGTCGTTCCGATACAGCGACGGTACCGTTGCCCTGGCGGATATCCGGCTGGCCATTGCCAGGGGGAAGTTCTGCGGTATCCTCGGGGCCAACGGTTCGGGCAAGACGACGCTCCTGAAGATCATGGATGGCCTGATCAAGGAGTACAGCGGCAGCGTCACCCTCGATGGCGAGGAGATCCGCCGGCTCCACCCCCGGGACATCTACCGGAAGATGGGACTGGTGTTCCAGAATCCCGACGACCAGCTCTTCGCCCATTCGGTGTGTGAGGACGTCGCCTTTGGGCCGCGCAACATGGGCTTTGCCGAGGCCGAGGTGAACCGGCGGGTGGAGACGGCCCTTACCCAGGTGGAGATGGCCGAGTACGGCGCCAAGAACATCCATGCCCTCAGCTACGGCCAGAAGAAGCGGGTCTGCATCGCCGGTCTTCTGGCCATGGGGCACGGTATCCTGCTGCTGGACGAGCCGACTGCCGGGCTGGACCCGATGGGTGAGTACCGGATGATGCAGCTCCTCACCCGGCTGAACCGGGAGGACGGAGTGACTATTGTCATGGCCACCCACAGTGTCGACCTGGTGCCGCTCTTTCTCGATCAGCTCCATATCCTGAGCAAGGGGCGGCTGGTGCGCGGCGGGAGCCCGGAAGAGGTCTTCACCGCGCCGTCGGAGATGGCCGAGGTGAAGCTCAGACTCCCCCATATTGCCGAGCTGATCTACCAGTTGAAACACGAGGAGATGCTCCCCTTCAAGCGGTTGCCGCTCACCATCGGCGAGGCGCGGCGGGAGATGATGGAGATGGTGGAGAACCGTTAGACATGGCTTCTGTATCCGGTTAGGTTCCGACCTTCATCCCGTATAGGGATAGAATGCCTGTAGCCGGGGAATTTATTCCCCGGTTATAGTGGCAGAATGCCATGCATCACGTACGTGACGCAGAGATTTATCGGCAACAGATCCGGGGGATGAATCCCCCGGCTACAGGCGAGCGCCCCTAACGGGGCTTTAAGACGGTTCAGCAATTTTCTGGCCCGGCAAACGCATGATTGGAGGAGCAACCATGAAGACAGCAATCCTTCTCATGGCCCACGGCAGCCGCATTCCCGAGGCCAACGACGCGGCGAGGGAGATCGCCGCCATGGTCAGGGAGATGACCGGGTACGAGATCGTGGAGGTTTCCTTCCGCGAGCAGCACCTCCCCAACATCCAGACCGGAATCGACGCCTGCGTGGCGCAAGGGGCGAAGCGGATACTTCTCATCCCCTATTTCCTTTTCGTTGGCGCCCATGTGCAGGAGGACCTGCCCGAAGAGATGGCCGAGGCGAAGAAACGGTATCCCAACGTGGAGTTCGCCATGGGAACGCATCTCGGGGTGCACCGGAAGCTGGCCGAGGTGGTGGTGGAGCGGATCAATGAAGGGCTGACCGCCACGGGGTGGCACTGATGTCGGTACACCTGCGGCCCGAGGAGATCGAGGCCGAGTCGTTCCGGCTCATCGACGCCGAGGTGGGTCCCCACCCATGGTCGCCGGCCGAGTGGCCGGTGGTGCGGCGCGTCATCCACACCAGCGCCGATTTCGACTACAGCCGGTCCATGTTCTTCTCTCCCGATGCCGTGGCCCGTGGGGTCGCGGCGCTCCGTAAAGGGCGCGGCATCGTGACCGACACCACCATGGCCCTGGCCGGCATAGCCAAGCCGCGCCTGGACAGCTTCGCCATCGCCGCCTCCTGCCTGGTGGCCGATCCGGTGGTGGCCAAGGTTGCCGCCAAGCTCGGCGTCACCCGTTCGACCATTGCCATGCGCACGGCCGCTGCCGACCCTGCCAACGGTATCTTCGTCATCGGCAATGCCCCGACCGCCCTGTTCGAGCTCCTGCGGCTGGTGCGGGAGGAGGGCTTGCGCCCCGGCCTGGTGGTAGGGCTGCCGGTGGGGTTCGTCGGCGCTGCCGAGAGCAAGGAAGAGCTGGTCAGGGAGGCTGCTGGTTATGGTATTCCGTTCATCACCAACCAGGGCCGCAAGGGAGGCTCCAACGTGGCGGCGGCGGTGATCAATGCGCTCTTGATCATGGCAGAGGAAGAGAGGTTCTGACGTATGCGCAAATCGAACAAGCGGATCACCGACATGGCCGTCATCGTCGACCTGCTCAACACCGTTCCGGTGGGGCGGCTCGGCACCATCGGTCCCGATGGCTGGCCGATGATCAAGCCGCTCAACTTCGCCTACCTTGACGGACGGCTCTATTTCCACTGTGCCCCGGAAGGCGAGAAGCTGGACCACATTCGCTACGAGAGCCGGGTCTGTTTCGAACTGGACCTCCCCATCGCCTATGTGCAGGGGACGCACGAGCATCCCTGTCGGGCCGAATACCTCTACCGGAGTATCATCATCCGGGGGCAGGCACGGCTGATCGAGGAGTCGGCGGAGAAGGTCCGCGCCCTGGACGCCCTGATGGCCAAGTACCAGCCGGCGGAGACCTTTGGCGCCTATCCGGAGGAGAAACTGGCCATTACCGGCATCGTCCGGATCGACATCGAGGAAGTTGTCGGCAAGGAGGATCTGGGGAAAGGGGAGCTGGAGGAGCAGGCGTTGGCTGCTCTCCGGTCCGGGGCACATCTGCCGCTGGTTCTCACTCGTCGTTGAGCCCCATGTCCGGCAAAAACCTTCGCCATGGCTACACGACCGGGGCCTGCGCTGCCGCGGCCGCCAAGGGGGCGGCGCTTATGCTGCGCGACCGGCAGCCGGTGGCTGCGGTTGAACTCCTCCTCCCGGCCGGTATGACCGCCGCCTTTCACCTCAATTCCTGCGAGTTGCAGGGGGGGACGGCCATCTGTTCGGTCATCAAGGATGCCGGTGATGACCCGGACGTGACCAACGGTGCCGAGATCAGGGCCGAGCTCTCCTTGGTTCCCGGGGAGAACGGCAGTATTGTTGTCGCGGGGGGCGAAGGGGTCGGCCGGGTCACCAAGCCCGGTCTGGCCGTGGCCGTGGGCGACTGGGCCATCAACCCGATACCACGCCGGATGATCGAAGCGGCGGTCCGGGAGGTTTTCCCTCCTGACTCATCACCCCTCACCCCTCACGTTGTTGTCAGCATCCCCAACGGGGGGGAACTGGCGAAGAAGACCCTGAACGCCCGGCTCGGCATTATCGGTGGGCTTTCCATCCTGGGCACCACCGGCATCGTGCGCCCGATCTCGGCCAAGGCCTGGACCGACACCATCGACGCCTCCATAGACGTGGCCCTGGCCTGTGGCAGCAGGACCGTGGTCCTGTCCACTGGGCGCACGTCGGAGATGGTGGCGCAGCGGTATTTCGGGACTGGGGACTGGGACCCAAGAGGGCCTAAAGGACCGGGGAATGGTAACCCTCTCAAGGAGGAGGCGTTCGTGATGATGGGGGACCATGTGGGGTACGCCCTGCGGGCCTGTGCCAGGAAGGGGGTGGGGCGGGCCGTCCTTGCCGGCCAGTTCGCCAAGCTCCTGAAGATCGCCTGCTGCCATGAACAGACCCATGTGACCTCGTCGGAGCTCGATCTGAGGGCGCTGGCGTCATGGCTTGCCGAGACTCCTCACTCCTCACTCCTCACTTCTCACGTTCGCGAGGCGAACACCGCCCGTCAGGTGCTGGAGATGTCGGGTGACCAGCCGGCGCTCGTGGCGCTGGTCTGCAGCCACGCGGCGGCGTTTGCCCGGCAGGTGACGCCGACGCTGCCGGTCACGGTTTTGCTGGCGGGGTATGGCGGGGAAGTGCTATATTGCGCCTGATTTGGAACTCGGTTTTCGGAGGATGGCATGCCCCAACAAAAAGTCTATCTGGTCGGTGCCGGTATCACGGGATGGGAAGGGTTCGGCAACAAGGCCCTGGAGGTGATCGGCAAGGCTGAAGTCCTGATCGGCCACCAGCGGCATCTGGATATTTTCCCCGACTTTGCCGGGGAAAAGCGGGTCCTGGGAGAGCTGGCGGAGATGCTCGATTTCCTCAGGGAGACCGACCGGCGGACCGTGGTGCTCGGCTCGGGAGATCCCAATTTCTTTGGCGTGGCCCGCTTCCTTCTGCGAAACATCCCCAAGGAACGGATCGAGATCTTTCCCAACCTCACCAGCGTCCAGTATGCCTTTGCCCGGATCAAGGAACCATGGGACGATGCCATCTTCGTCTCGTGCCACGGCCGGGAACTGCACCGGGCCATCGACCGGATTGTGGCCGCCGAGAAGGTGGCGGTGCTGACCGACAAGGTGAACACCCCGGCAGCCATTGCCCGGGAGCTGATCGAACGTGGCGCGGAAGGGTACGAGGCCTGGCTCTGTGAAGATCTCGGCACGCCGGAGGAGCGGTTCACCAGGACCGACGTGAAGGGGCTTCTGGATATTCCCGCCTCCCCCCTGAACATCCTGATTCTGATCAAGGCCTGGGAGCCTTCCCTTACCCAGTATCCGCTGATTGGCGTCGAAGACGAGGAGTTCGCGGCGATCAAGAAACTGATCACCAAGCAGGAGGTCCGGGCCGTTACCCTGGCCAAGCTCCAGCTGCAGGACGATCTGATCTTGTGGGATATCGGCGCCGGCAGCGGCTCGGTATCCATCGAGGCATCGAACCTGATGCCCAACGGCAAGATCTACGCCTTGGAGCGGAACCCGCAGTATGTCGTGTTCCTGCGGGACAACCTGAAAAAGTTCGTGGCCCGTAACGTCAAGTTGGTGGAGTCCTTTGCCCCGGAAGGGCTCGAAGATCTCCCCGATCCGGACCGGGTGTTCATCGGCGGTTCCGGCGGCATGCTGGAGGAGATCATCGAGGCGGTGGACCGGCGTCTGAAACAGGATGGAATGATCGTCCTGAACGCCGTCACCCTGGACACCCTGACCAAGGCGGTGGAGTTTCTGGAGGACCACGGCTACACCGTGGAGGTCACCTGCGTCAATATCGCCAAGACCCGCGGGCTGTCGGAGTACAAGCTGTTCGAGTCCCAGAATCCTGTCTACATCATTACCGCCTGGAAAGGTGACGAATAGTGGCAAAAATCTACGCGGTCGGCGTCGGCCCCGGCGATCCCGAACTCCTCACCCGCAAGGCCGAGCGGATCATCCGGGAGGTGCCGGTCATCTGCGCCCCGACCGGGGCGGCCGATGCGGCCAGCTATGCCCTTTCCATTGTCGAGCCGTTTATCGACCGGTCCCGGCAGGAACTGCTGGTCCAAGTTTTTCCCATGAAAAAGGACCAGGCGGGACTGGCCGCTTTCTGGGAAGAGGCGGCGGCCCAAGTGGCGGAGCGGGTCAGGGCCGGCCAGGACGTGGCATTCATCACCATTGGCGATCCGTTCCTCTACTCCACCTTCCTCTATCTCTATCGGATTTTCAAGGAGTGCTATCCGGAGATTCCGGTCGAGGTGGTGCCGGGGATCTCCAGCATCAATGCCGCTGCTGCCGCGGCCGGCGTGCCGCTCGGGATGACTGCCGACCGGATCGCCATCCTGCCGGCGACCTACGAGGACGACGAACTGCGCCGCACCTTTGCCGCCTTCGATACCGTGATCCTGATGAAGGTGCATCGGGTGTTCGACCGGGTCTATACCCTGCTGAAGGAATTGGGGCTGGAGAACCATGCGGTCTTTGTCCGGCGGGTCGGAGGGACGGACGAGGAGGTGGTCTCTGCCCTGGATACCCTGGTGGGGAAGCCGTTGGACTATCTCTCCCTCCTGATCGTCACGAAACATTCAATAGCGAGGTGAACCATGCGGACCGTCCGGTTGTCGTTCATTCTGGCCCTGCTCGCCCTTTTCCTTCTCCCGTGCGTGTCGGCCGTTGCCGCTGATGAGGCGGCACCCGATAGCTCGACTCAATCAGCGGAAGCGCCTCAAGTGGCGGTTCCCCCCCCTGCACCGGCACCGGTCATCGAATTGGGCCGTTATCGTCTGTTCGATGGTCAGTATGCCACCAGTGCCGTCAGTGGTGAGCAGACTTCGGAACGGCACCTGTTCAAGCTCGACTCCGTGACCGGCAACGTCTGGATCGGCAGGCAGGTGCAGTTCGTGGACAGGAAGAGCGGCCGGTTGGTGCAGCAGCGCTACTGGGAACCGTTCGAGCAGTACCTGACGACACCGCAGTCGAAGTAAGGATGATCTGCTGCGGTTGTCGCGGCAGTCGGGAGGTATTCTTTGTCGTCCATTGCATTTGTCGGTGCCGGCCCGGGCGATGCCGAGCTGATCACCGTTAAGGGAGCCCGCCTGCTGGGTGAGGCCGATGTGGTGGTCTTTGCCGGAAGCCTGGTGGACCGGGAACTGGTGCGTATCCATGCGCCGAACGCGGTCGTGTATGACTCGGCCGGCATGACTCTGGCCGAGACGACGCAGGTCCTGGCCGAGGCGGCAGTTGCCGGGCAGCGGGCAGTGCGGCTCCACACCGGCGACCCTGCCATCTACGGTGCCATCCAGGAACAGATGGCCGAACTGGACCGGCTCGGCATCGGCTACAGCGTGGTGCCGGGGGTGACGAGCGCCTTTGCCGCCGCCGCCGCCCTCAGGCAGGAACTGACCTTGCCCGAGGTCTCCCAGACCGTCATCATCACCCGCCTGGCCGGCCGGACCCCGGTGCCGGAGCGGGAGCGGCTGGCCGAGATCGCCCGTATCGGTGCCACCATGGTCATCTACCTGTCGGTTTCCATGATCGAGCGGGTGGTGGCGGAACTCCTGCAGGGGGCCTACACCCCGGCGACCCCGGTGGCCGTGGTGGCCAGGGCCTCGTGGCCCGACGAACAGACCGTCGAGGGGACCCTGGCGGACATTGCCGCCAGGGTGCGGGAGGCGGGCATCGGCAAGCAGGCCCTGATCCTCGTCGGCGATGTGCTGAAGGCGCGGCGCGAGGGACTGAAGGCGGTGTCCAAGCTGTACGACCGGGAGTTTTCCCATGAATTCCGCAGTGGCATAGTTGCCTGACCGTGCCTGTTGCCATCATCGCCATAACCCGCAATGGTGCCCGCCTCGGCGCCAGGCTGCACGAGGGGCTCGGCGCCGATCTGTACGTGCTGCGGAAATACCGCGGCCAGGCCGGCGCTGCGGCCCGGGGCTTCGACGACCTGAAGGAACTTCTCCCCCGGCTGTGGCAGGATCATGACGGCATCGTTGCGATCATGGCCACCGGCATTGTGGTCCGCCTGACCGCCCCCCTGCTGGCCGGGAAGGAAGTGGACCCGGCAGTGGTGGTGATGGACGAGGCGGGCAAGTTCGCAATATCGCTCCTCTCCGGCCACCTGGGCGGCGGCAATGAACTGGCTGAGCGGTGCGCCTTCGTTACCGGGGCCAGGGCCGTCATCACCACTGCCACCGACGCCAACGGCCTCCCCTCCTTCGATATGCTGGCCAAGGACCATGGGTGGGTCATCGACGACCTGGGCCGGGTAAAGGTCCTGAACAGCCTGCTCCTGGACAACGGGGAGATCGCCGTGGTGGATGCCACTGGGCTGGTCCGCTCGTATTTTCATGGCCGGGGCAGGCTGGTCTTTTTCGACACCTTTGTTGCCGCGGTGCGCAGCGGCGCCAAGGGGGTCGTCTTTGTCGCCAACAGTATCGTTCCCCCCCAGTTTCAGGCCGAGAACCTCCTGGTACTCCGACCGCGGAACCTGGTGCTGGGGGTTGGCTGCAACAGAGGCACGACCCGGGATGAGATCGAAGGGGTGATCACGGCCAACCTGAAGCGGCTTTTTCTGTCGCCCCGCAGCATCGCCTGCCTTGCCACGGCAGAGGCCAAACGGGAAGAGCCCGGGCTCGTTGACTGCGCTGCCTCGCTGGAAGTGCCGTTGCAATGGTTTTCGAGCGAGGAGCTGAACAGCGTGGCAGCGCCGAGCCCGGTGTCGGAACATGCCCTGAAGGCCATCGGCGCTACAGGGGTGGCCGAGCCGGCGGCACTCCTGGCTTCACACGGCGGGGAGCTGCTCCTGAAGAAGGTGAAGGACGGCAACGTGACACTGGCAATTGCTGAGATGGGGTGAAGGTGGAGTCGTGACGGCTACCGCACCGTTTCGCTCCGCGTGCCGCTCGCACCGCCGCTGTACGGCTCATTGCGCTAGCGGCCTGTAACTCGCCCTGACGGGCTCAAACAGACAGGCCGCTGGACGCTCCATGTCGCCTACAGTGGCTGGTACTCGGGCACAGTCGTTTTTGTCGGCACGGCATCCGTCACGACTCCACAGAGAGGTTAGTAATGGGAAAGCTGTTCGTCGTCGGGACCGGTCCGGGCGACCTGAGACATATGACCTTCGAGGCCCAGGCTGCCATCCGGGCCAGTGAGGCCGTGGTCGGCTACAAAGTCTACCTCGATCTGATCCGGCCGCTCTTGTTCGGCAAGGAAGTGGTTTCCTCCGGCATGATGCGCGAGGTGGAGCGCTGCCGCGCCGCCCTGGAGCTTGCCGTTGCCGGCAGGACCGTGGCCCTTGTTTCCGGCGGCGATGCCGGGATCTACGGCATGGCCGGGTTGGTGCTGGAACTCCTGGAAAAGGAAGCGGCTGAGAATCCGCCGGAAGTCGTGGTGGTACCCGGTATCTCCGCTCTGCAGGCGGCTGCATCGGTCCTGGGCGCCCCGCTCATGCACGATTTTGCCGCCATCTCTCTCTCCGACCTCCTGACCCCCTGGACGACCATCCAGAAGCGGCTCAAGGCAGCAGCAGCAGCCGATTTCGTCGTTGCCCTCTACAACCCGCGGAGCAAAGGACGGGTAAAGCAGCTGGAAGAGGCGCGGGCAATCTTTCTGAACGGCCGCCGCCGGGAAACGCCGGTGGGGATCGTCCGTAATGCCTGCCGGGAGGGAGAAGAGCGGATCGTCACCACTTTGGGAGCGATGCTTGAGCATCCGATCGACATGTTCAGCACGGTCATCATCGGTAACGCTGCGACGTTCGTAGACAGAGCCGGCCGGATAGTGACGCCGCGGGGGTATGCGGCGAAGAGTGAGGAGAAAGGAGTGAGGAGTGAGGCGCGAAAGGCGGAAGAATCGCTCCTCACCCCTCACCCCTCACCCCTCACCGACAAAAGGTGCACGGCACTTTTTGTCGCCGGTACCGCCTCGGATGTGGGGAAGTCGGTCCTGACGGCCGGGCTCTGCCGCCTGTTCAGGCGCCGCGGGCTCAGGGTCGCGCCGTTCAAGTCCCAGAACATGGCCCTGAACGCGGCCGTGACCCCCGAAGGAGGAGAGATCGGCCGGGCCCAGGCGGTCCAGGCTGCTGCCTGCCGTATCCCTTCACACACCGACATGAACCCGGTACTGCTCAAGCCGACCACCGATCTGGGGAGCCAGGTGATCGTCCAGGGCGAGGTGGTTGGCACCATGTCGGTACAGGAGTACAACGCCTTCAAGCCGCAGGCGTTCGAGAAGGTGCGGGAGAGTTACGCCCGGCTGCGGGAGGCGTTCGATTTCGTGGTGATCGAGGGGGCCGGGAGCATTGCCGAGATCAACCTGAAGGCCCACGACATCGCCAACCTGCGGGTGGCGGTGATGGCCGACTGCCCGGTGCTGCTGGTGGCCGACATCGACCGTGGCGGGGTCTTCGCCCAGATCGTCGGTACCCTTGAGCTCCTGGAACCGGACGAACGGGCGAGGATAGCCGGTGTCATTATCAACAAATTCCGCGGCGACTCCTCCCTGTTGGGGCCGGGAATCAGCTTCGTCGAGCAGCGTACCGGCGTGCCGGTCCTGGGGGTGATTCCCTGGTTTACCGGGTTCAGAATTCCGGAAGAGGACAGTGTGGCGCTGGAGAGACGGAGAACTCAGGGCTCGGGGGAAGGGACGGTTCGCATCGGGGTGGTCAGGCTGCCGCGTATCAGCAACTATACCGACTTCGATGCACTTGAGGGGGAAGAGGATGTTGAGCTCTCCTACCTGGATGAACCGCAACTGCTGGAAGGGCTTGATTTACTGATCGTGCCCGGAAGCAAGGCGACCATTGCCGATCTGGCCTTCCTGCAGGATTCGGGGCTGGCCGCGGCCATTAAGACCTTTAGCGGCCCGGTGGTCGGCGTCTGCGGCGGGTATCAGATGCTGGGAATGCGGGTGAGCGACCCCCATGGCGTGGAATCCGGCGACCAGCGTGAAGCCGAGGGGCTGGGGCTCTTGGACGTGGTGACGGTGATGCTGCCCCACAAGGAGACCCACCAGGTGACGGCCGAACTCCTGCCGGCCGGTTTTCTGGTCGCCACCCGCTGCAGCCGGGAGCTGACCGGCTACGAGATCCATATGGGGGAGACCATCCTCGGTCCCAAGGCCGACTCCTTTGCCAGGATCACCCGGCGTTCCGGAGAGGAGACCGAGATCCTCGACGGCGCGGTCTCCAGAGACGGGCGGGTGTTCGGGACCTATCTGCACGGCATTTTCGACAACGATCGGTTTCGCACCGCCTTCCTGAACCGGCTCCGTACGGCCAAAGGTTTGACCGAGCGATCGGTGCCGATCCGGGCCGCCGATCCCCTTGACCTCCTGGCCGATCACCTGGAACGGCATCTGGATCTGGCCAAGGTCTGGGCCATCTGCGGTTTGACGCCTGCATGAGCAGCCCCTCCATGGATGGGCACACCCCGCAGCTGGCCGAGGCATGCGGATGAACCCCCAGCTGTCAATCCCCATCGTTGCGGTGGTACTCGACCTTATCCTGGGCGATCCCCGCTGGCTACCCCATCCGGTCATCCTGATCGGGAGGATGATCGCTTTTCTGGAGGGGCTGCTAAGACGGCTCATAGCCAGCGAGCGCCTTGGCGGCATAGTCCTGCTGCTGCTGACCGTTTCACTTACCTACGGCATCGCCCTGGCAGTCGTGACAGTGGCCTCAGCCGTGCATCCGTCTGCCGGTATTGCCGTGTCTGCCCTCATGGCCTGGACTGCCCTGGCGGCCCGGTCCCTCCACCGCGAGTCGGGGCTGGTGGCCGCTGCTGTGGAGCGGGGGGACCTTCCGGAGGCGCGACGCTATCTCTCGTATATCGTTGGCCGGGATACCGCAGATCTCGATGAACCGGAGATCTGGCGGGCAACGGTGGAAACTGTGGCGGAAAACAGTTCAGACGGCGTCATTGCGCCGCTGTTTTTTCTGCTGCTCGGCGGACCGCCTTTGGCACTGGCCTACAAGGCGATCAACACCCTCGACTCCATGGTCGGGTACAAGAACGACCGGTACCTGCGCTTCGGCTGGGCCTCGGCCCGGTGCGACGATCTGGCCAATTACCTGCCGGCCAGGCTGACCGGACTGCTGATGGTCCTCGTCGCACCGCTGTGCGGGTATTCCTCCAGGAACAGCTGGCGGATCATGGCGCGGGACGGCCGCAACCACGCCTCGCCGAACAGCGGTGTCCCGGAGGCGGCAACTGCCGGAGCGCTGGGGGTCCAACTCGGCGGGACAAACAGCTATTTTGGCCGGCCGGTGGTCAAGCCGACCATCGGCGACCCTGTCAGGCCGCTCGACAGGGTCGCCTGGCGCGGTGCGGTACGGTTGATGTACAGCGCCGAGGGGGTGCTCCTGGCGGGGTGGCTTGCTGCTATTACTGTCTGGCAGTATTGGAGATGAGCGGGATGAAACTGTTCGATCACGGGGGAAGGGTCTTTGCCGTTGCCCGGCAATTGGGAGTGAGCCCGGAGGAAATTCTGGATTTTTCCGCCAGCATCAATCCGCTCGGGATCTCGGTAAAGGTCCGGGATGCGGTTCAGAATGCCCTGGTGCAGGCGGTGCATTACCCGGACAGCGAGGCCACGGCGTTGCGTCAGGCCCTGGCACTCCATCACGGGCTGGCGACGGAGCAGTTCTGCGTCGGCAACGGCTCCACCGAACTTATTTATCTGCTGCCGCGGCTTCTGGAGGGGGGGCGCAAGCGTGCCCTCCTGATTGTGCCGACCTTTTCCGAGTACGGATATGCCCTGCAGCAAGCGGGTTGGGAGGTGGAGCAACTTGTTCTGTCGGATGATGACGGCTTCGTTCTCCCCCTGGCCGCGCTTGCCGAGAGGCTGAGATCTGGTTGCGATATTCTTTTTCTCTGTAATCCGGGCAACCCTACCGGCCGGCTCTATCAACGGGACGAAGTGGCGGCAGTGGCCGATCTCTGTCGGGAAGAGGGAACCTTTCTGGTGGTGGACGAGGCGTTCATGGATTTCTGCGAGGATGAATCGGCCAAGCATCTGGTGGCAGCCGGCGATGCCGGGGTGGTCCTCCGCTCCATGACCAAGTTCTGGGCACTGCCCGGGCTGCGTCTTGGCTACGCCATGGCATCAGCTGCGGTCACAGCGCGCCTGGCAGCAATCCGGCCTCCCTGGAGCGTTAACCATCTGGCACAGGCAGCCGGTCTGGCCGCCCTGGCAGACCATGATTACCATCGTCGTACCCTTTCCATGACAGGCTCGGCACGGACTAGCATGGCCGAGCGCCTTGCCGCCCTTCCTGGGGTCCGGGTATTTCCGGCCGCTGCCAATTACCTGCTGGTGAAGCTACCCGGCAATCTTCCCACCCCGATTCTGCAGGAACGGCTCCTCGGGCAACGGATGCTGATTCGGGACTGCAGTTCGTTTCAGGGGCTTGGCGAACGGTTTGTGCGGCTGGCGGTGCGTGGTGTCAGAGAAAATGACCTGTTGCTGGCAGCGATAGAGAAGGAGATCGTGTAGGCTGGAAAAAAGAAAAGGGCCGCGTTCGCAGCCCTTTTTGGCGTCAGATTCTTTCTCTCTAGGCAGCTGTGCAGGCGAGACAGTCTGTTCCGGGCGTGGCGCTGGTGCCGGCTCCTGAGTTGAGGGTGTGGACCAGGGATTTGGTGTCGATTTTCTGGAAGCTGAGGCCGATTCCCTGCTCGTCGCAACGAACCACTTTGCCGTCAATACCGAACGACATGTCCCCTGAATCACCGTTGAAGTAGACGGTGACCTGAACTGTTTCGTTGAGGTCAATCTGCTGGTCTGTTTTGACGAACAACCCTTTAAGGCTCAGGTTTTCCACCTCGCCCCTGAAGGCCCGCCCCTGAAAGGTTATCAGGGCGGTAGTCCGACAATCAACCCTTTCAAATTGTCTTTTTTTCACCGGTAAGGCTCCTTCCGCTTCTTGCGGCACGAGGTAATGGCTCTGTTATCGACGCCGCTTTCAGATTCTTTAGAGGAAATCACCAGCGTTTGTCAATAACATAACTGCTTTCGCTGCTGCGCTTGGCCAGCTTCTTCAGTTCGGCCGCCACTTCGGTGAGCTTTCCGTAGTGCAGAATGCGGGGAGAGTCGGTGGGGACAACGGCAATGGAGATACTCAGGAGGGGGATCTTTTCTTCCTGGCCTTTCCGGTTACAGGCCATGAAAAAACCATCAGCCTTGGCTACGTCATCGAACAGTTCATCGGCGATCTGCCCGAAGTTGCTGATGATTGTTTTGCAGACCGGCTCAGACTGCTCCGTGGGGACGATGAATACGAAATCGTCGCCGCCGATGTGACCGCAGAAACCGCCGCCCGACTCTTTGACGGCGTTGAACATGATTCTGGCCAGCATCCGGAGCACTTCGTCGCCATGGGAAAAGCCATACACGTCGTTGTATGGTTTGAAATTGTTGATATCGATGTAGCAGACTGCCATCGGTGTTCCCATGACCGCTTCCACTGCCCGCTGAATAGAGGCGTTGCCCGGAAGCCTGGTCAGTGGGTTGTTGTCGAAAATCCGCTCGATGCGTCCCATGGCGAGCTGAATGCGGCTGAAGAGTTCAGAATATTTGATCGGCAGGGTGATAAAATCATCCAGTGGTGTGGCGCTCCAATCCATTTCCTCTGCGGACATCTCGGTCAGGATGCCGATGATCGGGATGGTGCTGAAAAAACTGTCCCCCCTGATGGTCTTGACGATCTTGTCACCCTCGTCGGTCGAAGACGAAGACAGGTCGAGGATGATCAGGTCCGGCGGATCGGAGTAAATCATGCCGATGACGTTGGCGAAACTCGGGAGAAGGATGACCTGATAATCTTTGCTCTGCAGCCGTAGCCGGAGATGGGCGGCGAGTTGCTGATCGCCGGAAATGAGGGTTATTCGGAGGTTAGAGCGCATCGGCCGATTGCAGCTCCAGAGTGAAGTTTTTTACTTCCACCATTTTGTCTTCCAGTTCCTCGATGATGTCCCTGAGGATGACATCGTTCAGGTTGAGCCGTTGCCAGGCCAGTTCGCTGAGCGGGTGGACAACGTCATCACCGCTGAACCCAAAACCGCTTGCCTTGATGAGGATATCAGCCAGATGGACGACGCTTGCCTTCACCTGGTGATTGCCGGCCTTTTCTACGTTGTGGTGACAGGCTATCGGCTCGATCAGTTTGTCCGGCAGAAACCAGTACTTGGCAAGCCATCCCCCGACCTCAGCGTGATCTATGCCGAACAGTTCCAACTCGGCTTCCTGAAAATAGTTCTCGTCATTCTGTATTGAACTTAGAAGTTGAGAGTACTCATCGGGAAACTTTATCTTCATTATCACCTTGCCGATGTCGTGGAGAAGGGCGGCGGTGGAGATTTCTTCGCAATCGGGGAGCCGGAGCCTTTTGGCGATAATGTTGGCAGCCACCCCTGCCCCCAGGGAGTGTTCCCAGAGGCCAAGCACGCTCTTCTCCATGATCTCGAAGATCGAAGAGCTGAGGGCAAGACTCTTTACTACATCCACACCGAGAAGGATCATGGCATTGGAGATGGTGGACACCCGGTAGAAACCATACGACGGCGAGTTTGCCAGCCTCAGGACCCGTGCTGACAGCACCTGGTCGGAGGAGACCATCCGCGCCATTTCCTGGATCGAGGCCTTGTCGCTCATCGACATGGCGTTCAATTTGCCGATGATCGCCGGGATGGTCGGCAGCGATCTGGTGTCCTTGATAACGGCCAGAATTTCGGAGCGCCTATCTGACATTCTGCGCCGATCCCTCCATGGAATTGATGATGCAGTCACGGTAGACATCCTTGATAGCTTGCATCCGCGGGTGGTCGTCTAGTCTGCGGAAGCGATGGTCGAGGTCTGCCAGGAGTTCCTCCAGGGTTTTGTCCCCTTCCAGCCATAGGGGGTGGCCCTCAACGATGATGCTTTGCACTCCCATATTTTGTAACCGCATGATGAGCGGGGCGGTCAGTTCCACTCCTTTGCCGCACAGGGGCGATCCATTGGGATTATCCGGACGGACCACATCTTTGGCCAGGGTCATTCCCGGTTGGGACTGAGAAATGGGAATGTTCTGCATCTTTCCTCTCCCGTGTATCGGTATTGTATCGGGCCTAAATTGTACAGAATTTTTGGGGAATTACAACAATGGCGTGAGTGGTCCGGCTAAAATAAGCCTGCAATGAAAAGCCGTGCTGGTGATGTTCCACCAAAGCACGGCTTGCAAAAGCAAGAGACTGAAAAGATGCGGCAAGGGAAGCGTTCCCTCGCCGCTTGGTCAGGCTGCCCGTTTTTTCGGACTGAGACCACATAGGACTATTTCACGTTCCAGCTTTTCCCGGGTCAGGCCCAGGGCTTTGCATATCGACTCTTTATTGCAGTGGTATTTCTCCATTGCCATCAGGATGAGCGCCTTTTTCAGGGCGCTGGACAGTTTGTCCAGCACGTTTTTCTGGGTCGTGGCTGCCACCACGGTGAAAAATGGCTCCAGGTGCTGTTCGAAAAGGCGGGCATTGTCTTCCACTTTGTTGCGTGCATTTGCTTCCATGGCTTCCACCCTGACACAGTTGGTAATAAAATCGGTCATGTTGGTCTGTACGTAGCGAAGTGTTTCAGCATGATTGTCAATGGTAATGACAGTTTTCACCGGTATTGACTGAATGGCGCTCTTTTTCGTCATGATCATTTCGATCAGTCTGAAGTCACACTCTCCAGCTTTGTCTTCATGTATTCGGCATCTATATCCCACGGCGGTTCCTCCTATCCTATACATCTGACCTATCGTACGTGGCAGGCCAGGCAGAGTTGACTTTGATCCAATCCAACAATCAGGTGCTTTTGTTCGGGATTGAGCGGATTATGGCAGCTCAGGCAGCCAACGCGACCGTTTACCAACACCATGTCGTTGTTGAGGGAGACCTGGTCCCGCAGGCTTCCGGGTTTTGCGTAGGATGCGCTGCCGTAGTGCATGCCGATCGGATGGGGGCCCATGACCATTTGTATGTTGTTAGTCCGACCAGTGTCGTTCTTGAAGCGGATATCGTGCAATGTGGCGCTGATCCCGTCGTGGCAGGTGATACAGTCGAAAGAAATCGGGTCGAGCTCGATGCGTTCACCTTTGTACATGAAGGCTATGCTTTCAGAGCCCATCTCGTCATATGCAGAAATGGCGGCGTCTTTAATTCTTTTGATCTGGGCAGAATAAATGTCCCGTTGTCCCGGAAGTGCCAACTGGGTGCTGTAGGTGCATCTTCCGTCGTCTGCGTGTGCGGTACTGATTTCGGTCAAACAGGTCAGGGTGCACAGGATGGCAGCTGTGAAGCGACCGGCAGCTTGAAATGCGCTTGTGATGGTCATTGCGTGCCCCTTTCGTGGTATGTTGCCTTCCGGTATTACAAAAACGGTACCATCTGTGTCACGATCTGAAAATAGTTTGTAACATGTTAACATTGAAGGATAAATGCCGTGATAACGCTTTGCCGTAAAGTGTTTTTGGACGTGCTGTGCTGGTAAAGAGGTGAACAGGGTGAAAAGATTAAAATGGATAAAGTTGTTGTAATTAAAGGCGTTATGCCTTGTTGGTCGGTTTTGTGATTTTGAACACCCATATTTGTATCTGCGTGTACCTGGTAGCGTTGACCGGCAGGTGCGTTAAAATATCATCAAAGGGCTATATATTTGTCCGTTGTCAGGAAGGAGGCGCGTGGATGAAGATTTTTGCCAGCGGCAGCACCGGATTTGTGGGTGGCCATCTCTGTGCGGAGCTCCTGGGACGTGGCCACCAGCTGAGGCTGCTGACCCATCAGCGGCAGACTTCGTATGTGGCGGGGGTTGAGATGATTGCCGGGGATGTGACCCGGTCTGAAAGCTATGTCGAGGCGTTGCGGGGGTGCGACGCGGTTGTCAATCTGGTGGGGATTATCCGCGAGTTTCCAGGTCGGGGGATAACATTCGACCGCCTCCATGTTGAGGCAGCGCGGGCCATGGTGGCAGCTGTCCGCCAGTCCGGGGTCAAGCGGTACCTGCAGATGTCGGCACTGGGGGCGCGCCCCGGCGCCATCTCCCGCTACCACCAGACAAAATTTCAGTCAGAAGAACTGGTCCGTGCGTCCGGACTCGATTTCACCATTTTCCGGCCATCCCTCATTTTCGGCCAGGGCGATGCTTTCGTGAACATGCTGGCGGGATACATCCGGTCTTACCCGGCCGTGCCGGTAATCGGCGATGGCCGGTATCAGCTACAGCCCATCAGCGTCGACGACGTTGCGCGCTGTTTCGCCGTTGCTCTGGAGATGCCGGAAACCATCGGCCATACCTTTGAGCTCTGCGGCCCGGACCGCTTTTCCTACAATGAACTGCTGGACGTCATCGGCCGGGTTCTGGGCAAAGCGCGGGTTTTGAAGGTGCCGAATCCGCTTGGTCTCATGAAATTGGTGGTCCCGCTATTCCAGAGGTTTTCGTTTTTTCCGCTGACCATGGATCAACTGACTATGTTGACGGAGGGAAATGTGTGTGGCGGTGAATGGCGAAAGACATTCGGTTTTGAGCCGGAGGGATTTGAGGCGGCAATAAGAAGGTATCTCCATTGATTAACCACGGGTGCAGGGTCAGAAAAGGCCTCGTTCAACGAAACTGACATAGGCGTTGTCGCCGACGATTATGTGGTCCAGGACGCGAATGCCGAGCAGTTCGCCGGCCTCCTTCAGCCGTTTGGAAATCTCCAGGTCTTCTCTGCTCGGGGTTGGGTCGCCACTCGGGTGGTTATGGACCAGAATGACGGCTGCAGCCGATTCCCTCACCGCGGGGTTGAAGACCTCCCGGGGATGAACGATGCTTTGGTTCAGGGATCCTTCGGAAATCTGTACCTCGCGCAGAATCCTGTTTTTCCCGTCCAGGAGAAGGATCAGAAAATACTCTTTGCGGCGGTCTCTAAAGCGGTAGTGGAAATGCTGGAAGACCTGGGACGGGGTTGTGAAACGCTCCAGGTTTGCCAGTCGGGCGGTGTTTATCCGCTGCGCAAGGGTGAGTGCCGCCAGCACTGACGCCGCTTTTGCCGGTCCGGCACCCTTGATGGCGCAGATTTCGGCCATGGTGGCGCCCGCAATATTG
This sequence comes from Geobacter argillaceus, assembly GCF_007830735.1. GTDB lineage: Bacteria > Desulfobacterota > Desulfuromonadia > Geobacterales > DSM-12255 > Geomobilibacter > Geomobilibacter argillaceus. The sequence continues at coordinate 21,530 of NZ_VLLN01000018.1, forward strand.
CGCAGATCGCCGAATTCCTTGAGGATATTCCTTCCCAGGTCGATGGCGCTTTGTCGAGAAGCGTGGTCACCGGAGCGGATGATGAGGGCGAGGAGTTCGGCGTCGCTCAGCGCATCGGGGCCGAACTTGTGCATTTTTTCCCTGGGACGCTCGTCCTCAGGCCAGTTGGTGATGGGTGGCACGGCACCTCCCTGTCTTTATCGCACTCCCAGAAAATAGACGACAAAGCCGGCTCCGGCCAGGACTCGGTACCAGACGAATGTATACAAGGTTCGGTGCTGCACCAGGCGGAGCAGGAGTGCCACGCTCAGGTAGCCGAAAATGGCGGAACTGGCGATGCCAATGAGAAGCGGCATTCCCTCACCCACTGGGATACCGGTTTTCAGTAGTTTTCCGACTTTAAGAATGCCGGCGCCGGCAACGATGGGAAGGGAGAGCAGAAACGAAAAGCGGGCGGCAGTCTCTCTGTTGTAGCCCAGAAAAAGTGCGGCGGTAATGGTGATCCCTGAGCGGGAAACCCCCGGCATCAGGGCCAGGCACTGGGCAAAGCCGACTAATAGAGCGTTTTTAAGGTTCATCCGATCCAGTTTCCAGCGTTTGGCGCTGATGGTGTCGGATAGGGCGAGCAGCAGGCCGAAGGCTACCAGAAAAGAGACAATGAGGAGCGGGCTACCGCGAAAAAAATCTTCTACAGGTCCTTCCAGGGTCTTGCCGGCAATGGCTGCGGGGACGGTTCCGGCGATTATGTACAACGGCAGGCGGCTTTCCGGAGTGTGAAAGCCCTTGCCGGTGAGGCCGTTGAAAAAATGGTAAACTAGGTCGACAATGTCCCGCCAGAAATATGCAGTGAGAGCGAAGAGTGTCCCCAGGTGCAGAGCCACATCAAAGGTAAGGCCGGATTCGGGCCAATGGAGTATCTCCGGAATCAGGATCAGGTGGGCCGAGCTGCTGATGGGGAGGACTTCCGTCAGCCCTTGAATGGCACCCAGGATGAGGGCATGTAGCGGTTCCATGGCGATTCTCCGTAGTCAAGTTTATGCGCCTCACCTTACGGAATGAGACACGTGAAATCAAGGAGAAATGGTTTGCAGGGGGGTGCTGTAACCACATTGTGACAATTCTTCTGGGCAGTACGGCAAAAGTGTGCTATCAGTGGTCGGCTTTAGCCGGATATCCCGGGAATAGGGATGCCGGCACCGTACACTATCGGTCAGGGAGGACCACATGTTCGGACTGATCCCCAAAGAAGAAAAGTTTTTCCAGATGTTCAAGGAGATGACGGCCAACACCATCAAGGGGGCCGAACTCCTCAAGGAGATGATCGACGATTTCGAGGACCCAGCCGGGAGCCAGCGGCGGATCAAGGATGCCGAGCACAAGGGGGACTCCCTTACCCACGACATCATCAAGAAGCTCAACAAGAGTTTCATCACCCCGTTCGATCGTGAAGATATCTACTCCCTTGCATCCAAGCTCGACGATATAATGGACCTGATCGATGCATCATCACAGCGTATGGTCATGTACAACGTGGAGAAGCCGACCTCTGAGGCAAAACAGCTTGCCTTTATCATCCTCAAGTCGTGTCAGGCCCTGGACAAGGCGGTTGCCCTGCTGGGAGGGAAGCTGGAACCGATCGCCGAGTACTGCGTCGAGGTGAATGCCCTGGAGAACGAGGCGGACAGGGTTTGCCGCGAGGCCATCAGTCGTCTGTTCGACGAGGAAAAGGATCCGATCCAGTTGATCAAGTGGAAAGAGATCTACGAGACACTGGAGCGGGCCACCGACAAGTGTGAGGACGCGGCCAACATCCTGGAGAGCGTGGTGGTGAAAAATGGTTGATCTGGCGCTCGTCATGCTGGCGTTGGTGATCTTCGCCGCCCTGGCGTTCGATTACATCAACGGGTTCCATGACACTGCCAACGCCATCGCCACCTGTGTTTCGACACGGGCGCTCTCGATCAGAAGCGCCATTCTCATGGCCGCCGGCCTCAATTTTCTCGGCGCCATGGTTTCCACCAAGGTGGCTGCCACCATCGGCAAGGGTATCGTCGACGCCAGCCACATCACCCAGATGGTCGTGCTGGCAGGTATCCTGGGTGCAATCATCTGGGACCTGGTCACCTGGTATTACGGGCTTCCCTCTTCCTCCTCCCACGCCATTATCGGCGGTCTCATGGGGGCCGTCATCGCCCATGACGGGTTGGGGACCCTGCACTGGGGCGGCTTGAAAAATATCATCCTCTCCCTGATCATTTCCCCCATTATCGGCACCGTCCTCGGATTCGTATTCATGGTCGCCCTGCTCTGGATAGTCAAGGACAAGGCCCCCCACGTGCTGAACAAGGGATTTCGCAAGCTCCAGATCCTGTCTGCCGCCGTCATGGCCTTTTCCCACGGTACGGCCGATGCCCAGAAGTCCATGGGGGTCATCACCATGGCCCTGGTGAGTTACGGCATGCTTCCCACCTTTGTCGTGCCGGTCTGGGTAAAGATTGCCTGTGCCGTGGCCATGGGGCTCGGTACCGCTGGCGGCGGCTGGCGGATCATCAAGACTGTCGGCAAGGACTTCGTCAAGCTCCAGCCGGTCCACGGCTTTTGCGTGGAGACCGCCTCGGCAGGGGTGATCCTTGGGGCTTCATCCTTTGGGATGCCGGTCAGCACCACCCATGTCATCACCTCCGCCATTCTGGGGGTCGGCCTGTCCCGCCGGCTCACGGCGGTCAACTGGAACGTGGCCAACCGGATCGTGGTTGCCTGGGTCCTGACCATTCCGGCCTCGGCGGTGGTGGCGGGGGTTACCTACCTCGTACTCAGTCCGTTTCTCGGCAAATAGACGAATCACTCCAGCTGGCTCAGGATATGAGAAAGGCGGGAGATCATCCCGCCTTCTTAGTCCAGTTCTTCTCCTACCTCTTCCATCTCCCTGGTCAGCTCGGCCAGGGCCTCATCCTTTTTCCTGAACCGCACCACCAGATAGTAACAGGCAAAGTAGCCGATGACCGCGCAGACGAAACCGATCAGCGACGAGCCGAGGAGCAGGGACTTGGCGTAGATCTTCAGGTGCTGCCATTCCAGCCCCTTAACTTTCATCTCGATGGGTGGCAGACCGCGCAGCATGCGGCCGAGCTTGTAGCTGAGCCCCAGGGCCGGGACCACGGTGAGGGGGGTGTTGATCCAGGCGCCGGTGATGCAGGTCAGCTTGTTCAGTCGGAAGAGGAAGGCGGCCGCAATGGCCAGGGGGGTGTGGATGCCGAAAAAGGGGGTGAAACTGATGAAAACCCCGACCGCGAAGCCGGCAGCGATATGGCCGGGGTGGCTGTCGAGGGAGAGGATCTCCTTGAAACGTTTTTTCCAGACTTCCTTGTCGAACACTGTCATCTCCCCGCTGGCGGCTTGCAGTCTAGATGCCGCCCAGTTTCTTGTCAATGCATTTCACGGCAATCTCGTGTTCTGTATGGATGCATGCTTGGTGTGTGTTAATATTGCAAAAATGCCCGACGATTGTTGCATGATTCCGCTTGACTGCATATGAAATAAAATATATATAAAAAATTATATGTAATACGTGGAGGTATACCGTGCATCTCGCAAATAGTTTGGTGCTTGTTGTCTCAATCCTGGCACCGTTGACAGTCTGGGCGTCAGATGCGTCCATCTCGCTGGGCGATGCCGTCCGGCAGGCCCTTGCCAGAAATCATCTCCTTCTGGCTGCCTCCCACGAGCAGGCGGCAGCAACGGCTGAGCGGTCGGCCAGCCGCAGCCGCTACCTTCCCCGTCTCACCCTGGAGGAGAGCGCCGTGTTGACCAACTCCCCGACCCGGGCCTTCATGATGCGGCTGGACGAGGGGCGCTTCTCTCTGGCCGGCGACCTGAACCACCCGGACGTTACCGGCGACTTCCAGACCGCGATCACCCTTGAACAGCCGCTGTTGGATTTCCGTATCGGCAGTGTCGTGGCCATGGCTGGCAAGGAGGTAGAAAAACGGGATCTTGCCCTGCAGCGGAGGCGGGAGGATATTGCACTCAAAACTGTGAACGTTTACCTGGACCTGCAGAAGGCCAAGGCACAGGCGCAGGTTGCTGAACAGGCGGTGCAGGATGCCCGTGAGCACCTGCGGCTGGCCTCGGTCAGGGGGGCGGCCGGGGTTGGGCTCAAGTCCGACGAGCTGAGGGCGCGTACCTTTGTCGCGGACCAGGAGCAGCAGGCCATAGTTGCCGGAAATGCCGTGCAGATGGCCATGCTCAGGCTCGCCGCGGTGACCGGGACTGACGATGGCAAAGGGCTCGATATCGCAGTAAACTATGAGGCTCCGGCAGTTGCGGGTAACCGTAGCGAACTGGAACGCCTGGCCCTGGAGAATCGACTGGAACTGAAAGAAATGGGGGCGGAGGTGGAAAAGACTGAACTCGGCATCCGGAATGCCAGGGCTGCCTACTACCCGACTGTACATGGCATTGCCCGTTATCAGCAGAACGATCGGGACATCCCGTTCGGTCGGGACAACGATGCCTGGCTGGTTGGTGCCACGTTGCGCTGGGAGCTGTTCGACGGTTACAAACGGGGGCATGATACCGAAAAGGCCAGGGCGGAGAAAAGGTCGGTAGAGGAGTACCGGGCCGAACTGCGCCAGGAGATCCGGTTGCAGGTGGCGGAGAGCAGCCTGCGGCGGGAAGAGACGGGAAAACGGCTGGAGGTTTCGCGGCATGCGGCTGCCGATGCTGCCGAAGGGGTACGGCTCCTGACCAGGCGGTACGAGAGCTCGGTGTCGCTCATGGTTGAACTGCTGGATGCGCAGACCGTCCTGAACCGGGCACGGGCCCAGGTGGCAGAGATGGAGGTGGAATCCGCCCGGGCATCGGTGCAACTGCTCCATGCCTCAGGGATGCTCCTCAAGGAGGTTATGCAATGAGTGGTACACTACGCGTGATACCCGTTGTCCTGGTCATCGGTATGCTGCTGGCCGGCGGTTGCGGCTCGAAGGAAAAGCCTGTGCCGGGAGCAGTGCAGCCGGGTGTTGTGAAGGGAGTCCTGGTGCAGACGGTTCGGGAGGCGACGGTAGCGGAAGAGTTCGTGGCCGCCGGCACGGTCCGATCCAGGAACAGCGCTGCGGTTGCGGCCCGGATTGCCGGTACCGTCACCTCGCTGGCGGTCAGGGAGGGTGACCGGGTCACAAAGGGACGATTCCTTCTCACTATCGAGGCAACCGAGCAGAGCGCCACTGCCGCCGCTGGCCGGGCCGGCGTCGAAGAGGCCGGCCGCGGCCTGGACGAAGCCAGGTCCCGTCTTGCCCTGGCAGAGACTACGTACGCCCGGTTCAGCACCCTCTACCGGGAGGAGGCGGCAACGAAGCAGGAGCTGGACATACGCAAGGCTGACCGCGACGTGGCTCTCCAGTCGGTTGCCCGGGCCGAAGCCCGGCTCGAACAGGCCCGCCAGGGCTCACGGGCTGCCGGCACCGTTGCCGGTTATGGCCGTGTCGTTGCCCCGCTGGCCGGGGTGGTCACCGCAAAAAGCGTAGCCGCAGGGATGACGGTTTTCCCGGGCATGCCGCTCGTCACCATCGAAGAAGAGGGGGACTACCGTCTCGAAGCGATGGTGCCGGAGTCGGTCATGAAGGTGGTAAAGCTCGGGCAGGTGGTGGGAGTGACGATCGACGGTGCCACAATTCAAGGGAAGGGTCGGGTGGTGGAGATCGTTCCGGCTGCTGACCCTGCCACGCACACCTTTACGGTCAAGATCGACCTGGCCGGGAAGGGGCTCAGGTCGGGCATGTTCGGACGGGCCGGATTCACGATGGCCAGCCGTCCGGGACTGGTGGTGCCGAAAGGGGTAGTGGTGGAACGGGGGGCGCTCACGTCGCTCTGGGTGCTGGATCGGGAGCATATCGCCCGACTGCGCCTGATCAAGCTCGGCAAGGAGCAGGACGGTGGCGTTGAGGTAGTATCAGGCCTCTCTCCCGGTGAGACGATTGTCGTCGGTAATACGCAGAAGGTAACCGAAGGTATGCGGGTCGAACCATGACAAACGTTTCGGAGATATATCCATGACCGGTCTCGGCGTTGCCGGCAGAATTGCACGGGCCTTCATCGACTCGAAGCTGACCCCGCTGATCGTTGCGGCCTCCCTGTTGTTGGGTCTCTTTGCGGTCAAGATGACACCCCGTGAGGAAGAGCCCCAGATCGTGGTGCCGATGGTCGACATCTATCTGCCGCTTCCCGGCGCTACCCCCGGCGAGGTGCAGGAGCGGGTGGTCAAGCCGATCGAAGCGCGGATGTGGGAGATCAAGGGGGTCGAGTACCTCTACTCCATGGCCAGGCCGGGTCTGGGGATCGTTACGGTCCGGTTCCTGGTGGGGCAGAATATGGAAGAGTCCCTGGTCAAGCTCTACAACAAGGTGATGAGCAACCGGGGGATACTGCCTCCCGGCGCGGGCGAGCCGCTGGTGGCGCCCAAATCCATCGACGATGTCCCGATCGTCACCCTCACCCTCTGGTCGGACCGCTATGACCATGGCTCCCTGAGGCGGGTGGCCCGTGAGCTGTGCGATGAGCTGAAAAAGTCGGAAAACGTAGCCGAGACCGAGATCAAAGGGGGCTTTTCGCGCCAGGTCAGGGTTATGCTCGATCCGGCCCGGCTGACCGGCCACGGGGTTTCGCCGCTCCAGGTCGCGGGAGCCCTCCAGAAGGGGAATGCTGCCCTGCAGACCGGCAGCATGTCCGCCGGGAACCGGGAGTTCCTGGTGGACAGCGGCCAGTTCCTGGACAGTATCGATGCCGTGCGCAACCTGGTGGTCAGCGTTGCGGGGGGGCGCCCGGTCTACCTTGCCGACGTGGCCACAATAACGGACGGCATGCAGGAGCCGCAGGATTACGTCTTTTTCGGCCTGGGACCGCATGCCGGGGCGATGCACAACTCGACCGTGCAGCTGAACAGACAGGCCGATTACCCGGCGGTCACCATTTCCATTGCCAAGCGCAAGGGGGCGAATGCCACCTGGGTAGCCGAGGACCTGCTGAAGAAGGTGGAATTCCTGAAGGGGAAAACCATCCCTTCGGACGTGCAGGTGACGGTTACCCGCAACTATGGCGAGACCGCCCGGGAAAAGAATAATGAACTGCTCTTTCACATGTTCCTGGCGGCCATCTCGGTCACCATCCTGATTGCCGTTTTCATGGGGTGGCGGGCCGGCGCCGTGGCTGCCATCGCCATTCCGGTGACCCTGGCCCTGACCATGCTGATCTTTTACCTGATCGGCTACACCCTGAACCGGATCACCCTGTTTGCTCTGATCTTTTCCATCGGCATCCTGGTGGACGATGCCATCGTGGTGGTCGAGAACATCCATCGCTATTTCACCACAACCCGCTTCAAGCCGCTGGAGGCGGCGATCAGGGCAGTGGACGAGATCGGCAACCCGACCATACTGGCTACGTTCGCGGTTATTGCCTCCATCCTCCCCATGGGGTTTGTCGGCGGCCTCATGGGTCCGTACATGCGGCCGATCCCGGTCGGTGCCAGCATGGCCATGCTCTTCTCGCTCCTCATTGCCTTCATCGTTACCCCCTATTTCGCCTACCGGTTCATGAAAGGGGAGTCGCAGCACGGCAGCAGTGCCGAGGCTGACGATTCGAAGCTGACCGCCTTCTATCGCCGCGCCATGGGGGCGCTCATTCACCGGAAACGGCTCCGGTACGGCTTTCTGGCGAGTGTGGTGATCCTTCTGCTCCTCTCCTGTTCGTTGATCTACTTCAAGTTGGTGACGGTCAAGATGCTGCCGTTCGACAACAAGAACGAACTGCAGGTGATCGTCGATGCGCCGGACGGGACCACGCTGGAGCAGACGGCGCGGATTGTCGCCGAGATGGGGACTGCCCTGCGGACTGTGCCGGAAGTCGCCAACTTCCAGAGCTATGTGGGGACCAGCGCACCGTTCAACTTCAACGGCCTGGTACGCCACTACTATCTCCGGAAAGGGAGCAACCTGGCCGACATCCAGGTGAACCTGGCGCACAAGGACGAACGCCACGACCAGTCACACGATATTGCCAAGCGGGTGAGGCCGCTCTTGAAGACGGTGGCGGACCGGTACGGCGCCCGGGTGAAGGTGGCCGAGATTCCGCCGGGGCCGCCGGTTCTCTCCACACTCGTGGCAGAGATCTACGGCCCGGATGCGGCAACCCGGGCCGAGGTTGCCCGGCGGGTAAAGGAGATTTTCAGCACGACTGCCGGCGTGGTGGATGTGGACTGGTACCGGGAGGACGATCAGCAGAAGGTCACGTTTGCAGTTGACAGGGAGAAGGCCGCCCTGGCCGGCATTGCCAGCGACGAGGTGGCCAGTACCCTGCGCCTCGCCCTGTCCGGCATGGATGCGGGGCTGCTCCATCTTCCCAGGGAGAAGGAGCCGGTCACCATCAATCTGCGCCTGCCGGTTGCCGACCGCAGTTCCGCCGCGGCTCTTGCCAACATCAATCTGCCGACTGCCGGCGGCACGGTACCGCTTTCGCAACTGGTGCGGGTCAGCCAGGCCGCGGAACAAAAGACACTTTACCGCAAGAACCTGAAGGACAGTGTCTATGTCATCGGCGACGTGGCCGGGGTCATCGAGGCGCCGGTCTATGCCATCCTGAAGATGCAAAAGGAGATCGAGAAGATCCCTACACCGGACGGGACCCGGATCGAGCTGCTGGCGGCGCGCCAGCCGTGGGACGAGAACCATGTGGGGATGAAGTGGGACGGCGAATGGCATATTACCTATGAAGTCTTCCGTGACCTGGGGCTGGCCTTCGGTGCGGTCATGATCCTCATCTACGTGCTGGTGGTGGCCTGGTTCAGGGACTTCACCACGCCGCTGGTGATCATGGCCCCCATTCCCCTGACCCTGATCGGCATCCTGCCGGGCCATGCCATCATGGGCGCCTTTTTTACCGCCACCAGCATGATCGGTTTCATTGCCCTGGCCGGGATAATTGTGCGCAACTCCATCATTCTCATCGATTTCGCCGAGATGAAGCGGCGGGAGGGGCTGCCGCTGGATGAGGCGATCATCGAGGCCGGAGCGGTCCGCTTCCGTCCCATGCTCCTGACTGCGGCTGCGGTGGTAGTGGGGAGCTTCGTCATCGTCTTCGATCCGATCTTCCAGGGACTGGCCCTGGCGATGATGTGCGGCGAGATCGCCTCCACCGCACTGTCACGGGTGACGATTCCGATCCTTTACTATCTTGTGCAATCGTGGAAAGAACGGCATCATGTGGGTGAAGCCGTTGATGACTAAGGAAACATCACGCAAAAAGAGGAATACATGCACTGGTTAAAGAAGAAAGAGCCTTCCCTGGAAACGCTGGAACTGGCTGAGCTGTGTCAAGTGGAAGGTGAGGCGCTCTACCGCTCGGGCAGGTATCATTGCGCCGAAGCGGTGTTGGAGGTGGTGCGGCGGCATTTCAGTCCGGATACCCCGGCTGCGGTTGTCAATGCCGTGAGCGGTTTCGGTGGCGGGTCCGGTGTCGGCTGTATCTGCGGCGCGGTGTCGGGCGGCACCGTGGCGCTGGGTCTGGTGTTGAACGACAAGAAGCTGACAACCCATCTGACCCGTGAGCTGCATGGCTGGTTCAAGGAGAAATATGGGGTCACCTGCTGCAAGACCATCCGCCAGACCCATAAGGGGAAGGAGACCTGCCCGGTGCTGACGGGCGAGGTGGCGGGGAAGATTGCCGAACTGTTGTCGAGAACGTGAAAAGGAGCATGTCATGAAAGAAGGATTCTATGTCGAGCGGGTCGTCCGGATCATTGCCGGCAGTTTTGTGCTGATCTCTCTGCTGCTGGCCCATTTCCACAGCCAGAACTGGCTCTGGTTCACCGGCTTTGTCGGGCTGAACCTGTTCCAGTCCGGCTTCACCCAGTTCTGCCCGATGTTCAGCATCCTGGAAAAACTGGGTGTACCCCGGTTCCCGAAAGAGTGTTGCAGCAAGCGATGAAGCATCGTATCACGGTGCTGTGCGACAATACGGTCGGGCCGGTAACCGGTACCCTGGGCGAGCACGGTTTTGCCGCCCTGGTGGAGCATCCCGCTGGAGCGCTCCTCTTCGATACGGGGCAAGGGGCGACGCTATTGGCCAATGCCCAGCGGCTGAACAAGGATCTCCACCGGGTCGGGACGGTGGTCCTGTCCCACGGGCACTGCGACCACACCGGCGGGCTCTTGCCGCTTCTGCGGATCTGCGGGCCAAGGAGGGTGCTGGCCCATCCGGGGGTTTTCGCCTCGCGCTACCGGGTGAAGGATACGGGAGAGGCCATTGCCATCGGAATACCGTACACAGAGGAGTATCTCCAGGAGCACGGTGCCCGGTTCGATCTCAGTCGTGAGCCACGGGAAGTGGCAGCCGGTCTGCTTCTCACCGGCGAGGTGCCGCACCGTACTGATTTCGAGACAGGGGATCGGGGATTGTACAGCGATCCCGTGAAAGAACATATTGATCTGCTCCCTGACGACCAGTCGCTGGTCATCAGGGGCGAGCGCGGTCTGACCATATTGCTCGGCTGCTGCCACGCCGGCTTGGTGAACACCATTGAAGCGGCCCGGCAACTGACCGGCGAAGATGAGGTCTATGCTGTGGTGGGGGGGACCCATCTGGGGTTCTGCACTGGGAGTCAATTGGAGCAAACGATCCAGGCGCTGCGCCGTTTTCGGGTCAAGAAGATCTGCGCAAGCCATTGCACCGGTTTTGCGGCGGCAGCCCGCCTGGCGCACGAGTTCCCCGGGGCGTTTCAGCCGACAGCGGTCGGCTATTGTCTGGAGGTGTAAATAATGAAAAAGGTGGTTCGGTTATGAGAATGGTGGCAGTTATTTTTCTGTTCCTGCTGTGTGTCGTCGGGGTAGCATCGGCCTCGCCCGCCCACAACGTCACATCCGGCGACGTAAAGATAATGCTCAACAAGGACAAGAAGATTTTTCTCCTCGACGTGCGCACCGTGGAGGAGTTCCGCCAGGCCCGGCTGCGTGGTGCCACCCTGATTCCGATTGGCGAAATCGAGCGTCGTTACTTCGAAGTCCCCAAGGACCGGCCGGTGGTGGTCTACTGCGCCGTTGGCTCACGGTCCGGGCCTGTTGCGGACTTTCTGGAGAAAAAGGGGTATCGGCAGGTCTACAACATGAAAGACGGTATTGTGGGGTGGTATCGTAGCGGGTACCCCATCGAGCGCTGAACGAATACAAGGATAGAGAGTCGCTCTTTCAATCGGGAAAGGGGGTGGGCCGGGCTCATCCCCCTTTTTTATGTTGTTGAGAGTTAGACATTTTCGGGTGGAATCTCGTAAAGTTTTTTGAGCATTTTCACTGTTTTGTGCCGATTTGTGCCATGATTTTTCCTAAAGTTGCCAGAATCGTGCCCGATATGGAAGGTCATGGACCGTTCGACTCGCCATCAAGAGGGAACCGGCAACGACCGGGGATTAGCAGTTGATCAACAGGGCATGGCTCCCTTCATCATTGATCAACTGAGACACGGTGTGATTTTTGTCGACCGTGTGGGTGGCATCAGGACGATCAACCGGGAGGCCTGCCGTCTTCTTAACGCAGACCCGGATGATGTGCAGGGGAAACGGGTCGACATGCTCCCCATTCGTGCTCCCCTGTTCAAGATTCTCGGGGAAAACAGCAGGGGAGCGGGGGTAGAGGTGAGCAGCGGTGGCCTTGTGCTGACAGTAAGGTCACAGAGGTTTACCGATCCCGCCGGAACAGAGCACGGCATTCTTTACGAAGTGAGGGACATTACCCGGGAACGGAAGGAGAGGCGTCAACGTGAAGAGTTCGTGGCCATGATGACCCACGATCTGAAATCTCCCCTTACCGTTGTGGGTGGTTACCTGCAGTCGATGGCAATGGCACTTGCAGAAGGTGAAGCGGTGGATCGGATCATGCTCTGTCTCCAAGAGGCAGAGCGGGCCTGCGGCAAGATGCTGAGGATGATCGAGAATATTCTTGATACCTATCGCCTGGAAGTGGGGCTGTTAAAGATCCAGCGCGAGTACTGCGATCTGAAAAAACTCTTGGCAGATTGGGGGGCGGGGTTTCAGCAGGAAGCGAAAGAGCAGGGGGTAGCGCTCACCTTCTCCGCTACGGCGGACATTCCACCGCTGAAACTGGACGAGAAGCAGCTTTGGCGGGTTATTGCCAATCTCGTCGGCAATGCGGTGAAGTTTACTCCCAAGGGCGGGCGGGTGTCAGTTGCGGTACGGATGGAGGACGATATCCTTATGTTCACGGTTGCCGACACGGGCATCGGTATCCCAGCCAAGGATCTTGGCAAGATATTCAATAAATACTTCCGGGCCAAAGGTGCCATCGGCTTTAAAGGAACCGGCCTGGGGCTCGCCATCAGCAAGGCGATTGTGGAGGCCCATGGCGGAAAAATTGACGTAACGAGCCAGGAGGGTGAGGGGAGTTGCTTCACCGTCCTGATACCCGGAATGGTAACGCACGAAAAAAAGACGCACTAGCGTAGGTCGGAACGGTTTAATAACGCAGGTATGGCAGCTTGACGTGTACGTTTGGAAGCGGATGCACTCGATGTCATTCCACCAGAGCATTCTGAAAAATTAACTTCAAACCCATCAGTTATGAAAGGAGAACACCCATGGCAAACGTCTTGATAGTCGATGATTCATCCACTATGCGCAAGATCATCTCCCGCTCCCTTCGTCAGGCAGGGCTGGCCGTCGATGAAATCTACGAGGCCGGTGACGGCATCGAGGGGTTGAATGCGCTCAAGGGGAACAAGGTAGGCCTGATCCTCTCCGATATCAACATGCCCAACATGGACGGGCTGGAATTCATCAAACAGGTGCGGAGCAACGGCAATTCCGTTCCCATCGTCATGATCACGACCGAAGGAGGGGAGGATATCCTGAAAGAGGCCATCAACAGCGGCGCCAGCGACAGCATCAAGAAGCCGTTTACTCCCGACCAGCTTCAGGAAAAGCTCGGAGGACTCCTGTCATGACCCTGAATACCAATGTTTCAGAAGCGGTAGGCATGGAAGAACAGGATATGGTTGGCTACCTGATCCATGCCACCAAGGAAGTCTTCAATACCATGGTGATGATGGAACTGGATGACAGCTACCCTCTTCAGGAGCCCATTACCCATTTTCATTGTAGTGTCACCAGCATGGTCGGCCTGGCCGGAACCTATACCGGCATTCTTTCCATCCACTGTCCGCAGACATTTGCCCTGCGCATTACTTCAAGCATGCTGGGGATGGATGTAACTGAAATGGGGGAGGACGTGAACGATGCCCTTGGCGAACTGGCCAATATGCTGGGGGGGTATGTGAAACAGACTCTTTCCAAAGGGGGGCTGGATATAAATCTGTCCATTCCGACCGTAATTTCCGGAGAGGAATACACAGTAAACTCGACAGCCGACAGCGATTGTATTATTATCCCCTTCACCAACGATGGCGACCGTTTTCTCGTCGGGCTCAAACTCCAGAAGGAAGGGTAAGTAATGGGTAGGGTTGATGGCTGAGTTTGCTACGCTGACGGACGTTCTCGCCCGGTCTGTTGCCCAGGCCGGCGAGGAGAGCAGTATGCTCCTCGGGCAGACACTTACCTTCGAGGCAGGTGACTCGCTCAAGACGAATCGGGTAAGCTATTTTACCGGCCTTGACAGTGCCATCCTTGTCGCAACCGTAGAGTCGAAGGAAGAGTATACGGGAGAGTTCTATCTCCTCTTTACGCTCAGGGATGCCATCCTGATGAGCGGTCTTCTTCTCGGGATTCCTCCTGCCAGGATTTCCGAGAAGCGGAAACTGGCTATCGTCGAGAATGACGATACCGATGCATTTGGCGAGATCATGAACCAGCTCATCGGTTCATTCAACATGATTTTCAAGCCCAGTTTCCCCAACAAAGTCCATCTAAAACTTGTCAAACCGAAGAAGTATGTCCCCGATGTCGACCCGATAACCGAGGTGGATCCGGTCCCTGACGGGGAGTTCCTGCTATTCAGGACTTCGCCCAAGATGGACGGGTACGAGATGGACCACCTGGACATCCTGGTCCCTCTTCCCCTGGCCGAGCAGTTCGATCCCCCCCCTGCTGTTGAGGAAAAGCCGGCAGATGCGGTTGTCGAGGAAGCTCCACCGATTGCCGCCGCTGCCAATGAAACGATTGCCGCCGCTGTCGATGAAACGATTGCCGTTTCTGCGGAGGAAACCATCATCATCCTCGAAGACAATCAGCAGGAGCGTGAAAAGATGCGGGAATGCCTGGCATCGACCGGCCTCAAGCTTCTCGATGGCGCCCTGAGCGCTGATATCAGGGAACTGCTCCAGCAGGGACGTCCCCGGGTTGCCGTGGTCGGTGTGGCCGATACCGAGGATCGGGAACTTGCCCTCTGTATAAAAATTTCGTCGCTCAGCCAGGATCAGCCCCTTCCCATTATCATGTGTGCGCCGGAGTGGACGCGCAGCGGTGTCCTCAAGGCGATAAAGTATGGAGCCAGGGACATTGTTCTCAAGCCATACAGTGGAGAAGAGTTGGTTGCCAAGGTAAAAAAGTTCCTGAAGGCTGCCTAGTGTCAAAAAAACGTCAATATTGTCTCGCCTGTTTCGGCCCGTCTCTACTTTGTCACAACTAACCTGTTGATATTGTGTCGTAATAAAAGTTTTTTCGAGTGGGCATGTGAATTGCCTCTGAAGTATCCGAATGTATGCCCGAATTTCCGCACGGGACCGACGTGCTCGTCCGGCGGGGATCGGTAGGAGACGGCAGCGGAGTGCTTTCTTTCACCACGAGAAACCTGATATCAACTGTTCCCGGTTTGGCGCTGCGCCATGGGACTATGCTTTTGCTCGTCCTCTGCGCACTGCTCATGACAGTGGTGCCCGGGGGGGCCGCCGAACCATTGCCGGCGCGTCTCTGCCGTCTCGATATCGTGTCGGGCGATCAGTACACCCGCTTGCGCTTCAAGCTGGACAAGACTTCCTCATATACGGTGGATATGGTTCCCGGCAATCGCCTGCGTATCCGCCTCGACCATGCCAGTTCTCCGCACTTTAAAAAGCTGCGCTCTTTTACCAATCGCCAGGTGCAGGGTGTGACCGTCAGGAATCTGATGGGGGCAGTTGTGGCCGATATTGGTCTCAACGAGCAGGCAAGCGGTTTCCGTGTGCTCCCCTTGGCAGAGGCCGGAATACTGGTTGTCGATGTCGGTAAGTCGCTGGCAATGAAGGAGTCGCAGCAGGTTCTTGCCGACCGTCAACAGATCCTGCTCGGGGCCGGAAAACTGGTCAGGGAGTATGATCCTCCGCTTACCGCTGATTTTCCGTTCATTCCGACAGACCCCCAGACGCTGAAACAGATTATTCCCGCTTCAGATCTCAAGCAGTTTGCAATCGGTGAAGCGTTTCTCTACAAAGGGCAGGCGGCCGAGGCTGAGACTGTTTTTGCCGCGTTTGCCAAACGGGAACATCCTGTCGGGACCATTGCCGCCTATCGACTCGGCGAGGCCCGCTATGCGCTCCACAAGTATAAACCGGCTCTGGATGCCTTTCGCCAGGGCGAGGCGAAACTCCCTTCATACCTGCAGGAGCGTCCGATAACCGCCTTCTCGTATGCCGATACTCTGGTGCGTGTAGGTGGCAGCCCGACCAGAAAAACTTTTTCACACCTGATTGCGGCGTTCAGCGACAAACCGTATGCGTCTCTCATGGTTGCCAGGCTGGCCGATGTGCTTGCCAGGCAGGGGAACGATGCCGAGGCCCTGTTGATCTATCGGACCGTCATCAAGCTCTTCCCGGGATCACGGGGGGCCAATCATGCGGCAATGCAACTGGCCGATCGGCAATTTTTCAGCCAGAACCTGGAAACGTATCCCGTGCTGCTGCGTACCTATCGGGAGATTGGCAATACGTCGGGTGATTTTTCGCTCAAGGATGAGGCTTCATTCAGGGAGGCCCTGCTCGAATCACTGTATGGCCCAACCATCCTGGCCATGGCAAAGATAGATGAATATGAAAAGCGTTTCCCAACAGGTATTTTTGTCGCAACGGCCAAATCGGTAAAGGAACTGCTGCTGCCGAAGGTATACTGGGAACTGTTTGCCGCGAGAGACTATCACGGGCTTCTGCAACTGGTCCAAGACAACAGGTCTGGCCTGGCAGGCTGCGTGGCCGATCCCCGTTTCCTGCCAAGCCTCATGGAGGCATTTGCCGCTACCGGTCAGATCAAGGCTGAGATTGGACTCCTGGCCTATCTGATGCGCTATGATTTGGGAAAAAGCCAGTCACCGGAGATGATCCTGCGAATACTTGCGGATGCTGACCGGCTCGCCGACAACAAGCTTGCGGAAGAAGCTGCCACCATGTTTCTGGAGCGCTTTCCCAAACGCCCGGAAGCCGGGTCGATGCGTGAACGGCTGGCTGCCCTGCGTTTTCAGGAAGGACGCCCGGAGAGCGTTATTGCAGAACTTTCGCACCTCCTGAAACCGAACGTCAGGGCCGAGATGCCGGAGAGTTACTACTACCTGGGTAAGGCCCTGGTTGCCAAAGGAAAGCCTCAGGTTGCGGACCGTGCTTTGTCCGCATTCATCGAGGCCAGGAAGGGAAGCTCCCAGGCAGCCTATAGGGCCGATGCGTATTATACCCTCGTGCTGACCCGGCAGGCGTCGGGAAACAGACGCGGGGCGATAGATGCCTGTAAGGGGGGGCTGGCGGTGGCTACTAAAGGGGAGCACGATCAACTCCTGTACAAGCTGGGAGAGTTGCTGATCCAGGACCGTCGCATTCCCGAGGCACGGGCTCAATGGGAAAAGCTTGCCAAAGAGGGGAGCGATGAACAGTGGCGTAAGCTGGCTGGCCAGGCGATTGCCTCCCTTGATCTGCAGCAGGAACTGTCTGACGTGAAATCCCTCGTGTCAAAATAATGTCTTGTGTCAAAATGCTCCTGCCGGTTGTCGGTCCGACTCTTCTCAACATATGGTAATTGTTTAAAATTTGTTTGTATGTGGGCTGGTATGGGTTTTGCTCTCATCATGAGTCGCGGAGGTGTTGTCATGCCAGTAGACGGACTCTTCAGTAACACGGTTGAACTTCTGGGGAAGAGCATAGACCTCAGGACCAGAAATCATAATCTTATTTCCGCCAATATGGCCAATGCGGAGACCCCGGGCTACATGCCGACCCGGCTCTCTTTCGAGGGAGAGCTCAAGGAGGCGCTCCAAGGCCAGAAAAAGGGGACGACACTGGTTCCGGCCCACCCCCGTCACATTCCGGTCAAGGGGATGCGAAGATCTCTTGACCAGGTGCAGGGTACTCTGGAGGAGACTCCGGCCCCTAATCCGGGGCGTGATGGCAACAGGGTGGAGCTGGAGCAGGAGATGGCCAAGATGGCCGAGAACCAGATTCTCTACAACGCCTCGGTACAGATACTCGCCAAGAAGTTTGAAGGAATCAAGCAGGCGATAAAGGGGACTAACTGATGGATCTGTTTACGGCAATGGATGTAAGTTCTTCGGCCCTCACGGCCGAACGGACCCGGATGAATCTTATTTCCAGTAACCTGGCCAATGCCAATTCCACCCGGACTGCCGAAGGTGGGCCATATAAACGCAAAGATGCGGTGTTTGCGGCGCAACCGCTCAGTCAGCCCTTCAGTGCGGCTCTTAATAAGGCGGGGCTCCAACAGTTGAACAAGGTGAGCGTGTTGCAGGTGGTTGAGGATCAGAATCCCCCGCGGCTACAGTATGATCCGTCCCATCCGGACGCCGACGCCAAGGGATATGTGGCCATGCCGAACGTCAACGTGGTGGAGGAGATGGCTGACATGATCGCTGCCACCCGCTCCTATGAGGCCAATGTGACCACGTTGCAGGCTACCAAGAGCATGGCCTTGAAAACACTGGAAATCAGTCGTTGACAGTTGGAATAGGGTGAGGAGATTCAATAATGATAATCAAGGGAATAGAGACGGGCGGCGGTTTGGAGCAGGCATTTAAGCCGGCCAAGGAGGCTGTACAGACGCAGTCTCCCGCAGTAAGCTTTGCATCTTATCTCGGTGAAATGGTAAGCCAGGTCAATAGTGACCAACAAGCGTCGGATAAGGCGGTCCAGGAACTGGCAACGGGGCAGGCCAGGGGGCTGCACGAGGTGATGATCGCCATGGAGAAATCGTCCATTTCGTTTCAGTTCCTGACCCAGGTCCGCAATAAGGTGGTGGAAGCATACCAGGAAGTCATGCGCATGCCGGTTTGACCCGGTTGGTTTTGTTTCCTTCCCGCTCCCCCCGCATCAATGGGTGAGCAACGTTTCTCTACGTACCTTGTTTCTATCCGCGGAGTAACTCGATGCCGGAAGGCTTGAAAAAACTGCTGGAACCCTTCCTTGCTCTTCCCCCGGCCAAGCGCTGGCTGATCGGAGGAATAGTCGGCCTGTCGCTTGCGACCTTTGCCATTCTCATTATTGTGGCGAACAAAACCGACTATCGTCCGCTTTTTGCCAACCTGACCGGCGAAGATGCCGGGGAGATTGTCAAAAAACTCAAGGAGCAGAAGATCCCCTATCAGATTTCTTCGGACGGCAAGGCACTCCTGGTGCCAGCGGACAAGGTGTATGAGCTCCGCCTTTCCCTTGCGTCGGACGGGCTTCCCCAGGGAGGCGGAATCGGTTTCGAGATCTTTGATCGCAAGAACTTCGGGGTCACCGAATTTGTTCAGAAACTCAACTACCAAAGGGCACTGCAGGGAGAGTTGTCCCGAACTATAACCCAGTTGGCCGGGGTTGAGCAGGCGAGGGTACATCTGGCCATCCCTGAAAAGTCCTTGTTCAAGGAAAACGAGAAGCCTGCGACCGCCTCGGTCGTGCTGAAAATGAAGTCCAACCGGACCCTGCGGGAAAGCGATGTGCAGGGGATCGTCCATCTTATTGCCTCGTCGGTCGAGGGGATGGACCCGGAGCATGTGAGTGTGCTGGACGGGCGTGGGAAAATACTGAGCAAGGGAGGGCCCAGCGATCAGTCCAGCAAGCTGACTGCCGGAATGCAGGACCTCCAGCGCAACTACGAGCGGAACCTGGAGGACCGGCTTCAGTCGCTTCTGGATAAGGTGGTCGGGAGTGGCCGTTCAGCTGCCAGGGTAACGGCATCGTTCAATTTCAAGCAGGTCGAGAAATTCGAGGAGCGCTACGACCCAGAGGCTGCTGCGGTCAGGAGCGAGCAGCGCACCGAGGAAAAAGGTTCGTCTTCCTCGGCTGCCACAGGCGTTCCCGGTGTCCAGTCCAATCTCGGGCGTCCCGGCGCGATGCCGGCGATGCCGGCAACCGGTGGAGGTTCCAAGAGCGACGAAACGCTCAACTACGAGGTAAGCCGCTCGACCGCCAGGACCATAGAGCCGGTGGGTAACGTGGAAAAGGTCTCCGTGGCCATCCTTGTGGACGGCAAGTACGAACTGCCGCCGGGAGCCAAGGAGGGGGCAAAGCCGAAGTATGCTCCCCGCACCCCTGACGAACTACAGAAGATCGAGGCACTGGTCAAAAGCGCTGTCGGATTCAACCCACAGCGGGGCGACCAGGTAACGGTTGCCAATATTTCGTTTCAGGATACGGGCGACGTCGGTGTCGGTGATCAGGCTAGCTGGTGGTCAGCGCCGATATTCATGAGCCTGCTCAAGAACCTGCTGATTGGGGCAGGATTCCTCGTCCTGATATTTATGGTGATCAGACCTCTCTTGACAACGCTGCGGTCCAGTGTTCCCACTTCCTTTGTTCCTGAACAGGATGCCGAAGATGAAGTGCGTAAAATGGTAGAGGCACGTAAAGCGATGCTGACCCAGCAATCGGCCGCCCAGGTGGATCTCATCGACAAGGTTAAGCAGGATCCGTATCAGGCTTCGCAGGTGCTGCGAAACTGGCTCGAAAGCAGCAGGAAGTAGCCAGTGGCCGATAATAACGCGCTGAGGGAATCAATGTCATCTGCGCCAGAAAGTGTAGCTTCGTTGTCCGGTACCGAGAAGGCTGCCATCCTCCTTCTCTACATAGGGACGGAAGCGACCAGCAAGATCCTTCAGCACATGGAGGACAACGAGATCAAGAAGATCAGCTCAGCCATGGCTAATCTCGGTCATGTGGGGCTGCCGGTGATCCAGGAAGTCGTGGATGAGTACCAGCGGATTACCGACCCGGAGTCCGGCTTCTTCGCCCAAGGTGAGGAGTACGTCCGGAAGATTCTGGAAAAGGCGCTCGGGCCCCAGAAGGCAGAACTCCTCCTTATGGAGATGCAGTCGTCCGCCTTCGGCGATATCGAGGACATCCTGTCCAACATGGATGCCAAGACCATTGCCAACTTCCTCTCCCAGGAACACCCCCAGACCATTGCCGTTATCGTTGCCAAACTCCGCCCCAAGCAGACCAGCGAGATCGTTGGGTATCTCCCCATCGACCTCCAGGCCGAGGTTATCATCCGGATTGCCGATGTGGATCAGGTTTCCCCCGAGATCCTCAACGATATCGACGAGGTGGTGAAGCGGGAACTGTCTGCCATGGGCGGTACCCAACGGTTCAAGGTCGGCGGGGTGGAAAAGGTTGTCGAGATGTTCAACCACCTGGAGCGGAGCAAAGAGAAGCACATCCTGGATAAGCTGGATGTGATGAATCCGCCGCTCGCCGAGGTCATCAGGAAGCACCTGTTCACCTTTGAAGATATCTTCAGGCTGGATGACCGTTCCATCCAGGCAATCATGCGCGAGATATCGAACGATACCCTGACCCTGGCACTGAAGGCCTCGACGGACGAGATCAAGGACAAGGTGTTCCGTAATATCTCCAGCCGCGCTGCGGACATGATCAAGGAAGACCTGGAGGTGATGGGACCGGTTCGGCTCTCGGATGTGGAAAAGGCCCAGTCGGAAATCATCAAGATCGTCAGGAAGATGGAGGAAGAAGGGAAGATTGTGCTGGCCGGGCGCGGGGCAGACGATGTGCTCGTTTAGACCATCCAAGATCATCAAGTCTGATCTCCTCAAGGATCAGACCGTCCGCTCTTTCGACTTTTCGCCGCTGTCCGCCGATGGGGGAGCATTCCCGGCTCCTGCGGAGAGCGATGAGTTCATTCCGCTACAGATCCTTGACTGTACCCAGCCGGTGGCAGTTGTCCCGCCTCTTTCCGAACAAGAGGTCGACACGCCGGAAGATGAGCCAGCTGACCTTCCGGCGATCGCCGGCATAAGCGAGGACGAGTTGCAGCTTCAGCTGCAGGATGCCTTCAACCGTGGGCTGGAAGAGGGCAGGCGTCAGGCGGAGCGTGGTCTCTCCAATGTATTCAAGGCACTTCGGGACGGTATTACCGGCCTCACCGATCTTCGTGACAAGGTCATGCGGGAGAGCGAAGCAGACCTGTTGGCGCTCTCCATCATGGTTGCCCGCAAGATCATCCAGCGGGAGATCACCCTTGATCAGCAGATCCTCGCCGGCGTCATCACGACGGCACTCGATGCCGTTACCGATCTCGATCGGGTAACGATCCGCCTGAACCCGGAGGATTACGCACTGGTGAACAGCGACCGGGAGCGGTTCATCACCGGCATCGGTCGCGACAATCAGGTAACCCTCACCCCTGATGAGCAGATCATGCGCGGCGGCTGCATGGTGGATACCCCCACCGGCACGATCGACGCCCGTATCGAGACCCAGCTCGAAGAGATCTTCCACCGATTCATGGAGGAGCGTGGAACTCCGATTGACTTCATCAGTGGTGTCGGTGAAGGAGGCGGCAATGATGCAGACCGATAGAATCAATCTGACCCGCTACATGCCGGGAATTGCCGCCAACAGGCAGATACGCTTCCATGGCAAGGTCACGCAGGTGGTGGGGCTGGTCATCGAAGGGTACTGTCCGGATACGGCGGTGGGATCTCTTTGCGAGATCCATACCCATGGTGGCGACCGTATCCAGGCCGAGGTGGTAGGTTTTCGTGAAAACAAGGCCCTGCTCATGCCCCTTGGTGAACTGCGCGGGGTGGGATTGGGGAGTCTCATTTCGGTCCGTCGCCAGAAGTCGTCGCTGGGGGTCGGTCGGAGCCTGTTGGGCCGGGTCATTGATGGGTTGGGTAACCCGATTGACGAGTTGGGACCCATTTTCACCGAAGAGGAGTACCCGATCTATGCCATGCCGGTGAACCCCCTCAAGCGTGCACCGATCCGCAAGCCTCTCGATCTCGGCATCCGGGCCATCAACGGGCTCCTCACCTGCGGTGAAGGACAGCGGGTCGGGATCATGGCTGGCTCCGGCGTGGGCAAGTCGACGCTTCTGGGGATGATTGCCCGCTATACCGAGGCCGATGTCAACGTAATCGCGCTCATCGGCGAGCGGGGAAGGGAACTCCGGGAGTTCATCGAAAAGGACCTGCAGGAGGAGGGGCTGAAAAAATCGGTGGTGATCGTTGCCACCTCTGATCAGCCGCCTCTGGTGCGGATGCGTGGGGCCTACATCGCCACCACCATCGCCGAATACTTCCAGTCCCAGGGGAAGCGGGTGCTTTTGATGATGGACTCGGCCACCCGTTTTGCCATGGCCATGCGCGAGGTCGGTCTGGCCATCGGCGAGCCACCCACCACCAAGGGGTATACCCCTTCGGTCTTTGCCGCCCTGCCCAAGCTTCTGGAAAGGACCGGCAACTTCCTTCAGGGAAGTATCACCGGCCTCTACACAGTGCTTGTCGAAGGCGACGATTTCAATGAGCCCATTTCCGACGCCATGCGGAGCATTCTGGACGGTCACATTCTGCTTTCACGCGAACTTGCGTCCCGGGCCATTTATCCGCCGGTCGACGTGCTGTCCAGTGCCAGCCGGGTCATGATGGACGTGACGATCAAAGGGCATCAACAGTTGTCGGCGCGCTTCAAGGAACTGCTGGCAACCTACCGCCAGGCGGAAGACCTGATCAATATCGGTGCCTATAAGGCGGGAAGCAACCCGGCCATCGATTATGCCATTGCCAAGATGGAGAAAGTCAACGCATACATCCGCCAGGACATCCATACGGGAGTCAGTGTGGAGCAGGCGGTAAGCGGGCTTCAGGAACTGTTCGATGAAACGGCTGCAGCGTAATCGCCATTGCTGCAGTGAGTTGAGGAGCGGAAGATGCCCAAGGATGGGTTTCGTCTTCAGCAGGTGCTGAATTACCGGCGCGAGGTGGAAAAGGCCCGCAAGCAGGAGTTAGCGGTGGCCCGGAGCGAGTTCGATAACGCCACCCGGCGCCTCAAGAGCGAAGAGGAAAAGGCCGAACGGCTTTCGCGGGAGTTGAAGGAAAAGGAGACGGCCGGCATTCTGGCCCTGGAGTTTCAACTCTACGCCGAGTTTTCGCGCAAGCAGTCATCGGATATAAAAAACCAGCGCGAAGCGGTAAGTACCCTGAACGAAGAAGTTGAGGAGAAGCGCGAGATCCTGCTGAGCGCGGCCAAGGACAAAAAGGTACTGGAATCCTTCAAGGATAAGACGACCGCGGCCCATCGCCTGGACGTGGCCGCCAAGGAACGAAATTTTCTGGATGAGATTGCCATTCAGGGAAACAGTCGGAGTAAAAAGTGAAGAAGTTGCTCAGTGCAGTGGTTCTTGTTTCGGTGCTGATATTCTGGTTGCTCGGGAGCGATCTGCTTCGCCGGGTTGGCCACGCCGAGGCGGCAAATGCCGTTGTTCCCGCGACAGGGACCAAGGACGGCGAAAAAACGGCGTTGTTTGGTTCGGGACCTTCCAGCGACGAACTGGCCGGTTTTGAGATCCGGCGTCGCCAGTTGGCGGAAAAGGAAGCGGCGCTGAACGCCAAGGAGCAGGAGTTGAAAAAGCTTGCCACCAAGCTGGATACCAGGCTTGCTGAAATCAACGCCGTGAAGAAGTCCCTGGACGAGTCGGTCAAGGCCAAGAAGCAGGAGATGGACGAGCGTTACCGGCGAATGCTGAAAATTTACAAGGGGCTCAAACCAGAGGAAGCGGGCAAGCTGATGGACAAACTGGACGAGGATACGGTTGTCGGCATGCTCAATCAGATGGACCAGAAGACCGCCATCAAGCTCATTCCGTTCCTGAATCAACCACGGGTCCTCAAATGGTCCCGGCTCAATCTGTCGAAGTGATACTACGCCGGTCAACGGAGCCGGTTTGGATATTGGGGTGCAATCCACGCGGAAAGGGGGTGATATACAATGGAAAGCAATGCAATAGCAGTACTCGTACCGCCAGCCATGCCCCAGAACGGCGTCGTGGCTGCGGAACTGCCGGGAGCCCCCGGCGGAGACGCGATCTCGTCCCAGTTCGGCAGAATGCTGACTGGAACGACAGGAGCATCCATGCCGGTGACAATGCCGGTCCCGGCTGTCCCGGTTCGAACCATGGCAATTCCCGTGGATATGCTGCCGGCAACAGGAGAGCAGTCTGGCCAAACGCCTCCGGCTGCAGGCGGTAACGTCCCTTCTTCCCTGTTACCGGATAAAACGGCTATCTCCGCACTGTTCGCCTTCCAGGCAGCACCGGCGTCTCTGCCCGGGAACGGTGAAACCCCGCAGAAGGCGGGGGAGGCTGGTGACGCAGGAATGCTTCTCGTACCTGTTCAGAATGATACAGGCAGTGAGATGGCACCAAAAGATGCTAAGAAAACAACAGCGGAGAGTGGCCAGGCAGTAACAACAGAGCCGTCCCCGGAAACCACCGAAATTCTGTTGGCTGCCACGCTGCAACTTCTGTCGCAACCTGTGCCGACCAGCCAACTGCCGAAGCGACCTGATGTGTCGGAATCATCAGACCGGAGTGCCGTTAAGACGGTCAACACCGTTAATCTTGTCAACACAGTCAATCCTGTCGATGTTAATCCTACTGGTTCAGTTGATACCCGTACAAAGGGAGCCCAGCCGGCTGTTGCTGTGACGGTACCAGGTCTGAGCGTACCTGCACAACCGGCAAGTATGGTGGAACCGGCATTGCGGATGGCGGTGGCAACCCCTGTTGCCGAAATTGCCAAAGACCAAAAGGTCACGGCTTCTCAGGCCGTGCCAATAGAAGCTGATCGGGTAGCCATGCCGATGGCTGGAGAAGAACGTTCAGCGCTGGCTGCACAGTTCAGCGGGAAGCCGTTAAAGGCTCCGGTCAGGGGGGCACACGATCCGGTATCGGTTCGCGGCACCGAAGCGCCGGCACCAGCGGCCAGTGGTCAGATTTTCAACCGACCGCTACTGGAAGTAGTTGTGGAAGATGCTGTAACTAATCAGTCGGCTGA
Organism: Geobacter argillaceus; assembly: GCF_007830735.1. Lineage (GTDB taxonomy): Bacteria > Desulfobacterota > Desulfuromonadia > Geobacterales > DSM-12255 > Geomobilibacter > Geomobilibacter argillaceus. The sequence continues at coordinate 46,786 of NZ_VLLN01000018.1, forward strand.
ATTGGCCGCAAAACCTGCCAAGGCTGACCTGTCGTCGGATCTGGCGACAGTGGGCAAGTCACCGCAAACGCTGATCGGTGGTGCCGGCGCGATGAAGGTTGAACCGGCAGTGCTCCCGACAGCCGGTGAGGCGGTAAAAGCACCCAGCCATGAGCAGATACTGGCACAGGTCAAGGAACAGCTCGGCAAGGCCGAGTTCCGTGCCGACGACGGGCGGGTGGTCCTGCGGCTTCATCCCGAGGAACTCGGCTCTCTCAGAATTGACGTGAAACTTGACGACCAGCGGCTGCGGCTTCATATCGTGGCCGAGAACCCGGCAGTACGGGAAGCACTTACCGCTAACATGGACAGCCTGAAAGAAACCTTGTCCCGGCAACAGATCGTAGTGGACCGGTTTGAGGTAACCAGTGGGCAGGGACATGATCAACAACAGCTCTTCAAGGAACATCGGCAGCAGGTTCTGGACGGACGGGGCAATCGGCCCGGCCGTATTCTGACTGCACAGGCCGAAGATGATGAGGTTGTGGGCCGCCGGGCAATGAACGCCTATTGGGCACCCCAAGAGAGCAGCTTGCTGGATGTCCGTTTTTAAGGACAGTGCAAGCTGGAAAGGAGGAACGTATGGTGAATGCAGTTACAGCAACAACTAATGCTGCGGATGGCGCGGCTGCCATGAAGAAAGCAACCGGCATGAACAAGGACGACTTTCTCAAGCTGTTCGTGACCCAGCTTCAGCAGCAGGATCCGTTGAAACCCCAGGACGGCAGCCAGTTCATCGCTCAACTCGCCCAGCTTTCCCAGGTCGAGCAGGCTTACAACACCAACACCAACCTGCAGAGCCTGTTGGCGGCCCAGAATAACAACACGGTGGTATCGGCCGTTTCCTTCATCGGCAAGGATGTGTTGGCAACAGGAAACCAGGTGGCTCTCACGGCCGGCAGTCCGGCTAACCTGAATTTCAGGCTGAGCGAACCGGCGTCTTCCCTGAAGGTCGATATCAGGGATGCGGCCGGCAACCTGGTCAGAACCCTGACTTCGGGACAGACCGCGGCAGGGGACGGTAGTATCGCCTGGGATGGCAAGGGTGGCAATGGTTTACTGCTGTCGTCCGGCACCTACACATTCGAGGTTACTGGTATGAATGCCAGCGGCGGGGCCGTTGCCGGAACTTCGCTGGTCAGTGGCCGTATCGACGGGGTCAGGATTGATGGGAGTACCCCGATCCTCACGGCCGGCGGCATTGATATTGGCATGGGTGCTGTTCTGCAGGTGAAAGGGGTATGAACGTGATCGACAAGATCTTCATCCCTGAACCGATCCAGGTAACGACACCGCAACCGGCACGGCGGGCACCGAGCCATTCGGCCAAGCCGACCACATCGTTTGCAACCATTCTCGGTCAGAAACTGCCGGCTCAGGGGCTCAAGTTTTCCCAGCATGCCCGGGAGCGGCTGGCTGCCAGGGGGATTTCCCTGAACGATGTCGATCTGCAGAAACTGGAAGGGGCCGTCAACAGCGTGGCACAAAAAGGGGGCAAGGATTCCCTGATTATGATGGGTGACGCGGCGTTCGTGGTCAGCGTCAGCAACCGGACCGTGGTTACCGCCGTGGACCGGGCCGCTATGCAGGGGAATGTCTTTACCAAGATCGATTCGGCAGTCATAGTCTAGAAGCCGTAACCAGTGACTGGTAACTCGTGACTGGTAACTCGTGACTGGTAAAAGCAAAACCTAGAACGTTGAATTTTGAACTTTGAACCAACAACCGGGCTGGCCCTCCTGAAGGAAGCCCGCGGGATGCCGACCGACAGACGCATCCCCCAACAGTGCTAAAGGAGGCACGAAAATGAGCGTAACATCCGCAATGTTTACCGGCGTCAGCGGCCTTTTGAACAACGGTGAAGCCATCAACGTCATCGGCAACAATATCGCCAACGTCAATACCACTGGCTTTAAATCGAGCCGCACCCTGTTTGATGACATGCTGTACACAAGCATTGGCAACAACTCCCAGGTCGGCCGCGGCATGGCCATGCAGAAGATCGACAATATATTTTCCTCAGGGTCCACCCAGAATACCAGCAGCGTGACAGATCTGGCGCTTCAGGGGAATAGCTTCTTCGCCCTCAAGCCGCCGACGACGGCGGCGCCGGTGCCCGCGCAAAATTCGGCACTGTTGAGCAGGGCCGGATCTTTTCATGTGGACAGCACCCTGACCCTGATAAATCCGGAAGGGTATCAGGTGCTCGACACTCAAGGCAACCCGATCAAGTTCCTTGATACCGGTGCCGCAGTGGCCACCGACTTTTCCAAGGTTGTCAAGATTGAGCCAAACGGCCTGATCAGCTACCTTGCCAAGGATGGTGTTTCGACCCTTTATTACAACACATCGGGTACGGTCGGCGTTGCCACTACCCCTGCCAATGCCTTGACTGTCCAGAAACTTGCCATCGTTTCGCCCGTTGATCCTTCGGCGCTTGAGAAGGCTGGTGGCAACCTGTACAACCCTACGGCTGCAGCGGGGATTCCTGCAGTTGCATTCTCTCTGGCCGCCAACGCTCCTAACGGTACCAGCAACAAGGTCCTGTCCAATTCGCTCGAACAGAGCAACGTGGACATGGCAACGGAGTTCGTCAACCTTATCATGACCCAGCGGGCCTACTCGGCCAACTCCAAGACCATTACCACGGCTGACGAGATGACCCAGGAGGTCCTCAATCTGAAGCGATGACGGGTACCTAGGATAAATGTGTAAAGATAAGGCTCTAAGTACATGCACTTAGAGCCTTATCTGTTTCCGTGTGATGTGTTACGGCGATAGCATTCCTCGTTGTTTTGTTGACTTTGATGCCATTGGCTATATAGTGGTACCAAGGATACGGAGGGTACTATGGGTACTGTTAAGAAACAGCATCAGATCAATGTCAAGATTGACAACGAGGAGTTCAGCCGAATAGCAGGTTACTGCGAGCGGCACGGCCGGAAGCCGCAGGACCTCATACGGTTTTCATACAGGCGCGTGCTCGCCGAACTGGAAACACTGGAAGAAATTGACAGGGCAACGTGTGCCGCGGCCAGGCATACGGAAGACACAGGACGTTATATTTCCATTGACGATCACTTGACATACCTTGAGGCCTTGGACAGGGAGTTGGTGCCCTGAAAGGGCCGGGCCAGATGTACAGGATCAAGGTGAACGAGCGGTTCCAGCTGAGACTGGCGGAGCTTTTCCGCAGTTTGCACGGCCGTGCGCCCAAGGCATATGAAGAGATCATGGATGCATACAAGGAAAACCTGAAAAGCTTATCCGTCACTCCTCACATGGGAACAAATCTGCGGCTCTTCGATGAACGGGGAGCGCTTGATTTTGAAGAGATCCATATTGTCCGTGGACAAAGATCGCTTCATATCAGGATAAGAGTGAATGACCGTGAGGAAACAGTGGAGCTTGTTTGGACGTGGATGGATGCAATGGACAAGTTTAAAGATTTTAAAATGATTTGGTGACGGTCGTAGTGACGGCTTACAGCGAGATTTCAGGGGACGCGGCAACGCTCCCCTGTTTTCGTGCCGGGTCAGGCTACGGAGATCTCGCGTTGCCAGTCAAACGTTTGACATGCGGTTTTGGCGTGGAGTGGTGGATAAGCCGCACAGAAGCCTTGATTTATCGAAGACGTCAGTGCACAATGGGCCGCCGTGGCGCCGGATGCGGGACACGGGGCTCTGGCACCCAGGTTGCATATTCAGTAGTTCTGGCAATACTTGCCTCTATTCACGCATATAAGGAGGGGTTTAATGGCTGAGCAGGATGCGGAGGTTAAGGAATCCCCCAAGAACAAGAAGATGCTCTTCATCATCGGAGGAGCGGTCCTCGCTGTCGTGATCGCCGTGATACTCGTGCTCACGATGGGCGGTGGCAAGAAGGATGACAAGGCTGCCAAGCCGGAGGCTGCCGCCGAAGCCAAGCCCGCTGAGGGTGGAGGCGAAGCCCATGGCGGTGGAGGCGAGAAGGGTAAAGAGGGGGCCGCCGGTGCAGCTGCCAATATCGCTTCGCTGGAACCGTTCATCGTCAATATCTACGACGGCCAGGAGATCCGTTATCTCAAGCTGAAAGTGGAGTTCGAAATGGCCAATCCGGGCGTCAAGGCGGAGCTCGATGCCAGGCAGGCACCGCTCAGGGATGCGATACTGGTTCTTCTCACCACCAAGACGCTTCGCGACATTCAGGACCTGCAGGGGAAAAACCAGCTGCGTGAGGAAATCCTCTCTGCGGTCGGGCGTATTCTCGCTCCGGGCAAAGTGACCCGTGTCTATTTTACCGACTTCGTGGTTCAATAGGTCCTTTGGTGTGGCACGTAGCGTTGATCGACAGGTATAGCCGGGATTGATATGGAAAACATCCTTACCAAGGAAGAAATCGAAGCCCTCCTGTCGGCAGTCTTCGATGGACGGATCGACCCGGAAAAGGAACTGGCCCGGCAGGAAGGGGCCATTGCCAAATACGACCTGTTCAGTACCGAATCCCATAAGGGATATGTCCCCAACCTGGACATCATCTTCGACGGTTTTATCCGGTACAGCCGCGTAAGTCTTTCCAGCCGGCTCCGTAAGTCGGTGGAGTACCGAAAAGCAGGGTCTCGAGCCTGCAAATTCGACGATTTCCTCCAGTCGCTTCCTACACCGGTCTGTTTGGCTATTTTCAAGCTGGAACCCCTGAAAGGGGCGGCGCTTCTGGCCATGGACAGCACCCTTATCTTTACTTTTGTGGATAGTATTCTCGGTGGCACGGGCAAACCGATTGTACCGACCAACCGCATATTTACCTCCATAGAGCTGCGCCTGGTGGAAAAGCTTGCCAAGGACCTACTCGTGGACATGGAAAAGGCTTGGCACCCGCTTCAGCAGGTCCATTTGAGCCTGCTCAAGATCGAGATAAACCCCAGACTGGTCAATATCGTGCCGCCTGAGTATCAGGTGGTATCGGCGGAACTGGAAATCCAGGTGGAGGATTCGGTGGGATCGATGCTCTTCGCCATTCCCTATATGACCATCGACCCGCTCAGGGACAAGCTCAAGGCCGGTTCGCATTTCGACATGATGGCCGTCGACCCCCAATGGTCCCAGCGACTGGTCAGCGACCTGATGGATACCCCCCTGGAAGTTGCCGTGGAGATGGGGAGTACGACCATTACCATGGACGAACTCCTGAATCTGGCGCCGGGAGATACCATCATCATTGACAAGTCCGATCCGGCAGAGCTGACGATCAAGGTGGGGGATGCTCCCAAGTACAAGGGGATCGGCGGTGTGCGGCGCGGCAACAAGGCAGTACAGATAACCCAGGTGTTGAAGAAGGAAGGGGACGAGACATATGAGTGATACCGTACCGGCTGGGGAGCAGCGTGAATCGGTTCCCGATAGGAAAAATCTGGATTTCATCCTTGATATACCGTTGCAGCTGACCGTCGAACTCGGCAGGACCAAACTCCTGGTGAAGGATGTCCTCCAGCTCAACCAGGGGTCGGTGGTGGAACTCACCAAGCTGGCCGGCGAACCGTTGGACGTGTTCGTCAACTCGAAGCTGGTTGCCCGTGGCGAAGCGGTCGTGGTGAACGAGAAGTTCGGGGTGCGGCTGGTGGATGTGGTGAGTCCCAACGAACGGGTGGAGAAGGTGCTGTGAATTCTCTGCCTCCGGCGGGCATGATCTTGCTGCTTCCGGCAGCGGTTTTTGCTGCCGATGGCACGAGCGAGGGGTTCGGATTCCTTTCCAGCCTCGTTCAGATGATTGCAGCGCTGGCGGTCGTGGTGGGGCTGATCCTGGTTCTTTCCTTGCTGGGGGGGCGCTGGCTAAATGCCGGCGGCGGTCCGGCTGCTGGTCAACGCTACATCCGGCTTGTGGAGACCCGCTATCTGGCACCCAAAAAATCGCTCTTCCTGGTGGAAGTGGCCGGAGAGTACCTGCTGCTCGCCAGTTCCGGTGAGCAGCTCAATTTTGTAAAACAGATCGACATGGTGGAAGAGATAGAGGTGATTGGCGGTATAGAAGAACGGCAAACAATTGCCTCGACCTTTTGGGAACGCCTGCGACGAACGACCCGCCCGCTTTCCTCTTACAGTAGCGTCAAAAGCGGAACGGCTGGAAGTGAGGTCGGTCGATGAGACCTCTCTGTGTGGTCCTTTCCGTATGCGGCCTGCTGCTCCTTACAGCATCGGTAGCCATTGCCGAGCCGGTGGCGCTTCCCACCATCAGTGTGGGGGTGGGGCAGGCCACCAAACCCGGCGAAATCTCCGTTGTTCTCCAGATATTGTTCCTGATGACCATTCTGTCCCTGGCTCCGGGACTCCTCATCATGACCACTTCGTTCACCAGGATCGTGGTGGTGCTTTCTTTTCTCCGTAACGCCATCGGCACCCAGCAGGCCCCGTCCAATCAGATCATCATCGGGCTCTCCCTGTTCCTCACCTTCTTCATCATGGGACCGGTCTGGCAGCAGATCAATACCCAGGCCCTCCAGCCCTACCGGGCCCAGACCATCAGCCAGGAAGAGGCGTTCAAGCGTGCCATCATGCCGGTGCGCAAATTCATGCTCTCCCAGACCCGGGAGAAGGATCTCGCCCTGTTTTTAAACATTGCCAAGCAGCCCCGTCCCCGCAATGCAGATGACATTCAGACTATTACCATCATCCCGGCGTTCATGATCAGTGAACTACGGACCGCGTTCCAGATCGGTTTTCTGATCTATATTCCGTTTCTCGTGGTTGATATGGTGGTTGCATCGGTCCTCATGTCCATGGGGATGATGATGCTTCCTCCGGTTATGATCTCCCTGCCGTTCAAGATCCTCCTCTTCGTGCTCGTGGATGGCTGGGGGTTGGTGATCGGTTCCCTGGTGAAAAGTTTCGGATAAACAACGTGATTGATGCTTCTGGCTTGCCAGTCACGAGTCACCAGTCACTAGTCACGGTTTTTCGAGGTTCCCATGACCCCTGAACTAGTTGTCCAACTCGCCCGGCGCAGCTTTGAGACCATTCTGCTCCTTTCGGCACCGCTCCTGATCTTCAGTCTCGTTATCGGCCTGCTTATCAGCATCTTTCAGACTGTCACCTCCATCAACGAGGCAACCCTTACCTTTGTCCCGAAGATCGTGGCGGTCATGGTGGCAGTTATCATCTTCTTTCCCTGGATGATGACCTATATGACCGACTTTACGCGGGAAATATTTTCCCTGATCGCCACGATGCGAAAGTAGAGCGCTAAGGTTTTCCCAATCACGAGTCAGCAGTTACCAGTCACGGCCTTTAAATGATTCCTTCGCTGCCGTTTGCCACCATAAACGAGTTCATGGCCTTTGCCGTGGTCTTCGGACGCATGGCCGGGATTTTTTCGTCGATTCCCTCGTTCGGCGGCCGAGCCGTCCCGGTGCGGATAAAGACCGTTGCTGTCCTGGCTATGACACTGCTCCTGTTCCCGTTGGTGCGGACCAGGGTTCCGCCTCTTGATGGTGATGCCATAGGGCTCATGATTCTCATGGTCAGAGAGGCGCTCATCGGGTTTACCCTGGGGCTGTTGGCCCAGGTGATTTTTTCCGGGATCGAATTCTGCGGCCAGTTGGTGGCCACCCAGATGGGGCTCTCAATTGCGGTGCAGTTCGATCCTGCCATGGAGGGACAGTTCACCGCCATGGCGGTCTTTCAGAACCTGTTGGCCATGCTCCTGTTCCTGTCGCTGGGGGTACATCATTTCTTTTTTTCCGCACTGGTTGACAGCTATCAGACATTGCCGGTCGGTAGCTGGCAGGTGAAGGAAGAGCTGGTACTATTCATCATCGGTCTGGTGGGACAGATCTTTGTCATCGGGATCAAACTGGCGGCACCGGTAATGGTGTCCCTGCTGGCGACAACCGTGGTCCTTGGCGTCATGGCCCGGGCCTTTCCCCAGATGAACATCTTCATTGTCAGCCTGCCGCTCAATATCGGTATCGGCTTCATGGTGCTCGGCTTCACCGTTCTGGCCTTCCTGAAGACGCTCCAGGGCACGTTCGGCCAGCTCCCGCTCCAACTCAAAACGATTTTCAAACTCCTTTCCTGAACACGCCATGGCCGAACAGGACAAACACTCACGTACCGAAAAGCCGACCGGCAAGCGGATCTCCCAGGCCAAGAACAAGGGGAATCTCCCCCGCAGTCGGGAGCTGACCAGCACCGCCACGCTTCTGGCCGCCATTGTCACCCTGTATGTCATCAGCGGCTTCATTCTGGCGACCCTCAAGGGGGGAACCCACGACATTCTGGCCAACCTGCGGGTCCAGGACGTTACTCCGGCCGGGGTCTACTCCCTGATGTTGAAGTGTATGCTGATGATGGGGGCGGTACTCGCGCCATACATGGTGGTCATACTCATCGCGACCTTCCTGGTGACCATTGTCCAGGAGCCGTTCAGCATCTCCTGGGAGCGGATGTCGCTGTCCTTGGACAAACTGAACCCGGTTTCGGGCATGAAGCGGCTCTTCAACAAGGATGCGGCCGTCGAGGCGCTCAAGTCGGTCCTGAAACTCTTCATCGTCGGTTGGATGGCTTACCGGGTCCTGCGCGACGAGGTGGTCAATCTGGTCTACATCGTTGACAGCGATATCCTGGGGATACTGACCTATGTCAGCCATATTTCGTTCAAGATCGTACTCCATTCCTGCGGTGTACTGCTGGTTCTGTCGATTTTCGACCTGGCCTGGGTCAAGTGGCGCTTCATCGAGAATCTGAAGATGACCAAGCAGGAAGTGAAGCAGGAATCAAAGGATACCGAGGGCGATCCGCGGGTCAAAGCGAAGATCAAGCAACTCCGGTATGCCCAGGCGAGGCGGCGGATGCGGAAGATCGTTCCCACGGCCGACGTGGTCATCACCAACCCGACCCATTATGCCGTTGCCCTGAAGTACGAACGAAACAGCATGGCTGCTCCGGTGGTTCTCGTGAAGGCGGTGGACTACATGGCCCAGCAGATGAAGGAAATCGCCCGGGAACACAAGGTCATGCTGGTTGAGAACCGGTTTTTGGCCAGAGAACTGTATGCACAAGTAGAAGAAGGTCGGGAGATCCCGGAATCCCTCTATGCTGCCGTTGCGGAAGTACTCGCCTATGTCTTCAGCCTCAAAGGGAAAATCTGATCTCCTGCTGGCGCTAGTCAAAACATTGACCCCATTGTTTTCAAAATGCCGTCGCCATCCCGGATGACAGTCCGTTTCCCCTCCCCGTAAACCAGGGACGTGGCCATTAATTCGGTACATTCGCCGCGTTACAGCCTCCCACCGTTGTTCCGAACCTGCCGTGCCGGGTGGCACACCCGTTGCACACGTCTCCTTGCGCTGAATATCGCCCGATTATCCCAAGGAAACGAAGCAATGGCTAACCCGACGGCCGAGGTCATAAACGTCAACCCCTTCCGGAACAATGCCGACATCTACATGGCGGTTGGGGTTATCGGCGTTTTGGCCCTGATGATCGTCCCCCTGCCGCCATTCATCCTCGACATCTTTTTGGCGGCCAATATTACCGCAGCCCTGGCCATTCTCCTTGTCTGTCTCTATACAACACAGCCCCTCGATTTCTCGGTGTTTCCGTCCGTAGTGCTCCTTACCACCCTGTATCGTCTCGCCCTGAACATCGCTTCCACCCGCCTCATCCTGCTCCATGGCAGCGAAGGGGCAGAGGCGGCCGGGGCGGTCATCAAGGCCTTCGGCCAGTTCGTGGTCGGTGGCAACTATGTAGTCGGCGCGGTTGTGTTCCTGATCCTGGTGATCATCAACTTCATGGTCATCACCAAGGGCTCCGGCCGGGTGGCCGAGGTCGCGGCCCGGTTTACCCTGGATGCCATGCCCGGCAAGCAGATGGCCATTGACGCCGACCTGTCCAGTGGTCTGATCAACGAAAAAGAGGCACGGGAGCGGCGGTCGAAAATATCCCGCGAGGCCGATTTTTACGGCTCCATGGATGGTGCCAGCAAGTTCGTGAGCGGTGACGCGATCGCAGCCATCATCATCATGCTGGTCAACATCTTCGGCGGCTTCATCATCGGCGTCTGGCAGCAGGGGATGCCGCTGGACATGGCTTTACAGAACTATACCCTGCTTACCGTCGGGGAAGGGCTCGTTGCCCAGATTCCGGCACTCATTATCTCCACCTCAGCCGGTATCATCGTCACCAGGTCGGCCGACGAAAACAGTTTCGGCCGCGAGATTGCCGGCCAGATCTTCAACTACCCCAAGGCGTATTACGTTGTCTCCGGGGTCATGTTCGCCTTTGCCCTGATTCCCGGACTCCCCCACGTTGCCTTTTTCCTTCTCTCCGGTGTTGCCTTCCTCCTGGCAAAGATGTCCAGCAGCCGGAAGGAGGAGGTGGCGGAAGAGTTGATGGCGCTTCCCGAAGGGATATCGCGGGAAGAGGTCGCCGAACAGGTCACCGCCATCCGGCCGCTGGAGATGCTGGAGCTGGAGGTCGGTTACGGCCTTGTACCGTTGGTCGATGCGGCCCAGGAGGGAGAACTTCTGGAGCGGATTCGCAATATCCGGAAACAGTGTGCTCAGAAGATGGGGTTCATTGTGCCTCCGGTCCATATCCACGACAACCTGCAGCTCAAGCCCAACGAATACAACATCCTTATCCGTGGGGCCAGGGTCGGCGGCGGAGAGATGGCCGGCCAGTATATGGCCATGGATTCCGGGGCTGTGTCGGGCCATGTGGAAGGGGTCAAGACCACCGAGCCGGTCTTTGGCCTTCCCGCGCTCTGGATCAAGGGAAGCGAGAGGGAACAGGCCCAGCATTCCGGGTATACGGTGGTGGACAATGCGACGGTCATCGCCACCCATGTCAGCGAGATCATCAAGCGCTACGGCCACGAACTGGTGGGCCGCCAGGAACTCCAGCAACTGCTCGACAACGTGGCGACAAACTTTCCGAAAGTGGTCGAAGAGTTGGTGCCGAACCTCCTCAATCTGGGAACGGTCCTCAGGGTGGTGAAGAACCTCCTGAAGGAACAGGTTTCCGTCAGGGATCTCCGTGCCGTCCTGGAGACCCTGGCCGATTACGCTGCCATAACCAAGGATGCGGATGTCCTGACCGAGTTCGTGCGCCAGAATATGGGCCGGGTGATCGTCGACCAGTTCACCGGAGAGGACGATCTCCTGTGCATTATCACCCTCGACCGCGAGGTGGAGGAGATCGTGGCCGAAGCGGTCCAGGTCACGGAACAGGGGAGTTACCTGGCTATCGAACCGGCGGTTGCCCAACAGCTGCTAGGGGCAGTGCGCCAGACCATGGCGCAGTTCGATCAGTCAGGAACCCAGCCGGTCCTGATCGCATCACCCAACGTCAGGCGGCATCTGAAGCGCTTCACCGAGCGGTTCATCCCGAACCTCACCATACTGTCCCACAACGAGATTCCACCGCACGTCAAAATTCAATCCCTGGGGGTGGTAAGCATCCATGCTAGTTAAGACCTTCCGTGCCGGTGACATGGCTGAGGCCCTCAAGATGGTCAAGGCCGAGCTGGGGGCCGACGCCATGATTCTCTCTTCGCGCAAGGAGCGCAAGAAGGGGATCATGGGGATCTTCTCCAAGCCGTATTTCGAGATCACTGCGGCACTCGACCAACGCCCGGCAACGCCACGGGCCAATCCCTATCGGGAGAAAGAGGCGCGCGAACTTTCCACCAGGGAAGAGTTTCAGAATTCCATGCTGGGCCCCCTGGCCAGAGAACTGCGCGAACTCAGGGACAAGGTCGAAAAACTTACCACCCGTGAGCCGGTACCTGCCGATCCTCCTGCGGGCTCTGCAGCGGTGGTGGAACCCGCTATCGTACCAACTTCACCTGCTGCCGTGCCCGGTGCCGTTGCGTCACGCTTTTCCAAGGAAGACCTGGACGACATCAAAAAGTACCTGATGAATGTGGTTACGACCCGTGAAAAGCGCAGTGTCGTGCCGGTTACCTTTCCCCGGGAAGAGCGGGGGGGGGCGGAATCGATAGACGCTGACGAGCTTGGCGGCGAGTATCAAAGCAATCTGGAACGGCTTGCCGCAGAGCTCAAGTCGGGCGGCGTGGCCGATGACGCAGCGGCGGTGCTGATCGACTATATTCGGCCCACTGCGGAGCGGGGCGAGGATATGGAGGAACTTCGCTACTCCATGTTCGAGGCCTTTGCCAATACGATCAAGTGCACCGGGCCGCTACGCCTGCGCAAGGATTCGCCGCGGATCATCGCGCTCGTCGGCCCGACCGGCGTCGGCAAGACCACCACCACTGCCAAGCTGGCAGCACACTACGCAATGCACAAAGGGGCGAACGTAGCGCTGGTAACGATCGACAACTTCAGGGTGGGGGCTGTCGAACAGCTCAAAACCTATTCCAGGATCATGGATATTCCGATTGACGTTGCCAACACTCCCGACGAGCTCAAGAGCTGCGTGGAGACCCATCGCGACAAGGATCTGATCCTGATCGATACTGCCGGCCGCAGCCCCAAGGACCAGGAAAAGCTTGAAGAACTAAGATCGTTCCTTAACTCGGCGCAGGGGGTAGAGATCCATCTCTGTCTGTCGGCAACCACCAAGGACAAGGAACTGGACGATATCGTCAGCCGGTTCAGTGGGCTCGCGGTAAACAGGGTCCTTTTCACCAAGCTGGACGAAAGCGAAACCCTCGGTTGCATCGTCAATACGCATGTTCGTCATAAACTGCCCCTTTCCTACTTCACCAACGGCCAGATGGTGCCGGAAGATATCGTGGTGGCAAGCCCTCGGCGGCTGGCAAACCTTATCTTGAGAGAGAAGCCATAGATGAGTGGGACCAAGGTGCCAAACGATCAGGCCAATACCCTGCGTAAGCTGGCTCGTTCCAAGAAGTCGGGGACGATAGTCACGCCCCGTGCTCCGGAGTCGGTCGGACAGAAAGGGGTGCGGGTCATTGCGGTTACCAGCGGTAAGGGGGGGGTCGGCAAGAGCAATATGGTGGTTAATCTGGCGATCAGCCTGGCCAGGCTCGGTCGGCGCGTGCTGGTGATCGATGCCGATCTGGGGGTGGGTAACATCGATGTCCTGCTCGGCCTGTCGCCGGCCCATAACCTGAACCATGTCCTGTCCGGCGAGATGGGGCTGGGAGAGATAATCCTTCAGGGGCCGGCAGGTATCAAACTGGTTCCGGCCGGTTCCGGGGTGCAGGAATATACCAGTCTTGGCCAGAATGAACGGATCAAGCTGCTGGACGAACTGGACAGCCTGGAAGAGAGTTTCGATATCGCCATCATCGATACCGAGGCCGGAATTTCGGAAAACGTGACCTATTTCAATACCGCGGCCCAGGAGATTGTCGTGGTTGCTTCTCCGGAACCCACATCGATCACGGACGTCTATGCCCTCATCAAGCTCTTGGCCACCCGCTACGGCGAGCGCTATTTCAAGGTGCTGGTCAATATGGTGAACGACACCGGCGATGCCCTGGAGGTCTTTGCCCGTCTGTCAAATGTGACGAGCAGGTTTCTGGACATATCACTCGATTATCTCGGGTGCGTGGTCTGGGACGAGAAGCTCGTTGAGGCGGTGAAACGGCAACGGGCGGTCTGCGATCTGTTCCCCGAGGCCCAATCCTCCAAATGCTTTGCCAGTCTGGCTCGTCGGGTCCTGGAAAGCGAACGCGACACGCGGGTGAAGGGGAATATTCAGTTTTTCTTTCGCCAGAAATTTGCTCCGGCACTGGGATTGGAGATGTTATGAACTGCGTGGTCAAGGCCTACCAAGAAGAATCACAGCGTGCAGCCAACGCCAGTCGCGACGAACTGATCGTATCACACCTCCCTCTCGTCAAGTTCCTGGTCGGCAAGATCGCTTCACAACTCCCCCCGCACCTGGATCGGGATGACTTGATGAGTGCCGCCATTGTCGGGCTCATAACGGCTGCCGAGCGTTTCGACCCGACCCGTGGTGTTCAGTTCAAAACCTTTGTGGAGCAGCGTATCAGAGGAACCATCATGGACGAGCTCCGCGCCCAGGATTGGCTGACCCGGTCGCTACGCGACAAGTTCAAGCGTCTGGAGCGTGCGTTCGCGATCCTTGAACAGCAATTGGGGCGAAACCCTTCCAGCGAGGAAGTGGCCAAGGCGATGGGGATAGAGTTGCATGAGTACTTCCGGCTCCTGGAAGAAGTTACACTTTCTGTCGGTGGTAAGCCTGGATGATTCCTGGGAGGACGAGGACGGGAGCCCGTTCGGTCTGTTGGATGTCATCGAGGATAAGGCGATCGATAATCCCCAGAACCAGCTGATGCAGCGACAAACCGTTGAACTGCTGGCGGAGGCGATCGATACACTCCCGGAGAAGGAACGGATTGTCGTCACGCTCTATTACTACGAAGAGCTCAACCTGAAGGAGATCGGTGCGGTGCTCAGTCTTACCGAATCCCGCATCTGTCAGCTCCACAGCCAGGCAATCCTGCGCCTGCGCACCAAGATGAAGCCGCACCGATAGCAGAACCGGGTCCGAGGTTGTTGTCCTCTACCCGGAAGCCGACGAAGGAGGTCTTTATGAACAGTGGGTTGTATACGGCGCTCTCGGGCAACCTTGCAGCAATGCGACGTCTGGACGTCATCTCCAACAATCTGGCCAACGCCAATACGGCAGGGTTCAAAAAGGACCGGGTTGCCTTTGAGAGCCTGCTGGCGCTGCGTGCAGGTGAAGCGCCGGAAAAGGCCGGGCTGGTGCAGGCCGATAATATCTACTTTACCGACTACAGTGCCGGTCCGGTCAAGCAGACTGGCAACACCCTTGATCTTGCCATTGACGGTGACGGTTTCTTCGCGGTCAATACCCCTCAGGGGCGTGCCTATACCCGTCAGGGGAATTTTCAGCGCAATGCCGCCGGTCGGCTTGTGACCAATGACGGGTATGAGGTCGTCGGCAGTGGCGGACCGGTCACCATAAATGGCAGCAGGGTCGAGGTCAGTGCCCGTGGCGAGGTTATGGTTGATGGCGAGCAGGTTGCTACACTGGAAGTTGTCGATTTTCCCAAACCGTACGCACTCCAGAAGGCGGGGAGTGCGCTGTTCGTTCCCGCCGACCCCCAGGCTGCCCCGCAACCGGTGCGCACGGCTTCGGTCAGGCAGGGACATCTGGAGGATTCCAACGTCAGTGTGGTTCAGGAAATGGTCCAGATGATAGAGGCCAACCGCTACTTCGAGGCCTGCCAGCGGGTGGTCAAGAGCTACGACGACGCAGCCGGCAAGGCTGCCAACGACATCGGCAGGGTATAAAGGACTGGTGAGTTGTTGAGTGGGTAACAGCCTGTGTACCGCTCTCGACCACTTAATCACTCAACTACTCAAACAATTAACGGAGGTTTTCCCATGATCAGGGCACTGTGGACCGCAGCTTCGGGGATGCAGACTCAGCAACTCAATATCGACGTGGTGGCCAACAACCTGGCCAACGTCAACACTGCCGGTTTCAAGAAGAGCCGGGCCGACTTCCAGGATTTGATGTATCAATCCCTGAAGACTACGGGAGCCCCGTCCACCAATGCGACCCAGATTCCGACCGGTATCCAGGTGGGACTTGGTGCCAAGCCGGCCAGCGTCACCAAGATCTTTACGCCGGGCAACATCAATCAGACCGGTAACGAGCTGGATGTTGCCATTGAAGGAGATGGTTTCTACCAGATTCAGCTTCCGGACGGGACAACGGCCTACAGCCGTTCCGGAGCCTTCAAGAAGGACAACCAGGGGAGGATGGTGAATGCGGACGGCTATCCGGTTCTTCCCAACGTGGTCATCCCCAATAATGCGACCAAGATAACCATCGGCAACGATGGCACTGTCTCCGTCATGCAGGCTGGGCAGAATACCCCGACCACAGTCGGTAACCTTCAACTGGCCACCTTTTCCAACCCCTCCGGCCTCTCTGCCATTGGTCACAACCTGCTCCAGGTGAGCGATGCTTCAGGCGTCGCCACCACCGGCACGCCCGGGCAGACCGGAATCGGCACACTTTCCCAGGGTTTTATCGAAATGAGCAACGTGAGTGTTGTGGAGGAGATGGTCAACATGATCGTGGGCCAACGTGCCTATGAGGTGAATTCCAAGGCGGTGCAGGCTGCGGACGAAATGCTGCAGCAGGCCAATAACCTGCGCCGCTAGGAATGATGAACGGGCGGGCAGCGACGGTTTTTGACTGACCGTACGGCACGCTTTGGCGGTGTTAAGGGTGTGACCATGAAAAGACTCGTTTGCATTCTCATTGCTGTTTTGTGCAGTGTCATCTGTACGAACACCGCTCCTGCTGGGCCTGGTAAGGTGGTGAAGGAGGCCGAGGTTCGACGGATTATCGTTGACTTTATTCGTGAGCGGACGGTTGGCCTCGGTGTTGAGGTGAACGTAAAAAAGGTCGGTTTTTACGGTGATCTTGCTCTCCCGGAAGGGAATGTGAACTATGAGGTGAGCGCTCCACGCCAGTGGGAAGGGTGGGGGCAGGCGAGCCTGGCCCTGATCGTCCGGGTCAATGACAGGGTCGTGAAGAACGTGCCGGTAATGGTGGATGTGGAGGCCCTTGTCGACTTGGTGGTGACGACGCGACCGGTTGAGAGTGGCGAGATTTTGACGCTGGCAGATGTGGCGGTTCAGAAACGTGATCTGGCGGCAAGCGGTGGAAAGGTGGCCAGGACTGCTGCCGACGTGGTGGGGCTTAAGGTGAGGGTCGGGATGCGTGGCAATACACCGCTTCGAACCGACTATCTTGAGCGGATTCCGCTCGTCAAGTCGGGCCAGTTGGTGACGGTGCTCCTGGAAAGTCCCGCTCTGCGTATTACCACTACCGGCCGGGCAAAAGGGGCCGGTACTGCCGGCGAGCTGATCACGGTACAAAACATTGGTTCCAATAAGGATTTCCCGGCAAGGATAGTGGATGCCGGTACGGTTCGGGTCGACTTCTGACCTGACGCAGATGCAGGAGAAAACGATGTACACCCTGAAGAATCTGTTTGTGGCTGCATGCCTCCTGCTTACGGCATGCACGTATCAAAAAAGCGAGGTGCGGACACCCACCTTCGATGAACAGCTGCCACCGCCTGCTGTTTCCTATGCGAACGGTTCCATCTGGCAGGCATCATCGGCAGGACTGGTGGAGGACCACAAGGCCCGCCGCAAGGGTGATATCGTCACCATTCTCATTGTCGAACAGGCGAGCGCCAGCAAGCAGGCAAGCACCGGCACCAGCCGCAAGGCGAGCACGACTGCCGGCATTCCCAAGCTGCTGGGGCTCGAAACCAATATGACCGGAATCAGGAACTGGATGGACCTGGCCAACCTCATCAGTGCCAGCAGTGATCAGAAATTCGACGGTACCGGTTCAACGACCCGCAAGGAAAATCTGAGTGCCACCATCACCGCCAAGGTGGTTGAATTGCTTCCCAACGGCAATCTCAAAATTGCCGGTCGCCGCAATGTACAGGTGAACAACGAGGACCAGCTGATTATCGTGGAAGGAACGGTGCGCTCCAGGGATATATCCACCGACAACATCGTCAGTTCGGCCCAGGTTGCCGATGCCCGGATCACCTATGCGGGCAACGGCATTATCAGCGACCAACAGAAGCCGGGGTGGCTGACGACCATCTTCAGCAAGATCTGGCCGTTCTAAACGTGAGACACGAGATGCGAGACGTGAAGCGAGAAAAGATAGCGTACACGATGAAAAAATTTGCACTGACAATTGTGCTTGGGTTCCTGTTGCTGCCAGCCCTTGCCCATGCCTCCAGGATCAAGGATGTGGCAGCCCTGGACGGAGTGCGGGAAAACCAGTTGATCGGTTACGGGCTGGTGGTGGGGTTGAATAACAGTGGCGACAGCGACCAGGCAAAGGTGCAGACTCAATCTTTGGTCAATGCGTTGGAGCGGATGGGTGTCACGGTAAATCGGGGAGACCTCACCATCAAGAACGTGGCAGCGGTCATGGTGACTGCGACCCTGCCGCCGTTCGCCAAGCAGGGGACCAAGCTGGATGTCCTGGTATCATCGGTCGGCGATGCCAAGAGCCTGGCCGGAGGGACCTTGCTCATGACTCCGTTGAAGGGGGCGGACAGCTTGGTGTATGCCGTGGCGCAGGGGCCGGTATTGACCAATTCCTTTTCCTATGGCGGACAGGCTGCCACTGCCCAGAAGAACCACCCCACTGCCGGGAGGGTACCGGAAGGTGCCCTGGTCGAACGGGAGTTGCCGAACGTACTTGCCGAACGGAGCAAGCTGCGTCTCAACCTGAACCGTGCCGATTTTACGACCGCAGCAAGGATTGCGGCAACCATCAACGAGGCGTTCAAAGACAATGGGGTGGCGGTCTGCGCCGATGCCGGCACTATTGAATTGCAGCCGCCGGCGCGGTACAGTGGCCGGACCGTGGAGTTCGTTGCCGAGTTGGAGCGTCTGGACGTCAGACCTGACACGCCTGCACGGGTGGTCATGAACGAGAGGACCGGGACCATCGTCATGGGGGAGAATGTGCGGATAGCCACCGTGGCCATTTCCCACGGCAACCTGACCCTCCTGATAAAGGAGCGGCCTGAGGTTTCCCAGCCTCCACCGCTGAGCGGCGGTGAGACCAAGGTGGTGCCCCGCACCACGATCAAGGTGACCGAGGAGACCGGCGGACTCGCCCTGGTTCGCGAAGGAGCCACGATCAGTGACGTGGTGAAGGCATTGAACGCCCTTGGGGTCTCCCCGAGGGATCTGATCGGCATCATGCAGGCGATCAAGGCAGCAGGGGCCTTGCAAGCCGAACTCACAATTCTCTGACGGAGCGTGCCTATGGACAGGACAGAACTCATTACTTCTCCGCTTCCGCAGCAGCAGCTCAAGGTAGGAGGTGCGGTTACCGATAAGGATAAGGTCGCGGCCCGGAAGGCGGCCCGTGAGTTCGAGGGCCTCTTCGTCGGGATGATGCTTAAGTCGATGCGGGAGACGGTTGGCAAGGATATGCTTGCCGGTAAGGGGCAGAGCGACGAGATTTACCGGTCAATGCTGGACCAGGAATATGTCAAGGCGGTTGTCGAACGGGGGGGGCTGGGGTTGGCAAAAATGATCGAGGCGCAGCTGATTAAACAGCCGGATATTAAGCAGCGCCCGGGTGTGAAAAACGAAAGCGGTAACAGCCCGCTTCCTGCAGGAGATTGAACATGGCAGAGAGTGTCCTGGAGTTGATCAATTCCTTGACGGAAAACGACCGGATCGTCCAGGAGCTGTTGCAGCTTCTCGAAGAAGAGCAGCAGAACGTTGCCCAACTGCAGGGCGATCGTGTGGAAGAGCTGGCCGGCCGGATTCGCGACCTGTTGGGCAGACTGGAAGCGGCTGCCAGCGACATCCGTCGTATCCTGGCCCGCCTGGCCCGCGAGGCCGGGCTCCGGGACGGTGCAACCCTGTCCCTGATCATCCCCCTTCTGGCGCTTCCCCATCGAGCGGTGTTGGAAGAGTTGCGGGCGAGACTCATGGAGCGGGGGGAACTGGTGAACAGGCTGCTGGAATTCAACCGTGAACTGCTCTCCGGTGGACTTCAGGCTGTCAACAATGCGCTGGACTTCTTCAAATCGGTCATGACCACCCGTCGTACCACCTACGGTGACCAGGGCAAGCTGCTTGACGGTTCTAACGGCGTACGGCTGGTTAATAGGGAGGCTTGAATGGGCGTCAACGATATCTTCAATGTCGGGGTTACCGGCGTAACAGCGAGCAGGCTGGCAATCGAAGTGACCAGCGAGAACATGGCCAATGTCAATACGGCTGGCTATTCCCGCCAGATCACGCAGTTTGAAACCGGACCGACCATCACTTCCAGGGGCTTTGCACTGGGGACCGGCGTCAATGTGGCATCGGTGCAACGTTCTTACGATGCACTGCTCCAGCGGCAGATTGTCGATGCCAACAGCAGTCAACAGCAGGCACTGGCCCGTCAGAAAGCAATGAGCCAGGTAGAGCCTTTGTTTAACGAGCTGGCTGCCAACGGGCTCGGCGACGCGGTCCAAAAATACTTTGGCGCCTGGCAGGATCTATCGGTCAATCCGTCCGGCGGCCCCGAGCGCCAGGCATTGCTGGCCCGCTCCCAGATTCTGGTCGACACCTTTCACCAGACGAACGCCAGCTTGAAGACGGCCCAGAAGTTTGCCGACGACTCCCTTGGCTCCATAACTTCCGATATCACGGACAAGGCAAAAAACATCGCCTCGCTGAATACTCAGATCCTGATGACGGAACGATTGGGAACCAATGCCAATGAACTGAGGGATCAGCGGGATCAGTTGGTAACCCTGTTGGCCCAAAAAACGGGTATTACCTACCAGGAGAACCCTGACGGTACCCTCAAGATACAACTACCTGATCCAGCAGGTGCGGGTGGGGGCGAAGTGCTCGTCAATGGCGGCCAGTATGCCACTGTCTATGCGGATAACGTAGTGGGACCAAAGGCCCCACTGAACGATATCTATATCACTGCCATCGGCAATCCTCCCCCGGCTACCAATCCTGCAGCGGATACCAGGGTGACGGCAACAATCGGTGGCCCCAACGACGCAACAAAGCCGGCTGACAACAGTCTTGGTCAGATCGGTGGTGTGTTGAAGGTGCGTGACCAGATCATTCCGGGTCTGTTGAACAGCGTCGACGAACTGGCCTATAACCTGTCAAACCAGGTGAATACCCAGCATGCCGCCGGGTTTGGCCTGAACAGCGCGACAGGAAATAACTTCTTCACCCCTGCCGCAGCCGGACCTTTACCGGCAGCGCCGGCAGCCTTTGCCAATTACAGCGCCAACATTGATATCAACAATACCCTCAAAACCAATCTTGATGCCATTGCCGCCGCCAATGTGGACCCTGCTGTCGGCGGAAGGGCAAACAATACTATTGCCCTGAATATCGCCGGTCTGCAGTCGGCTTCGGTATCCTTCAACAGCGGCAGTAGTACCCTTGGAGGGTACTATAGTACACTGGTCAGTAATGTGGGGATCTTGAAGCAGGATGCCACCAACGCCTCGACGAATGGCGGCAGTTTCCTGCGCCAGTTGAATAACCTGCGGGAATCCAATTCCGGCGTTTCCCTGGACGAGGAATTGACAAATCTGATTAAATACCAGAAATCCTTCGAAGGGTCGTCGCGCCTGATCTCGACGGCGACCCAGATGATGGACACCATTCTCGGACTGGTTCGCTAAGAAGGAGGACAGCCATGCGTGTGACACCAAATATGACAGCCGATAATTCGGTCTACAATCTTCAGCAGAACCGGGTCAAGCTGGATTCGCTGCAGGCGCAGATTGCCTCCGGCACCAACATCCACAACCCTTCTGATGACCCGATAGCGACCCGCCAGCTCCTTGACCTCGAAGGTCAATTGAAATCAGGTGAGCAGTTTTCCGGAAACATCAATAAGGCTAAGGTTTGGTTGAACATTAGTGACACCGCATTAGTCGGGATTTCCACCATGGTGAAACAGGCCAAGTCGGTTGCCGCCAACATCGGGAGCGGCAGCAGCGACCCGACCGTTCTGGCCACTGCCGTTTCCCAGCTGAACGAGATCAAGAAGCAACTGGTGAGCCTGGGCAATACCCAGCTCGGGGATCAGTATATATTCGGCGGCTTCAAGGACTCCATTCCACCGTTTAACCCGCCTAATGCGCCGGATAATGCCTATCATGGGACAACCGACCCCATCAACGTCAATATCGACAAGAACTCCCAGGTTGCCATCAATGTCACTGGCGATACGCTTCTGACCGGCGCAGGCGGGGGGGTGAACATCCTTCAGCAGATCGATAACCTCACTGCCGCCATCAGTGCCAATAATGTACCGGCAATCCAGGCGGCAGCGACACAGATCGACACGTCGTCGAACCAGATCGCCAATGCCCGGAGCGATGTCGCGGGGAGGATTGTGCGGCTGGACAGTGCGGAAAAGATGATTGCGCTCAACAAGAATACCGTTCAGACTCTGGTCGAAAACATCCAGAACGTGGACATGATCAAGGCCGCGACAGAGCTGACCCAGCAAAAGACCGCCTTTGAGGCAGCCCTGTCGGCGACGGCCAAAATCTCGCAAATTTCCCTGTTGGATTATCTCAAGTGATAGAAGCTGTTCACAAGGACAGGATCATTGCGGGTAGCGGCTATCGCGATGGTCTTGGTGGAGGACGAGTCTTTTCTTACTGGGACAGTATTAATTAAACGGTTTCTGGAGGGGCGATGATCAGGCTGACGAGGATCAATGGCAGTGAGTTTTATCTGAATCCCCAGTTGATCGAACTCATTGAAGAGGGGCCGGAGACCCATCTCACGCTTCTCAATGGTAACCGCTATCTGGTGAAAGAAGGGGTATCGGTCATCATTGAGCGGATGGTTGTCATGCAGGCCAGGATAGCACGCAGAAGCAATGCGGTGCCGGGCAGAAAATATCTCCTCCGGTCCAGGGTCGGGGCGAAACGGATCATGGTTGGCTATGACGAATAAATTCACTTCTGAGGCGTGTTGATACCCTATGGATATTACTACCATTATCGGTCTGGCCCTCGGCTTTGGGGCAATAATTGGCGGCGCTCTTCTCGAGGGGCTTCATGTCAAGGCCCTCATCCAGCCAACGGCAGCCTTGATCGTCCTCGGCGGTACCTTTGGCGCTGCTTTTGTCAGTTTCCCCTTTCCGGTGGTTATGAAGGCGTTCAAGGATATCCCCAAGGCCTTCCTGATGCCGAAAGACAAGCCGGAAACGATCATCAAGGATATGATCAACTACGCGGCCAAGGCGCGGCGTAACGGTCTGATTTCCCTTGAGCAGGAAGCCCAGACGATCAAGGACCCCTTCACCAAAAAGGGTATTTCACTGGTAGTGGACGGGATAGATCCCCAAAAACTGCGAGAAACCCTGGAGATCGAGATCGAATCGTACGAGGAGCACGAGAAGGGGAGTGCCGAGTTCTTCGAGGCGGCTGGCGGCTATGCCCCGACCATCGGTATTATCGGTGCCGTAATCGGCCTTATTCACGTCATGAGCAACCTTTCCGACTCATCGAAACTGGGGGCCGGTATCGCCGTCGCTTTTGTCGCTACCATCTACGGCCTGTTGACGGCTAACATCGTCTGTCTTCCCATCGGTACCAAGCTCAAGCATCGTATCAAAGACGAGCTGCTGCGCCGGAGTATGGTGGTTGAAGGGCTCATTGCCATCCAGAACGGTGAGAATCCACACTTTATCGAGCAAAAGCTCAAGTCGTTCCTCCCTTCCCACGGACCAGAGAAGAAGTAGCAGGGATCATGGCCAGGAAAAAAAAGCACGAAAAAGAACCGAACCACGAACGCTGGCTGGTTTCCTATGCCGACTTCATCACTCTTTTGTTTGCCGTATTTGTGACGCTGTATGCCATGTCACAAACTGACAAAAAAAAGGTGGAAGAAGTGATCGCCTCGCTTCGGGAATCATTCGGTGTTTCAACCCTTTCCGGCGCCGCTCCCAAACCTGCTGTCATCCAATCTATGGACATGAGCATCATTCCCTCCCTGCGTCCGGAAGCCATCAAGCCGGCGCCGAGGATGCGCGGTGTGAAGACCGAGGGGAAGGGCCGTGGCAAAGCGGTGGAAAAGGATTTCAGAGAAATCAAGACAGCCCTCGAAGCCTATTTGATGATGCACGGCGCCAATGAGGAGGTATCGGTTTCCATAAACCAGCGGGGATTAGTGGTGAGTCTGAAGGAGGCGGGATTCTTCGATTCGGGAAGCGCTGTCATCAAGCAGAGTTCCGTACCGATCCTGGCACGGGTTGTTGAAGCGTTGACCCCCTACGAAAACCAGTTCCGGGTTGAGGGACATACGGATAATGTGCCGATACGAACGGCGACGTTCAAGTCCAACTGGGAGCTTTCCACGACCCGGGCAACCAATCTTGTTCACTACATGATCAACAACGAAAACTTTGATCCTGCCAAGGTATCTGCCGCCGGTTTTGGTGAATTTCGTCCGGTTGCCGACAACGGTTCAGCCGATGGACGGGCCAAGAACCGTCGCGTGGACATCGTCATGCTCTCTCTTGATGCGGAGCGGAGTGAGCCCTGAAACAGGCGCAATGCCTGCTGCACTCCATCCTGAGCCTCTGCCAACAGTTCCCGACTCCACATCAACTCCTCAAACGCGAATTATTCGTTGCGTGCCAGCCAGGTCTGGATTTCCGCCGCTATCGCAGCCCAGCCACTCCCCAAACGATTTCCGAGAAATTCGGCAAAAAGCGAATCGAACAGCTGCAGGCCTGTTTCGAGAAGATGCATCCGCTCGTAGAAAACGGCTTCCTGCTCGCTGGCTTGGTCAACAGTATTGTCTTTTTCCAGGTGAACCGGTGGACAACGGAACGAGGCAAAATAGAATCGTTCCGCTTTCAGGGTGAGTTTCCAACTATTTTCTTCCTGCTCCAGATGGATAGTGGCCTCGGTGATCTTCTTGCCGTTCTGCAAGGCGGTATGTACCTCACCGAAACGACCCTGTGGCCCAGCCACGGTCATCTTCTGAGCCCCTTCCTCGGTGGCGCTCATCAGGACCAGGCGGTCGTCCAGATAGGCGGCAAAGGACTCTCCGTTTCCGATCGAACCCGGCTGGTTGACGCGATACTCGCCAGTGCCGGTCATGCTCCGATGGAGGAGCCAGAGGAGAAAATCCTGTCCCAACCACTGATTGCTCCGGATCTGGTCGAGAATTGCCGGTGAGGTAGCTAGGTTCGCCTGCTCTAACGATTGTTGCAGCTCCTCCGGGACCAGTTTGCCGGCCCGTGCCATCGGGTGTACCAGGACCAGGCGCAAGCCCGGAAAGGTCTTCTTGAACTCCTCCTCGAAAAGGTCCGTCACGCTCTGGCTGAGAGAGGCAAACGTAACGATTTGATTCCGGGTGTCCCAGACCATGTCGTAGGTGGCAGGGATGGGCAATGTCCTGGCAAGCAGGCGCAGACGGACCGCTTCCTTGATCTCCTCGCGCTTCTGCTTGGGAACCCGATGGAGTCCCGGATGCTCGGCCCGGTACTCCTCTTCCGCAACCCTGCAGTACGCCTTTAGGAGTGAGGCGGGAATCTTTCTCTGGTCCCGGCGAAGGGTGAACGCGAGATAGTTGTCACGCCAGAAACTGGCGGTCGTCGAAAATTCACTGAGCTGGTGGTCATCAAGGTTGGCCCAGCCGCAGGAAAGTTCATCAAGGGTGCTCTCGATGGAACGGAAAGCCTGTTGGGAAAGGCCGTTTGAGGCAAACTCGAACAGATCGCCGGCAGGGAATTCGCCGACAACCTGAAACTGACAGATGCTAACGGTGTTGGAGATGATGCCCATATCGATTTCCTTGCTCCTTTGGCTTAAGGTGGAAGGATTGGATACACCTTTTCACATTGACGAGCAAGGAAATACTCTTGGGACGGTCAGTCCGTGGCCGTAGATTGACTGCTATCGCTATTGGTCACAGACAGCTGATGCTTGATGCTTCATGATAACCAGGCTCTCGCCCGTGACTGCCAGATCGATCTTGACCGTATCGCCATCCAGGAATTTTCCGTCCAGGAGCATCAAGGCCAGAGGGTCCTGGATGTGCCGCTGGATGCTCCGCTTAAGTGGCCTGGCACCGTACTGCGGATCGAACCCCTCACGGGCCAGGTATTCCCTGGCCTTGTCCGTTACCTGCAGGTTGATATGACGCTCGGCTAACCGCTGCTCCAGGGCTGCAAGCTGGATGTCGACAATTCGCTTGATCTGCTCCAGAGGCAGGGCATGGAAAATTACGACCTCGTCGATGCGGTTGAGAAATTCCGGTTTGAAATGCTCCTTCAGCGTTTCTGATACCATCGACTTCATGCGGCCATAATCGCTGGCGCCGAACTGCTGTATCCATTGGGACCCCAGGTTGCTGGTCATGATGATGACCGTATTCCGAAAATCGACCGTTCGCCCCTGGCCGTCGGTCAAGCGGCCGTCGTCGAGGACTTGGAGGAGGACGTTGAATACTTCCGGGTGCGCCTTCTCGATCTCGTCGAAGAGGACGATGGAGTACGGCCGGCGGCGAACTGCCTCGGTCAGTTGGCCACCTTCCTCATATCCCACATAGCCGGGGGGAGCGCCCAGGAGGCGGGCAACGGTATGCTTTTCCTGGTATTCGCTCATGTCGATCCGGATGATGGCCTGGTCGTCGTCAAAGAGGAACTGGGCCAGAGCTTTGGCGGTTTCGGTCTTGCCGACACCTGTCGGGCCGAGGAAGATGAACGAGCCGACCGGCCGGTTCGGGTCGGAGAGGCCGGCTCGTCCCCGTCGGACGGCATTGGCAACCAGAACCAGTGCCTCGTCCTGGCCGACAACCCGACTTTGCAGCCGTTTTTCCATGCTTACCAGCTTCTCCGCTTCGGTCTCCAGCATGCGGTTGACCGGCACGCCGGTCCACTTGGCCACGATTTCGGCAACCATGTCGCCATCGACCTCTTCCGGCAGCATCTTCCCCGATTTCTGGCGTTGTTCCAGTTCATCCTTGCACTCGGTAATCCGCTTTTCAATGGCAGGGATGTCGCCGTAGCGAAGTTCTGCGGTTCTGGCAAGATCCCCTTCCCGTTCGGTCTTTCTGGCTTCGTCCTTCTTCTCTTCCAGCTGTTTCTTCAGCTCGCTGATTCTCCCGTGTATCTCCTTCTCCTGCAGCCAGTGGGTCTTGAGTTGGGCCGACTGGGCCTTCAGTTGTTCCAGTTCGTCGGCCAGTTTCTTTAGCCGTTCCCGGGCATGGGGGTCCTGTTCGCGGAGCAGGGCCTGTTTTTCGATTTCCAGCTGAATGATCTTTCGCTCTACTTCATCGATTTCGGTCGGCATGGAGTCGATCTCGATCCGCAGTCGGGAGGCCGACTCATCGATCAGGTCGATGGCCTTGTCCGGGAGGAAGCGGTCGGTGATGTAGCGGTCGGAGAGTGTGGCTGCGGCAATGATGGCACTGTCCTTGATCCGGATGCCGTGGTAATTTTCGTACTTTTCCTTCAATCCCCGCAGAATAGCAATCGTGTCCTCCACGGACGGTTCGCCGGTGTAAACCTGCTGGAAGCGTCGTTCCAGCGCGGCGTCTTTTTCGATGTACTTGCGGTACTCGTTTAACGTCGTGGCCCCGATACAGTGGAGTTCGCCGCGTGCCAAAGCCGGTTTCAGCATGTTGGAGGCGTCCATGGCTCCTTCGGCTGCCCCCGCGCCGACCAGGGTGTGGAGTTCGTCGATGAAGAGGATGATGCTCCCTTCTGATTTTTCCACCTCCTTGATAACCGCCTTCAATCGGTCTTCGAATTCACCGCGGTATTTTGCCCCGGCAATCAGTGCCCCCATGTCGAGTGCCAATAGTCGCTTGCTTTTGAGCGGTTCGGGGACATCGCCGGCTATGATCCGCTGAGCGAGTCCTTCAACGATGGCCGTCTTTCCGACGCCGGGTTCGCCAATCAGCACCGGGTTGTTTTTGGTCCGTCGGGACAGCACCTGGATGACCCGGCGGATTTCGTCGTCCCGGCCGATTACCGGGTCAAGCTTCCCCTTGCGGGCAAGATCGGTCAGGTCGCGGGCATATTTGGTCAATGCCTGGTACTTGTCCTCTGGTTGCTGGTCGGTTACCGGTTCGTCGCCGCGAACCTCCTTGAGGGCCGAAAGGATGGCCGGCCGGGTCACCCCGTTTTCTGCCAGAATGCGTCCAGCCCCGCTTCCCTTTTCCTCGGACAATGCCAAAAGCAGGTGCTCGGTCGAGACAAAGCTGTCCTTCATGGCGTCGGCTTCCTTCTGGGCTGCCGCCAGGGTGCGGTTGAGTGCCGCGGAAATGTAGGCCTGTGCTGTTGTGCCGTTGCTCTGGGGCAGCCGCTTGACGGCCGATTCAACTGCATTGCGGACAGCGAGCGGCGCTACGCCGATCTTCTGCAGGAGCGCCGGAACCAGGCCGCCTTCCTGGTCAATAAGGGCCAAGAGCAGGTGTTCAGCCTCAATGGCCCCGTTTGACTGCTTGGTAGACAGTTCGTGTGCCGCTGCTAACGCTTCCTGGGTTTTTACCGTCATCTTTTCCGGTCTGATCATGGTCTGCTCCTTGGTCTCCCTCAATCTACATCAAACATAGGAACCACTATGTGTCCTGTCAAGGATGTGCGGATCTTTCTGTTTCGAGACTGAACAGCCGGGCAAGCAGGTTTGTTTGAAAGGGCTTGGGTGAAGCGTGATGTCTGAGAACTGGCCTCTGTTCACAGGTTGCACAGGAAAATCGAGGGGTCTCCGTAATTGAATTAACGATTACAACTAGTTACGTGTGATGTGTTTTGGCACGTTCCTGGTAATAAGCACACTAGTTCATTTCGGAGGTGTGTTATGAAGCGGTTAATGATTCTCATTATGGTCCTCGGTCTCGTTACTCTGACCGGTTGCAGCGAACTGCAGGTGATAAAGAATGCAACGTTGCGGGAACTTCGGGCCGAAGCGGTAAGTCTGGATACGGTGGCCCATCAGAAAGAGCCGGCTCAGGATCAATTTATCACGGTGCCGGAACTGCGACCAGTCAAGAAGACCTATGTGGCACAGGCTGAATACAATCCGTTCCTGGCAGGGGGGGGGCAACGGAATACAACGCCGCGCAAAGGAGCGTGGGAGAGAGGAAATTGAGATTGTTTGGCAACAACGGTATTACCAAAAGAGGCGCTGCTCCGGCAGCGCCTCTTTTGGTATCAGGATTTGTTGGATGTGGCGATAAACGGAAATTCCTGCTGCTTCCAGGCGTTTCCTTTGATCTTGGGCCGCGGGTAGTAGCGGGGACAGGAGGCAATGACTGCCCGGGCCGGTTGCTTGCAGACCCGCCGACAGGAAGCGCAGAGTCGATTGGCCTCTTCTTTTGGGTGCTTCATGGTGGTCCCGGGCCTGTTATGCCTATCAGGCAGTTTTAGTTGAATTTTCGGAGCCAGCCGAAACGGTCTTCGATTTTGCCGTACTGGATACCGGTAAGGGTGTCGTAAAGCTTT
Organism: Geobacter argillaceus; assembly: GCF_007830735.1. Taxonomy (GTDB): domain Bacteria; phylum Desulfobacterota; class Desulfuromonadia; order Geobacterales; family DSM-12255; genus Geomobilibacter; species Geomobilibacter argillaceus. The sequence goes on from NZ_VLLN01000018.1 coordinate 75,810, forward strand.
TGCGTGAGCGTTCCGACCCCGCCGGTGCCGATGGTCAGGCACTCGCCCTTGTAACCGAGGGCTCCGACCGGGGTGATGACCGCGGCGGTGCCGCTGCCGAAAGCCTCCTTGACCGCACCGCTGCGTATATCGGCCATCAGGGTGTCGATATCTATTTTCCGCTCCTCCACCGTGAAGCCGAGCATGTCCGCCAGCTTGATGACCGAGTCTCGAGTAACGCCGTGCAGGATGGAGCCTTCGAGGGGAGCGGTAACCACCTTGTCGCCGTACGAGAACAGCATGTTCATCGCGCCAACTTCCTCAATGTAGCGGCGTTCCATGCCGTCAAGCCAGAGCACCTGATCGTACCCCTTTTTCTTTGCTTCCAGTCCCGCCTTCAAAGAGCAGGCATAGTTGCCGCCGGTCTTGGCTTCGCCTGTCCCGCCGGGGACGGCTCGGACATACTTATCTTCAACCATGATCTTGATCGGGTTGAAGCCGGCTGCGTAATAAGCACCAACCGGGGACATGATGATATAAAAGTAGTAATGGTCTGACGGCTTGACCCCCAGGACCGGCTCCACGGCAATCATGGTCGGTCTGATATAGAGGGAGGTGCCGGGAGAGGTGGGTATCCAGTCCTTTTCGAGGCGTACCAACTCCTCGGTCCCCTTCAGGAACAGTTCTTCCGGGACGTCAGGCATGCACAGCCGGTCAGCAGAGAGGTTAAAACGTCGGGCATTCATCTCGGGCCGGAACAGGGCTATGGTGCCGTCTGACCATTTGTATGCCTTGAGCCCTTCGAAGATTTCCTGGGCGTAATGGAACACCAGGCAGGCCGGATCAAGGACAAACGGCGCGTATGGTTCAATGCGGGCGTCAACCCAACCCTGGCCAACCTTCCACTCGGCGATGAACATCCGATCCGTGAAAAGTTTGCCAAAACCAAGCTGACTTTCATCAGTACATTTGCTTTTCATTTTATCCGCGGGAAGGGGGAGAATCCGGATGTCCATCGGCATAACCTCCATCAGGTTAATATCTGAGCCTTAAATGATCCCGGTTTATCACATCGGACGGCTCCGGGCAAGGTTTTTCACGGTATATTAGAGTGGTACATCTTGACTTTTCAACTCCTCCACCTGTATGGTCATAACAGTCTATTTTATAAAAAGAAAGGGCTCTTATCCAATGAAGAAATCAGCAGGGTTCATGATCATTGCCTTTGTGTTCGGCATGCTCTCGACGGCAATGGCTGCCGGTCTGTTTGCAGGTTATGCCGAGACCAGGTGGGGGGCCGATTTGCATGCGGTCATGAAGAACTATCCAAAAGGAGAAATCGCCAAGTTGGGCAACCAACTGCTGTATAAGCAGACAGCTCCCAACAAGGAGATGAAGCAACGCACCTTTGCCTTCCGGGATAACCGCCTGAGTGCGGTGTCTGTCACCTTTAATCCAAACTATGTGAAAAAGGCCGGCATCGAGAATCTCCTCAAAAAGCATAAAAAGTCCTATGGTGCCGGGGCTCTCGACAACTCCAGCGCTCCCCACATGGTTTCCTATCGTTGGGAGGATGCAAGCACAAAGATCACCTTCGCGTATGCTCCCAAACGTGCTGATATGACCGTTCTCATGTATGAGAAGAAATAATTCATACCCTTGAAATCTTGAAAAATCATTGTTATAGTTTTAGCACTCACTAGAGGTGAGTGCTAAATTTTTTGATTGAGGTGTCGCCCATGACCATGACACTCCCGGTTGTTGCAGACAGTTTTACCATGTATCTTGCTGAGATTCGCAAGTTCCCGATCCTTACGGCTGACGAGGAGCGGCTACTGGCCATCAAGTTCTACGAGGAGAAGGATCTTGAATCCGCCCATCGCTTAATAACGGCCAATCTTCGTTTTGTGGTCAAGGTGGCGTCCGAGTATCGTGCCTATGGCCTGAAGATGCTTGACCTGATCCAGGAAGGGAATATCGGTCTGATGATGGCCGTACGCAAGTTCAACCCCCATCGGGGTATCCGGCTCATTTCCTATGCCGTTTGGTGGATCAAGGCCTATATCCAGAACTTCATCGTGTCCACCTGGAGTCTGCTCAAAATCGGCACGACCCAGGCCCAGAAAAAACTGTTTTTCAAGCTCAACCAAGCCAAGAATGCCATCAAGAACGCGCTTGGCAGCGATGACCTGCACGAGACCGCACTGACCCTGGACGTGAAGGAGTCGGAAGTGGTGGAGATGGAGCAGCGGATGCACGGCGAGTATTCGTTGGACGCCGCCATTGAGGGCCGCGACGGGGGCACTCTGCTTGACAGCATTGCCGACGAGCGGTTGAGTCAGGAGGAACTCCTTGCCGAGCACCAGGAGTCGGTCCGGCTGCAGCGCGAAATTACCCAGGCCCTCGGGATGCTTAACGAGAAGGAGCGGTACATCATCGAGCGGCGCGTGACTGCCGAAGACCCGCTGACGCTGCAGGAGATTGCCGACCATTTTGCCATCTCGCGGGAACGGGTGCGACAGATTGAAGAGGGGGCGCTCAAGAAAATGCGCAGCTACCTGGCGCCAATAGTGGTGGAAGCCCACGCGGCTTGACACCGAAGATGTTGCACGACGGGGAGGCCGGCACGGGCCGCCCTTTTTTTATCCCACGTTGCAGCAAGATCCGGGATCAGTCATCGTCATCGTCCTCCCGCTCGTAGCGGTCATAGCGCCGCTCGTATCGGTAGTTCGGCCGCTCGTACTGCCCCTGGTCGCAGATGACGATGGTCCGTTTCTTATAGAGTCGTCCGTCCACGTAGACTTTTTCTCTCACCTTCCGACAGTGCCGTTCCTGGTCATAGCCGAGCGGCTCAGCGTAGTAGTATGCCCGGTGGTTATCCGTCCGGTACTCCACCGGTCTTTGGGCATAGGCGGCCTCGCGTGCCGCCTGGTCTGATATGTCGGCGATGGTGGCACCCGCAATGGCACCGAGTGTCGCGCCGATGATCCCTCCCCGCCACGGGTTGCGCTGATCGAGAATAACTCCGGCAATCCCGCCCATGGCGGCGCCGGCAGTGCTGCCCGGTTGCTGGTGGGCCATGCAGCCGGTCAGTTGCGGCAGCACCAGCGCAACAAACAGAAACCGGCACAATAGTGTTTTCATCTCCACCTCCCTCGTCACGTCATGGACATGAACCTGATTCTTCTATGGCAATATAGTGCTGCATGCGACGATTGTCTCAACGAGGTCGTGGCAGACGACTCCATTTGGAATAGGGGAAAGAGTAAAAGGAAAGAGGGCTTTCGCCCCCGTTCCCGTGTCAATCACCGCAGCCACAGCTGGCAGCATCCTGTAACTCCTGCATGTCTCCGCTCTGGTACGAAATCTTCCTGCCGCACTTCTGGCACCGCCAGAAGAGGCCCCCTCAGCCGGGCAGCAGGACCATCAGCCCCTGGCATGCCTCGCATGTCTTGTTCGGTTCCATTGGTTTCCCCCTTGAAGAGTCTTTCATCAAATCTACCCTTCACAGGAAAATAAAGTCAAGTATATTGATATTTGAATTATTTGACTTCCACCCGCAGGGTTGCGACGCCGGGGATCTCGGCATGCAGCCGGTCGCCGGAGACGATCGGTCCCACGCCGGCAGGGGTGCCGGTCAGGATGACGTCTCCCGGTTCCAGGGTGAAGATGGTGGAGAGGTGGCTGATGATGGCCGTCACCGTGTGGATCATCAGCCCGGTGTGACCGTTTTGGCGCAGCTCATCGTTCACGTCGAGGCGGATGGTGAGGTCCTGGGGGTTGCTGACCGCCGCTGCCGGCACAAAGGTGGAGAGGGGGCAGGCGGTGTCGAACCCCTTGGCGATCTCCCAGGGGAGCCCCTTTTTCTTCAGCTCCGCCTGCACATCACGCAGGGTCAGGTCAATGGCTACCCCGTAGCCGGCCACGCAGGCCAGTGCGTCGGGCAGCGCCACGTTTTTGCAGGGTTTGCCGATCAATACCGCCAGTTCGGCCTCGTGGTGGCAGTCGCTGGAGTAGGGGGGGATGACGATCCGCTCGCCTTCGCCGATGACCGACGAGGCAGGCTTCATGAAGATCACCGGCGCTGTCGGCACTTCGTTGCCCAGTTCATGGATATGGTCGACGTAGTTGCGGCCGATGCAGAGGATCTTCCCGATGGGGAATTCCTGGCCGGAGGTCATGATGCGTGCACTCTTCATGGGCGGGTCCCTCCCTGGTGTTGTAGATGGAGCATGGTAGCAGAAGATGGCCCGGCGGGCAACGGAGTGAGTATAAAGACTCTACTGCTTCCCGTCGATCTGCCGTTCAAGGTTCTTGATCCGTTTCTCGACGATCTCCGCCAAGAGGCGCAGCTGTTCGTATTCCGGCATGGTTTCCAGTTCGTCCAGGATCATGCGCGTGACCCTCGGGAGGTTGCCAATCGCTTGCGAACGCTCCTGAGCAGACTGGTGGGTGAATGCCTCCTCTTCGACCTCGAACACCCTGCAGAGCCGGTCGAGCAGGTTCTTGCCGATGCCGCGGCCGTTTTCCATGGCCGATACATAACGCCGGTCCGTGCCGGTCGCTTCCGCCAGGTCACCCTGCGACCACCCCCGCTCCTGGCGCAATCTCCGGAGGTTTTGTCCCATCAGCCGGTCTATGTCTTTGGTTATCCGTTTGGTCATCTGTGTCGATCCAGTGAGCGATATAGTCCGTTTCCGTCCGGAAACTCCTGCCTTTTTGAGGGCCGTTGCCGCAAAATCTACTGTAACAATTACAGTACGTCAAGGGATGTTATTGGACGGCAACAGACGGTTAGATAAAGAAAAAGCCCTGATTTCTCAGAGCTTTTGTGCTGCATTGGACTTCGTGAAACATTTAAATGGCGTCCCCTGCCGGATTTGAACCGGCGTCGCCGCCGTGAAAGGGCGGTGTCCTGGGCCGGGCTAGACGAAGGGGACAGTGTTGGTAAATGGTGAGCCGCGTTGGGATCGAACCAACGACCACCTGATTAAAAGTCAGGTGCTCTACCAACTGAGCTAGCGGCTCAAAAACAAGAATGTTTATTTACCAAATCACCTTGGTTCTGGTCAAGCATTATTTTCACTGCCAGCATTTTTTTTGCGATGGCTACAGGACCGGCTCTTTGGCCCGCCGTTTGAGCTCGGCAATGGTCATTGCATAATCGGTACTTGCGAAGACCGCACTGCCGGCAACGAACACGTCTGCCCCGGCATGGGCTATCCGCGCGATGTTGTCAGTCTTGACGCCGCCGTCCACCTCAAGCTCGGCCTCCAGCCCCCTCTTGTCCAGCATGCCCCGCAACGCCTGAATCTTGGGGATACAGGCCTCGATGAACGATTGCCCGCCAAACCCGGGATTGACCGTCATGAGCAGGACCAGGTCCAGTTCGCCCAGCACGTATTCCAGGGCGCTCAGGGGGGTGGCCGGGTTAAGCGAAACACCGGCCAGTTTCCCCAAGGACTTGATGAGTTGGATCGTCCGGTGCAGATGCCAGCAGGCCTCGGCATGAACCACGATGATATCGGCACCGGCTGCGGCAAAATCGGGAATGTAACGGTCCGGTTCGGTGATCATCAGGTGCACGTCCAGTGGCAGCGGGGTAACCTTGCGTACCGCCTCAACCACCAGAGGGCCGATGGTGATGTTGGGGACGAAGTGACCGTCCATCACATCCAGATGGATATAGTCGGCACCGGCCGCTGCAACGGCCCCGACTTCGTCGCCCAAGCGGGTAAAGTCGGCGGAAAGTATGGAAGGTGCTATCTTTTTCATGTACCCTCCTGGGGAAAGCAGAGCGTTTTACCTTCAGCAGATCGGAACAATAATCATCACCGCTGTCGCCGGAGACGTGCGGCAAAGAAGCCGTCCATCCCGTGCCGGTGCGGCCAGGCACGAAAGAAGCCGGCAGAGGTAACGAGATCCGCCTGCTCCGGGAAGAGTGTGCCCAGATTTTCTACCACAAAATCCGGATGACGAGAAAGGAAATCCTCGACCACGTCCTCGTTTTCGGCGGTTGCCGTGGAGCAGGTCGCATAGAGCAGTATGCCATTTCCCCGCACCATTCCTGCGGCAGCACCGAGGATCGCCCGCTGTCCTTCGGCCAACCGGGCGGGATCGGACGCGCTTTTCCACCACTTGCCTTCCGGGTTCCGGCGGATGACTCCCAGTCCCGAACAGGGGGCGTCCACGAGGACACGGTCAAAGGTACGGTCGCCAAGGGCCTGAGCAGGTCGGGTTCCATCCAGGGAGACGGTCTCAATGCTGGTTATCCCCAGTCGCTCGGCCGTTTCCTCGATCAGGCGAAGCTTGCGGGGGTGCAGGTCCCCGGCAACAATGCATCCCCGATTCTCCATCAGTTGGGCACAGTATGTCGTCTTGCCACCAGGTGCGGCACAGAGGTCGAGAATATCCTCATCCGGCCGCGGGGAGAGGAAGAGTGCCGCCAACTGGGAAGCCTCATCCTGGATGGTGAAAAAACCGTCCCGGAAGCTCTCCGTTGCGGCACAGGCAACGTGACCGACGACCTGGAGCGCGTCAGGGGCGTATGCCGCCGGTAAGGTCTCGATCCCTTCCGTTGCGAGCCGTTCCTTAAGCGCATTGCGGGAGATCCGGAGGGTGTTGGTACGGATGGTGACCGGTGCAGGCTCGGACATGACCATGGCGAGAGCCGTCGCTTCGTTATGCCCCAGCTGCTCGATCCACATTTGCACGAGCCAGGCCGGCTGGGAATAGCGGGCCGCCAGGTACGCCACAGGGTCACGCCCGGGATCGGGATAGCCGATCTGCTCCCGCTGCCGGTCCGTGGTCCGCAGGACGGCATTGATGAACCCAGCGGCACGGGGAGACAGGTCGTGGGCCAGCTTCACGGTCTCGTTCACCGCCGCGGAGACCGGCACACGATCGAGAAACAGGATTTGGTAGATACCGAGACGGAGCAGGATCAGGACGGCTCGCTCCAGCTTGCCGGGCACGGTTTTGGAGAACTGGCCAATGACATGGTCCAGGGTACCCTGCCGGCGGAGAACGCCGTAGACCAGTTCGGTGTAGAGTCCCCGGTCAGGCCCCGAGATCTGGCCGCTGGAGAGCTCCCGGTCGATGAGCCGGTCCGCGTAGGAGCGCTCCTTGTAGATGCGGGCCAGGGTATGGAAGGCGGCACGGCGCGGATTGTTGGTCACGTAAGTTCTTTCGTCAGAGGTGTGCGGTAGGTATTACCGGCGCATTACACCGGAGGAACGCTACCTTGTCCACAAAAAAACGCAGGCGCCTTTTCCCGCCCGCGTCCTTGCCCTGCAACCGGGACGAGGCTCAACTCCGCGGCCCGTAGGCCATCTCTTCGAGTCTCCTGACCCTCTCCTCGATAGGGGGATGGGTCGAGAAGAGCGACATGATGCCGTTGCCGGTCAGGGGATTGACGATGAACATATGGGCAGTGGCCGGATTGGCATCCATCGGAATCTGCTGATTGGCCATCTCCAGCTTCCGAAGCGCACCGGCCAGATAGAGCGGGTTGCCGGAGATCTCCGCCCCACCCTTGTCGGCACCGTATTCCCGCGAACGGGAAATGGCCATCTGGATCAGCATGGCGGCTAGAGGAGCGATGATCGCCATCGCCAGCATGCCGATAGCACCGCCCCCCTCTTCGTCCCGGTCCCGGCCACCGCCGAAGATGGCGGCCCACTGGGCCATGTGTGCCAGGTAGGTAATGGCGCCGGCTATGGTCGCGGCAATGGATGAGATGAGGATATCCCGGTTCCGGACATGGGTGAGTTCATGGGCCATGACCCCCAGCAACTCTTCCCGCGAAAGGATTCGCATGATGCCGGTGGTGGCGGCCACTGCCGCGTGGTCGGGGTTGCGGCCAGTGGCAAAGGCGTTGGGGGTATCGGAGTCGATGATATAGACCCGGGGCATCGGCATTCCCGCCTGGACGGCGAGCTGGCGCACCATTGAGTAGAAGCCGGGCTGTTCTGCCTCGCTTACCTCGTGGGCTCCGTACATGGCAAGAACGATCTTGTCGGAGAACCAGTAGGAGACGAAATTCATCACGCCCGCCATGACCAGGGCGAAGGTCATGCCGGACCTGCCGCCGATGGCTGCCCCGGCCATGACCAGGAGCCCGGTGAGAAGCGCCAGGAGAACTGTTGTGCGCAGCATATTCATATTCGACCTCTGACATACTCGTATGTGGTGTAGACTTTCATCTGAATTATAGGCATTGCCCGTCAAATCCGCAAGGAGAAGCCAGCCTCCCGTTACCGGCCTGCGGTCAGACCGGCTTGACTTTGGATGAAGCTGAGTTAGGATTTGGGCAAAAGATTGACATAAAGGAGGTGCACCGTGGCAACTATTTCATGGGAAACCGATTTTCAACAGGCCCTCAGCCGGGCACAGAGCCAACAAAGAACCGTCCTTCTCGACTTCTTCAACCCCGGCTGAATCGGCTGCAAACAGATGGATGCGGTTTCGTATCCAGACGTGAAGGTGAGCAACTTCATTATCGACAAGGTCGTTCCACTGCGTGTTCCCGCAGATGCCCAGCCATTGTCCACGGAATTCCAGGTTCACTGGACCCCAACCCTGGTTACTCTCGACATGTACGGCAAGGAACATTATCGGACAGTTGGGTTTCTTCCGCCGGAAGAGCTCGTGCCGTCCCTGATACTGGGGATAGCCAAGGTGGACTTTGCCGCCCAGCAGTACAACGACGCCCTCATCAACCTGAACATGCTCCTGGCAGGGTATCCAGCGAGCAGCGCCGCACCTGAGGCCGTCTTCCTGAAGGGGGTCTGCGGGTACAAGAGCAGCAAGAACGCACAATACCTGAAAGAGGCGTACGAGCAGCTAGCCGGCAATTATCCTGCGAGCGAGTGGACAAAGCGGGCCAACCCGTATAGTCTCCTGTGACGAGGATGCTGGACTGCGTACTATTTCCTGATGAGGGGGCAGAAAGTGCCCCCTTTTTTCTGTCACATGCCAGCCCGGGGAGGGGGTTGTGGACCATATCCTGACAGGTCTGTTTCTGGTTGCAGTTACCGGACTGTCAATCTTTTCGGCAGGCCATGCCCTTCTCTCTAAGCGAGACCCGCGCTCCGCTCTCGGCTGGATTGTCACCTGTATGACTATCCCGCTTATCGGGCCATTTCTGTACTGGTGTATGGGGGTCAACTGGATACGGCGCACTGCCCAGCAATGGCAGGAGAGCGGCCGTTTTCTCGCCGAAGCCAACGCACTGCCCCATCGCACCGACAATCCCAGAGAAGCATTTCCCCACCGCTATCCGTGGCTGGCCGAACTCTGCACGCTGGCCGACCAGGTGGTGAGCTCGCGCCTCTGCCCCGGCAGCGGCCTTACCCCTCTGATAAACGGCGAACAGGCCTACCCCGCCATGCTGGAAGCCATCGAACAGGCGCAGGACTCCATTCATCTCTGTACCTACATCTTTGACGGCGACGAAACCGGGCGCCGCTTCTGTGGAGCCATGGCAAATGCTGCCGGGCGGGGCGTCACCGTTCGAGTGCTCATCGACGGCCTCGGCGAAAAGTATTCCCGGCCGCGCGCCCGGAAACTGCTGAAAGGTTCCTTGGTCCAACTGGAACGTTTTCTGCCACTCCGCCAAGGCGGCTATGTGAACCTGAGAAACCACCGGAAGGTCCTGGTTGTTGATGGAAAGATCGGGTTTTCCGGCGGCATGAACATCAGCGACCGTCACCTGGCTGACAGGTCACATCGGGTATCACCGGTCAGGGATGTCCACTTTCGGGTGGAAGGGCCAGTAGTTGCCGATCTCCAGAGGGTTTTCCTGGAGGACTGGTTCTTTGTTACCGGTGACAACATAACAGCGCAACAATACTTTCCGGCACTGCCCCAAAGCGGCGATGCCTTGGTCCGGGCCATCGGCGACGGTCCGGACAAGGAGTTCCGCAAGCTCCACTGGATCATCATGGGAGCACTTTCATGCGCTCGGCAGCGCATCGTGATCATGACTCCATACTTTATCCCCGACCGTTCCCTGGTCACGGCCATTATCACGGCAGCGCTGCGCGGAGTGGAAGTAACGTTGATTTTGCCGGGGAAAAACAACCTTCCCCCGGTACATTGGGCGAGCCGCTCCTATCTGTGGGAGTTTCTCCAGCATGGCATCCGGGTCTGGTATCAGCCGCCACCGTTTGTCCACACCAAACTTTTCCTGGTGGATGGTGTCTACGGACTGGTCGGTTCGGCCAATCTGGATCCGCGGAGCCTGCGCCTCAACTTCGAGCTGAACCTGGAAGTCTTTGACCGGGGAGTCGTGGAGGAGCTGGAGAAGTATTGTACCGAGGCCTTAGCGGCGTCCCGGGAGGTAAGTCTGGCGGAAATGGATGGCCGGCCTCTTCCCGAGAGGGTTCGGGACAGTCTGGCCAAACTATTTTCGCCGTATCTATGAAGAGCTGAAAAACATCGTCCCAACAACATGAAAGGGTCGGCTGTTATGCCGGCCCTTTCATGTTCAGACTGCTCTCGTTACTGACGATGGCAACGGTTGCATTCGGTATTGTTATACCAGCGGTAAGGCGTACCCCAGACAACAACCTTTTCTCTGAAGTGACAGGCGATGTTGGAACAGGTCTTGGTTGCCGCAGTATAGGATGAGCTCAGAGGCTTAAAGGTTACCTGTCCATAGAAGGAAGACGAATAGGTGATCCTCCGGTCCTTGTCAAAGGCAACGTCGACCTTGCCGTTGACGTGCCTGCCGAAATTGGCGATCGGCACGGCGCTGTACTGGGTGAAGACCGTGGTTTTATTGTTAAAGATCGTCTTGTTGTACGAGATCGCGTTCAACGCTTTGACCGTGTCGTTGTGACAGGTCGTGCAGCTCAGTCCCGGCCTGTATCCCATATTATAGGTGTGGAGGTTCTCTCCGCCACCGGCATCGATCCAGGAATGGCTGTTGCCTGCGCCGCCGTCGTTACCGGCAGAGGCGTAGCTTCTGGGCGGATTCTCGTGGCAACCGGTACAGCCAAGGCTGGGTCCACCCCAGGTTGCTGTCTTGTACATCCGCGTCTCAACGAGGTTAGCCGGCCTGTAGGATGAGTAACTGGTATAGGGGGGCACCCCGCCGGGCGTAGTCCAGCTGTTGTAACTGTGGCAGTAAACATTGCTGCAGGTGCCGTTGTAGTATGGGTAGCCACGGCTGTCATACTGCGCGGTCCCGGTACGCACGTAGGTGGCGCTTGCGTTGTCCGGTCTGGCCTTGATGGAGCCTGCCGGAGCACCGGCGTTGTACAGTTCCACTTCCACTATGCCGTTCCGGTGTTTTGTCCGGTCCATGGGGTGGCAGTTGCCGCAGTTGAACAGATAGCCGGTGGCGGTGGCCGTTGCAGTGCTGGTGCTGCCGTAGACGGCCTGGCTGGCGGTTCCGCTGAAGTGTTTCAGGTGGGACGGTGTATTCGGAGGCGACTCGTGGCAACCGTTGCAGTCCTTGTCAGGGTTGGCGCCCCAGTCACGGGAGCCGGTACGGGTGGCATGGCAGACAACGTTGGTGCAGGAGCCGCCGGTCGTCTTGAATGTATAGCTGAAGACGAGACCGGCACCGGGGACGACGTCGTAGACACCGTTCGCATGCTTGGTCTGATCGCTGATGGTTAAGCCATCGGCAGTAGTGCCGTTGTGGCAGGTGTCGCAGCTTTGGGAATGGGGATAGCCGTGGCTGTTGGCCTTGGGCGCGCCACTGATGTAACTGGGCGGATAGCCATGACAGGCATCGCAGGCGGCGACGGTGCCCCAGGCGGGAGAGGTGAACGAGTTCAACTGGCCGGTGGCGACCCTGGTGCCATCACTGTGGCAGTAGAACGTGCTGCAGGTCCCGAAGAGATTAACCTGGCTCGGCAGGTAGTCATTCACCGGCCCGCTATACGTCCCGGCCTGGGCATCCGAACTGTGACGCGGCTTGACGATCAGGGGACGTCCGACACTGGTGGCATGCTCGAAGCTGGTATGGCTGGGACCGTGACAGGCCTGGCAGTTGGCCGCGCCGGGATAGTACAGGTCATGCTTGGCGTGGCTTCCCGCAGCACCGGTCAGTCCTCCCGACGGTGGAGCGCCGTGGCAGACCGCGCAACCACCGGGATAAACGAGCGGAGCGGCTCCCCAGATCGGGGTCACCTGCTCAAAGTGGCAGTTGACATTGGTGCAGGTTCCCAGAAGGGGGGTCGCTGTCTGCATGAATGCCGACGTGCTGTTACGATAGCGGGCCGGGAGCCGGGAATTATTGATGTTGGCAGCCAGCTTGATCTTGCCGTCACGGTGGCTGCTGGTGTATTTGTCGCTGCCGGGATGGCAGCGGACACAACCGTTGAAGGTGTCCGCAGGAGAAAGATGGGTACGGTGATTCCCCTGAAAACCGCCGGTGGTGATATTTCGGTAGGGAGCATCGACTGGCCGGTAATCGGGGGGAACTTTACTGCCGTGACATTCGTAGCAAGCGATAGTGGCGCTGGCGGTTCCTGCCCCAAACAGCAAAATGACGGGGAGAACTAAGGCAAAACACTGCTTTTGCACGGTACGGGTGGTACGCATGGCGAACTACCTCCTGGGCCGCGAAGCCGCTTCCCGACTAATTTAATGGAAATCATTAGTTATTGATATCAAATAAATGGCATTAAACATTGCAAGGCCCGTTCCAGATTTTCCCTGCTATGTGCCTCAATTGTCCAGACCGCGTCCGGAGCATACTGCGCCAGAAGAGTAAAGAATGTGCCAAAATCTATCGTCCCGTCGCCAATGGGTGCATGATCGTCCCTTGTCCCCGCGTTGTCATGGATATGGGTTTCGACGATATACGGTCCCAGCAGGGAAAACCACTCCTCCATCGACACCTTGTGGAACAGGTTCCAGTGGCCGGTATCGAAACAATGCCGGAACCGGGGAGAGTCGATCGCCTCGATGAGCGCCACCAGCGTCGACGGCTCCTCCTCGAAAATATTCTCCACCGCAACGGTGCAGCCACTGTCAACGGTCAGGTCCAAAATCTCACGCCATAGCGGGATACTGTGACGCAGCCAGCTCTCCTGGCGCTCCCCGTAACGCCACCGGTCATACCCCGGATGAAAGACCATGACGCGCGGCTTGATGATACAAGCGACTTCGGCCACCTGCCGGAACCGCAAACGGGTCGCCTCACGCAGCAACTGCTCGTCCGAGCCGGGGTTTAAGTCGATAAACGGCGCATGGATGGTTGCCGTGAGCCCGTTGGCCCTCAACGCCCCTGCCACGGCCTGCACCTGTTCGGGAACGAGCGCCTCGAGCATCTGAGCCGAAAGGAATATTTCCGGATTCAGTCGCCGCTCCACCAGGAAATCCAGGCTCTCCCCCAGACGGGAAAACGGGACATGGGCGCAAAGCATGCTAGGCATGGCGTGGTTGATCCTTTTTCTGTTTATTGATGACCGCGGCAGCGCTCGCCCCGCAGCTGACGACCTCTTCCAGTTTGGTTATGGATGACGGGTCCCCCAGCACGATCAAGGTGTCGAGGGCCTCGATCTTCGTATGGGAATCGGGGTTGAAGACCATTCTGCCGTTCGTTTTCTTGATCCCGACAATAATGACCCCGATCTCTTTTCTGAATCCGGCCCCAACCAGATTCTCCCCGACAAAGGCAGATTCTTCGGGGATAATGATCTCCTCCATCTGCAGTTCCAAATGTTCACGCCCCGTGGCTATCTCGATAAAATCGACCACATTGGGCCGCAGTATCGCTTGGGCCATACGACTGCCGCCAATCAGATAGGGAGAAACCACCTTGTTGGCACCGGCACGTTTCAGCTTGATATCCGACCCCTCCTCACCCGAGCGGGCCAGGATAAACAGGTCGGGATTCAGGCCGCGGGCCGTCAACGTGATGTAGACGTTTTCCGTATCGGAAGTGACCACCGAGATCAGCCCCTTGGCCCGCTTGATGCCGGCCCGGAGCAGCGTATCATCCTCGGTCGCATCACCGCGGATATGCAGATACTCCTCCTGGTGCAGCCTCTCATGTACCTCAGGGTGCTTCTCTATCACCACGAACGGCAGCGGCTTGGCGGCAAACTCCTTGCAGATCAGGGCGCCGATGCGCCCGAAGCCGCAGATGATATAGTGATCGTTCAGGGCGAGGATCTTCTTTTCCACCTTTTTCCTCCCGATGATGCGTTGGAACTGCCCCTCGAACATGATCTGGGCCAGACTCCCCACAATGTAGCCGATGACGCTGACACCGATGATGATGAGGAACATCGTGAAAATCTTGCCGATATCGCTGAGCGGGGTGATCTCCCGAAAACCAACGGTGCCGAGGGTGATGACCGTCATATAGAGGGAGTCCAGGGGCCTCCACCCCTCTATGACCATATAACCGGTGGTGCCGACCGTCATCAGCAGGGCCAACACCATAATGGAAACTTTCAGATGTCGTACAGGATCCATGGACTCCCTCGGGCGGCCATAGAGTACTCTCCGCAAAAGAGCAAGGCAAGCCTTTTTGAGCGGTTACCGGGGGAACCATTTGTATCTAACTCCCATTCTCATGAAATACAATGGGGAAGTTCTTGACATTTTATGTATACTGTATACAATAGAGCAATGTCGAACTATTGAGGTTTATTCATGAGAAGAGTTACTGAAAAGCACCTCACCCTGAGAGAAAAAATCCTGGAGACTATCAGGGAGGCTATCATCAAAGGAACCCTCAAGCCGGGGGAGAAAGTAGCCGAGCCCGAACTGGCGGAACGTTTCGGCATCAGCCGCACCCCGATCCGGGAGGCATTCCGTCAGTTGGAATCCGAAGGGTTCCTGGTGGTGATCCCGCGCAAGGGGGCAGTGGTAGTTTCGTTCTCGCCAAAGGAAATCGAAGAGTTTTACGCCATCAAGAGCATTCTGGAAGGGTATGCGGCCCGTAAGGCATGTGAAAACCTGAGCGACAAGGAAATCGACAAACTCAAGGCCATCAACGACAAACTCCGGCAACTGGCCAACGAGGACGACATAAAGCACTTCTTCAAGATCCACAACGAATTTCACGAGCTGTTCATCAAGGCAGCGGACAACGAAAAACTCCACGATCTCATATCGAGCCTGCTGGGCAAATTCCAGCGACTCCGACTCACTTCGCTAAGCCTGCCGGGGCGCATGGCCGTCTCGGTGCAGGAGCATGACAAGATCATCGAAGCGTTCCGCGACCGCGATGCCGAACAGGCCGAGCAGCTGGTCCGCAAGAATGCCGAATACGGCGGCAAGGTTCTGATGCACGGCAACGAGGAAAGACCCGTTGTCAACGTTGCAGAGCAACTGGCCTCCCTGCAGATGGACCTCTAGACCGGGAGGCCACGTGTCCCAACTGTTCCGCGCCATCCCCAAGGTTGACCGACTCCTCCTGTTCCCGTCCGTCACAGCTCTCTTGTCAGTACATCCGCGGCCGGTCGTTCTCCAGGCAATTCGCACGGTGCTCGCGGCCCTCAGGACCGAGGCACAGAACGGCACCCTCAGCCGGGAGGCGTTGATCGACACCGCTCTGTCGAAACGGATCGAACGGGAACTCTCCCTGCAGACCGCTTCACACCTCCGCCGTGTCGTCAACGGCACCGGCATCGTCCTCCACACCAATCTCGGCCGCTCGCCGCTTCCACCGAGTGTCAAAAGCCAACTGAACGAAATCGCCTTCGGTTACTCCAACCTGGAGATGGATCTCGCCACCGGCTCGCGGGGGACCCGTTACAGCCATGTGGAGGAGCTTCTGTGCGAGCTGACCGGTGCCGAAGCGGCGCTGGTGGTGAACAACAACGCCGCTGCCGTCCTGCTGGCTCTCTCCTCGATGGCAGCCGGCCGCGAGGCGGTCGTCTCCCGTGGGGAACTGGTGGAGATCGGCGGGGCATTCCGTATTCCGGATGTCATGGCTCAGAGCGGGGTGCAGCTGAAAGAGGTAGGGACCACCAACCGGACCCACCTGAAAGATTACCGGCTGGCTGTGACCGAGCAGACCGGACTGCTCCTGAAGGTCCACTGCAGCAACTTCGCCGTCGTCGGCTTCACCTCCGAAGTAACAGCAACGGAACTGGCCTCGCTTGGCCGAGAACTGGGGGTGCCGACCATGGTCGATGCCGGCAGCGGCAACCTGGTGGATCTGCGACCGCTCATCGGCTGCGACGAGACGACGGTGCAGGAGTATGTCCGGGCAGGAATGGATGTAGTCACCTTCAGTGGCGACAAGCTGCTGGGTGGGCCGCAAACCGGCATCATCGTGGGGAAAAGGTCGTTTGTCGACCCAATGAAAAGCCACCCACTCCTGAGGGCGCTCAGGGTCGACAAGCTCACCCTGGCCGCCCTTGAAGGAACCCTGCGGCTTTACCGCGACGAACGGCAGGCCTTTGCCGAAATTCCGACGCTCAGGATGCTCACACTAACGGAAAAGACGCTCGCGGCACGGGCAAGGTCACTGGCCGGCCGATTGCGGCGCCGCTTGCCGAAGACCATCAGCCTCACCGTCGTCAAAGGAACGTCACAGGCCGGCGGCGGTTCGCTGCCGCTGCTCCAGCTTCCCACCGCCCTCATCAGTGTCGCGGTCGAAGGCCTTTCCGCTCAGGAGACCGAAGAACGGCTGCGCGACTGCCCGGTCCCGGTCATCGGCCGCATTCACAGGGATTCCTTTCTCCTGGATCTCCGGACCTTGCTGGACGATGACCTGCCGAATCTGATGGAGGGGCTGCAAGCCCTGTCAAAAGATTGACCGAATCGGAATCGTCAACAGCTTACTGCATGCAGCACCCCGGCTTTCTTCACCGCCCCTTTCACCGAGTATTCCCCATTACATTACAATTCCAATGCATTAGCGCACTTCGCTTGTCGTCAGGTGTCGACAGGGGCATAAAAATTGCTGTTAACCGGAACATCTTGCCGGTATAGCCCAGAAACCGGCATCCCCCGGTTGACCATCCGGGTGATGAGGAAGTTGCGCAGGGCAAAGCCAAAGGTGGAACCCTCTTCGCTGGTGGAAATAAAGAGTGGCTTGCCGTCCAGTTCCGGGACCTTTTTCATGGTTGCCAGGGTCTGGCCGGTAATGTCGTCGGCAAGCACGTCCCAATGATGGGCCGACCTGACCTTCTTCTGGGATGAGATGGGAAAATTCCGGGCGATCGGGACTTGAGAGGCGCAGCCGGTAACGACAACAACGAGGGCAAGCAGGATCAGACGTGCGTTCATTATGGCTTGGTACCCCCTAGCTTAGTGGGTGCTAAGCATACCATAGGTCTTCCGCTCTACAGCAGGGGAATTTGCACTGGCGGCATTCTGCAGACAAAAAAACGGCAGCGCCAATAGGCACTGCCGTTTTAGTCGGTAGGAACTGTCTCTAGAACTTGCCCAGAAGCGGCACGATCAGCAGCGAGACGATGTTGATGATCTTGATCATCGGGTTGACTGCCGGCCCGGCGGTGTCCTTGTACGGGTCGCCAACGGTGTCGCCGGTGACGGCCGCTTTGTGGGCGTCGCCTCCCTTGCCGCCATGGTGACCGTCCTCGATGTATTTCTTGGCATTGTCCCAGGCCCCGCCGCCGGTGGTCATGGAGATGGCGACAAAGATGCCGGTGACGATGGTGCCGACGATCACCCCGCCCAGGGCCTTGGGTCCCAGGGTGAAGCCGATGATGATCGGGGCCGCGATCGGGATGATGCCGGGGATGACCATTTCCTTCAGGGCGGTCTTGGTGACGATGTCGACGCACGCTGCGTAGTCCGGTTTACCGGTCCCTTCCATGATTCCCTTGATCTCACGGAACTGGCGGCGGACTTCTTCAACAACGGAACCGCCGGCTTTGCCGACCGCTTCCATGCAGAGAGCGGCAAAGTAGTACGGCAGCATGCCGCCGAGGAAGAGGCCGACGATGATGTACGGGTCGGACAGGGAGAATTCGATCTGCTGGCCGGCCAGTTTCAGTTCGTCCACGTAGGAGGTGAAGAGGATGACCGCAGCCAGGCCGGCGGAGCCGATGGCGTATCCTTTGGTGACGGCCTTGGTGGTGTTGCCGACCGCGTCCAGCGGGTCGGTGACGGCCCGGACCGAGTCGTCCAGTTCGGCCATTTCCGCGATGCCGCCGGCGTTGTCGGTGATCGGGCCGTAGGCGTCCATGGCAACGACAATGCCGGTAAGGGAGAGCATGGAGACGGCGGCGACGGCGATGCCGTAGACCCCGGCGCTTTTGTAGGCGACGATGATGCCGGCGGCGATGACGATGACCGGCAGGGCCGTGGACTTCATGGAAACGCCGAGGCCGGCGATGATGTTGGTGGCGTGGCCGGTGGTGGACGCCTGGGCGATATGCCTGACCGGAGCGTATTCGGTGGCGGTGTAGTATTCGGTGATCCAGAAGATGGCGCCGGTGACGACGAGGCCGACCAGGGCGGCGACGAAGATGTTGTTGGCCGCCAGACCGGTGGGGTTGCCGGCCGGGAACATCCGGACGGTGACGAAGTAGAAGGCGATGCAGGCCAAAACGGCGGAGGCGATCAGCCCTTTGTACAGGGCCGGCATGATCTTCTGGCTGGGACCCAGTTTGACGAAGAAGGTGCCGATGATGGAGGTGATGATGGAGATCCCCCCCAGGATCAGCGGGTAGCTGACCGCGCCGGTAAAGTTGTTGAACGCCATGGCGCCGAGCAGCATGGAGGCGATGAGGGTGACGGCGTAGGTCTCGAACAGGTCGGCGGCCATGCCGGCGCAGTCGCCGACGTTGTCACCGACGTTGTCGGCGATGACGGCCGGGTTGCGCGGGTCGTCTTCGGGGATGCCGGCCTCGACCTTGCCCACCAGGTCGGCGCCGACGTCGGCCCCTTTGGTGAAGATGCCGCCGCCGAGACGGGCGAAGATGGAGATGAGCGAGCCACCGAAGCCGAGACCGACCAGTTGGCTGACCACGTCTTTTACCGGGGCGCCCGGCATCAGTTTCTGCAGGATCATGTAGTAGCCGGCCACGCCAAGGAGGCCGAGACCAACGACCAGCATGCCGGTGATGGCGCCACCCTTGAAGGCGACGTTAAGGGCCTTGTGGATGCCGGATTTCGCTGCCTCGGTGGTGCGGATGTTGGCCCGGACCGAGACGAACATGCCGATGAAGCCGGTGAGGCCGGAGAACAGGGCGCCGACGGCAAAGCCGACAGCGGTCTTGGCGC
>NZ_VLLN01000019.1 GCF_007830735.1 Geobacter argillaceus
CATGCGCACTACTACCGGAACCTGCAGCACAGAAATAGATCAAGAACTACAGCCCAAGGAGGCTAACAACTCAAACCCACAAAAATCCCAGGCCAGAGGCAGAGACGCGATCACGTTCAGGAGAACCCTCGACGAAACTATGTGAATAAGGCATTTGCCGAACTTCAGTTCCTAGAGCGAGGCAGCTCCGCGACGCAGCCAAGTCTTGCGGTACCCAACCCGCGTATATCAGAATGATCAAACGTCGCCACAGGATCCCGTCTCTGCCTGTGCCCTGGGAAACATAAAAACAACAAAATCCTTAAAACGAGGGAAGGTACACTATTCCCTTATTGACTACTGACAGACATATCAGTTTCTAATAATATAAACTTCTGCCTCACTTAAAGTGTTATCCTCGGTTTCTAAGACTATAAGCTTTCTCAGTGTTGCACCGACTATGCAACCGTAGCGCACTAGCCATGCCCGCCTCTGCAGACCTCGTCGCCACCCGGATCTGCTCCCGGCAAATTACTACCCTATAACAACATTCGTGCCAACACATAACAACTTGATATCATTCAATTGCTCCAGGTCTTCAAGATGGCAAAAAACCCCACAACTGCAACAAAATATTACAGCACGACCCATAGACTACCTCTGGGCATGGCTTCACAGTCATCTGCAACATTTTGTTACACCTGGGCCGCTACCCTGCCTCTCGACACCCGGCAGACGAAAAACGCCCCCAGAGCATGTTCGCTTGGGGGCACTTTGAGCTACCGCGACGATAGCGCTCAATATCCTGTAAAAATGTCTAGTTAACCAACTCAGGTCATTCGCTGGCTTTTTGAAAGATGAGCCGGGCAGTCGGGTTTTTCCCCTCCGGCAACTCCTCGCTCAGGAGTATCCGCCCGGGATACGCCGCGAACAGCGTTGCCAACTCCCCGGGCTGCAGCAGATAGAGCGGGTCGTGGGGAACGATGGCGCCGGGGCCGGCCATGATCGTGTCAACCAGCAGCAGTCCCCCCGGCGACAGGGCTGCCACGCACTTCCCAAAGAGGTCCCGCAGCAGAAAATTGATGTTCAGGATCAGGTCGTAACAGCCGGGGATAACAACCCCTTCCAGGTCGGCACTGATCCAGTCAACCCTCACCCCTTCGGCCGCTGCCCGCCGCCCGGCCTTTGCCAGGGCCTCTTCCGCAATATCCACGCCGGTCACGCTAAAACCCTGACTGGCCAGAAAGATGCTGTTCCGCCCCTCCCCGCAGGCCAGATCCAGTGCCCTTCGGCCCGGGCAGTGGCCGGTAATCAGCGGCAGACTCTCCACCAGGAACTTCGACGGCCGGTCCCCCATCAGGTACTCTTCTGTGCGATACCGCTCGTTCCAGCGCTGACGGTCATCCTCCATGCCCTTTTTCTCCGCCTCTCAAGCTTTATCTGTTCACGGCAACAGGCCGTGCTTGCTCAGGAGTGCACGCAGGGCATGCTGAACCACCGGCTTGGTAAGATAGTCATCGCACGACCCCAGTAGCCCCTCAAGCATGTCGTCAGGCGAACTGCTCGCCGTAATCATGAAGACAATCGTTTTTCTCCCCCCGGCCTCTGCCTCAAGGGTACGGATGGTCCTGAGCACCTCGTGTCCACTCAACCTGGGCATGGTAATATCCAGACAGACCAGGTTGAACGGGTCCTCCTGATTCAACGCCTCCGTGAAGAACTGTACGGCACGTTCGCCGTCGTCCGCACACTTGACCCGCGCGAGGCCTTCAAATGCTACGGCCAGAAGTTCGCGTGAGATTTCACAATCATCAGCTATCAGGACCTTCATACGGTCGCCCCTTTTTCTGCTGCGTATTTGCCAAGCTTTTGCTGCTCCACGAAGGCACTCTCGATATCCTGTGCCTTGATCGATAGCTCCGTGAGACCAAGAAAGCGCAGCCCCGATTCGATGGTATTCTCGATTATCGACATGGGACCTTTCCGTTCTTCCCTGATCGTCTCGCTGTAACTGCCAAGGGTAATGGTAACGCCGTCGTAGAGCATCTTCCTGACGTTGATCTTGGGGTTGGTTGCCTCGTGCTGTCGCGACCTGACCTCATGAGTCCGGGCAGTAACAGCCGCACGGGCGGTCTGGAACTCCTTGAGATCGGAGGCTGTCTTCTGGGTGGCGTTGAAGCGGGCAATAACCTCCTTCAACTCATTGAACAGGCGGGTGATCTCCTCCTGATCGCCGTAGTGGACACCGGCGATGATATGGGTACGGAGGGACGAGACCGCGCCCAGTGAGCCCGCATCCACGCCTGCCAGAGCAACGCACTCACCTCCCGCCATGCCTCGCTTGCCGACGCGAACGGCACCAAGGGTCCTGATCTGGCAATTGCGGATCTCGGTATCCGCGAGCAGGTCACCGGTGGCGTCGATCGTAGCATCATAAACGAAATTGGCGGCTATCGACCCGCCGCAGCGGATCACCCCTTTGCCCTGCCCGCTCATCCCGCAGAAGGAAACATTCCCACCCGATTCTATCAGACAGGCCTCAATATTGCCGTGAACCTTGACCCCCTTGGTCGCTTTCACGGTAAAGCCGTCCAGGACATCGCCGCGAATTTCGACGAAGCCATTGAACTCGATGTTGCCGACCTTGAAATCCACATCCCCCTTCACCAGATAGGTCTCCTCAACGGAGATATCCGCACCCTGGCAGTAGACGCGACCCGCCGCGATGGCGTAAACCGTGCCGTCTTCCTCATTGAATCTCACATTCGACCCGAGGTGAAGATCCAAGGGTTTCCCCGGTTGGGGCGGAATGGTGCGCGCGCGGATGGTACGACCGGCAGTCCCTTCCCCCGGCGGAAGGACGCGGGCGATCAGATCGTCCGCATTGACATTGATGAATTCCTGCACCTGGCGCATATCGACAATGGACGTATCTTCACTGCCGCGTGCCTCGTCAGCAGAGTCTTCAGCGACCTCCAGCACAATCTTTCCATCCTCGCCGGGAGACATCGGCTCTCCCTTTGCCAGGAGCAGCCCGGCGACACCGTTTTTGGAAGCTGCCGAATCAAGGAGTGCGGCGCCCCCCTCCTCGATCACCCCCTCACGGATTCTCGCCTGGGCAAGGAAATCTTCCAGTTCCTCGGCAGTGAGAGGCTTCCCATCCTCGTTCGGCTCGTAAGTACAAAGACATGCCAGTTCGTCAGCCGAGACTTCCAGCACGAGCGTATAGCCCAGGCGCTTGAACTCCAGGCGCTCGATCTTTTCCTCTTCCTTGATAAAAGAGTCATCAGCCATTGACCGGCCTCATCCGCCTTAGCCCGACTTTAAAACATCGTATCAACAGTATCGGCTTAATATGTATTTTCTCAATGAGCTGTGTAGAAAAAACTTGAAGGGTTCAGAGTAGCCCGAAAATTTCGTCATGGCGGTCAATTCGGGCGCCTGAGGGAAAGTCGGCCTTGTAGGCGACAAAAGGTACTCCGGCCGCAGTTGCGGCCTGGTGGTCGACGGCGGAATCGCCGACGAAAAGCGCCTCGGCAGGTGCGATTCCGTAATACTCCAGCACCGTTAAGAGGGGTTCCGGGTGGGGTTTGGGGTTGGCTACCCTACTGGCGGTCATGACACAGCTAAAATAAGAGGTAAGGCCAAAGGTATCGAGAACGGCTTCCATGGAAGTGGAGCGATTGGTGCAGACCGCAAGTTGGTAGCTCTCCTGCAGCAGGTCCAGGGTCTCGACAAACCGTTCTTCCATGACCATCAGCGGTACCAGGTCAAGATAATCCATGGTGCCGGCAAAGCGGACCGCCTCCTGAAACTCGTCAGGGGCGGGGAAAAGGTGGGCCAGCACCTCCCGGTTGGCGTAGGAGTGAAGGATGCGCGTGATTTCTCGATCATGCCGTTCCAACTTTCGCCCCATGTGTCCCATGATCCGCTCGTAGAGGGTGAAATTCGCCTCAAAGGAATCGAACATCACCCCGTCGCAGTCGTAGATTATCGCCTTGTACGTGCCGTTGTTGCACATTGTTTCAGTCGCTCCCGCGTTCATTGCCGGTCGTTTCCGGCCCCCGGTCCCCGCCCCCTGGTCCCGGCCTTTTCCAGATACTCCTCCCACTCGACCGGGAGCAGGTATTTCTTTCTGTTGTTGCACTCCTTGCAGGCCGGGACCACATTTCCCCGCGTGCTCTTGCCACCGCGGATGATCGGCACGATATGGTCCATGGTCAACTCCTCCGGTGGGAAGGAATCACCGCACCAGTGACAGACACCTCTGGCTACGCGGTTCTTCCACCACTGGCTCCTGCGGAGTTCGCGGGCCTTGTCCTTCTCCCGCCGGACCTCCTGTTCGGGGATGTCACTGATGAAATAGTCCATGGGAACCTGTGAGATGTACGATACGAGATGAACTTCCCGGAAAGTCAGCAGGTTCGTCCGGCGCCGAGCGTTACTATCGCCTTCCTGGCCAGTTCGTCGCACCGTTCGTTCTCCGGATGGCCGGCATGTCCCCTTACCCACTCCCAGCGGATCGTGTGCACCTTGGCCAGCTCGGCCAACCGCTCCCACAGATCCCGATTGAGCACCGGCTCCTTCCTGCTGTTCACCCACCCTTTTCTGACCCAGCCGGAGAGCCACTCGGTCATCCCCTTGACCAGATACTGGGAATCGGTGGTAAGCACTACCTGACAGGGACGGGTCAGGGTTGCCAGGGCGGTAATGGCGGCGGTCAGTTCCATCCGGTTGTTGGTAGTCTGCGCCTCGGCGCCGGAGAGCTCTTTTTCGCGCCCCTGGTAGCGAAGGATGCACCCCCAGCCGCCGGGGCCGGGATTGCCGCTGCAGGCGCCGTCGCAGAAAATCTCTATCACGTTTCTCCTATTTTCCAACGGCATAGTAACTGGCTCCAGATGCAAGGCTTGCGATACCTGAGGAATGAGGCATACCGAGGTACGCCGCAGTGACGAAGGTTGAGCGTAACGCAGCATATGGACCAGTTACGAAGCCGTCAACACTCACCGGCATACGCCCCCTCCTCCTTCAACAGCTCGGCAATGGCCGCCATGACCCGGTCTACGATGAGCTGATGGGTCTCCTTGACGTCGGGCTGCTGGTAAAGGTCGGTGAAGTCCAGCGGCGCACCGAAGACCACCAGGCCGTCCTGGCGAAGGCCGGGAAACTTCCAGTGGTTGAGGCCGACGAGAGCCGTCGGGATCACTGTCGGCCGGGTATCGTAGATGATCTTGCCAACCCCACGGTTCCCCTTGCCCAAGCGACCGTCACGGTGACGGGTCCCTTCCGGAAAGAGCATCACCCGCTGGTCAACAAGCAGTTCGTTAATGACCTTTCCGGCACGGAGATCGCGCCCGCGCCGCACCGGAAACGCCCCCCACGAACTGTACAGCCATCGCTGAAAGGGTTTTCGGAAGAGCTCTTCCTTGGCCGGCGCCCAAAGCAGACTCATTGGGAAAAGTCGGACAACGGCCCAGGGAAGAAAGATCGTCTCATAGGCGGAGATATGGTTGGCAGCCAGGAGAACGCCGCCATGACGGGGAATATGCTCCCCCCCTTTACTCCGAAAATTGTTCAGGATCGACGCGTATATGCCGATCACGTGGGCCGAAAAAGTGACCCACAGGCGACGTGGCAAAGATCTGTTCACAGTGGGGTATCTCGCTTCAGGTAAATTCAGGCTGCAGATCGTTCGTCAAACAGGTCATACGGTTCCGGCAGGGTAAAATAGAAGGTCGCCCCGCTCCTGGCTGCACTTTCGGCCCAGACCCGACCACCGTGACGCTCCACGATTCTGTAGACGGTGGCCAGCCCGACCCCGGTGCCAGGAAATTCCCTGGCGTTGGGGAGCCGGACAAAAGGCTTGAACAGCTCGCCTACCCGGGCCATGTCGAAGCCGGTGCCGTTATCCCGGACAAAGTATGCCTCACCGACAGGGGTTTGGGCAACACCGAAACCGATCCTGGCCTCACGACATTTACCGGTGTACTTCCAGGCATTGCCCAACAGATTCTCCAGCATAACCCTCAGCAGACGCGGGTCACCTACGGCCGTGATGCCCGGGGCAATCTTCAGTTCAATGTTACGCTCCGGCGCCATCAGGCGCAGATCGGCGAAAATCTCCTCGACCAGTTGAGACAGATCGACGGTCGCAACAACCATCTCACTCCGGGAAACATGCGTAAGTATCTGCAGCGCCTCGATCAGTTCTTCCATGCGCCGGCTGCCTTCACAGATGGTCTGGATGAAGTAGGCGGCCGTCTCGTCCCCTTCAATGCGACATTCGTCGCGAAGTGCCTGGGCAGCAGTATAGATTATGGTCAGGGGTTTGCGCAGATCATGGGTAACGGAGTAACTGAACGATTCCAGCTCACGGTTGGCCGCCTCCAGGTCCGCCGCCTTCCGGGCCAGGTCCTCGTTCAGGTCGCGGATGGCGGTTTCCGCCATCTTTCGCTCGGTGATGTCAACCACCACGCAGACGATGCCGGCAATTGCCCCATCGCCATCGACATAGGTAGCCTTCTTGAAGATCGCGTCCCGCAGCTCCCCGTTGCCGCAGAAGAGAACGCTTTCATAGGTCTGCACACCGGGATTCTGTATGATCTGCCGGTTCTTGCCGGTTCCGTCTCTCAAGGGAGACGCAGTGATCTCTATATGGCTGGCTGCTCCCCCCGGCGACGTTTTGACCAGTTTATGGACTTTCCCGTCCGCAAATGCCTGCATGACAGGACATTCAGTGCAGGGAGTTTCGCGCCGGTCATAGACCCGGTAACAGAACTCACCGGCGAAGTCGCCACCCGCCAGTTCCTTATGGACCCGGTTCTGGTAGAGGACTTTCATCTGCAGGTCCTGAATGCTGATGCCGTCACCGATGGCAGCGATGATGGCGCTGCTCTTGGCCTTTTCTTCCGCGGCCAGGGTGAGCGCCGCAGCCAGCTCGGCTTCCAGACGATCACGCTGCCCGATGATCAGACAGACACAGGCCGTGAAGACGGCCAGTAAAAAGGAAAAGAGCACCCTCAGCCAGATTTCGTGGCCGGGTGGCGAGATGAGCTGCTCGACCAGGCTCGCCTCATGAAATATCAGTGCATCAACAATGGCGTCCAAGCACCAGAAAAAAATAACGCAGGCGACACCGAAGGCAATGATATGGCGCTGTTGGAATTTAGGCATGTGAGCACTCGTGCGTAGTTGACCGGAAAGCCGTACAATCTTACTTAAGAAGCAATAAAGTTGCAACGGTTTTGCACGGCAACCTGGTCAGGAAACGCCTCATGGTGCCCCGTGCCCCATATCGACCCCCGCTATCACAGCCCTGCACGTTGGACAATGGCCATTCGTCAGCCTATTGCTCACGACCGCGAACCCGTAACGTTCGATGATGAGCTCACTGCAGGCCGGGCAACGGGTATTCTCCCCCTCACCACCCGGCGTGTTGCCTTCGTAGACATAGCGCAGACCGGCCTGGCGGCCGATCTCCCGCGCCCGGTGCAAAGTGCTGACCGGCGTGGGTGGACGATCCAGGAGCCGGTAGGTGGGAAAGAAGCGGCTGACATGCCATGGCGTATCAATGCCGAGTTCCCTGACGATGAAGGATGTCAGCTCCTGAAGTTGGGCCGCATCGTCATTGAGGCCGGGAATAAGCAGTGTAGTGATCTCCACCCAGATCCCCAGCCGCCGGTATGACCGGATGGTGGCAAGCACCTCGGCCAGGCGGGCCCCCACCACCTCGCGGTAGAACTGCTCGGAAAACCCTTTCAGGTCGATATTGGCTCCGTCCAGATAAGGGGCGATGGCAGCCAGGGCCTCATCGGTAATATAGCCGTTGGTGACGAAAATGTTCTTCAGCCCCTGCTCATGAGCCAGGGCTGCGATATCACAGGCATATTCGAAAAAGATGGTCGGTTCGGTATAAGTGTAGGAAATGGAACTGCAGCCGGCGGCCATTGCCCGTTCCACCACCCGCTCCGGCGGAAGTTCGGGGAGTTCATGACGAAGCAGCTCGCCGGCACATTGGGAAATCGAGTAGTTCTGGCAGTGGAGACAGCGGAAGTTGCATCCCGGCGTGGCAATGGAATAGGACCTACTCCCGGGCTGAAAGTGAAAAAGCGGCTTTTTCTCAACCGGATCGACATGCTCTGCAACCACATGCCCATAGCTATGGGTATACAGGGTACCGTCACGGTTTTCCCGTACCGCGCAGATCCCCCGGCCACTGGGGACGATTCGGCAGCGATGCCGGCAAAGCCGGCAGAGCACAACCCGGTCCGGACATTTTTCGTAGAAACGAGCCTCACGCATACGTACCTCCCGGTTGCATATCACCATCATCAACCATCAGTTCGCAGCCTGAGCAGCACCCCACCTACCAGTTCATCCAGATACCGGCGGACAGGTATTGCTCAGTCACGGAGAAGAACTCTCCCACGGTGGATCTGCCGTAGTACGGTGAATAGACGTTATCTATACTTTTCAAGTGTAGTCGCTGGTTGAGATAATTCCAGCAAGATTATGTACCGACCGGGATCAAAACATGAAGCGGCGCATCCGGATGCTCAGCAGGATGCCTATCCCGATCATGGAGGTGACCATGGAGGTGCCGCCATAGGAAAAAAATGGCAGTGGTACCCCCACTACCGGGAAGAGACCGATGACCATGCCGATATTGATGACGATGTGCCAGCAGAGCATGGCTGTGACCCCGACGGCCAGAAGGCTCCCGAAACGGTCATTGCAGCGGTCGGCAATGGCCAGTCCCCAGAGGATCAGCAGAAAATAGAGGACGAGAAGCACCAGACAGCCGATGAATCCCCACTCCTCGGAAAAGACCGAGAAGGCGAAATCGGTATGCTGTTCGGGAAGAAAACGGAGCTGCGATTGGGTACCGTGCAGAAAGCCCTTACCCGCAAGGCCACCGGAACCGACGGCAATCTTGCTCTGGATCAGGTGATAGCCGCTTCTCAGGGGATCCCGCTCCGGGTTGAGGAAATTGAGAATCCGGTTTTTCTGGTATTCCCTCAGATAGAACTGCCACCCCAGATAGCCAACCGGGACCGTGGCCAACAGGAGATAGGCAACGGTTGACCAGCGGACCCCTACCGCCAGCATGATGGTACCCGCCACCAGCAGCACAATGATGGCAGTCCCCAGGTCAGGCTGTTTCATGATGAGCAGGGCGGGAAGGCCGAGTATCAGAAGAGGTACGGCCAGTTCCGACAGACTCAGACCGTCCGGATATGGCCGGCGCGCGAAATACCGGGCAAAGGTCACGATAATGACAATCTTCATCGGTTCAGACGGCTGGAGGGTGAAGAGTCCCAGGTTGAGCCAGCGTGTGGCGCCCATGGAGGTCCTGCCGACCGCCAGGACAAGTACGAGCAGCACCAACACGCCGCCGTACAGCCAGTACGACAGATCTTCCAGCAGGTGGTAATCGATGCTGCAGGAAAGAACTGCCAGTATCATGCCGGCAGCGACCCAGTAAATCTGTTTCACGGCGTACGGCGTACCAACAACCTTGTACGAAGCCGAAGCGCTGTAGATGTTCATCGCGCCAACTGCCGCAATGAGCAGAATCATGATGAGGAGCTTCCAGTCAAAGTTGGTCACCAGCCTGCGATCGATCACGGTTACTCCCCCTGGCTCTTTTCAGCGGGCTGACCGCCATCGGCATCGTCAACTTCGATACCAGCGCCCCGAACCGGCTTCTTGATGCCGCCCTTGGACTCGAAGTAGTGACGCAGGATGCTCCCTGCCACCGGTGCCGCAGCTCCGCCGCCGTGCTCGCCATGCTCGATCACCACGGCCACGGCCACTTCCGGCTTGTCATAGGGGGCAAATGCGACAAAAAGGGCGTGGTCCCGGTACTGATAGGGGATATCACCCTTGCCGTCCCGCATCTTGACCACTTGGGAGGTACCGGTCTTGCCGGCAACCTTCACCTCATAGAGCCGTGCCCCTGCACCGGTCCCCCGTGGCTCGTTGACCACGGCCAGGAGCCCTTCCTTGACCAGACGAAACTGCTCGGCAGTGAACCGCGTCCTGCGCAGCACTTCGGGGGCAAATTCCTTGATGGTCTTGCCGTCCCGATCAACAACCTTCTTCACCAGGTGGGGGCGGTAAACGGTTCCCTCATTGGCCACGGTGGCGATCATGGATGCCAATTGAATGGGAGTGGTCAGCACATACCCCTGTCCGATGGATACCGGCAGGGTCTCCCCCTTGTACCATTTCTTGCCGAATCGCTTTTGCTTCCAGGCTGCCGTGGGTATAAGGCCGCTCTTCTCGTTTTCCAGACCGACTCCCAGCGTTTCACCCAGACCGAATTGCCGGGCATAGGCCGCGATTTTGTCCACACCGAGCCGCTCCCCGAGCTGATAGAAGTAGACGTCGCATGACTCCTTCAGCGCCCGCTTGAGATCCACCTTGCCATGCCCCTTTTTTTCCCAGCAACGGAAGGTATTTTTCCCCAGGGTGTACTCACCCGAACAGTTCACCGTGGTATGCTCGTCGATTAAACCTTCGGCCAGGCCGGCCAGAGCGGTTACGATCTTGAAGGTTGATCCGGGGGGGTACTGGCCCTTCAGCGCCTTATTCTCCAGCGGATGCCGCTTGTCCTCCAGATATCCTTTCCAGGTATCCACCGGCATCCGGCCGGTAAACAGGGCCGGGTCAAAGGTGGGATTGCTGGCAAAGGCGAGAATCTCGCCATTGTTAACGTCCATCACCACGGCCGCTGCCGCCCTGTCACCAAGGGCCTTTTCGGTCGTTTTCTGCAACCCCTCGTCAATGGTCAGCATGATACTGTGACCAACCGTCGGCGCCGTCTCGCTGATGGTGCGCAGGAAGCGGCCACGGGCGTCGACCTCGATCTGCCGGCCACCATCGTCGCCGTGCAGATAGGACTCCCAGCTCCGCTCAATGCCGCCCTTGCCGACATAGTCACCGGGATTGTACTCGCCGAATTCCGTACTTCCCAGCTCGGCCTCGGTGATTTCGCCCAGATAGCCGAACAGGTGGGCCGCCAGGGTGCCGTTCGGGTATTGGCGGATCGGCTTCATCTCGATATCGACCCCGGGGAGCCAGAGGCTGTTCTCCTCGAAAAATTCCAGTTGGTCCCGGGTGAGGCCAGCAGCGACGATGATCGGGAAATACTTGGCTCGCCCCTTTCCCTTTTCCCACTTTTCCTGCAGTTCGCGCCGGTCGAGCCCCAGAATCGTGGCCAGCTTCTCCAGCAGGGCATCCTTGGCCCGCACGTCCTGGGGAATAAGAGCCAGGCTGAACGATGGGGAATTGTCCACCAGCACCTTGCCGTTGCGATCCAGCAGTACCCCCCGTGATGAAGCCACCGGCACGAAACGGAGCCGGTTGTTCTCCGACATGGTTTTGAGCTTCTCCGACTGGATGACCTGCAGGTACCAGAGGCGGCTTAAGAGGAACAGGAACAGAAACGCCACGCCGATGGAGATGAAGAAAATCCGCTGGCGAGGGGCGGCTACCCGTATGTAGCTCTGCTCCGGCATCACTCCACCTCCTGCAGACGAAACGACGTGGCCGCGGTTACGAGCGAAGCAACAAGGGCGCTCACCAACGCCTGGGGAACAAGGGCGGCCAGCAGCGTCGGGAAAATACCATCCGCCGCAGAGAAGAGCAGCAGAAGCAACAGGCTGAGCACCCCATACACCAGGGTCGAGAGGAATGCAACCACTACCATAAGCGTGCTGCTGTCCGTGTAGAGCTGATCGCGCAGGAGCCGGAGCACAAGGTAGATGACCAGAAACGAGAAGCCGCTCAATCCCAGGTAGATACCGCTGAAGGTATCATGCAGGAGCCCCTGGCAGAACGCTAGCAGCGTGCCGATCATGCCGACCTCCTCCTTGACGCCGAGGTAGACCACCAGCAACAGCAGGAGGTTGGGCACGAACGGTTCGCGCAGGAAGTACGGCAGGACGGTCACCTGAAGGATAAGGAGCAGGAACATCAGCAGGGTTATGAAAAGTGTCCTGAGCATGGCTTTCGGTCAGTCCCTCACGGGCAGCTCGGCAGCGAACAGCGGCAGGGCCAGCAGTTCGGCAAACTCCCGGATGCGGATGGCCGCCCCATCCAGTTCCGTTGGTTCCCCATAGCCATAGTTGCAGCCGATGGTCAGCACCCCGGCCGCCACCCCGGCTGCCACGTCGTTGATGCTGTCTCCCACCATGATCGTTTCATCCGCACTGTAGCCACAGACGCGCATGACATGCCTGAGCGGTTCCGGAGAGGGCTTGCGGGCCGGCAGGGAATCGGCACCGTAGATCCCCTTGAAAATGCCGTCGAGGTGAAGCTGCTCCAGCACCTTGCGGCAGAGGAGTTGGTTCTTGTTGGAGACGACGACGCTGGTGAAGCCGCGGGATGAAAGGAGTTCGAGAGTCTCCCGGACCCCGGGATACGGAACGGTCCGGTCGGCGACATGCTCCTCATTGTACGCAAGGAAGAGCGAGAGCCCCTGCTCGACCTCGGCCTGCCCGGCTTTGGGAAGAGCCCGCTCCACCAGGTTCCTGGCCCCCTGCCCTACCATGCCGCGCACAGCGTTGCGATCGATGGGGTCGAGACCGAAGGCGGACCGCATGTTGTTCACCGCCTGGGTAAGGTCGTCCAGGGAGTCGATCAGGGTCCCGTCCAGGTCGAATATGATGAGCTTGATGGTTGACATCATTAACCAAAAACTCAGGGGCAATTCATGAATTGCCCCTGCCCTTAATCCCGTTTTGTTTTGCTATTCCCCAGCGTTGTCCGTTAGGTTCTTGCCTACGTCCCTTCGGGACAGAATGCCGGTAGCCGGGGAATTTATTCCCCGGTCATCTTGGCAAAATGCCATTCCCGTCACGTACGTGACGCGAAGATATATCGGCAACAATCCGGGGGATGAATCCCCCGGCTACAGGCGAGCGCCCCTAACGGGGCTTTACAGCTGTGCTGTTCGGCAATTCCTAACCGGACACTGCTGACTATTCCCACTCGATGGTGGCCGGTGGCTTGGAGCTGATATCGTACACCACCCGGTTCACCCCCTTCACCTCGTTGATGATCCGGCTGCTGATGCGGGCCATATCCTCATAGGGTAGCGGATACCAGCCGGCGGTCATGAAATCCCTGGTCTCCACCGCCCGCAGGGCAACGACATATTCGTATGTCCGGCCATCGCCCATGACACCAACACTCTTCACCGGCAGGAACACGGCAAAGGCCTGGCTGATCTTATCGTAGTGGCCGGCGGCGTACAGCTCCTCGATGTAGATGGCGTCCGCCTGGCGCAGGATATCGGCAAACTCCCTGGTGACCGCGCCGAGGATCCGCACCCCCAGACCGGGACCGGGAAAGGGATGACGCCAGACCATCTGGTGCGGCAGTCCCAGCTCTTCGCCGATGGCCCTCACCTCGTCCTTGAACAGCTCCCTGAGCGGCTCCAGGAGCTGCAGCTTCATATGTTCCGGAAGTCCGCCGACATTATGGTGGCTCTTGATGTTGTGTGCCTTGCCGGTCTTGGCCCCGGCCGACTCGATCACGTCGGGATAGATGGTCCCCTGGGCCAGCCACTTGGCATCGGTCAGTTTCAGCGACTCTTCCTCGAAGATCTCGACGAACAGGGTGCCGATGATCTTCCGCTTCCGCTCCGGGTCGCTGACCCCGGCCAGGGCGGAGAGAAAACGCTCCTCGGCATCGACCCGGATCACCTTGACCCCCAGGTTTTCGGCAAAGGTGGCCATCACCTGGTCACCCTCACCGAGCCGCAAAAGGCCGTTGTCCACGAAGACGCAGGTGAGCTGGTCACCGATGGCCCGATGGATCAGGGCTGCTGCAACTGAAGAATCGACACCGCCGGAAAGGCCGAGGATCACCCGCTCGCTCCCGACCTGCCTGCGGATGCGCGCCACGGCATCCTCTATGATGTGGCCCGGCGTCCATTGGCCGGTGCAGCCGCAGATCTTGCGGACAAAGGTGTCGATAAGCAGCTCGCCACGCGGTGTGTGGTTGACCTCCGGGTGGAACTGCACCCCGTAGAGGCGGCGGCCGGCATCCTGAATGGCACAGACCGGGGCGTTGGCCGTCTCGGCCACCACCTCGAACCCGGCCGGCACCCTGGAGACATGGTCGCCATGGCTCATCCAGACCGGGCTCTTTCCTTCGATAAAGAACCCATCAAACAGCGGGCCCGGCTTGCCGGCGGCATGCAGGTCGGCGTGGCCGAACTCCCTTTTGCCGGCCGGCACCACTTCGCCGCCGAAGTGACGGCTCATCAGCTGCATGCCGTAGCAGATTCCCAGGATCGGCACCCCCAGGTCGAAGAGCTCTTCGGTCACCGCCGGGGCCTGTGGCTCGTAGACCGATTTGGGTCCGCCGGAAAGGATGATGCCGGTCGGGGCAAAGGCGCGGATCGCTGCCAGATCGAGGTCGAACGGATGCAGTTCGCAGTAGACATGCGCCTCGCGCACCCGCCGGGCAATGAGCTGGGTATACTGGGAGCCGAAGTCGAGAATCAGGATCTTTTCACTGTGGATGTCGCTGGACATGCATTTCCTTTTTAAACGTAGGGCAGATGTAGGGGCAAACCTTGTGTTTGCCCCAGCCGGGCGATCACAAGGATCGCCCCTACAGACACCTGTTAATTTCCGCCCACGCGGTAGTTGGGCGCTTCCTTGGTAATGGTCACGTCATGGACGTGGGACTCCTTCAGCCCGGCACCGGTGATCTTGATGAAACGCCCTTGCTGCTGCAGCTCCGTGATGGTCGGACAGCCGGTGTACCCCATGCCGGCCTTGAGCCCGCCGATCAACTGGTGGATATTGGTGGAAAGGGCACCGCGCAGCGGCACCATCCCCTCGATCCCCTCGGGAACCAGCTTCATCTCGCTCTCCACGTCGGCCTGGAAGTAGCGGTCCTTGCTCCCCTCCTTCATGGCGCCGATGGAGCCCATGCCGCGGTAGCTCTTGTAGGTCCGTCCCTGGTACAGGACCGTGTCACCGGGCGATTCCTCGGTGCCGGCAAACAGCGAGCCGATCATGACCACGTCGGCACCGGCGGCAATCGCCTTGGTCAGGTCGCCGGAGAACTTGATCCCGCCGTCGCCGATGATGGGAATGCCGTATTTTTTCGCGATCCGCGAACAGTTGCTGATGGCGGTCACCTGTGGTACGCCGATCCCTGCCACAACGCGGGTGGTGCAGATGGAGCCCGGCCCGATGCCGACCTTGATGGCGTCGGCCCCGGCCTTGATAAGCGCTTCGGCCGCCTCGGCCGTGGCCACGTTGCCGGCCACCAGTTCGATCCCCGGAAAGGACGACTTGGCCAGCCGGACGGCGTCGATGACCCCCTGGGAATGGCCATGGGCCGTGTCGATAACGATCACGTCCACCCCGGCCCTGTGCAGGGCATCGATCCGCGCCTCCATGTCCGGCGTCGGACCCACGGCGGCCCCTACCCGCAGACGCCCCAGGGAGTCCTTGCAGGCATTCGGGTACTTCCTGACCTTCTCGATATCCTTGATGGTGATCAAACCCTTCAGGTTCCGCTCATTGTCCACCACCAGGAGTTTCTCCACCCGGGTATGCTTCAGGTGCTCCTTGGCCTCCTCCAGGGTGGTCCCCACCGACACGGTCACCAGATTGCGCTTGGTCATCCGCTCGGAGATCGGGATGTCCAGGTCGGTCTCGAAGCGGAGATCCCGGTTGGTCAGAATCCCCACCAGCTTGCCGTTGGCCTTGGTGATCGGCACGCCTGAAATACGGTACTTGGCCATCATATCGAGGGCCTCGCGGATCTTCTGGTTGGGCCGCATGGTGATCGGATCGACGATCATCCCGGACTCGCTCTTCTTGACCTTGTCCACCTCCAGTGCCTGGTCGACAATGGAGAGGTTCTTGTGAATGAAGCCGAGCCCCCCCTCCCGGGCCATGGAAATGGCGGCACGGGCCTCGGTGACCGTATCCATGGCCGCGCTGACCAGCGGAATGTTCAGTATGATGTTCTTGGTGAGACAGGTGGTCAGATCGACGTCGCGGGGTATGATCTGGGAGTGGGCGGGAAGTAACAGCACATCATCGAAGGTAAGACCTTCCGAAATCAGCTCGTCCAGCATGCGGGCTCCTTTTCCTTGCCTTTAGGGAGAGATAGTTTGTGGGAGAGGCTTCGGCGCACCGGTCAACAGCCTGCCGAGCGCCGGATGGTTAACCGGGAAAATTAGTACAGGGAGTGGTGCAAGTCAAGTGAAAAGGGGATATAAATATCAGGAATTTTCCCACATTAGGAGACTCTCCGTATACTGCGGGACAGAACAAAGGTTCACAATTCCATAATCACTCCCATGGTCGAATTCGTTACTTTTGCTTCAAGAAACATGAATGATTGACGAAATAGCTTGCAGAGGTGCACACCATGCCAGACCCATCGCAACAGACAGTGTTTCCGTTTCCCATCCTCGTTGTGGACGACAATCTCCTCTTGAGGACCATGCTCGAATCGAACCTGAAATCTGCCGGTTACCAGGTGGTTACCGCTGAAAACGGCAGACAGGCCCTGGAGATCTTCCGCTCCGGCTACTACCCGATCGTCATGACTGACTGGGTCATGCCCGAAATGGATGGCCTGGAGCTCTGCCGGGCCATCCGCAGCGACGACTCTGGCCGCTACACGTACCTTGTCCTCCTCACCTCCCAGAACTCCAAGAACGACATCATAACCGGCCTTGAGGCCGGTGCCGACGAATACCTGATCAAGCCGGCCCACCAGGCGGAACTGGTTACCCGGCTGAAAACCGCCAGACGTATCCTGGATCTGGAAGGGTCGCTGAAACAGGCCCTGGATGAGGTCAAGAGCCTTTCCCTGGTCGACCCGTTGACCGGGATCTTCAACCGGCGGTATATGGATGAACGGCTGCCAATCGAGATCATGCGGGCCTACCGTTACGAGCGCTCCCTGTCACTGATCCTGGTCAGCATCAACCAGTTCCGGGAAATCACCGGCACCCACGGCTATTTCGTGGGCGACTTGGTGCTCAAGGCTTGCGCCGACTGCATTGCCGAGTCGATACGCCAGGAGATCGACTGGCTGGCACGCTATGGGGAAAAGGAATTCATGGTGATGCTGCCCGAGACCGACGCCGCCGGGGCCGTAATCCTTGCCAAACGGCTGCGGATCAGGATTGCCTCGACCCTTACCCGGCACAAAGGCGCCGAGATAAAGGTCAGCGCCAGCTTCGGCGTTGCCGGGTTCACCGCCAGCAAGGAGAAGACGGGGATGACAGCGCCGCTTCTGCTGGAGCAGGCGCACACCTGCCTCCACCAGGCGCTGACCGAGGGTGGAGAGGCGATCAAGGGTGTCCAGCTCGGCTGAGGGACCGTTGACAACCAGCTGCTATAATAGCCCGCTCCAGCTTTGCCGGGGCGGGCTATTTTCGTCCCTTGCCGGACCTTGGCTCATTGCCCGGCTTCCGAAAATTCTTGTTGTAGGGCTGGGGCGTCTTCGGCTTCGGTGGCCTCGCCTCCACGACCGTCAACGTCCGGTCGATCAGCAGGGCATCGTCGCAACAATCGATTGCTTCCAAAGCCTCGGCCAAGGTTGCCATCTCCACGAATCCGCATCCCTTGGATTTCCCGCTCTGGGGATCGGTCAGGAGCTTGATCGACCGGACCGTGCCGGCCACGGAAAAAAGTTTCAGGATGTCCTCTTCAGTGGCCTGAAACGAGATATTCGTCACATACAGCTGCTTTCCCATCGCTAGTCTCACCTTCCTGTAAAAAAATTGCGGATATCCCGACCCATCTGTCTGAATGCCTCGCCGGTCTTCTTGCCGGTCTCCTTGAACCACTCCCCTGCGGAGTGCCCCTCCTTCTTGGCCACCTGGCCGGTCTCTTTCCCCATCTTCTTGAATCCCTGACCGACCTCCTTGCCCCCTTCCTTGAAGGCCTGGCCCGTTTCCTTGCCGATCTTTTTGAACCCCTGCCCCACCTCCCGGCCGGCTTCCTTGAAACCGCTGTCCGCCCGGCCGGAAGCGGCCAGGAGCAGGGAACATGCAACCACTATGATGATTCTGCGCATGACTGGTACCCTCTGGCTAGAGTCTATCGCGGAAGCAGGAGCAGGTCAAAACTTCTACCGCAGCCACTCCACCAGCAGCATGACGTTCAGCACCGTGACAATCGCCGCCACCCCCCAGAGCAGCAAGGAACCGAAAGGGGTGTTGACGTGACTCCCCATGACCTTGCGGGACGAGGTGAGGGAGACCTGGAGGAAGATGGTCCAGGGGAGTTGGAGGCTCAGGAGGATCTGGGAGAAGATGAGCCCCTTGAACGGGTTGTCGACGAAAAAGACCGCGCCGGCGCCAAGAACGAGGCTCAGTAGTATCCCGGCACGGGTATGGACGTCTTTGCTGTTGAACGGCTCGCCGAAGATGCCGGCAAAAATGCT
Source organism: Geobacter argillaceus (assembly GCF_007830735.1). Taxonomy (GTDB): domain Bacteria; phylum Desulfobacterota; class Desulfuromonadia; order Geobacterales; family DSM-12255; genus Geomobilibacter; species Geomobilibacter argillaceus. Next base: position 18,421 of record NZ_VLLN01000019.1, read on the forward strand.
GCCGCCAGCCATGCCGGCGGTAATGGACGAGGCAACCCCGGCCAGGAGGAGCGCACAGGCGAACACAACGGCAGCGCTATTCCCCAGGAGCGGGCGGAGCATGCTCTCCGCCTGGGCGAGTTCGGTAACCTGCAACCGGTTGACGTGGAAGGTGGCGGCCGCCATCAGGATCATGGCGCTGTTGATGGCCCAGCCGACCCCCATGGAGAAGAGGGTGTCCAGAAACTCGAACTTGAGCTGATGGACGATCACAGCCTCATCTTCCCGGTTCCACTGCCGGCTCTGAATCACCTCGGAATGGAGGAACAGGTTGTGGGGCATGACCACGGCCCCGAGCACGCTCATGATGATCGGCATGGCACCGGCGGGGAACGCCGGCGTCACCCACCCTCCGGCTGCGGCCCCCCAGTCGAGCCGCACCAGCCACAGCTCGAAGATGAACGACAACCCGATCAGGGAAACGAAACCGATGATGTACCGTTCCAGTTTCCGGTAGACCGTGCCGAACAGCAGCCAGACTACCAGGCCGAGCACCAGCAGGACCCCGACACCGATCGGCAGGCCGAACAGCATCTGCAGGGCAATGGCCCCGCCCAGCAGTTCGGCCATCGCCGTGGCTGCCGCCGCCATACAGGCCGACGCGAGGGCCGTGCGGGAGAGCCAGGGGGGCAGATGCCGGGTTGCCGCCTCGGCCAGGCAGGAGCCGGTGACAATCCCCAGGTGGGCGGCATTGTGCTGGAGGAGGATGAGCATCAGGGTGGAGAGGGAGACCATCCAGAGGAGGCGGTAGCCGTAGAGGGAGCCCGCTGCCACGTTCGCGGCCCAGTTGCCCGGGTCGATGAACCCCACCGTCACCAGGAGCCCGGGCCCGACATACTTCAGGACGTCCGAGACAACCGCCCAATGCCGTTCCGTCAGCCCGAACAGTGCTCCCCGCTTACCCATCACGACTCCCGAGTCCGTTCAGATGCCAGGTCAACCAGCCAGACATACGGCACCATCCCGTAGTTCCAGGCCAGGCAGAGGCGCCGGTAGCCGGAGAAGAGCAGCGCCTCGCCATGGCACGCCAGGACTATCGGAGCCGGCAGGGTCAGGGTTCCGGCCCGCTGGAGAGCGTCTTCCATCCGGGCGTAGTTCAGGCGGTAGCCACGCTTTGCCTTGGCCAGATACCTGGCGTAGTCGTCGTAGCGGTGGTGGGAAAGCATTACCGGCATATCCAGAATCCGGTCCGAGCGGGGATACGGCTCCAGCCGGCCCATCTCGAAGGCGGCAGTAAGGCACGGCCAGTCGATCCCGTGGCGCCGGTAATACTCCTGCTTGGCCGGGTGGTTGTGGAACTCCCACGCCTCCCCGTCAATATCGGGCTTGTGCCAGGTTATGGTCAGGCTGGACGTGGACTGCATTCTCTCTCCGTGGCGCTGATTCATGAGGCGGGGGGCTTGCTTCCGCTCCAGAGCCAGCGATTTGGCTCCTGAGCAGGTCCGTTGCGGCGGTGGAGATGCCTCTGAGGTCAAATCGCGGGGCTTTCGCGGAAGCGGGTCCCCATACCCAACGGCTTCACCGTCGCCCCGACCTCTAGTCCAAGCTCACTCCGGCGCCTTCCGAAGCTTTTTCCGTTCCGAAACCAGCTTCTTCTCTGTCAACCGCTTTTCCCGCGCGCCTCGCGGCACCTTGGTGGCAATCCTCTTCTTTGCCTTGCGTTGGCGCTTTTCCAGAGCGGCTTTGAGCCGCTCCATGGCCACTTCCCGGTTCTGGGCCTGGGACCGGCTCTCGCTGGCCTGGGCCACGATCCCGGTGGGAAGGTGACGGATCCGCACAGCCGAGTCGGTGGTGTTGCGATGCTGCCCACCGGGACCGGATGCCCGGTAGAATTCCACGCGAATATCTGCCTCCCTGATCTCAACCACGGGATCGTCCCCTGCCACCGCCCCGGATTCCACCCTGGCGGGCGTCTCCACCTGACATGGGCAAGGTGGCCACATAGACCACGTGGCGCAGCCCGCCACGCCCCGGCCGGTCGCTCTTGACCGTAAATCCGGCAGACTGCAGCCGTTCGACGAAACCGGCATCGTAATTCTCCCCCCACACGGCGAAGACCCCGCCGGGATTCAGGGCAGCACGGGTCTGCTCGATGGCCCGACTGCCGTAGAGCGGGTCGTCCCGTTTGTGGGAGCGGGCGTGGGGACCGGTGTACAGGTCGAGCACCACCGCATCGAACCGCTCCCCGCTGCTGGCCGAGTTCCGGATGAGGTCGGCGACGTCGGCAATCGCCACGGTCACCCGGGGATCGGCGGCAGCGCCCCTGGTAAGCTCCGCCAGGGGTCCCTGACACCAGGTCAGGACAACGGGATTCAGTTCACCGACCACCACCCGGGCTGAGGCCGGCAGTTCATCCAAAACGGCCCTGAGCGTGTACCCCATGCCGAGGCCCGCTACCAGCACCCGTGGCACCGGATGGTTTTTTAGGTGCGAGCAGGCCATGGTGCCAAGGGCCACCTCGGACCGGTGGGCCGAGCTGTTCATCAGCACCAGGCCGCCCACGGTGATCAGGAAGTCCCGCTCCCCCCGCTGCCGCAGCTCGAGGGTTCCGTCTTTGGTGACGATGCTGTCTAGTGTTTGCCACGGTTGAGCCACAGAAGATCCCTCTTAATGTAAATTTGAAAACAGGTAACGTTCAGCACCATGACATAACTCTCCCTGCCCCCCTCTTACCTATAAGAGGGGGAACGGATTTTTCTCTCCTCCCCTTAAGGTAAGGGAAGGCCGGGAGGGGTTATGAAAACGGCTTATCCCTTGTTGCCCGGCAAACGGATCACCCGGTCGACAAGGGCCAGACAGGCCGGTCGATGGGTGATGAGCAGCACGGTCATCCCTTTTGTCCGCTCTGCCAGCCGCGTTACCACCTGCCGCTCCGTCGCCGTATCCAGCCCTTCGGTCGGCTCGTCCAGGAGCAGGATCGGCGCCCCTTTCAGCAAGGCCCTGGCCAGAGCGATCCGCCGCGCCTCACCTCCGGACACCGCGCTCCCACCCTCCCCCACCGGCGTCTCCAGTCCCTGCGGCAGCGTCGCAACCCACGCCGACAGCCCCGCATCCTCCAGCACGCGGGCAAGGTCGTCCTCGCCGGCCTCATAGTTCCCCACCAGGATATTCTCCCTGATGGTGGCGTTGAAGAGGTGCGGCCGCTGCGGCACGGCCGCGATCAGCCGGTACAGGTCGTCTGCTGCCAGGTCGCGCAGCTCGACCCCTCCCACGGTGACACTCCCCCCATAGTCGCGGAAGCGGAGCAGAACCTCGGCAACCGTGCTCTTGCCGGCACCGCTCGGGCCGAGAAGCGCCACCCGCCCCCCTGCCGGGATCTGAAGCGTGAAGCCCTGAAGCACCGGCAGTGCCGGATCATAGGCCGAGGAGACATCGAGAAAATGGATATTGGTCGCTGCCGGGAGCGCGGCAGGCGCTCGGGGCTCCGGCACCGGCGGCGGAGCATCCGCCAACTCCAGGATCCGGCGGATCACCTCCCTGGCGGACGGTATCAGCTGCAGGGCCGGCGGAAGCGGTCCCGCGGCCTCGAAGGCGGCGGCCGTAAAGAGGAGCAGCATGACCAGTACCGGTCCGTTCAGGAGCCCGTCTGCTACGGCAAGTGAGCCGACTACCAACACCGCTGCCACCCCCAGGCCGCTGCAGGCGATGCTTCCCGCCAGGGTCAGACCGCCGATTCCGGCCAGCCGCTCCTGCTCAACGACGAGCTGTTCAGACAACCGGTCGACCTGCGCGGCCTGACGCTCCAGGGCACCAAGAAGGATCAACTCCTCCACCCCCTGCATTCCCTCGGTTACGGCAACCCTGAGTTCACCCGCCAGCACGGTCGAGCGACGCCCCGGCCCGGCAGCCAGCCGTCTGGCCAGAAGCGGCAGCAAGACCCCGGCTGTCAGGAGAAAAATGAACAGTGCCGCGGCCGCCAGAGCGCTCCACCGGGCCACGAACAGCACGGCCAGGAGGATCGAGACTCCACCGGTGATCAGCGGCGCGATGATCCGCAGATAGAGGCTTTCAAGAGAATCCACATCAGCCCTGAGCCGGCCGGCCACATCTCCGCCGGCATACCGCTCCAGCCCTGCAGGAGCAAGCGGCTCCAGACGATGGAAGAGCCAGACCCGAACGTCGGCCAGCATCCGGAAGGCCGCCTCGTGGGTCACCAGCCGCTCCCCGTACCGGCCGACGCTCCGGCAGATCGCCAGGCCGCGGATGGCTGCCGACGGAAAGAAGTAATTGAAGGAAGCGCCGGTGGCACCGGCAACGGCCATCGAAGCGATGAACCAGCCCGAAACAGCCATCAGGAGTGCGTTGGCGGCAATGACCCCGATCCCGAGCCCGATACCGGCGGCCATCCAGAGCCATTGACGCCTGGCAACGGCCAGGATGCGCAGGAAAACAGTCATGGCGCCTCCTCGCCGTCAAGAAAACGGGTTGGTGAGACAACCCGCTCCACGGTTCCGGCAGCAAGGACGGCAACCCGTTCCGCCCGCCTGAGCAACCCTTCCCGGTGGCTGATCAGGAGCATCGTCCGCCCCGTTGCCAGACGCTCCAGTGCCTCTCCCACCAGCCGTTCGCTCTCGGCATCGAGGCCGGCGGTCGGCTCATCGAGGACCACCAGCGCAGCATCGCGCAAAAAGACCCGGGCCAGCGCCAGCCGCCGCAACTCCCCGCCGGACAGCCCGGCCCCCCGGTCGCCCAGCACCGTGCCCAGACCGCTCGGCAGTCGGTCAATGAAAGGGGAGGCGTGGGCCGCATCCAGCGCCCTGCGGATCGCCTCCCCATCCGTCTGCGGGCATCCCAGGAGCAGGTTGTCCCGGATCGTCCCCTTGAAAAAGAACGGCCGCTGCGGCACGAACGCCAGCCGCCCGTGCCAGCCGGCCGGATCGAGCTGGGCCAGGTCGATCCCGTTGACCCTGATCGTTCCTGAGGAGGGTCTGATCAGACCGGCCAGCAGCCTCACCAGCGTACTCTTGCCGCTGCCGCTCTCCCCGGCCAGCGCGGTCAGGCTCCCGGACGGCAGCTCCAGATCGACACCGGTCACCCCGCCCCGGTCGCCGGCATACCTGAACGATACCCCTTCGAAACGGACCGTCAACGGGCCGGTCGGCACCTGCAGAGTGCCGCCGTAGCCTTCGGCAGCCGGCAGGTCCAGGAGCGGCGCGATCCGCTCGGCAGCGGCCACCCCCTGCATCCGGGAATGGTAGGATAGTCCCAGCGTCCGCAGCGGAAGGTAGAACTCCGGGGCCAGGAGCAGAACAAAGAGGCCATCCGCCAGGGAGAGATGACCGCTAAGCAGTCGGAACCCCACCAACACGGCCACTACGGCCGTGCCGACGGTGGCGAAGAATTCCAGGGTAAAGGCGGAAAGAAAGGCAAGCCGCAGCACGGCCATGGTCGCCTGGCGGTACTCCTCGGAAACACGCGCCACCATGGCGGCCTCGCGTCTGACCGCCCCGAAGATCTTCAGGTCCGGCAACCCCTGCACCAGGTCCAGCAGATGGCCCGCCATCCGCGACAACCGCCCCCACTGGCGACGGTTCAGGCTCTCCGAGCCGCGGCCGATGAGCACCATGAAGAGCGGTATGAACGGGGCCGAGAAGAGCAGCACCAGGCTGCCACGCCATTCCGCCGGCAGAACAAAGGCGAGCGCAAGTACCGGCAGGAAGGCGGCCAGGGCCAGATGGGGAAGGAAACGGGCCACATAGGGCTCCAGCCCCTCCACCCCGGAGGTCACCACCTCCACCAGCGGACCGGTCTCCTCGCCGGCCCGGCCGGCCGGGCTCAAGGCCAGGATATGGCGATAGAGAGCGCTCCGCACCCGTTCCTTGAGGCGGGCTGCGGCAGCAGCACTTTGCCGTTCGGCGAGATACGTCAACAGACCCCGCAGAATAGCCAGCAGCGCCACGCCGCCGGCCAGCGGCAGGACGTCCGCAACCGCTGCCCTGCCTATCACGACCCGGTGGCAGGCAAGCGCCAGGAAACGGGCCTGGAGGATGATCAGCAACCCGGCGCAAAAGGCGAGACAGACCGCACCGGCCAGCCGTCCCCGAACCCCTTTGGCCTCACCGAGAAGCCACGTCTCGGGCCGTTTATTGTTGTTTGTTTCGTTCGATCCCATACGACCCGTGGTGCAAGCGTTCGATTACCCCTGCAAGGTATACTTCCGTCCGGCCGAAACGGCAATCAGGAATTACGGCAAAATCTGTGGTAAAGTCTCAGGGAAACCACCCGGACGGATCTGCCATGACCCTTTTCGTCATTACCTTTCTCACCATCTACGGCTCCGCCCACGGCTATTTCTTTCTGAAAGCCCGGGCGGCCGGCATCGGCACCCCGGCCCTGGCCCTCTTTCTGATCGTCATGGTGTCGGCACCGATCCTGGTCCGCGTTCTGGAACGGGCCGGCCACGAAACAGTGGCCCGGGTAATGGCCTATGTCGGCTACTGCTGGATGGGGTTTCTCTTTCTTTTCGTGGTCAGCGCTGCACTGCTGGACCTCGGCCGTCTGCTGACATGGCTCGCCGGCGCCCTGCTCAGACGGGATAGTCCCCTCCCCCTGGCCGGCACCACCGGCTTCCTGCTTCCCTGCTGCCTGGCATTGGGTATCGGCATCTACGGCTGGTTCGAGGCCCTGGACATCCGGCAGGAACGGGTCACCCTAGTGACTGCCAAGCTCCCGCCCGGCATCGAACGTCTGAGGATCGTCCAGATCTCCGACGTCCATGTGGGGCTGATCGTCCGTGAGGAGCGGATAAGGCAGATCATTGCCGTCATCCGGGAGGCAAACCCGGACATCCTCGTCTCCACCGGCGACCTGGTGGATGGTCATGTCAGCCACTTCAACGGCATTGCCGAACTCTTCCGGGAACTGCACCCCCGCTACGGGGCGTTTGCCATTACCGGCAACCATGAATACTACGCGGGGATCGCACAGGCAAACGCCTTTACCGAACGGGCCGGCTTCACGCTCCTGCCCGGCAGAACCAGGGATGTCGCCGGCATGATCACCATCGCCGGTGTGGATGACCCGGCAGCAAGCCGTTTTGGCCCCGCAAAACAGGAAAAGGAGGCCACACTGCTCGGCCCCCTCCCCCGCCACCGGTTCACCCTGTTACTCAAACATCGCCCGGTGGTTGACCCCACTTCCGTGGGGCTCTACGACCTCCAACTCTCCGGCCACGTCCACAAAGGGCAGATATTCCCCTTCACTCTCCTGACCTACCTGACCTTTCCGGTCCATGCCGGCCTGACCAGGCTTTCCGCGGGCTCCAACCTCTACGTCAGCCGTGGCACCGGCACCTGGGGACCGCCCATCCGCTTCCTCGCACCACCGGAAGTGACCATCATCGACCTGGTGCCGGCCAGACACTGAACCATCGCGACTGATTCCATTTCACATCCCTTACTTACTCCCGCCGCCGAGCACCTTGTACAGGGTCACCAGATTTGCGAACCGGGAAAGGCGCGCGCTGATCAGGTTCTGCTGGGAGCCGTAGAGGGAGCGCTGGGAGTCCAGTACGTTCAGGTAGCTGTCGACCCCCTTGTCGTAGCGCGCCCGGGAAAGTTTGTAGCTCTCGGCGGTGGCATCGGTGAGGGACTGCTGGGCCGCCACCTGCTCATCAATGGTCCCTTGCTGGGCCAGGGCATCGGCCACTTCCCGGAAGGCAGTCTGAATGGCCTTCTCGTACTGGGCCACGGCGATGTCCCGGTCAACCTCCGCCACCGTCAGATTGGCCCGGTTGCTGCCACCGTCGAAGATCGGCAGGGTGATGCGTGGGGCAAAGCTCCAGGTAAATGAATCGCCTTTGAAGAGCCCGGACAGCTCGTCGCTACCGAAGCCGACGCTGGAAACGAGGGTGATCCGGGGGAAAAAGGCTGCACGGGCCGCGCCGATGTTGGCGTTGAATCCCTTGAGCAGGTTCTCGGCCTGGAGGATGTCGGGGCGGCGAAGAAGGACATCGGACGGCAGGCCGGAGGCCACGTCCTTCAAGGCGGTAAGCGTCTCGGAAAGGGCCTTGGGGAGAAGTTCAGACGAAACCTGCGAACCAACCACCAGGTGCAGGGCGTTCTCATCCTGGGCCACCAGGGTGGTGTACCGGGCGATGTCCACCCGGGCCGCATCGACAGTGGTCTGGGCCTGATTTACGGCCAGCGCGGAAGAGACACCGGCCTCGTAACGGCTCCTGGTAAGCTTATAGGACTCCTGCTGACTCGTCAGAGTCTCTTTGGCAAGCTTCAACCGTTCGCGGTCGGCGGACAAAGCAAGATAAGTGACAGCGACCTGGGAAACCAGGCTGATCTGCACACTGCGCCGCGCATGTTCAGTGGCCAGGTACTGTTCCAGCGCCTGGTCTTTGAGGCTCCGCACGCGGCCGAACAGATCCAGTTCGTAGGAGCTGACGCCGAGGCCGACATTGTATTGCTCGACAGTCTTGGCATTGCCAGAGCTGGAGAGGTCTGCCGGCACCCTTTGAATGCTGCCGGCGGCGGTGGCGTCAACCTTCGGCAAGAGATCGGAACGCCGGATCTGGTACTGGGCGCGGGACCGCTCGATATTGAGGGTGGCAACCCGCAGGTCACGGTTGTTCTCCAGTGCCAGGGCGATCACCTTCCGCATCTGCGGGTCGACGAAAAACTCCTGCCAGGGGATGTCGGCCACCGGCTTTTGAGCTTTTTGGGTGGTGTCACCCTTGTAGGCCGGTCCTTCCGGCCAGGCGGCCGGCACCGGAGCGGCCGGCTGCGAGTATTTCGGGGCCATGGTAGTGCAGCCGGCCACGCAAAGAAATGCCCCTAAAGGGAGGCAGAAGGCCAAAAACTTCCTCTTCATCTCAATTCACCTCCGTGGCGTTGGCAGCAGCGGATTCTGCAGGCTGGAGCTCGGGCTGTCGTTTTCTGGCGAATATCCGGGAGACCATGACAAAGAAAAACGGAATAAAGATCAGGTCGATGAAGGTGGCGGAAAGCAGCCCGCCCGTAACGGCGGTGCCGATGGCGTTCTGGGCTGCCGCCCCGGCGCCTTTGGTAAGCGCCAGCGGCAGGGTGCCGAAGAAGAAGGCCAAAGAGGTCATGATGACCGGCCGGAGCCTGATCTTCACCGCCGACAGGGTGGCCTCGACCAGCTCATGACCCTGATGCATCTGTTCCTTGATGAACTGGATGATCAGGATGGCGTTCTTGGTGGAAAGTCCCACGGTGGTGAGTAGACCGATCTGCAGATAGACGTCGTTGGGCAGCACCCTCAACGAAACTGCCGTAACCGCCCCCACCAGGCCAAGCGGCAGCATGAGCAGGTTGACGAACGGGATGGTCCAGCTTTCATACAGTGCCGCCACGCTGAGAAACACCACCAGGAGAGAGATGGCATAGAGGGCCGGCGCCTGCTTCCCTGCCTGCTTTTCCTCGTAGGAGAGGCCGGTCCACTCGTAACCGACCCCGGGCGGCAGTTGGGCAGCCATCTTTTCCATTTCGGCCATCGCCTCGCCGGTGCTTATCCCTGGAGCAGCCTGCCCCATGATCTCCACGGACGGAATGCCGTTATAGCGCTCCAGACGGGGTGAGCCATACTGCCAGCGGGCTGAGGCAAAAGCGGAAAACGGTACCATCTCCCCCTGGTTGTTGCGGACGTACCATCTGCCGATATCCTCCGGCAGCATCCGGTACTTGGCGTCGGCCTGGAGATAAACCTTCTTGACCCGACCGTCCTGGATGAAGTCGTTGACATAGGAGCTCCCCCAGGCAGTAGACAGCACGCTGTTGACATCGGCCAGGGAGACCCCCAGGGCACCTGCCCGCACATCGTCGATGTCCAGCTTGAACTGGGGAGAGTCATCCTGGCCGTTGGGACGCACCGCAATCAGCTTCGGGTTCTTCATGGCCATCCCCAGCATCTGGTTGCGTGCCTCCATCAGCTTGTCATGCCCCAGTCCGCCACGATCCTGCAGCTGGAAGTCAAAGCCGTTGGCCTGCCCCAACTCCACCACCGCCGGTGGCGAAAAGGCAAAGGCCAGACCGTCCCGGAATTTCGAGAAAGCCCCCATGGCCCGTTTGGCAACTGCCGCTGCCTTCAGATCAGGAGTCTGGCGCAGTTTCCAGTCCTTGAGCCGGACAAAGGCGAGCCCCATATTCTGACCACGACCGGCAAAGCTGAAACCGGCCACGGTGATTATGGCTTCAACTGTTTTGGTTTCCTTCTCCAGAAAATGCCGCTCAAGCTGCTCAACCACCTTCAAGGTCCGCTCCTGGGTTGCCCCGGCAGGGAGCTGGATTTGACAGATGATGAAGCCCTGATCCTCATCGGGGAGGAAGGCGGTGGGGAGACGCAGGAAAAAGACGACCATGGCCGCGACAATGGCGCCGTATACCACCAGGTAGCGCACCGGCTTGCCAAAGGAGCGGCCGACGATTCCTTCATACTTTGTCCTGCAGAAATCAAATAATTTATTGAACCGGCGGAAGAACGGGCAGAACCAACCGGTCTCACACGCTTCATGCCCCTTTTCCACCGGCTTGAGCAGGGTGGCGCACAGGGCAGGGGTAAGGATCATGGCCACCAGCACCGAGAGGATCATGGCGGAGATGATGGTGATGGAGAACTGGCGGTAGATGACGCCGGTGGATCCGCCAAAAAAGGCCATGGGCAGAAAGACCGCCGTCAGGACGGTGGCGATACCCCAGAGAGCGCTGGTGATCTGTCCCATGGATTTGATGGTGGCGTCATGGGGCGAGAGCCCCTCCTCGGACATGATCCTCTCCACGTTCTCAACCACGACGATGGCGTCGTCCACCAAAAGTCCGATGACAATGACCAGGGCGAACATGGTGAGGGTGTTGATGGAAAAACCGGCTACCGACAGCGCGCCCATGGTGCCCAGAAGCACCACCGGCACCGCGATGGTCGGGATCAGGGTAGCGCGGATATTCTGCAGGAAGAGGAACATGATGACAAAAACAAGGAATACCGCTTCAATCAGGGTCTGGACTACCTCTTCGATGGAGACTTTTACGAACGGAGTGGTATCGTAGGGATAGACCAGCTTGACTCCGGCGGGGAAGTATCCGGACAACTCCTCCATCTTGGCCTTGACCCGATCTGCGGTATCCAGGGCGTTGGCACCGGCTGCCAGGCGCAACGCCATGCCCCCCATCGGTTTACCCTTGTAGCGGGCCTCAATGTCGTAGTTTTCCGTGCCGATCTTGCACTCGGCCACATCCTTAAGCTTGACGGTCGAGCCGTCAGGATTGGTGCGCAGGACGATGGCATCGAATTCCTCAGGCGACTGGAGCAGGGTGCGAGCCGTGATGGTGGCATTCAGCTGCTGACCGGCCGGCGCCGGGTTTCCCCCGAACTGGCCGGCGGAAACCTGGGCGTTCTGGGCCTGCAGGGCGGTTATCACGTCGGTGGTGGTCAGGTGGAAGTTGTTCAACTTGGTCGGGTTCAGCCAGATCCGCATGGCGTTCTGCGAACCGAAGACCGTCACCTCGCCGACACCTTCCGTCCGGCTGATGATGTCCTGGACATTGGCTACCAGGTAGTCGGTCAGGGCCGGACGATCCATGGAACCGTCTTCCGAAACAATGCCAACGATCATCAGGAAGTTCTTGGTGGACTTGACCACCTGAATCCCCTGGCGCTGGACGATCTGGGGAAGGAGCGGCGTGGCCAGCTGCAGTTTGTTCTGAACCTGCACCTGGGCGATGTTCGGGTCGGTGCCGGCCTTGAAGGTCAGGTTGATGGCCACGGCACCGGCCGAGTCGCTGGTGGAGGCCATGTAGATCAGATTGTCAATCCCGTTCAGCTTCTGTTCGATCACCTGGGTGACCGTATCCTGCACGGTCTGGGCTGAAGCGCCGGGATACATGGCGTTGATGGTGATCTGAGGCGGCGCAATGGGCGGGTACTGGGAGACCGGCAGCGTCTTGATCGCCAGGACCCCCCCCAGCATGACCATGATAGCGATCACCCAGGCAAAGATCGGGCGATTTATGAAAAAACGAGGCATGGAGGATCTCCTTTATTTCTTGGCTGCGACTGACTGGGTCGCTCCGGTGGGAGCTGCGGCAGGTTTGCTCTCGAACGGCACGGCCTTGACCGGGGTTTCGGGGCGCGCCTTCTGTATCCCTTCCAGGATGACCCGATCACCCGCCTTGAGGCCGTCGCTGACCAGCCAGCTGTCGCCGACGGTCCGGACGACCTTGATAGGCCGCGGCTCCACCTTCTCCCCGGCCCCGACCACCATGACCATGGCATTGCCGGCAGGATTACGGGTGACCCCCCGCTGCGGAATGAGGAGTGCCTTCTCGCTGACACCTTCCTCCAGGATGGCGCGGACAAACATGCCCGGCAGCAGGGTCTGTTTAGGGTTCGGGAAGATCGCCCGCAGGGTGATGGAACCGGTGCTCTGGTCCACGGTGACTTCCGAAAACTTCAGGGTGCCCGGCAACGGATAGGCGCTGCCATCCTCAAGCATCAGCTTTACCCGCGCCTGACTGGCACCGCTGTTCTTCAGCAGGCCGCTGGCCAGGTTCTGTTTCAGTTTCAACAGTTCGGCGCTGGATTGGGTGACATCCACATACATGGAGCCGAGCTGTTGGACTGTGGCCAACGCAGCTGGCTGGTTGGCGGTTACCAGGGCGCCGTTGGTTACGGTCGAGCGGCCGATCCGGCCGGAGATGGGGGCAGTTACCCTGGTGTAGGCCAGGTTGATCCGGGCAGTCTCCACCGCGGCTTTGGTTAAGGCAACATCGGCCTCGGACTGCTTGAGCGCTGCATGAGCATCATCATAGTCCTGCTGGCTCACCGCCTTGATTTTCACCAGGTCGCGAAATCGCTCCTCCTTCAGTCGGGCCGGGATCAGGTTGGCCTCAGCCCTGGCCTCGGCGGCCTTGGTGCTGGCGTAGGCCGCCTGATAGGTTGCCGGGTCGATCTGGTACAGCACCTGACCGGCCTTGACATCGCTACCCTCGGTAAAAATCCGCTTCTGGATAATCCCGCTGACCTGGGGCCGAACCTCAGCAATCAGGTAGGGTGACGTGCGGCCGGACAGTTCTGTGGTCAGGGCCACCCGCTGCGGCTGCACCGTCATCACCCCCACCTCGGGCGGGCCGGATTGCGGCTTGGGAGCGGTTTTCCTGCCACAGCCGGTCATCATCATGCCGGTTGCCAGCAGTCCTGCTACGGTGATCAGTTTCACTCTGTACATGGTTCGCATAAATACCTCTATCGTGTGCAATAATTGCCAGCCGGTCGGCTGGGCCGCTGTTGATTGTGGTTTCTTGGCGCCGTTTCCGGCCGGCTAGTCGCCCTTCTTTACGAACGCAATGATGACGATCAGCGCCCAAACCACCGTCATTGAAAGGACAAAAATGGTCATCATGGTCAATCCCAGTAGTTGATTTGATTCACGGATTCAATACCAGTGCCGCCCACCGCACAATGAATGATCATTCATTCCAATAAGCATAGATCCGATGCGAACAGATAGTGGCCCCTAACGCCGGATACCGTCCCAGCAGGCTTCTACGGTCCGGGCGATCAAAGGTTCATCCAGGACGATGAAATTGAAGATGTGGTCACGCACCACCGTCAGGAGCGGGCCGAACGCCAGGGCAAAAAGAATCACCAGCGGCAGGTCCTTCATCACCTGCTGGGCGACCCCATCATCGAACAGTTCGCGGAACACATCGCACTCCCCCTGCTTGCCCAGTATCTTATCCCGACGAAAAGCCACACCGTAGGGGGAATTGTGGAACTGTTCAATGTAGCGGAAGTGGAGCGGGTTTTCGATGCAGTAACGCAGCAACGCACGGCCGAGGTGGATGAATCGCTCCCGGATCGGCTTTTCCGGCAGATAACCTTCCATCAGCACCACCTTCAGCTTCTGTTCAAGGGCACTGTAGAGCTCTGCGATAAGCAGATCCTTGTTCTCGAAGTAGCGGTATATCGTCCCGGCGCCCACCCCGGCCCGGTCGGCGACCATCGCCATGGGAGCGCCATGGAATCCCTGCTCGGCAATCAACTCAAGAGCGGCCTGCAGTATCGCCAGCCGCTTGTCACACTGAGCACTTTTCATATTACCTCACCACCAAGAATGAACATTCATTCCTAACATACCCAGTAAAGGGAACCTGTGTCAAGCGGTTTATGTCAGCGTTGACTGATTGGTTTTTGTGTAAAAGCCTGTTCGGCTTGATGTGTATCTATAGTTATTAATAAATAATTATAAATTAGGCTTGACTCAATACCAAAACCTTGCTAAACATATCATCAAGCTTATCCATAGCCCTTTACCTCTTGGAGGTCAGGGGCATTTTTTTTGGTTTGCGGCAATTATCGCACCGCCGCATTTGTGTCTGGAAATCCCACGACATGGCGGTTATGATGAGCGCATTCAACCGCAAAGGAAACACGCTCCATTGGCCCTGCCATCGACCATTTACCGCGCCAACATCCAGCTTTCCCACATCGACAGAAACCTTTACGAACCGTTGCAGGTAACAGTTGCCCGCCATCCCTCGGAAACAGCGGAACGGCTGGTAACCCGTTTGCTGGCCTTTGCCCTGTTCTACGGACCTGATCTGACGTTCACCAAGGGAATCTGTGCCGGCGACGAACCCGACCTGTGGGTCAAGGGCCCGGACGGACGGGTACTCCTCTGGGTGGAGGTCGGACTACCCGATCCCGAGCGTCTGGTCAAGGCAAGCCGCCATGCTGCACGGGCGGTACTGCTGGCCAGCGGGACCGCCCGGTATACCTGGGAAAAACAGCATCTGTCAAAACTGGCAACAGTCCCAAACCTGACCGTGCTCGGCCTTGATCAGGGCTTCCCGGGCCAGTTGGTCTCCCGGCTGGAACGATCGATCACCTGGTCGCTCACCGTTACCGAAGGCTCTCTCTATCTCGAACGTGACGGCGAGACCCTGGAGACCACCCTGTCTCATCTCTCCGGTCCTGCCCCGTTCGTATCATGATGTTGTTATTAATGGGAATGCTATGACGAACCTGATTACCTTTGAAGGCATGAAAAGACTGCAGGCCGAATTCGACCAGCTCTGGTATGTGGAGCGCCCCAAGGTGGTACAGGGGGTTGCTGACGCCGCTGCCGAGGGTGACCGTTCGGAGAACGCGGAGTACATCTATGGCAAGAAACGGCTGCGGGAGATCGATCGGAAGCTAAAGCACCTGGGCTCACGGCTCAAACTGCTCAAGGTGGCGACGCCCCCGGCTAGGCCGGAGGCGGTTTCGTTCGGCTGCTGGGTGACGTACGAGAACGAAGAGGGTGAGGAGCGCTGCTATCAGTTGGTCGGCCCCGACGAGTTCGATGTGAATGCGGGACGGATCAGTATCGATTCGCCGGTGGGACAGGCGCTGCTCAAAAAGAGAGTAGACGACGAAGTGGTCATCCGGCGGCCGTCAGGAGCGATGACGGTGGTGATCACCGCCATCAGCCCGAGCCGGAGCTAGTGTTCTGTGAGGCGTAGCGAAGATCAGCCGATTCCATCGAGCACAGCAACAAACGCCCGCACATTCTGTGCCTTCCGAAGCTGCTTCAGAATCTTGCCGAGATCGTCGTCCTCCATGGTGGCCAAAATCGCCTTCACCTTGCCCAGCACCTGGGTCTCACCGCAGAAAATCTCCTGATACCGTCCCAGTACCTCCCGCAGGTAGCGACAGAGCAGTGTAGCCCGCTCCTGCCGTTCCGGTGTTGCTGCGGCCCTGCCCCGCAGCCGCTCGAACAGGAGCGGATCGGCAATAGCCCCCCGCCCCAACATCAGGCCGGCTGCGCCGGTCTCCCGCAGTACCCGCAGACCGTCAGGGGCAGTACGGATGTCTCCATTGGCAATAACCGGCAGACTGGTACGCTTCACCACGGCAGTAGTCACGGCGTGGTCCGCCTGGCCGCCATACTCCTGCACCACGGTGCGGGGATGGAGCACCAGGAAATCGACTCCTGCCGACTCGAACAGGGGAAGCAGGGTCAGCACCTGGTTTGGATCGTCGTACCCGGCGCGGAGTTTTATGGAAAAGGTCCCGTTGATCGCCCGGCGCAGGGCCGGGATGACCTCATAGAGCTCCTCGGGTCGCCGCAGCATGCCGCCGCCGGTCAGGCCGGTGGTCATGCGGCCGTACGGACACCCCATGTTAAGGTTGATATGCCGGGCACCTGCAGCCCGGGCAGCCAGCGCCGCATCCACAAGGGCTTGCGCACCGTGGCCAACCAGTTGCACCACCAGGGGTACACCTTCTTCCGTATCGGTGATCTCGCGCCGGTCACTCGGGGTAAGCCGCTTGGCACTCACCGAACTGACCCGCATGAATTCGGTGAACACGGTGTCCGGCCGCACCCATTGAACGAACAGGGACCGGATGGCCCGGTTGGTAAGCCCCTGCATCGGCGCCAGCATGAGGGGCATCTCTCCCTGCGGCCAAGGGAGCGACCGCGGCGGTTCTTGGGGAGCAGCCTCGCCTTGCCTGCCGATGGCACCGAACAGGCACTCCCGGATACAGTTCCCGCAACTGACGCACGCTCCCGAGGAGGCCAGGACCGCATGCTTTCGCGTCCCCGACGTTGCCAGCGACACGAGCCGCTCACCGCAGGCAGCCACGCAACGACCGCACCCCTTGCAGCGATTGACGTCAATTGCCGGCAGCGGCAGACTACTAAAACCTTCGCATTCCGTTGTCACCTTATTCGTCATATCGTTACCAATCTCAGTTCATATCCGGGGCGGAATCGTCCGCCGCACCAGAAGACGGCGCAAGCCGCAGTCCGGGAATCAGTGCAGGGTCGAGTTCGTTCATTCGGTCCGGACCGAGGAGTTCCAGGGCGTCCCGCAGCCGGTCCGCCGCCAGAATGAATTCCGCCACCGCAATACGCTGACAGACCGGTTGCGTCCGGCGCAGATAGCCGGTCCCCC
This sequence comes from Geobacter argillaceus, assembly GCF_007830735.1. Taxonomy (GTDB): domain Bacteria; phylum Desulfobacterota; class Desulfuromonadia; order Geobacterales; family DSM-12255; genus Geomobilibacter; species Geomobilibacter argillaceus. The sequence goes on from NZ_VLLN01000019.1 coordinate 35,367, forward strand.
CTTTGAGCAGACTGACGGCACCGCCGAAATTCCCGTTCCGCCAATGGTGGAGCGCCACCGCAACCTGCAGGATACCCTGGTAAAGGTCACGCGTCTCACCTTCCTCGCCGACCCAGAGTTCTTCGAGGGTTTCATGGCACTCGAACCAGTCGCCGCGGTTGAATTCCCCCATGGCCCGCAGCAAGGCGCCGGGCGGTGATTGATCACAGCTTCCCATGCTTTTTCCCGCTTTCTGCATCAAGCCGGCAACACCGGCGTGCAAATCAGGTAGACAACCACTCCCCTCCAGGGTGTAGTATCTTCCCATGAAAAGAGTTCCTGCACTCCTCCTGCTCCTGTTCGCCCTCAGCATCATTTCCTTCGGCACCTGGCAGCTTTTCCGGGGCAATCTCGAAGCGGCCTTCTCGGCACTGCCGTTTCTGCTGGTCACCTACCTGTTCGTGAAGAGATTCAGTCGGAGTTAATCCCCCCGCTCTTTCGATTTCCTGCTCTTTTTGTCTTCATCATTGCAGCAACTGGCCAACAACTCAAGAATTATCCCGGTGGCCACACAGCTGTACCTTGCAGTCACAAAAATCGGTGATACAAATTAAACACAACTAACACGACAATGCGATAGGGATGTCCCACAAGGAGGCTCCATGCGCAGCAGGTATGGTTACACACTCTATTCGGCAGACGAATTTGACAAATGGCTCCAGGAAACCCGCTTCAACCGGGCCATTCACCTGATCCAGAATCATCACACCTGGCTGCCCGCCTACGGCAACTTCACGGGAAACAACCATTTCGATCTCCTCAGGGGAATGGAGCTGAGCCACCGCGAACGGGGGTTCAGCGAGATCGCCCAGAACGTGACGACCTTTCCTGATGGCACGTTAGCGGTCTGCCGCCCCTTTGACCACGTTCCGGCCGGGATCAAGGGGGCCAACAGCAACGGCATCTGCATCGAGCATCTGGGCAACTTCGACCAGGGGAAGGATCTCCCGAGCGACCCGCACCGGGAGACGATCATCCGGGTTAACGCCCTTCTCTGCAGGGAATTCAGCCTCACGCCATCCATCGCCACCATCGTGTACCACCACTGGTACGACCTCGTCACCGGCGTAAGAACCGATGGCAAGGGGACCACCAAGAGCTGTCCGGGCAGTGCCTTTTTTGGCGGGAACACGGTGGCAACAGCTGCCGAAAAGTTTATCCCCCTGGTCCTTGCCGCCTGCTCGGCCTGTGTTCCGGCCACCAACCCGTCGGCATCGGCGGATGGCGAGGCGGCAATAGTGACGGCAAACGCCCTGAACGTCAGGAGCTCAACAACGGCAGAGGCCCCGCTGGTCGCAGTCCTGCAGCGTGGCGCAATGGTGGGAGTGTATGAGCGGCAACGGGGATGGTGCCGGATCCACCCGCGGGATCAGCACTGGGTTTCCGGCAAATATCTCTCTTTTCAGAATCGTTAACAAAGGGATGAAACGGGGCTGCCGGCCTTCAGCATCACGTAGGATTGCACCTGCGCCACAGCCCGTTCGACAGCTGCACTCTGCGGCAAGGTCGCGGCCAGGGCCTCGAGAAGCTGCCGCTCCCGCAGCAGACGGAACGTCGTGGCACAGTTGAGGTCGTATACCCAGGAAAACAGCATCAGCTTGAAGTCGTTCTGGGTGGCAAGGGTCGCCAGGCGGGCCATCTCCCCTTGCTCAATGGCGGCGAGCACCTCGGACGAGCAGCCGGGCTCGTCGGGAAGGCCCAGGGTCGCTCCGGACGCCCTCTCGGCAGCCGGACGCCGAAAGTGATCCAGAAAGACCCTCATGATGTCCAGCTTGTCCGCATCGCGAATCAATGCGAGAAAAAAACGACGCTCCGGCGGTAACGAAGACGGTATGGCAAAGACGTTATGCAGGGCCACGGCCTGCAGGATCGTCCGCTGCTCCGTCTCTGGCAGATGTTGCAGGACCCCCTCTTCCCGCAGCACCCTGACGCTGAGTCCGGCATGGTTGACGGAATCGCTGTCCCGGAAGGTGCGATACTGGCGGTACTGGGGAAATCGCCCCACGTCGTGGAACAGGCCGATGGCCTCCGCCAGCAGGAGTTGATCGCTTCCCGCCCCTTCGCCTCCGGCAATGGCGACACAATTGGCGCAGACCTCTTCGGTGTGGAGCCGCTTAAGCTCGTAATGCCGCTCCACGTCGGGATCGTCAGTGACAAAGCGCTCCAGATAAGCGGCAAACCAGCTCTTTAACTCTTGCAGTAGGGATGGGGTCATAACAGAGGATGATCAGTGATCGTGGCGGTTGGCCTGGAAGCGCCCCATCAGCCAGCGGAACAGCCGGAAGATCAGGCGACACTGGACAATAGCCGCGAAATAGATGAGACCGATATTGACGAACTGGGTGCCGACCGATTCCGGCACGGCCAGTCTGGTAAGGCGGCTCGGGCCATGGAGGCAGTACAGATACCAGCCACTTACCAGGGTTCCCAGCAGTAACCCTGTCCAGAGAAACAGCTTGCCGTGCTTGGCAGTGGAACCGTTCACCAGCATCTTAGGGCCAGCGTTTTTTGAATGGTGTGGACGGATGGAGCACTTGGCTTATTCTGAATATTTACGTTCCACATAATTGATGAACTCGTCCATAACAATGTCCGCATCACCCTTACGGTAGGAGATGATGCTCCGGAGGTGGGTAAAGGAATCCACATCGATCTTGCCGAATTCGAAACCGATCCCTTCAGGGGTATGGCGCGCCACGGTAGCCGTGACATGGATGACGATCTCCGGCTCAACCTCGGCCAGACCTATGGTAATTTCTGCGGTGCCTCCCAGCGGGAGCCGCTGGTCGGTCTTGATGAAAATTCCGTGCAGGCTCAGGTTGTCCACCTCACCGCGGAAAACGGTGGTGCCGGCGGTAACCAGGGCCTTAACCGTGAAATCAACGCGGCTGAACCGTCTTTTTTCCATGTTCACCCTCCCCATGCAACCCGTTGCAGTGCGAAGCATTCCGTGGCTGGTTAGTATAACGTGGCGCCCTGAAAAAGAAAGGGGCAGGCGCCCCTTTCTTTTGATGCGTCATACCGTCAGTCGTCAAAGTTGCCTGCCGGTCCTTTATCGCCACCAAGCTTCTTGGCCCGCTCGACGATCTGCTCTTTGGTCCAGTGAGCCGGGTCTTCGAGCCGGCTCCCCTTGGCGCCGACGTCGTAGGAACCCGCCTTCAGGATCGCCTCGATGGCCAACGGCGCCGTGTCACGGCCATTCAAAACCTCGGTCATCATCTTGTAGGCGAAATCGGCCACCCGCCGGGCCATCCGCTCGCGGATCTCCTTGGGCTGGGCCAGGATCTTGTTCTCGAACGGCAGGTTCAGGCTCTTGTAGTCCCCTTTTTTCCACCCTTTGTCGGTAGCATAGGCCACCATCTCGGCCCAGAGCTCCTCGGTCATCCCTTCGCCCGGTACCTTGATAAAGTTGCCATTGGCGTCCAACTGGGCGTTCCCGTAGTCGTTCACCTCCAGCCCCCAGGAGATCATCTGCAGCGCCGTGGCCACGTTGGCCTTGGTGGTGGCGGTCCTGGTGGCGATTTCCCGCAGCCGCTCCGAGCTGTTGCCGGAGGTGCCGTGCTGGGCGCCATTGACCCTGTAGGGAGCCAGCGCCTGATGAATCTCGGCCGTCAGGCCGACCTGGATACCCGCGTCGCTTGCCTCCAGGCCATGGGTGGTGCCGTTGTTCAGGGCGATCCAGTCGGGAAATATCTCGTGGGCGTTCAATCCCTGGATCAGGAACTTGGCCTCGTCCACCGTTGAAAGCCCCTGGTTACCCTTGATCTCCCCCACCTCGGTCTCCAGACCGGCCCACTTGGGAATGAACGGGCTGAGGGCGAGATTCGTCAGGAGGTTCTGGTCATCGGGCAGATGGGAGGCATCGATGGCGATGGAGGTGATGCCGGCCTCGAACATGGTCGGGATCTCCACCTTGGCGGCGGCCAGGTCCTTGTCGTTCTTGATCCCGTAATGGTCGGCATGGATGGCCACCGGCACGGTGATCTTCAGTTCGTTGCACAGCGCATCCACGATGCGGGCCATGTTCCAGTAATTCACCGCGCAGTAGGATTTTTGCCCCCCTTCCGACTTGGCGATCTCGATGATGACCGGGGCATTGGCCCGCTGGGCCGCCAGCAGTGCGCCACGGATAACGAGAGAGCTGCGGCCGTTGCACGCCATGACGATGGCATGTCCTTTGGCAAGCATCGCCCGCTCGACCACCTTGCCGCTCACGATAAGGGCCTTGGAATTGGGAAAAAGCTCCCTGATGTTGGGTGGCCGCCCCACCTGGAGCGCTTTTTCAAAGTCTGCCGTGTACGCCATGCTGTTCTCCTTTGTCGTGCGCAGAATATTTGATGATGCGTTTACGGTAACAAGCGTTTTCTTATAACATGTTAACCATACGAACGCAAGAGGGTCTTAATGTGTAAAAACAGCCCTGGCAACGGCTTCAGGCCGACGTCAGCGTTGCATACCCAAACAACGGAAAGCTTCATGAAATCTCTTCCATTTTGGCAGGTCTGTGCTATATATGACGGGTCAATTCCCCAGGTTTCATGCCTGTCATTACCAATTCATGCAAGGAGGCAACAACGTGAGCCAGATTACTGATGTCTACGCCAGGGAGATCCTCGATTCCCGCGGCAACCCAACCCTGGAAGTGGAAGTGTTCACCGAGTCCGGCGCCATGGGCCGGGCGGCCGTACCGTCCGGGGCATCCACGGGCGAGCGCGAGGCACTGGAGCTCAGGGACGGCGACAAGTCCCGCTATCTGGGCAAAGGGGTCCGGAAGGCAGTGGACAACGTGAACAGCGTCATTGCCGACGAAGTCATCGGCCTGGAAGTGACCGATCAGGTCGGCATCGACAACAAGATGCTGGAACTGGACGGCACCGAGTACAAGAGCAAGCTGGGCGCCAATGCCATCCTGGGCGTTTCCCTGGCCGTGGCCAAGGCTGCTGCCGAAGAGGTCGGGGTTCCCCTTTACCAGTACATCGGCGGCTGCAACGCCAAGGAGCTGCCGCTGCCGATGATGAACATCCTGAACGGTGGCGCCCACGCCGACAACAACGTGGACATCCAGGAGTTCATGATCATGCCGGCCGGAGCCAGGAACTTCGCCGAGGCGCTGCGCATGGGGGCCGAGATCTTCCACGCCCTGAAGGGTGTGCTGAAGGGCAAAGGGTACAACACCGCCGTGGGTGACGAGGGGGGCTTCGCGCCGAACCTGAAGTCCAACGAAGAGGCCCTGGAAGTGATCATGGAAGCCATCCAGAAGGCCGGCTACAAGCCGGGCGAGGAAGTGCTCCTGGCCCTGGACGTGGCCTCTTCGGAGCTGTTCAAGGACGGCGTCTATACCCTGGAGAACGAGGCCGATCCGAAGAAGACCCCGGCCCAAATGGTCGACTTCTACGAAAACCTGGTGAACAAGTACCCGATCATCTCCATTGAGGACGGCATGGCAGAAAACGACTGGGACGGTTGGAAGCTCATCACCGACCGGTTGGGCAAGCGGATCCAGATCGTCGGCGACGACCTGTTCGTCACCAACCCGCGGATACTGAAAGAGGGTATCCAGAAGGGTATCGCCAACTCGATCCTGATCAAGCTGAATCAGATCGGCTCCCTGACCGAGACACTTGACGCCATCGAGATGGCCAAACGGGCCGGGTACACCTGCGTCATCTCCCACCGTTCGGGCGAGACCGAGGACACCACCCTGGCCGACCTCTCGGTGGCGGTGAATGCCGGCCAGATCAAGACCGGCTCGCTCTGCCGTACCGACCGGGTCGCCAAGTACAACCAGCTTCTGCGGATCGAGGACGAACTGGACAGCGTGGCCATCTTCCGCGGCAAGGACGTGTTCTACAACATCAGGAAGTAAACGGTTCGCACAGCGACACGCACGAGCCCGGCGGGAATTCCGCCGGGCTCTTTTCATTTCAGCACAAGCGGTGACGGCTCAGAAGTCCAGCGGACTCCTCGCCTCCTTGATGGTCCGCACCGGGACGCAATGGGTAGCCGCAGTCCGCAACCGAACAGCAGCTTCACGATCAGGCTATAGGGGTGATAGAGGTGCTGCACGATGGAGTCAATCTCTTCTCGGGAGAGCACCACCGGGATATCGAGCGACTTCTTCGCCCGCGGTACATTGCGCAGGATGCCGAATTCCCGCTTCAGGGCATGGCGGAACAGAAACAGGAGGGAGTTGAACGCCTGGTTCTGGGTCGAAGCCGCCACGTGACATTTCACCGCCAGCCAGGTCAGGTACGTCTTCACATCCGCAGTGGTCAGCTCCTGCGGCGGCTTGTTCTTGAGAAAACGCTGGAACTGGCGCGACCAATTGGCATAGGTCTTCAGCGTCTTGCGTGAATAGTGGCGCACCTTGATTTCCGCTGCCAGAGTCGCCAACAGTTCGTCCCATTCCGGCGAATCGGATTTTTCATCATAACCGGCAGCGGAAAACTGAGGCTTCCTGGCTGTCTGAGGCGACGCGGTCTGTTCCTGAATCTCAGGCGGAGTACCCTCCGACTGCACATCCGGCTTCAGCATTTCGGGTCGAAGAAGAGGGTAGAGTAGAGAGCAGGTTTCACCCTGCCCTCCCTCATCAAACCGTGCATGCGGTTTTCCCGCACACGGCTTTCCGATGTTCTTCACTGTAAGGCATGCGCTTTCGTCCAACCAGCTGTTGTTGGCACTTTATACAACCTATACTTCCCGTAGAGTGCGCGGCTACTGAAACGAAAATAACCGGTGCCCCTATCTTTGATCTTGTGCCGCTTTCGAAGATGTGTCCGTAACCGCTCTTCAGTATGGTACCTGAGATTTTTGAGCGCACTGCTACAATTACGGTAGTGGAAGTAGCCAACCCAGCCTCTCACGGTGGCGTTGACTTCATTCACAACCCAGGTAAGCGGCTTTACCGTTCTCGTTCTCTTCGTGAGTTCGGTAACTCGATCTTTGATAATTTGCAGGGATTTCTTCGATGGTTGAACATGGGAGTACAGCTTCCCACTTTTCCTGCTTTCACCTACCCAAATTGAGAATCCGAGGAAATCAAAGCTTTCTTTATGAGCATTGACGATCTTCGTCTTTGTCTCGTTCAGGGTAAGCTTCAACCGCTCCAGTATCTGTCGCAACACCGCCATTGCCTTGTCGGATTTGTTTCTCCTACAGAGGATGACAATATCGTCAGCATATCTGACAATCCGGGCTCCCAGGCGCTGTTGAAGGTTATTCCGCTCCCATATCCTGTCCAGTATGTGCAGGTAGAGATTGGACAACAGCGGTGAGATGACACCGCCTTGCGGTGTTCCTGTGCGGTTGCCCTTGCCGCCACCGATGTTCCGCTTCGTTCCGTCCTTGTCCATCTCCATGATCGGGGCCTTGAGCCACATCTGAATCAGCCGAAGTATCTCGCCGTCACAGATGCGCTCGGCAACCGTCGCCATGAGGTTGGCGTGGGGTATGGTGTCGAAGTATTTGGAAAGATCGGCGTCGATGACTTCGTTGAAGCCTCTACTCATGGCGTGTGCTACGTCATCGACTGCGGCGTGGGCCGATTTCTTCGGTCTGAATCCATATGAGGTTTCGCAGAAGTCCGCCTCGAAGATCGGCTCGATGACCAGTTTTGCGGCCATCTGAGCCACCCGGTCACGGATGGTCGGAATACCGAGCGGACGCTGACTGCCGTCGCTCTTTGGTATCATGACCCGTTTGACCGGATCAGGTTTGTACGTCTTGTTTCTCAGTGCTTCTTCCAGTGCCCCAATGAATGCGGGTGCCCCTTCGTTTTCCTCGATGGCCTCGAAGGTTAAGCCGTCAATACCGGCACTCCCTTTGTTGGCACGGACAAGACGGTAGGCAAACTCAAGGATGTCAGCCCGATAAACCTTGTCATACAAGGCGTGGAAGCGGCAGGCAGGTTCCTGCTTGGCCTTGCGGTAGAGCTTCCTCTGTAGCGTTCTGATTGTTTCCGGGGGTGTTAGCATGGTTGCAATCCCCATCTCCTCCGCTCTTTGGTTGCGTGAACAAAGCAGGGTTCCTTCCCTCGGGCAGGGTTATGTTGTCCCATGCCCTCAAGCGGTACTATGAACCCCTCCGACTCCCGTTACAGCCCAACGCGATTTCATTTCCTTATACGCGCCGGTTGATGCTCCTTAGGCATCACCGTAACGGGTCTCCAGCACTGGGTTGGATATCTTCCGCAACATGCCGCCCCTGCTACCCCGGAAGATTTTGCTGGCTGATTCCGTTATCAAGGCCAGAGAACAACGGCCTTCCCCTTCTGACCACAGGGTCGGCATCTTCAAGCAATTTACGAGGCTACCTGTAGGTTCACTTTCGTTACGGCCTGCTGCTTTGCCAATTGGGAACTTACGACCCCTTGTTGCCAAGACGCCGCTCCCTTGAACTACCGGGGCGAATCGGACAATTCCCCGGACGGGACTTAAACCCGTTAGATATTCAACTGTTACTGCGTACGGTCAACTCTCCATTTTCCACTAAACATTGAATTCATCATAAAATGGAATATGGAGAGTTGACCCTTTTATTCTCCCCCTGCTCCGTTTCTTTCATGAATTTGGCAAAGAGCGCAGTCTAAATCTAAAATTCGTTTGCAGCGATATGTGGGTGCCATACCTCAAGGTAATCAGAAAAAAGGCTCCGAACGCCCTGAATATCCTTGATCGCTTCCATATCATGAAGAAGTTCAACGAAGCAATTGACCAGATCCGCCGAGGCGAGGTCAAGCTATTCAAAGCCGAGAATCAGGGAAATGTCCTCCTGAACGGTCGCTGGCTGCTTCTGAAGAAACCGGAGAATCTCAATGAGAAACAGACTACCCGGCTTGGAGAGCTTCTGAAACTGAACATCTCCTCAATCAAGGGATATCTCTTGCGAGAAGATTTCCAACGGTTCTGGGAATACAAGTATCCGGCAGCGGCAGAAAAGTTTCTCGACAACTGGATAACGCGAACCCTCCAGACAAACCTTGAGCCGATGAAGAAGGTGGCCAACATGCTCCGGAATCACAAACCGCTGATCATGAACTGGTTCAAGGCAAAAGGACTGCTTTCCAGTGGTGCGGTAGAGGGTCTAAACCTCAAAGCAAAACTGACTATCAGAAAAGCGTATGGCTACAAATCCCAAGGATGCCTTAAAGTAGCGCTATATCATACACTTGGCAAATTACCCGAACCCCTATGCCACATATTTAGCTGACGAACCATATTTCATCACATCACGGAGGGGATAACGAATCTAACTGGGGTGAACAGAGGGGAGCAAGAGACGAACGGGGTTGGCAGGCAGTGGAAAGAGGGCACAAAGCACCCCTGACGGGACTTAACGCGGTACGACCACCTCAGTTCTCCCCCTCCCTGCCGTACAGCAGATAGAGCGGCACCAGGCAGCCGAAGTTCAGCACGCCGAGCGCGAGGTAGACGGCGGAGTAGCCGAACGCCTGGATCCCCCCGCCCAGCAGGTATGCCCCCAGGCCGACCCCCCCATCGAGAAAGGTGAAGAAGGTAGCGGTTACCGCGCTGCTCCGATGCACCGGTGACAGCTGGATCGCCAGTGTCTGGGTGCTTGGCACTGCCATGCCGTAGCCGATGCCGACCAGGGCGGCCGAGATCAGCATGCTGACGGTTGTGTGCATTCCACCCAGCAGCAGGAGGCCCGCCGCCAGCGTGACGACGGACGCGCCGATCGCGACGCCCGGACCGAGCCGGTCGTACATCCAGCCGGTCAGGAGCCGGGAGACGACCGAGGCGCTCGCCATGACCACGAAGAAACTTTTTGCCACGAATAGCAGCCCAAGTTCCGTGGCAAAGACCGCCACGAAGGTAAGCACCCCGCCGTACACAGCCGCGATGATGAGCGCGATGAGCGATATCGGAATGGCCTTGACCTCGAACAGGTCATTGAACGTGAACCGCGGCCGGACCGTCACCCCCTCCTCCACCGGGACGGCGGCAACGATCAGGAGCCCCAGCAGGGTTACGAGGGTGGCAAAGATGAACACCGACCGGTAGCCGAAGGAATGGGCAAGGCTCAGCCCGATGTAGGGGCCGATGGCGCCGCCGCCCAGCACCATGGTCGTCATGCAGGCGAGCCCCTCCCCCTTTCGGGATATCGGGAGCTGACGGGCGCCGAGTGCCATGATCGAGGTGTTTGCCAGGGCGAACCCAATACCGCTCAGAAACCTTATCAGCATGACGCTTGTGGTGGAAGCGGCCGGGAGGTAGAGCAGATTGGCCAGGGCAAACAGGAGAGAGGTCGAAAGCAGCACCCTGCGGACCCCGAACCGCGCCTCCAGGCGGGAGGTGTGGACACGGAACAGCACCGACGCCGCCAGAAAGACCCCGTTGATCGCCCCGGCGGCCTGCATGGAGCTGTGCAGCTCCGACAGCATGTAGGCCGGCAGAACCGGCATGTAGAGCGAAAACGGGATGAAGAGAAACAGCATCCCGAACAGGATCAGGATGAAGGATCTGGTCCAGAGCGGTTCCCTGCCAGCATGTGTCACGGTCCTGCCCCCCTAAGCCGACAAAGCCGGAACCAAACAAAAAGGATCAAAGGCAATTCAACGCGGATCAACGCTGATCTTAGACGGATTGACGGATTGACGCGGATAAACCGAGGCGCCCTCTTTTCAAATCCGTGTAAATGCGTTCCAATCCGCGTCCATCCGTGTTGAATTGCAGTTTATGGGTCCAAGTCTTCACCTGTTACAGCAGATGCCGCACTGCCCGCCCCAGCCCTTCGATGGTCAGGGGAAACATGGGGAAGAGCCCGCCGATCGTCGGCACGGTCTCGTAGTGGGTCCAGGTATTCTCCGGCAGCGGGTTCATCCAGGCCCGCTGGGGAAAGGCCTCGGCGATCTGCCGCAGCCAGTCGACCCCCTTGGTGGCATTCCCATGGAAATGCTCCAGCGAACCGGAGTGGTAAAACAGTTCATAGGGCGCCATGGCGGCATCGCCGACCACGATGATGCGATAGTTCTTGCCGTACTCGCGCAAGACCTCGGCCGTGGGAACGAACTCGTCTGTTTCCAGGTCGGTATAGAGTTTCTCGTACACGCAGTTGTGAAAGTAGAAGGCGCGGAAGTCTTTGAAGTGGTTGAGCTTGTTGGCTGCGGAAAAGAGCCGTTCCGAGAGGGTCCGGTACGGCTCCATGGAGCCGCCCGAGTCCATCACCAGCAGCAGCCGCACGTTATTCTCCCGCTCCCGGCCGAAGACCAGGTCGATCTCCCCGGCGTTCTTGCAGGTCTTGTCGATGGTGGCATCCAGATTCAGCGTCTCCTCGGCGCCGGAATCCCGCAGGTCGCGCAGGCGCTTCAAGGCCACGCTGATCTGGCGCACGTCGAGCGTCAGGTCGCTGCGCAGGTTACGGTAGCGGCGGGCAAAGGCCTGCAAAGCGGCACGGCCGCTGCTTCGCTCGTTAGCAAAGGATATTCCGGTCGGGTGGCTGCCGTTGGCTCCAAAGGGGCTTGATCCACCGGTGCCGATCCACTTCCGGCCCCCGTGATGGGCTTCATCCTGCTCCTGCAGCCTTTTCTCCAGCTCCTGCAGGAGTTCATCCAGGCTGAGCGACTTCATCTTTTCGAGCTCTTCCGCGGAGAGCCGAAGCGGACCCAGCTGGCCCTGGAGCCACTCCAGAATCTTTTCCTTGGTCGCCAGGTTCTCGGGGAGCGGCGCATCCTTGAAACAGTAGGCAAAGGCCTGGTCAAAGGCGTCGTAGTAGGTCACGTCCTTCACGAGCACGCTTCGGGAGAGGTAGTAGAAGTCGTCGAGGCTCTCGTTGTGGAGCCCCTTGGAAAGCCCCTCCAGAAGGGTAAGCCACTCGGTCAGGCTGACCGGCACCTTTAGTGCTCGCAGCGAATGGAAGAGTGCCAGAAACATCAGCGGAAGAACCTGTGGCCGGCAGTTCGCACGTCTGCCGGGCGGTTGGCGTGACGGGTCAAGGTATCGACGTCCTCCTCCATCTTGACCAGCGCCCCCAGGAACGGGACCGACTTGAACAAAGGGGTCTCCTCCTCCGGGAGGCGCGCCCCGCTGGCCAGGAGCGCCCGGATCCAGTCCAGAAGCTCGGAGGTCGAGGGGCGCTTTCTGAGCCCCGGCACCTCGCGCAGGCCGTAGAAGATCTTGCAGGCGCTCTGCAGCAGCTCCCCGGAGAGGCCGGGGAAGTGGACATCGATGATGGCCCGCATCTGCTCCTCGTCAGGGAAATCGATATAGTGAAACACGCAGCGACGGAGGAAGGCGTCGGGCAGTTCCTTCTCCGAGTTTGACGTGACGATCACCACCGGCCGATGGTTGGCCTTCACCCACTCGTCGGTCTCCAGGACGTGAAAGCGCATCTCGTCCAGCTCGAAGAGCAGGTCGTTGGGGAACTCGATATCCCCCTTGTCCACCTCGTCGATGAGGAGCACCACCCGGTTGGGACTCGCAAAGGCCCGTCCCAGGGGGCCGTGCTTGATGTAGTGGCGGATGTCGCGCACGTCGCCGTCGCCGAATCGGGCATCGTTCAGGCGCTGGACCGTGTCATAGGTATAGAGGCCGTCGCGCGCCTTGGTCGTCGACTTCACGTTCCAGAGGATGAGTTCCATCCCCAGGGACTCGGCGATATGGTGGGCGAGGAGCGTTTTCCCGGTGCCGGGCTCGCCTTTGAGCAGGAGCGGCCGCTCCAGGGCCAGAGCTACGTTGACGACATCCTGAAGCGCCCGGGAGGCAACATACCCCTCGGTGCCGCTGAATTGATGAAACTCTTGATTGTACATGGGCTTCTCCTTTATCCCGGATAATGATGACGTTGTGCTGCCTGACTGATGTTGAAGGAACCGAGTCCTAATCGTTGGCCTCGCAGGGTCGCTCCTCAGCAACCACCGACCTGTTTTCCTTACCTGCCCCTCGCAGATGCGGTCTGCTCACCAGGGCTATCCCGATCAACACCAGCACGGCGCCAATGCCAAAAAAAAGATCGATTGCTTCGTGCAGCAGGAGCACCCCGAACGACACTCCGAACAGGGGGGACAAAAACAGGAACACTGACAGCTGCGAAGCGTTGTAGCGCCGCAACAGAGAAAACCAGGCCAAAAATGCCGCGAATGTCACCACAACGCCTTGGAACAGCAGGCTCGTCCAGGCAATGCCGGTCATGGTAAACCTGTCTGCCTGCCCCGAAAGTACGGCATAGCAGAGGCAGATGATAAAAGCAGCAACAAGCTGGTAGAGAAGTGTCTTGGTCGAAGGAGCCTCGGACAAACGCGAACAGCGTATGAGCACCGTTGTGGCGGCCCACAGGATGCCGGCAAAAACACCCAGGGTATCACCCCAAAGTATACGCGGACTGATACCGGTCAGGAATGAACCACCCGTGAATGCCAGCGCAACGCCGGAAAAAGCGATTGCGATGCCTATCCATTGATGACGGCGAAGACGCTCGGAAGGCTTGAACCAGTGAAGCGTCAGCGCCGTAAATATGGGCGCTGTGTACAGGAATACAGACATATGCGAGGCTGTCGTGTAACGGAGTCCCTCTGCCACGCAGACAAACTCCAATGAAAAGGCCAGCCCCGCGATGATCCCGGGGAGCAGGGTCCCATCCCGCAGGCTAAACACTCCCTTACCGCACATGATGACAATGCAGACCAGGAATGAGCTGATCCCGAAACGCAAGGCTATCTGCAGGATCGGCGAGATGTCGGGCGCGGCCGCCTTGATCGCCACCTGATGCAGCCCCAACACCATGCACAGGAAGATCATGCAGGCGACCCCGAATCCATCCAGGTGTTTCCGTTCAACAGTCACCGTCTGCCTCCTCCGGTCTCTTGCGACTATGATCAGGTCAAAATGCGTGGCACGTTCATGATTGAAAACCTGTTGTCAGCCATGCAGTTAGGCAAAATTAGCCACCACTAACGGTAAAGATTCAATAGATCAAAGGGGCCTTCCCGGATAGGAAAGCCCCTTTGATGCAAAGTTGCAGGCTTGGAGAGCGGTTGGTTAACGCCGGCCTACAAGGAGTGTGCAAGCGGGATGATCCCCTCCTTCGGCGACTCCTTCTTGCCGTTTCTCAGCCGGAAATAGTCTTCCGGCGTATTGATATTGATGAATGAATTGAACTCGGGATCAAAGGGTGCGATCTCTTCGGGCAGGAGCTCCCGGACGCAGACCCTCGACATGAGGCCTACCACCCGCCTGTTTGTCCCGCTCTGAAGCAGTTCCTCAAGCGCCGGCAGACACGCCTTCCGGTAGAGGGCATGCAGCGGCTCGAACCCCTTGTCGGTTGAGGGGATGATGAGGTCTGCCCCGGTGACGAGGGATACCTGGTACCGGATCAGTTCCGCATTCAGATGCGGCATGTCGCAGGCCACAACAAAGATTGCCGGGTCGTTGCTGTGGATCAGCCCCGAGTGTATCCCCGCCAGCACCCCTTTGCCCGGGCAGAGATCCGAGACTTTCCGACAGGGGAGGAACGCGTACTGTTCCGGCGAGTTGGTGACGACGATCACCTCCTCGAACAGCTTCGCCAGGGTCCGGTATATCCCCTCGATAAACCGGACACCTTTCTGGGGAAGGAGCGCCTTGTTGCTCCCCATTCGGCTGGAAGCCCCGCCGGCAAGGATGACGCCGGTCACCCCCTTGACCTTCCTACTGAGATGCAATCTGCAATCGCTCGGGATGGGCATAAATATCGAACCTCCCTGCCCTGACATAACCGATCAGGGTGATGCCGGCAGCATCTGCTATTTTTATCGCCATACTGGTCGGAGAGGTGCGGGAAGCGATCAGCGTGATCCCGAGCAGGGCCGCCTTGGCCACCATCTCCGAGGAAACCCTCCCCGACGTGACCAGCATCATGCCGGCCAGGTCGATCCCCTTCAGAAGTGCCTCCCCGGCTATCCGGTCAATGGTGTTGTGACGCCCGAGATCCTCGGCGTAGAGACAGAGGCTGTCAAAACCCACGGCTGCTGAATGCATGCCGCCATGGTTACTGTACCTCTGCGCCGCCTTGGCCATTTCGTCCATCATGCTGAACAGTGCATCCGGCGAAAAAGTTCTGTCCTGGTCAACAGTCCCACCCTGGAGCGCCTTGGGGATGGTGAAGGTAATCCCGGTGCCGCAGCCGGAGGTGAGCACCGGCTTCAGCTTCTCCGGCAGCTCCCCCTTGATCTCGACCTTGGCAACGCCGAAGTCGGTGCAGACGGAGAGGAGCTTGAAATCCTCCACCCGCTCCACGAACCCCTGGAGCCGGAGGAACCCGGCGACCAGGAAACGGAGATCGTGGGGAGAGGCGATCAGGGTGGCGATCTCCCGGCCGTTCACGTTCAGGGGCAGCGGAAACTCCTCCACCACCTCCCGCTCCCGTGGTGTCAGCTGGCCTGTGCCGTTACTGTCTTTGCTGTAGCTGTAGATGCTGATCATGGCTCATACCTCTGAGTCCTGCAAACTCGTTCAGCCCTAATGTACATCCGCTTTCGCAATGCCGAGCCCCGTGTTCTGGCGAATGAAGAGTTCGTCGAACATCTCCTCGTTTCGCCGGCTGCCGAAGACGAGAGTAACGATAAACGTGATCATGAAACCGAACGGTACCGAGACGATCGCCGGGTTCTTGAGCGGGAACAGTGGGGCATCGAGCCCGACCAGGGAGGTGCCGTTCCTGTTCCTGGCATAATCGGTACGCGCCTTGGCCAGGGTCTGCAACTCCGTTTCCGACAGCAGCAGACCTGCAGTCTGCTTTTGTTCCAATGTTACAATGGTTTTTTGCGCATCGGCAGCAATTTTTTTCGGGTAGGTCATATTTGGAGAGACCATCACCAGACCGATGGTGACGGCCGCACCGACCATCAGCCCGCTGACGATACCGGCGGTATTCAGCCTCTTCCAGAACAGGGCGAGCAGGATCACCGGGAAGTTGCTGGAAGCTGCCACGGCAAAGGCGAGCGAGGCCAGGACTACGACATTCTGCTTTTCACAGGCAATCGCCAGCAGGATCGCGATAGCCCCCACCCCAGCCGAAGCCATTTTGGCAACCTTTACCTGGGTCTTCTGGTCGGCATTGCCATCCTTGATGATGTTGACGTACAGGTCATGGGCAATGGCCGCGGAAGAAGCCAGGACCAGCCCCGACACGACCGCAATGATGGTGGCAAAGGCCACGGCACAGAGAAAGGCCAGCAGGAGGTCGCCGCCGATGGTTCCCGGACCGCCGCCGATCAACTGGGCCATCATCAGCGCCGCCATGTTGCCGCCCTTGTCAATGGCCATGATATGCTGCGGCGTCACGTAGACGGCCGCGCCGAGCCCCAGGAACGTCACCATTAACTGGAAAATGGCGATCAGACTCATGGCGACGACAACGCTCTTGCGCGCCGCCTGGGCATTGGGCACGGTAAAAAAGCGCATCATGATGTGCGGCAGGCCGGCAACACCGAGGAACATGGCGATGCCGAGTGAGATCTGGTCAAGGGGATCCTTGAGAAACAGTCCCATTTCAAGAAAGCGCTGGCCGTAGTCGAAACCCTGTACCGCCGAGGGATGCTTCAGAAGCGTCCGCACATGGTCCTGAACCGCCGTGTTGTCCGCAACCTTGTCCAGGAGAGCGACCGGGTTCATACCCGACTTCCAGAGTACGGCTCCGGCCAGGATGATGGCAGTGAATATCAGCAGCGCCGCCTTTATGATCTGGACATAGGTGGTGGCCTTCATCCCGCCGAAGCTGACATAGACGACGATCAGGATGCCGACGCCGACAACGGCCACATTGTAGGGAATGCCGAGCAGAAGCTGCATCAGCTTGCCCGCACCCACCATCTGGACCAGCATATAAAACGAGGACAGGACCACCGCCGAAACCGATGCGGCACCGCGGACCATTTTGGACGGCGAACGGAACGACAGGATGTCGCCCAAGGTGTATTTGCCGGCATTGCGGCACGGTTCGGCGATGATCAGGAGAATCGTGAGGAAGCAGACCGTTGGACCGGCCGCATACATGAACCCGTCGAGGCCGAAGAGGGAGATGAGCCCGGTGGTCCCGAGGAAGGTGGCGGCCGACAGGGTGTCGCCGGCAATGGCCCAACCGTTCTGCAGGCCTGATATACCTCCACCGGCGGCGTAGTAATCGGACGCAGTCTTTGTCTTGCCCGACGTCCAGACCAGAATCACGACCGTGGTGGCGATAATCGCCAGAAACATGCTGATGGTGAACACCCGATTGGTCTTGAGCTCCTTTGCCGGCAGAGCCGGTTTGGCGCTGGCCGTGGCCGGAATACCCCGCATGGCCGAGGGTGTAGAAGCAGCCGAGACTGCTACGGACGCTACTGTCACCTGGCCGGGAGCTGCCACCTTCGGTGCCGGTTCAGCAGCAAAGGCAACGGTGCAAAGCACCCCCAGAACTATAAACAGCAATGCTATCTTCTTCATCGGCCCCTCCCCGGCTCCAGTTCTTCCAACAGTTCTCTGGTGAGAGGATCGAATACCTTATTAGTCCGGTACGTGTAGTAAACAGCGATTGCCACTGTCACGAAAAACTGCACGACGCAGAACAGGTACCCCAGGTTCATCCTGCCGACAAGCCTCGTCTTGAAGATGTCCGGGGCGTAAGCGGCGCCAAGGGTCAGCAGAAAGTAAGGAATCGCTCCGAATACCCAGAGTCCGAAAAGGAACCGGCTCTTCTTGCGATGCAACGTGACAAACTTCGGATTCTTGGCGATGCTTTTCCAATCGTAATCTGGTTCTGACATCAAGCTACTCCTTATCTTTGCCGGGAGGACCGGTATCATGGGGCCGGTCCCACCATCTATGGTTACTGGTACGGCGTAAGAAACAGCGGCTATTGGCTTATCTGGCGTTAGCGTCAGGCGGCCTTGCTCACCGAGCACATGAGCGATTTCACGTCGGGATACCCGAGGATCTCTTCCCGACAGTCGGTATCGGTGAGCAGGTTGGCGTTGGCCTCACCTGACCAGCCATGGGGGACGAAGATGCACCCTTCCGCCACCCGCTCGTCCAGCGCCACCTTCATCCTGACCTTGCCGCGGTTGGTTTCGATGATGATATCGTCACCGGTGGCCAGACCGTACTGCGTGCCGGTCGCCATCCCCACCTCGGCAACCGGGTCCGGGGTTTCCGCCTTCAGGGCGTCTACCCCCCGGAACTGGGAGTGCACGTAATAGTAGTTGCGATGGCCCGTGGAGAGGATGAGCGGATATTTCTCCAGGAACTCCTTGCTGCTGCGCTTCGGACTCCTCTCCGGCTCGATGTAGACCGGCAGAGGGTTCGCACCGACATGCTCCAGGGCTGAACTGTAGATCTTGATCTTGCCGGTGGGGGTGGCGAAGATGCCGTCCCGCACCTCGTACTTCTTTTTGCCGTAGTAGAGACCTTCCGGCTGCTCGTTAAGCATCTGCTCGAAGGTGATGCCCGAGGGTCCGAGCTCGAACTGGATCAGCTCCTCCTCGCTCTGCCACGGGAACTGATCGCCCAGCCCGAGCCTCTTGGCAAGCTCGGTGAACACCTTCCACTCGGACCAGCTCTCCCCGATCGGCTCGATGGCCTTCTTGCGGAGCATCAGGAACGGCAGGCAGTGGCAGACGTTGTAGGTATAGGCAAGGCCCCATTTTTCCAGGTGCGAGCAGGCAGGCAGCACATAGTGGGCCTCCTGGGCGGTCTCGGTCATGAACATGTCGTGCACCACCAGCAGGTCCAGACGCCGGAACGATTCGCGGAAGGCGTTGGAATCGGCCATGGAGACCAGCGGGTTCCCCCCCACCACGTAAAACGCCTTCAGCTTGTCGGGAATCGCCTCCGGCACCATGGTGATGACGCCATACGGGCTCTTGCGGCCCCAAACCTCGATGAACAGCGGATACTCGTCCATCCCCAGCGGGTCGCCCTCCACGTTGAGCCCGACATTGCCGAAGTGCGGACGCGGGCTGATGACCCAGCCGCCCGGCACGTTGATGTTGCCGGTGATGGTCTGGAGGACCGAAAAAGCGCGGCTGTTCTGGGTGCCGCCGGCGGTCTGGTCCTGGGTGCAGGTCCCCTGGTAGATGGACGCCCCCTTGGTGGTGGCAAACATCCGCGCCAGCTCCCGGATCTTGTCGGCCGGGACCCAGGTGATCTCCTCGGCCCATTCCGGGGTGAACGGCTCGATGTGCGGCACCAGCTTGTCGTAGCCGGAGGTATGCTTGTCGACGAAGTCGTGGTCGACAAGGTCTTCCTTGATGATGACGTGCATCATTGCCATGGCCATGGCGCCGTCGGTGCCGGGGCGGATCTTCAGGTACATGTCGGCCTGATCGGCCAGCGGTATCCGCCGGGGGTCGATCACCACCAGCTTCGCCCCTTTGGCCAGGTTCCGTTCCAGGGCGAGTTTCAGGGGAAAGTCGCTGGCATCGGGGTTGTGGCCCCAGAGGATATACAGCTTGGAATCGAGCTCCTCAGTGGGGTACTTGCCGAAGGTGATCTGCCTGGTGCGTATCCGCATCCGGTAGCAGATGCTCTCCACCGAAAAGAAGTTCGGCGAGCCGAAGGCGGCCTTGAACCGCTGGGTCAGCTGCGCCATCTCCAGGTTCTCGACGCCGATGGAACCGCTGAACACCCCGAGAACGCTGGGTCCGAACTCCTCCTTCAGCTTGAGGAGCTTGGCGGCGATCTCATCCAGCGCCTGCTCCCAGCTGACCGGAACGAACTTCCCGTCGACCTTTTTCAGCGGCGTCTTGATCCTGTTGGGGGAGTATATATGCGTGAGTGCCGCCTCCCCCTTGGGACAGAGCTGCCCGTCATTGATCGGGTGACCTTCCAGCCCCTCGACCTTGACGGCCGTGCCGTCCTCGACGGTCACCCTGGTGCCGCAACTGTGATAACAGAGGGTACAATCGGTAAGAACCTGCTGTGTCGATGCCATGACCTGCTCCTTAAATGTGTTAGGAAATATACGCTGCCAGGGCGATGGTCAGCAGCATGGTGTCCGCGGAATCCGTCCTGGAGGTCAGGATGACCGGCGCTTTAGCGCCCATCAGGGCGGTGGCGATCCGCTGCTTGGTGTAGTAGACGAGGCACTTGCGCAGCGGGTTTGCCGCCAGCAGGTTGGGCATCATGATGATATCTGCATGCCCTCCGACCTCTCCCCCCACCTTTTTGTATTCAGCGGCTTCGACCGAGATGGCGTTGTCAAAGGCAAAGGGGCCATCAACGATGCAGCCGGTAATCTGGCCACGATCGGCCATTTTGCTCAGGGCTGCGGCCTCGATGGTATCCGGCATGGCAGGGTTCACCACTTCTACTGCAGATATGACAGCCACCTTGGGGAGTGGATTGCCGAGCTTGTGCGCCAGACCGACCGCATTTTCGATGATTTGCTTTTTTTCATCCAGCGTTGGCTGCACGTTGATGGCACAATCGGTCAGGAAGCGGAATCCTCCCCCGGCCGGGTCAACTATCTTTTCATAGATGGTAATCTCACTGATCACCTTGTTGTCATTGAGCCCTTTTTGTTTGTCGAGTATTGCCCGCATAAAGGTAGCCGTCGGCAGATTGCCCTTCATGATGGCGTTGGCACCACCTGCCACAACGAGCCTGACGGCCTCTTCGGCGGCTTCCTTCTGATCAGTTATATTGATGATGTTGACACAATGGGAATCAAAGCCGGCTTCGGCGCACATGCTTTTGATCTTTTCTTCGTTACCGACGAGAATGAATTCGGCAATACCCTCTTCTGTTGCCTTTTTGACGAGCTCTATGACAGTAGTCCCCTCGGGGGCGGCAATCGCGACCTTTTTCTTCGGCTTTTCCTGGACGGCGGCAATCAGTTCGTTAAAAGACTTGATCATGGTCATGCTCCTTTCAGTATGTTGACAGCTGTTCTTCACCGTTGAAGTAGCGCATCGCACCGGCGGCCAATGCCTCCATCTCGTTCTCGCCCGGATCCAGCAACACCTGGGCGATGAACGAGACCTTTTCCTTCAGGCTCTCGGTCAGGCGCTTCGAGTAGGCAAGACTGCCGGTGAGGGCAATGGCGTCCACTCGCCCCTCCAGCACGGCCGCACAGGCGCCGATCTCCTTGGCGACCTGATAGGCCATTGCTTCGAACACCTCTGCCGCAACGGCATCCCCTCCGGTGATCCTCTTTTCTATCTCAAGACCGCTGGTCGTCCCCAGATAGGACACCAGCCCGCCACCACCCTGCACGAGCCTGTAGACCTGTTCCTTCGTGTAGTCGCCGCTGAAGCAGAGCTTGACCAGATCGCCGGCCGGGAGCGTTCCGGCGCGCTCCGGCGAGAAGGGACCATCGCCATCCAGAGCATTGTTCACATCCACGACCTTGCCGTTTCTGTGCGCCGCCACCGAAATACCCCCACCCAGGTGCACGACGATCAGGTTGACCTCGTCGTACCCCTTTCCCAGCCTGGCGGAGATCTTTCTGGCCGTTGCCTTCTGGTTCAGGGCATGGAAACTGCTCTGCCTCGTTATCTGCGGAATACCCGAATAGCGGGCGAACATGCACATCTCATCCACCGTGGGCGGGTCGACCGTGAGGGCCGGGATATTCAGCTCCTGTCCCAGGTTGTACGCCACGATGCCGCCGCACATGTTGGGATGCTGGCCGAACTTACCGCTCTTCATGTCGTCGATCATCTCGGGGCAGATGGCATAGATCCCGCCGGGAATAGGCTTCATGTTCCCCCCCCGGCTGGCTATACAGTCCAGCTGATCAAGGGTTATACCCTTACCTGAAAGGACACCCAGAATCGTGTTTTTCCTCAGGTCATACTGATCAATGATCGACGTGAACTGCTTGAGCTCTTCCGCAGAATGGCTCACCGATTCGGTGAACAGCATCTCCCCCGACGTGCTGACACTCACCTTGGTTGAGGTCGATCCGAGATTAATGACCAGTATTGTCTTTTCTTTTCCCATATCCGGCTCCTTTTATGTATTACTCCGCAATGAACAACACCATCAGCCTTGAGAGGCGTACTTCATATCCGGAAAAGGGCCTATTGGTAAACTAGTACCTTAATGCGTACTTTTTGTAAAGTACATCCGCACACTGTTCTAATACCGATCCACCCATAACCCTTTTATTGCACGGTATATGCCCAACAACAACGACTACTCGAAGTTTGCACTTCAACAATTAATTAACACTGTTCTGCTTGACCAATCCGATACAAAAAAGAGCTGTTCCGCTTGATCGGCGAGACAACCCGGCCCAACACAACCTTTCCCTGCGATCGCTACCTGACTGATTTCAGCAGATGTCAGCCACCCTCATAGCGTAACCACCAGACCAACCGAGCCTCCATGACAAAAACTTTCGATCGGCTGTATACCAGAGAGGAACAACGGGCTTGATGAAAGAAGTACGCCCCAATCGCTTCGACAACATGTCCTGGAACCAAACAACCGTCTGATTTGCGGACACCTCACCACGACAATCGCAGACGATCAGATCCCGTCGGAACCGCCCCCCCTCCCCTGCCCCCACTCAGGTAGCAATCGTCGTTGATGATGAATATGACGGATAAATCCTGCACAGGCCCTTTGCGGGTGCCGGTCGCTGGCTTGAGGGAAGGGCTCAACAAACCCGTCCTGTGGAGACAGGCCGTGGATGAACGTGGATCGGGGCAATGCCAGAAGACGGGAATAACTGGGGCCTTGGTAAATCCGGTAGGTGGCGTACATGGGATAAGGACGTTGTCACTCTGGAGTGGGCAGATCATTGCCATTGAAGCTCCGGAGCGGAATCTGCGGCTCATCGAGCAATAAACCCAACTTGCCGGCGAGCCAGCGGGTAGTTGTCGCCTGGATCAATATGGTCAGGAGAATGGTAATGAATGTGACTGAAGCGATAATCTCGCCACCGGGCACCTTCATCCCGAGCAGCATGCCGGCCAGTGCCCCCGGGATCACCCCGGTTTCACGGGTCCAACTCATGAACAACATTTCCTTCAGACTCCATCTGGTGCGACGGTCAGGGAGTGCGCAACAGAAGACCGTGACCGGCCGGGCGATGAACATAAAGACCAGGACCAGGGCAATGCCGCCCCAGAGATATTTCCCGATCAGGGCGAAGTTCACCTGGCTCCCGAGCAGGATGAAGATGAACATGCGCATAATGAGAGAAGTGGTCAGCACGAAGTCTTCGAGCTTCTCCTGTTCCTGCTCTTCCATCGTGAAGCCAAAGGTATCCTTGTTGCCAAGCATGATGCCGAAGACAAAGACCGCCATAAAGCCGCTGGCATGCATGCTTTCCGCACTCATGTAGGCCCCGACAACCGCCATGAGGGTGACCAGCGGCGCATACTCCAGGAGGAATCCGAATTTTTCATGGGCGATCAGAAATGCCGCGGCATAGCCGAGAACGCCCCCGATCAGCACCCCGATCAATGCGTTGCTGACCAGGCTGAATGTTGCCGCGCCGAGCGAAAAGGGTCCGCCGGTGCCAAGGGCGACCCCCATTATGGTGAAGGTAACAATGGCGCCCATGGCATCGTTGAAGGCAGATTCGCTCATGACGGTCTGGGCAACGCGGTCCTTGATCCGCACCTGCTTGAAGACCGGCACCAGTGTCGCCGGGTCGGTGGAGGCGATGGTACTCCCCAGGAGCAGTGCCGTGATCAGCGGCATTCCGAGGAACTGGAGAGCGGCAAGACCGGCGATGGCTGTCGTTATAAGCACACCGACAGTGGAAATGATCACGATGGTGATCCAGACCTCCTTCAGCACCTTCAGCCGCAGGCCGGCCCCGCCATCGAAAAGGATATAGGAAGAGCCAAAAATGAGGATCAACTGATTGATGGTGGAATCGGCCCTGACATCGATCACTCCCGCCAGTTCCGGACCCAGCCCTATGCCGATAAGGAGAAAGACAACTACGTCAGGTACCTTGAACTTTTGCGCCAGGATACCGCTGAAGGAACCGGCCAGCAGGATGATACCAACAATGAAAAGGATTTGTTTCGCCGCATGGATGGCCGTTGATTCCATCTACATCCCGCCTTTGATCTGATTTCAATGGGACATTAACACCGGCAGTGTCATGTGATCAAAAAAATCCTTGGCTACCGGGCCGAGATCGTATTTCCCACGGGAGATTTGGGCATAGACGCCCATGACAATAAGGTCGCAGGAATTTTCCCAGGCATAATTCATCAATAAATTGGCAACCGGAATGTTCTTCATCACGATATGTGCTTCTTTGACCCTGATAGCATGACGTTCCAGGTTGACACGAATACCGCCATCCGTCCGCTCCTCGGAACCTTGTTCATCGGGATCCCTTATCGTGAGCACGGACACCTCTTCGGCATTCAGCAGGAAAGGTAGCGCATCATTTACTGCCCGTGCTGCAGCACGTCCGGCTTTCCAAGCCACAATTGCGCGCTTGCCAACGGTAGCGAACGTCCCCGTATACGGCACCACGAGTACCGGTCGCCCCGCGCCCACGACAATCCGTTGGGGCAAATCGGGAGGCACATCCCCTGGCAGGACGCCCGGATCTGTCTGGCCAACAATAATCAGATCTTTTGAGTGTGCATAGTGATTGAGGACCACCTCCATGCCGACACCGACTCGTGCCCAATCAGCGGATACCCATTCTGCGCTGATATCAGCCTCACCTGTTTTCTGTACAAACTTCGCTTCCGCTTGCGCTTCATCCTGTTTCACCCTTATGCTTTGCGATTCGTACGGGGAATGGGTAATTATGTAAAGTCCCGTCAGATGTGCCTCATGCTCCCTGGCGAGTTTAATTGCAAGTTCAAGCCTGTTTGCGCACTGTTGTGAATTATCGATATGAACGAGAATATCTTTGAACTTCATGAGAGCCTCCCAGGCTTTCAGTAACCGCGGAACGGAATCTTACCACTGAATCTACGCGGAGCCAGCTAAGATTATTGGCCACCACCTGCAGTTGCCGGAAAAGTGGCCGGTAACTTCCTGTAATGGGAGTTACGGATGCGCAACGCGTACGCCGACCCATTTTTCCAGAACAGAGAGATTGCCAAGCAGGTCGGAGCATTGGGCGTTATGCACTACGCGGCCGCGTTCCAGCACTATGGCTCGATGCGTCAAGCACAAAGCCTGTTCAACGTGCTGTTCGACCAAAATCAGGGACTGCCCTTCGTCGCGGATCATGCGTTGAATTGAAATGCAGAGTTCGTCGGCGATCACCGGCGCAAGTCCTTCCAACGGTTCGTCAAGCAGTAACACTTTCGGGTTAAGCATCAGGGCACGCCCAATCGCAAGCATCTGCTGCTCACCGCCCGACAACTGATTACCGAAGTTTCTGCGTCGTTCCTGAAGACGCGGGAACAGTGCATAGATCGATTTCAGGTCCCACTTTCCGGGCAAAGCGGTTACCGTCAGGTTTTCCTCGACAGTCAGCGACTTGAATATTTCACGCTCCTGCGGTACCCAGCCGAGACCAGCGCGTGCGCGAGCATGCTGAGGCACTTTCACAAGGTCCTGCCCACACCAGCGTATCGAACCACGATGCACCTTGGTATGCCCCATGACCGTCAACAACAGCGAACTCTTGCCGACGCCGTTACGACCAAGCAGCGCAATGCTTTCGCCCTCAGCCATCGTCAGCGAACAGTCATCGATAACAATCGCCTCACCGTATCCGGCGTACACATGTTCAAGCGTCAGCATCTCAGTGCCCCTTTCCCAGATACACTTCGCGTACCCTCGGATCGTCGGCAATTTCAGACGGCGTCCCCGTGACCAGTTCCTCTCCGTTGACCAGTACCGTGATGCGATCGGCAAAATTAAACACAAGGTTCATGTCATGCTCGATCAAAAGGATGCTGATCTCCTTCGGCAATGTGTTCAACACCTCGAACAATTCATCGCTCTCTCCCTCCGGCACGCCTGCTGCCGGCTCATCCAGCAGGAGCACCTTCGGTCTGGTCGCCAGCGCCAGCGCCATTTCGAGCAGACGCTGTTTACCGTAGGCCAGCGTGTGAGTTTCGACCAGACAATCCTGGGCAAGATTGAGTTGCTCAAGCAACGCATAGGCCTCGTCTATCAACTTACTGCACCGCGATACCCCGAAAAATCTCCGTTTCAATATGTTCAACCGCTTGCGCTCCCGGACACAAATTGTGTTTGTCACCGCCTCCAGAGGAGTCAGCCGTGGGAACAACGTATTGATCTGAAATGTTCGCGACAAGCCGCGATAAACCCGCTCATTTGGCGGAATCCGTGTGATATCCGCACCGTCGAGCCATACCGAACCGCTCGAAGGACGCAGCACGCCGGTAAGCTGGTTGATCAGGGTGGTCTTGCCGGCGCCATTCGGACCGATCAGCGCATGCCGCGCACCTGGCGCAAGCGACAGGTTGACGTCCTTCGTAACGATGAGTCCACCGAAGGCCTTCCAAAGGTCACGAGTCTGAAGAATGGCGTTCATGGACGCTCCTTGTTGCGCCAGTGTCTGTACAGATCCGCCAGTCGGCTCAGTCCACCGAGCATCCCGCCGCGCAGATAGAGTGTCATGACGATGAGTATGATACCGAGCCAAAACAGCCAGTACTGTGGATTGAGATTGGAAAGACGGTCCTGCGCCAGCATGAATACCGCTGCGCCGACAAAACCGCCGTACAACGTTGCCGTACCGCCGATAATCAGTATTATCAGCAAGTCTGCCGAACGCTGGAAGCTGAGGACATCGATGCCGACAAACTGCGTTGTCTGCGTCAGCAATGCGCCGGCGATCCCCGCGATTACCGCCGCGATAGTGTAGATGTTGGTCAGGCAGGCACTGATCGGAATCCCGATGGCAAGCGCACGGGTCTGATTCTCTCGCATGCTGCGCAGGGCAAGCCCATAGGGCGAATGCATCATGCTGCGCGTGAAGGCAAACAACAGAAAAGCTATGCCCAGTACATAGGCATAGGCCGTTTTACCGTAGAGATCGAACCCAAAAACGCCGAACAACTTGCCGACTTCAACACCCTGCAGTCCGTCCACGCCCCCCGTGTATTCCGTCGCGCTATTCGCTACCTCGAAAAGCAGCAGGCCGATGCCCAGAGTAATCATGAGACGGGTCAAGTCACCGCCGCCTCGCGACAAGAGGAAACTGCTGAGGTAGCCGGCAATACCGGCGGCGAGGCCGGCCACCAGCAGCCCCGAAAGCGGCTCGTGCCAACCGTGCGCCGCCATCAAGCCTGCCGTATAGGCGCCAATGCCGAAGAACGCGGCATGGCCGAGCGTGACTATTCCGGCGTAGCCGAGAATCATGTCGAGCGACAGGGCGAACAGGCCGGTGATCAGAATCTGGGAGGCAAATATCAAGCTGGTCGGAAAAACGAAATAGACGCCGACCAATGCGAGCCAGAACGCAATCTCCGCCGGTTTCCAGCGTTCGCGCGCCCGCAGAAAAGAGAGGTGACGCGAATCCCGGGCCAAAGTATCACTCATTTCGACTTCCTCCGCCCCAGGAGCCCATGGGGGAACAATAACAACAGGAAGATCATCGCTGCATAGATGATAAATGCGCCGAGTTGCGGCACATAATATTTCCCTGCGATGTCGGCAACACCGAGAAGCAATGCCGCCAGCAAGGTGCCGAACACCGATCCGGGACCGCCAACCACCACAACAAGTAGAAAGTACACGAGATATTTGATTGCAAAGTTAGGGTCCAACCCGAGCACGTCCACGCCCAGCGCTCCTCCCAAGCCGGCAAGGCCGCTGCCGAGCGCAAACGTCATCTGGAATACCCGTTCGACCCGGATACCCATCGACTCGGCTGTCCGCTGATTGTCGACCGAAGCGCGAATCCTGGCCCCGAAACGGGTGCGTTCAAGACCAAATACCAGTGCAAGCGTGATCCCTGCAACAATCGCCATCAGGAACAGCCGATACCGCGACAGATCGAGTCCCAGTACGCTATACTGACCGCTCAGCCACTCAGGGATAACCACCGGCTGCTGCCCCGGTCCCCACAAAAATGTCGTCCCGGCGGTGGCGACGAAAATGATGCCGACCGACAACAGCACCTGATCGAGCGGCGTGCTCTTGTAAAGCTGCCGGTAGAGAGTCCGTTCGAGAACAAGACTCCCCACCGCAACAATGCAGAACACGATGGGCAGAGCCGGAAGAAAACCGATTCCGGCCTTTGACATCAACGTTACCAACAGATACCCACCGGCCATTGCAAACGCGCCATGGGCAAGATTGTTGAATCCCATCAGGCCAAGCGTAATTGACAGTCCGACAGAGATCACGAACAGCAAGGCACCGTAGGCCAAACCGTCGAAAAGGACTCCGAGTAAACTAAGCATAGTTTGACCTTTGATCCACGTTGGTGGAGATAACTATCATTTGCCCGGATCCTTCACCGCGTTAAATGTCTCGAACTCGACGTTGTAATAATGGCCGTCCACCTTCTTTACTTCGCGGATATAGATGTTCTGAACAACGTCCCTGGTAGCAGCGTCTATCTGGATCGGGCCACGAGGGCTGTTCAGCTTCATCCCTTTGAGTACGGCCATCGCCTTGTCGCCATCTATTTTACCGTTCAACTGTTTGATCACATTATAGATCGCCGCCATACCGTCATAGCCACCAACTGCCATGAAGTTCGGTCGCTGGGGGTCAAACTTGCTGTAGGCCGCAAGAAAATTCTTATTTTCCGGAGACTTGTGGGCTACGGAGTATTGATGTGACGATATCACGCCCAGCGCGTGATCTCCCAGCGCATCCTGCACCGCGTCGTCCATCACGTCACCGGTTGAAAGCAGCTTAATGCCCGACTTGGCCAGACCACGCTCGTTGTAGGTCTTCATGAAAGCAACAGCCATCTCGCCGGGCATTACGAACGCGAACACCGCCTGCGGCTTGGCGTCCTTAATGCGCTGCACGTAGGGGCCGAACTCCGGGCTCTTCAACGGCACACGTGACTCGCCGACCACCTCGCCACCCATTTTCGTGAATGCCTTCTTAAAGGCAGCTTCAGCGTCGTGGCCCGGGCCGTAGTCGGCGACAAGCGTATATATCTTGCGATAGCCTTTCTTGAACGCCCACTGCGCCATCGGCTCGGTGACCTGGGGCAGCGTCATCGACACCCTGGCGAAGTAGGGCGACTTGGTCGTTATTATCGAGGTCGCCGCGTTCATGATGATGGTCGGTTTTTTCGCTTCGGTCACGAGCGGTGCTATTGCAAGCGCATTTGGAGTGAAGCCGAGGCCGGCAATGAAGTCGACTTTGTCCTTGACTATCAGTTCCTGCGCAAGTCGTTTTGCAACATCGGGCACAGGGCCGGTAGTATCCCGGATGATAAGCTCGACCTTCTTCCCCGCGACCGTATCGCCATGCACCTTCATGTACGCTTTGGCGCCGCCGACAATATGCCGCCCGAAATCAGCGAAAGTACCGGTCATCTCGGTAATGATCCCGACCTTGATCGTGTCCCCCGCGGCATAGGCCTGGTCGGTTGCAAGTGCAACTATTCCGCACATCACCATGAGAAAAACCGCAACACCATGAACAATCGTCAACAAATTGTGTCTCTGTTTTTCCATCCTGAGCCTCCTTTAGAAGTAAAACTCCGCCCCTAGTTGAACCACAATTGGTCCACGTAGTATTCTTGTACCATTTTACACCTTTCCTGTAAAGCCAGTACTGGTACGTTGTTTTAAAATTTACCGACAATACATTACCACGACTTACAACACTCCATCACCACACCTGCTCCACAACTCAAAAAACTGAGACAAACTGACCAACTGCGCCAGAAACAAGCCAACGCCACATTCCAGCCATTTATGATACTTGACTTGATTATCAAATAACACTGTTTTCCGAATCACAGACTTTGCAATTTCAGTACCAGCCATACCGACCACAGAAGCCAATTGAACGGCACGGGGACCGGGCAGAATACGCCAACATCATAGCAACTTGGATCGGGATCATGAAATCCTACCACACAGCACCCTTCCGGCAACTCAGCAGTGCTGTCCTGAATACAAACAGTCGTATGTTTTCCATACAACCGAACGCAAAAAGCCCCTGGCAACGAAAAGCCAGGGGCTTGAACAATCCAACCGGTACTGATCCTATTACAACGCCAACGAACTACTGGCCCTGCGAAAGCTTTTCATACAGTTTCGACCTGCTGATTCCCAACAACCTCGCGGCCTTGGATTTGTTCCCCTGAGCTTCTGCCAGGACGGCCTGGATAGCCTCCTGTTCGATATCGGCCAAACTCCTGCCCGCTTTCATGGCAACCTTCTCCGGCAGCCTGATCTCCTCAGGCACATCACGAAGATCAATCAGGCCACTCTCGACATAATTCAACATTCTTTCGATAATATTTTCCAACTCCCTGATGTTGCCCGGCCAGTCATACTGGACCAATGCCTCCAAAGCGGCATCCGTGATGCCACTGACCCGCTTGGTAAACAGGCTGTTGTATTTTCGTATGAAATGATCGGCAAGAACCGGAATATCCTGCTTCCGTTCACGCAGAGAAGGGATTTTGAACTCGATGACGTTTATCCTGAAATAAAGGTCCTCCCTGAACTTGCCTTCGGCCACAAGACGCTTCAGATCCCGGTTCGTCGCGGCAATGATCCTCACATCGACCTTACGCGTCTTGACATCGCCGACTCTCTCGACCTCTTTTTCCTGAATCACCCGCAACAGTTTGCCCTGAAGCAACAGTGGCATGTCGCCTATTTCGTCGAGAAAAATTGTGCCGCCACCAGCCAGCTCAAACTTGCCCGGCTTGCCCTGCTTACGCGCGCCGGTAAAAGCGCCATCCTCATACCCGAACAGCTCGGCTTCGGCAAGCTCGGCCGGAATGGCCGAACAGTTGACTTTGATGAACGGTTCCTTGCGCCGATTGGACGCATTGTGGATGGAGTGCGCGAACAGCTCTTTGCCGGTACCGCTTTCCCCGGTGATGAGCACTGTGGAGTTGCTTCGCGCAACCTGGATAATCCGAGATTTGATGTTTGCGATAAGGTCGTTGTTGCACACGATACTGCTGATGGTGTAACTGGTGCCGTTGACCTTGTACAGTTCGTCCTTGTAATAATCCAGTTGCATGTTCAGCCGGTTCAGCTGCTGCATCACATCGGCCAGTTGATCCAGGTCCTCGTAAATCTTTATCACGACCCCCTTGACATTGCCTTCCTTGGTAATGGGCAACGAAGAGATGACGCATGGTTTGCCATTGATTTCCAGCACCTTCAACACCAGATTGTTATCCGTCATGGGGATGAATCTGCTTATGTTCTGGCCGATAATCTGATCCCTTGCCGCTCCCACCTTAGCGCAGAAGCGTGCATTGGCCAACGTGATCTGACCCTGCTCATCCAGGACGGCCACCCCTTCGTAGGCCACCTCCAACACTGTCTCCAAGGTCATTTTAAGCTCTTTTACGGCCCCCAGCTCATGGGCAACTCCCTCGACATCGGTCAGATCCTGGATAACGAAAATGACCCCCTTGACCCTGTTGTTTTTATATATCGGTACTGCCGTGGCAATCAACTTCAGGGACTTATGCTCGATCTTGCGGGGGGCAATCCAGTTGCCATTGGTAACGGGGGTAAAATTACCTTTCAAGTCACAAAGATACTCGCCAATGTATTTCCCCGTCCGAATATCCTGCAGGATGTCCTTGGCGTATTGATTTGCCAGGGTGATAAACCCGGCATCGTTAGTCGCCAGGATACCAGCCGGTACATTTTCAATCACGCCGGACAGTTCTTTGTACAGATACTCGGTACGATCAAGAAGATCAATGACCGTACTCGCCTGGGTAAGAAAGCCGATAGGTTCATGGTCCATATTGACGACAACGGTCTGTCCGACCTGGCACGTTTGCAGCCAATGGGATATTTCTTCCAACGTATCATAGGACTTGTCTTCACGCAGGTACACCACATCCCTGATGTAGTAGTTGTCAATGGCCGTATCGAGACTGATATCGTTCAACAGGCAATCAAGCAGATTGGTGCGGCTGAAAAAGCCGATCAGTTTCCCGGTCCCATCGACGACAGGCACGCCGTTCAGCTTGGAACTTTTGAACAACTCCAAAGCCTTACGTATGCTGTCGTGAGGGCACATCTGAATTGAGGTGGAAATCATGATTTCAGTAACCAGCATTAACCATCTCCCCTTGCAACAAGTAACCAGCTGCCTGATTATCCAGCTCCCGGACTGATCCGGGAACTCCATGAGAAACACCACGTTACAGTAACACAAAAATGCCCTTTACCTGTCTGAAAATAGACGATAAAGGGCATTTTTTCAGCTTCGGGCGTCCGGCCTGGTGCGCCATGCCCGCCTCATCTGCCGACCGTGGCATGAAACGCCGTGCGGTCAGGCAGCTTCCTGCATGATCAGATTGCGCAACTCGAAACGCTTGATCTTTCCGGTCGGGGTCTTGGGCAGCTCGTCAAGAAACCGTATCCAACGGGGATACTTGTAGAGCGCCAGCTGGCCCTTCACATAGTCCTTCAGTACATTTTCCATCTCTTCAGATGCCGAATGCTGCTTGTTGAGGACAACAAACGCCATCGGCTTGACAAGGTCGTCTTCATCAGGAGCCCCGATAACCGCGCATTCGAGGACAGCAGGGTGTTCTATCAGGCAGGATTCCACTTCGTTGGGCGACACCCAGATCCCCCCCACCTTGAGCATGTCGTCGGAACGCCCGGCGCAGTAAAAATTGCCCTGCTCGTCGCAGAAATACTTGTCACCGGTATTTATCCAGTGGCCCATCATGGTCTGCCTGGTTTTTTCGTGCTTGTTCCAATACAGGGCCGCGGCGCTGTCACCCTTGACCAGCAGCGTGCCGATCTCACCCACCGGCAGATCGTGCATATCCTCGCCAACGATGCGGGCTTCGTAACCGGGCACCGCCTTGCCGGAACTGCCGGCAACGATCTCACCCGGCCTGTTGGAGATGAAAATATGGGCCATCTCGGTGGAGCCGATACCATCGAGGATGTCCAGTTGAAAGCGCTCTTTCCAGCGATGCAGGTAGGGCGCCGGCAGGGCTTCGCCCGCTGAAACGCACAATCTCACCCCGTCCATGGCCCCTTCTTCCTCAAGCATCTGTCCGTAGAGCGTGGGTACACCGAAGTAAAGGGTTGGCCGGTGGCGCAGCACCGTCTCAAAGACCTGTGACGGTGTCGGTCGTTGCGGCAGATAGACAGCCGTGGCCCCTACACAGAAGGGGAAGTAGATGCCGTTGCCGAGGCCGTAGGCAAAAAACAGCTTGGCTGCGGAGAAACAGATGTCGTCCTCTTTGATGTCAAGAATCTTAGCCCCATAGGTCTTGGCG
Organism: Geobacter argillaceus; assembly: GCF_007830735.1. GTDB lineage: Bacteria > Desulfobacterota > Desulfuromonadia > Geobacterales > DSM-12255 > Geomobilibacter > Geomobilibacter argillaceus. Next base: position 68,709 of record NZ_VLLN01000019.1, read on the forward strand.
GCATACACCATGTCGTGTTGAAGATGGACCGTACCTTTGGGAGAACCGGTGGAGCCGGAACTGTACAGCCAGAAGCAGGCATCATCACGGCAGGTGGGAGCGGTTTCAAGGGTGGTGGGTTGCGAACCGGTCAGCTCATTCAGGCTCAGATCGCCGGCCGGGGCAGGCCCGTTGGCAACGATAATGTGCTTGAGGAACCTGAGGTTGCCACGAATGGGCTCAATTTGTTCGAGGAGGAGTGAATCGACAACAAGGACACGGGCACGGCAGTCGTTGAGGTAGAACTCAAAATCCTTGGAACGATTCATGGTGTTCAGACAGACCGGGACAGCCCCTATCTTGATCGCCCCGAAAAAGGCCTGGGGATATACCTCGGTATCCAGGAGGAGAAGGGCTACCCGTTCCTCCATCCTGACATCCAGTGAGTGCAAAGCATTTCCGAAACGGTTCACCCCTTCCTGGATCTGGCTGTAGGTGAAGGCCCGCTCCTCGCAGAGGACTGCGAGCTTGTCCCCCCTTCCCTCACGAATATTGCGATCTACGAAAAAGTCAGCGGCGTTGAAAGCTTCCGGTAGATTGAGATTGTAGGGCATGGTGAACCTCCGATGTAGTTTTTGACAGTCGTGGAAACGTTGACCGGTATGTTATAATTTAAAATATCGTTATGCATATTACAAACCAAAAGCCACAGACAGACACGTTCGACCCGCTACACCAAAAACACACCCAAAAATAAAAGAAAATAATTTCAAACCTCAAACAACATTGTTATACATTAACCATAAGCCTTTCGACAATGTAATATATTGAGCAGCCGTGTAAAAATCTGGGAGTGCCGATGCCAGCGGCTTTTGTTGAGAAGCGTGCGAAACCTTATAGAATGATCTGAAGCAATTAGTGTACAACCGATGGATAAGAAGCGGTGATCGTCGATGCGCTGCCGCACATCGGCACCGCCATGGAGAGCAGCACACTACCCCGACAAACCATCGGCTGTCACTTCACACTGCGTTAACAAGTCAAAAAGGCGTGAACATGAACACCCTAACCGAGCTTTACCGACAGAAGCTGAAAACCGCAGATGAGGCGGTATGTCAGATACAATCAGGCTGGCGCGTTTTTGTAGGATCAGGGTGTGCGGTCCCGCAAACACTGGTTGCCGCTCTTTGCAGAAACGCCAACCGTCTTCACGATCTAGAATTGATCCAACTCCTCTCCTTAGGGGCTGCCGATTATATTGCCGAACAAAATGCCGGGCATTTCCGGCACAACTCATTCTTTATCAGCGAAAATGTCCGCCAGGCCGTTTGCGATGGGCGGGCCGATTACACACCGATATTTCTGAGTGAAATCCCGGAACTTATCCGTAATGGTCAGCGAGGCAATCAAGTGGCCTTATTACAAGTGTCGCCACCTGACAAACACGGATACTGCAGCATGGGAACAAATGTGGATATCCAGCGTGCGGCACTGGATCGTGCCAAGCTGGTCATTGCCGAGGTTAACTGCCGAATGCCCAGGACTCACGGCGACAGCTACGTACACCTGAGTAAAATAGATTTTATGGTAGAGATCGACCAGCCCATTCTCGAATCCGAGGCAAAACAGCCCGATGAGGTGGAGTTGCAGATTGGCTACCATATCTCACGCCTGGTGGAAAACGGCAGTTGCCTGCAGATGGGAATCGGCACCATACCCGGTACCGTATTGCAGTTTATTGCCGACAAGCGTGATCTCGGTATCCATACGGAGATGTTCAGCGATGCCTTGATACCATTGATCGACGGAGGCAATATCACCAACCGCTTGAAACAGGTCTGCCCCGGCAAGACGGTCACCAGTTTTGTCATGGGCAGCAAAACGCTTTACGATTTTATCGATGGCAATGCCGGCATCGAATTTCATCCGTCGGATTTTGTCAACGATCCACGGGTAATTTCCCGCAACGACAAGGTGGTGGCGATCAATTCGGCGCTACAGGTGGACCTGACCGGGCAGATATGCGCCGACAGCATTGGTTACAAGTTTTACAGCGGCATTGGCGGTCAGGTGGATTTCGCCCGCGGTGCGGCCATGAGCCGGGGAGGCAAGCCTATCGTGGCAATTCGCAGTACCGCAAAAGATGGGACAATCAGCCGCATAGTGCACCGGATCGACGACGGCGCCGGCGTCGTTACCAGCCGTGGTGATGCCCATTACGTGGTTTCCGAATACGGCATCGCCTATCTGCATGGCAAAACCATTCGCGAACGGGCTCTGGCATTGATCTCCATCGCCCACCCCGACTATCGCCAGGAGCTCTTGGATTTCGTCAAGAAGAAGCATTATGTCTATGAAGACGAGCAGGTGTGGCAACAGGCACTGGATCAGTACCCAAAGGAGTTTGAGGAGCAGAGGCAGTTCGGCGGCACCATGATGCTGGTCAGACCCCTCAAGGCCACCGATGAACGTACCCTGCAGGAATTTTTCTATAGCCACAATCCGGAAACAATCTACAACCGGTACTTCGGACCCAAACTGCAGCTTGCGCATCTGGAGGCGGCAAAACAGGTTTGCGTCGATTACCATAGTCGTATGGCATTGGCTGTGTTCCTGCAGGTGGACAATGCCGAATCAATTGTGGCCGTAGCACGTTATGCGGTCAATCCCCGCACGAACATGGCGGAAACGGCGGTGGTGGTCCATGAGGCGTTCCGCAGACTGGGGCTGGCCCAATACCTGCTCCGGCAACTGGAACGTTACGCAATCAGCAAGGGAATCGAGGGGTTCTGTTCGGAGATACTGCCCACCAACGAGGCGATGATCAGCTATCACCGCAAGCTGGGTCATTCATTGGCATATTCTCAGGAAACAGACACCTATCACATGGAATTCCGTTTCAACAAGAAGCATCAGAAGATCGAGACAAAATCGGCGGGAGAAACGGGGCGGAGGGGTTCGGGCAGTGATTTCTCGGGTTGAGGTACGCCGCTCGGGCATACCCTGACACACGGCATGAGCGTACAAAAACAAGAGGATACCTAGGCGGAATCAGGCGTTACGCGAAGAGCTGGTTTCCCGGGAGCCTTATTCTGGGCATCGGTTTCGGAACGCTTGCGCGCGCTTTTCAATGCAGTGGCAAGGGTAATCGTATCCAGCACTGCCTTGGTAAGTTCGTCGATTTCGTTGGTGATACTTTGCAACTCCGCCACGATGGGGTCGCCCGAGTGATTCCAGTGGTTCGGTATGTCGAGCTCCGATTCCAGGGTTTCAAAAAGTTGGATTACGTCCAGCAGCGTGGTGCGACTGACGTTTCCCGCGAACCGATATCCGCCGCCAACGCCACGCACCGCCTGTACCAGCCCCTCGTGAACAAGATTCCGCATCACTTTTGCAAGATGATGGGAGGATATCCCGTACTTGTCGGCAATATCGGTGGTTGAAAGCTGGCGATCAGCGTCGCTGGCCAGTTCGAGTACGGCAAGAAGGGCAAACAGGCTTCCTTTATTAAGCTTCATAATAAGATCCCGCTCCGGTCAGAGACCTGGATAGTCAAGTAGATAAAGGTCAAAGCGAATCGAGCTTTTTTTCGAGCTCGACATAGCGGCCCGTCCGCAAACCCTGGCTGCGGAAAAACGACAGGGTGAGTGTATTATCGAGATGCACCATCGTTCGCACCGTCTTGATCCCGGTCTCCTTCAACCGCTTGCAAATCTCCTCGAACATCAGATGGGCGATCCCCCTCTGACGTACCTTTGGAGAGACGGTCAGCGCGAACACCCAACCACACGGGGGCGAGCCGAATTCCCAGGCACGCACCTCGCCAATAATAAAACCGACGACCTCTTTGCCGACTTCAGCGACCAGGCAGAGCCGTTGCCCTTTATCGCTTATCACATAGTGCTCAAAAACCCCGCGCCAGTAGGCAGGTTTTGCCTCCTCGGGGTCAACATCGTCCAATGCGATAACGGCATCAAGGTCGGTCGGAACGGCGTTGCGTATGGAAATCTGACTTTTCATTTCCGTATCCTGAATGATTGTTGTGTCGCAGCAACGTCCGGCCGAGTAATCTGCCGCACGGCTCATTACCTGCGAACATAAGGATCAGACCGCCTCTGTAGACTACGAGCAAGAGAATGCTAATTTGGTACCTTAATACCACAATTTAAAATGGTTTTCAAGTTTAATTATTTTTCATCCCGAAGAGTGGCCAAACGTACTCTTATTACCATGATGTCCATGTTTCTCGGATGTATCCTTTCTCTGGCGACTCGATCATCTCCCACGCAGACACAAAGGTTGTGTCATGAAGCCTGAGAACGGGATCAATGGTACCATCCCGCATCACCTGATACCCCCCGGCAAGACTGGTACAGATGGGAACCCCGATTTCACGGATCACCTCAAAGACAATCCTTTCGCGTCTGGCCATCTGTTCAGTGGTGAGATTGCCGCCCAATGGGTCGTCAATATGGGAATCGACGCCGGCGTTGTAAATTATCAGGTCTACATCCGAGAATTCCCCCACGACACCCGGCAGCCTTTTGAGCCAGCGCTCCGCGGATGAGGATTTAGCATCCGGGTCCCCCCCGAAGCTGTAATGCCGGACATATCTCAGATCAAGTCGCTCTATGATGTCGTCAGTACCGTTCCCGTAGTGATAGTCCAGGTCCAGAATGCCAATCCGCCCGGCACCGGCCCGATGTACCATTATCGCGGCAATGACAAGAAAATTGAAGGTACAAAAATCTCCGCCGCTGGCATAGCAGGCATGATGTGCGCCTGACGTAGGGCTGAAACTCACCTCCTTGGTAATGAAGGAGTGCCGGGCAGCGGCAACCATGCTTCCGGCAACCCACGGCAAGGCCGCCGCAATCTCCGGGCTCCGGTTTTCATAACCGTTTATCTGGGTACATGAAAGCACACCGTCCACATACTCCCTGGCATGCGCCAGGGCAATGTCGTCAGCAGTGAGCGGCGCAAAAGACTGCTCACAAAAAGGAATCCCTAGTTTTCTCCAGCTCTCAAGCACCTGTGCCGGCTTGCCGGCAGAAGGACTGAAAGAGACCTGCCCAGGAACCGATTGACGATTATCGTAGAACACTCTCATGGTTTTTCCATTGCCCAATGGCCGGGTCGGTTGCCCCCGGCTACAGCATAGCTCTTAAAGCAGCTGCTCTCCTTTTTCGGAAGGCCCCTCTAAGGGCAGGACCACCGTAAAAGTGGCACCAAGACCAGGTTCGCTTGCAACCGTAACCGACCCACCGTGACGGAGAACAATGGTCTGAAGGATTGACAGTCCCAAACCACCGCCAGAGGTCCTGGTTGTGTAAAATGGATCAAAGAGCTGCTCACGCTTGTCCTTCAGGATTCCTCCGCCGGTATCGCCCACCAGGATATGCGCCTGGCCGTCTTTGCCGTATGCGGTTATGTCCAGACATCTTTCGTGTGCGACCCCCTCCATGGCTTCGATTGCGTTAAGAACAAGATTCAGCAGCACCTGATGGATCTGCTCGGGGTCACAGACAAGCTGCACAGGGGATTCGATACTGGTTTCGACATGAATGCGCTGGTCGGCGAGGCGCTCCGACATAAGCTGAATCAAGCGGCTGACAATCTCTCCCAGTTCAACGGACTGCAGCCGCAGCGGCCGGGGACGCGCAAAGTCCATGACATCCTTGAGCAGACGGTTGAGACGCTGAATTTCGCCATCAACAATGGAGAAGTTTTCACTGAGGACGCCGGAAAGATCGATCTTCTTGCGAATCATCTGCATATTCATCTGAATAGCCGAAAGAGGGTTGCGGATTTCATGCACAAGTCCCAGTGCGAGGTGCCCCACAGCCGCAACTTTCTTGGCCACCAGCAGTTCGTCGAAGGTGGACTCAAGGCGCGAATGCGCCTCACTGAGAGCCCTGGTATGCACCCCGACCTGGGTCGAAAGGGTCCTGTTCCAGTTGAACAAGAGCGCCAGCAACAGGGTGGCGCCGCCGAGGATCGTTACCAACAGTGTCGTTGAAATGGCTTCCTGACGTTGCAGAAAGGAGGAGAGAAGCGCCTCCACCTCCCGCTCGGGCGTAGCGACACCCAATATCCAGAGTCTATTTTCCAGGCGTACCGGATGGTAACTGACCAGCTTGCGGACGTGCCGGTTCGGGTCATCCGGGTCCACGTAATCATACCAGCCACTCCCCGGCTTCCCGTCCCCGGCAGAGATCAACAGATTGTAAATACGGGGCCATTTGGGGAGAAGCGCCTCCTCGAAACTCTTCCCGGCAATTTTACCGTTGGGATCGACAAGAATGGTCCTGTTGCTGCGGTCCATCAACCAGGCATGGCCGTGTTTACCCATCCGGACGGAAAGGACATGTTTGCGCGCCAGTTCGTCAAAATTCAGCGTACAGGTGACAACACCAAGAAACTCCCCCCGCGGACCGTAAATACCTTCGGCAACGATCAGCTCCTTGACCCCGCGATGCCGCCCACCCTCAAGCCGCATGAACGGCGTAAGATACATCCGCCCCGGCTCCTTGTTTCCCTTGGCCCAGCGGTAATAGTCCCGCCAGGCATAGCTACGGCCCAGGGTAAACGTATCGTGTGGTTCGATGGCGACAACGATCCCATTGCGGTCAAAGACAACCAGTTCGATGATCGGGGTATTGACAAGGGAGCCGTAGATCTTCTTCAGGCTACCCTTCACCTCTTCGGCCCGTCGCTGGTTGACCTCCTTCCCTTCGAAGAGGCTTACCACGAGGTCCAGGTCGCGGTGGAACGTGGTGAACATTTCATTGAGGCTCTGGGATGCCAGTTCGGCCACTAGGAATTGCTGACGATTGTACTGTTCGAAGAAACGAGCACGTGCTTCGGCCCGCACCTCGTTATTGGCATATTGAATCCAGAGGAGCGCACCGATGGCACTGGCAACAATCAAGACCAGGGCAATCAACAGCCTATGCGTGCGCAGAAATATCATCATATCAGGGAAGGCGTACCAGCGGAGTCAGTCCGTAATCACCATACACCCCACTGTTGGCAGGCCCGCAAGTATCATACACCACGTTTCATCCGGACGCATCAATCGGCGCCAATCTCAGGAGGAAACGAGCCCGATGTCGGGCCGGGCCGGTTCGCCTTCGTGCAGGCGCCCGAGACGATAGGCGAGCTGACGCCGGGTCAGGCCGAGCATCCTGGCAGCAGAGGAAAGATTGCCGCGGGCCTTGGCCACGGCGGTTTCGACCAGCATGGCCTCGACCTGGTCCAGCGTCATGACCCCGTTAAAGACCGCCTCGCAAAGATCTTTGCCCGATTCCCAGCGGTTGGTGTCGAGATCACCGTTGCCATCAAGACCAAATTCCACTGACTGCTGGTCGCCGCTTGCCGAAAACATCTGCTCAAGTTCGATGCGGCTGCCGCTCGGGGCCAGAATGACGCCACGCTCAATCATGTTCTGCAATTCGCGAATGTTGCCAGGCCATGGGTAGGCAAGGAGTGCCCGCTTGGCCTTGTCGGTGAAGCCGCGCAGCTTCTTGCCGTGGATAGCGGAATATTTCTCCAGAAAGCGCTTGGCCAGCAACGGGATGTCCTCTTTGCGTTCCCGAAGAGGCGGGATGCCGATCTGGAAGGCATTCAGCCGGTAATACAGGTCCGAGCGGAATTTCCCCTCCTTGACCAGCTGTTTCAGATCGACGTTGGTTGCCGCCACCAGCCGCACGTTGACCTTACGGGTCTTCTGGTCGCCGAGACGTTCGATCTCCCCTTCCTGCAGCACGCGCAAGAGTTTGGCCTGAGCCGAAAGAGGCAGATCACCGATCTCGTCGAGGAACAGCGTGCCGCCGTCTGCCCGCTCAAATCGGCCCGGACGAGTGATTAGTGCTCCGGTATAGGCCCCCTTCTCAACCCCGAACAGCTCGGATTCCACCAGGTCGTGAGGAATGGCCGCGCAGTTGATGGCGATAAAGGATTCCTTGTGGCGGGCACTGCTGTCATGCAGGGTGCGGGCGAACACTTCCTTGCCGACACCGGTCTCCCCGAGGAGCAGTACCGTGATCTGACTCTTTGCCGCCTGCTGGAGCAATTCGTAGGCGGTTCGGAAGGGGGGGGAATTGCCCACTATGTCGGCGGGAAGTTTTTCCTTCTCGCCGATGACTGAACGGAGCTGCACCACCTGGGTCTGCAAGTCAATGAGCTGGTCGGCAATCGATTCCCGGCTGAAAAGGCGCGCATACTCGTTCGCGTCCTCCCATTCAGCAATCGGCTTACCGACAATGCGGCAATGGTTCTCTCCCATCCCCGCACACGCCACCTCCTTGTACAGGATCGGGCACCCCATGAAGGCCGTCGTATACCCGCTGGCATAGCCGATCTGACCCCAGCAGACCGGTGCGGAGTAGGTACCGTAGTGGCGGCGGTGCCATTGGGCCTCCCATGAGTTCTCCCAGAGAAACTCGCCGTAGAAGCTTCCTGCAACACGGTCGAATTCAACCCTAACCGGGACGACCTTGACCGACCCCTCCAGCATATGAAGTTGCGGACCGGTCATAAAGAGTTCCATGTCCGTCGCCCCCTCGAAGCGCGTCCGGGCAAGTTCGGCATCATGCATCCCCGCCGCGTACCCCATGCGGGTGAGAAGCCCTTGTACGCGCTCCATACCGAGCGTGTCGATCAACTCCCGGCGCAGCGTGGCCTGTGCCTCGGCGTGGACCAGGAGCATACGATGTTCGTGCAGCCAGATATGACCGGATTCAGCACAGAAATGGACCCGTGCGCGCAGATCCCCGTCGGTCGTATCGCGGGTGGGTTTACTGATACTGCGGAGCTTGGTCATAGGCGAACCTCTCTACAGTTCCCGTAGCGGTTAGACTATCTCTTCAGAGCCCGCCAAAACAAAACATTGTCGCATTCATTTCCAATTAGCAGTCAGGTTGACGACAACTTACATCAATGCTGACCGGAACAGATTAGCAACTCATCACGAAGCCAGACTCAATCCGATACTGCCGGCGTCAACCGTCCGGGATCAGTTTGCAAAACAAGGTTATGCTAACACCCGCACAATTGACATGCAAGCAAGAAAACTGCGCTCAACAACAGTTGCCCAATCCGGACTGACGATACATCTGCCACTCTTTACCGGAAATCTCAGCACCACTCCGGTTGCCCGACAGAAGTCACTACCCCACCCAAACCCTTTCCATACCGGTCAGTATGGCATCCCTTACTACCCTGCTCGATTTTGCCACTTTCGAAGTTTGACAAAATTGTCAAATCACCCGGTTCGTCGACGGCAAGAAATGACAAAATGGTCAACTGTCGATGGAGGGAGTCGGCGATGCCGACCGATTCGAAGACGGTTTTTTCGAAATATTTACGGCCAATAAAAATCGTCGTTTGTCCTTAATTAACAGACCATTCGCCTGCGCTTTCAGTACGACCCGGCGACCACCATCAGCAATCAAAACAATGTTTGGCACAAGCCATGCTCATGGAGATATAGATCCAGCATGGTACCCGCAAGAATCAGCAGTTGGCAACATAACATTGCGTAATCACGAATTGTAGTAGAGCCACCGAACACCCGGTGCAAGAGGAACGTCATTTCCGAAACCATGCAGCATCCACGAACAAATTGGGGGGAGACGTAATGAAATTTCCGAAGCCGCACGACATCAAGGACATTCCGGGAACAGAAGGTTGGGAGAGGATGTATCCGTACCAGTACCAGTTCGTCACTGACGACCCGGAACGGAAGGTCTACGAAGAGCAGGCATTCTGGTTCTACGACGGGCTCCACTATCCGGAAGCGATCTACCCCTTTGACACGATCTGGGACGAGGCCTGGTACCTGGGGTTGTCCCAGTACAACAACCGGATCTTCCAGGTGCCGCCGGTGCGCGGCGTCGACCATCGGATCATCAACGGCTACGTCTATATCTCGCCAGTGCCGGTAATGGATCCGGAGGAGATTGGCAGACGCGTCCCGAACTTCATGGAGCGGGCCGGTTACTACTACAAGAACTGGAACGAGCTGGAAGCCAAGTGGGAAGAGAAGATGAAGCGGGTCATCAAGGAAGTCGAGGATCTGTCGATCCCGCGCCTGCCCGATCTCGAAGATATCAGCGTGGTGACCGACGGGATCGGCGAATCCAAGGGGTTCCACCTGATCAAGGCCTATGACGACCTGATCAACCTGGGTATCCAGTGCTGGCAGTATCACTTTGAATTTCTCAACCTCGGCTACGCGGCCTATGTCTTTTTCCTCGATTTCGTCCAGAAACTGTTCCCAAGCGTCCCCTTGCAGAGCGTGACACAGATGATCGCCGGCATCGACGTGCTCATGTTCCGCTCCGACGAGGAGCTGAAGAAGCTGGCAAAAAAGGCGATCGAGCTGGGCGTGGACCAGGTACTCACCTCCTGTACGGAGTGGAAGGATGCCGAGGCGACCCTGAAGAACCAACCCAAGGGGCAGGAATGGCTTGCGGCCCTGGAAGAGGCCCGTTACCCCTGGTTCCACATATCCACTGGCACCGGCTGGTCCCACAGCGACAAATCCTGGAACGACGACCTGAACATACCGATGTCGGGCATCGCCACCTACATCCAGCAGCTCAAGCAGGGAGTGGACATCGAGCGGCCAATGGAGAAGGTGCGTGCCGAACGCGACCGGATCACCGCCGAATATCGCAATCTGATCAATTCGGACGAAGAGCGCAAGACCTTCGATGATCTGCTGGCCACTGCCAAGACGGTCTTCCCCTATGTGGAAAACCACCTGTTCTATGTCGAGCACTGGTTCCATACCATCTTCTGGAGAAAGATGCGCGAAGTGGCGGCGATCATGAAGGAGCACGGCCTGATCGAAGATATCGAGGATGTCTGGTATCTGCGCCGTGACGAGATCAAGCAGGCGCTGTGGGACATGGTCACGGCCTGGGCAACCGGGGTCAAGCCGCGCGGCACGAAGGTCTGGCCGAAGGAAATCGCCTGGCGTAAAGGGGTAATGCAAAAGTTCCAGGAATGGAGTCCGCCTCCTGCCATCGGCACGGCGCCGGAGGTAATCCAGGAACCGTTCACCATCGTGCTGTGGGGGGTCACCAACTCGTCCATTTCCGATTGGGCCGAGGTCCAGGACGCCTCCGATCCGGACAGCATCACATCCCTGAAGGGGTTCGCCGGCAGCCCCGGCGTCGTCGAAGGGAAGGCGCGGGTCTGTCGCAGCGCCGACGACATCCGCCTCCTGCAGGAGGGTGAAATCCTCGTTGCCCCCACCACCTCGCCATCCTGGGCCCCGGCCTTTGCCAAGATCAAGGCCGCTGTTACCGATGTAGGCGGCGTCATGAGCCACGCGGCAATCGTCTGCCGCGAGTACGGCATGCCGGCGGTGGTCGGCACCGGGCTCGGAACGAAGATCATCAGGACCGGCATGATGCTCCATGTCGATGGCTCAACCGGGATCGTGACCATTGAGCGCTGAAAGATTCAAAAGGAGACGACGGATATGACAGCGAACGTACGTGCAACCCAATCGGCAACTACTGGCACCCCCCTGGTCTGCTGGTTCGAGGAATGTAGGAAGGATTCGGTTCCCCTGGTCGGGGGGAAGTGCTCCTCGCTCGGCGAACTGATCAACGCCGGAATCCGCGTCCCCCCCGGTTTCGCGCTCACTACCGAGGGGTATCGGAGCTTCATGACCGGTGCGGGGATCGACCGGGAAATACAGTCCCTGCTGACCGGCATCGACGCCCGGGACATGGATGCCCTGGAAAAAACCAGCTCGACCATCCGCGAGATGATAGAGGCCCACTCGTTCTCCATGGAAATAGAGGACCTGGTGGCGGAAAAGTACCGCAAGCTCTCGGTCCGCAGCTGCCTGCCGGCGGTTCCGGTGGCCGTCAGGTCCAGCGCCACCGCCGAGGACCTGCCCGGAGCAAGCTTTGCCGGCCAACAGGACACCTACCTCTGGATCCGCGGTGTGGATGAAGTGCTGCATCACATGCGGCGCTGCATCTCCAGCCTGTACACGGGCCGGGCCATTGCCTACCGGATCAACCAGGGGTACGCCGACGAGTTGGTGGCAATCAGCGTCGGCGTGCAGAAGATGGCCAATTCGTTCACGGCAGGCGTGATGTTCACCATTCATCCGGCCAACGGCGACCGTTCAGTGATCGTCATCGATTCCAACTACGGTTTCGGCGAGTCGGTGGTCTCAGGAGAGGTAACGCCGGACAACTTTGTCGTGAACAAGATCACGCTGGACATCTTAGAGCGGACCATTTCGCAGAAGGATATCTACTACACGGTCGACCAGAAGACGCAGGTTTCCCGTCCCATAGAGGTACCATTCGAGCGGCAGAAGGTGCAGTCGCTGATGGATGACGAAATCACCGAACTGGCCAGGATGGGGAAGCTGATCGAGAAACATTACGGCCGGCCCATGGACGTCGAATGGGCAGTGGATAAGGATCTCCCCTTCGGCGGCAACATCTTCATTCTGCAGGCGCGCCCTGAAACGGTCTGGAGCCAGAAACAGCAATCACCCGTAGCAGCCAAGGCAGGTGCTTCTGCCATGGATTACATCCTGGCCAGCATACTGGAAGGGAAACGAGTGGCGTAGGAGCACCGGGCAACCGCCGCTACGGCAGCTTCACAAACTAAAACCATAAGGAGGACTATCTACGGAACAAAAACAGCAGCGACCACTCAAACCAACACAACAAGGAGGCACGAATATTATGAACAACCGTCCGGACGTAAAACCCATCAACGACATCAGGAGTTACATTGCAGCCCTTGAGGCCCACGGGGTACTGCATCGCGTCAAATCGGAAGTGGACTGGAAGTTCGAACTTGCCCACATATCCAAGGTGAACGAAGAGCAAAAAGGCCCGGCATTGCTCTATGAGAATGTAAAAGGGCATACCATTCCGGTCTTCACCAGTGCCTTTACCACACCTCAGCGGATCGCAATCTGCCTGGAGCAGGATCCGTCGCTTACCATGTGCCAGCTTTCCCGGAAATGGATGGAACTGACCACCAAGCAGATGATCAAACCCACGTTCGTCAAGAACCCGCCGGTAATGGAAAACATCATCGAGGGAGAGGCGATCGACCTGGAAAACTTTCCCGCACCCTGGTTTTATCCCGATGACGGCGGCCGTTTCTTCGGTACCTCCGGCTACCTGGTGACCCAGGACCCTGACACCGGCTGGACCAACCTGGGCACCTATCGTTCGCAGATTCTGGGCAAGAATATCCTCGGCTCACAGATCATCGCCGGCAAGCATGGCGAATTCCACATGAAGAAGTACCAGGAGCGCGGCGAGAAGATGCCCGTTGCCTACGTGGTGGGCGGCGATCCGGTGCTGTTCCTGGCCAGCTCCACCCTGGTCAGCGCCCAGACGGACGAGTACGACGTGGGGGGTGCGCTGCGCGGCCGCCCGATCGAGGTGTTCAAGTCCGATCTCACCGGCCTGACTCTGCCGGCCAACGCCGAGATCATCGTAGAGGGGTGGATGGATCCGAACGAACTGATGGAGGAAGGCCCGTTTGGCGAATACACCGGGTACTACTCGGGTAACAAGATGAAGGACTATCCGAAGCCGGTGATTCGCGTGAAACGGATCATCCACCGTACCAAGCCGGTCTTCTGGTCGACCACGGTTGGCAAGCCGATCAACGACACCCATATGGTCCAGTCACTCAACCGTACCGCCACGCTGTGGCACGACCTGGAAACCATGAAGGTGCCCGGTATCCAGAGCGTCTACTTCCCGGCCGCGGCCACCGGTCGCTTCTGGGTCGTTGTGTCCGTGAAGCAGATGTATCCGGGCCACTCGAACCACGTGGCCGATGCGGTGAACGGGAGCACCACCGGGCATTACGGGGTCAAGGGGATCATCGTCGTTGATCACGATATCGAGGCAGACGACATGGACCGTGTCTGGTGGGCGCTGGCCACCCGCTTCGATCCGAAGCGCTCGGTCCAGATCATCACCCGCGGCCGTTCCACACCGCTCGATCCGGGTCTGCCGATCGAGGCGCGTGATGTGGTCAGCCGTATCATCATGGATGCCTGCACCCCCTTCGAGTGGAAAAACAAACCGAACGAGATCTTCATGGATCGTGCAGTGCTGCAGAAGGTCTCCGACCGCTGGAACGAGTACGGCTTCACCGGGGTAAGTCCGGTGGCCGATATGATTCCGCGCCTGACCCGACCCGAGACGGTCAAGAAGAAGTAGGTAGCGGTGGGACGGCAGGCGGCCTCAATTGGCCGCCTGCCGGAGCAGCAATCAAGAGGGAGGAACATACCATGGCCCGGAAAAAGGGTATCGTCATCATCTGCAACCTGGACACGCGGGGCGAGGATATCGTCTTTGTCAAACATATGATCGAGGAACGGGGGCATAACGCCTATTTCCTTGATTTCAGCATGGAAGAGCCCCCCCCTTTTCCTGGAGATATCACCTGCGAGCAGGTGGCTGAGCGGGGTGGCATGACGATTGAGGCCGTGCGTGAATGTTACCGTTCCGATCGCGATCGAGCGATGGAAAACCAGATTAAAGGTGCGAAAGCAATTGTCGCCGACATGATGAAAGAGGGAAAGGTTCAAGGGGTCTTCGGAGTTGGCGGCGGGACGTCGTCGCTGGTCGGCACCAGCGTCATGAAAAGCCTGCCCTTTGGCATGCCCAAACTGATGGCGTCCCCCATGGCGGCTCATCCCGTCTATGTCGGCAAGTACGTCGGCACCTCTGACATCACCATGCACCATACGGTACTCGATGTGGTGAAGATGAACCCGCTCCTGAAGGCGCAGATCATCAACGCGGTGGGCGCCATCTGCGGCATGGTCGAGGTAACCCAGGGGACGAACATCACGTTTGACAAGCCATGTGTTGCCATCTCCTCGTTCGGCTTCGGCGAGATGGCGGTGCAGGCGGCGCTGTCCATGCTGGAGGAGGCCGGTTTCACCCCCATCGTCTGCCATGCCCAGGGTAAAGGGGACAAGGCAATGGAGGATATGATCCGCGCCGGCGCTTTCCACGGGGTGCTTGACATCTGCACCGGGGGGATCATCGAAAATCTGTTCCAGGGCAACCGCGATCCCGGGCCGGACCGGCTGAATGCGGCAGTGGAGACCGGCATTCCCATGGTGCTGGCACCGTGCGGGCTCGACATTTTGTCCTACGGCGGTCGTGCCGACATGCTGGAGAAGACCAAGGATCGGCCGCAGTATGTGCAGGACTCGCTGCGGGTCCAGGTACGCACCAGCGCCGACGAACTGCGCCAGGCCGCCGACGTCATCGCCGATCGGCTCAACCGGGCCAAGGGTGCCTGGACCTTCCTGATCCCGCTCAAGGGGTGGTCGTCACAGGATCTTGAAGGGAGGATCATCTTTGATCCGATTGCCGACGCCGCTTTCGTAACACGGCTGAAGGAGAGACTCGACGATCCCGGCCGGGTCAAGGAGGTCGATCTTCACCTGTACACACCGGAATTCGCCCGCGTGGCAGTCGACGAATTCGTGCGGCTGTATGCGGAGGAACGGGCAAAAGCAGTGGCATAACACCGCTGATCGCAATAAAGGAGGATGGGCAATGATAGTGCGCAACTGGATGCAAGCCAACCCGATGACGGTTTCGAGCGATACGCTTGCCGCGGAGGCAAAGCGCCTCCTCATCGACAACAACCTGAATGCACTGCCCGTGGTGGACAACGGACGGTTACGCGGCCTGGTAACGCGACACAATATGCTGCGCATGGGGCACTACGTTACGCGCACCCAGAATCCTGACGAATTGAGCTTTTTTGTCAATCGGCTCAAGGTGCGGGACTTCATGGTCCGCAATCCCGCCACCGTGGATATCAACGACACCATGGAGCATTGCCTGCGGTACGGCAAGGAACTGATGGTGGCACAGTTCCCCGTCATGGACGAAGGCGAGGTGGCGGGGATCATCTCGGCGCACGAGATTTTCCAGCTTGCCGCTCACTGCGTGGGGGCCTGGGAACGACGCAACGGCGTGACGCTGGGCGGAATACGGCTCAGCCCCGGTGTGCTGGGTCGAATTGCCGATGTCGCTGAAGCTGCCGGTGCCGTACTACAGGCGATCTATCCCATAGCAATGCACGATAAACAGGCGGATGACGGCTATCCGGAGAAATCGGTCATCCTTCGCTTCCACGCCCCTGATTTTGAAAAAGTCATTTCCGCGCTGGAGGCGGCGGGCTTTTTCCCGGTCAGCGGGAGATGTTGATTGCCGGACAACGGCCCACGCAGAAAACGCGACGAAACGAGAGGAGCAGACCATGAGCCTTCCATTGGTAGTGGCAATTACCGGCGCAACCGGAGTGATCTATGGGGTAGAGATGCTGAGTGTACTGAAAGGGTTGGGGCAGGAGACCCACCTCATCGTCAGCGAGGCTGCCAGCAAGAACCTGGAGATCGAAACGTCGTACACACTTGACGATGTCAAGTCGCTGGCGGACGTGGTGTATGACAACAAGGATATCGGCGCCGCCGTTGCCAGCGGGTCGTTCCGTACCCGTGGCATGATCGTCGCGCCCTGCACCGTGAAGACGCTTTCGGCCATTGCCAATTCGTTCACCTACAATCTGGTGGTACGAGCCGCCGATGTAACGCTCAAAGAGCGGCGACCGCTGGTACTGATGGTGCGCGAGACTCCCTTGCACAAAGGGCACCTCGATCTCATGTCACGCGCCGCCGACTGCGGCGCCCAGATCCTGCCGCCGATGCCGGCGTTCTACCACAAACCGGAATCGATCATGGACATTATCCATCAAAGCATCGGCAAGGCGCTCGACCAGGTCGGCATAGAGCACAACCTGTTCAAACGCTGGAGCGGACACGACCCAAAGGAGCAGCTCAGAGAGTCGCTGCGGATCGCCAACTGACCCGCATGTACTGGAGAACAGAGCATGAACGGTGACAAAAACATTCTGATCATCAATCCCGGCTCAACGTCGACCAAGATCGGCATTTTCTCGGCCGGTGAGATGAAGATCAACGAATCGGTCAAGCATGACGACGCGGAGTTGAGGAAGTTTCCAACCATCTGGGATCAATACGATTTTAGAAAGGAGGCCATCTTTCAGTTCCTGAAAAAACACAACCTCTCCATGGAGGGAATCGATGCCATCGCCTGCCGCGGCGGCAACGTCAAACCGCTCCCCGGAGGCACCTACCGGATATGCCCGAAGATGATTGCGGACATGAGAAGCGGCATCTACGGCGGACACCCGATCAACGTCGGGGGGCTGGTGGCCTTCGATCTGGGGAACCAGTTCAACATCCCGGTGCTGACGGCCGACCCGCCCATGACCGATGAATTGTGTACGTCGGCCCGCTATTCCGGAATTCCGCAGATTGCCCGGCAGAGCAGCTTCCATGCCCTGAACCAGAAGGCCACTGCCCGGAAAATTGCAGCAACGCTGGGGAGAAAGTACGACGAGGTCAACCTGATCGTCAGCCATCTGGGGGGCGGGATCTCGGTGGGCGCCCATCGGAAGGGGAAGATCATCGATGTCAACAACGCCCTGGAAGGGGATGGCCCCTTCTCGCCGGAACGGGCCGGGATGCTTCCGGCAGGAGACTTGGTCAAGCTCTGCTTCAGCGGCGAGTACACCAAGACCGAGGTCCTGAAGCTGTTGACCGGTGGCGGCGGTTTATACGCCTACCTGGGCACCACCAATGTCATCGAGATCGAGAAACGGATCACGGCCGGCGACCAGCAGGCGGCAGAACTGTTCGAGGCGATGATCTACCAGGTGGCCAAGGAGATCGGCGCCTGCGCGGCGGTGCTCGAAGGGGAGGTGAACGCCATCGCCCTGACCGGGAGCCTGGTCTACTCCCAGCGGCTTTTGGACAGCCTGAAGAAAAAGATCTCGTTCATCGCGCCGGTGTATCTGAATCCCGGCGAAAACGAGATGGAAGCGCTGGCCGATGCGGCGCTGCGCTACTTCAACAACGAGGAAGCATTGTCGGTCTACTCCTGAAGGAAAACGAGAGGAGAATTAACATGATGAAAGTTCCAGGTTATCGAGTGTTGCGCACCCTTTGGATAGCTGCTGTATTTTTTATTCTGACTGTTGTCCAGAGTTGGGCCGGGGGCGGACAACACTACCCCAACGGTGTCGAAGACTTCGCAGTCGGCGCCCTCCCCCCGCCCGGCGTGTATCTCGTCAACTATCTCATCCTCGCACAGAAAAACAGCGTCAGGGACAACTCCGGGAACAGCCAGCCGGGAAGCTTCAAGGCTGACGTAGTGGCCGAGGTACCCCGATTCATTTACGTCAGCCCCTTCAAACTGTTAGGGGCCGACTGGGGAGCACAGATTTTCCTTCCTTACTACAGCGCCGACCTCCAGGCCGGTTCGTCCCTGGCCACCCCCGGGGGCAAAGCACTCGATTCCCGGGAAAAGGGACTTGGCGACATCATCTTCAGCCCGCTGATCTTTGGCTGGCATTTCAATCAAAACCTGCACGCCGTCGCAGTCGTTGATTTCTGGGCACCCACCGGCAATTACGACACCTATCGCCCAGCCACACAGATCCTCTCCAAAAACCACTGGACCATTGAACCGCTTCTCGCTGTTTCGTATCTCTGGGAGGGGTTTGATGTCTCTGCCAAATTGATGTACGACTTCAACACAAGCAACGATAAGTTCCTCAACCCCGCTACCGGCACGGTGGGCAATCTTGATCCGGGCCAGGAGTTTCATATCGACTGGGCCGCGGGCTATGGCCTGAAGAACGGCCTGAGCGGCGGCCTGGTCGGCTATAACTACTGGCAGACCACCGACGATGAATTCAACGGTGCCACAGTGGAAAACAACAAGAGCCGTGTCGGGGGTATCGGCATCGGCATCAAGTACTGGCCCAAAATGGGACCGCTCAGCATGACCCTCAAGCAGTACTGGGAGTACGGCGCCAGGAACATCGCCACCGGTCCCCAGACCCAGTTCAAGATTATCTATGCCTTCTAGCCAGGGTACGCTCTTTAGGGAACAATGACAGCCCTTGCAAGTGGCAGAGAGTAACTAACTAAAAATAAAGGAGAAATTATGAGCGGGGTAAAAAGATTCGTAATGGGAACTACAATGCTTACACTATCTGTCCTGGTGTTTGCCTGCGCTACGGTTCCCCCTCAAGTCCCGGTCCAGGTGCAGAATGCCGTTTTCGCCAAGACTGGAGACACCGTCCATCTTTTCCATGGAGGGAGCAAGCTGGCCAAGGAAGAATTCTGTCTCAATGCAGTGGTCCCGGTATATCGGTATGAAGGAAGGTTTTCCAGCATCGGCAGCACCGGTTTGATCCGGAATGAGGTAGGAAAGATCAAGATTACCAAGGACCTGGGAGATTATTACGTTGAAGGCGTTGTGATCGAAGGCAGCATAAAAAGCGGTGATGTTGCCGTACAATCCCAAAGCGGCTGTTTGATAAATGTCCCGTAGCCGGTGAAAAATTGAGTTCTTGAAAGGTTAACGACCATGAACAAACAGAAGATTCTGATTGTTGACGACAGTGAACTGGTTCTGACGCAGGCCAGTGAGGCCTTGAGGGAAGCGGGTTATGACGTGCTGACTGCCACCAACGGCATCGACGCCAATGGCTACATATTTTCCAAGCACCAGCCGGACCTGATCATTTTCGATGTCATGCTGCCGATGCTCTCCGGGGATCAAAAGGCCAGGCTCCTGAAGGAAAAGGAGTGTTCAAGGCATATACCCATCCTGCTGATCTCTTCAAAAAATGAAGAGGAGTTGACGCGGATCGCTGTTGAATCAGGAGTGAACGGTTTCATTCATAAACCATTCACCAGTGCCGAGATAGTCACCAGCGTCCAGGAGACCTTGGCCAACTGAGCTCAGAGGGGGAAAGGGGATAAGAACTGATCGATCGTCCTATCCCCTTTCCCCTCTTAATCCCAATCAATTCGTTATTGGCGCGCACCACAGCAGACCACCGCCCTGGCGGGGACAAAGGCTAATAATGTCGACCAGGTATGACACAATTTACGAACTGGCCAAACCGTATTTAGCTACCCGGAAGAACGATATTCATGTTGAAATTTCTTATACATTTGCCCGCCGGTTGCTTGAAGATGAACCGGGTGATCCGGAAGTGGTCATACCGGCAATTATCTGTCATGACCTGGGGTGGATAAAGCTTTCCGAGGAGCTGCAGATGAAGGCGTTCGGGCCGGGATTCGATCCGGATTTACGGCGGATCCATGAGGTGGAAGGAGTCAAACTGGCCAGGGGCATTTTACAGCAGGTACAGTATGATCCGGTTAAGACCGCGGAGATTCTGGAAATTATCGACGGCCATGATTCCCGATTGTACGCGATCTCGGACAGCGACAAAATTGTCAAGGATGCCGACAAACTGTTCCGGTGTACGCCAACAGGTATGGCCATCGATGGTGAACGGTTCCGGCACAGCAGGCAGTATCATCTGCAATGGACATCCAACCAGATTGATGCCTGGTTTTTTACCGAAACGGGCAAACGGCTGGCCTGGATGGAGTTACGTGAGGAATTGGAAAAAACGGGGTAAACAACGAATGAGGACGTGGGGAGATAAGGATCACCTCAACGCGGAAGGCATTTATTTGAAGAACGGGATTACATCAATGGTCAATGGCCGCTGGCGATGCCACCATCGCCGGCAACCTGACATGCGATGAAATCAGACGATCCGGCCCGTATGCGGAGAGCATGGCGCTGTCACCGGCTCCGGTGAGCACGCTCGCCACGCGCACTCCGGCGGCACGGCTGGCCTGGATGTCTATCGGGGCATCGCCCACGTAGAGGGCCTCAGTGGGCGCCACGCCCAACTGGTGCAGGCATTTGAGGATACCCTCGGGATCGGGCTTCGCTTTTGACACGTCGGAACCGAGTATGACCGCGTCGAACCGGTCCAGAATACCGTCCGGCCGGAGCAGTTCCAACACCTCCGGCCGGGCGCCGCTCACGATGCCGAGCATGATGCCGAGAGTTTTCAACGCATCGAGCGTTTGCGCAAGCCCGTCAAAGAGCCGGGCATGCTCCCTGAGCACCCTCGGCCACTCGCGGGCGGCATGCGCCGAAAGTCCTTTTGCGATGGCATCGACGTCAGTCCGCCCCTCAGGCACAATCCCCTTCCAAAAACTGCCACCCGTGGCGAGCGCCGTACGCACCTGCTCCCCGGTAACCTTCAGCCCGAACGGGGCGGCAGCACCCCGCGCCACCTCGATATAGGCGCTGACCGAGTCGACCAGCGTGCCGTCAAGATCGAACAGTACCGCCCTGACGGCAAGAGGGCTGCACAACTCCACCCTGAGCCGTGCAGCCTCACCGAGCGCCAGATGCCGGCGGATCGGCAGCGCAGCGACGAGTTCGACCCTGTCCTCGGGGTAATCGGCGACAGCCGGCAGCAGCACCGCCGCCGGAATACGGCCGGCAACCTGCACGGGATAACAGCGCGCCCTGCAGAAGCCGGCCTCCTTCGGCTCCAGGGCCTGACCGGGCATGCTGCGCCACTGCCGCCAGCTGGCCAGGCTCGTATCGTCCTCAAGCGCCAGATTGAGCGTGCCGGGGAACGGATCGATCCCGACCAGTTCCATGAGCTGAGAACGGACCCAGTCAAGCTGCAAGAACTCCGCAGCCCGCCCTGCTCCGCTGACCAGATTCCCTTCAAGTACCGTCATTGTTCCCAGGGCTCAAATCGACCTCATCGCGGTGGCCCAGACCTATGGAGTTGTCTATGAAATAGAGGCGCTGGGGGACAATCCGGTACCAGCGCACCTTGGCAAGCGCCTTCACAATGGCCGACGGAGCCTGCGTCAGCAGACCGACCACGGGAAACTTCTGCCCGTATAACCGGCGGGCCTTTTCTTCTTCCGCACCGGAAATCTCGCTGGCAACACCTTCGATCTGTACCCCCTTGATCTCCAGCCAGTCCGAGTAATCCTCCTGGATCGTCACGGCAACGCGCGGGTGCTGCGTCAGGTGGAGACAGTGCCGGCTCGTGGGCGAGGAGAGGAAATAAAGGGTATAGCCGTCGCTGGCATAGAATATTGCCGCGGCCCAGAGATCACCGTTGCTGCCGGTAGCCAGGGTGGCAACATTGTGCTCCCGCAGATACCGCAGCACCCGCATAGCCAGAGCATCTGTCATTGCTGATGATCGTGTGAAGGGGCGCTATCCGGCTGGGCCGATTCGCTGCCGTTCAGGCGTCCCAATCGATAGGCGAGCTGGGGCCGGGTCAGGCCGAGCTGCCTGGCAGCGGCGGAGAGGTTGCCGCCTGCCTTCTTCACGGCAGCCTCGATAAGCGTGGCCTCAGCCTGATCCAGCGTCATGCTGCCGTTCAGCACCGACTCGTAAATATCCTTGCCGGACTCCGGGCGGTCGATGTCGAGACTCCCGTTGCTGTCGAGGCCGTATTCCAGTGCATGGTCGTCGTTGCTGGCCGAAAACATCTGGTCCACCTCGATACGGGTGCCGTTCGGGGCGAGCATGACGCCACGTTCGACCATGTTCTGCAGTTCGCGGATGTTGCCCGGCCATTGGTAGGCAAGAAGCGCCCGTTTGGCCTTGTCGGTGAACCCGCGCAATTTCTTGCCGTGGACGGCGGAGTATTTCTCCTGGTAGCGCTCGGCAAGGAGCATGATGTCGTCCCTGCGGTCTCTGAGTGGCGGGATGTTGATCTGGAAAGCGTTGAGCCGGTAATAGAGGTCGGAGCGGAACTTCCCCTCCTTGACCAACTGCCTGAGGTCGACGTTGGTTGCCGCCACCAGCCGCACGTTGACCTTGCGGGTCTTGTGGTCGCCGAGCCGTTCGATTTCCCCTTCCTGCAGCACACGCAAAAGTTTGGCCTGCGCCGAAAGGGGGAGATCGCCGATCTCGTCGAGAAACAGCGTGCCACCGTTAGCACGTTCGAAACGTCCGGGACGGGAAGCCAGTGCACCGGTATAGGCTCCCTTCTCGACGCCGAACAGCTCGGATTCCACCAGATCGTAGGGAATAGCGGCACAGTTGATCGCAATGAAGGATTCCTGGCGGCGGGTTCCCCTGTCATGCAATGAACGGGCAAACACCTCCTTGCCAACGCCGGTCTCGCCCTGCAACAGTACCGTAATCTGGCTGTTTGCCGCCTGCTTGAGCAGGTCATAGGCGGCACGAAAACTCGGGGAATTCCCCACTATGTCAGCAGGAAGCTTCTCCTTCTCGCTTATGGCGGAACGGAGCTGCACGACCTGGGTCTGCAGATCGATGAGCTGTTCGGCGATCGATTCCCGGTTGAAGATACGCTCGTACTCGGCCGCATCTTCCCATTCATCAAGAGGTTTGCCAATGATGCGGCAGTTGTTGTCCCCCATGCCGACGCATTCAACTTCCTTATACAGAATCGGGCGCCCCATCAGGGAAGTGGTGTAGCCACAGGCGTAGCCGATCTGGCTCCAGCAGACCGGCTCGGAAAAGTTACCAAAGTGCTTCCGGTGCCATTGGCTCTCCCAGGAGTTTTCCCAAAGATACTCGCCGTAGTACTTGCCGGCGGCACGATCTACATCAAGCTTGAGAGTGGTAACCTTTACGATCCCCTCAAGGGTATGGAGTTGTGTGCCGGTTACGAACGCTTCGTAATCGGACGCCCCCTGATCCTGTCTGCTGAAGATTTCGGCATCGTGCATACCCGATGCGAACCCCATGCGGATGAGAAGTCCGCGCGCGCGGTCCATACCCAGGGTGTCGATCAACTCCCTGCGCATCCCACCCTGGGCCTCGGCATGGACCAGGAGCATGCGGTGCTCGTGCAGCCATATCTGGCCGGTCTCGGAACAGAAGCGTAGCTGCGCACGAAGATCGCCTTTAACCAATCCGCTGACAGATCTTTTCTTGCTGCTGGACATTGTTCATTATCCCCCGTCGATCCATATGCACCATTGATTGAACCGCCCACCGCATCGCAAAAACCGCGTTATACGATATGCCGGATATCACCTCACCAGGACGTATATCGTTGTATCTCAAGGCTCAACCAACCATCATATCAGCTTGCCAGAACTACACATATTCATTACCAGGCACGGGAAAATGCTACGCACACCATACCGAAACAAGGTTACGTTACTATGTATCAACGCTGCGAGCAAGAAAGAAAACACCCCTCTCCCCGCCTGACCACCCCTCCCCGCCCTTGTCACCAATTTATCAAATGATAAAAAACATTCGCTCCGGTCGCAACAAAATTCACGAAATAATAAACTACAGCCACGACCTCCCCACCTCGTCACAACCCCATCGACCCGTTCAAACAAAATTCTACCCACTCGCAACCCCTTATCACTCAAGGACTTTGTCGTCACGGAAGGCAACCATCGCGCACAATGTAACATTGTTTGGCATATGCAATGCTTAGTACACGAGACATAAACATCATACATACACCATGTCTTATATCTCCGGGCTTAACGGCAATTAACACAGTTCTAGCAATAAGCGGCCGAATGACCGTGCACCAGACAGAGGAGAAGAAGATGGGCAATCACAGCGGCAAGTATCAGGTAAAGATTCTGGGGGTTGAGGACTATCAGGCCCTGGTGGCCTGCCAGAGCGCCTGTCCCCTGGCGACCGATACCAAGCGGTACGTACGGGCTATCACCGAAGGGGAGTACGAGAAGGCCTACCTCATCGCCCGCCAGACCAACCCCCTGGTCTCCGTCTGCAGCAGGGTCTGCACCGCCCCCTGCGAGAAGAACTGCCGTAAATCCGGTGAGGGGAGCCCGGTGGACATCCGGGCACTGAAGCGCTTTGCCTGCGACCGCCATGGCGTGGCCTCCCCCCGGGCGGTGGCGAAACGGTTCGCTGAGTTCTCGGAGCGGA
>NZ_VLLN01000020.1 GCF_007830735.1 Geobacter argillaceus
GCTTGGCCAGAAGGCTGACAACCTTGAGCCAGGTCTCCTGGCGGTGGGCCAGGCCGAGGTCGCCGGCAACCAAGGCGACGGTCTCGTTGTCTGTCTGCAGCGGTGGCACCACCATCTCAAGAATGCGCGGGATCTTGTTGGGCGGCCAGAACTCTGCGTGGATATCGGAAAATGGACGGACGAGCATAATCACTCTCCATTTGCGTACTGATTCGGCTGAAGTATCGGTAATCTACCTGAAAACAGCGGGGGAGTGGACAATTATTCAGTAAGAAATGTCGGTACAGGGCAATGGCGCATTGATGGTACCAATTTTGTACCCAATAATGCGCCATTGTCGGAAGGTGGCAAATACTACCCCATATTTGGTACCAAATTGGTAGCCAAAACAGCCACCATACTTATATCCAATTCAGTATCCCAAACAGTTGCCTGAGATGGATGCCAAAAGATCCCCTTGCTTCCGAAAATGAAAAAGGCCCCCATTCAGGGAGCCGCATTTCATGATCTGCCGTACTGACCGGATTTTCGTCGCGTTAGATTGCCATACGGTCAGCTCTGCTGCCGAGGCCGATGGTCACCGACCACCGCGAGAAGTCACCTTCCCGATTCGCCCCCAGATTGTTCAGCGTGGGACTGTTCTCCGCTGCTATCCTTCGCACTGTGTGCCGGTCTGGATAGAACCTGCAGATTTGCCTGAAGGCCGGCTCTGCAAGCCACCGTGTGTCCAAGGGAGACAGAACGCCACGGAGCGTTGTATATGCGTTGATTTTAACCAATAAATCCCGCTGTCGTCAACCATTGGCTTTCTTGTCATGCCCTTTCTTGTTTCTGGAAATCCGCTGATTCAGCTTTTCGATGACATTCCTGGCCTTTTCCAGCTCCCGCTCGACCTTGGGTATTTCATTTAGTTTTTCGTCACAATTCCGGATTTTATCTTCTGAATTTACTGTCACAGCACGACAGATCATCAATTCTTCGTGAAGGCGATTTTTCAAACTGTAAAGATCGCTATTCAATTTTTTGGCCTCACGGATTATATCCTGTGCCTCAAAGTCCGTTCTCCAGGCATCTAATTTGATCTGATTGGCTTCTAAAAGTGCTTTCTGGGAAACCTCTGCAATCGCGAATTTTCGTCGGGCAAGTTCACCGATACAGAAGCCGATGCCCAGAGCCGGGATAATGCCGGCCACCATATACGGCCAGGCGGCAGGGACACCGTCCCAACCGTATTCCATTCCCTTGATTATTCTATGTCCGAAGAGCTTATTGTCTTTCTGTCCTATGAGAATATAGCACGTCTCAGGTATTCGAGCCCCCTTCTCATCGAGACGTACTATTGCCAGGTTCGGCATAACCCACCAGTTCAGCCAGCAGAATAAACATCACAATCGCAATCAGTATTCGTGCCACGTTCATCCTGGATTTAGCCTGCATTTTTTCATAATCAGGAAAACTCATCTCAAATATGCCTCCGTAGTATCAGATTCGAAATGCCCGACCTCTTGGGCGACAGTTCCTTTTGCATCATCGTAATTCATGCCGTATCTCTGCAATTCCTCCATCCGCTCCTGGGCATAGCTGTGGCGCAGACCATGCGCCCCTGTGGAGAATCCCAACTCACGCTGACTGGCTGCCGAAAAGCTTTGACTCCATGCCCGGCCGCCGCCGATGTCGTAACGCTGAGTGTAGTTCACTCCACGATCGACCACCTGCCGTGGTTCGTCGAGACGGGTTCCCTCAAGCTGTGCTGCCAACTCCTTCAACAACAGGACCTCTCTGACAAGTCCGCCTTTGCCCGTAACGGTGTACCGCACCCCGTTCCTCCCGGTGAAGCGCTCCTTACTCCAGACCCGATGGCTCGACGGCTGCTGTTCCCCTTCCGACCGGATGGTCAGCAGCTCATGCGCCCGCAGGTCGCCACAGTAGGCGATCTGTGTTGCCAGGCTGTTTCGTTCCGACTGGGCTGATGCAATACGCTGCACCTGGGCCGGGGTGTAGCTCCGGGTGGAGAGTTTTGTTTCGACCTGGCTCTTCACGACTTCAGTTTCCTCGGTTGCAAAAAACTACCAATCGCTTGGTTGATAGCAAAAACAAGCCTGCAAAATCCCCTTCTTGAGGTACAATTAAACGCAATTCATCTCCGCAAAGGGTTGTCCGGGGGGGTACCACGCAACTTGTCATTGGGGTGAAAGATGTTCTTGACCGGTGAAAGTCAGGCGTTCAGATCTAGCAGAAACATCTCCCTAATGTCTCGACTCGCCCAGTGGCTTCCCTGGCTGCTCTTGGTTGTTGGTCTGCTTGTTACCTTGCAGATGTGGAAACAAAAGCAGCAGGCAGTCGAACGGAATCTCCGGTCAAAATTCGATTCCCGCGTACAAGAGAATCTTCTTATTATAAAGCAGCGCATGGTGGCATATGAACAGGTGCTGCGTGGGGCACGAGGGCTGTTTGCAGCTTCCGGTGTCGTGGCGCGCCGTGATTTCTACGAGTATGTAGCTGCCCTGCGTCTTTCGGACAATTATCCCGGGATACAGGGGGTGGGGTATTCCCTGATTGTGCCGGCTGTAGATAAACAGAGGCATATCGACACGATCCGTGCGGAAGGGTTCCCGAACTACACGATAAAGCCGGAAGGGGAGCGGGAAACCTACACAGCCATAATCTACCTGGAACCATTTACAGCCCGCAACCTGCGGGCCTTTGGCTATGACATGTATTCCGAGCGGGTGAGACGTGCCGCCATGGAGCGGGCGCGTGACACGGGACGGGTGGCGCTCAGCGGCAAGGTCCGGCTGGTTCAAGAGCCCACGGAGCGGCAACAGGCTGGCGTGCTGATCTATTTACCGGTTTATCAAAACGGGAAGCCACGCGATACGGTGGCAACACGTCGCTCTGCAATCGTCGGATGGGTCTATGCTCCGTTTCGTATGGACGACCTGATGGCCGGGCTTTTCGGCCAACATGCCGGCGAAATCGACATAGAAATTTACGACGGACAAGAGATCTCGAAGACGACCCTTCTGCACGACGCGGACAAAATCAGGTTTGACGGTATGGTGGATCCGCCGCTCCGTTCCATCAGGCAGCTTGAGATAGCCGGCCGGATATGGACCGTTACGTTTCGGGCACTCCCTTCGTTCGCGGTGAGTCCGGAAAGCGGCACGGCCGAGTATGTTGCCTCAACGGGCATCGTACTGAGTCTGTTCCTGACCCTGACCACCTGGATGCTCGCCATTGGACGCGCTCGGACCATAAAGGCCGATGAGGCGCTGGCTGCCAAGCAGAAACAGCTGGAGGATCTGAATCATTCCCTTGAGCAGCGGGTCTATAATCGTACTGCGGAATTGGAGCGGCTGAACAGGGAACTGGAGAGTTTCTGCTACTCCATTTCCCATGAAATGCGGGCACCGATCGCCCGGCTGGAGGGGTTCAGCAGGGCGATCGAGGACTCTGTCGGAGATTCCGGCTCTGATCAGCTTGTGCATTATGCGGAACGGCTGGGAGTTGCCTGCCGGAGGATGAGAAGTGTCATCGACGGTCTGCTGCTGATGTACCGGATTACGCGGGAAGAGATGGTGTGCGCTCCTGTGGATCTTTCGCAAATCAGCAGGGGAATACTTGCTGAACTGCTGCATGGCGCCGGAGATCGGACGATAACGGTAACCATCGCCCCGGGAGTAGTAGTACTGGGTGACCGCCGCATGCTTAGAATCTGCTTGCAGCATCTTCTTTGCAATGCGGTAAAATACAGTGCCAGGAATCCGGAGGCGGCAATCGAGTTCGGACAAATGGTGCATGCAGGAGAGAAGGTCTATTTTGTGAGGGACAACGGGGCAGGGTTCGATATGGCGTTCGCCGGCAAACTGTTTGAGCCGTTCTGCCGTCTGCATAGCGAGTCCGAGTTTGAAGGGAGCGGCATTGGCCTGCCAACCGTGCACCGGGTCATCGAGCGGCACGGAGGGAGGATCTGGGCCGAGGCTGAACCGGGGAAAGGGGCGACGTTCTTTTTTACGATTCGGGATGAGTGACGCGTCCGTTATCGCAGAGTGAGCTTGCCAATTTGTGGGGAAAGGCCTGGCCGATCGACCTTGACAAAGAGGGCGGCGGACTTCATTATGACAGCGCATAGCAGCCCAGACCGCCGGGATGTTGGATACCTTCCCGAGAAAGCCCATGTCTCAGTTTTCCAATCTCAACCATCCCCAAAAAGAAGCTGTCCTCCACGGCGAGGGTCCGCTGCTGATCCTGGCCGGTGCCGGCTCGGGCAAGACCCGCGTTATTGTCCAACGGATCGCCTGGCTCATCCGTGAACGCGGCATCCCTCCCTGGCAGATTCTGGCCGTGACCTTCACCAACAAGGCGGCCGGCGAGATGCGGGAGCGGGTGCAACGGCTGGTCGGCGCGGCTGACGCCCCTCTCATTGCCACCTTCCATGCCACCTGTGTACGTATCCTGCGCCGGGAGATCGAGCTGCTCGGCTACGGTGCGAACTTCGCCATCTACGACGACAAAGACAGCGAACGGCTGCTGAAGGAAATCGTCGCCCAGCTGAACATCGACGAGAAACGGTATCCGGCGCGAGCCTTTGCCGCGGCCATCGACGATTGCAAGAATGCCGGGCGTCTACCGGAGGATCTGCCGGCCGGAGACTCCAGGACTGCCCAACTGGTCCGGGTCTACACTGTCTACCAGGAGCGGCTGCGGAAGAACAATGCTCTCGATTTCGGCGATCTGGTACTCCTGACCGTGCGTCTTTTCGAGGCGTATCCCGATGTGCTGAACCGCTACCGCGAGCGGTGGCAGTGGCTCCTGGTGGACGAATACCAGGATACCAACCCGGTCCAGTACCGGCTGGTGCAGCTTCTGGCAGGAGAGAGGCGCAATCTCTGCGTGGTCGGGGACGACGACCAGTCCATCTACCGCTGGCGCGGGGCGGATATCCGCAACATCCTGGATTTCGAGAAGGACTTCCCCGGCGTCAAGACCGTCAAACTGGAACAGAACTATCGCTCCACCGGAACCATCCTGACTGCGGCCGGTGCGGTGGTGGCCAGGAACCGTGGGCGCAAGGCCAAGACGCTGTGGACCGAGAATCCGGCCGGCGAACGGATCGTCTATCGGCGCCTTGAGGACGATCGGGAAGAGGCCCGTTTCGTCTGTCGGGAGATCAGCCGCTTCGTCCGCCGGGGGGGAGACCTCTCGGATGTGGCCGTCTTCTACCGGACCAACGCCCAGTCCCGCTCCATAGAAGACGCCCTGGTGGCGGACGCCATTCCGTACCACATGGTGGGGGGGATGCGGTTCTACGAGCGGATGGAGATCAGGGATGTCCTGGCCTATCTGCGGGTGCTGGACAACCCGGCCGATGAGATCTCCCTGAAACGGATCATCAATGTCCCGCCCCGGGGGATCGGCCATGCCACCATCGACCGGATCAACGAGAGTGCCCAGCGGGAGGGGCTCACCTTCCATGACGCCCTGCTCGGAGCGGCGACGGCTGGGCTTCTGACCGCAGGTCCGCGGGGGAAGGTGGCCGAATTCGTCCGGCTTCTGGAGACCTTTCGCGGCTACGTAGCCACCGTGCCGCTGGCCGAGTTGTCCTCCCGGATCATCCAGGAGAGCGGCTATGCCGCGAAGCTGCAGGAGGACCGGAGCGAAGAGGCCCAGGACCGGCTGGCCAACCTGCAGGAACTGCTGGTGGCCATGGAAGAGTTCGACCGGACCAGCGGGGAGAAGGGGTTGCCGGCCTTCCTGGAGCAGGTGGCCCTGGTTTCGGACCTGGAGCGGAGTGAGGCCGGCAGGGAATCTGCTACCCTGATGACCCTGCACGCGGCCAAAGGGCTGGAGTTTCCGGTGGTTTTCCTGGTCGGCCTGGAGGAGCGGCTCTTCCCCCATGTCCGTTCTCTGGATGATCCCGAGGCGATGGAGGAGGAGCGGCGCCTCTGCTACGTGGGGATGACCCGGGCCAGGGAGCGGCTGTTCCTCTCCAATGCGCGCCGGCGGCGGATCTTCGGCCAGGATCAGTACAATGCGCCGTCCCGTTTCATCGCCGATATCCCCCGGGAGTTGGTGGATCTTGAAGGGGAACAGCTGGCGCTGGGTGCTGGGCTCGGGGCTCGGGGCCCGGAGGGCTGGGAGCGGAGACCGGGGAAAACGGGGGCAACGACGGGTCACAACCTGGCGGCGGTCTTTGCCAGGAGTGAATCGGAAGAACCGGTGCTCGCCAACGAGGTGGAGGTGGTGCCGGAGGATTCCGAAGGTATTGTCCTCGGCATGCGGGTGCGCCACGCCAAGTTCGGTGTCGGCACCGTCCGGAAGATCGAGGGTAATGGGAATGACCAGAAGGTCATCGTCTGGTTCGCTTCGGTTGGGCCTAAGAAGCTGCTGGTCAGGTTTGCCGGCCTGGAACGGGTGTAGGGCCGTTCACGGTTCTATGTTCAACGTTCAATGTTAATATCATGACCTTGAACCACGTCCGCATTTGTGCTAAAAATCTTTTCTTTCCGTAAGCTTATACAACAGGAGTCTGCCATGAAAATAACCCGCGAGCAGGTGCAGCATGTGGCCAGGCTGGCCCGGCTCAGCCTGAGTGACGATGAGGTGGCGATGTTTACCGGCCAGATGGCCGACATCCTGGCCTATGTGGAGAAACTGAACGAGCTGAACACTGATGGCATCGTGCCCACCTCCCATGCCGTGCCGATGGAAAACGCTTTCCGCGACGATGTCGTCAGGCCGTCCATTGGGGCTGACGCGGCCCTTGCCAACGCCCCGGACCGGATCGACGACTTTTTCCGGGTGCCCAAGGTTATTGAATAGTTGTTCGTAGGGGCGATCCTTGTGATCGCCCAATAAGCGGGCAAACACAAGGTTTGCCCCTACATGAACGTTTGTGTCCGGAGCATATAAATGGAACTGCATGAATTAACCATCCACGAGTTGCATGACAGGCTGAAAAAGCGGGAGGTCTCGTCGGTCGAGGCTACGCAGGCCTGTCTGGACCGCATTGCCGCCACTGACGAAAAGGTGAACGCCTACATCACCGTCACCGGCGACGAGGCCCTTGCTGCCGCCGCAGCAGCGGACTCCAGGATTGCCGCCGGCGACATGGACCTGCTGACCGGCATCCCGCTGGCATTGAAGGATATCTTCCTCACCAAAGGCACCAGAACCACCTGCGCCTCCAACATCCTTGCGAACTTCATCCCCCCGTACGATGCCACTGCCTGGCTGAAGCTGAAAGAGCGCGGCGCCGTTCTGCTCGGCAAGCTGAACCAGGACGAGTTCGCCATGGGCTCGTCCTGCGAGGGGAGCGCCTTCGGTCCGACCCGCAACCCGTGGGACCTGGAGCGGATTCCCGGTGGTTCCTCCGGCGGTTCTGCCGCCTGCATTGCGGCCCGACAGGCCACGGCAACGCTCGGGACCGATACCGGCGGCTCCATCCGCCAGCCCGCCTCCCACTGCGGCTGCGTCGGTCTCAAGCCGACCTACGGCCGGGTCTCCCGCTACGGGGTGATCGCCTATGCCTCGTCCCTCGACCAGGTGGGGCCGATCACCCGCGACGTTACCGATGCCGCCATCATGCTCGGCGCCGTGGCAGGCCATGACCCGCTGGATTCCACCAGCGTCGACCTACCGGTGCCCGACTATGCGAAGTCGCTGGTGCTTGAGGTGAAGGGGCTGAAGATCGGCCTGCCCAAGGAGTACTTCATTGCCGGGCTCGACCCGGAGGTGAAGAGCGCCCTGGAGATGGCCATGGAGACCTATCGGGGAATGGGGGCCGAATTCATCGACATTTCCCTCCCCCACACCGATTATGCCGTGGCCACCTATTACCTCATTGCCACTGCCGAGGCGAGCTCCAACCTGGCCCGTTACGACAGCGTCCGCTTCGGCCACCGCACCGCCGAACCGGGGAGCCTCATCGACACCTACAGCCGCTCCCGTGATGAGGGGTTCGGGCACGAGGTGAAGCGGAGGATCATGATCGGCACCTATGCGCTCTCTTCCGGTTACTATGACGCCTACTACCTGAAGGCCCAGAAGGTGCGGACCCTGATCATGCAGGATTTCCTCAGGGCGTTCGACCAGGTGGATATCATCCTCACCCCGGTGGCGCCGACCCCGGCCTTCAGGATCGGGGAAAAGACCAGCGATCCGCTGCAGATGTACCTGTCCGACATATTCACCATCCCGGTGAACATGGCCGGCACCTGCGGCATCAGCGTCCCGGCCGGCATCAGCCAGGCAGGCTTGCCGATCGGCCTGCAGCTTATCGGCAAGCCGTTTGGCGAGGAGACGATCCTCCGTGCCGCCTATGCCTTCGAGCAGGCGACGACGTGGCATAAACGGAAGGCAAACTTGTAACCGGAGCAATCTGTCTTGGCAATAGATCAGAAATTTTATGACAAGCCCTTGAATTGGTTGTCTACCGAGCAGTACGCATCCCACAATTCACCATCTCCATTGACGAAGGCACGAAGGCGGAGGTTCTGGAGAAGAACCTGAGATGAACTCAGGATAAAATCAGGAGGTGAGACATGCCCTTGACTGTTCACCAGATTGAAAACGAGTTGTTCAGCCTTGATATAAACACTCGAGCGCAACTGGCCGAAAAGCTTATTCTCAGCATAGACGCGCCAAGCGAAACTGAAAATCTTAAACTTTGGGTCGATGAAGCGGAGCGACGCCTCGCCGGTCTCCGTGCGGGCAATGCCCGTGAATATCCAGCCAGTGAAGTATTCCGGAGTCTAAGGAATGCTCTCCGGTGAAACAGGTCACGTTTCATGAGGATGCCCGTGCCGAGTTGGCAGAGGCTTCCCACTATTACGAAGATTGTATTTCCGGCCTTGGACAGGCACTTATCGATGATGTTGAAAAAACGGCCAGTGAGATTCTTGCACACCCTAAAGCCTGTAAACTCATTTCAAAGAACCTGCGGAGAAAAGTCTTACGACGGTTTCCGTACAGTTTGATATACGTCGTAGAGACTGATCGTGTCAGAATCATGGCGGTTGCCCATCACAAAAGACGTCCGGAATACTGGCGCTACAGGCTTGCATGAACGTCACGGAAACAGATTGCATGGCTGAAGCTCTCGAAGGTATTGCCGATGCAAATGCCGGTCGCGTCATTACAACCAAAGAGTTGCTGAAGTGGCTGAAACCATGGCGAAAGAATAATGCCTGTATTCCGGATGGTTGCAATCGCGGTGAACACTGATATTACTGAGGATCGGAGTTAATAATATATGAAATACCAACCCGTCATCGGTCTTGAAGTCCATGTCCAGTTGAAGACCAACACCAAGATCTTCTGCGGCTGCTCCACCCAGTTCGGCGCCTCCCCCAACTCCCAGACCTGCCCGGTCTGCCTGGGGCTGCCCGGTGCCTTGCCGGTGCTGAACAGGAAGGTGGTGGAGTTCGCCATCAAGGCGGGCCTGGCCACCAACTGCCAGATCGCACCCCGCTCGGTCTTTGCCCGCAAGAACTACTTCTATCCCGACCTTCCCAAGGGGTACCAGATCAGCCAGTACGAGCTTCCCATCTGCGAGCATGGCCATCTGGATATCGCCGGCGACTGGGGGACGAAAACGATCGGCATCACCCGCATCCATATGGAAGAGGATGCCGGCAAACTGGTGCATAGCGACATCCCCGGCCTCGGGAGCGGTTCCGGCGTCGACCTCAATAGGGCCTGCACACCGCTCCTGGAGATCGTCTCCGAACCGGATATCCGCACGGCCGACGAGGCGGTGGCCTATCTCAAGAAGCTGCACCAGATCGTGGTCTATCTCGGCATCTGCGACGGCAACATGGAGGAGGGGAGCTTTCGCTGCGACGCCAACGTCTCCGTGATGCCGGTAGGCGCGGACAGATTCGGCACCCGCACCGAAACCAAGAACGTCAACTCCTTCCGTTTCGTCAAGCAGGCGATCGAGTACGAGATCGAGCGGCAGATCGAGGTGATCGAGGATGGAGGAAAGATCGTCCAGGAGACCCGGCTCTTCGACCCCAACAGTGGCGAGACCCGTTCCATGCGCGGCAAGGAGGATGCCCACGATTACCGGTATTTCCCGGACCCTGATCTGGTGCCGCTGGTGATCAGTAACGACTGGGTGGACGAAGTGCAGCTCTCCCTTCCGGAATTGCCCGAAGCGAAGATGCAGCGGTACCAGGCAGAGCTTGGTCTGCCCCCTTACGATGCCGAGGTGCTGACCGCCAGCCTGCCGCTGGCCGAGTACTACGAGACCTGTCTGGCAGCAGGCGCCCAGGCCAAGGTAGCAGCCAACTGGGTAATGGGTGAGGTGACCCGCGGCCTGAACGATGCGGGCCTGGAGATTGCGGCCTGCCCGGTAGCCCCTGAGCAACTGGTGGCTCTGCTGCAGCTGATCGAGAAGGGAACCATCTCCGGCAAGATCGCCAAGACCGTCTTCGACGAGATGTGGCAGCATGGCGGCGAGCCGGCAAAGATAGTCAAGGAGAAGGGGCTGGTGCAGGTCTCCGATACCGGCGAGATCGAAAAGATCATCGACGAGATCATGGCCGCCAACATGGGGCAGGTGGAGGAGTACCGCGGCGGCAAGGAAAAGGTGTTCGGTTTCTTCGTCGGCCAGGTGATGCGGGCCAGCAAGGGGAAGGCCAACCCGGCGGTGGTGAATGAGCTGCTGCTCAGTAAGTTGAAGGGGTGATTTCTCCCCAAAACGGTAACGTCATGGAGCATACTACCCCAGTAAAAACTCCAAATCCTCACGGGTAAGGGCCGCGCCGCCGTGGCCTGTGCCTTCCTCCAGAATAGCCTTGTACAACTCCGTCTTTCGCGCCTTCAGCGCCATCATCTTTTCTTCGATCGTGTGCCGCATGATCAGGCGAGTGATGGTGACCTGTTCCGTCTGGCCAATGCGGTGGACCCGGTCGGAAGCCTGGTTTTCCACCGCCGGGTTCCACCAGGGGTCCATGTGATAGACATAGGTGGCGCGGGTAAGGTTCAGCCCCTTCCCCCCCGCCTTGAGACTGATGAGAAACACCATCGGCTCGGTGGCGTTCTGGAAGGTCTGCACCAGTGTTTTCCGCTTGGGAACCGGCGTGGAACCATCCAGTCGCAAGTATGAAAAGCCTTTTTTCTTCAGCCCGGTTTCGATCAGGTCCAGATAGCCGGTGAACTGGGAAAATACCAGTGCGCTGTACCCCTCGTCCCGCAACTCCTCCAGCTGCTCAGAGAGAAATTCCAGTTTTGGCGAGGCAGCATCCGCTCCCGGCGACGCGAGGGACGGTGCAAGGCAGATCTGGCGCAGTCGCAGTATGGCGGTAAGGGCGATGATGCGGGCCTGGGCCGGCGCGTGGCTATCGTAGGCATCCTTCACCTGGCCCCGTACTTCTTCAACGGTGCGTTGATAGAATGCCCTCTGCCTGGTGGTGAGCTCAAGCGGTATGTCTATTTCCGTCTTTGGCGGCAGTTCGGAGGCTATGAGCGCCTTGGTGCGTCGCAGCACGAACGGGCGTGTGCGCCCCATAAGCCGCATGGTGGCAGCAGCTCCATCCTTTCCCAGAAAACGGGTAAACTCTTCCCGGGTACCCAGCAGCCCCGGAAGGCAGAGGTCCATGATGGCGTAGTATTCCCCCAGATGGTTTTCCAGTGGGGTGCCGGTCAACGCCAGGTTGAATGCCCCTTTCAGCCTGCGCACGGCGCTGGTGGTGGCTGCCTGCAGGTTTTTCACCACCTGGGTTTCATCGAAGATGATCACGTTGAACCGTTGCCCGGCAAGGAGCTCGCAATCCCGATGTACGATGCCGTAACTGGTGATGATCACATCGACGTCGGCAAACCGGTCAACGGAGCGGCCGCTGCCGGCATAGAGGAGTGTCCGTGCCGAAGGGAGAAAACGGGCGATCTCCGCTTCCCAGTTGAACAGAAGCGATGGGGGCGCCACCACAAGATGGGGGGTGCCGGCTGGAGCAGCGGATGGGACCTCTCCCGACATGATCCCTGCCAGGAGGGTGATCCCCTGGAGGGTCTTGCCTAACCCCATGTCATCCGCCAGGCAGGCGCCGAAGCGGTGCTCGTAGAGAAAGGCCAGCCAGCGCCATGCATCGGCCTGATAGTCGCGAAGGGTGGCAGCAAGCCCAATTGGAACCGGTCGCTTCGCTATGGACGCAAAATTGAGCAGACTGTCGAGGACGCGGGCATCTTCGGCCGAGAGCCGCACCTCTACCCCGTTGCTGCGCAGCTGGAGCCAGTCCAGTATCTGCAGGCGCGGTACCCTGATCGGCTCATCTCCCCCTTTTTTTCTTTTTTTGCCGGGGTTCAACGCATCGGCAAACAGGGCCACGACCCGGGCGCTGACGTCGTCCAGCATAAGCAGTTTGCCGTCACGCCGCAGCATTCCCCCTCCGGCACACAGCCCCGCTATCTCCTCTTCCGTCAATAGCTCACCGTTGCAGCGGATCTCCGGTTTCAATTCGAACCAGTCCAGAGAGCTGACCGTCGCATCAAGGGAAAAACGCCACTCTGCTTTTGCAAGAGGTTCATCATGCATGCGCAGGGAAAAGCCGGCGCTGGTGAGACGCTCCATCAAGGTGGGAAGCAGCTTCAAAAAAATATCCGTGGAGAGTTCCACGGTACCGGGAAAGGCATTGGCCACGAAGGCATCCAGCCCGAACAGGTCGTACAGGATAGCGACCAATTCAACCTGGGTACGGTGGTCATTGTTGACAAAATACCACTCGCCGGCATCAGCCAGGACAACAACCGTGGACCCGCGCCATTTCCCGGCCAG
The DNA here is from genome assembly GCF_007830735.1 of Geobacter argillaceus. GTDB lineage: Bacteria > Desulfobacterota > Desulfuromonadia > Geobacterales > DSM-12255 > Geomobilibacter > Geomobilibacter argillaceus. The sequence goes on from NZ_VLLN01000020.1 coordinate 12,779, forward strand.
ATAGCTCAACAGGCGTTTTGCCTCCCTCTTTAGCGTCGTCTTGGCGAAGTCGAGTGTTGAGGTGACCGAGCGGGTGATGCGGTTCCGAGCCTGTTCCCCGGTCGCGTGCTGCATTGCAAAGGCCGCCTCCAACAAGACCTTCAGCCGCTTTTTTGCCTTGAGCGGCGTGGGAATAGTCGAGTCAATGCGCCTGTCCGGATTGAAGATCCAGAACGGCTGGTCGGACAGGGGAAATATCCGGCCATTGAGAAAATACGCCGGCGTCAGAGAGGTCATGCGGGACGATAGGCCGTTAGGAATATCAAGAACGTACGAAGGCAAGATCGTAGTCCTGTTTTCCTTGGTAACAGTTCCGGTCAGGAAATTAAAGTGTATATCAGGATTCTGAAGCGCTGTTGGATCCAGGCTTATTGCGGCCTTGTTGAACAATTCTGCCGGAGCAATGATCGCATGCTCCAAGCGTCGGACCCGGCGGCCGGCATCGGGAGCCTCATCAGCCGTGCCTCGACATGCTCCTTCGACTTCATTCAGCAGTTCAGCCACTGTCTCCCAGCTGTTCCATGCATCCAGGTTAGACACCGGCACCACCACCCCTGCCGCCGGGTCAAAGAGCAGCTGACCGTCCGCTCCTGATCCTTCCGGCAGAGGCGTCCCACCTTTCAGTGTTCGGGTTATATGGACCTTTTCGCCGCGCAGATCGAAGGTTATTCCGGCGGTACAGGTCTGGTCGGCTCTGAAGGAAAGTTTGGTTTCCGTTCCAGAAGAATCCCTGAACACAATTGGATAGTTTCCGCCGGTCATCCTGGTGAAGTCGGTAAAATATCGGCTGGTGGACTGATAGCCGACGTAGGAGGCCAGAAAGCGGGCCAGATCGGTAGGAAGCCCTGCAGAGCTCCAGCCATAAATGGTCAGTTCGCCCCGCTTGATTGCTCCGCTGATTTTGTTGCTGGTTGAATCCTTTTCGAGCAGCAGTCTGAACGGAGTACCGGTCACCTGCGAAGGCGGTGCTGACGACGCAGCCGCGCGCTTGCTGCGGGCAACTTCAAGCCTTGCTTTCATGTGCCCCGGATCGATCTTTGTTCGAGTGGTCGCAGGGCCGCTTTCCGCTTCCAGACAGCGATTCAGATCCCGAAGCATCTGTTGATCGAAGGGGATGTGCTTGAGGGTTTCCGGAGAGATCAGATGCTTGAGCGAAGCCCATGCCACCACTACATGGGTGCAGTTGCGGGCGGGCTGCCAGTCGCGGCAGGTACACTTTTTGAGTAGGTCATAACCCAGGAGCAGCAGGGTGGTTTCGGCGCGGTCGTTAAACGTTATCGTGAGCGAGGTTTTATCCGCATTCCAGATCGCCTTTACGAATGTATTGACCGCACACTGTCTGAAACCGGCAATGAGATGGACTTTTGCGGCTACGTGATGAATATCGCCGGGTTGATACGTCTCAAATCGTTTCAGAAGGGGTGATTCGGAAGCAGGGATGGTGGTTTGGGTCATCGGTGAGGCCTGAAATCCTTTAGGGGCTGGAGCTGATCTTATCCATATAGCACTGGAACAAGGCGGCATTCAACCGTTTCATCAGTCGGCGAACGGCAACAATCTCACGATCATCCCTGTTGACCGTGCGCAGATATTCGGCACGGGTCAGGAGGTCGAACCAGCGGCGCGGCACCGGCGTGGTTTCATCCTCCATCTGGGCCGGGTCGGGCAGCATATGGAGAGGGAGCGGAAAAAGCCCGTTCATCCACCCCACAACCGGCAGCCAGGCAACTTCATCCTCCTCCTCGATGCAGTCATCACCCAGGCCGATGTGCAGATGGAGCTTTCTGATGCCGGCATGTCTGACGGATGCCATATCCACCGTTGACGGATCATCCAGAAACGCCTGCAGATACAAGAGGAGGGCATCATCACCCTGGCCAGCCATGGTCAGGGCATCAGCCTGCCAGACCAGAAAGCGGCCCCATGCGAGGTCTGGCACGGAAAGGGCATGCTGAAAGGCTGAAGCTGCCTCGGCATAACGCTTCTGCTCCATCAGCAGATGACCGCGATGAAACCTGGGAGGGAGATAGACCGCATCGGGTTCTGGGAACTGTTGCAGGGTACCCAGAATGAATTCCATCACCGTCTGCCACAACGGGGGATGTGTTGCCTGATCAAGTGCAGATCGCAACGAGGCAAGCTGTTCGGGGGGGCATGACGGGGGATCGACGGCTGCCAACCGGTCGCGCCAGGTTTTCACCAGCGAGCCCAGCTCTGCTGCCGGACGGTTGTCGGGGTACTCGTCAACGATCTGATCGTACACGGAAACTGCCTGGTCGAGGTCTCCGGCGTACAGATACTCGTCGGCAATGTTCAGCAGAATGCCGGGACGGTTATCTTCAAAGAGATTCAGTTGCATGGAATGATCTTTTCGTGGTTTGTTTCGACTTCGGCATTTGAGTACTGCGCGTAAAACTATTTGTTGCGCGGACGGAAAGGGACTGAACCTGTACTGTAATTATTTCTTGTGGACTGTCAAGAAAAACCCCCGCACCTCGGGGGCTGCCGGGTAGGGAATAGAGCTTCCGAGACGGCACCATCAAGCGGACGTCCATTCCCGTTAAGCTTATTCTGTACGACTTCCTTCAAAATTTCTCCTCATTCTTGACCGTGGTAACCAAGCGTAGTATCTTCCCGCATACCCGATAAGGAGAACAGAATATGTCCTTCAGAACCATAGAATGGCGCGACGACAAGGTGATCATGATCGACCAGACCCGGCTCCCAAGCGAGGAGGTCTACAACGAGTACACCGATTTTCAGGGGGTGGCGGAGGCGATCCGCGGCATGATCATCCGGGGAGCGCCGGCCATCGGCGTGGCCGCGGCCATGGGGGTCGCTCTCGGCGCCCGGGGCATCATCGCCGATACCCATGAATCGTTCTTCAAGCAGCTGGACAATGTCTGCGATGTCCTGGCAAGGACCCGCCCGACTGCGGTCAACCTCTTCTGGGCCATCCAGCGGATGCGCCGGGTCGCCGAAGCCAACCGGGACAAGGACCTGCACTCCATCCGGGCTATCCTAAAGGCCGAGGCGATCAGCATTGAAGAGGAGGACCTGCGGATCTGCAAGACGCTCGGTGCCAACGGAGCCGCCCTGATCAAGGACGGGGCGACAATCCTGACCCACTGCAACGCCGGCGGGCTGGCCACGGCCGGTTACGGCACGGCCCTGGGGGTCATCCGGGCCGCCCGTGATGCCGGTAAGAAGATCCGGGTCTTTGCCGACGAAACCCGCCCCTGGCTCCAGGGGGCGCGGCTCACCAGCTGGGAGCTGATGAAGGACGGCATTCCCGTTACCCTGATCTCCGACAACATGGCCGGCTTCTTCATGAAGAAGGGGGAAATCGACTGCGTAGTGGTGGGGGCCGACCGTATTGCTGCCAACGGCGATACGGCCAACAAGATCGGCACATACAGCGTTGCGGTGCTGGCCAAAGAGAACCGGATACCCTTTTATGTGGCCGCCCCGATCTCCACTCTGGATCTGACCCTGAAAAGCGGTGACGAAATTCCCATCGAGGAGCGCACTGCCAGTGAAGTGACCCATATCCAGGGGGTTTCTCTGGCGCCGGAAGGGGTTACCGTGCGTAATCCGGCCTTTGACGTGACGCCGGCCAGGTATGTCACGGCCATTATCACCGAAAAAGGGGTGGTGCGGGGTGATTTCGAGGCCGGCCTGAAGGCGCTGGTTGGCCAATGAACAGCTGGTCGGCCGATTTCATCGCCATCCTGCAGGAGGCCCTGGCCGGCGAGCCCGAGAGCGATGCCGGCCGGCGTCTGATCGGTTTTCTGGCCGACCGCGGTTTTGACTATCCTACCCGAACCGCCACCAACATCCGGCTTCTTGCCGAAGTGCTGCCTTTGGACTGTCTCAGCCGGGTGGCCATGGCTGCGCTGGCCGCACCGACTCCTGACATGGCTCTTAACAACCTGGAGCGTGTCTCTGCCATGGTCGGTAGCGACGACCTCCTTGCCGTCTGTCAGAAAAAGCCGCAACTTCCCCGACTGCTGACCATCCTTGGCTCCTCACCGTTTCTGACCAATATCCTCTGTCGTGATCCCGACCTGTTTCATGACCTGTTCGCCGGCCGACTGATCGAGATCAGCCGGACAGAGGAGGAGATGCTGGCCGCCCTGCGGGAGTTTCTGCCCGAGGGAACCACGTATCAGTCACTGTTTCCGCTGCTGCGCCGGTTCAAGTTTCGCGAGGTGCTCCGGATAGCGGCCCGTGACCTGAACGGCCTCGCCTCGCTGGAGGAGGTGACCTCTGAACTCTCCTCTCTGGCGGCAGCGTCACTGCAGATGGCCTACGAGCTAACCAGCCGGCACCTGGTTGCCGAGCACGGCCTGCCGATGATGGATACTCCTGGCGGCCTGCGGGAGGCAGGGCTCGTTATCCTCGGGATGGGGAAGTTCGGCGGCCGGGAACTGAACTTTTCGTCGGATATCGATATCATCTATTTCTATGACTCGGACCAGGGCGAAACCGCCGGTATCGACGACGGCAAGGGTGGTGTCAGCGGGAAGATTTCCCTGCATGCCTTTTTCGTCAAACAGGCTGAGATGATCACCAAGGCCCTCTCCCAGGTGACCGAGGATGGTTTCGTCTTCCGGGTGGACCTGGGGCTCAGGCCGGAGGGAAAGGGGGGGGATATGGCCGTTTCCGCCCTTTCTGCCGAGCTCTACTACGAGATGTGGGGCCAGACGTGGGAGCGGTCTGCCATGTTGAAGGCGAGGCCGGTGGCCGGTTCCCTGGCGCTGGGTTATCAGCTGCTCACGGCCCTGGATCCGTTCATCTACCGTAAGTTCCTGGACTACAACCTGGTCGAAGACATGATGGCCATGAAGAAGAAGATCGATGCCTCGTTGGCCAGAGAGCGGGAGGGAGAGTTCAACATCAAGCTGGGGCGTGGCGGCATCCGGGAGATCGAGTTTTTCATCCAGGCCCTGCAGCTGGTCTATGCCGGGAAAAATCCGGCCCTGCGCGAACGGAACTCCCTGAAGGCGCTGGCGGTCCTGAAAGAAGGCCGGCTCATCAAGGAGGACGATTGCACGGCCCTGGCCGATGCCTACCGCTTCCTCCGGACCGTGGAGCATCGGATTCAGGTGGTCCAGGAGCGTCAAACCCACAGCCTGCCGCGAAAGGATGGGGAGTTTGCTGCCCTGGCCCGGCGTTGCGGGTTTCTCCGGAAAAACGGTACCGAACGGTTCCGGGAGGAGTTGGAGCGCCATCGGGGGGCGGTGTCGGCCATCTATGGCGATCTGTTCCTTTCCCGGGACGAGCGGCTCAAGGAAGAGGTCAGCCCGGAGATCTATTTTTTCTTTGATCGGAAGGCCGATGCCGACTTGATCAAGGACATGCTTGCCGAGCGCCGGTTCAGGAATGTGGACAGCGGTTACGAGCACCTGTTGATGCTCAGGGACGGGCCCCCCAGGGCGACCTTGACGGAACGGGCGAGGCGGATACTGGAGCAGATCGGGCCGCCGCTCCTGCAGGAGATCTTTGCCTCCCCCGACCCGGAGATGTCCCTGGCCAACCTGGACCGTTTCCTCTGCGCCGTTGGTTCGCGTTCGTTTTTCTACGCCCTGCTGGCAGAAAAACGGGAGGTGCTGAAACTGATGGCCTCCCTGTTCGCCATGTCCGAGTTCCTGACCAAGATCTTCATCGGTCACCCCGAACTCTTGGAGAGCATGGTGGCCAAGACCTATGCCTCCTCCTTCAAGGAGCGGGAGGTGATGGAGCGGGAGCTGACCGCTCTCTTATCACGGGCCGATGATTACGAGGAGCGGCTGGATGTCCTGCGCCGCTACCGGCACGAGGAGTTCCTCAGGATCGGGCTGAACGACATCAACGGCATGGTGGGGCAGACTGAGATCGCTACCCAGTTGACCAATCTGGCTGACATCTGTCTGGCTGCGGCGTGCGACATGGCCCGACAGGAACTGGTCCGTTTCGGCAGGCCGACCTGGCACGACGTGGATGGTCATGAGCGCGAGGCGGACTTTGCGGTTATCGGGATGGGAAAAATGGGTGGCATGGAGCTCAACTACCACTCCGATCTGGATATCATCTATATCTATGACCACCAGGGGATGACCAACGGCGAAAAACAGGTGACCAACCACGAGTATTTCGCCAAGCTGGGACAGAAGATCATCTCCATCCTCACCACCCCGACCCGGGAGGGGTACGTCTACAAGATCGATACCCGGCTCCGCCCGTCCGGCAATGCCGGGCCGCTGGTAACTTCTCTGGAATCCTTCAAGAACTACCACCTGGAAGAGTCGCAGGTCTGGGAGCGCCAGGCCCTGACCAAGGCGAGGGTGGTCCTTGGCGGTCCGGAACTCTCGGAAGGGATCGACGAAGTGATCCGGCATGCGGTCTACGGCAGCAGCGTTGATGAGGATGCCCGCCGGGAGATCCATCGCCTCCGGATGCGGATGGAGACCGAGATTGCCAGGGAAAAGGCTGGTTCCTACAATATCAAGACCGGCCGTGGGGGGATGGTGGATGTGGAGTTCATCGTTCAGTACCTGCTGCTTATGCATGGCCACGCCCTTCCCGAAATACGCAGTAACAACACCCTGCTGGCGCTGAAGTCGATCCGGGCTGCCGGGCGCATCGACTCAGAGGACGGAACGATCCTCATCGACGGCTACAAATTCCTCCGACGTCTGGAAAACCGCCTGCGTATCATCCACGACTACTCAATGAACGACCTGGGGGGGTCCAGGGAATACCTGGACATGCTGGCCCGCCGGCTGGGGTATGATTCGAAGCTGCGACATCCGGGCGATACCCTGATGAAGGACTATGAAGAGCGGACCGTCGCCGTGCGTGAGGTTTATGATCGTATTCTGGGGGCAGCATGACGAGCGGGAAAAATCTGCGTCTACTTGGCCGGGAAAAGGGTCCGGGCCGTCAGCCGACCATTCAGGAGATCATTGTCGATCTGCAGCGAGAGATAGAGCAGGGTCTTGCCGTATACTCGGAGCAGGAGTTGGCAATTCTGGAGCGAAAACTTGCCGAGTACGAGACGCTGCTGGAGCGGATGCTGTCACACTGAAAAAGAAATTCAGCTTTGTTACACTCTGTTTTGGGTCCTACGGGACGTAACCTTTCGAAGTAGAATTGAAAAGCCGGGAGCATATGTTTCTCCTGAAGCGAATCCGCCGCCGCAGCGTGCGCAGCCGGGAATTTCCCTCGTCCTGGCAGATCTTGCTGCACGACAAGGTACCCCACTACCGGATGCTGCCGCTAGATGACCGGGCCAGGCTGCATGGCCATATTCAGGTGTTTCTCGCGGAAAAGCAGTTCGAGGGGGCGCTCGGCTTGACCGTGACCGACGAGATGCGGCTGACCGTTGCGGCCCAGGCCTGTCTGTTGATTCTCCGCCGGGGCGGGGACTACTTTCCGCAACTCTCCTCGATCATCATCTACCCCGGCGAGTTTGTTGCCAGACGCCACGACGTCGACGAGGGTGGCGTGGTGACCGTCGGTGAAGAGTTGCGCTCGGGTGAATCCTGGGAAGGTGGCTCGCTGGTGCTTTCCTGGGAGGACGTGCTCGCTGCCGGCAGGCCGGGCGAGGACGACTACAACGTGGTCATTCACGAATTCGCCCACCAACTGGATGCGGAGGAGGGGATCACCGCGCTCCTGGAGAGCGGCCGCAACAGCTCTTCGTTTGGTACTGCGCTATTGCAGGCATACGAGGGGCTTTGCGCCGATCTGGAGTCTGGCCGAGAGACCGTCTTTGACCCCTATGGTGCTGAGAGTGTGCCAGAATTCTTTGCAGTGGCGAGTGAATGTTTTTTCAGCCTCCCCGGGATCATCCGGGAATATCATCCCGACCTTTACGCCCACCTTCAGGCATACTACCGGTTGGACCCGTCCGCATGGCAGACTGTATGACGGAACGGCTCCTGCACCTCTATGAACTTCTCCTGGCGACGTACGGCCCCCGGCACTGGTGGCCGGCAGAGACCCCGTTCGAGGTCTGCGTCGGCGCGATCCTGACCCAGAACACCAATTGGGTCAACGTGGAAAAGGCGATTGCCAACCTCAAGGCGGCAGGGTTCCTGTCTGTTGAGGCACTGGTCCGTGTTGACCCGCTGGAGCTGGGAGAGGTAATCCGGCCAGCCGGTTTTTTCAACGTGAAGAGCAGGCGCCTGAAGAGCTTCGTGACCTGGCTGATGCTGAGGGCAGACGGGAGTCTGGAGCAGCTGTTTGCCGCCGACTGGCGCCAGTTGCGCCCGGAACTCCTTGCCATCAGCGGGATAGGACCGGAAACGGCAGATTCCATCCTGCTCTACGCGGGAGCACAGCCGACCTTTGTGGTGGACGCCTACACCAGGCGGCTTCTGTTCCGTCTGGGTCTGCTGACAGAGGAAGATACCGGCTACGAGGAGGTGCGCTCGCTCTTCATGGATGCACTCCCTCAGGAGGTGAGCCTGTTCAACGAGTACCATGCCCTGATCGTACAGCACTGCAAGGAGCGATGCCGGAAGCGGCCATTATGCGGAGGGTGTGTCTTGCGGGTGGAAGGGATCTGTCGGTTCGGTGATGACGGAGTGAGGAGTGAGGAAAAAGCGGTTGAAGGTTGAAAGTCTCTTCCCGTCACGAATTACGAGTCACGAGTTACGGACTATCACTGCTGGAACATGGAAACGACCCGGTTCCTTCCCCCTTGTTTGGCTCGATAGAGGGCGGCGTCTGCTTCGCGGATCAGGTCGTCAATGGAGATCAAGCCGGCGGCGGGGTAGGTGGCGACACCCATGCTGATGGTTAGCCGCAGGTTTTTGAACTCGTCGCTGAAGGTCTGCTGTTCAATCTTCACCCGTAACCGCTCAGCCACCATGACCGCTTCTTCGTGGGAGGTCTCGGGAAGGATCAGAACGAATTCTTCGCCGCCATAACGGACAGCTACGTCGTAGCTGCGCAGGTCTTCCTTGGCCAGATGGGCGACGCTCGACAGGACGCTGTCGCCTTCTTGGTGTCCGTATTGGTCGTTCACGCGCTTGAAATGGTCGATATCCATGAGCACCATGGATATGGGAGATGACTTGCGCTGGGACCGCTGGATTTCCCGCTCCAGAGCCACCATCATGTAGCGACGATTATAGAGCTGGGTCAGGTGATCGGTATTGGAGAGTTGTTTCAGAAGATCGTTGGACTTTTTCAGCTCGTCCTGCAGCATCTTGATCTTCAACTGGACCTTGACCCGGGCCATCAATTCCCCCGGGTCGAATGGCTTGGTCACATAGTCGCATGCTCCTTGCTCAAGCCCGCGAATCTTCAGTTCACGGTCCTCGCGGCCGGTTAGCATTATGATCGGTATGTCCCGCAGTTCCTCGCGGGTCTTGACCATGGCGAGAAACTTGAAACCGTCCATCCTGGGCATCTCCAGGTCGCAGAGAACCACGTCGACCTGGGTACCGAGGAGCGTTTTGAAGGCCTCGATACCGTCACCAGCCTCCAGGTAACGGTCAAACACACCGAAACGCATCAGGGTCTGGATGATCTGTTCCCTGATGGTATCCGAGTCGTCGATGATCAGGATGCTGGTAGCCATAGTTTCTGGTTGTGTCCTGATTGGTCGCTACACAATGAGACGAGTTTAACTTTGATCATTGCGATTGCAACCTGGATTGATTGCGCGAACTCTCAGGCAAAAGGGTTCTTCAGCGTTATAGTCTGATCACGGCGCGGACCGACGGAGACCAGGACAATGGGACAGCCAACCAGTTGCTCCAGGCGCTGAACATAGCTCCGGGCCTTTTCGGGGAGCTGCTCGAAGCTACGGGCAGCGCTGATATCCGTCATCCAGCCGGGAACTTCTTCGTAGACCGGTTGGCACTGGGCAAACGCCTCCAGGTTGGTCGGCAGTTCCTCCAGCACCTTGCCCTGACACGTGTAACCGGTACAGATTTTAATCGTTTCGAAGTTGTCGAGCACGTCCAGTTTTGTCAGGGCAATACCGGTCAGGCCGTTCACCCGGACCGCGTACCGGAGCACCATGGCGTCGAACCAGCCGCAACGGCGGGGGCGACCGGTCGTGGCGCCGAACTCTGAGCCGTTTTGGCGGAGTTTTTCGCCGGTTTCCTCGGTCAACTCGGTCGGAAACGGTCCGCTCCCCACCCTCGTCACGTAAGCCTTGGAGATGCCGATGATTTCGTGGATGGAGCGGGGGCTCACGCCGGTGCCGGTGCAGGCCCCGCCGGCGCAGGTCGAGGATGAGGTGACGAACGGATAGGTTCCCAGGTCAACGTCCAGCAAGGTCCCCTGGGCACCTTCGAAGAGCAGCTTTTTGCCGGCTGCCATATCCTTGTGCAGTACCAGCGCCGTGTCGGCCATGTAGATGCGGAGTTGATCGGCATAGCCGCAATATTCCTGATAAATCTCCTCGAACGTGAACGGTTGCTCGTTCAGCAGATTCTGGAGCAGGAAGTTCTTTTCCTCAAGGGTTTCCTTCAGCTTGCGGGCAAAGATGTCACGATCCACCAGGTCGCCGAGCCGGATACCGCGGCGGCCGATCTTGTCCTCGTAGGCCGGACCGATCCCCCGGCCGGTGGTGCCGATCTTGCCGGCGCCGCTCTTGGCTTCGCGGGCGATGTCGATCCGCTTGTGATACGGCATGATGACGTGGAGATTCTCCGACAGCAGGAGGACGCTGTCGTCCTGGAACTTGCCGCTTTTCTTCAGATTGGTGATCTCCCGGATGAATACTTCCGGGTCGAGCACGACACCGTTGCCGATGATGCACCGTTTCCCGGCGTGGAGGATGCCGGAGGGAATCAGGTGCAGGACGATCTTTTCGTCTCCGACGACCAGGGTATGACCGGCATTGTTGCCACCCTGGTAGCGGACCACGTCGTCCGCATACTCGGTATAGATGTCAACGACCTTTCCTTTTCCTTCGTCGCCCCACTGGGCTCCCACTACCACTACGTTGGCCATGACCGTCTCCTTGCTATGGATCAAACCTGATGACCGGCATATCCTGCCGGAACAGGTTATCCTTCTTGAGATTGGTTGTTGCTCCGTCGCTTACCCGGAGTAGATGCACTTCGTCAGAGGAACAGTAATCACCACCCACCACCAGTACCCGTTTGATGTTCGTCAGCCGGGCATAGGCAAGGGAGTTGGCGAGGTCGCGTCTGATGATGTCCCTGGCCACCGAATAGCCGCGCCGGCGAAGCTCCTGGGCGATGCGGAGGGCATCCCTGCGGTCTTCCAGCAGGTTGAAGATGAGAAAGTCGCGTGTGGCACGCGCTTCCAGATCGGGACGCTTTTCAAGAGCGTGAAGCAGCGGCAGGATATTGAAGGCGAAACCGGTTGCCGGAGCGGGATGACCATATTTGGCGGTCAGATCGTCGTAACGCCCGCCACTGCAGACCGGTTCGCCGATACCGGCCACGAATCCCTCGAAGGTCACACCGGTGTGATAGCCGAGCCCCCGGATTTCACCCAGATCGATGGTGAGGTAGTCGGCAACGCCATAGATCTCCAGGATCTCCACCACCTGACGCAGGTTGTCCAGCGCCCGGCGGGAACGTTCATTATGGGTTACCCGCTCCGCTTCGGCAAGGACCTCGCGCCCGCCGAACAGCCTGGGGAGGGCACTGATTTCCTCTGCTACCGACTCGGGAAGTTTTTCCCGTTCCAGAAATGCGCGAACCGCAGAGGCATCCTTCTTGGCGATCGCCTCCCGGAGCTCTTTTCCGGCTTCACCGGTCAGCCCGGCGGCAGCCATGATGCCGCGGAAGTACTCGACCTGCCCCAGATCGACCTTGAAGTCGGTGAAACCCAGTTCACGAAGGACCTCCACCGCCATGGCCACCATCTCGGCATCTGCCTCAGGCGAGTCGAGTCCGATCAGTTCGACGCCGGCCTGGTAAATTTCCCTGCTCCGTCCGGACTGGAGCTCGGTATGCCTGAGCACCCGGCCGTTGTAATAAAGGCGGTGGGGGAGGGGGAGGCTGCGTAGGCGCATTGCCTCGATACGGGCGACCTGGGGGGTGATGTCGGACGGAATGGCGAGCAGCCGGCCGGTCTGGCGGTCGTCAAAGCGGAAGGTCTTTTCCCGCAGTTCGTCGTCAAGTCCGATGGAGAGTACATCCTGGAATTCAAGAAGCGGGGTGATGATCCGCCGGAATCCCCACAGTTCGAAGACCGAGCAGATCTTCCCTTCGATATAGCCGATCTTATCGGCCTGCTCCGGGAGAAAGTCGGTGACCCCTTTGGGAAGGGTTGCATCTGTGCCTGTTGCTGTGGTCAAAGCTGTCTCCCGGCTGATACCGCTGCCTGTCAGAGCGACGTAAAGCGCCGAAAATCCTAACAACATACCCTTCTCATGTCAATCAAAAAGGGTGGCCAATAAGCCACCCTTTTTGGGTTCACTGTTCAATGTTCAAGGTTGTGTAACTATTCAAGTTTTGGTTTAAGGTTCCAGGGTTTCAACTTTGAACCTTGAACCTTGAACCGATGTTACTCCACCTTCTTGATCGAAATGGCGCTGGCTCCCTTTTCGATCATGCCGGGGCGCTTCACCACTTCTAGAAGTACCAGTTCCTTGCGTGTGTCGTCATACGCATAGTCAGCCAGGTAGTTCTGGCTCTGCTTGGTGTGCCAGCGTTCTTCCATGGCGGCGCCGTTCCATGCAAAGTTGTACACGGAACTCTTGGAGAAGGAGCGGCTGTTGCCGATCACCCAGAATCCTTCGTTTTTGGGGACGATGATGTCGTTGTTGCGGGTTGTCAAAATTCTTTGCTCAACAAAGATTTTTCTGAACTGTTCTCCGGTGACCCTGACGTTTTGCGGGTCTTCACGGAGAAAATACGTTTCAGAGCCGCCGAGTCGGTCATTGCTCCGCCAGAGCTCTTCGCCGTTCGCTGCATATACGGTCAGATAACCATCCTTGTTGATTGTCACGGTACGGACCGTCCCGTCCTTTTCCACAATTCGGCCGAAGCTGTATATTGTTGCGGAACGCGGGAGTTTCAGCGGATTCTTCAGTTCATACCCGGACCCGGTTTTCACCACTTCGGACACGTCACCGAAGAAATCCGTGTCGCGCCCGGTTTGCTGGCCGTAGAGTTTCGATTTGCCGTCTGTTCCGGGTAGTGCGCGAAAGAAGTATGGCAGATCGCGGGCAATCAGTTTGAAGGTTCCGTTTTCAGTGATCCATACCTGAGAGGCCAGTTCGTCACCGCGCATCAGGGTCACATAGAGCTCGGGGATTCCATCGCCGTCCAGGTCGGCGGTGTCGATGCCGATGATTTTTTCGTTTGCCTTGAACCCCTTTTCGTTAGCAATTAGTGTGAGCTTGTCTCCCTGGCGATAGAGCCGCAGTTCCTGCTCAAGCGCCAGGTAAAGTTCGCGTTCGCCGGACGGGAGCGATTTGCCGATTGCCAGGCCAACCATCGCTCCATCGAGCCGTTGGCCGATCATACCGCTTTCGCCGGCCTGGGCTATATGTTGCGGGCGGACGATGTCGCCGGCTTGTTGGGGTGGTGTCTGCGGGGCAACCAAGGCCGGAGTGGCGATTACTTGTGGATTGCCTGTCGGAACCGATGCCCGCGTTAATGCTGTCTGCGGCTGACCTTGCGGCGTAACAGCCTTGGCCAGCTCTGCATTCAGCTTCTGGGCCAGCCTGGTTACCGCTGGTATGATATCGTCTGTGGAGTCGCCCTGTTCAAAGGCACGGCCGATTACCTTGCCGGCGTTATCTTTTAGTTGCGCATCAAGGCTGAAAACTTTGCCAAAGGCAATATAGGTGCCGGTAATGGTCAGGTCTGCGCCTGACGATGAGTCGGCAATGGATGCGCTTTCGGTTGAAAGACGGGAGGCCAGCAGGCTTGGCAGGCTCGCCTTCAGTTCGTCCCGGTTGGCGGCGCCGGTGACCCTGAATTCCGGAAGGAAGACTTTGATCGGCGCTGCCGGAGCTGGTACGCTGAGCGCCAGAGTCAGGGCCATGGCCAGGAACAACTGCATCAATAGCTTCACCTGAAAACCTCCTGTGGCGTATTTCGCTCACAACCTACTAAATTTTTAGGTAAGACACAAATAGAAAGAGCGGACCGGATGGCCCGCTCTTCAACACAGGTAATTCGTTATTGGCGTATCAAAGCCGAAGGCTGTCAATTTCCCTTTTTGTTCAGCAGCACGTCAAGAAGATCATTTGCTTCGCTCAGCTTGTCCTGCAACTTTTTGATCTCGTCAGCGGTATAAACCTTGGTGCCCTTCTTTATTTCGGCATTCAGCTTCTTGATCTTGGACTGGATGCTGTTGACCTCGGTACTGCAGTTCTTGGAAGCCAGCAGGCACTGGTTCTTCTCTTCCTTGGACATCTGGGCAAAGGCTGGTACCGTTACCGATAGGGCGAAGGCTGCCAGGATCATTACGGCGGCATTTTTCATGTTAAACCTCCTGTTAAGTATGTTTGTAAGCAGGCCGGAGGAGTGGTGGACCTCCGGCCTTGCCTGGTCTTAACTAGAAAATATAACTTAACATTACGCGAGTAGTGTACGGATCGACCGGGTCCTGACCGGAGACAGCATTCTTGTAGTAGGGGCCGAGGAAGAGGTAAGCCGCCTGAAAGCCGGCCGTAAGGTTGTCGTACAGCTTGTAACCGACCTCTACGTTGACTTCTGTGCCGAGGTAATGGCTGCCGTTATTGTAAGTATTCTGGTTTTCCGAGGTGAGACCGGCGCCGACATTGGCACTGGCATAAACCTTCGGTGTAAGGGTTGCATCATAGCCGGCAGTGATAATGACGGCACCCTGGCCATTGTTGTTAATGTTGCTGATAATATTTGTATCAGTGGATGTGCCGCCCTGGGCCAGGTTCCGGTTCAGGAGCATCATGCCCGACTCATTGTAGGAGTTGGTCGGGTTGCCGCCGTTGGGTGTTGTCGTACCAGCTGCCGTTGTGCTGGTAACTGCGCCACCACCAGCAGGTGCTGTCAACGTAGTTGTGTTCAGCCCGTACTTGGTCTGGGAAACGCTCTGCCAGGAGTGATCGACACCGTCGTTCTTGTCCTGGTCGCCAGAGGCGTAGAGGAAGGCGGTTCTGGCAGTGCCGGGGCCGGCCTTGACCTTGGCAGCCACGTTCGCGGCCCAGGCGTTTACAGTTGTTCCTTTGCTTGCCGTCAGGCCATTGGTGTTCTGCTTGCTGAAGCCGGCCTGGTAGGCAGCAAAGCCGCTGATGATTGCCGGACCTACCTTGGCCTCGGCATTGACGCCGAAGGTGTGGAATGTTTCCGGAGCATTGGTGCGGTAGTCGGAGTAGAGGAAGTACGCGCCACCAACGGTCAGGTCCTTGTTGATGTTGTATTTACCCTCCAGGACAGCAATGTCGAAGTTGTCGGTGCCGCGCGGAGTCTTCGCCTTGCCGGTCGTGAGGTCCATAGCTTCATAGGGGCGGAAGTAGCCGATGGCGGTCTGGGCATTGCCGTACCTGGCCGAGGCGTAGACACCGGCAAGATCGGCATCGAGGAAGATGCCCTTGAAGGGGTCCTTATACGCCTGGATCCCGGCCCTGACATTGACCGGAGTGGAGGGGATGTTGAAATCCAGGTAAACCCACTTGGTCTCAAGGTTAACAGCGTCGGATTCCAAGCCGCCGCCCGAGTTTCTGAAGGCAGTGGTGTTGATGTTGGAACCGGTATCTATGCCGCCCTGCGCTTTGTCACCAAAAACCGAATCAATCTCGAAGCCGGTCACCAGTTTCAGGTCGTCGTTGGCTTTGGCGGTGTAGAAAAGACGGGCACGCTGCTCGAAATAGTTGGCGGCCGTTGCACTCGTGGCGGACGGTTTGATTTGTTCAGTCGCACCCTTCTCAGTGTTGCTCAAGAAGTACTTCAATTTGTACGATCCATGGAAATCGTTTTCCAGCGCAGAAGCCGGAACGGCAGCGCTCAGGGCGGCTGCTGCAGAGACTACAATAAGCTTTTTCTTCATTGTATTGCCTCCTTTTATTGTGGATTGAAACTCACTGAAATTCCTGTACGTCGTTCCTTCTTTTTTTTTGCAGTCTCACCCCCTTTCCCTCATGTTCAAGGAAATCCGGGAAGATGAATCCAATACAGTAAAGCCCTCACCTGCGCCTGCCCGCCACCGGACTAAGCGCAATGAAGGCCTTGTTCATCTTCCTATGTTGCTGCAGGTAAGAAGTAGCATCGACACCCGGAATCATTAAAATCCTGCATAAATTAACTATAAATAATTGGTTTGTCAAGTTTTCAAGTCATTTTTGTGAAAAACCGCAGGATTTGTCCGGTTAAGGAGCTCTGCGCACTGGAGGCGGAGAGCAATGGCTGAATAACAGATGAATGCTGATTGTTGCGCGTGTTACTGCCTTATCGGACATGCCGATTGTCTCGACAATGGGCAGTGATCGGCATGTCGTGGCGAAAAAACAGTTGACAAGGAATATAGCATATATTAGTTTAAAGTTAAATTATTAAACGTTACATGGGGCTCACTTGAAAACACCAACAACAAAATTTACGAACAGAGAAAAAAGGGCCTTGAACGCCTACACCAAGCTGATGCGGGCGGCGGAGTCGGTGACCGGCCGGACCAGCCGCCATATGGCTGCCGCTGACCTGACCATCAGCCAGTTCGGGGTGCTGGAGGCCCTTTTTCACAAGGGTTCTCTCTGCCAGCGCGACATTGCCACCAAGATCCTCAAGAGCACCGGCAACATCACCATGGTCATCGACAACCTGGAAAAGCGCGGGTTGGTGCGGCGGGAGCGTGACGCCGAGGACCGGCGCTTCATAACCATCCATCTCACCGATGCGGGTACCCTGTTGATCGCAGAGGTGTTTCCGCGCGTTCTGGCGGCCATAAAGGAAGAGATCGGCATTCTGGAGGAAGCCGAACAGGAAGAACTCGGACGCCTGTGCCGGATACTCGGCTTACGGGAAAGGAGGGGGGCGGGGCACTAAATATTTTTGGATATTTACCTTAACATTAAACCACTTTATCTTAACCAAACAAGCCAAAGGAGAATCACTACCATGAAACGCATTATCAACGTAATCGCAGCAGTTGTTACCCTGGCCATTCCGGTCTTTGCCTCGGCAGCTTCCTGGAGTATTGACACCGACCATTCCAGCGTAGGGTTCAAGGTGCGCCATATGATGGTTTCCAACGTCAAGGGCGACTTCGGCAAGTTCAACGGCGTGGTGGAGATCGACGACAAGGACGTGACCAAGTCCAAGGTGGACGTGGTGATCGACACCACTTCGATCAACACCGGCGTTGCCAAGCGTGACGACCACCTGAAGAGCGCCGACTTTTTCGACGTAGCCAAATATCCGACCATGGCCTTTGTGTCCAGCAAGGTGAAAAAAGCGGGGAACGACAAGTTGAAGGTGTACGGCAAGCTCTCCCTGCACGGTGTTACCAGGGACGTGGTGCTCGACGTGGAAGGGCCGACCAAGGCGTACAAGGACCCGTGGGGGAACACCAAGCGTGGCGCTGTAGCTACCACCAAGATCAGCCGCAAGGATTTCGGACTGACGTATAATGCTGCCATCGAGAGTGGCGGGGTTATGGTTGGTGATGAAGTAACCATCGCTCTTGAGATCGAGCTGCTCAAAAAATAGGGTTTCCTGAAATAGTTCACGAATCGAAAGGAGAAAATAGATGAGCCAAGGTACCACCGTATCGCACGGCCCCATAGTTCTCAATCTGGAGCCGGGCACCTACTACCGCTGCACCTGTGGCAAGTCGAGCCGGATGCCGTTCTGTGACGGTGCGCACGCCGGGAGCGAGTGTGCCCCCAAAGCTTTCGAGATCAAGGAACAACAGCAGGTGTACCTGTGCAACTGCGGGAAAACCGCCAATGCTCCGTATTGCGATGGGAGTTGCAGCAAAGGTTGACAGTTCAAGGCGATCCGGTTTCGGAGCTTTAGATAAGAACATGGGTAAAAAACAAGGGTGACCAACTGGCCATCCTTGTTTTTTTACCTAACGCGATAGAATCGCTGAACATGTCGCTGTGGAAGGTGACCAAGAGCCGGGGTTTGTTCCCCTCTGACGAGCTATGTCTTGTATCAAGTCTTCATTTGGTCTCGATCGAAAAATTATCGAAGAAGACGTAGGAGTCCGCCTTGGACCAGAGGCCGATCCTGCCGTCGATGTTCTCTTTCCATGTGTGATCGATATACTTCCTGTTGTTCAGATACCCCTCGATCTTATTCCCGTTGATGACCACCTTCAAGGTGTGCCACTGGTTCGAGGGAACTGGCACGTTGCGGCTCCATTCTACGGAAGAGCGTCTCCCCCCCTCCATCCTGAAGAGGACGAGGTTGTTCTCCAGGGCGTTGGCGCGAACAACGAGGTAATCGCCGTTCGGCTTGATGTTGAAGGCGATTCCGGCGGCCTGGTCGATCCGGCCGCTTACCCCCTTGAAGGAAACCTCGATGGTCCCATTCCTGAAACTCTGGAATTCCTTGTTTAGCGTGAGGGGGAAATAGCGGTACGTCTCCAGGTTGCCGAGGAACTCGGCATATCTCTCGCCATAAAGCCCCTTCGCCTTTTCCTTGGCGCCTGCGGCCATGAGCCCCTGTTCCCCTTTCCTGCCGTCAACTGCGTAAACGTTTCGGTTGCCGTCTCTGTCGATGTGCCAGTTGCCGACCAGGGAGCTGAACGCCCTGGCTTCCGCCTCCGGCGCATCATTTTTGTAGTCGAACTTCTTGACTGCCCCGGCAAGAACCGGAAGCGCTACAAGGCCAAGCACGGATAATGCTAACACGATGATTCTGAAACCTTTCATCCTGGGTACCTCTCTTTGTCCGTTCCTTCCTGCTGCGAAAATCACAGGACGTTCAGGTGATTTGACCGTTCCGGCCGTGACTGTCATAAGCGAATCTGCAGTCCCAGATAGAGCAGGAGGTTGGGTTCACCGCTGGCACCGCTCCTGAAGCTTCTGCCGATAGAGGCCAGGAGACCGTATTTCTTGTCAAAATCCCACTGGGTGCCGACATTGAAAACGACTTCGTGTTTTTTGAACTCCTTTGTGGAGCCGCCGTGGACCTCCCCCAACAGGGTGAGGTCCTCCCGGATCTCGTAGCCGCTGCTGAGGCCATACAGCCATTCATCGTCATTGTGCTGCCGGAAGGTGTAGCCGACCTCTCCGTTGAGCCAGACCGGCCCGAACTTCTTCGTGGCCTGCAGCGGCAGACGCAGGTCCGTTCCTTCATCCACGATGCCGCGATCGGCGGAGTTTGTGGGATTGTTGAACTCGAACTGGGGATAGACCGACATGGCCACGCCGTCCCGCTTTTCATCGAGGAACCGCCACTTCATGCCGGCGACCGAATTCCCCAGCCCGCTTTTCGTCCCGACCCCGTTTTCATGGAGCACCAGCCAGGGGACCTCGTACTTTAACTGTATATTGTCGCCGACACCGTAATTGAGGTCGAGAATCGGTGTCTGATGGGTGACCACGGTGTGGCGTTTGTCAAGAGTATAGGCGATGTTTATCTCCCAATGCTTGTCTCCCGGTGTGCCGGTGTCGTCGGTCTGGAGGGGGGGGCCTGCAAAAGCAGGCCCCGTGGAAACAAACAGCAGGGAGATGATGATCAAAAGACGCTGCACCATGCGTTACCCCTTCTTGACTTTGATGCTGAGGGTGGTGCTGTTGATCTCCGTCTGATCTTCTTTGAACGATCGGTCGTTGTACCGGTTGAGATCGTAGATCAGGCGGGCCTTCACAGTGTATTCGCCCGGTTTTAAAACAGGCATCCAGGAAAGTATCCGCTCCTCTCCGGCGCGGATGATGGGCTCGTGGAGGCCCTGGGCATCGGCCTGCGTTGCTGCGATGGCATCGGGACGCTTCTTGTCCTCTTCCAGGAATTTCCGGTCATCCGGGCGGGGGCCGTACCAGGGGGCGAACATCCACTCCTTGGTGGCAACCGTCTTCCCGTTCTTGTCCAGGAGTTCCACGTTCAGGTAGATGGCCCGGCGGTTGGAACCGGTCGGGACCGAATGGCCCGCTCCAACGTTGATGACATGGAACGCCAGGCCCGATTTGCCTTCATCCGGTTGGCTGATGGCCATGCTGAGGGCGCTGGCGAGCCGTTGCCGGGAACGTCCGCCGGTCCAGAGGTGCCGTGCAATCGCCCGTTCGGGATTATCGAAATCCTCCGCCACCTTGCGCATGGTACGCGGCATGTGACAGTCCTGGCACTCCTGCTTGCCGAGCCCCGGCTTGTTGAAGTCGTCCCGCCACTCCAGGAAGGTCTGGGTCTGTTTGCCGACCACCCGTTTGCCCATGCTGTGGCAGTAGGCACACATGGCCGAGGTCTGGATGGCGGGGTCTGCCACGGTTTCATGGGGCGCCTTGACGCTGTGGGGGCCCCTGATCTTTCCTTCGGGGGTAAGGTGGCAGCTGGCGCAGGTAATCCCAACCGCCTCCTTCCCTTTCGGCCGCGCTTTCGGCTTGGTCATCTCCGGGACATTCATGTCGGGGATGGCGAACGGTTCCGGATAGTGGCAGACGTTGCACGATTTCCCCTCTTCCTCAGCCTCCCGTGCATGAATCGGGTAAGGCTCCACCCCGGCAAAGGCATGGGCTGTGGCCGTGGCCGAGACGTTGGCGGGCATTTTCAGCGTTTCGCCCTCCTTGGTCGGGATCGTGGTCGGCTTGTAATGGATGTCGCTCCCGAAACCGAAGGCGAACTCCCGGTAGATCGCCTTATGACAGGCGCCGCAGGTTTCCGCCGGGGTCGCGGTCCCCTCCGGGAACGGCATCCCTTCCGCCATGGCCGTGGCTGCGAACGACATCGCCGCCACCATTGCCGCGATAGCGGCCCTTACGATTGATCTTGCATTACTGTGCATTGAGTGCTCCTTTCCTGGCTTTTCGCCACCTTCATTTTCTTGATCACGAGATTTTCCAGTGTACCGCGGACAGCACAATTCTAAAGGTGCTCCCCTCTCCCTCCTCACTCTCCAGTTCGATCCGTCCATCATTGACCTCCACGGCCCAACGCGTAATGGCGAGTCCCAGCCCTGTTCCGCCCATATCCCTCGACCGCCCCTTGTCAACGCGATAAAAGCGGTCGAAGATCCTGGCCTGATGCTCTTTCGCTATCCCGGGGCCATCATCAATGACCTCGATGATCGCCTCTCCCGCCGTGCTCCGGACCTTCACCCGGATATGCCCCTGCTTTGGCGTGTACTTGACAGCGTTATCCACCAGGTTGATCAGTGCCTGGCGCAGGGTCGTGGGGTCGATCCCGGCGATGACCGGTTCCGGTGCATCGACGACCAGGCTCTGCTCCTTTTCTTCCGCCAGCACCTGGATACAGTCGGCCACCTCGACTGCCAGCAGCGAAAGGTCGGTCGGCTCCCGCTTTACCTGCACCGAACCGGCATCCGCCCGACTCAGGGTCAGCAGGCTGTCCACCAGCTTCGTCAGGCGGTCCGCCTCTTCGAGCATGCTGGCGACCACTTCGCGGCAGGCGGCCGCATCGGCATTTTCCTGCAGCCCCACCTCGCCGACGCTCCGGATCGCCGTGAGAGGGGTCCGCAATTCATGGGAGGCGTCGGCGGTAAAGCGGCGCAGCCGCTCGAACGAGTCCTCGATACGGGCAAAGGTCTGGTTGAAGACCGTTGCCAGCCGGCCGAACTCGTCATGGGGGTCTTCAATGGGGAGCCGTTCGGAAAGGCGTTCGGCGGTTATCTCCCCGGCCTTTGCTGCCATGGCGCCGATGGGAGCGAGCGCACGCCCTGCCAGAAAATAGCCGCCGATGACTGCCAGGGCAAGGGCGAGGGGGATGCCGAACAGGAGAATGATCGCCAGGCTCTCCAGGCTCTGCCGAAGCGTTTGCTCGTCCTCGGCAACGGCAACGAAGTAGGTGTGTCCGGGAGCGGCCACCGTGAATATCTTCAGCCTATAGTACAGGTCGTTGGGCGCTTCCCATGACCATGGAGCAACTAAGCGCCTGCCGGCAACGGCCTTTTCCAGTCCGAACCGGCTCCAACCGTCGGTTTCAGCCAGTACCTCATTTCCTTCGCTTACCTGGAAAAGGGCAACCGAACCATGTTGGGCCAGCTCGTTCATTTCATTCGGCTCATCGCGGGCAACCCGCGTAACCGTGGCGAGGTCCCTGTACAGTTGGCCGTCGATCTGTCGCAGCAGGCTGGAGCGGACAAAGAGATAAATGCCGAGAGCGAAGCAGAGGACGATCCCCGCCAGGGCAGCCGTATACCAGATGGTCAGCCGAATACGGACACTGGCCGGTTTCAGTCTCATGCCCGCTCCTCCTTCATCACAAAGCCGAGACCGCGCACGGTCTTTAGGAGCTTATTGTCAAAGGGGCCGTCCACCTTGCGCCTCAGTCTGGCAATGTGCACGTCGATTACGTTGTCCAGCGGCGTGGAACGGTCCTTCACCTGCCACACGTCACGAGAGAGCATTTCCCGGGAAACTATGCTCCCCTGGTTGCGCAGCAGGTACTCCAGGAGCTCAAACTCCCTGACGGTGAGCTCGATCTGCTCGCTGCCCCGTGTTACCTTGCGGGTTACGAGGTCCATTTCCAGATCGGCCAGAACAAGTCTGAGCAGCTGTTCTTTCCTCCCCCTGCGCAGGATAAGCCTGATACGGGCGAGAAGTTCGGGAAAGGCAAACGGTTTGACCAGGTAGTCATCAGCGCCGCTGTCGAGCCCCAATACGCGGTCTTCCACCGTATCCCTGGCGGTAAGGATCAGAACCGGCGTCTCAATCCCACGTTTTCTCAGGGTAGCGAGAATTTCGATTCCATCCCGTCCCGGAAGCATCAGATCCAGGAGTACCAGGTCGAATATCCCGGCATTGAGCTGGAAGAAACCGTCCTCGCCGGTGTGGGCCAGGGTGACCAGGTACGATTCCGCTTCCAGCCCCTTCCTGAGGGCCTCGGCCACCTTCTTTTCGTCTTCGATCACCAGTATGTGCATGTTATTTCCTTTATCCGGATTATCGTTAACTGCCGGTATAATGACAACTGAAGTAATCCTGACAAAATGTTCAGAAACCGCAAGGAATTGACTGCCGTTTGCAACGTTATATGGATTGGCTGAGGGGCAGGTGCCGGGCGACGAATCTCGCCGGAACATCCAGGATAACGTGAAGTCCGGCGTTGACTTGCCACCGGGCACGTTGACAGTTCAAGGCGATCCGTTTTCGGAACTTTACGGAAAAAAATGGGCAAAAAACGAGGGTGACCAACTGGCCACCCTCGTTTTTTGTTAACAATAGGTATTCTTGTTTGAATTCTGAATGAGAACGTCTCTATCCCTTAAGCTTCAGGGCGATCCGCGCCACATGCGCCCCCTGGAAGCGGGCACCGGCCAGCTCATTGTCGCTCGGCATCCGTTCACCCTGGCCACCGGCGATGGTCGAAGCGCCGTAGGGAGAACATCCCGTAATTTCCCCGACCCCCATCTGACCGGCGAAAGAGTATGGCAGGCCAACCACTACCATCCCCTGGTGCAGCAGCGTTGTGTGAAAGCTGAGGATGGTCGATTCCTGGCCGCCATGCTGGGTGGCGGAACTGGCGAAGACACTGCCGACCTTGCCGACTAGTGATCCTTTGACCCAGAGTCCGCCAGTGGCGTCCAGGTACTGGCGCATCTGGCCACACATGTTGCCGAAGCGGGTCGGAGTACCGAAAACAATGGCATCGGCACCGGCCAGGTCATCCACTGTAGCGACCGGGATATGGGCCATGCCCTTCTGGGCTTCAAGTGCTCCCATCATCCCCAGCACCTCATTGGACAGGGTTTCCGGTACGCGCTTGACGATTGCCTCGCACCCTGCCACCTCGCGAACCCCTTCAGCAACCGCTTCGGCCATCTTGTAGATGTGCCCGTACATACTGTAATAAACGATCAACACCTTACACATGATTTGTTCCTCCTTTCAAATAACCGGGCATTGTGCATGCACCGGCACTACGCCATCACTTTACAAATGTACCCCGCTGGTATTCATCAAAAGCGGTTTTCAGTTCCTCCTGGGTGTTCATGACAATGGGGCCGTACCAGGCGACCGGTTCGCCGATCGGCTTGCCCGAAACGAGCAGAAATCGCACCGGTTTATCGGTCGTAGTGGCTTGTACGACATCTCCCTCATGTTCGAACAATACCACAGCTTCCGGCTGGCAGACGCAGCGGCGCTCCAGGTCAGACCAGCCAGCGCTGGCCATTTCATGGGCGTAGGCGTCGCGGCACTCGTCGAAATACCCTTCGCCGGCCAGAATATAGGCAAAGGCGGTGTGCCCTGCCGGCAAAGGGCGCTGAAAGACGGTTCCGGCAGGGACACTGATGTCCAGCATCTCCGGCTCGATGACGATATCCTTTACCGGTCCCTGTACCTCCCCGACCGTGCCGGCAATGACCTTCACCGCTACACCGCCCTCCAGTGTTACTTCGGGGATATCCGCCGCTTTCACGTCACGGTAGCGGGGTGGCATCATCTTTTGAGCAGCCGGCAGGTTGGCCCAGAACTGGAACCCCCACATGGTGCCGGTGGGACTCTCCTTGGGCATCTCCTGGTGGATGATGCCGCTGCCGGCGGTCATCCACTGCACGTCGCCGGCGCCGATCACCCCCTTGTTCCCCATGCTGTCGCCATGTTCCACCAGCCCCTCCTGCACGTAGGTAATGGTCTCGATGCCACGGTGGGGGTGCCAGGGGAAACCGGGCAGATAATCGGCGGGATTGCTGGAATGAAAGTCATCCAGCATCAGGAACGGGTCGAACTGGGGGACCTGGGAATAGCCGAAGGCCCGCTTGAGATGGACGCCGGCCCCCTCGATGGTGGGCCGACTCTTGAACAGCTTCTTGATACGGCGTGGGGTCATGGGAAACTCCTTTCTACACAGCTTTATCGGGCAGTTGGTCAGCCTATCCGGACGGCAAGCATGGAGACCGAGCCCCCATCCACCCCCTCGACCGGAAAACTGACGGGGTCATCTTTCCTGCGAAGCCCAAGCACGTAGAGTAGCGGCAGGTAGTGGTCAGGGGTCGGAACCGAGAGCATGGCGTCACGGCCAAGCCCCTCGTACGCGACAAGGGGGGCATCGTCCCCTGCGAGCAGCAGATCCCGCGCCCGCTTCTCGAATCGCACGGCCCAGTCATAGGCATTGACTCCATCCCTTCCCCAGGCGTAGGAGTGCAGATTGTGCACGAGATTGCCGCTGCCGGCGACCAAAACCCCCTCCTCTCGCAGCGGTGCGAGCCGTTTACCCAGTTCATAGTGGAAGGTGGAAGGCTGCCTCTCGTCGATGGCAAGTTGCACGACGGGAATATCGGCATCGGGAAAGACGTGGGTCAGCACCGACCAGGTACCGTGATCAAGCCCCCAGCTTTCGTCGAGCTCCACCGGCAACGGGGAAAGGAGATCCCTGACACGCCGGGCAAGCTCCGGACTGCCGGGTGCGGGATAGGCGACCTCGTACAACTCTTGCGGGAAGCCGCCAAAATCGTGGATGGTGGGGGGAGCAGCATTGATCGTCACCCCGCAGCCCGGAATGTACCAGTGAGCGGAGACGGCAAGGATGGCGCGGGGACGGGGAATGGATCTGCCGATGGCTCGCCACCCCTCGGTGTAGACGTTTTTCGACACGGCATTCATCGGGTTGCCGTGTCCGAAGAAGATGGCTGGCATCAGGTCAGTCATTGAAAACCTCTATATCGTCAGCGTCGCGTCCATGGTGATGGTTGTGTTCAAAAGCCGTGAAATGGGGCAACCCGCCTTGGCGTCCTGCGCCAGTTTGGCAAATCTCTCCGGGGTGGCCCCCGGTATGGTGGCGATGACCTCCAGATGGCTTTCGGTGACGGTCCAGCCCTGGTCTCGGTTCTCGAAGGTCACCGTGGCGGTCGTGGCGATCTTTTCCGGGGTAAGTCCGGCACTGCCAAGCTGGGCCGAGAGTGCCATGGAAAAACAGGCGGCATGGGCAGCGGCGACCAGTTCTTCCGGATTGGTGCCGATCCCGCTCTCGAAGCGGGTGCCGAACGAATACTGAGTCTGTGAGAGTACGCCGCTTTCCGTCGAGATGGTACCTTTCCCGTCCTTGAGAGTGCCTTTCCATTCGGCCGAAGCTTTTCGTTTCATGTAAATCTCCTTATGTGTGGTGAACATGAAAATGGCTTTGCGCGGTAGGAGTCCATCACTCGTGCCGAATAGGCCAGTTCCTGATATCACGCGCCTGTTCCCGGAATGCGATCAAAAGTCATGGTCTGCGCGCCACGACAAACAACTCCAGGCTGATCATGTCATGCACCAAATGCATCCCAAGATGTTCGAACATCCTGCACGAGCCGTAGCAGATATTCCAGAGGGTACGGTCGATGTCGAAGGCCGCATGGGCCTGGATGCTACCATCCTGCTGCGGAGCGACTGTGGCCGGGAAACTGATCGGCCGGGTCACGTCCTTGATTGTCAGCTCACCAGTGACAATCCCTTGGGGCGCTTCCGGCGAAGCCCCTACCTGCGCTTCCCATCCGTTCAGTGTGAACGAGGAGGTCGGATAACGTTCAACCGCGAAGAAGTCATCTGAAATGAGATGTCTTATCAGCATATCACGCCAGCCAGGGTCCTGCAGATCAAGATTGGAAATCGTCGTCATATCCAGCACGATGTTTCCCGTTGACAGTTTCCCGTTGGCAATGACCAGCTCTCCCGCCTGGATGGTGATGCGGCCATAGTGACGTTTGTTGAGGTTGCGGCCGATCCACTCCAGTGTGCTTTTTTCGTTGTCGATCCGGTAGGTGCCGTCCCGCAGCTCCGGTTCGGTCACAAAAGCCTGCTCATCGGCCTCCACCGGCAGACCTGCGTCGCGCCAGGCAGCAAGCCCCCCGGAAAGGATGGAAACATCAGCGTACCCTGCCTGAAGCAGCCGTTCGCGTGCCAACTCGGCCGACCTTGTTGTGCCGGTGGCATCGTAGACTATCAGTTCAGTATCACGATCAGGGACTTGTTCGGCTATATGGTCGAGAAATACCATCTCGTAGATACAGACGTTTTTGGCACCTGCCACATGGCGGATGGCGTACTCTTCCGGCGTCATCACATCGATTACCACCGCACCGGCGTCGATGCGGTGTACCAGTTCGTTGCAGGACAAGATAACACTCATTGTAATCAACTCCTTTCCTGATGAGGTCAGTCGTAATTAGTGGACATTTTCCGCCTGCTATCAATGCAGAAGTCTCATTTCGGCCGCGAGGTGGTCCCGATCCGCACCTCTCCTGTCAGGGTGCGGTGCACCGGACACCGCCCGGCGATCTCCAGCAAGCGCTGCCGTTGCGCCTCGTCCAACTCACCACGAAACTCCAGCTCCCGCTCTATACTATCGATCTGGCGGTTCTTCTCATCGCAGTCGCGGCAGTCTTCGGCGTGAACCTTTTGGTGAGAAAGCCGCACCACCACGTCCTCCAGCGGCCACCCCTTGCTGCGTGCATACGCCCGAAGCGTCATGCCGGTGCAGGCGCCAAGGGCGGCCAGCAGGTACTCGTATGGAGAAGGCCCCTCGTTGCCGCCGCCGAATTCTATAGGCTCGTCGGCTATCAGAGGGAAGCCGTTGGCGAACAGTTCGGTACGAAAGCTGTCCGCCGCGGTTCGTGCAGTAACACGGGTATCGATAACCTCCGGCGGGGTACGGGAAGGAGTCGACGTATCGGGAAGCTCTAGGTAGCGACTGGCCCAGGCAGCGATGATTCCACCTGCATAGCGGGAGTCCCGGGCATCGGACAGAAGGTGGTCGGCCGAGTCAAGGGAAATGAAGCTCTTGGGGTGATGAGCGGTCCGGTAGATGTCGGCGGCGTTTTCAATCCCCACCACCTGGTCGCGGGGGGAGTGCATCACCAATAGTGCCGCCTTGAGCCGACGCAGCGTCTCGGCCGGTTGCTGAGACTCCAGGTCGTCCAGCAGGCTCTTGCGGATGGTGAACTCGCGGCCACTGATGCTGACAGTGGCTTGACCAGCCTCCTCGATCTGTTCCGTCGTCACTCCCAGCAGCCTTCG
This sequence comes from Geobacter argillaceus, assembly GCF_007830735.1. Lineage (GTDB taxonomy): Bacteria > Desulfobacterota > Desulfuromonadia > Geobacterales > DSM-12255 > Geomobilibacter > Geomobilibacter argillaceus. Next base: position 40,845 of record NZ_VLLN01000020.1, read on the forward strand.
CACGTTGGCAGGGTCGAACGGAGCGGCGATGGTGACTACGACGGTCGTCGAGAGAATATCCACTGCGGCCGCCAGAACGGCCGCACCACCCAAGGAATGGCCGATGAGCAGCCGGGGGGCCTCATATTCACGCTCCAGAAAGCGGGCAGCCGCGACCAGATCACTCACCTCGGAGGAAAAGGTCGTCGCGGAGAAGTCCCCCTCGCTCTCCCCCAGGCCGGTAAAGTCAAAGCGCAACACGGCGATGCGCCTGCTGCTCAAGGCGCGCGAAATACTCACCACGGCCTTGAGGTCCTTGGAGCAGGTGAAGCAGTGAGCAAACAGGGCATAGGCCAGCGGCTGTTCGTCCTCGGGGAGTTCCAGCCTGGCGGCAATCAGTTCCCCCCGCCCATTGGGGAAAGTGATTTTCTTTGTGTTCATCAATACCCCCTGCTCTCTGGCCCGTGCAACGTTATGATTTTTCGATACCCGCTGCCAGCTCGTCGGCCAACGTGCGCAGGGTGGCGGACTCTTCCAGGCCGTCCAGAAACCGTTGTGGAATTCGCGAAAGACCAACCTGAGCGCCAACAAGAGCGCCGGTCAGGATGGCGCGTGCCTGGTTTTGGCCGCCCCCATTGACAGCATGCAGCAGGGCGGATTCAAAGTCATCGTGAAAACGGGCCGCCAGGTAATAGGCCGCCGGTAGCTGGTGATAGATGGCACACGGCATGCCATAAACGATTGACACTTTCCAGGCCGGTTCGATGCGAATGTCCGGGTCCGCAGAGGCTGCAGCCATATAGGACGGGGTCAGCAGGGCATCCGGAGAGGCAAACCTCCCGGCGCGAGGCGGGTCAGGATCACCGGGGCGCGGTGGCTGTAGATTGTCGCTGGTAACCGCGTGGAAAGGAAGTGCTCCATCATGCACCAGTTTCATCAACGTGCCTGACAACCTGGTATCCAGAGTATGCCCTTGGACCAGCAGACCCAAAACTGATCCAAAGGCAACAGTCATTGACACCACCGTACCATCGTTTTGGGTCAGGATGGTGTTACTGGTGATGGTGCTGGCCAATCGGGCAGGATCAAGGGCATAACGCACCGCCAAGGCCAAGGTGCGTTCGATTGCCTCTGTTGTGTCGGCGTGGCCTCCGGTCTGTCCCCAGGGCAGTTTCTGCTGTACCCTCCGTTGCCACAAGTCGCGAATCGACTGACTGGTATAGCCGCCTGGTCCGTTCATGGGGGTGCCGTCCAGTAATGGCAACAATTCTTCATCCATACGTCGACAAAAATCCGCTTCATCGTACTGTCCGCACACAACCAGCGAACGTAGCGTTAATTTCAGGATACAACCGGCCTGGGAAAGTTGTCCGGCCTTTAGTCCGGCGTGGTAGCGGTCAGGTTGGGGATCGGTATAGCCGTTGATCCACTCGCCGTAGTCGCGGCGCAACTCGGCAAGATCGTAATACCAGTGCGGCCCGAGACCCAGTGCATCGCCGATAAAGGCACCCATTATTGCACCGGCGGCGCGGTCCTTGATGGTTATGTCTGACATTTTTGGTCTCCTGCGTCTCCGATCAGTGAATAAGATCGGAGAGTCGCCCATGTATATTACTTCACCAATGGGCACGAAACCGCCTAAGTGCTCAGAACGCGAAGCAATCGCAGCCGAAGCCCCAGAAGTCACTGTAACGGGGTGCCCCGGCTTTACAGCCGACCTCGAGCTGGTGGGCCGCATGACGGCAGCCGTGCGCACGGCATTCGGCGGAGTGCTGGTGCTGAGGGGCCGGGACACCGTGCCGAGCGGCTTTGCGCATGTCCAATGGCGCGCCGTACCCGCCATACACCTTTATGGGTGACCATTCCGGCAGTACCGGCAGCGGAACCGGGTCAAGGCTGGAAAATTCCGCGGCGCCGTAGACAACCTTCCCGTCAACGATGGTCAGGACGGACTCGATCCCCTTGATGCTCTCTTCCGGCACCGAGAAGTAATCCGCGGTGAGCGCGGTGACATCCGCCAGCTGGCCGACGGCAATGGCCCCCTTTCTGCCGTTTTCACCTGAAAACCAGCTGCTCCCCTGGGTATAGAGCTGCAATGCCTCCTCCCGGCTGAGGCGGTTTGCTCCGGAATACAAGGGGGCACCGCCGACAGTCTTACCGGAAACCAGCCAGTAAAGGGCAAGCCAGGGGTTATAGCTGGACACGCGTGTTGCATCGGTGCCCGCTCCCACGGGAATGCCGAGATCAAGCATTTTTCGAACCGGAGGAGTCTGCTCCGTTGCCTGCTTCCCGTAACGGTCCAGGAAATACTCGCCCTGGAAGGCCATGCGGTTCTGGATGGCAATGCCGCCCCCCAAGGCCTTAACCCGTTCCAGGCTGCGGTCGGAGATGGTTTCGCAATGGTCGAAGAACCACTTTGTCCCGTTGAAGGGAATCTCGCGGTTCACCTCTTCGAACACGTCCGACATGCGGGAGATGCTCTCGTCATAGGTGGCGTGAATGCGGAACGGCCACTTGTTGGCAGCCAGCAGCGACACGACCTCTTTCAGGTCCTTTTCCAGGTTGGACGGGAGGTCGGGACGGGGTTCCAGGAAATCTTCGAAATCCGCCGCCGAGTACACCAGCATCTCTCCGGCGCCGTTGCAGCGGTAGAAATCGTCACCCGTGCCGGGTGCGGTCAACTTCATGCAGCGCTGGAAATCTTCTTTTTCCTCTTTGGGCTTTTGCGTGAAAATGTTGTAGGCCATGCGCACGGTCATTTCGCCCCGCTTGTGCAGTTCCTCGATGATGGCATAGTCATCCGGGTAGATTTGCGATCCGCCCCCCGCGTCCACCAGGCTGGTGAGGCCAAGGCGATTCAGTTCGCGCATGAAGTGACGCGAAGAGTTCATCTGATGTTCGGGCGGCAGCTTGGGCTGCTTGCCGACGGTGGCGTACAGAATGCCGGCGTTAGGCCGGGCAATGAGCAGTCCGGTGGGATTGCCATGTTTGTCGCGCTGGATCTCGCCAGCGGGCGGATTCGGGGTGTCCTTGGTGTAGCCACAGGCGCGCAGCGCGGCCTGGTTCAATATGCCGCGGCAATAAAGATGCAGGACGAAGACCGGCGTATCGGGGGCGACGGCGTTGATCTCATCGAGCGTGGGCATGCGCCGTTCGGCGAACTGGAATTCGCTCCAGCCGCCGATGACCCGGACCCATTGGCCGGGAGGCGTGCGCTCTGCCTGCTCTTTCAACATGCGCAAGCCGTTGGCGAGAGAGGGGATGCCATCCCAGCGCAGCTCCAGGTTGTAGCTGAGCCCGCCACGGATGACGTGCATATGCGAATCGTTGAGACCGGGTATGACCCGCCGCCCCTTGAGGTCGATCCTCCTGGTTTTGTCGGTGGCGCTGCCGAGGAGTTCTTCCCCCCCGATGGCGGTTATGCGTCCTCCGGTCATAGCCACGGCCGAGACCAGGGGGTGGGTATTATCGAGGGTGGTGATCTTTCCGTTGTATAACATCAAGTCGGGTGCATTCATGGCGTTGCCTCCCGGTCCTGTCTTTCAGCACTTGTTGTGGCATCAGCGGCCAGCAGCCTTCCGGCTGGGGGGAGCGCCGTGCACCATGGTGTAGGCGTATTCGACACCCTGGCCGTACGCGCCGCAGTGCTCCTTCACCACCTCAATAACGGCGTCGTAGGTGTCCTTGCGTGCCCAGTCACGCTGGTATTCAAGGAGGACCTGCAAAGCAGTCATCGGTGCTGCGCCAGCCTGCTCGATGCGTCGCATGGCTGCATTGTGGGCGACAACGCTGGTTCCTCCCGAGGCATCTTCCACGGCATACACGTCATAACCTGCCTTCAGTGCCTCCAGGGCCGGGAATGCCAGGCAGACTTCGGTCCAAAGGGCCGCCATGACCAGCTTCTTGCTCCCGGTAGCCTTCACTGCCGCTACAAATTTCGTGTCCTCCCACGAGTTCATGGAACTCCGTTCGACCGGCTCCTGGTTGGGGAAGATGTCGAGGAGTTGCGGCCACATGTTGCCGGAGAAGCCTTTCGACTCCACAGTGGTGAGGATGGTGGGTACATTGAAGATTTTTGCCGCCTTGGCCAGTAGCATGACGTTATTAAAGAGGGTCTGCCGGTCGATGCTGGCAACGCCAAAGGCCATCTGGGGCTGAAAATCGATGAGGATGAGGGCCGAGTTCTGCGGATTGAGCAGTTCAGTGTAGTTCATGATGTGACTCCTGTTCTGTGCAGCATCTTGATTCTTGTAATAAGTGTAGATTTGCAATTCATGAATTCAATCAACTAATTCCTTGACCCCCTATAACAAAAAGTTATAGTTGATTGCCATGGAACTTCGCCACCTCAGATACTTTGTCGCTGCCGCCGAAGAACTCAGTTTCAGCGGCGCGGCCAGGAAACTGCACATTTCCCAGCCGGCCATAAGTCGTATAATCCGGGAACTGGAATGTGAACTGGGGGTCAGTCTCTTTACCCGGGAACGGCTTGGTCTCCGCCTGACGCCAGCCGGAGAGCAGTTCCTTGTTAGTGCACGCAAAATAGTACGCGACTGCGAAGAAGCGGTGCATGCCCTGAAGTATCCTGTTAACTTGCGGCAGAAGCTGGTAGTGGGCTTTATCCCCACCGTACTCGGGTCTTTCCTGGGTGATGCTCTCAAGAAATTTCGGGGAAATCATCCAAGGGTAGAGTTAAGCGTACGTGACATGCTGCCGGGGGATCAGATTGCTGCCCTGCGCAACAGGGAGATTGATCTGGCCTTTGTCGGGAATCCCTGCGAGGAGTTGGATAACGAATTTGATATTCTGATAATACAGGAAATACCATTGCAAGCGGCACTACCGGCAACCCACCGGCTTGCCGGCGAGGTTGCGATTGATCTCAAGGATCTCGAACGGGATGCGTTTCTCGGCCTCGTCGAGGGGAAATTCCCCGGCCGAAACCAGACGATCAGCAACGCCTGCATTAAGGCGGGGTTCAGACCGGTATTGACGCATAAGGCCAGCAGTCTCGTCGAGGTGGTGGGGATGATCGGTGCAGGTATGGGCGTGTGTCTGATGCCGAGTGATGTCAGCAGCCAGCCACACCCCAATGTGGTGTTCGTTCCCCTGAACGACGATATAGAGCCTGTTCGCCTTGCCACCGTATGGCTTCCCGACAATAAGAATCCCGCTCTTCGCTATTTGCTGGAGTGTTTGAAAGACTGAACATTCGTGCGAAGAACCATGAACCTGAATTCGACAGTTTACGAGGTCCTCCTTCGCTCCGATTCCCCTTCAGCTGTGGCTCTACGGCTCATTTCGCCGCAGCCGGGAACTCCCCGGGTTCAAACTACTCTCCGTCTTCCCCTCAGGACGGAATCATTGCCGCAAACTCCCGTTCAACCTGCTTGGGGGCCTTCAACAACATGGCATGGACATGTTGAGACATGGGGTCGGGGAAAATCTCTTCATCACCGTTCTCCAACCCAGCAAGAATTGCATCAGCAATCTGGTCCGGCGTTGCCTTGGGTATCTCCTGGCCGGCCGTCATTCGCGTATCCACCGGGCCGGGATAGACCCCGATCACCTTGATTCCCCGGGGAGCCAGTTCGGCGCGCACACCTTGCAGCAGGGAGTGGCCGGCCGCCTTTGAGGCGCAATAGGTGCCGTTGAGCGGCAGATTGACCAGGCCGATGATTGAGCTGATATTGACGATAGCCCCGTCGCCACGGGCGGCGATTATCGGTGCGAATGCACGGCACATGGCCAGGGTACCGAAGAAGTTGACTTCCATCTCCTCGTGAGCGCTTTCCATACCGGTTGGGCCCATGAACCACATGCAACGATTGACACCTGCGTTATTGACCAGCACATCCACGTCCTTGCAATACTTCGCAACGGCCTCCACACTTGCGGCATTGGTCACATCCAGCCGGACTGCGAAAAGCCTGTCGGGATCGAGACGAGCCAATTCCTCCACGGCGTTAGCGGTACGTGCTGCGGCATAGACCTTTGCCACCCCTTTGTCCAGCAATCTTTTGACCAGAGCCTTGCCGATGCCACCGTTGGCGCCGGTAACCAATACGGTTTTTCCTTTGAGATCCATTATTGACTCCTTTTTTTATAAATTCGGAAACCTGCCCATTAATAGGGTTAAAGGTCTCGATAACGGCACGAAACACTATGGAGTGAACTGGTTAGCTCCACGGTACCACAGTCCTCCACCCTTTTCAGCCATGATCTTCAGCTGCCGGGCAGCCAACTTATGTTCTTCAAGGGTGTTCCCTGCTTGTAATACAGGGAAGGGGTGAGCAGTATAAAGAAAATATGTGTATCCCCGTAACCGTCCCGGTTGAGGATGTCATGCATGGTTGACGCAATGACGTTATGCCTTTCCTGGGTCCTCGGGAACATTAATATCTCCAGCGAACGTGGCGTTGCCGTTATCTGGGTGATATTCAGAAGTTCGATCTTGACAATTTCCCGGGGGACTGCGGCGACACGGGAAAATTCCTCCACGAGCACGGGGCATTCTCTCCTCAAAAATTCCCCGTCAAATCCCTTGAATCTCAGGTAAGGCATTGTGTTCTCTCCTCTCTACAAAAAGTATTCCCGGTGTTTTTGTAGCCTCAATCTACGACGGCCACTTGCTGGATTGCTGTACCGGCGGTCGTGCGACTATCGTGCAGGTCATGCCCGCAACAAGGGGAACATTGTCCGGCAGGTGATCTATCCTGATCCGCACGGGAATCCGCTGGGCGAGCCGCACCCAGGTGAAAACCGGGTTGACGTCCGACAGGAGTTCCCTACCAGTCGGGTTGTCGTGATCGGTTATGCCTCGGCTGAAACTCTCGACGTGTCCCTGGAGGGGCGAGGTAGTACCCATAAGCCTGATTTCGACCTGCTCGCCCTGATGCAGGAGATGAAGCTTCGTCTCCTCGAAATATCCGTAGACCCAGAACGAATTCTTGTCGATCAGGGCCAGATTGGCCGCCCCCGCCGTTGCAAAGTCGCCGGGATGAACGTTCAGATTGGCGATATAGCCGGCAACCGGCGCACGCACCTCGGTCCGGCGCAGGTTCAACGTGGCCGTCTCCACGGCGACCTCGGCCTCCTGATACGCCGCTGCGGCTGAATCGGCCTGAGACATGGCGTTCTCCCGACTTTCAGCGGACACGGCGATTCCATCCAGATTTGCCCGCCGTTCTGCTTCCTGCCGGCGCATGGTCATCACCGCCTTGCTGGCGGCAAGGCGGGCTTTTGCCTGGTCGAGGGCCAGGCGGTAGCGTTCCGGATCGACGACAAACAGCAGATCACCCTTGTGTACCAGCTGGTTGTCCTTGACCGACACCCGCACGACGATACCGGAAACATCGGACGCGATATTGATTACGTCTGCGCGGACCTTGCCGTCTCGGGTCCAGGGCGAATTAATGTACTGTTGCCACAATGTCCTGCTCAGCAGTGCGGCGGCGGCAACGATGGCTACGGTTATGACGAATTGAAGCAGATGCCTTATTTTCATAGGGACATTCCTTTAATGGTATACGTGCCGATATCTGCTAGCGCAGCATAAACAGGCCGCAGAGGGCGAAAATGCAGAAAAATATCGAGACCCGGAACAGGGGCGGATGCCAGACGTGCCGATAGACGCCGCATCGCCCCATGATTCTGTCAAGGGCCGTCTGGATGGCGGCGCTTGCAAGAAAGACGAGAAACATGGTCGGCATCAGTGCGTCAAGCAGCGAAAATTCACGCGGCATTGGCTATTTCCTCCGTGGTATTCTCGGGCAGACCGCCGGTGGCGGCTGCCAGGACTGTTTCGTCGTCAAGGAGTGCAATCCGCATGAGATGCAGCGATGCCAGCAGACGGCGCAACGTATCCCTGTCATGGGGGGTATGGGATTCGAACTCCATTTCACGTTGGATCGAGTTAATGGCTAACGTTACGCTGTCAAGGGTCGCCTCGCGGTGCCGGGCGGAAAGCCTGCGGAAAAGGCGCGCCGTTGAACGGATGCTTTCCTGCACCTGGTCCGACAACCAGGGTGGCATCTGCACCATAGCCGCGTCTTCACGCACATGGATAACTGCACGGCCAATCTCTCTGACCGAAAGAATCCAGGCCACAAGCCGCTGGTTCTGATCATCCGCCAGGTGCTTGGTTGACTCCATCTTGTGCAACAGGTCGTAGGTACCGCTTTCAAAACGGTTCAGAATGCCGGAAAGCGGATCAAGGCAGGCCATGACCACCTGCCGGCGTATTTGTCCGGCCATACGGCGATTGAACCATGCGCCGGTGGCGGGTACCAGCGTCATGAATACCAGACCGGCTATGGCCGTGCCCAACAGCGATGCACTACCATCATTGATGAGCCCCACCGGGTTGAAAACCATGGGATTCGACGGCGAAAGCATTGCGAGGAAAAAGACAACGTACCCGGTGCCGATGGCGACCCAGCGAGGATACGTGATGACATAGGACCCGATCATCAAAAAGGGGAGGAGCGCCATACTTAACAGCGTGAATCCGTCCAGCGACGGCATGATGAAACACGCAAACAGGAGTGCAAGGACATACCCTGTACCGTGCCCCATGATCATATGTCGAACGCCACGGTACTGATCCGGCGCGGATCCGAACAGAGCGCTTGTAACCGCCGCAAAGCTCAGGGCGCTGGCGCCATGGGGCCACGCAGTGGCAATCCAGAAAACGCTGATCAGAAGGATTGAGACAAAAGCCTTCCCTCCGGTGAGAAGGGCAGCCACCGGGTCGGTGTACGTTGCGAACTGGATGTCGTCGGGAGGTTTCGGCCCCTGCTCCTTGTCAGACAGGGTTGCGTATGTCCTTGTATACCCATGCAGCTCGTGCAGGAAACGGTGCAGGAGCTCAATCGCAGTCTCGAAATCAGCCCGGTTCTGGGCATCGTTTAAGGCGGGAACGTCTGCTCTGGCCTGCCTAACCTTTCGCGCAAGGACAGCCCGGAATGCGGCGATGCGGCGGGCTGCCACATGCGCTGCGTGGGAGCTTTGTGGAGTTGCTGCCGTAGGTTCGAGAACCAGGCCCAGCGAATCGTATATATCAGTGAGAACCTCTCCTGCGGGGAGGGCATTTTTGGTTAACCGATTCAAGAGTTGATGAAAGGAATAGAACGTGGTGGAAGCCGCCATGAACTCGCTATTGAGCTTTCGAAGCTTCAGGTCGCGGGAACGCACTTCCGGATCTTCCAGAAAAGCTGCATTGCGTATGGATTCGAGGGCAAGCACATTGCCGACCAGCTTCATCTGCATGGCTTCCAGTTCGCCGGTGGCGGCCGTACCTGAAAGCGACCTGCGCACGAACGCCATGAACTCCACATAGCGGTTTTGCACGTTGCTCGTTATCTGATCGGAGAGACGTAGCGGAAATATAATGTCGCTTACCACCCCGGCGCACAGGATGCCGAGCGTCACTTCCGAGAGCCGGGTAACCGCAAGGGAAAAGGCTGCATTGGGCTGCGGTGCCGCCGACAACCCGGCAAGGGCAGCGGAATATCCGGCAAGGACGCATCCGTATGATTTGAAATCGCGGTAAAATGCGGCTCCAACGGTACAGAGCCCTACCCACAACGCCAAGCCGAGCAGGAATAACACCGGTTCCTGCGCAAACAGGCTGACGAGCAGTAGACTAACCATGACACCGGCCAGCGTACCGCCGATGCGATACACGCTTTTCGTCAGGATCATCCCCGTCTGCGGCCGCATGACGATAAAGACGGTGATCATCGCCAGCCGCGGCTGGTCGAGTTGGAACCGCATCGCCAGCCACAGGGCCAGAAGCGCTGCCAGGGCGGACTTGAAGACAAATATCCATCGCCATCCTTCCGCTGTGCCCCAGGCAACGGCTTCCTGCTTCAGCGACGGCAGCCAGGGGGATGCGGCAGACGAAGGGAAAACACTCATCGCGACCCCTCCGGTGCCGGTGGCGTTACCGGCGAGCCACCGCCCAATGCCTGCATCAGTGCGGCATATGCATCGAGAAAACGCGCCTCCACCTGCACTTTTCGTTGGGCCTCCAGGAGGGTCTGATTTTGCGCATTGAGAACATTCAGATACTCTGTAAGCCCTGTCCGGAAGCTCTTTAAGGCTATGTCATAGGCCCGATTGGCCAGGGAGTTCGATTCATTGACCTGGACACGCTGCTTTTCCAACGAGCGTAGTGTCACAACCTGGTCGGCGACGTTCTCCAGAGCCCGAATCAGGGTCTCGTTATACGACTCGACCGCAATATCGTAGTCGGCGGTGGCGGCACCCAGTTGGCTCCGCAGCCGCCCCCCTTCGAAAACCGGCAGGGATATTGCCGGCCCGAACCCTGCTATCAGCGACCCCGGCGACAAAAATTGGGCAAAGCCGAGGGATTGCCACCCGGCAAACGCCGTCAGGTTGATGTTCGGGTAAAATTTTGCCTTGGCCACGTCTATTCCCTTGCCGGTAGCCTCCACCCTCCACCGCTGGGCCACCACATCGGGACGACGGCCCAGGAGCTCTGCCGGCAGGAAAGACGGTACCTGCACCGGCACGTTGGAGGAAAGTGCAGGTGGGCGAATCTGCTCCCCATCGCCGGGTCCTTTGCCGGTAAGGGCACTCAACTGATTGTGCAACAACTCGATGGACTCGGAAATCCTCTCAAGCTCGGCCCGTGCCGCAGGCAAGGGCGTTTCCGCCTGCCTCAGGTCGAGTTCGGTCGCAATCCCGGCCTTGAGCCGCTTTTGGGTTATATCGAGGATATCCTGCCGCTGTTTCAGTGTTGTCTGCGCTATATCCTTCAGCCTGCACTGGAGTGACAACTGGACATACACCCGGACCACCATTGTTTCGAGGGCGAGTTGAACTTCCTGTGCCTCGGCTGTTGAAACCTGAACGGAGCCCAGGGCGGCGGCAAGGGCACTTCGGTTCTTTCCCCAGAGATCGAAATCATACATAAAGTCGAGGGTTGCCACGTTATTCCAAGCCCAATTCCCCGCATAGGGAGCTTTGACGAATTGATGTTCGGTAAACTGCTGGCGGGTGAAGTCCGCATCGGCCTGGACTGACGGAAAGAGGGCCGACTTGGCAATACCGCTGAGCGCCATCACCTTCGCAACCCGTGCTTGGGCAATACGTATGGAGGGGTTCCCCGATGTTGCCTCCGCAACCAACCGGTTCAACTGCGGATCACCGTAGGCCTTCCACCACTCTTGCGACGGCCAGGGCGTCGCTTGGTGAGCTGTAGATTTGAGTGCGCTGCCTGCGTTCAGTTTATTGGGATCAAGTCGGTGAGAATGGGTCGAAATGCTGCGTGGGAAGCTGGCACAACCGCCGAGGAAAAGCATCAGCGCCAGGGAGAATAGTGCAATGTTTATTCGAGAGCTGAACAGACGTGTCTCCTGTATTTTTGTGTATGAGTATATGGCCGCTTACAAAACCATTACGTTTGAATGGAGATAGGTTGAATGGGTTATGAAAATGACAGTGGCCGGAGCCAGCGATGCTGGGAGTGCCGGCCACATGAAATATGTATTCCTTATTAATTGACGGCCATAGAAGTGGAAATGAATTGATAGTCAGCCAGCCTTACTTCAAGCCGTTGTAATTCATCGGCTGTATAGGCCGAAGTTCCTTTGTTCAGTTCGTTTTGCAGCTTCGATATTATTTCCTGAATGCTGCATGTTCGATCACCACAGTTTTCGGAGTTTACCAGGAACAGGGGTTTTTGCCGGCTCCGGCCTTAACGTCTGCTACAGATGCAACTACACTAGTTACCGCTTAAAATCGTGAATTCGTATTTTTTTGCGACGGTATTAATCTTGTCCTTTAGCGAGTTAATTTCTGCCTCAAGCTGGGTTATTTTTCCCACATCAATTCCTTCATGCAAACCGCCTTCATAATCACGGTATGCATATTGTTTATTCAATTCTAATTCCTTTGTTTTCAGAGCGACACGAAGTGGCTCCGTCTCTTGGGTAAACTGGTTATATGCCTGTTTATCGACACTGTTAACCACAAGTATGCCTGGATTTGACGCTGATGCAGATACTGAACTCACTGAAAATATTGCGAATGTCATTGCAATTCCGACGATCATGTTCTTTTTCATTTTACTTCTCCATGTAGTTTATTCTTAGCACAGCTAGTAAATATTTCTCACTGCTTGCTGCAGATCGCCGAGCAAGATCCTGACGGTCTCAAATCGGCTGGTTGAAGAATTTTGTAGATCGACTGCCAATACTATTATGTAAATGTTCTCATGATGTTTTCTCCCTTCCCCTTGTTATGGTGACAATAGTTGCTACTACAAGTATTGAGGCAAGAGAAATGTTATAGCAATAATTGTCACAACAGATTGTGTGCAAAAAAATTACTCTAGATTTCGGGAAATAGTATCGAGCGTCCGTCGTAAGGCCTCAGAATCATTATCTGTCAAGCCATTGAACATCTTCGCCTTTATGTGAAGCACCAATGGATTGCACTGTTCTACGCATCGTTTCCCTTCATCGGTCAGGTAGATCAGGTAGGCACGCCGGTCGTTGAGGGCATCAACGCGACGCACCAAGCCTTTCTTTTCGACCTTGTCGAGAATACGGGTCGTATTGGCCTGATCCTTGAAAATTTTATCTGCCAGTTCCTTCTGGCTGAGGCCGTCTTGTTCCCACAACCGGACCAAGACTACCAATTGTTCGGAGGTCATATTCAAGTGCTTGAGCTGTCTGCCAATCTGACACCTAAGCCGGTTAACCACCTTCACCAGCATAAAGTCCAAGGCGTTATCGAGTTTTTCTTCACGTATCCCTAACATGTTTATACAATAGTTGTTGCATCATGTATGTGTCAAGAAAAATATCTGAACAGCTGTTTCATGAATGGCCTCGCCTTTGAGTTTGTGTTTTAATTCAAGCACTGACCGCAACGACCCGGTTGCGTCCCTGCTCCTTTGCCTTGTAAAGAGCGGTGTCGGCCCGTTTCAGCAGGGATTCGACGCATTGGTCGCCGGGTGCGAGAATCGTCAAGCCGACGCTAAGGGTGACGGAGATCTGTACATCGCCTTCGTGAAAGGTCTCGTTCATGATCCTGCCCCGAATCCGTTCCGCCAGGGCCACTGCTTCATTCAGGCCGGTTCCTGGCGAGACCACCAGGAACTCTTCACCGCCTATCCGCCCGACAAGGTCGTAGCGACGCATCGAGTCCCGCACCAGATGGGCCACTCGCTTGAGTACGAAGTCGCCGAAGGGGTGGCCGTAGGAGTCATTGATCCGTTTGAAGTGGTCGAGGTCGATGATCATGATACAGAGCGGTTCGCTAAGGCGAGTGCTCCGCTCGCTCTCCTCTTCGAGTCGCTTCATGATGACCCGCCGGTTTTTCAGTCCGGTCAACTCATCGGTGGTGGCCTGTTTCTTCAGGGTTCGCTGCACATCGTCCAGTTTTATGACCAGTCGCCAGGTAAGAAAGTAGGTGACCACCACCAGGAACAGGATGGTCAACACGGCACTGATGGTGATCAGCAACCGGATGGTGGTAGCCTCTTTGACCATGTTCGTTGCCGGAATGGTGATGCTGATGGCGCCGATGATACTGCCGATTCTATACCCCTGGGTATGGTGACACTCCAGGCAGGTCTGATCGACGAACAGCGGGGTGATGTAGCGGAAGATCGGTGGGTTTGCTTTGTCCAGCAACCGGGCGGCCAGTTTTTCCCCGTGCTCGAACCGCTCCAGGGCCTGCTGCTCGAATGGATCGGGCCGGTTGTTCCGGTCAAGGGGTTTCATGCTGATCAGCCGGAAACGGACCCCTCCCTCCCGTTCGCTCATCCGGGAGATTTCGGTGGCCATGATGGCATGGTTGCGCAGGGTGAACATCCGTCCGTCGGAGCCGTGAATATCGGGCTTTATGCCGAGCGCCTCCAGATAGGAGTTGGTTTCGGTTCCTTTCTTCTTCTCGACGTAGACTCCGCCGTAATTGAAGTTCCACCGTTTGGCGTGATCCAGCAGATCGGCATAGGCTGCAGCTTGCTCCTGGATACGCTGCAGCATCTGATCGCTTGTCCGAGTGTAGAGGTAGATAAAGAGGCAGGTTACCAGAAGGGAGATGGTGATGCAGAGGATGAGCAGAAAAAGGCGCACATGTTCGAAGTAGGCGAACGGCTTGGGCCAGACCTTGGAAAGCATGGAGCTTATGTGCTTATCGCCCTGGTGGCGGGTGTTCATGGGATAGCCCCCCCTCTGGTGTCGCAATCACTGGTGCATGGGGTTTCCTTCTGCGCCTGGGCCGCCGTTGTCGGCGGGGCTGGTCATCGGTCGCCGGAGCGGCATGTGTTGTCGTTGGTACGGGCTGGGCTGCTGCCAGCCGCTCCCACCAGGAGACGATACGGTCGTCCTCCGGCTCGACGGAGCTGCGAAAACGGAGATACTGCAACGTGTCGCCGAAATTGGGTCTAACAACCACTGCCTGGGCGCGACGGCCCGGAATGGTGCGGAGGCGGTGGCTGCTGGCGAGGATGTCACGCATCTGTACTACAATACGGTTTGGGATCAGGACCACGGGGGCCAGCTCTTCCAGGAGCGTGGCAGTAGCCCGGTCCATGGCCGGCTGAAAGGATTCCTTCCTGCCGCGCAATCGCTCAGCCTCCTCTGAGAGGTATTGGCCGCACAGGAGGGCCATGAGCAGTGGAGGGGATATCGTTACGCCATCGGCAACCTGCTGGTCGGTCCATTCCAGGGCCTTGCCGAGCCAGACATGGGGGAACCCTTCATGTTCGGCACTCAGCCAGGAGGCCAGCGAGGGCAAGAGGTAGGTAAAGAGGCCGCAATTACGCAACAGCTGATAGGTCCGTTCCCCTTCACCGGAGAGGAACAGCTTGAGCAGCTCTTCGTACAGTCGTGCCGGGGCGGCCCGACCAATGGTCGGTGCAAGCTCGACCAGGGCCTGCCAACTGTTCTTTTCTATCGTGAATCCCTGGATGGCCGCGAACCGGATGGCCCGGATCATCCTGACCGGGTCCTCGGTGAATCGTTGCCACGGATCGCCAATGGTCCGGATGACGCCACGCTGCAGGTCATCCAGGCCGCCGACGTAATCGATGAGCGAGAAGTCGGCAATGTTGTAGCACAGGGCGTTGACCGTAAAGTCCCGGCGCCAGGCGTCCTCTTCCGGGCTGCCGAAGAGATTGTCCCGCAGGATCATCCCTTCCTCGTCCCTGAGTACCTGCGGGTGCCGGTGGTTTTCGAGCGGAGTGGCTGCTTCTCCCTCATCTTCGCCGGTAGACTCGGCTGCGTTTGCCCGGAACGTGGCCACCTCGATGATGCCGTCGTTGAAATGCAGGTGGGCAAGTCGGAACCGGCGCCCAACCAGGCGGCAGTTGCGGAAGAGCCGTTTCACCTGGTTCGGGGTGGCGCTGGTGGCGATGTCGAAATCCTTCGGCTCCCGGCCGAGGAGCAGGTCCCGGACACAGCCGCCGACCAGGTAGGCGGTAAAGCCGTTGTCATTGAGACGGTAAAGCGCCTTGACGGCGTTCGGATTAAGAAGCCGGCGGGAAATGGTATGCTCTGAGCGGGAAAGTATGCGTGGCAAGGCGTTTTTCATGTGGCAACCTTACCACACTCCCCTCCCGATGGCAAAGGCCGCACGGTCGTTTCCGCCTGCTTCATTGATTTTTTGACCTGGGTCATGCAGATTGATAGATGTCAGCACTAAAGTGGACACATGGAACAGTTCACCCCCAAACAGCTCAACGACCTGAAGGTCATGGCCAGATTCATCGAGGTTTACTGCCACGCACGGCATGACCGGACCAGCCAGGCATTGGCCGACCTGCCGGTCGCTTTGCAGTCCTGCTTCCGCAGAGGGCTACGACTTTGTCCCGATTGTGCAGCGATCCTGGACCATGGCATCAGGAAGCGGCTCAACTGTCCGCTCGACCCCAAGCCGACCTGCAAGGATTGTCGCATCCACTGCTACAGCAAGGAGTACCGGGCCAGTATCCGGGAGATCATGGCATTTTCCGGAAGGAAGATGATCCTGCGCGGGCGGCTCGACTACCTTTGGCACTATTTCTTTTAACCGTAACTACGTCAATATGTGAGGAGAATGGAAAATGATCAGAAAAATCGTGCAGATCGATGCAGAAAAATGTAACGGCTGCGGCCTCTGCGTCCCTTCCTGTGCCGAAGGGGCCATCACGATCGAGGGTGGCAAGGCCGTGCTGGCGGCCGACAACCTGTGCGACGGCCTGGGAGCCTGTCTGGGCGACTGCCCCCGGGATGCCATCCGGGTCATTGAGCGGGAGGCGGACGGATTCGATGAGGCGGCGGTGGCCGAGCATCTCAAGGCCAGCGGGCAAGAGCCCCATCCGCCACACCGGCAACCGGTTGACACGCCGCCGGTACCTGGCCATGGCGGCGGATGCCCCGGCTCCAGGGCAATGTCGTTTGCCCCATCTTCAGTCGCTCCGGATAATACGGAAGGTGGCAGTCGGCGCAGCCAACTGGCCCAGTGGCCGGTACAATTGCACCTGGTGCCAACCAATGCCCCGTATTTTCAGAACGCCGACCTCTTGATCGCCGCTGATTGCGTCCCCTTTGCCTACGGCGATTTTCACAAGGATTTCCTGGCAGGCAAGGCCCTGGTCATCGGCTGTCCCAAGCTGGACGACAACAACTTTTACCTGCAGAAGCTGACCGAACTGTTCCGGGTTTCTGCCATCAAGAGCATCACGGTTCTGAGGATGGAGGTCCCCTGTTGCGGTGGCATCGTCATGGCCGCTCGTCAGGCCCTGGCCGCGTCGGGAAAGGATATCCCGTTCAGGGAGGTGACCATCGGCATTCAGGGCGGAGTGAAATAAAAAGACAAATAGGATAAAATTTGTCTTTTTATGTTGACAAGGAGATACGCCCCTGATATTTTTTCTTTCAATGAACACACAACGTATTGTTCCGAAAGGAGAACACTCATGAGTCTTTGCACCCTTGTCACCAAAGAGGCCCCTGATTTTACTGCCGATGCGGTTTTGCCGGACGGCACATTCGGCCAGATCACCCTTTCCTCGTACCGGGGGAAGTATGTAGTCCTGTTCTTTTACCCACTGGACTTCACCTTTGTCTGCCCTTCGGAGATCCTGGCCTTCAACAAGAAGATTGCCGCCTTCAAGGAGAAGAACTGCGAAGTGGTCGGTGTGTCCATCGATTCCAAGTTCACCCACTACGCCTGGCGCAATACGCCGGTGGAAAACGGCGGCATCGGTAATATCCAGTATCCGCTGGTGGCCGATCTGAACAAGAATATTGCCCGCGAATACGGTATCCTCTTCAACGAGGCCGTGGCCCTGCGCGGCCTGTTCCTGATCGATACCAAGGGGGTCATCCGCCATGCGGTGATCAACGACCTGCCGCTGGGGCGGAGCGTGAACGAGGCGCTGCGCATGGTGGACGCCCTGCAGTTCGTCGAGACCCACGGCGACCAGGTCTGTCCGGCCAACTGGCAGGAGGGGGATGACGCCATGAAGGCGACTACCGAAGGGGTGGCGTCGTACCTGGCCAAACACGGCAAGTAGCCGGTAGCAGAAGCGAAGAAAACGGCGCAGCTCTTACGGGCGCGCCGTTTTTGTTCGGGGTTCACGGTATGACGGAAGCGAGCTTGTTGACCAACCCGGTGCTCTGCGGTGCCGACCCGATGGAGCGGATTGTCGGGGCGGAACTGGCCGGCCGCTTCATCAGGCTGTTCCAGCGCACCGGGACCGGCGTCATCTTTCGTGACGATCCGTTTCACCCCTTCATCCTGCTGGAGGATGAGCAGCTCCTGACCGGGATACCCCTGCCGGTCAGCTGCCAGCCGCTGGAAGGGGAGGGTGCCTTTTGCGCCATTGCCCGGTTTGCCAACTGGCGTGACTGTCTCAGCGCCAGAGATGCCCTGATCAAGAAGACCGGCAAGACCCCCAGCGCTGCCGCTGCACCCTATCTGTTCCTCTCCGACCCGGTGCATCAGCACCTCTTGCTGACCGGCAAGACCTTCTTCAAACATCTTCCCTTTACGGAACTGAAACGGCTTGCCATCGACATTGAAACCTTCACCGCTCCCGGGTTCGAGTTTTCCAATCCGGATCGGGAGGAGGACCGGGTCATCTCGGTAGCCATGGCCGGCAGCGACGGCTTCACTGAGGTGCTGGACGGGACTGCGTTGAGTGAACCGGCACTATTGCGCCGGCTCACGGAACTGATCCAGTGGTACGACCCGGATGTGCTGGAAGGCCACAACCTCTTCCGGTTCGACCTGGAGTATCTTCGGGTCCGGGCCGCCCGCCACGGTGTGCGGCTTGCCTGGGGGAGGGACGGAAGCGAGCCGCGGGTTCACACCTCCCGGTTCACGGTGGCTGAACGGGCCGTTGACTACCCGCGCTGGGACCTCTATGGCCGCAATATCGTCGATACCTATTTTCTGGTGCAGCTCCATGATATGACCAGCCGCGATCTGGAGAGCTACGGCCTGAAGAGCGTGGCCCGTCACTTCGGCCTGGCCGCCGCCGACCGGGTCTATGTGGATGGGGGGGATATCGCCCGGCTTCTGCAGGATGACCCGGCCAGACTGCTGCGGTACAACCTTGACGACGCCCGGGAGACCTCGGCCGTTGCCGGTTTGCTCGCCTACCCGTTTTATCTTCAGACCGGCATGTTCCCCTATTCCTACCAGAATTGCGTGGTCAGGGGGAATGCCACCAAGATCAACGCCCTGTTTCTCAGGGAGTATCTGCGCCAAGGGCGGGCCATTCCCCGCGGCGAACAGGTCCCTGAAATGGCCGGTGGCTACACGGCGACCTTCGTGACCGGTGTGGTCGGCCCGATACTCCACTGCGACGTGGCGTCGCTGTATCCTTCAATCATCCTCATGGACCGGATCGCGCCGCGTCAAGATACCCTCGGTCTGTATCTCGGCCTGCTCCGGGAGCTGCGGGCGTTTCGTCTGCAGGCCAAGGAGGCGGCGCGCAGCGCCGTCGAACAGCAGGAGCGGGAGTACTGGAGCGCCTTGCAGCAGACCTTCAAGGTGCTGATCAACTCTTTCTATGGCTACCTGGCCGCGCCGATCCACAATTTTGCCGATGGTACTGCCGCCGCAGCGGTGACCAGCCGCGGGCGGATGCTGATCAACGCCATGCTGGCCTGGCTGGAGGCCGAACATGCCCGTCCGGTGGAGGTCGATACGGACGGGATCTATTTCATCCCCCCTGAGAGCGTCGCCAACGAAACCGACGAAGAGCGGTTCGTCGCTCGCCTTTCCGATGCCCTACCCGCCGGTATCCGGGTGGAACTGGCCGGCCGTTACCGGACCATGTTTTCCTACAAATCGAAGAACTATGCCCTGCTGACCTACGATGGCCAGGTGATCGTCCGGGGTAGCGCCCTCAAATCGAGGGGGATCGAGCTGTTTCTCCGCCAGTTCATGGCCGAGGCGTTACAGCTTCTTCTGCTGGGCAAGAGCGGTGAGGTGGAATGGTTGTATCGGGACTATCAGGATCGGCTGAGCCGCCACCGGATTCCCATCGCCCGACTTGCCCGGACCGAGACCCTGGCCGAATCTCCTGCCACCTACCGGGAAAAGGTGCGCAGAGGCAAGCGCAACCAGGCGGCAGCCTATGAGCTGGCCCTGCAGTCGGAGCGTGAGTACCGGGCCGGGGACCAGATCAGCTACTACGTGGCCGGCCAGGGAAAGGGGGTTGCCGTGCATCTCTCCTGCAGACCGGCCAACTCCTACGATGCGGATCATCCCGATGAAAACAGCGCCTATTATCTGGAAAAACTCCGCTCTGCCTGGCAGAAATTCGCGCCGTTCGTTCCGGGTGAGCCAACGCTTTTCGATCTGTGAAAAATGGCTGAAACTCCGCCGGAACTTGCCAGGGTGGGGCAAGTGTGTTACAAGGAGTCAAGCGGATAACACCATTTATTGAAGCGGAAAGGAGCGCCCCACATGCGTTCAGCGGTTCTTGCCCTTACCCTCCTGATGTTGATTGTCGCATCTCCCTGTCTGGCCATTGAAGCACAGAAACCGGAAGCGATTGCCGACAAGATGGCCTTCAAGTTTGCCCGCGGGATAACCAACGTGGCAACGGCCATTGTCGAGATACCCAAACAGAGCTATCTGACCGTCAGAGACCGGGGGGGAGTTGGCTACGTTGTCGGACCCCTCAAGGGGCTTGGCATGACCTTTTACCGTGGGCTTGTCGGGGTGGCGGAAACCGTCTTCTTCATGGTACCGCAGCCGGGCTACTACGACCCGATGATCGATCCCGATTATGTCTGGAAGGGTTGGGAGGATCGGCGGGCGGAACCGTTGAAGGACGTTACGGAGAAGGGGGAGTAGGATGGCTATCCTGCAGAGGCCGCTCATAGCGGTGCTCATTGTCGTGACTCTATGTTCCACTTCGTTTGCGGGAGATACGTACAAGACCATTGAATCCGCCGCGCCACAGGAGATCGTGGACGGCATGGCTGCCAAAGGGGTGCGCGGTGCCACCAATATCGTGACCGGCTGGCTGGAGATTCCCAAGCAGATCTATGTGACCGGTAAGGAGACTACCTGGCTGCGCGGCGCGGTGATCGGTCCCGTCAAGGGGATCGGCATGACGTTCGTGCGTACCCTTGCCGGTGTCGGTGAGCTGGCGACCTTTTTCGTTGCCTATCCCGGCTTCTACGACCCCTGGTTCGAGCCATCCTACGTCTGGCAGAAGGAATAGCCGCTATTAAGAAATTTCTTCTGTCCCGCTGTTCTCCTCGTCACAATAAAAAAGTCGCATCGTTTACCGATGCGACTTTTTTATCAATCAGCGTCAAGTAAGAAGAATTACTTCTTCTCGGCAGCCGGAGCAGCAGGAGCTTCTTCCTTCTTCTCGGCTTTCTTGGCCTTCTTGGCTTTTTTGGCTTTCTTAGCAGGCTTCTTCTCTTCTTTCTTCACTTCGCCAGCAGCCGGAGCAGCAGGAGCTTCGGTTTTCGGAGCTTCAGCAGCGAGAACGGTACCGGCGAAGGCGAGGGCAACCAGAGCGGCAACTACAGAGGACAGAACTTTTTTCATTGTGTTTCTCCTTTTGGAAAATGTGAACTGATGATCTTCTCTAAAGCAGGGGATGTGCCAAGATTGCTAGTGTTTGGTAATGTGCTTAAAATAAAGACAAATCCCAATAGCGGATTTGTCGGTGGGATTGTGGGGCTGCCGCAAATCGTCAGATGATTACCGCATATGCGGTAGGGATCGATGTATTTTGTGTGGTAGGGGAAAACCTTGCTCCCTGACAATCGCTTCTGTTACTATGTACAATTCAATTGTCCCGGATTTGGCAGTTTAAGTCATTTTCCGTCCACCCAGAGCCGATCACGAAACAGTGCCAAGCCACTCTCTACGGAATAACTCCAACAGCCAGGATGCCGGATTCATTGCCCATGCCGCCGTTGACCTTACAGGACCCTTTTGTGACCGATAATCATCTTCTTGCTGTGGAAAAACCCGCCCGCTACCTGGGGGGCGAGATGGGCTCCAGGCCCAAAGACGCCCCTGAGCTCCGTTTTGTCCTTGCTTTTCCCGACGTGTACGAAGTGGGGATGAGCCACCTGGGATTCCAGATCCTCTACCATGTGCTGAATGGCCCCGAGTGGCTGGCTGCCGAGCGGGTATACGCACCCTGGCCCGACCGGGAAGCCCAGCTCCGCGCCGCCGGTGCGCCGCTCACGTCGCTGGAAAGCGGCACCCCGCTGGCGGCTGCCGGGATCATCGGCTTCACGCTGCAGTACGAGCTTTCCTATACCAATATCCTGAACATGCTGGAGCTTTCAGGTATCCCGCTCCTGGCTGCAGAACGCGATCAGCGCTGGCCGCTGATCCTGGCTGGCGGGCCGTGCGCCTACAACCCCGAGCCGCTGGCCGACTTTGTCGATGCCGTGCTTCTGGGTGACGGAGAAGAGGCGGTCCTGGAGATTGCCGAACTCTGTCGCGAGTGGCAACAAAACGGCCGTGACAGGCAGTCGCTGCTTGAACGGCTGGCTGATTTGCCGGGGGTTTATATCCCGTCCCTGTTCCGGATCGACTATGACACTGATGGCCGGATTCAGACCATCATCCCCTTGAAGGATGGCTACAACAGGGTGCGTCGCCGCTTTCTCGCCGACCTGGAAACGGCCCCTTTCCCGTCAGCGCCGGTGGTGCCGCTCTTGAAGACGATCCACGACCGGGTCAGCATGGAGGTTGGGCGGGGATGTACCCGTGGTTGCCGCTTCTGCCAGGCCGGGTACATCTACCGGCCGGTGCGGGAGCGGTCGCCGGAGCGGATTCTCTCCGCCATCGACGATGCCCTGGCTAATACGGGGTACGACGAAGTCTCCCTTCTGTCCCTTGCCACCGGCGACTATGGCTGTCTTACTCCGCTTCTGCGGGAGCTCATGTCCCGCTATGCCGAGAGCAAGGTGGCGGTGTCCCTGCCGTCGGTCCGGGTCGGCACCCTCTCCGAGGAGTTGGTGGAGGAGGTGAAACGGGTACGCAAGACCGGGTTCACCCTGGCCCCGGAAGCCGGAAGCGAGCGACTGCGACGGATCATCAACAAGGGGATCAGCGAGGAAGAGCTCCTGAAGGATGCCTCTGCCGCCTACAACGCCGGATGGCGGCTCATCAAGCTCTACTTCATGATCGGTCTGCCGGGGGAGACTGAGGAGGACCTGGCTGCCCTCGTTGAGCTGGCCCGGCAGGTCAAATGGCAGGGGCGCCAGACCGGCCGTGGCGGCGAGGTGAACGTGGCGGTGTCCACCTTTGTCCCTAAGCCCCATACGCCGTTTCAGTGGGAGCCCCAGATCGGCTACGAAGAGACCCTCGGCCGGCAGGAATTCCTCAGGGACGCGCTGAAGCGGCGAAAGCTGAACTTCAAGTGGCACGATGCACCACTATCGGTGATGGAAGGGGTGTTCGCCCGCGGGGACCGGCGTCTCGGGGCGGTGCTGGTGGAGGCGCTTCGCCGCGGCTGCCGTTTTGACGGCTGGGGGGAGCACTTCAACTTTTCGGCCTGGCAGGCGGCGTTCGCTGCGGTCGGCATCGATCCCCGCTGGTATCTCCGCCGGCGGGAGACGGACGAACTGCTCCCCTGGGACCACCTGGATAGCGGCGTCACCCGGGAGTTTCTCCTCCGGGAACGTGAGCGCGCCCTGACCGGGGAAGCGACCCCGGACTGCCGCACCGGGGACTGTACCGGCTGCGGGGTCTGCGATTTCCGGGAGATCAGGATGCGGATTCAGCCCCGCGATGCCGCGGTAGGCGCACGTGCCACCACTCGTACCGAAGAGGCTGTGCCCGTCGAGGGGGTGGACCGGATTCGGCTCCGCTTCACCAAGACCGGCACCACCCGTTTCCTGAGCCATCTGGAGATGATCAATCTGTTCAGCCGGGCGGTGAGCCGGGCCGGCATCCCGATCCGCTTTTCCCAGGGATTCCACCCCCATCCCAAATTCTCGTTTGCCACGGCCCTCTCGGTCGGTGTAGAATCCCTCGCCGAATACCTGGATATGGAAGTTGCCCCCGGTTTCGGCGCAGAGGCGGTCCTGGCGCGGCTGAATCAGGCGTTGCCCAAGGGGATGACCGTGCTGGAGGCATGGTCAGTCCACCCCAAAGCGACATCCCTGTCGGTCATCATGGAGCGGGTGCGGTACCGGGTCACGCTCCCCATGACCGTGCCCTCCCTCTCAGCCAGCGCCGAACGCTTTCTGGCCCTGGAGAGCCATCCCTATCGAAGGGAGAAGAAGGGGGGTAGCCAGGAGTTCGACCTGCGACTGGAGCTCCACTGCCTCACGGTTGGCGATACCGTCATGACCATGGAGATCGGCCGGGGCAAGCCGCTGGAGTTTGTCGCCGCCATTACCGGCCTCCCCCTTTCCGACTTGGGAGAGTGCAGGATCGAAAAGGTCGCGGTGATTTTCAGGGAACAGGGGCCAGGGGGCGGGGACCAGTAAAGCCCGTGTACCGTTTCCGGTTGGCATCTTCTGATGCCACGACACAGATTTCATACCATTTTCAGATAAAGAACGAGAACTACACACATGCCCAATGAACTGGTTATCAACACCTCCTCCCACGAAACGCGCGTTGCCCTGATCGAAAACGGCACCATTGCCGAGCTCTACATCGAGCGGAGCAAGGTCAAGGGGATCGTGGGAAACATCTACAAGGGGAAGGTGGTCCGGGTGCTTCCCGGCATGCAGGCCGCCTTCGTGGACATCGGCCTGGAAAAGGCCGCCTTCCTGTACGTGGCCGACGTCTTCGACGCCCTGGACGAGTACGATTCGTTCATGGAGGGGAACGGGAGCAAAAAGGAGGTGGGACAGGAAGAAGAGTCCGAAGGGCCGGTCCTGCACCCCATGCACCCCATCGAGGACCTCCTCCAGGAGGGTCAGGAACTGCTGGTCCAGATCTCCAAGGAGCCGATCGGCACCAAGGGGGCGCGGATCACCTCCCACATATCCCTTCCCGGTCGCCACCTGGTCTACATGCCGACCGTGGATCACGTGGGGATTTCCCGTCGGATCGAGGACGAGGAGGAGCGGGAGCGGCTGCGGGAGATCGTCGACCGGATCAGGCCGGCCGGGAGCGGCTTCATCGTCCGGACCGTGTCGGAGGGGAAGAGCGAGGACGACCTCCTTGCCGACTTGAAATACCTCCTCAAACTGTGGGAGGAAGTGGCCAAGAAGAAGGACAATGTCCACGCGCCGGCACTGATCCACTCTGACCTGGACGTGACCCAGAAGGTGGTGCGGGATATCCTGACCGAATCGGTGGACCGGATCGTGGTCGACTCCAAGCCGGAGTATGACAAGGTTGTCCAGTTCATCACCACCTTCATGCCCAAGATGAAATACTCCATCGAGCTGTATGACGAGGAAGAGCCGATCTTCGACAACTTCGGCCTGGAGGTGGAGATCAGTCGTGCCCTGGGCCGCAAGGTCTGGCTCAAGAGCGGCGGCTACATCATCATCGAACAGACCGAGGCCCTCACGGCCATCGATGTCAATACCGGCCGCTTCGTCGGCAAGCACAACCTTGAAGACACCATTCTCAAGACCAATCTGGAGGCCGTCAAGGAGATTGCCTACCAGCTCCGGCTCCGCAACCTCGGTGGAATCATCATTATCGACTTCATCGACATGGAAAAGGAAGTCAACCGGGAAAAGGTCTACGGTGCCCTGGAAGAGGCGCTGAAGGCGGACAAGTCCAAGACCAACATACTGAAGATCTCGGAACTGGGACTGGTGGAGATGACCAGGAAGAGGGTGCGGGAGAGCATGGGGCGGATGATGTGCGAGCCGTGTCCCTATTGCGAGGGACGGGGATACGTCAAATCCAAGATCACGGTCTGTCACGAGATCTTTCGCGAGCTGCGTCGGGAGATGCTGGACATCCGTGGCGCCAAGGTCACCCTCACGGTCCATCCCCAGGTGGCCGATCTCCTGTATGACGAGGAACGGCGGGGGCTTGAGGAGCTTGAGCGGCGGTTCAAGAAACGGATCACGGTGCGGGCCAAGCCGGGGTTCCACCAGGAACAGTTCGAGATAGCAATAAGCTGAAATCGGGAAAATTCAACGCGGAAGGACACGGATCAAAGATCGGATCGACGCGGATGAACCTTGTTGTTTTTGGTTTCCCCAGTTCTTGGGGTTATTATCCGCGCTAATCCTTCAATATCCGCGTCCATCCGCGTTGAATTGCCGTTAGGAGGTCAATATGCTCGGAACACCATTGAAAAAAGGCGCCACCAAGCTCCTGCTCCTCGGTTCGGGCGAGCTGGGGAAGGAAGTCGTGATCGAGGCCCAGCGGCTTGGGGTGGAGGTCATTGCCGTCGACCGCTACCCGGACGCCCCGGCCATGCAGGTGGCCCACCGCAGCCATGTCATCAGCATGCTCGACCGCTCTGCGCTGGATCGGGTCATTCGCCAGGAGCGACCGACCTATATCGTTCCTGAGATCGAGGCGATCGACACCGGCTACCTCCTGGAACTGGAGCGGGAAGGGTTTACCGTTATCCCGACCGCCCGGGCCACGAATCTGACCATGAACCGGGAAGGTATCCGGCGCCTGGCCGCCGAGGAACTGGGGCTGCCAACGGCCGCCTACCGCTTTGCCAAAAGCATCGACGAGTTCCGGACCGGTGTGGCCGAGATCGGCCTTCCCTGCGTGGTGAAGCCGATCATGAGCTCGTCGGGCAAGGGGCAGAGCGTGGTCAAGGCCACCGCCGAGGTCGATGCCGCCTGGATCTACGCCATGGAGGGAGGCCGGGGGGCGTCCGACACGGTCATCATCGAGGAGTTCATCGCGTTCGATTACGAGATCACCCTGCTGACGGTGCGCCATGCGGCCGGCACCAGCTTCTGCCCTCCCATCGGCCATGTCCAGATCAAAGGGGACTACCACGAGTCATGGCAGCCGATGGCCATGACCGGCGCGGCGCTAAGGGAGGCACAGCAGCAGGCGCGGGCGGTCACCGACGCCTTGGGTGGGCGCGGCATCTTCGGGGTCGAACTGTTCATCAAAGGGGATCGGGTCTGGTTCAGCGAGGTCTCGCCCCGTCCCCACGACACCGGCATGGTCACCATGGTCTCCCAGAGCCTGACCGAGTTCGAGCTCCACGTCAGGGCGATCTTGGGGTTGCCGGTGCCTGTGGTGGTCAACCTGGCGCCGGCCGCATCCCATGTTATACTTGCTGACAGTGCTGCTAGGGAGGTTGCATTCAAAGGTGTGGCAGAGGCGCTGAAGGTTCCGGAGTGCAAGCTTCGACTTTTCGGCAAGCCTGATACCAGGCCCGGCCGCCGGATGGGAGTGGCCCTGGCGCTCGGCAGTGATACCGGCGAAGCCAGGCAGCGGGCCGAACAGGCCGCCCACGCAGTCTCGATACACACCGCCTGAGGAGGTTCCTATGGTTTTTGCCGCCAAGAAAGCCGATGTGCCCAATTTCGGGAAAAAGCTGGTGTCGGTGAACGGTCAGGAGATCCTGCTGATCAATCTGAAGGGCGAGATCTATGCCTGCGAGAATGAGTGCCCTCATCAGGGGAGCCCGCTCGTGGCCGGTGTGGTCAAGGACGGGCCGACCCTTTCCTGTCCGCGCCACGGCTACAAGTTCAATCTGAAGACCGGCGCCTGTCTGGACTTCCCGGAGTATACCCTCAAAGTCTACCCGGTTCGGCTGGAAGGGGACGATATCCTGGTGGAATTGGGGTGATAAAAACCCCTTGACGCCGCGGATATTTTCAGTTAATTTGTAACGCTCAGCAAAAAATAGCAAAGGTGGTGAGTTACATGTACGCAGTAGTGAGAACCGGAGGGAAGCAGTACAAAGTTTCCGAAGGCGACTTTTTGAAAGTCGAGAAGCTTGAGGGGGCAGTGGGTGACACGGTCGAACTCAAGGAAATCCTGATGGTTGGTGGCGACGCGGTTAAGATCGGAACACCGCTAGTGCCCAGCGCCTCTGTTGTCGGCAAGATTGTCGATCAGGGCAAGGACAAGAAGATCCTCGTCTTCAAGTCCAAGCGCCGGAAAGACTCCCGTAAGCTTTACGGGCACCGCCAGCTTAGAACCGTTTTGAAGATTGAAAAGATTAACGCATAACGCAAGGTAATTTCGACGGTGTCCTACGGGAGTATCCCGGGCTCGTCAGGAGGTTTTTCATGGCACACAAGAAAGGCGTAGGCTCATCCAGGAACGGCCGCGATTCGGACGGCCAGCGACTGGGATGTAAGAAATTTGGCGGCGAGCCGGTCAAGGCCGGCAATATCCTCTACCGTCAGCACGGGACCAAGATTCACCCGGGGACCAATGTCGGCTGCGGCAAGGACTATACCCTCTTCGCCTTGATCGACGGGATCGTGAAGTTCGAGCGGATGGGCAGGGACCGGAAGAAGGTCTCGGTCTACCCCGCCAACTAGGATTCCATTTCAGCAGGTCGCAAAAGCCTGGGGCTGTTGAGCTCCGGGCTTTTGTTGTTTCACGTGCCACGGCTGTGCATTCAGGGAACATGCCTGGTGTCGGTCTCAGCGCGTAGATATTCAGAGATACCCTATGAGCTTCATCGATGAAGTAAAAATCCATGTCAAGGCCGGTGACGGCGGCCCTGGTTGCGTCTCCTTCCGCAGGGAGAAGTTCGTCCCCCGGGGCGGCCCCAACGGCGGCGATGGCGGTGCCGGCGGCGACGTGTTTATCCAGGTTTCGCCCCACCTCTCCACCCTCTACGATCTGCGGCTCCATCCCCACCAAAAAGCGAAAAGCGGCAGCAACGGGATGGGCGCGGATCGCCACGGTGCCAGCGGTGAGGACCTGGTGATCCTGGTTCCCCAGGGGACCATCATCAAGGATGTCGAGACCGGCGAGATCCTGGCCGACCTGACCGAGACGGACCAGCGGCTGCTCTTCCTGAAAGGGGGGCGCGGCGGCCAGGGTAATGCCCGGTTTGCCACCTCCACCAACAAGGCACCCCGTTTTGCCCAACCCGGCGAGCCGGGCGAGGAGCGGTGGATCAGGCTGGAGCTGAAGCTGATGGCCGACGTGGGACTGCTCGGCTTCCCCAGTGTGGGCAAGTCCTCGCTCATCACCAAGGTTTCGGCGGCCCGTCCCAAGATCGCCGACTATCCGTTCACCACCCTGAAGCCCCACCTGGGGGTGGTGGCGTACAAGAACTACCGCACCTTTGTCATGGCCGACATTCCCGGCATCATCGAGGGAGCCCATGGCGGTGCCGGCTTGGGGCAGCGGTTTCTGCGCCATGTGGAACGGACACGGATACTTTTGCACCTCCTCGATCCCTGCCGGACCCATGATTCGGACCCGATCAGGGACTTTGAGACCCTGAACCGTGAGCTGGCCCTGTTCAACCCGGACCTGGCGGAAAAGCCCCAGATCATCGTGGTGAACAAGCTGGACCTGCCGGACGTGCGCGACCTCCTGCCGGCCATCGAGCCGTACTTCCGGGAGCGGGGGATGGTGGTCTTTTCTGTTTCGGCGGCGAGCGGCGAAGGGATACCGGAACTCCTGGACGAGATTGCCCGCCACCTCTGGG
Organism: Geobacter argillaceus; assembly: GCF_007830735.1. Classification (GTDB taxonomy): domain Bacteria; phylum Desulfobacterota; class Desulfuromonadia; order Geobacterales; family DSM-12255; genus Geomobilibacter; species Geomobilibacter argillaceus. Next base: position 69,868 of record NZ_VLLN01000020.1, read on the forward strand.
GCAAGGCGGAAGAGGAAGAGTGGTAGGATTGCCATGCAATTTCAACGGTGGTAAGATTTGACCTCGCCACCGGATTCGGTTCAACCCATGCGCCATGAGATTCTGAAAAACATCAAGCGGCTCGTCATCAAGATCGGTAGCCGTATCCTTACTGCTGGGGAGAACGGCCTCGACCGCGGCACGATCGATCGGATCGCCACCCAGGTGGCGAGCTTACGCGCCAGCGGGCACGAGGTGATCATCGTTTCCTCGGGTGCGGTGGCTGCCGGCCGTTCGGCCCTCGGGCTTGTCGGCCGGCCGCGGACGATTCCCCAGAAGCAGGCTGCGGCCGCCGTTGGCCAGACCCGGCTGATGCGGACCTACGAGGAGGCCTTTGCCGCCTTCGGCGCCAATGTGGGGCAGGTGCTCCTGACCCGCGAGGACCTGGCCGACCGCCAGCGTTTTCTCAATGCCCGGGCCACCATCGACACCCTGCTCGGCTTCGGCATCATTCCGATCATCAACGAGAACGACACGGTGGCGGTGGAGGAGATCAAGTTCGGCGACAACGACAACCTCTCCGCCCTGGTCACCACCCTGGCCGAGGCCCAGCTGCTGCTGATCATGACCGATATCGACGGCTTCTACAGCGCCGATCCGCGCACCGATCCCACGGCCCGCCTGGTGCCGCTGGTCAGGGCCATCACCCGGGAGGTTGAGCAGGCTGCCGGCGGCAGCGGCTCGTCGGTCGGTACCGGCGGCATGGCCACCAAGCTGGTCGCGGCCAAGAAGGTGGTGAAGTCGGGCGTGCCGACCCTGATGGTGAACGGTAGCAGTCCGGAGATCATCATCCGTGCCATGGCTGGCGAAGAGGTCGGGACCCTCTTTCTACCGGCCGGCAAGGGGATCAACCGGCGCAAGCACTGGATCGCCTACACCCTGCGGCCCCGTGGCCGGGTGATCGTCGATCAGGGTGCCCGGGAGGTTCTGGCGAAGCAGGGTCGGAGCCTCCTCCCTTCCGGGATCGTCCAGTTGGAGGGGGAATTCGAGCGGGGAAGCTGTGTACGGGTCTGCGGCCCCGACGGGACGGAGTTCGCCCGCGGCCTCACCGATTATTCCCATGCCGAGATCGCGAAGATCCTCGGCCACCGCAGCCACGAGATCGAACAGATCCTCGGCTACCGCTACGGCGACGAGATCATCCACCGGGACAACCTGGTGCTGCTGTGACAGAATTGATGGAGGTACCCATGACCATTGCCGCACAAGTGAAGAGAATCGCCGCAGATGCCCGCCAGGCGGCCATTGCCATGGCCCGGCTCTCCTCCGGCAGAAAAAACGATCTTCTCATTGCCATGGCCGAGGCCCTGATCGCCGGGACAGCGGAGATTATCGCTGAAAACGGGAAGGACCTGGAGGCCGGTCGGAAGAAGGGGCTTTCCGGCGCCATGCTCGACCGGCTGATGCTGGACGCCTCAAGGGTCAAGGCGATGGCCGACGGTCTGCGTGAGGTGGCAGCACTTCCCGACCCGGTGGGAGAAGTGACCAGGATGTGGCTGCGGCCCAATGGCCTGCAGGTGGGGAAGATGCGGATCCCGCTCGGGGTCATCGGCATCATCTACGAGTCCAGGCCCAACGTTACCGCCGATGCCGCGGCACTATGCCTCAAGGCGGGCAACGCGGTGATCCTGCGGGGCGGGTCCGAGGCGATTCATTCCAACCTGGCCATTGCCCGCATCCTGCAAGGGGAGATGGCCAAGGCCGGCATCCCGGTGGCGGCACTCTCGCTCATCCCGTTTATTGAACGGGAGGGGGTGTTGGAGATGCTCAAGCAGGAGGAGAGCATCGACCTGATCATCCCCCGTGGCGGCGAGAGCCTGATCCGCTTCGTGGTCGAGAACTCCCGCATTCCGGTGATCAAGCACTACAAAGGGGTCTGCCACGTTTTCGTCGATGCCGCTGCCGACCCGGAGATGGCCGAGAGGATCATTGTCAACGCCAAGGTGCAGCGCCCCGGGGTCTGCAACGCCCTGGAGACCCTCCTGGTGCACCGGGACGCGGCAGCAACCTTTATCCCGCGGATTGCCGCCACCCTGACCGAACTCAAGGTGGAACTGCGGGGGGACGAGGAGTTCCGCCGCTTCGCCCCCCAGGCGCTCCCGGCCACGGAAGAGGACTGGCAGGCCGAATACTTGGAACTGATCCTGGCCTGCCGGGTCGTGGACGACCTGGATGCGGCCATCGACCATATCAACCGCTACAGTTCGCTGCACACCGAGGCGATCGTCACCGGCGACTACGGCCATGCCCAGCGCTTCATCCGGGAGGTGAACTCCAGCACGGTCCTGGTCAACGCCTCCACCCGCTTTGCCGACGGCGGCCAGTTGGGGCTCGGGGCCGAGATCGGCATCTCCACCACCAAGCTCCACTCCTTCGGCCCCATGGGGCTGGAAGACCTGACGACGACGAAGTTTATCGTCTACGGTGACGGACAGGTACGGCAGTGACTGGGGACCGGTAACAGATGAAGATCGGTATTATCGGCGGCACGTTCAACCCGATCCATATTGCCCATCTCCGCATTGCCGAGGAGGTCAGGGACCGGCTGGGGCTGGACCGGGTGGTCTTCATGCCCGCTGCCGCCCCGCCGCACAAGCCGCTGGCCGGCGAACTCTCCTTTGGCCACCGGTATGCCATGGTGGAGCTGGCAATCGCCAACAACCCGGCCTTCAGCGTATCGGACCTGGAAGGGAAGCGGGGGGGGCCCTCCTACTCCATCCACACGCTGCTTGAGCTGAGGCAGCTGCACCCGGAGGACGAGCTCTTCTTCATCATCGGCAGTGACTCGTTCCTGGAAATCGCCTCCTGGTACCGCTACGCCGAGCTCTTTGCCTGCTGCAACATCGCTGTGGTGGAGCGGCCCGGCGGGAAAATATCTGATCTGAGGGCGGCCCTGCCGGCTGCCATTGCCGGGGAGTTCGAGAGCCATCGGGCCGGCGAACTTTTGATCCACCGGTCCGGCTTTTACGTCCATTACCTGGCCGGCATGCCGCTGGCCATTTCCTCCAGCGCGATCCGCGAACTGGCGTACGGGGGGCATTCGCTCCGTTACCTCGTGCCCGACGCTGTTGCGCAATACATAACCGAACAAAGGATCTATGAAGATGTCCGATAAACCGATTCTGACCGCCGAAGAGCGGGCCCTCCAGTGTGCCCGTCTCGCCCTCGACAAGAAGGCCCTGGATGTAACCGCCCTGGAAATCCGCCGTCTGTCTACCATCGCCGACTACCTGGTCATCGCCTCCGGCAGTTCCGACAAGCAGGTGCAGGCCATTGCCGACTCGGTCCGCAAGGGGCTGAAGAAGTTCGGCAAGCCGCTGGACATGGAAGGGGAAAAGGAAGGGAAATGGGTGGTCATCGACTATGGTGACGTGATCGTCCATGTCTTCGTGGAGGAACTCCGGCGGTACTACAACCTGGACGAGCTCTGGGCTGCGGCGCCGGAGCTTCCGATTCCCGCCGAGTATCAGTGGGAGAAGGCATCGCGTGAAGCTTAAGGTCCTCTGGGTCGGCAAGACCCAAGAGGAGTGGGTGCGGCGCGGCATTGACGAATATGCCGGCCGGATCAGGCGCTACGTGCCTCTGGAACTTGCCGAGGCGAGGGAGGAAAAGGGGGCGGCGAGCGACAAGGCGAAAGGGAGGGAAGGGGAGCGGCTTCTCAAACTCCTTCCTGCAACTGCCCGTCTGGTCCTCCTGGACGAACGGGGTGACCAGCTCTCCTCCACCGAGCTTGCCGCTTTTCTGGGTAAGGAGCGGGACCGCGGCACCCCGGAGCTGGCCTTTGCCATCGGCGGCGCCTACGGCTTCGCCGATCCGATCCGCGCCCGTGCCAGCCGCACCATTGCCCTGTCCCGCATGACCTTTACCCACCAGATGGTCCGCATTTTCCTCCTCGAACAGCTCTACCGGGGCTTTACCATTCTCAATAACGAACCGTATCATCATTAAACTCCGAGGTGCGCCATGGCCAAGAAACCGCTGCTGCTGATGATCCTGGACGGCTGGGGGATCAACCCGAACCGTGAGAACAATGCCGTTGCCCAGGCGGACACGCCGAACCTGAGCAGCTGCCTGAAGGAGTATCCCCACACCCGCATCCTCACCTCCGGCATGGCGGTCGGCCTGCCCGAGGGGCAGATGGGGAATTCCGAGGTGGGGCACCTGAACATCGGTGCCGGCCGAGTTGTCTACCAGGACCTGACCCGGATCAGCAAGGCGATTAGCGATGGCGATTTTTTCGAGAACCCGGTTCTCCTCGACTGCCTCAAAAGGACCAAGGCGGCCGGCGGCCGGCTGCACCTGGCCGGACTCCTTTCGGATGGCGGGGTCCACTCCCACAACACCCACCTGTACGGTCTTCTGGAGCTGGCAAAACGGCACGGTCTCACGGAGGTCTTTGTCCACTGCTTCATGGACGGCCGGGATACGCCGCCCAGGAGCGGTGGCGACTACCTGGCCGAACTGGAGGCAAAGATCAAAGAGATCGGTGTCGGCACGGTTGCCACGGTGAGCGGCCGCTACTACGCCATGGACCGGGACAACCGTTGGGAGCGGGTGGAGAAGGCGTATAACGCTATGGTCCTTGGCGAGGGGGAGACAGCTACCTCAACAGCCGAGGCGATTGCCAGGACCTATGCCGCCGACGTGACCGACGAGTTCGTACTCCCTACCGTCATTACCGCTGGCGGCGCACCGGTCGGGAGTGTAGCCGACAACGACGGTTTCATCTTTTTCAACTTTCGCTCCGACCGGGCTCGGGAGATCACCCGCGTCCTGGCCCTGGACGAATTTTCCGGCTTCCCGCATAGGGTCAGGCCGAAGCTCTCGTCCTATGTCTGCATGACCGAATACGATGCCACCTTTGGCCTCCCCATCGCCTTTGATCAGGAGTCGCTGACCAACATCCTGGGTGGGGTGCTGGCCGCGGCCGGGAAGCACCAGCTCAGGATTGCCGAGACGGAAAAATACGCCCATGTTACCTTTTTCTTCAACGGTGGAGTCGAGGAGCCGTTTGCCGGTGAGGAGCGCTGTCTCATCCCCTCCCCCAAGGAGGTGGCCACCTACGACCTGAAGCCGGAGATGAGCGCCTATCCGGTGACCGAAGAGCTCCTGCGCAGACTGGACGGGGGGACGTACGACGTGATCGTCCTCAACTTCGCCAACTGCGACATGGTGGGGCATACCGGCATCCTGGCCGCGGCCATCAAGGCAGTGGAGGCGGTGGATGCCTGCGTCGGCAGGATAGTGGCCAAGGTGCGTGAACTGGGCGGGACGGTGCTGATCACCGCCGACCACGGCAATGCCGATCAGATGGCTGAGGAGAACGGCGAGCCGTACACCGCCCACACCTGCAATCCGGTCTGGCTCGTCCTGGTGGATGACGCCAGGAAGCAGGCGCGTCTTAAGGACGAAGGGCGGCTTGCTGACATCGCGCCGACCATGCTGGATATTCTTGGCATTGAAAAGCCGCGGGAAATGACCGGGGTGAGTCTGCTGGAGAAGTGACGAAGGTGTGCGTGCTGCAACCGTAGTAAGTTCCGAAAAGCCGTCCGGTCAGTATTTGCTGCCGGGCGGCTTTTTGATTATATCTACACTCCGGTTGCGTGACATGTTATGGGATGCATGATATGGTAATACCGTGTAATACAGCAAGGGGGCCCACTATGCCATCACGACAACGTACGGTAATGACCCTGTCCGTTCCTCCGCTCATGGCGGCTGAATACCGGCAGCTTGCCAGGGAAAAAGGTGAGAGTGCCAGTGAGCTGTTCAGGGAGATGTTCACCTTTTACAAGCAGAACAAGCTTAAAGGGGAACTGTACGAGCTGCAGGAGTACGGCGCCGGCAAGGTCAGGGAGATGGGGATCAGCGAGGACGAGATCGAACACCTGATCTTCGGTGATCGTTAGTGCGGGTTGTCTTCGACACCAATATCTACATCTCCGCATTCATAACACCTGGTGGACGCGCTGAGACGGCGTGGCTACGGGCGGTGCACGGCGAGGTTGAGCTGTTTACCTCGGTACCGATATTGACCGAAACGGCCCGCAAGCTGCGGGAAAAGTTCCGCTGGGACGATGAGCATATAACCGCTGCGGTCAAGCATGTGGCCGCGGTGGGAACCGTCGTCAAACCTTCAGGGAAGCTGGCGGTACTGACGGACGAGCCCGACAACCGGATTCTGGAATGTGCCTTGGAGGCAAAGGCGGGGGTGATCGTCACCGGTGACCGACATCTGCTGGATCTTGGAACATACGAGGGGGTGGTCATCGCCACCTTGGCGGCCTTTCTGGAGGGGAATATCCCCTGAGCAGCATAGGCGGGGGGAGTAGCGAAAATGAGAAATCAGGGGCAATTCCGAAGGAAAAAGAAAAATCTGAAACCTGAATTTGCCCTGCCGGATTCGGATGCCCAGTTTGCCTTTATCGCCGGGTATACCGAAGGTGGATTCCCTTACGGGACCACACGGGATGAGTTGCTGGAGGATACTGTCGGCGGTGCCGACCAGGCGTGGTACTACTGGCAGGAGGCCGGAAAGCACTGGGAGAATGTGCCGGAAGCCATCGAGTTTGTCCGGAAGTATATTAAGAAGAGGGCATAGAGGGCTTCGGGGGAAACGGAAAGTGACCTCCCCTCGTAAAGAGCTGGAGGCATCTGGTTGTCTCGTACATACCGAAGGCCGGGCAATGTCACTAACATAAATTTCTTATTCCCCATTGCACTCAAGGCGTTACGATTGTATAAAACAGGTTAAGAATGCCTCTTTACGGGCTACAGATTTGAGACTAACCAAAATGGATGCTCGCATGGCTATCAGAAGTGAATTCAATGCAATTGACATCTATTGCGGCTCGGGGGCCGTAACAGAAGGCATGAAGGCAGAGGGAATAACCGTTCTCGCCGCTATCGATAATGATCCCATCGCTTGTGAAACCTACCGGCTAAACCACCCGGAAGTTCATCTCTTTCCATCCGATATCCGCAGACTGAATCCGGCCACTATTCGAAAGAACATTAGTTTCAGTGGACGGCTGGATTTACTTGTTGTCTGTGCACCTTGCCAACCGTTCAGCAGCCAGAACCGGAAACGTTCGGCTGATGACCACCGGGCTGATTTGGTTCTTGAAAGCCTAAAGTTCATTAAAGAATTCGAGCCAGAGGTTGTGTTTTTCGAGAACGTTCCCGGAATTGCGATCTCCGGTCCGTTACATAGCCTGCGTCATAAATTGGCTGAACTCGGCTATACGCTCGCAGAACCCAAGACACTGAACGCAGCTGATTGCGGCGTACCCCAGCGTCGTGAGCGCTGCATCATGGTCGCGGCCCGAAATCGGGAATGTATCAATTCGTTTTATGACTCGATCAATGCCCATCCCACCGTCACCGTTCGTCAGACTATTGGCGGGTTGAGACAGCTTTGTTCCGGTGAGCGCGACCCCGACGACCCGCTGCATTTTGCCCGAAATCATCAGCCGATTGTTTTGCAGCGCTTACAGCACATCCCGCAAGATGGTGGGAGTCGCCTGTCATTGCCGCCGGAGCTGGAGTTGAAGTGCCACAAAGGGCGGAAAAACGATTTTCCGGACGTGTACGGCCGCATGCGCTGGGACGATGTGGCGCCCACTTTGACCACCGGCTGTACGGATGTTACGAAAGGCCGCTTTGCCCATCCCCGCGACAATCGGGCGATTACGCTCAGAGAGGCGGCCCTGCTCCAGTCGTTTCCCCCCCACTATCGTTTCTCGGGCAATTCCGGCCAGATAGCCCGCCAGATTGGCAACGCCGTACCCGTGAACATGATTCGGACCCTGGCGCCGGCACTCAAGTGCTGCTTGCAACGCGTGCGAAACCCCGAAGCAACCATCGCATGTTGACGCCTACATGAAGAAGCGTCCGTCGGCCATATCCGAAACTGTCTCGGGGGCCATGCGCAGCATGCCGGAACATTCCACCGGCCCGGAAATGGCGGTGCGGCGGTTGCTTTATGCAAGTGGTTTACGTTATCGAGTGCAGTACCCGGTTCCCGGCGCCCCACGCCGTTCCATCGACATTGCATTTCCCGGCAAAAAAGTTGCCGTTTTCATTGACGGTTGCTTTTGGCACGGATGCGCTGAGCATCGGAACATTCCCGCACATAATCGCGATTGGTGGCAAAACAAGATCGACCAGAACCGGTCACGGGACCGTGATACTGATGAAAAGCTCAGTAATGCCGGGTGGCAGGTTCTCAGGTATTGGGAGCATGATCCGGCAGAGCGGATTGTTTCAGAAGTACATAATTTATTTGGATCGAGAGAGACTCAGGGGATAAAATGGCAAAACTCCGGGTTAGAGCCCGTGCAGTAGATATGCTGGGTCGGCAGCAAATTGCCGGTATACCTACAGCCATTCATGAACTTTTCAAGAATGCTCATGATGCCTATGCGGAACGGGCGGAAGTTGACTACTTCCGACGTACACGGCTCCTCGTCTTGCGTGATGATGGCTACGGAATGACCCGCGACGATGTGGAAAATCGTTGGTTGACTCTGGGCACTGAAAGCCGTCTTAAGGCCAACCGGCCGGATTCGGTCGATAGTTGGACTGGTCCAAAGAATCTGCCCCGTCGTGTAATCATGGGCGAAAAGGGTATCGGTCGTCTGGCAATAGCCGTAATAGCTCCAATTACGCTGTTACTCACCCGTGCCGTACGCCCAAATAAAAAAATGCACAATCTTGTTGTCGCCTTGGTGCATTGGGGGCTATTCGAGCAGCCCGGATTGGAAATCGGCATGATCGATGTGCCCATTATCGAACTTCCCGGCGGGACTCTACCCACGCGGGAGAATGTTAATGAACTCATCAGTCGTGTACGTCAAAACATTGAAGAGTTGCGAGAAGAACTCGATGAGACGGAATTCTCTCGTCTTAATGGTGAATTGGACAAGGCAAAGACCGTTGCTCCCGATAAAATTGATGCTACACTCCGCAACTTGTTGAAAAAAGGTGAAGTGCCTCTGTCACTGAGCGGGGATGGCTATGGTACGCACTTTATCCTGCTGCCCACGGCGGAAGAATTGAACGACGATATCGATGGGCGAAAAGATAGAGATCCTACGAATATTGATCGCTTCCTTCTGGGTTTTTCCAACACCATGACAGGTGAAACCCCGGTGATCAGGACGGAATTCCGTGACCACCATCTCGATGAAGTGCCAAACGAATTGATCGGACCGTCCAATTTTTTCACACATCATGAATTTAATAACTCCGACCATCACATCTCTGGAATTTTTGACGAATACGGTCAATTCAACGGTACGGTTCGGATTTATGGTGAATCGCACCCATTTGTATGCAATTGGCCCGAAGGTAGAGGAAAAGCCATCGCATGTGGCCCTTTCTCCATAGAATTCTCTTATGTTATGGGCCGCCAAGCTGAATCCCAATTGAAGGCGGAGGATCACAAGTCGATAATCGACAAATTAGAACGTATCGGCGGATTATATATTTTCAGAAACGGAATACGGATACTTCCATACGGAAATACCGATTACGATTTCCTGGAAATCGAAAAGCGACGGACCAAAAGCGCCCAAGACTGGTTTTTTTCTTATCGCCGCATGATGGGATACATCGCCATCAGCCATGAAGACAATGGGAAATTACATGAAAAAGCCGGACGGGAAGGGTTCCGGCAGAATCAAGCATATCGTGAATTTAGAAATGTTCTGATCAACCTTTTCGAGCGCCTGGCCCTTGAGTTTTTCAGACAAACCGCCCCGCAAAGTGATGCGTACTGGGAAAAACGGAATGAACTGGCATCGCAAGCCGAGCTGTTGAAAAAACAAAAGAAAAAGGCCGACGAGCGCAGAAAAGAATTCAAAAAGTTAGTCGACGACTTTTTCAAGGCATACGAGGACGGTGAATTCGAGCGTCGGGCTGAAAAAATCAAAACAAGGGTCGAACGGAAACTGGAACGTCTGCTAACTCTAGAAGATGATGGTGCACTGGCCCTGGGGGTGCGGGAGCTTGAGGCGGATACGGGAGGGAGGCTTCGTGAGTTGGAGGATTCCGTTACTATTACCAAGCCGCGTGGTTTGGCGTTAACCGCGCGACTTGAAAAAGACTGGGCTTCTTATCAGCGTGTTTCAGCTGATGTTCGCGAGAAAATCATAACTCCTCTTCGTCAAGAGATAAACAGTCTCATTCGCGAAGCGACCGCAAGCAGAATTACAGATGCCCAGCGACGCGAAGCTGCTCTGGACCTCCTGGAAAAACAAAAATCCGAACTTGTCCGTGACGTATCCGCTTTAAGAAGTGATGCTTATGCCGCCCAGGAACAACTCCGGACAACTTTGAAAGAAGTAGTTCGGGAAGAATTCAGCCAGTTTCGGGAGACAGCAGAAAAATTGCTTATAGATTTCACACGTCAAACCGCTGAAGATCCCGACAAGTTGGATGATGCCAGAGTCACGCTAGAGCAAGAACTTGCTCGCATTCGTGAGAGTGAGATATCTCTCCTCGAAGCCATTAAGCGGCAATTGATCGAGTTTACCGAGGGGCTCAGAGAACGTGAAACCGTGGATGACCGGGTGGGAGCGTTGGAGCAAAAGGCCCAGCGCCTCGAAGAGCAACTGGAATTTTACTCCGACTTCGCGCAAATGGGTATGGCTGTTGGTATCCTCCAGCATGAATTTGAAAAGACCGCTCGCAACATGCGTGTAGCGGTGAGGGATTTGAAACCATGGGCTGACGGAACCCCGGATTTGAAAAAAGTGTACACCAGGTTGCGCAATTCATTTGACCATTTGGACGGTTATTTGAAATTACTCGACCCTCTCGGTCGGCGGCTTAATCGGACAAAGGTTGAACTTTCGGGTGACGAAATACGTCTGCATATTCGCCGAATTTTCCGCAGATTGCTTGAAGAGAACGATATTGAGCTTGTTGCAACTGACACGTTTCTATCACGAAAAGTTAAATGTATCTCCTCTTCAATTTTAGCAGCCTTTGTCAACGTGGTAGACAATGCCATTTACTGGGTTGCCAACGGAGCAAAAGACGAAAAGATCATCCGTCTGGATGTCGATAGCGATGGATTCCTGATTTCGAATAGCGGTCCCGGGATCGAGGAACGGTTACGGGATCGCATTTTCGAATTCGGTGAATCATCCAAGCCGGGAGGGCGGGGAATGGGTTTGGCCATATCCCGCGATACTCTCCAAAGAGAAGGCTTTGATTTGGAGTTGTTACAAGCCGGATCAACTGTTGAGCCGGTATTTCGTATCAAAACCACTCAATCCGATAATGAGGAGGAGCAATAGGGATGTGTGAGCCACAAGTCGCTGACATGAATGCCGCGTGGCATGCACATTGTCTCGAAGCCGTTCGGAAATTTGTCATGAATGCAGTCGTTGTAGACAATCAGCCGGTATTGGTCAAATCGCCTCCCAAAGGCACATTAACTGCTAAATTAGCTGCTGCAGCTGATGAAGGTATTGGCGAGTCGGTGGCTGAGGAAATTGTAGATAATGAGCACGTAGCTGGTGGCAATGAACATGATGGAGAAAATGATCCGGGGGCACAAAAAAATGAACACGAGCTGGACGTTCGAGAAGTTTCGGATGCATTTGCTGAACATGAAATTGCCTGTGCGTTCGTTTTCCCTGACGATAGCGATACAGATGAGGAATCCAAACTAAAACGCATTATAGCGGCTACTACCCACGCAGATATCGTTATCCTGGACTGGTACCTGAAGGATGAAGACCCGACATTAACCATGAGGGTCCTTAAGTTTACTGCCGGAAAAGATTCTCTTGAGAAAGGTCGGATGCGGCTGATCTGTATCTACACCGGTCAGCCGCAAATCGGAGAGGTTACACGTGATGCAATAACTGCTTTGAAAGAGGGGGGGCTCGATTTCCCAGATAACAAGGCAAATATTGAAAAAGGCATCGCGAAAGGGGAACATCACGGTTTGCTTGTTCTCAACAAACAAGAGACTACTGGTTCAGAACTCCCCCTAAAAATACTTGAAGCATTCACAGAGATCGCTGACGGCTTGCTACCATCATTTGCATTGGCCGCAGTGGCAGCAGTTCGCCGTAATGTTCACCATATCATTACCAGGTTCTCGTCTAACCTCGATGCTGCCTATGTCACCAACAGACTACTCACTGATCCGCCAAGCGATGTTTCTGAGTTGATTCGCGAGCTTTTTGTGTCCGAATGTGATGTAGCTCTCGGCCTAGATAAAGTGGCCGACAAATATCTGGAAAAGGACAGTGTAAGTCTGTGGCTTAACGCAAATAAACAACCAATTGCTCAACCTGCCTACAGTACTAATGCAATAGATGGGGAGTTTATTTCAGGTTTGCTTCAAAGCGGAATAAAGGAAGGTAAAGTCAAAGTTGGTGCTGTGGAAAAGAAGTTCCCCGAAGACAAAAGGGTGCTCCTTTCCCATGCGTTACACGGTACAGAACATGATGCTAAAGTAGGAGAGTGTCAATTTTCCAGGCACATTACTTTAAAGCGAGAAGCATTTGGTATGTCGAAGCTTCAATCAGCTGAAGGCTGGGTACCATCGCTAACGCTTGGAACAATTCTGAGACAAAAAAAGACTGAAGGCGGTAACACGACGAAAAGGTATTATTACTGTCTTACTCCGGCGTGTGACACCCTTCGATTGAACGACGAAGTAAGAACATTTCTGGTGGCTGAAATTGAGATCGCACAAGGAAAAACAAATTTGATAATCGTAGAAGAAGGTGGCACCCATACTGCGCTTCATATCTCGCCTCATCCCAGAAATATGAGGGCCTTCAAGTTTCGCGGTGATAAAACAACCGGCAGAGTACTTGCTCGTTCCAAAGCTAGTGATGATGGTAACGTGACTTTTTTCAATTTTGACTCTGTTGACGACACCCCTGAAGAATTCGTCTGGTTAGGTGAAGTACGAAGGAATCGGGCAAATCGTGATATGGCCGAACTAAATCGCGAATGGCTCCGATTCGGTATTCATGATTCAGAACTGCTCAGAATTGCTGGAAGAACAACGGTAAAAATTTTCGGTAACTGAAAGAGGATGTTATGGCTGTAATAAAAAAGTTTTTCATAAAGCAAGTTGGGACTCTTCGAATACATTCAGATGTAGTCGCCGATTTATCGTATGATCAGAACCTTTTCCAAATAAGAACCTACAAAGCCGGTGACGACAGTCGCAGTGAGAATACAAAGCAAAACCTCCAGTTGACACGTGAGGGTGCAAATGAGCTTATTAAGCACCTCCAGGACTTTCTTGAGATAAAGTAGAAGGCAAGAGCGCTTACCACTGAATTGGCTAAATTTCTGTATAATCGATGACTAATCCCTGAATCCGTGACGTGAATTGCTCAATCTGCTGGTTTGGGGGCCAGTGGGAGGGGCCTGGCGGATCGGCTCCTTGAATCCCAAGAAATCGGCT
>NZ_VLLN01000021.1 GCF_007830735.1 Geobacter argillaceus
GCCGTGAAGGCGGAGAACGGCGCGCACAGGACCCCGGCGATGGCCGCGATCATGCCGCTGATGACGAAGGAGAGGCTGGCCATTTTGCCCACCCGTATCCCGGCCAGAAGCGATACTTCACGGTTGAAGCCGGTGGCCCGCAGCGCCAGACCCAGACGGGTCTTGTGCAGCAGATACCAGTAAACCGTGACGATGGCGACGGTGGTACCGATGATCAAAAGCCCCTGGGTGTCCATCGGGATGCCGCCCAGTTTCAGCGGCTCGTTGCCCAGGAAGTGCTCAATCGGCATCCAGTAGAACCCGGTGAAGATCCCGACCGCGCCCGCCGCGATCGTCCCGACCGACATGGTGCCGAGGATCGGGTAGAACGGATGCACATCCTTTTTCAACAGCGGGGTGACGATGGCTGCGTTGGTGATGAACCCCATGGCACCGCCGGCTACCACGGCCAGGGGAAACGCCACCCAGAGCGGCAGCCCCAGCTTGCTGATCAGTGCCCAGCAGACCGCCACCCCTACCATGGCAAAGTCGCCCTGGCCGAAGTTCACCAGTTGCGTCGCGTTGATGATGACCGTGTAGGCCAGGCCTACCAGCCCAAACAGGCTCCCCAGGGAGAGGCCGACGATGATGATCGGTACCAGGTTTGAAAGAAAACTGTCCATATGACACCCGAGCCTTCTTGGTTGTTGGGAGTTTCCGTCCCGAACAGATTCCATTCGGGACGGAAACCGACGACGTTTCGCGACGTTCTCAGCTCTATCTCACGGCTAGCATCTTCCCGGACTTGAGGGTATAGATAACTACTCCTTCGGCAGTGAGAAGATGGTTTCTGCCGACGGCAAAGCCGCCTTTGCCACCCTTCTGACCGAGCGCCCGCTCGTAGTTGTCCAGCTTGTAATACGCATCGCGGATGGCTGTTGCGTCGTTGGGATTTCCGCTCTTCTTCAGGGCCTCAACCAGCAGGCTGATGGCGTCGTAGGTACGAATCGCCTTCTCGTCGTGATCGATCTTCTTGCCGGTATACGCCTCGGCCTTAGACCAGACCTTCTGCACCAAGGGTTTTGCACTGTCGGCTATCGTTACCGTCTCCCACCCTTCGTACATGTCCGCAGAACTGAGCGACATCGAGGCATTGAGGTTCGCGGCGCTCGTATGGATGATGAACGGCTTCCAGCCGATGGCCTTCAATGCCCGCGCAAAGACGACCGTCTCTGCTTCATAATCCGAGCAGATCAGTGCCTGGGCACCTGTTTCCTTAAGCTGCTTCGCCTGGATGCTCAGGTCCTTGGTCTTCGGCTCTGCCAGGGTCGAACCAACGACGGTGATTCCATATTCATGAGCCTTTTCCTTGATCGTTGCCAGGGTATCGGTGCCCCACGCCAGGGTGGTTCCCTCAAAGGCTACCTTGGTGTAGCCGAGTTTCTTCAGCCTCGCCAGTGAAGCCTCTACGAGCTGAGAGGCGGGAGACGCGCTGCGGAAGAACCAGGACTTACCCTTCTTGTCCCACAATTTGTCACTCTGGGGGTCAAAGGCAATGACGGAGACATGGTTCTTCTCCGCCCAAGCCTTGAGCGCTATGTTCACGGATGACGTGACCCCCGCAATGATCGCCTTGGCGTTGTATTTTTCCTTGAACATCTTCGCATTGCCGACCGCTTTGGCCGGGTCAGAGGCGTTGTCCTGCACAATGAGATTGATCGGTCTGCCGTTGATGCCGCCGGCAGCATTGACCTCCTTCACGACCATCTCCACCACCGGCGCTTCCACCATTGTCAGGGTGGCGGTAGGACCTGAAAAGTCGGTGGTAAAGCCGATGTTGATCGGCTCTGCGGCAAATGAAGGCATAAAGGAGGACAACAGAAGCGACATGAAAACAGTCAGCATCATTCCTACACGGCCCTTTGAATATCTACTCACTTTCATACCCACCTCCATGATTGGTTGATACAGCCCCTAGTTAAACAACTCACCTCGCTCTTCGCCCTCGTGCCAAACCGCAAAACATCAATCTATCAACACAACGCCAGCTTAAAACACTCATCGCTCTCCCCCCCATCACACGCCAGCATCTTTCTACACGCTCAACACACCGTACCTACAAGACTTATCCTTGTTCACCAAACGAGTTTCCGGATAAAAAAGCCAAGCAGCACCCATCGCAATCAACCATTATTTAATTGTATATACAAGCATACCTATCCTTGTCAATAAAAAGTAGTTATGCCAACAAATCTTGAGTCTTTCCCTGCAACCACACCCTGAACAGCCTATGCAACAGCCACCACTAAGACCAGGTGGGTAGGCACTGACCGCCCCCCTAACAATCTTCCCGGTAACCGGAAATTATTCGAGAGACACCTGGAACATGGTGACGATTCGCCGAGCAATCACGAAACAGCCGTTGCCCAGCGAGGCACAGCGCATTGACTGACTGGTCAACCATGTATACATTCACAAAGATGCCGTGCCTACCTTGGGACAAACACAGTACATTTCAAGTCAGTAAAACATTTATTTAGCCAATCACAATACCAGCACAACCAAGTCCACATTTTGGCATTGCCATCCTCTTCATACCTAACTATGGCGCACCGTAACTTTATCATGTTACTCATGCACCCATCACCTAACACCCTGTACGCCTGGGCTGGCCAAATTGATTGACTAGCCAGTCAATTGAATAATCAATAAATAACACCATCACCCTCTCAAGTCAAACACTTTTTTATCAAATGACAACATGCACGAATACCGCAACATCTGGAGGTATCTCAGCGCCTCGCCCACAGAGCAACCCATGAAGAATAGCCGTCACCAAGAAGGCGGTCCGGTAAAACATTCATGGAGACATTGCTTCAGAGGCACTCTGTACAAAGGCCATAAAGCCATTTCACAAGACAATCCACACGGCTAGACAACATCGCAAAACATTCGTTCAGCCGGACAAAACATTGCAGAATCAAACGGAATAACGCTTGACAACAATTTTCCATTTCACTACTGTTCTCAGAAATCGAATAGAACAGAGGCTGTGAAAAGGAGTAGTAACCGGCTGGCCCCTTCCAGAGAGCTGATGGGTGGTGCGAATCAGCAGGCGGCAACGGTGAACTCGCCTTGGAGCTTCCTTCCTGAACCATGAACATGTTTTTCTGTTCGTGCAGTAGGGAGGGACGTCAAACCCACGTGACGGGTATAATGAGGCCCGGATTTGATTCCGTGCAGATTGGCTTGACGAAGTGTACGTCGGCAGCCAGCAGCATGGCAATTCCGGGTGAAAAGGGTGGTATCGCGAAGGCAAAGCCTTTGCCCCTTGTCGGGGCGGGGGCTTTTTTATTTTTCCGGCATGGTATGCTGTACAGCACCACTCCGGGACAACCACGGACAGATCGTGCCGAGCGACATTCAACAACAGGAGGTAACCCGCGCAATGGCCAAGAAAAAGGATGAACAGACAAGCATCAGGATTTTCGACACGACCCTCAGGGATGGCGAGCAGTCCCCCGGCGCCAGCATGAACATCGAGGAGAAACTCAGAGTCGCAAAGCAGCTGCAGAAGCTGAATGTGGACGTGATCGAAGCCGGCTTTCCCATAGCTTCCATCGGGGACTTCGAGGCCGTAAAAAAGATCGCCCAGACCATTAAGGGACCGGAGATCGCCGGTCTGTGCCGGGCGGAATTGAAGGACATCGACCGTGCATGGGAGGCGTTGAAGTACGCCGGGGAAAAGGGGCGGATACATACCTTCATTGCCACCTCGGACATCCATATGAAGTACAAGCTGAAGATGGAGCCCAAAAAGGTATTAGCTGCCGCGGTCACCGCCGTGAAAAGGGCCAAGTCCTACACCAGCAACGTGGAATTCTCCTGCGAAGACGCGACCCGGACCGAGCGCACCTTCCTGGCCGAGATGGTGGCAGCGGTCATCGATGCCGGCGCGACCACAGTGAACATTCCCGACACGGTCGGCTACACCATACCGACGGAATATTTCGACATCATTTCCTACCTGAAGCAGAATGTCGCCAATATCGACCAGGCAATCATCTCCGTCCACTGCCACAACGACCTGGGGCTCTCCGTCGCCAACTCCCTGGCCGCCATCCAGGCCGGGGCCCGGCAGGTGGAGTGCACGATCAACGGTATCGGCGAGCGGGCCGGCAACTGCTCCCTGGAAGAGTTCGTCATGACGCTCAGGACCCGTCGCGACATCCTGCCTTACGTGTGCAACGTGGCCACCGAGCAGTTGACCCCTGCCAGCCGGCTGGTCACCACCGTCACCGGGATCGTGGTGCAGCCCAACAAGGCCATTGTCGGCGCCAACGCTTTTGCCCACGAGGCCGGGATTCATCAGCACGGGGTGCTGATGAACAAGACCACCTACGAAATCATGACCCCCGAATCGGTCGGGTTGAAAACGAACGCCCTGGTCCTGGGAAAACACTCCGGTCGCCACGCATTCAAGAAGCGGCTGGAAGACCTGGGGTACGAGTTCGATGATGAGCAGCTGAACAAGGCGTTTGTCCGCTTCAAGGCCTTGGCCGACCTGAAGAAGGAACTGTTCGACGAGGACCTGGACGCCATCATGGCCGACGAGGTGAATACCCAGGCTGACGAGAAATTCAAGCTCAGCCATGTCACCGTCACCTGCGGCTCGTTTGCCGTAGCAACGGCTACCGTGCAGATGGACATCGAAGGGAATCAGTGCCGTACCGCCGAACTGGGCGACGGCCCGGTCGATGCCGTCCTGAAGGCGATCAAGAAGCTGACCAAGACCAAGGCAAAGCTCCTGCAGTACAACGTCGGCTCCATTACCGGCGGCACCGATGCCCTGGGCGAGGTCACCGTACGGCTTGAAGAGGGAGACCGGACCGTGCTCGCCCGCGGTTCATCCACGGACATCATCGAGGCGTCGGCAAAGGCGTACATCAACGCCCTGAACCGGCTGCAGTCGAAAAAGGAAAGGATCGTAGAGCATCTCTGATCCTGTCCGGTTATCATCGGGGGGCTTCGGAACCATGCCGGAGTCCCCCTCTGTTTATATCCACGCGATGCACCCGTTACACAACGGAGCTGAGCTTGCTAAAATACTGGCAGTGGCGCAAAACAGTGCCGCTACCGGAAAAAACAGTACGAACAGGAACCGTCATGATGCATTCCAGTGTAGAGGACATGTTGAAGCTGCTGGATCTGGAGCAGATCGAGGAGAACATCTTCCGGGGAGAAAGCAGGGACATCGGAGGGAAAAGCGTCTTTGGCGGCCAGGTGTTGGGCCAGGCACTGGCTGCGGCCTGCCGGACCGTGAAGGGCAGCAGCGCCCACTCCCTGCACGCCTATTTTCTCCGCCCCGGGGACATGACCGCCCCGATCGTGTACAGCGTCGACCGTATCCGCGACGGGCACAGTTTCGCCACCCGCCGGATCGTGGCGATCCAGCACGGGCGCCCCATCTTCAACATGGCCGCGTCGTTCCAGAAGGAGGAGAGCGGTTTCGAGCACCAGAACGGGATGCCCGACGTTCCCGGTCCCGACGATCTGCCGTCGCTCGCGGAACTGCGCCGGCAGGCGGTCGAGCTTGACCCGGACCGGTTCAAGGACCGGTCGGCCTGGCAGGTACCGCTGGACATCCGTCCCGTTCTACCGGCCAATCCCTACCTGGCCGATACCAGCCCCCCGTTACAGACCCTCTGGATGCGCACCCTGGAAGCGGTTCCCCCTGCCCCTGACCTGCACCAGGCCATCCTGGCCTACGCCTCGGACTTCGCCCTGTTTCGCACCGCCGTCCTCCCCTACAAAAAAGCGTTGCGGGAGATGAACGCCCAGATGGCCAGCCTCGACCACTCCATGTGGTTCCACCGCCCGTGCCGGGTCGACCAGTGGCTGCTCTTAGTCATGGAGAGCCCAAGCGCCTCCGGTGCGCGCGGGTTTGCAACGGGCAGCATCTTCACCCGGGACGGGGCACTCGTGGCGACCATCTGCCAGGAAGGGTTGATGCGGATCAATCCGGTGTCGTAAAAAAGGCCGATGACCGGCCACGGCACCCTTGGCCGCCATCTGCAGGTTTAACAGCTTTCCACCCCCTGGCCCTTCTCTACTTAATCGCCAATACCTCGATACGCGGTCCAATCGCCCATCTTTCCACCTGCTTCTCGTCGCTCCAAGGCCCTTCCTGGCACCATCAATTTTTTACACGACGAATCAGAATATTACATATCAAGCCGACCACACGCCATTATATATAAAACAATGTAACCAATATACTAACATTATAGCAACGCAAAAACGGTAAGTTATGTATCCACAAACCTTTATTTCCATCTAATTAATTACTTGGAAACATAATTGCAAAACATTATTCTATATTTTCCAACTAACAGGCCCGTACCGTTAACGAGAGGTACCGGACATGAAGCCTCGGTTCACTCTCAACAGCACGCTGTGAATTCACTAAACAGCCTTTCATCCCTGAAAGGCACTCTCGAAGGAGGTAATGCATGAGAAAGATCGATGTACACAAGTTGATCGACGAGGCACGATTCAACCGGTTTCACCTGATGGTGCTGTTCTGGTGTGCGCTGGTCATCATCTTCGACGGCTACGACCTGGTGATCTACGGCGCAGTGCTACCGGTGCTGATGAAGGAGTGGAGTCTGACTCCGCTGCAGGCAGGCTCGCTCGGCAGTTATGCCCTGTTCGGCATGATGCTGGGGGCCATGATCTTCGGCCCGGCGGCCGACCGCTACGGGCGCAAATGGATGGTCGCCATCTGCGTGGTGCTGTTCAGTTCCTTCACCTTCCTCAATGGCTTTGCCCGCGACCCGCTCGAATTTGGTATCTGCCGCTTCCTTGCCGGTCTGGGCATTGGCGGGGTAATGCCGAACGTGGTGGCGCTCATGACCGAGTATTCCCCGAAAAAGATGCGCAGCACCCTGGTCGGCATCATGTTCAGCGGTTATTCGGTTGGTGGCATGTTGTCGGCCGGCCTGGGCATGTACCTGATACCGAAATTCGGCTGGTCGGCGGTGTTCTTCGTCGGCGCGATCCCGCTGCTGCTATTGCCGCTGATTCTCTACTTTCTGCCCGAATCCGTCGGCTTCCTGGTGCGCGCCAAGCGCGACGACCAGGCCGCTACCATGCTCTCCCGGGTGGAACCGGGCTTCAGGCCGCAGGCTGGGGATGAGTACAATATGCCCACCGGCCAGACCAAGCACGTCCCTCTGGTGGCGCTGTTCACCGAACGCCGGGCGCTGAGCACGGTGACGTTCTGGGTCAGTTTCTTCATGTGCCTGCTGATGGTCTATGCCCTGGGTTCCTGGCTGCCCAAGCTGATGATCAAAGCCGGCTACGGACTCGGTTCCAGCCTGAGCTTCCTGCTGGTGCTGAACTTCGGCGCTATTTTCGGCGCAGTCGGCGGCGCAATGATCGGCGACCGCCTGCATCTGAAGCGCGTGGTGATCGTGTTCTTTATCATCGCCGCGGCATCGATCAGCCTGCTCGGCTTCAAGAACTCTACGGCCGTGCTCTATCTGCTGGTGGCACTGGCGGGCGCCACCACCATCGGAACGCAGATTCTGCTCTACGCCTATGTCGCCCAGTTCTATCCGCTGGCGATTCGCTCGACCGGCATCGGCTGGGCATCGGGAGTCGGCCGCAGCGGGGCGATTGCCGGGCCGATCCTGGGCGGCGCCCTGCAGGCCATCAACCTGCCGCTGACCTACAACTTCCTCGCCTTCGCGATCCCCGGCGCCATTGCCGCGGTGGCCATGACCCTGGTTGCACGCAGCGCGGAGCATGCGGCCAAGGAGGAAAAGGATCTGGCCTTCGCCCCCGAGATGGGCTGATGGAAACCGACTGACCGTAATGAGAGGATAGAGAGCAGCGAGGTCTCCCGGTTAACTCTCCGGGAGGCCTCGCTGCTCTCAGTTCATTTCTTATTCGGCAAGTGAAGGAGTTCTCGTTCCCTCCCCTCACAGGGATTGACGGCCGAGCTGTCAGGTGCTAGCATTTGCAAGCATGAGGAGGTATGTCATGAGCAGACAGTTGAATTTGAGGGTCAGCGACCAGTTTGCCGAGCGCCTCGACCGGGTGGCACGCAGGCTGGGGAAGCCGATGGCATCGGTACTCGAAGCCATCGGCACGCCTGCCCTGGAGTCAGCAGAGGAGGACGTGATCTTCGAGAGCGAAGCGCTTGAAGCGTGGGAAGAATATCAACTGACCGGCATTCACCTGGAAGCCCCTGCCGTGGAAGAGATGTTTGCCGGCGCCTTGAAACGTGCCCGGTCAGTCATCGAGTAATCCCGACGTGAGCCGTGAGATCGTTGCAACGCCGCTGTTCGTGCGGCGCCTACAGTCGTTTCTCGATGAATATGCGGATAAGGGCGCCGTCCGCTTCATTGAGCGGTTGCACGCCAGCTACCTCGTCATGCTGGAAAACATTGCACGGTTCGAGGAGGTGGCACCGGTTCGGAGACGCACGGTCGGCGGCAAGTCCGTCACGGTCAGAGAGTACGTTTTGGATGCGGGCGCCCGAGATTTTCTGGTGCTCTACTGGGTGCCGACCGAATCATCCGAAGCGATCCTGTTGCTCAACATCCGCATCGGGGGACAAAATCGGTTCAGGTGGAAGTAAGGCAACTTCCTTTTTCGGCCGCAGGCATTGGCTCATCCAACTCTTCACCGCTCCTTGAGACAGTCTGGCAAAGGCCATCCGGCCGACTATTTCCCCGTCCTATGGCCACAGGAGCAGGAACCCGCCGAAGCGGCCGGGGTCGTTGCTGCATTGGACATGGCGTTCCCACCTGTCTGTAACCCAAAGGTCGAGTAACCGCTGTCAGGCGGCGCCAGGAATCATCTTCTTTCCATCTTCTCCGGCAGGTAGGTCTTCAGGTACCCCTTGAACGCAGTCTTTGCCTCGTCGATCAGCTCCTTTGTGATCATCCCGTAGAGGATCACCGAAATCGAGAGAAACAGGTGCACGATCTTCGTGGAAAGAACGAAGATCTCCAGCCGGTTTGTTAACTCCGGCAGGATGAAGTACCGGTTCAGCAACTCTTCCGTCTTCTGTCCGGCCAGCTTGTCCGGCTCGGAAATCTGCCCGATCGGCACCTTGGAGTTCAGAATGATCCGACGCGCAGCGGCGTTGGTGTTGTAAAAGATCGCCACGTTGTCGACGAGGTTGTCGAGTATCTCCATCCAGCTGCTTCGCTTCGACGGGTCAAGACTTGCGATCATGAATTCGAACAACTCGTCGGCGAAACGGTCAAAAAGGGCCAGTTGAATGGACTCCACATTGTCAAAAAAATGATACGCTGACCCCGGCGGAATGCCGGCGTTCTCATAGATTTCCTTGAAGGTTATCTCTTCCACGTCGCGGTCCAGGAGCAACTTGGCAGCGGCATTGAGCAGTTGCTCCCGGCGTGCTCTTCCGCGCTCGCGACTGGGCCGCTTGGCGGGTGTAGTGGGCTTTACAGGTATCATGAGGTCTCTTTTCCCAGGCCAATGAGGGGCAACGAGCCGGTCCGCCCGGTTTTTCCGGTAGTAAAACGATGTACCGCACTATCCTATAATGACGCTTCCGGGGCGCCGTCAAGCATTTTCTAACCGCAGGCTCTAGGTAACAATCAGCACCTTGCAGTGGTCGTTGGGCTTCTGCAGTGCCGCGAACATCTCCGGGACCTCCTCCAGCCCCGTGGTCGCCGAAACCAGCGAAGAGGCGCTGATCCGGCCGGCCACCAGCATCCGCATCACGAAGGCGGTGTCGGCGGGGTCATACCCCAGGGCAAAGGTGATCCGGATCTTCTTCATGGCCGCCGGAAACGGCGTCAGCTGCTCCGGCTGCATCCCCGCCCCGACCACCACCAGGTGGGTGTTGGAGGGAGCCATGTCGATGAGCTTTTGGATGATCGGCCGTCCGATGCACTCGAAGATGACCGTGCACGGCCGGCCGGTGGACCTTTCGAACTCCGCCGCCGGGTTCTCGCAGCTCCCGGCATCGATCACCAGATCCACACCGAGCTTCCTGGCCCGCTCGATGCGCGCCGGCACCACCTCGCTGACCGCCACGCTCCCGGCGCCGAAAAAGCGGGCCCAGTTCGCCAGTGCCAACCCGATGACCCCGGCGCCGACCACGACGACGTCCGAGCCGGGGGGGACCTGGGCGGTCCGGTAGGCGTTGAGCCCCACGGCGAGCGGCTCGATCACGGCCGCGTCACGCACATCGAGCTCGGGGGGGATCTTCATCGCCATCGCGGCAAAGGCGGGGGCGTATTCCGCATACCCTCCCGGAAAGCGCAGGTCGAACCCCTGGATGATCATGGCGCTGCACTGGGTGAAGTCTCCCCCCTGGCACGCCGGACAGGTCCCGCATACCTTCATCGGGAGCGAGAGGAGCCGGTCGCCCACCTTCCAGTCGCCGGCTACCTCCGGGCCGACCTCCACCACCTCCCCGGCACATTCGTGCCCCAGCACCTGTCCCGGCGGCAGCATCCCCGGGACCTCGGTGGCATGGATGTCCGAGGCGCAGATGCCGCAGGCGCCGACCTTGAAGACCAGCTCCCCCGGCCCCGCCTTGGGCCTCGGGACCTCCCGCACCTCCAGCTTTTTTCCTGCTTCCTTGAAAACGACCGCCTTCATCATGGATTCCTCCGGAAACTGATATGGTCCAACCGGAAACGCGCTAGCAGAGAGGTTCTGTTTTAATTAATCCGTTCCCCTCTTTGCCATCATGAACCTGTAGATCTTCTCCCGCGACGCTCAGAGCGGCCGTCGGGGCCGTCACCTTTACGTGCTGATGGTTGAGCAGAAAAAACGAGAGCGAGGGGATCAGGACCAGCGCCCCGAACATGTTCCAGATGAACATGAAGGTGAGCAGTATCCCCATGTCGGCCTGGAACTTGATGGGCGAGAAGGCCCAGGTGACGACCCCGGCGGCAAGGGTGATCCCGACCAGCCCGACGACCTTCCCGGTGAAGAGGACTGCCTGGTTGTAAGCGTCCTTGAGCGTTTCCCCCCGGCGCTGCTTGGCGAGCTGGACGCTCAAAAGGTATAGGGCGTAGTCGACCCCGATTCCGACCCCCAGCGCGATAACCGGGAGGGTGGCGACCTTGATCCCGATCCCCAGCATCACCATGAGCGCCTCGCAGAGGATGGAGGTCACCACCAGTGGCAGGACCGCCACCACCACGGCACGCCAGCTGCGAAAGGTGATGAAGCAGAGGATGATCACGGCGCCGTAGACGTAGAACATCATGGTGTGGCTCGCCTGCTTCACCACGATATTGGTGGCCGCCTCGATGCCGGAACTCCCGGCGGCCAAGAGGAAGGAGCGCTCCTTGGTGGTGTGCTCCCTGGCGAACTGGTCGGCCACCTTTACCACCCGGTTCAGCGTCTCGGCCTTGTGGTCGGCGAGATAGGCGATCACGGGCATCACCGAGGAGTCGTTGTTCAATAGGTCCTGGTTGTTGACCGACGCCTGCTGTCCGCCGTAGTTGAGGACATTCTGGTCACGGGACAGGGTGAACCACTTCGGGCTCCCCTCGAAGGTCCCCGAGGTCACCTGGCGGACCGGATCGACCAGGGATATGGTGGCCTGAACGCCCGGCACCTGCTGCAGGGTCCAGGCCAGACGGTCCGCCTCGATGAGCGACTCGTATTTGTAACAGCCGTCGGCCGGCGTCTTCATGATCACGCAAAACATGTCGCTGGAGAGCGCATAGTTCTTGGTGATGTAGTCGTTGTCCAGGTTGTAGCGCGAGTTGGGGCGGAGCTCCGGCGCCCCCGGGTCGAGGTCGCCGACCTTGAGGTGGAGACTGACCAGAAACCCCGCCACGGCAAGGAGGAGGGATACGGTCACGGCCGCCGTCGCCGACCGGCGCTCGGTGAAGCGGTTGAGGAAACTCCAGACGGCGCCGACCCCTTTCCCGCTGGTCACCTCGGTCTCTTCCCGGAGGCTGCGCTGCGCCGCCTTCTGGCTCACGCCGGTGAAGGAGAGGAGGACCGGCAACAGGAGGAGATTGGTGAAGATGAGGACCGCCACGCCGATGCTGGCAGTGAGCGCCAGATCCCTGATCACCGGGATATCGATCAGCATCAGCACCGCGAACCCGACCGCATCCGCCAGAAGCGCGGTCATGCCGGCGAGAAAGAGCCTCCGAAAGGTGTAGCGGGCGGCAACGAGCCGATGGGTACCGCGCCCGACATCCTGCATGATGCCGTTCATCTTCTGCACGCCGTGGGAGACGCCGATGGCGAAGACCAGAAACGGGACCAGTATCGAATACGGGTCTAGCTCGAAACCGAGGGTGGCGACGAAGCCGAGTTGCCAGACAACCGCCACCGCCGAACAGGCGATCACCAGGGCCGTGGAGCGCAGGCAGCGCGTGTAGAGGAAGATCACCACCGCGGCAATGAGGGCTGCGGCCGAGAAATAGGTGATGACCTGCATCAGCCCGTCGATGAGATCCCCGACCAGCTTAGCGAAGCCGATGATGTGGATCTTCACCCTGCCGCTCTGCTTGGCGCGGATGTTTTTCTCGAGGGTCCTGGAGAACTCGCTGTAATCGATGCGCTTGCCGGTGTCGTAATCCTTCTCTAATAGGGGCACCGAGATCATGGATGACTTGAAGTTGTTCCCCACCAGGCTCCCGATGATCCCGGAACGGGAGATGTTCTGCTTGAGCTGATCGATGCTCCCGGGGGAACCGTCGTAGGTGTCCGGCATCACCGGCCCCCCCTTGAATCCCTCTTCCGTCACCTCTACCCAGCGCACCACCGGTGTCCAGAGCGATTTCACCCAGGCGCGGTCTACCCCCTTGGTGAGGATCAGCTCGTCGTTGATCTGCCTGAGCACCTCCAGGTACTCCGGATCGAAGATGGTTCCTTTGGTGTTTTCCACCACCACGACCAGGGAGTTCCCCAGGCCGCGCAGCTCGTTCTTGTTGGCCAGGTAGTTTCTGATGTAGGGATGACTCTGGGGGATCATCTTTTCGAAGCTTGCGTTGAAGACGAGCTTCGACATCTGGTAACCCAGCGCCAGGGTGATCAGCGCGCAGACCACCACCACGATCTTGCGGTGATTGAAGACCGACCGCTCCAGCACATTGCCGGAGCCCTGGTCGAACTCCTTCAGGTCCTTAACTACCGGCATGTCCTCTATCTTGTCCATTCCGACGGCCATGACAGTTCCCTCCGTTTGCGTTCTCTAGTTCAGCGGCTGTTTCTTCACGCCGCGCAAGCCCGCCAACATCAGGCTTTGGTTATCAAGGGCCACCACCCCGGTAGCTGGAAAAGGCTGTTCCACCTTCACCGGCCGAAAGCTCGCCCCGCCGTCACCGCTCACCAGCACCTCCCCCCCCTGACTCACCAGGACGATCCGGCCGTCGCCGGTCAGCGTCCCCCCCGTCAGGGTCGCCGGCACCCCGGTCTCGATCTTCTGCCAACGCGCGCCGCCGTCGGTGCTCCGGAAGACATTCCCGCGCAGCCCAAAGGCGATCACCGCTCCCGGCTTGCCGGTCACCCCGAAAAGGGTCCCCTTGTACGAGGTGGCGACCCCGCGGAATCGACCGGTTTTGCGCTCCAGCTTCAGGACCATCCCCTGTTCGCCGCACAGATAGAGGTCCTCCCCCACCGGCCGGATTGCGTAGATGTGGAGGCGCTTTACGTTTTCGGAACGGTCCAGCAACGGCTCCCAGCTCTTTCCGCCGTCGGCGGTGTGGAAGATGAGATTGAAGGCGCCGACGATGTAGCCGCTCGAATCGTTTTCGAACCAGACGTCGAGAAACGGTTTGTTCGCCCCCGCCTCGATGGTCTGCCTGATGTCCTTCATGGCACGCACGGCGTCCGGGCCGGTCGGCGGATGCGCGGCGTAGTACCCGGAGAGTATCCCCACCGCCGCGCGTCCGTCGAGCTGCTTGGTCCAGGTCGCGCCGGCATCGACGGAATGGAGGACCACGCCGTCATGCCCCACGGCCCACCCGTTTTGGGGCGAGGGGAAATGCACCGCCACTAGGTCGGAGCTGACCGGAACGGCGGCCTGGACCCAGCTTTTTCCCTGGTCGTCCGAGTAGAGGACGTGCCCCCGCTGGCCGACCGTGACCAGGCGCTTGCCGGTCAGCGCGACCCCGTTGTAGAGGGTCCTCGCCGCGAGCGGGCTCTTCACCGCCGGGATGTCGAGCACGTCCTGGAAGGTGCCGGCCCCATAGGCGGAGAAGGTCGGAGCTGCCAGCAGCATCGCCGTGATCGTGATCAATAGTTTCATCTGCTGCTCCTTAGAACCGGGTTCAAGGTTCGAGGTTCAAAGTTCGGTGTTGAAAACCTTGAACCTTGAACGTTGAACTGCCTTACCGCACCCCGTTGCCGGCCAGCGAGTCGGGGCTCCAGTCCCTGGCGGGAAGCGGCTTGATGTAGCGGAGATAGCCGTCGTCCGCGAGGCTGATCGCAAAGCAGTACCCGCCGGCGATGAGGTCGTAGAAGACGCACGGGTCGGAGAGCGGCGCCGGGACGTCGTAGCTCTGCGTCATGGAGGAGTACCCGGTCCGGAAAAGCTGGCCGCGCGCGTCGTACTTGTCCACGGCAAGGGCCGCCCAGCTGTCTTCGTCGAGATAGTAGACCCTCTTCCTGTAGATGTGACGTTTCCCCGGCTTGAGGGTCGCCTCCACCACCCAGACGCGGTGGAGCTCCCATCTCACGTAGTCCGGGTTGAGGAACTTCGGCAGACACATCTTGTCCGCCTTGACCTCGTAGACCATCTTGTAGGCGTTGTACGGGACGTACATCTCCTTCTTGCCGACCAGCTTCCAGTCGAACCGCTCCAGCGAGCCGTTGAAGATAAAGTTGTCGTCGTAGGTGCCGGTTCCCGCCGTAGAGGGGTCGGGGCCGTCAAAGCCGATGTCGGGCGCGAGCTTCACGCGGCGCTGCCCCGGGAGATACTGCCAGGCCCGCCTCCCCTTGCTGGCGAAATCGAGGGGGTCATAGAACATGATGGACTCCCCGCTGCGCCGCGCCGGCTCGAGATAGGTGACCTTCAGGAACATGGAATGCTCGGTGCTCGGCTTTTTCTGGTCGTAGTAGGGGTACTCCTGGATCTCGATCCCCTTGGAGGAGAGCGTCCTGCGGCCTGAAGCATCGACGTTCCATACGGTGAACTTGAACTCGAACGCCTCGCCGTCGAAGCGGAGCAGGTGGTTCCACATCGCCTCGTAGCCGTCCTTGGGCATCGGAAAGGGTATCCCGGACTTCACGTTCCTCACGCTGACGCCGCCGTTGGCCGTCTGTGCCGTCACCGCATTGCGCGCGGTCCCGGTGTGGACGTACTTCGGCATCGCCGCGGTGCGGTGGGTCGGATAGACGTCGATCCGGAAGGAGGGATTCTTCTTCATCAGCGCCTTGGTCCCCTCGGTAAGCTTGTCCGCATACTGATTCAGGTTCTTCGCGCTGATCGAGAAGACGGGCTTTTCATGGGCAAAGGGGTCAGGGCGGATGCCGGAGCCCGGTTTGTACCCCGTGGGAGGGGTGGTGAGCCCGCCGGTGTAGGGTGGGATGGTCCCGTCTGCATTGCCAGCTTTCTCGGCGCCGACCGCGGTCAGGGTGGTGCCGAGTTTCTTTGCCTCTTCGGCGGTTACCGCTCCGAGGGAAACGCTTGCATATGCCAGTGCCAGACAGGTTGCAACCAAGCATTCACGCAGCCTCATGATGTCTCTCCTTCCTAGAATGTGGTCCTGAGGGTTAAAGTGACCATGTCGCGATCTTTGAGTCCCGCGGAACCGAGATCGTTGGCAACGCCCCCCTCGATCTGCCCGAAAAAGTTGACGTACTTCAGGTCGACCTTGTACTTGGTGAAGACGTCGAAGCCCAGGCCGGCGCTCCAACTCCCGGAGTCGTGATTGCCGCCGGCCGCGACCGCGGAGTTGCCGCTGATCCCCTGGCCGTAGCTGAAGGGGAGGGTCATGTCCACTCCGGGGACGACCTGGAACCAGGTCGGGATGAAGACCAGCGCGCCCCCGAAGAAGTCTTTGCTGACCTGGTCGATCGCGTTGTAGCCGACGTCGCTCGATTTCAGCGCCGCCCGGTTCTGGGTCACCTTCTCCAGGTGGTTCCAGGTGAACTCGGTGATCCACTGCGCGGAATCGAAGATGGGGGTCTTGTTGATCAGACCGAGGAAGTTGAGCACGCCGTGCCAGGTATTGCCGCGTGCGCCGAAGGTCTGGCCGTCGGTCGGCGCGGAGGCGACCACGACGGCATTGCTGTTGAGCGGCATGTTCCAGCGATGGGAGAGTTCGGCGCCCACGCTCACCCCGAGAAGCTGCTTGGAAAGGCTGACCCCGACGATGTCGATGTTGGTACCGTAGGTGAGGTAGTAGGTTCCGGCGATCCCGGGGATGCTGCTGGCGCCGGGCAGGATGGCGACCTGCGGCTGGAGGTCGGCGGTCTTGCGATAGTAGACCCCGATGGTGCCGTCCAGCGCCTCAGGACTGTAGCGAACGCCCACGCCCCAGTTCCGGAATGGGTTCGGTTCGCTCGGGGCGCCCCGCAGGAATCTCACCCCCGGCGCCGCGATGAGCGACTCGGCGCTCTCCTGCATCACGTCGGAGAAGCCGAGATACGTCCCCGCCTCCGGGTAGCGCATCTGCTCCCACTCCAGGAAGTACTGCCCCACGATGGTGAGATCAGAGGTGGGCTGCACCTGGGCCGAGATGCTGTTCAGCGGACGGAAGAGCTCCTTCGCCTCGATCCCCGGCAAGGGGAGCGCCTTGGCGAGATCGAGCGGGGACTGACCGTAGGAGATGCCGTGGATCGCGCCGCCCGCCAGCAGACCTTCGCCCCAGTAGACCGTGTGACGTCCCACCTTGAGGTTGACCGGGATCTCCCCCACCACGACCTTCCCGAAAAGTAAGGCATCCAGAAGTTCCCCGTTCGGGCCGAGGTAATAGCGCTTCGCCCTGGAGTTGAATCCCCCCGCCACCGGCTGGCCGTTGTCGAGATGGTTGGAAGAGGCGGGGTTCGTGTTGTCAAAGGGGGGCTCGTAGGCGGCATCGTACCAGCCGGCGCCGCTGACCCGGATCCCGAACCGCTTCTGGTAGGAGACGTCGAGCTCGGAGAGGAGGTCGATCCGGTTGTTCACTATGCCGTGGGCGAAGTTGCGGTCCCCGTCATCGGTATTGGAGGTGGCGGGGTCGCCCATGACCGACTGATTCTGCTGGGCCACCCTCAGACCCAGCGTGTAGCGGAGCGTATTGTCGAAACGAACCTGGACATCTTCGTTTCCCGTCTTGATTTCCAGAGCTTCCGCGCCGCTGGAAAGCCCCAGAAGAGTTGCGATGACCGCAGCCGCCGTTCCAAGCCGATATCCCTTACCGTCGCCTTTTCTCCCCAGACCGTGAAGCTTCTCATGCAATATGTTGCGCATTTGCTCCCCCCTTTGAACCCACCCGGTTGTCACACAGCGAACCCGCACCGATTTTTCCGCTTCTTTTCACTCCGTTCGGACTAGATATGAACCGCCCGCCCGTGGGCTGCCAGCACCGCCTCGTGCATCATCTCCGACAGGGTCGGATGGGCGAAGATGGTCTGCTCGAGTTCGGCTGCCGTCGTTTCCATCCCCATGGCAATGCCGTACCCCTGGATCATCTCGGTGACCTCGGCGCCGATCAGGTGCGCGCCCAGTAGTTCGGAGGTCCTGGCATCGAAAATGACCTTCAGGAAACCGCTCGTCTCCCCCAGAGCCAGCGCCTTTCCGTTCGCCGCGAAGGGGAAGGTGCCGACTCTTACCGGATCATTACGCTCCCGCGCCTGCTTCTCGGTAAGGCCGATGCCCGCCACCTGGGGATGGGTGTAGGTGCAGTAGGGAACCAGGTTCCGCTCCAGGGGACGAAGGTGCGGCAGCCCCGCGATCTTCTCCACGCAGAGCACCCCTTCGCGACTCGCCTTGTGGGCCAGACAAGGGGGTCCCGCGACATCGCCGATGGCGTAGATCCCCGGCTCGTCGGTCCGCATCCATCCATCGATCCGGATCGCCCCTCGCTGCACCTGGACCCGCGTCTTTTCCAGGCCGAGCTCTTCCACGTTCCCCACCACCCCCATCGCCAGGAGGACGCGATCCACCGTGAGCTCCCCGGGGGCGCCGGTCCCCTCCAGGGTAGCAGTCACGTGGTCGGACCCCTTGAACATCACGGTGACCCGGGTCGAGGTGTGGATCGTTATCCCCTGCCTTTCCAGTTCCTTGCGCAGCAGGAGCGAAACCTCCTCGTCGCCGGACGGGAGCACCCGGGAAAGCGCCTCCACCACCGTGACCTCTACCCCGAGCTCCTGGTAAAAGGAGGCGAACTCGAGGCCGATCGCCCCTGCCCCGACGATGAGGAGACGCCTGGGGAGCGTTTCCGGGACGAGCGCCTCACGGTAGGTCCAAACCAGCCTGCCGTCTCCTTCCAGCCCCTCCACCTCCAGCGCCCGCGCCCCGGTAGCGATGACGATGTGGCTCGCCAGGAGCATGGTTTGCACCCGATCCCTGGTGACGCGTACCCGGCCGGGGCCCTCGACCCTCCCCGTCCCCTCGAAAACCGGCACCCGGTTCTTTTTCAGCAGGTGGGCGATACCGCGCTGCAGCGAAGCCGATACCCCGCGGGAACGGCTCACCATCTCCGCCAGGTCGAACCCGATTTGCTCCGCCTTCACCCCGAAGCGCCGCGCCTCCTTGAGATGACGGTAGATCTCGGCGGAGCGAAGCAGCGCCTTGGTAGGAATGCACCCCCAGTTGAGGCAGATCCCCCCGAGGTGCTCCCGCTCCACCAGTGCGGCCCGCATCCCGAGCTGTGCTGCCCGGATGGCGGTTACGTACCCTCCGGGGCCGCCGCCGATCACTACGACGTCGAAGCTCTGTTCAGTCACTGTTTTCTCCTTGGCTAACCACCCTAACCACATAGGTTCAGTGGCCCGTTATCGTCCACCGACGCCATCTCCTCCGCCTGAAGCATCTCTTCCATCGCCTCGATCGGTCCCGATTCCGGCGCCCGAAGCTGCAACCAGCTCGGATGCCTCGTCGTGCCTTTTTCACTCCCAATGGCGGGAAGGAGCAGGGCCACGAGCCGCTCCTTGACCCTGGAGAAATCCACCATTCTCCCCAGCTCCTCCGCCATCGAGGTGACCTTCTCCCTCGGGTTCCCGCAGGGGACGATCCAGGCGAAGGGGGCCAGGTCGTTGTTCACGTTGAGGGCGATGCCGTAGGAGGTCACCCATCGTTTCACCGCCACGCCGATGCTGGCGATCTTTTTCCCCTGCACCCAGATCCCCGGCTCCCCGTCCCTCCTGACCGGTTCGAGGCGGTATTCCCGGAGCAGCGCAGCCAGGCTCTCCAGGAGGAGCTGGACGTATCGGTGCAGGTCCCGGGGCCGCAGCTCCACGATCGGGTAGACTACGAGCTGCCCCGGGCCGTGGTAGGTGGTCTTCCCCCCGCGTGCCGCGCGGCGCACCTCCACCCCCTTTTCCCTGAGCAGCATCTCGGAGAGGAGCAGGTCGCTCTCGGCCCCGCTTCTCCCGATGGCCACCACCGGAGGGTGCTCGACCAGGATGAGGCGGTCCGGAGCCCGGCCGTCGAGACGGGCCCGCACCAGCCTCTGCTGCCGGCCTGAAGAAGATTCGAAATCGAGCACCCCCCAGTCGATGACGTCCATAACCACCTCAGGTGAGCATCATGGTCGGAGAGGCCAGGTAGGCTCCGAGGTGCCCCATGAACTCCCCCACCTCGGCACCGTCCACGACACGGTGGTCGAAGGTCAGGCTGAGGGTGGTCATCTCCCTGATGGTGATCTCCCCGTCAACCACGGCGGGCCTGGCGCGGATTCTCCCTGCCGCGAGGATGCCGGTTTCGGGGGGCTTCAGGATGGGGGTGGAGCCGTCGATCTCGAACATGCTCACGTTCGAGATGGTGAAGGTACCGCCGGTGATCTCCTCCATCCCCAAACGCCCCTCCCGTGCCTTGCCCGCCAGCTCCCTGCTCTCGCGGGCGATCTCCAGGAGCCCCTTCCGCTCCGCGTTGCGAAGCACCGGCACGATCAGCCCCTCCGGGACGGCCACCGCGATCCCCAGGTGGACATCGTCGAAGAGAATGATCTCGTCCCGGGTCAGGTTCGAGTTGAGGACGGGAACCCGCCGCAGCGCCCGGGCCACCGCCATGACCAGCACGTCGGTGAAGGAGACCTTGACCGCGCCGTTCTTTCCGTAGCGTTGCTGAGCGCTGGCCAGGAAGCTCAGCGACTCGGTGACATCCACTTCCGCCGAGACGGTCACCTGCGCCGTGTTGTGGAGGCTCGCATACATGTTGTCCGCGATGGTTTTGCGCATCCCGGTCATCGGTACCACCCTGAGCGCCCCGGAAGAGGTCTGCGTCGCAGGCTGCTTCGCGCCTAGGGCCTGTTCCACGTCGGCCTTCCCGATCTTTCCACCGGGACCGGTTCCGTTCACCGTGGCCAGGTCGAGCCCCTCTTGCTCGGCTATCTTCAGGGCAAGGGGGGTCGCCCGCGGTTTCGCAGCCGCCTCGGCGACATCCTTTTCCGTGATCCGTCCACCGGGGCCTGTCCCTTGGACGGTGGCGAGATCAACCCCGAGTTCCCCCGCCAGCCGGCGCGCCGCCGGGGAAGACGGGACCGGCCGCGTCGGTGCGGGCTCTGCGCCCCGCTCCTCCGGTCCCGCTGCAGCTGGTACCTGCGGTACCGTCGCCTCGGGGAGCTGCCGCGCCAGCGCCTCGTACTCCTCCCTGGTTGCCGCGACCCATGCCACCTGGGCGCCGACTTTCACCGTCTTGCCGCTCGGCTCCATGATGCGAAGAAACCCCGCCGCGGGCGCCTCCACATCCCAACTCACCTTCTCGGTTTCGATGGTGAGAACCACGGTCCCCTGTTCGACCCGGTCACCCTCGCAGGCCTTCCATTCGACCAGATCTGCTGCCGCCATGGACATTCCAAGCTTGGGGATGTTTATCGGGACTGGCATCTCTTCCTCCTCTGTTGCTTGTTTGCTCCGTCCTGCCTGCCGGGGCAGGGTCTACCCGAAGCCGCCCCTGAGCTTCACCTGCTCGCGTACGTCCAGCTGGCGCGAGATTCCGAGGACCTTGGCAATCGCGTCGGCGATCCCCTGCGGCTGGGGGAGCACGTACTGCTCCAGGGCGCCTGCGGCAATGGGGTAATTGGCCGCCGCCACCCGCGCGACCGGCGCATCGAGGTAGTCGAAGGCGTTCTCCATGAGCAGCATCCCGATCTCCGCGGTCGCCCCGCAGCGCGAGGTATCCTCGTCGACCAGCACCACCCTCTTGGTCTTCTTCACCGAGTCGACCACGGTGTCGAGGTCGAACGGCTCCAGGGTCCTGGGATCGATCACCTCGATGCTAATGCCATGCTCCCTCTCCAGCACCTCGGCCACCTCAAGCACCACCTGCACCAGATAGCCGATGGCAACCACGGTCACGTCGCTCCCCGTCTTCTTGATGTCCGCCTTCCCGAACGGGATGAGGTACTCCTGCGCCGGGATTTCTCCCACCATCCCCATGAGGCTCTTATGGGGCAGGAAGACGACCGGGTTGTTGTCGCGGATGGCGGTTTTCAGAAGTCCCTTGGCGTCGTAGGGGGTGGAGGGGATGGCGATCTTGATCCCCGGCGAGCGCATGAAGAACGACTCCATCACCTGGGAGTGCTCCGGGCCGATCTTCGAGTACCCTCCGCACGGCGCGAGGAGGACCAGCGGGATCTCGTTCTGTCCGCCATGGGCGAAGCGCCACTTCCCGGCCTTGTGGAGGGCCTCGTCGGCGCCGCACATGACGAAGTCCACGAACATCATGTTGGCCACCGGCCGGTAGCCGGCCAGCGCCGCTCCCACGGCTGATCCGATGATGGCGGCCTCGCTGATCGCCGTGTTCCGGACCCTCTCCCGGCCGAACCTGCTCAACAACCCGTCACTCATCCCCCAGCAGTCCTGGCTGCAGTTCTCCCCCAGGAGATAGACCTTCTCATCGATCTCCATTTCCTCGAGGATCGCATCGCGAACCGCGTCCTTGTACATGATCTCCGGCATTTGAAGCCTCCTTTCTAACTGGCGTAGAGTGTCCGCTCGAAGAGTCCCGGCTCGTAGGTGGCGATCGGGCTCCTTTCCGAGAACTCCGCCGCCTCATCCATCTCCCTTTGCGCCTCCCGGTCGATGCGGGCCAGGTCCTCATCGGTGAGGATGCCGTCCCCCAGAAGCCGG
Source organism: Geobacter argillaceus (assembly GCF_007830735.1). Lineage (GTDB taxonomy): Bacteria > Desulfobacterota > Desulfuromonadia > Geobacterales > DSM-12255 > Geomobilibacter > Geomobilibacter argillaceus. Next base: position 22,222 of record NZ_VLLN01000021.1, read on the forward strand.
CCGCGCAACAAGGCGATGGGGTCCCTCTCCACCAGTTCCTTCACCGCTGCTCTGGGCCGGCACCCCCCCTCGCTGCACTGGTCGGGGAAGAAACGGCAGGTGTCGCGTATCGCACAGCGTTCCCCACCTTCGCTGCAGATGACGGAGAAGTCGGGAAGTCCCTCCGCATGCGCTTTGCAGCGTGCCGTCTTGACCTCCAGGAAGCTCGGCCCCTCACCTGCCCGCGCCCGGTCGACCGCGACCTTTACGGCGGCATACACCTCCAGCACGTCCTGGCCATCCACAATGGTCGCGGGAATCCCATGGCCGGTCGCAAAGGCCGAGACATCGGTATTGGAGTGGGTGACGTTCAAGGTGGTGAACTGGGCCATGTCGTTGTTCTCGCAGAAAAAGATCACCGGGAGCTTCCATTTCGCCGCCATCAACATCGCCTCGTGCAGCGTGCCGCGGCCGGTGGCTCCGTCGCCGAAGCAGACCGCCACCACCTGCCCCTCTCCCCTGAACTGGCAGGCGAGTCCGGTTCCCGCGGCAAGGGTCAGCTCTCCCCCGACCATCCCACCCATGCCAGGGATGCCGATCTCGGGAGCGCAGTAGTGAAAACCCGCAAACCCCTTGGCTCCTCCGGTGGAGCGGCCATAGTGCTCGGCGAGCATCTTGGCCGCGCTCATCCCCTTGGGAAGCAGCTTGTTGATCCCGTGTCCCCGGTGGTTGTAGTAGATGTAGTCGCTGTCGTTCAACAGCGCGCAGAGCCCCGCCCCCGGCGCCTCTTGCCCCTGGCAGCTGTGATAGAAGGAGACGAGCTTCCCAGCCATCAGGCACTCGATCATCTTCTTGTCGAGAGTTCTCACCCGCACCATGTCGACGTAGAGCTTGCGCAGCAGTTCCTCATCAAAATGCATCTCCGGCCTCCTTTCGCGGCACTGGCGCCGCACGGTTAGCTTTGCGTCTCGCGTCACGCCACCACCAGCCCGCCGTCGGCTACCAGGGCGTGACCATGGAGCAGGGAGGCGCGCCCGGACAGGAGCCAGGCGACCGCCTCGCCGATCTCCTCGGGGGTCCCCATCCGCCCGATCGGCTGCAGCTTGGCCCACTCCGCGGCCACCACGGGATCCCCTCCAATCACGGTCTCCACCATCTTGGTCTTGATCACGCCGGGACAGATAGCATTGACGTTCACGCCACGGCTGCCGAATTCGAGCGCTGCGGTTTTGGTGAGACCGATGACGGCGTGCTTGGTGGCGCAGTACACCGAGAGCCCCGGCTTACCAACCAGCCCGCCGACCGAGGCGGTATTCACGATGCTCCCGCCGCCGCAGGCCAGCATGTGCTGGATCTGCCGCTTCATCCCGTACCAGACCGCCTTCAGGTTGATGGCTATAAGCGCATCGAAGCCCGCTTCAGTGTGGTCGATAAGGCTCACCCCCTCGCCGGGAATCCCTGCATTGTTGAATGCGCAGTGAAACCGTCCGTACTTGCCTATCGTCAAATCGATCAGCTCATCGAGGTTGGCGATGTTCGAGACGTCGGCACGTACGGCGATGGCGCGCCCACCCTTAGCCTCGATGCCGTGAGCCACCTCCTCCGCTCCCAGGAGATCCAGATCGCTTACGACGACCGTCGCTCCTTCGCGGGCCATCACCTCCGCCGCAGCCTTACCGATCCCCGACCCTCCGCCCGTCACCACTGCGACACGGCCTGCCAACATAGGTTCCATTTGCATCCCCTTTATTTGATTGAATTTTTCACTTACTTCCGACCGGACTTTTTCTCTCCACCTGAAAACTTGTGGCGCGAATCCTAGATGAGCCCTTAAAGTCGAATAAATACTAGAATTTATTTGTATTATATTGGGGGCAATTTATGTTGTCAACATTTTTATCATAAAATATAATTTTGTTATATCAACTCAAAACAACTCATTCTTTTAATTATATTTTATAATTTCAATGTATTACACTATACACACTGAGCATTATCGGTAGAATATCTAAAGTAATAAATCACATGCACTAACTATGTTTCTTTTATCACTTAAAGATCTAGCTGTATTTTAATAGAATTTATTTGATTAAATACTGGATAGGTTTGGCTGTAAAAGAAGTTAAGGGAAAGGGTTACAGGTTGCCGGAAAATGACAGCTCCAAGAACCCTGGAGCATCTGGCCGGGAAACGAAAACGGCCCACCCTTAACGGGGTGAGCCGTTTTTTTTGTTTTGGCACCGCTTTGGCGCCCAATGAGTTTATTCACCTACTTCGCGCCGGCACCGTCCGGAAACATCAGAGGCGGCAAATCCATGGCCATTGCCACTTCACGGCATGGTGTAACATATTGCAGTAGTGGCGTGTGACTCCCCCCTACCTACATATCGCGGATACAAACACAAAGAGGCCTCCCTGGGGGTAACCCGGGAGGCCTCTTTGTGTTCAGTTCACACGCTATCATTACAGCCGGCTATTTCCCCGTCCCATGGCCACAGGAGCAGGTGCCCGCCGAAGCGGCCGGCTGGGTGATCGACTCATTCAGCACAAAGGCGGCCTGCAGCGCCGAGGTCGGGCAGAGAGGGAAACACTCCTTGCACTGCCAGCACTCCTTGGCGGCGATCTCCGGAATGAAGCAGATCCTCTTCTTCGCTCCCCGGTCGATGAACCCGAGAGCGTTCTTCTTCTTGACCTCGTTGCAGTACCGGACGCAGAGACCGCAATGGATGCAGAACGACTGATTCCTCTTGAACCGGTCCTTGTCCGCCCCGTACTCCTCAGCCAGCTCCACCAGCTTTTCGGAATCCGGCGCATGGGCCATCATCATCTCCACCAGCGCCTTCCTGATCCGGCCGAGCTTCTCGGTCTTGGTACGCACGACCACGTTCTTCTCTGCCGGGTAGGTACAGGCGGCAACAACGACCGTCCTGCCGTTGGCTTCCACCTCCACCGAACAGACCCGGCACCCGCCGTACGGCTCCAGCTTGTGGTGGTGGCAGAGCGTCGGAATGGCTATCCCCACGCTCTCTGCGGCCTCCAGAATGGTCGCGCCTTCCTGTGCCGTAACCTCTATGCCATCTATCTGTAAGACCAGTTCGCTCATGGCTATTTGCTCCCCCTGACGATTGTTCTAGCGTCTTCAGGCAGAGGGGACGGGACGGTCTTGCCCGGTATCCTCGTCACCGCGCCGAAGCGGGGGGGACACGCTTCCAGGCAGGCCCCGCACTTCGTGCATTTTGCCTGGTCGACCACGTGGATCAGGTTCTTCCCGCCCGCGATCGCCCCTGCCGGGCACTTCCGGCCGCAGCTCGTGCATGCCTGGCACTTCTCCGGCTCGATATAGAAGGAGAACAGCTCCTTGCAGGTGAATGCCGGGCATTTCCCCTCGATGTGCGCCTCGTATTCATCCCGGAAGTGCTTCAGCGTGCTCATTACCGGGTTGGGGGCACCCTTGCCCAGGGCGCACAGGGAGGCACCGGACACCTCGGTGAGCTGGAGCAGGAGATCGAGATCCTCCATCTTCCCCTTCCCCAGGGTGATGTCGGTCAGGATGGTCAGCATCTGCTGGATCCCTTCGCGGCAGGGGACGCATTTGCCGCACGATTCGTCGGCCAGAAAGGCCAGGAAGAACCTGGCAAAGTCGACCATGCAGGTCTCTTCGTCCAAGACGATCATCCCGCCGGACCCCATCATGGAGCCGGCCTTGGTGAGCTGGTCGAAATCAACCTCCATGTCCAGGAGCGACTCGGGCATGCAGCCGCCCGCCGGGCCGCCGGTCTGCACGGCTTTGAACCGCTTGTCGCCGGGGATGCCGCCGCCGATCTTGTAGACGATGTCCCGCAGCGTGATCCCCATGGGCACTTCCACCAGGCCGGTGTTCTTCACCTTCCCCACCAGGGAGAATATCTTGGTCCCCTTGCTCCCCGCGGTGCCGACCGAGGCAAAGGCGGCAGGCCCCTTGTTGATGATCAGCGGGATATTGGCCCAGGTCTCCACGTTGTTGATGTTGGTCGGCTTGTCCCAGAGCCCTCTCACGGCAGGGAACGGCGGCCGCGGTTTCGGTTCTCCCGCCTTCCCCTCCAGCGACCTGATCAATGCCGTTTCCTCGCCGCAGACAAAGGCGCCGGCCCCTTGCGCCACCTCGACAGTGAAATCGAAGCCGGAGCCGAGGATGTTTTTCCCCAGAAAGCCGTACTCTTCGGCCTTTTTGAGGGCCAGGGTGATGTTTTCCACGGCCAGGGGATATTCCTGGCGCACGTAGAGATAGCCTTCATGGGCGCCGATGGCGTAGGCCCCGATGATGAGCCCTTCCAGGACCGCGTGCGGACTCCCTTCCAGGAGGGCCCGGTCCATGAACGCCCCGGGGTCCCCTTCGTCGGCATTGACGACCACGTACTTTACCGGATCGGGAGCGTTGCGGGTGAATTCCCACTTGTTTCCGGAAGGAAAGCCGCCGCCGCCCCGCCCTCTCAAGCCCGACTCCTTCACCAGCCCCACCACCTGCTCCGGCTTCATCTGGCAGAGCGCTTTTTCCAGAGCAGCATAACCGCCGATGGCCAGATAGTCGCTGATGCTGGTCGGGTCGAGCTTGATGTTGTTGCCGATCAGGAGCCGCAACTGATTCTTGTAAAAGGGGATGTCCATCTCGTGGACGACCCGCTCGCCGGTCGTAGGATCGACATAGAGCAGCCGGTCGATGACCGTCTTTTCCAGCACGCTGGCGATGACCTCTTTGGCGTCGGCCGGCTGTACCTTGAGATAGCAGGTCTCGTCGGGATAGATGACGATCAGGGGGCCCCTCTCGCAGAAGCCGGGACAGCCGGTTTCCCTGACTTCGATGCGGCTTTCCAGCCCCTGCGACTGGATCTCGTTCTTCAAGGCAGTGACCAGGTTCGCCGCGCCGAGAGCGAGGCAGCCGGACCCGGTGCATACGGCGATGCAGGGGCGGTTCGGATCCCTGGACGACAAGACATCCTGCCTTAATGCTTCAAATTCGGCGGAGGAATTTATCTTTGGCATGATCTTCCCTTAGGAACTGTAAACAAATAATATGGGCATCTTGCATCTCATCTTCAGGCCATCTTTAGCCGAGCTTCAATCGCCAAATCCTCAACGTAGCCCTGCTACGTCTGCGGTTTGTCTCAATCAGTTCGGCTAAATCTGACCTAAATCTGAGCGCAATTTTGACCAGGTTATTCATTTACAGTTCCTTACTCGTAGATTTTCAACACGTCTTCCAACTGGGACGGGGCAATGTTGCCGTGGTACTCGCCGTCGACCACCATGACCGGTCCCAGGGCACAGCAGCCGATGCAGTTGACGGTTTCCAGGCTGAACTTGAGATCCACGTCCGTTTCGCCCGGCTTGATGCCGGTCAGCTCTTCAACGGTATCGAGAACACGCTGGGCGCCACGGACATGACAGGCGGTACCCATGCAGACATGAACCTCATGACGTCCCTTGGGAACCAGGCTGAACGACTTATAAAAGGTGGTGATGTGCTGAATCTGGTTCATGGGTACTGCCAGCCGCTCACTGACCCTTTCCAGCACTTCCTTGGGGAGCCAGTGGTTTTCGCTCTGGATATTGATCAATATCTGGATGAGCGAACTGGCCTTGCACCCATGCTTGTCAATAATCTGGTCAATCCTGCCGATCTCCATAGTTCCTGCCCTCTCTTCCCGGTTAGCCGCGTGCCCCATAGATCAGGCAATGGCGTACCGTTTCTGGCTTTCGTTGTACCTGATCAATCCCTGTCGCGACGAAACATTGAGGCATCTGGCCACTTCGGCCGGCTCAATCCTCAACACCTCGGAGATTTCCCTGGTGGTAAGGGGGTTCCTTGCCAGAAGCGTGGTGATCTGGCTTATTGCCAGGTTTTCGGCAATCACCTCGCGGATCAGGGTGTCCACCTCGGGGCTGCTGAAGAATTTGGTATATTCTTCTTCCGTTTTGAAACGGACCCGCAGCCGCTCCCGCTCAACCAGCTTGAGGAAGGGGAGTATCTTCTTGACCGCGGCAAATTTCAGCTTCAGGGCGTCCTTGTCGATCCCTTCGCTTGAGCCGATCGGACCCAGCTCTTTGAGCTTGCGGCCGAAGTCGTTCATCACTTCGGCGTAGCGCATCCCCTCGGCGGCGGAAACCCATTCGAGCCGCAGCCGGTCGGGGTTGATCCCCACCTCTTCGAGTACCCTCTTGGCCAGATGCATCATGCTCAGGGCATCGTAATTGCCTTCGGTAACATAATGGCATTCGCCAAGCCAGCAGCCGCCGATGAATACCCCGTCCGCTCCTCGGGAGAAAGCGCGCAGGACGAAGTCCAGGTCGACCCTGCCTGAGCACATGACGCGGATGATCTTTGTTTCAGTTGTATATTGCAGTCTGGAAACTCCAGCCAGGTCGGCAGCGCCGTACGCTCACCACGTACACAAAAAGCCGACGACCCGCGGTTTAAACTCAAGGGATGTAGACATGTTCGTCTCCTTTCTCACCGGTAATGGCCGGCTCGGTACAGATAGTGGGCTCAATCAAGTTCCGGAAGCGCCGCGTCGATCTGGGACCAGATCTCCTGGTTCGTATAGTGCTTCAGATAGATGGCCCCGGTCGGACACTTGGTGTTGCACAGACCGTCTCCCTTGCACAGGGCCGGGTTGACCGTGGCCTCTTTGCCGTACGGGGTATCCACGAACTCTATGGCGTCGTACTTACAGGCGGTAATGCAGGCCGCGCAGGCCACGCACGCGCTCCGGGTGACGTCACAGACGGCGCCCGAGGCGGTGACGGAGTCGCGGGTGAGCATGTTCACCGCTCGGCCGGCAGCGGCGTATGCCTGGCTTATCGTCTCCGTGATATGCTTCGGATAGTGGGCAAGACCGCAGAGGAAGATGCCGTCGGCGCCGAAGTCGACCGGGCGCAGCTTGACATGGGCCTCCTGGAAGAAACCATCCGTGTTCAGGGCCACCTTGAACAGCTTGGCCATCTCCTGGCTCGCGGCCGAGGGGATGACGGCGGCGGCAAGCACCAGCAGGTCGGCGTCGAGGGCCAGCTTCTGGCCGAGGACCGGGTCCGGCACGGTGACCCGGATGATCGGCTGCCCCCCTTCCGTGGCCGCCTCCACCACCGGTTGGTCGGTGGGCTCGTAGCGGATGAACTTGATGTCCTTGCTGGAGGCTTCACGGTAGTAATCTTCCTTGAATCCGTAGGTCCTCATGTCCCGATAGATGACGTAGATCTCCATCTCGGGGTTGAGCTCCTTTAGCTTCAGGGCGTTCTTGATGGACTGGCTGCAGCAGACACGGCTGCAGTAGTTTTTCCCTTCCTCACGGCAGCCGACGCACTGGATCATCACCAGGGTCCGGGCATTGAGGGTCTGCTCGTCACGCCTGCTGATCCGCTCCTCCAGTTCGAGCGACGTGAGGACCTGGTCATTTTGCCCGTAGAGGTATTCCGTGGGCTTGTATTCATCGGCACCGGTGGCGAGGATGGCGGCGCCATGGGCGATCTCCCGGTGACGCCCTTCGGAGATGACCCTGGTGACAAAGTTGCCGACATAACCGGAGACATCGGTGATGGTGGCATCCAGTAAGATGTGGATCGACGGGTGCCGGTAGACCTTGCGGATCAGGTCGTTCAAGAGCGGCTGGACTTCCAGCCCGTCCAGGGTGTAGTGGAGCCGGCGGGCCATGCCGCCCAGATCGGAACTCTTTTCGATCAAATAGGCATCAAAGCCGACGTTGGCCATGTTCAGGGCGCTGGTCATGCCGGCCATGCCACCCCCCACCACCAGCACGGTCTTGTTGACCGGCAGCTGGAACTCCTGCAGCGGCTCCAGGTGGGCCGCCCGGGCCACGGCCATCCGGACGATGCCCTTGGCCTTTTCGGTGGCACCCTCCTTGTCTTTGGAGTGGACCCAGGAACAGTGTTCACGGATGTTGGCGAATTCGAAATAGTACTGGTTCAGCCCCGCTTCCCGGCAGGTGTCCCTGAACAGCGGCTCGTGGGTCCGGGGGGTGCAGGCGGCGAGCACCACACGGTTGAGGTTGTGCTCAACGATGGCATCCGCTATCAGCTGGGCGTTCTCCGTGGAGCAGGCAAACATGTTTTGCGCGGCGTAGACAACGTTGGGCAAAGCGGCAGCATATTCGACGACGGAGGGGGTATCAACGATACGGCCGATGTTGGCGCCGCACAGACAGACGACAACGCCGATCCTGATGTCATCGTTGGCGAAGTCCTTTTCCGGCGGGTATTCACGCTCCCGGGAGAGGTCGCCGCGCCGGTAGGAGAGCAGCTCGCTACAGAGGGCATTGGCGCCACCGGCCGTCACCACCGATTCCGGGATGTCGGCCGGGCCGGTAAAGGCGCCGCTGACATAGATGCCGGGCCGGGTGGTTTCAATGGCGTTGGCTGGCTTGGTTTTGCAAAAGCCATGTTCGTTAAGCTCGATGCCGAAGGTGGTGGCCATGGTCCTGACGTCGGCCGGCGGACTCAGGCCAACGGAGAGGACCACCATGTCGAACTCCTCTTCCTTCACCCCTTGATCGACGGTCGAATACCGGATGCTCACGTTCTTGGTTTCCGGATTCTCCTCCCCGATGGAGACGTAACTTCTGATGAAGCGGACGTCGGAGAGCTTTTCTGCACGCTGGTAGAAACGCTCGAACTCCTTGCCGAAGGCCCGGATATCGTTGTGGAAGATGGTGGCTTCCATGCCGGCGTCGTGGTCCTTGGTCAGGATGACCTGCTTCTGGGTGTAGGCGCAGCAGACCGCCGAACAGTAACTGTTCCCCCCCTCGGGATTTACCTGGCGCGAGCCGACACACTGGATCCAGGCGATTCTATGGGGGTGCTTCTTGTCCGAGGGGCGGCTGATCGTCCCTTCAAAAGGACCGGTGGAACTCAAAATCCGCTCGTAGTCGAGACTGGTCACCACATTCTCAAAGATGCCGTACCCGTAGTCGCTCCTGAGTTTGGGATCGAAGGTCTCGAAACCGGGAGCGAGCACGATGGCACCCGCCTGCACCTCGATCGTCTCCGGCTCTTGATGGAGATCGATCGCCATCGGCTTGCAGACCCCCGCGCAGATGGTGCACGAACCGTCCCGCAGATAGAGGCAGGCCTCCGGGTCCACATACGGAATCAGCGGCAGGGCCTGGGAAAAATGGATATGAATGGCCTTGTTGGTGGAAATGTTCTGGTTGTACGGGTCGGGGACCTTGACCGGGCAGTATTCCACGCAGATGTTGCACCCCGTGCACTTCTCCTCCATCACATAGCGGGGCTTCTTCACCAGGGCAACCTTGAAGTTCCCGGCCTTTCCCTTGACGCTCTCGACCTCGGTATAGGTCAGGATCTCGATGTTCGGATGCCTGCTGCATTCGTTGAACTTGGGAGATTCGATGCACATGGAGCAGTCATTGGAGGGGAAGGTCTTGTCGAGCTGCGACATCTTGCCGCCGATTGCGGGCGACTTGTCGATGAGATAGACCTTGAAACCGGCATTGGCAAGATCAAGGGCAGACTGGATACCGCTGATGCCGCCACCGACCACCAGAACATCTATGAACGTTTTCTGTGCCATGTCATTGTCCACCGTGAGCATCCCTTTATAGGTGTTAAATCAGATTTTGTAGGTTGGGTTAGGCGGGTGTATGCCGTAACCCAACATGACCAAGCCGGCAGCAATCGAGACTGTTGGGTTACGCGATGAGGCCGCTAACCCAACCTACGAAATAACTGTCCTCGATCCTAAATAAGTTCCTGGAGAATTTCCGTGATGTCCTTAATTTCAAGGGCAACGCCATCATCGAGCGACAGCCTGCTGTCTTCAAAATTGGTTATGCAGTACGGACAGGACGTGGCCAGCACCTCGGCCCCGACTTTGACGGCCTGGCCGACCCTCAGATCGGAGAACCGCTCTTCCTTCGGGGTTTCCACCCAGATCCTGCCGCCGCCCCCGCCGCAGCAGAGGCTGTTTTCCCGTGAGTCGGCCATCTCGACCAGTTCCAGGCCGGAAATCGCCTTCAGGATCTCCCTCGGCTGGTCGTAGATGCCGTTGTGGCGACCCAGGTAGCAGGGATCGTGGTAGGTGACCTTCTTCGCGTACTCCTTGTCCAGCGTGAGCCTGCCGTCCCTGATCAGCTCGTTAAGGTAATCGGTGACGTACACCACTTCGAAGTTCACCATGAACTCGGGGTATTCGTTCTTGAAGGTATGGTAGCTGTGGGGAGAGGAAACGAGGATCTTCCTGGCGCCGTTGTCGATAAAGTTCTGGATGTTTTCCTTGGCGAGCTTTCTGAAAAGGTCCTCGTTGCCGGTCTTGCGGATGCTTTCGCCGCAGCAGCTCTCCTTGTCACCGAGTATGCCGAATTTCACCCCTGCCTTGTTGAGGAGTGCGACCGTGGCAGCGGCCACCTTCTTCAAGCGCGGGGCATAGCTTAAGTAGCAGCAGGAGAAATAGAGCACGTCCATCTCCCTCTTGAACGGCTTTACCGAGAGCCCTTGCGCCCAGTCGCCCCTTTTTTTCCGATCGTCATTGAAGGGGTTTCCTTCTCCCATGAGCCCCACGCTCACCGTGCGGAGCGGTTCCATGGCAGTCGGAAACACGTCGTTCTGGGTGGCGATCCTGCGCAGGGCCACCCCGGACTCTATCTGTTTCACCCCTCGCGGGCAGTTCTGGGGACACCTGCCGCAGGTGCTGCAACGCCAGATGTCTTCGCTTTCAATCTCGGTCAGACCCAGGCTGGCCTGTCGGACCAGCTTGCGCATGCTGAACGATCTGACCCGGTTCCACGGGCAGACGGAATCGCACTTGCCGCACTGGTAGCAGAACTTGAAGGCATCACCGCCTTCTTCCTTGATGACATCAATGATCTCTTTGAAAGGGGCGACAGTTTCCACGTTTCATATCCTTTTCATGCGCCGTATCGTCTCACTTATTCTGCGACATGCGGGCAATGGTATCCATGACCTTTTGGACGCCGTGCTTGTGGACCAGCGATTGCAGTCCGGTCTCCACCTCACCCAGCGCCGGTTCCTCGTCGGCCCGCTCCTCTTCCCGTTCTTCGTAGGTCAGGGCACCGGGACGGCAGACCTCGACACACATGGGCATCTTTTCGTCCTCGCACATGTCGCATTTCAGGGGGAGACCTGAATCCGGCTCCTTGAACAGGTCCCGGGACGGGCAGGATGCGGGGCAGAAGTTGCACTCGGTGTACTGTTTTCCGTGGATCTTGAAGGTCTGCCGGCCGGTGCACTCGGCCGCGGTATACTCACCGGCACGCAGCGGCACGTACACGTCATTGACCAGGTCCTGGACCACCCGGATCCGGGAACGCGACGGATTGAAGCTGCTGTATTTCGGGCTGGCGTGAAACCCGGAGCACGCTACCTCGCACGCGCGGCAACCGATGCATTTATCAAGATCGACTTTTATCTCTCTGACTATCTTCTTCTGTGACTGATCGCTCATGGCTACTATCCCCTTGGCTGTATTCTGCTCTTGTTGCGCCGGTCTCCTGCTAGTGCAATGTAACACCGCATCAATTGTAGGTTGGGTTAGCTCCAGCGTAACCCAACAAGCGCCGCTGATCTGTTGGGTTACGGCGATACAACCGCCTAACCCAACCTACAATTACAAGACACTATGGAGCGACTCCGTCGGCTGTCAGGATACCCCTCTGTATGAAGTCTTCACTGACAAACTCCAGCTTCAACCGGTCCAGCGTCTCCTTGTTGGGAATACCGTCCTTGGTCCACCCCTTGAACTCATAGTAGGCATCAAGGTGCTTTTGCTCCATCTCGGGGTCCCGTACCTTCCAGTGGTCTTCCGGCGGCTTCTCCACGTCCCGTCTCAACCCTCTCCTGATGTTGAGGGCTCTCACCAGGTTACGGTTCCGTCTGGATACCTCCAGCAGCCCGTCCGAGTCCAGCTCGATACCGGACGCCAGCGCTATGATTTCCGGGAGGGTGAACAGGTGATAAGGGGGCGACCCGCCGAACTGCCCACGGAACGACGACAGCCAGGCGCAGGTACCGATGGCATCGTCCACGTAGTGCATCGCCTCGTTCCAGTCGCAGACATTGACGGCGGCTTCAATCGGCATGTGCTGTTTCGGCTCCCACTCCAGCAGCCATTTCTTGAACCGCTCCGGAGCGGCAGACCAGTTTTCGACAAACTTTTTACGCTTCTCCGGGTTGGCGATGGGCGCCTGGGGGAAGGAACCCTCGATCTGGGTGATATTCATCTTCTCGCCGGTGCAGTACATCAAGAAGAACGGGTAGTTGACCACCCCCAGCTTGAGCGGCACCTGCTCGACCTTTTTCGTGGTGTTGTGGTCGTATTCCTCAGCCCCTTTGCCGATGATACGGGCGGCCCGATAGACGCCATTGGCCAGCACGTCGCCGATCCCTTCGCGATGAACCAGCTTGTCCAGAAGGTAGAAGAACCTCTCCGCGCCACCCGCGGGGAAATCCGGGAGATCCTCCTTTGTCAGAATCCCGGCTTCATAGAGCTCGATGGCAAAGGCAAGCACCTGCGGCGTGGAAAAACCATCCATGCCATAGGCGCTGGTCAGCCCCAGGATGTTGTAATTGAAGTCGATCTCCTCAAAGGCCGCCATGCTGTAGGTAAGCTTGTTGAAGCACTTGAGGAAATAGGTATGCCGCCCCGGATAGGAGATCGTGTAGTGACAATCCTTGGGGCAGTTGTAGCAGCCGGAATCGCGGGTACGCACCTCTTTCCAGAGCCCCACCCACTGCTCCTCACGCTCTTTGTTCCAGTAGTCTTTTCTCCGGGTGCGCGCATTGCCCCAGGCAAAATTGTCCACATGGAAGCTTTCGTTGTGGTCGTGGGCCATCGGGTCGCCGCAGTTCTTGTTGTCGTAAATCTCCTGATACTTGCCGCGACAAATCTCCCAAAGCTTTGTTGGCTGGGCTACATAGACATCCTTTGTCCCGCGTACCGCAATCGCCTTCAGCCGCTTGGCCCCCATGACCGCCCCCACCCCGTGGCGGGAGGCGCTGGAGTTGGCATGCTCGATGGTGGCCTGGAAGATCTTGTTTTCACCAGCCAGCCCGATGGCCGCCACCTGGATTTTCGGCTCTTTCAGCTCCTTTTGCAGGAGCGTTGCGGTCTCCTGGCATCCCTTCCCCTGGAGGTGGCTGGCATCGCGGATCTCCACCTTGTCGTTGTTGATGTACAGGTAGACCAGGCCGGGAGACTCGCCGCTGATGACAATCTTGTCGTAACCGGCAAACTTCAGTTCCGGCCCGAACCACCCCCCCATCAGGGAATTGACATAGAGGCCGGTCAAGGGGGAAAAGGTGCTGACAGACGTACGGTTGGCACCGGGCACCGGGGTGCCGTGCAGAAGACCGGTACTGAAGATGAGGAGATTCGCGGGGGAAAGGGGATCAGTATCGGGCGGAACCCGGTCCCACAGTATCCGTGCGGCAGTACCCTGCCCCCCCAGGTGGAGCTCGGTCAATTTCGGGTCGGTTGGCACCCTCTTCACGCTTCCGTGGGACAGATCAACCTCTAAATTAAACCCAGTCTCTGCGTACCTCATGGTTTACCTCAAATACCTCAAAATTATTGTGGATAGCTAACATCCTAGTTGTCGGTCAGTATCCCTCGTGCCGCAAAATCCCTGCTCACGTACTCCAGTCCCGCGCTGACCAACGTCTCCCGGGTGGGTATCCCCTCAGGAGTCCACCCCTTGAAGGCGTAGTATGCATCGAGGTGCTGCTGCTCCAGTTCGGGATTCCTGTTCTCCCAGAGCTCCTGCGGCACTTTGTCCTCAGAGCTGCGCAGCCCTCTCCGGACATTGATGGCACGGACAAGAAGACGGGTTCTCTTCGCGATCGCCTCCAGCCCTTCCGCGTCCAGTTCCTCCCCAGTGGCCAGGGAAATGTACGTCGGCAGGTTATGGAGGTGATAGGAGGGGTGGCCGCCGTACTGACCTCTGAACGAGGAGAGAAACGGACATATGCCGAGGGCCTCGTCGCTGAAATGCATCGCCTCGTTCCAGTCGACGATATTGACCGCCGCTTCAATGGAGAGTTGCTCACCCGGTTCCCAGTCCAGGAACCACTTTTTGAACCGCTCCGGGGCCGCATCCCACTGCGCGACAAACGCTTCCCTTTCTTTGCGGTCGGGAATCGGTATCTGGGGGAAGGAGCCCTCGATCTGGGTAATGTTCATCTTGTCGCCAACGGCATACATGAGAAAATGGGGGTAATTGGCCTCTTGCAGCCTAACTGGCAGTTGCTCGATCTTTTTCGCGCTCCGCTCGTAGGCTTCCGCCCCTTTGCCAATTGTACGGGCTGCCTGATACAGGCCGTTGGCCAGCGCATCCCCCACCCCTTCGCGCCGGGCAATCTTCTCCAGGAGATAAAGGAACCTGCCGCTGCTGTCGGCCGGGAACTCCGGCAGATCCGCATCGGTCAGAATGCCTGCCTGAAGGAGCGTGACCACGAAGTCAACAACCTGCGGTATGGCGAATTCGTCCAGCCCGTAGTTCTGCATGGCGCTCAAAACGTCATAGTTAAGCTTCAGATCCGGATAGGCCGCCATGGCGTAGGCAAGCCGGCTGTAGTTTTTCAGGAAGTAGATCCGCTCTCCCGGCAGGGAAACCACCAGATGGCAGTTCTTGGGACAGTTGAAGCACCCTGTCCCGCGCACGATCTCGCTTTTCTCCACAATCGTCTCGTGCACCTCTTCCATTTCCTGGCTGTAGTTTTCCCACTGGTAGGACATATGATCGCGCTCGACACGCACTGCCAGTTCCCTGGTGGTCTCTTCGCTCCAAAAACCGTTGGGGGGATTGCGCCAGCCGAGGTGGCTGACATGCCAGGAATCGTCAGCCTCTTTCAAAAAGACATCGCCGCAGTGCGGGTTGTCGTAGACATCTCCATACTGGCGGTTGCAGCGCTCGAAAAGTTCGGCCGGCCGGGCAACGGGTATGTCCCGTGACCCGCGCACGGCTATCGCCTTCAGCCGCTTATCCCCCATGACCACCCCCACCCCGCGGGAGGCACTGGAGTTGGCATGTTCGATGCTCGCCTGAAAGACCCGGTTTTCCCCGGCCAGGCCGATGGCTGCCACCTGGATCATGGGATCCTTCAACTCCTGCCGGATGAGCGCTGCTGTCTCCAGGGCGTTTTTCCCCTGGAGATGACCGGCGTCACGAATCTCCACCTTGTTGTTGTGTATCCACAGATAGACCAGATTGTCAGACTTGCCGCGAATGACGATTTTATCGTACCCGGCCTGCTTCAATTCCGGCCCGAAAAATCCTCCCAGTCCCGAGTTGATGTAGAGGTTGGACTGGGGGCTGATCGTGCTGATACTGGTACGGTTGGCACCGGGAACCGGCGCGCCATCAAGGAGACCGGCGCTGAATATCAGCAGATTGTTGGGTGAAAGCGGATCGACTTCCGGAGGAACCCGGTCCCACAGTATCTGCGCGGCAGTGCCCTGCCCCCCGAGATACCGGCCGGTCAGTTCCTGGCTGGTCGCCACTCTCTCGATATTGCCCTTGGTCAAATCGACTTCCAGATCAAACCCTGTCTCTGTATATCTCATCTACTTGCCCCTTCTTGGTTGGCAATTCCGTCTCCGACTGCCAGGAACAATGTCAGAACTCATCAGGCCCATACAGCAATCCGGCACCAAATTACCATTTTTCAACAAAACCGAATCAACTGGCGCCGCACACCCAACGCCAGCCCGTCATCCACCAGTTGTGCAACGCCTTTTCGGGCGCTGCCATTTCACTCAGTGAAATGATATTTTATTTTACACAAGAATATCGATCTGCAAAGAAATTGTCAACACTATTTTATTCTCCGACCCCGTGGCGTACGATCTTGCAGCGCGAGCCTCCGCGACGAGAAGATGCAGCGATTCGCAGCAATGGGCAAAACAGTATTTCCGCATCTTGAACAATACAGTTAGCGGCAGTTGCACGAGCTCCGAACGATGGCTTCTCGCAACTGCCGAATTACGGATAGAGTGCTGAAGGGAGTAGTGTATGAAGAAGGCGGGACTATAAAGATCGTCTGCAGAGGGGAGACAAAAAGAGAGGTGCATCCAGGAACGAACTGCTGCTACAGGGGAATAGCAGGCGCTATCCCATGTAGCCGAGGTCGGAGGAGATTGCCCTGGCACAGCCGGTAACACTGGCTATAGTCTCGGCGGCCCGCTCCTCGCTTTGCAGGCCCACGGGCAACGCCGCACCAACAGCGGCGACCACCTCACCGGCCGCATTCCATACCGGCGCTGCGACTCCCCACACACCGTCAATCGCCTCTTCAAACTCCAGTACATACCCGAGCCGACGTACCTCAGCCAAGCGCTGACGGAACAGATCGGGATCGGTTATCGTTTTCAGCGTATGCGCCGTTAGCGGAAACTCCTGCAACAGACGCTCCTGCTCGGAGGGTTCGAGAAAGGCCATGAGGGTCATGCCCAGCATGCCGAAGTTGGGAGGGTCACGCCGCCAGCCGATGTCGTCAGCCAGTCTCACCGGTCCCCGCCCCTCGGTCTTGTCGAGATAAACGAGATGATCTTCCAGGAGCGCACCCAGGAGCACCGTGGCCTGGGCACTGTTGCGCAGCTCGATCAGGTGGGGGCGGGCGAGCGCCCCGAGATTGAGCGAACCGAGCACCGACGAGGCCAGTGTGAGAAAGACCGACCCGAGCCGGTAGCGTCCGTCGTTTTTGTCCAGAAGAAGATATTTCTGCCTTTGCAGGGTGGCAAGGATTCGAAAAACGGTGGGTTTGGAAAGCCCGGTCAGCTTGGTAAGCTCGTCCAGAGAGAGCTTCCGGCGCTCGCGGGCAAAGGCATCGAGCACCGAGAGCGCCCGCTCGATTGCCCTGATGTTATACTTGTCGTCGTGTTGGTTCCCATTTGCGGTCATACGTGAAAACGCCCCCTAACCGATTGCACTATATCCCCACGCGCCCCATCTCAGCAAGCCCGTGATAAAAACATCGGAAACAAAACTGGTCAGGCCTTGAAAGAGAAGCATCCATGCGGCTCCTTTCAAGGCCTGACCACGCCGTTACCGGCCAATCAAAACTATACCACGGCCCAGGCTGACCGGCCGGCTACTCCCCGTGCCCGGACTTGCCGGAACAGGAACACGAACAGGAGCAGGAACTCGACTCTGCATCCGGCTGAGGTATCAGCGACTCTGCCAATACGTATGCCGCCTGGAGGGCCGATGTCGGGCAGAGGGGGAAGCACTCCTTGCAGTCCCAGCACTCCTTGCTGGCGATCTCGGGAATGAAGCTTATCTCCCGGTTCGATCCCCGGTCGACGAAGCCGACGGCATGCTTTTTCTTGATCTCGGCGCAGTACCTCACGCACAGGCCGCAGTGGATGCAGAACGAGGGCTCTTTTTCAAACCGGTCCCTGTCCGCCCCGTACTCCTTTGCCAACGCCTGCAACTCCTCGGCGTCAGGAGCGTGGGCCAGCATCTCCTCCAACAGCACCTTGCGGATCTTGTCCACCTTCTCGGATCTGGTTCGTACCACCAGATCCTTTTCCACCGGATAAATGCAGCCGGCAACGAGCTTCGGCCACCCACGGACTTCCACTTCCACCGTGCATATCCGGCAGCCACCGTACGGCTCCAGCTTCTCATGGTGACACAGTGTGGGAATGGCTATCCCCACTGTCTTCGCCGCATCCAGAATGGTCATCCCTTCGCTGGCGACCACCTCTTTTCCATCAATCTGCAAGTGGATTTCACTCATGTCATTTCTCTCTTAAGCCATGGCTCGTTTATCTTCAGGGAGGGGGGCCGGAACCGGCTCGCCGGAAATCTTCCGTACCGCACCGAAGCGTGGCGGACAGACGTCGAAGCAGGTCCCGCACTTGGTACATTTTTCCTGGTCGATAACATGAATCCGCTTCTTGCCGCCGTCAATCGCTTCGGCGGGGCACTGCCTGAAACAGGTGCCGCAGGCCTTGCACTTGTCCGGATCGATATGGAACGCGACCAGCTCCTTGCAGGAGAGTGCCGGGCACTTCTTCTGCTTGATGTGCGCCTCATACTCTTCCCGGAAATAACGGATCGTGCTCAGGACCGGGTTGGGGGCGCTTTTGCCCAGGGCGCACAGGGCGGCACCCGTGGACTCAGCCAGCTCCTCCAGAAGCTCGACATCACCCTCTTTACCCTTGCCAATGGTGATATTGGTGAGTACCTTGAGCATCTGTCGGATACCCTCGCGGCAGGGAGTGCATTTGCCGCAGGATTCGTCCTTGAGGAAGTCGAGGAAGTACCGGGCAATGTCGACCATGCAGGTATCCTCGTCCATGACGATCATGCCGCCGGACCCCATCATCGAGCCGGCCTTGGTCAGTTCATCGAAATCCACCGGCAGATCCAGCTGCGCCTCGGGGATGCATCCCCCTGAAGGGCCACCGGTCTGCACCGCCTTGAACTGCTTGCCACCGGGGATGCCGCCGCCCACTTTCTCGATAATGTCCCGCAGGGTTACGCCCATCGGCACTTCGACCAGACCGGTATTGGTGATCTTGCCCACCAGGGAGAAGATCTTGGTCCCGGTGCTCCCCTTGGTGCCGAACTGGGTGAACCAGTCAGCCCCTTTGCTGATGATCTGCGTTACGTTGGCCCAGGTCTCCACGTTGTTCAGGACGCTCGGATGGTCCCAAACCCCCTTGACGGCGGTATGGATGTACTTGGGCCGCGGCTCGCCGGCCCGCCCTTCCAGGGCCGTCATCAGGGCGCTGGATTCGCCGCAGACAAAGGCGCCGGCGCCCATGTGGACCTTGACGGTGAAATCAAACCCGGACCCGAGGATGTTCTTGCCGAGGAGTCCGCGCTCCTGGGCCTGCCGGATGGCGAGATTGATGTTGATGACAGCCAGGGGGTATTCCTGGCGGACGTAGATGAACCCCTCGTGGGCACCGACGGCGTAAGCCCCGATAATCAACCCTTCGAGAATCGAGTGGGGGTTCCCCTCGATCAGTGCCCGGTCCATGAACGCCCCGGGGTCACCTTCGTCGGCATTGACGATCACATACTTGATCGGGTCAGGGGCGTTGCGGGACTCCTCCCACTTGCGCCAGGCAGGGAAACCGCCCCCCCCTCTGCCCCGCAGATTCGACTTCTTCACCTCCCCCATCACCTCTTCGGGGGACATCTGGAAGAGAGCCTTGGAGAGCGCGGAGTAGCCGCCGATGGCCAGGTAGTCGTCGATGCTCTTGGAATCGATCCTGAGATTCTCGCTGAGAATGTTTCGCTGCTGGTTCTTGTAGAACGGAATGTCCGACTCCCGGGTCGCCTTTTCGCCCGTGGCCGGGTCGACATAGAGCAGGCGGTCCACCAGTTTCTTCTCTTTGATGGTATGGGAGACGATCTCGGCAACGTCTTCGGGTTTTACGCGGAGATAGCAGATCTCCTCGGGGTAGATCATCACGATCGGCCCCCGCTCGCAAAAGCCGGGACAGCCGGTTCCCTTGGTATTCACTTCCGTGGTCAGGCCGTGGAATTCAAGCTCCGTCTTGAAGGCGGCAATGACCTCGGCCGCCCCGGAGGCGAGACAGCCGGCACCGGCACAGACGGAGATACAGGGCTTGGTCGGATCGATCCGGGAGACGATGTCCTTCCTGGCGCATTCCAATTTTTCGGGTGAGCTCAACATTGTCATAATTTGGCCCTTACTCACAGTTATTCAGTACGGATGCGATCTGAGACGGGGCGATGTTGCCGTGATGCTTGCCGTCCACTTCCATCACCGGTCCCAGGGCGCAGCAGCCGAGGCAGTTGACGGTCTCCACGCTGAACTTCAACTCCGCATCGGTCTCGCCGGGACCGATGCCGGTAATGTCCTGAACCGTATCGAGGACACGCTGGGCGCCACGGACGTGGCAGGCGGTGCCCACACAGACGTGCACCTCATGGCGCCCCTTGGGAACCAGGCTGAAGGCCTTGTAAAAGGAGGCAATTTGCTGGATGCGGCTCATGGGCACCTGCAGCCTTTCGCCGACCCTGGCCAGCGCCTCCTTGGGAAGCCAATGATATTCGCTCTGGATATCCAGCAGGATCTGAATGAGCGAACTTTCCTCGCCGTTATGATTTTCGATGATCTCATCTATTTTCGCGATATCCATGGTTGCCGTCCTTTTCTTCGTCCTTCGCTTAGGCCAGTGCGTAACGCTTCTGCCCCTCGTCGAACCTGATCAAGCCGTGCAGCGTCGAACTTTTCAGATGTCTCGCCACGACCGAGGCCTTCAGGCCGAGAGACTGTGAAATCTCCCCGGTGGTAAGGGGTTTGTCCCGCAGGAGTAGTGTGATCTCGCTGATCGCCAGCTTGTCCATCACCAATTCGTCGAAAAGCCGGGCAACATCTTCGCTGGCGAAGTAGGTTTTGTACTCTTCCTCGCTTTTCATACGAGGCCGTAGTCTCTCACGTTCCACCAGCTTGATGTAGGGTACGATCTTCGAAACTGCTTCCAGCTTGAGATTCAAGGTGGTCTCGTCCATCCCCTCGCCTCTGCCGAGCGGCCCCATCGCCTTCAGTTTCTTGCCGAAGTCGTTCATCACTTCAGCGTAGCGCATCCCCTCGGAGGCGGAAATCCATTCGAGACGCAACCGTTCGGGGTTTACCCCGATCCGCTCCAGTATCATCTTGGCTATATACACATTCTTCAGTACATCGAAATTGCCTTCGGTGACGTAGTGGCATTCGCCGGGCCAGCACCCCCCGATGAACACCCCGTCCGCGCCGTTCGAGAACGCCCTGAGCACGAATGCCAAGTCGACTCTGCCGGTGCACATTACGCGAATAATCTTGGTTTCAGTTGTATATTGCTGTCTGGAAACTCCAGCCAGGTCGGCAGCGCCGTACGCTCACCACGTGCAGAGAAAGCCGACGACGCTCGGTTTATGATCTAATCCTGTACTCATGCTTATCTCCTTTCCAAGCCGGGAATACCTGGCTTTGTTCCTTAGTGGGCCTTTTTACGGGCTGGAATCGCCTCGTCGATCTGGGCGAAGATTTCGTCATCCGTGTAGTGCTTCAGGTAGATGGCGCCGGTGGGACACTTCGTGTTACAGAGACCGTCACCTTTGCAGAGGATCGATTTGACCCGGGCCTTTTTGCCGTTCGGCGTATCGGCAAACTCGATGGCGCCATAATTACAGCAGGTAATACATGCCCCGCAGGATATACAGGCGCTCTCATTCACATCGCAGACTGCCCCGGAGGCCGTGACCGTCTCCCGTGAGAGGATGCCGACGGCGCGGCCGGCTGCGCCATAGGCCTGGCTGATCGTTTCCGTGATATGTTTCGGATAGTGGGCCGTCCCGCAGAGGAACACCCCGTCCGCGGCAAAGTCGACCGGCCTGAGCTTCACGTGGGCTTCCTGGAAGAAGCCGTCCGGGTTCATGGAGACCTTGAAGAAGCGGCCTACCTCCTGGGTGGAGTCGGACGGGATGACCGCGGCAGCCAGGACGATCAGGTCTGCCTCCAGTTCCATGACCTGTCCCAGGACCGGATCGGGCACGGTCACCGTGAAGCCGCTGCCGGCTGCCGCCACTACCGGCTTGCCATCCGGCTCGTAACGAATGAACTTCACATTCTGGTTGGACGCCTCGCGATAGTAGTTCTCCTTGAAGCCGTAGGTTCTCATATCCCGGAAGATGACATGGATGTCGATTTCCGGGTTGATCTCCTTGAGCTTCAGGGCGTTCTTTATCGCCTGGCTGCAACAGACGCGGCTGCAGTAGTTCCGGTCCGCCTGTCGGCAGCCCACGCACTGTATCATCACCACGCTCCGGGCGCCGAGCACTTTTTCACTCTGCCGGGTGATCTCCCCTTCCAGCTCCAACTGGGTCAACACCCGCTCGTTCTCGCCGTAGAGGTATTCGGTGGGCTTGTACTCCTGGGCACCGGTGGCGATGATGGCTGTTCCGTGCTTGATCTCCCTGGCACCCAACTGGGTTTTCACCCTGGTCGTGAAATTCCCCACGTAGCCCGAGACCTCCATGATGGTGGCATCGGTCGACACGTGCACCCGGGGATGCTGGTACACCTTGCGGATGAGACCGCTCAGATGTCCCTGCACGTCCATCCCTTCCAGGGTATAGCTGATCCTCCTGGCCATGCCGCCAAGGTCCGTTTCCTTCTCGATGAGGTACACCTCGAAACCCTGTTCGGCCATGTTCAGGGCAGCGGTCATTCCGGCCAGGCCACCACCGACCACCAGTCCCGTGTGATCGACCGGCAGCTGGAATTCCTGCAACGGCTCCAGATGGGCGGCCCTGGCCACGGACATCCTGACGATATCCTTGGCCTTTTCGGTGGCGCTTTCCTTTTCCCGCGAGTGGACCCAGGAGCAGTGCTCGCGGATGTTGGCGAACTCGAAGAAGTACTGGTTGAGGCCCGCCTCACGGCAGGTGTCCCGGAACAGCGGCTCATGGGTCCGCGGGGTACAGGCTGCCAACACAACGCGGTTCAACCCCTTTTCCACGATGGCATCGGATATCTGCTTGGCGTTTTCGGTGGAACAGGCAAACAGGTTTTCGCCGGCCCAGGAAACATTGGGCAGTGTGGAGGCGTATTCAATAACGGCAGGGATGTCGACGACCCGGCCGATGTTGGCGCCGCAGTAGCAGACGACAACCCCGATCTTGAGCTCCTCCTGGGAGACGTCCCGCTCCGCCGGATAGACCCTTTCCCTCTCCAGCCTGCCCCGCCGGGAGGCGAGCAGCTGGCCGCAGAGGGCGTCTGCACCGCTGGCCGTCACGACAGATTCCGGAATGTCCAGCGGCCCCTGGAAGGCCCCGCTCACGAAGATCCCCTTGCGGTTGGTCTCGATCGGATTGTACGGGTTGGTCTTGCAGAAACCCTGGGGGTTGAGCTCTATGCCGAATTTCTCGGCCAGCGCTTCCACATCTTTCGGCGGGTTCAGGCCGACCGACAGCACGACGAGATCGAATTCTTCTTCTTTGACCCCGTCTTCAAAGGTCGAGTACCTGATGGTGACGTTCTTGCTGCTCTCGATCTCTCTCCCCACCGTGACATAGCTGCGGATGAAACGGACATCGGAGAGCTTTTCCGCCCGCTGATAGAACCGCTCGAAATCCTTGCCGTGTGCCCGGATATCGTTATGGAATACCGTGGCATGGAGATCGGCACTATGGTCCTTGGCCAGAATCACCTGCTTCTGGGTGTAGGCGCAGCAGACCGCCGAACAGTAGCTGTTGCCTCCGGGGGTTACCTGCCGTGAGCCGACGCACTGAATCCAGGCAATCTTGTGGGGGTGCTTCTTGTCGGAGGGACGCAGGATCTCCCCCTCGTACGGACCGGTGGCGCAGAGTATCCGCTCAAAATCCAGGCTGGTCACGACGTTCGGCATCCTGCCGTAGCCGAAATCGTTCCTGAGCTTCGGATTGAACGTCTCGTAGCCCGGAGAAAGCAGAATCGCCCCGACTTCCACCTCCATCCGCTCCGGCTTCTGGTGGAGATCAATCGCCTTGGTCTTGCAGGCACCGACGCAGATCTGACACTTGCCTTCCTTGAGGTAGAGGCAGGTTTCCGGGTCCACGTACGTCACAAGGGGAACTGCCTGGGAGAAGTAGATATGGACCGCTTTGTTCTCTGACAGGTTCTGGTTGAACGGATCGGGGATCTTAACCGGGCAGTAGTCGACACAGATGTTGCACCCGGTGCACTTCTCCTCGGATATGTATCGGGGCTTTTTGAGCAGCGTCACCTTGAAGTCGCCGGCCTCACCCTCGACACGCTCAACTTCGGTATAGGTGATGATCTCGATGTTGGGGTTCCGGGCGCATTCGATGAACTTGGGGGACTCGATGCACATGGAACAGTCGTTGGTGGGGAAGGTCTTGTCCAACTGGGACATCTTGCCGCCGAGCGCCGGCGACTTGTCGACCAGATAAACCCGGAATCCCGAATTGGCGAGGTCGAGTGAGGCCTGAATGCCGCTGATCCCGCCACCGACAATAAGTACGTCACCAATATTTCTCTCTGCGGTAGTCATAGAAGTCTATCCTTCGGCTGAATTGCTGTTCGGTTCTCTTTCGTCCGTCGCCAGGTTTCCGGCAGATTACTCAATCACTTCCAGGACGATCTCCGCAATGTCCTTGATCTCGAGCGCCTGACCCGGCTCCAGGTCCAGGCTGCTGTCCGTAAAGTTCGTGATGCAGTAAGGACAGGAGGTGGCCAGCACCTGGGCATCGACATCGACTGCCTGCCGAAGCCGCAGGTCGGAGAAACGCTCCTCCTTGGGGGTCTCCATCCAGATCCTGCCGCCACCGCCGCCGCAACAGAAGCTGCTTTCCCGGTTATCGGCCATCTCCCGCAGGTCCAGACCGGGGATGCCCTTCAGGACCTCACGCGGCTCGTCGTAGATCCCGTTGTGACGCCCCAGATAGCAGGGATCGTGATAGGTGACTCTCTTGGCGAACTCCCCGGTGATCTTGAGCCTCCCCTCATTGATGAGTTGGGCAATGTACTGGGAGATGAACACCACCTCGAAGTTGACCATGAACTCGGGATACTCGTTCTTGAAGGTATGGTAGCAGTGGGGAGAGGAGACCAGCACCTTCTTCACCCCGTTGTCGATGAACTGCTTGATGTTCTCCTTGGCCAACCGCTTGAACAGATCCTCGTTGCCGGTCTTGCGGATGCTTTCCCCGCAGCAGCTCTCCTTGGAACCGAGGATGCCGAAATCCACGCCGGCCTTGTTGAGCACTGCGGCCGTGGCGGCAGCAACCTTCCTCATGCGCGGGTCGTAGCTCAGGTAGCAGCCGGTGAAGTACAGGAGTTCCATCCCTTCGGTGTAAGGTTTTACCGGCAGATCCTTTGCCCAGTCCCCCCGCTTTGCCCGCTCACCGCCTATGGAGTTCCCTTCGGACGTGAGACTGGCCACGACGTTGCGGACCGTGCCGGCCTGCCCCGGATAGACGTCGTATTCCGCGGCGATCTTGCGCAGGGCAACCCCGGCCTCTATCTGGTTCACGCCCCTGGGGCAGCGGCTGGGGCAGGTGCCACAGGTGCTGCAGCGCCAGATATCCTCCTGCTCGATCTCTGCCAGTCCGAACGTGCCCTGGCGGACAATCTTGCGCATGCTGAACTTCCGGACCCTGTTCCACGGACATACCGAATCACACAGTCCGCACTGATAACAGTACTTAAAAGAATCGCCACCCTTTTCCTTGATGACATCAACTATTTCTTTATAAGGGGTTACGGTCTCCACGATATCACCTGTCCCGTTCTTTCGATTTAGCGTTTCTCTTTGGATATCTGCGCAACCGCATCAGCTACCTTCTCGATGCCAAACCTGGTTACCAACGACTCCAGGCCAATCTCCATCTCTTCCTTCTTTTGTTCGTCCACGACATCAACTTCCCGTTCCGTGATGGTCAGGGCGCCAACCAGGCACCACTTGACACACAGCGGCTCCTCTTCGCCATCGCACAGGTCGCATTTCAGCGGCAGGCCGGAATCGGGTTCCCGGAACAGATCACGGGACGGGCAGGAGGCCCGGCAGAAACCGCACTCGTCATATTCCTTGCCGTCAATAATGTACTTGTCCCGGCCGATACATTCGGATTCCGTGTACTCACCCGCGTAGAGGGGGACATAGATGTCTCTGAGCGGGTCACGCACCACCCTGACCCTGGAGCGGGCCGGGTTGTTGCTGCTGTATTTCGGCATGGCATGGAAAGCGGAGCAGATCACCTCGCAGGCCCGGCAGCCGTTGCATTTGTCGGCATCGATATTGATGGTTTTGACTATTCTTTTGTTCGTATCACTGTTCAAGGTCACGCCCTCCACTCTTGTGTGTCCCTAATGCCGCAGGAACAAGTTCTCACTACCCCGCCAGAATTCCCCTCTTAAGGAATTCCTCGCTTACGTAGCCCAGGCCCAGTTCATCCAGGGTTTCCTTGGTAGGGATACCGTCGTCATTCCACCCCTTGAGCTTGTAGTACGAATCCAACAGATCCTTCTCAAGCTCCGGGAACCTGTTTTTCCAGTGGTTCGCCGGCGGAGTCTCGTCGATCCGTCTCATGCCCCTTCTGATGTTTATGGCCCTGACCAGGGTGCGGTATCGCTTGGCCGCCTTGGTCAGCTTTTCTTTATCCATGTCGATCCCGGCCCCTGCCGAGATGAACTTCGGATAATTGTGGATGTGATACGGGGGCTTCAGGGGGAATGACGATAGACCGGCACATTGACCGAGGGCGTCATCGATGTAATGCATCATCTCCTGCCAGTCAACGATATCGCAGCACATGTCCACTGTCGGGTAGTGCGGCATGGATTTTTCACCGCGCGGTTCCCAATCCAGGAAAATCTGCTTGAATTTCTCATCCGGAACCTGGAACCAGTCCTTGACAAACGCCTCCCGCTGCTCTTTTGTGGGATACGGTGCCTGGGGGAACTGCCCTTCGATCTGGGTGATGTTTATCTTCTCCCCGGTGCAATACATGAGGTAGTAGATGGGGTTCAGCATGGAGAGCTTGAGCGGCAACTGCTCGTGCTTCTTGATGTTGTTGTGGGCGTACTCTTCCGCGCCCTTGCCGATCTCCTGTGCCGCCCAATAGGTACCGTTGGCCAGCAGATCGCCGATACCGTCCCGCGTGACGATCTTGTCAAGCAGATAGAAGAATCGTCCTTCGTTATCCTCCGGCATCCCCGGAAAGTCGGCGTCGGTCAGTATCCCTTTCTCGAGGAGCTCAAGGGCAAAGGCCATCACCTGCGGCGCGGAGAAACCGTCCAGCCCGTACTCAGTGGCCTTCTGGGCGATCCGCAAACCGAAATCCAGGTCCGAATAGGCGCCCATGGTATAGGTGAGCTTGGTGAAACATTTCATCATGTAGGTTGGCAGCCCCTCCATGGAAATGGTCGCACCGCACTTCATCGGGCAGTTGTAACAGCTGATCAGGCGCGTCCTGGCCTTCTCCATCGTCTCCGCCCAGGCCTTGTCGACATCCTCGGTCCAGAAATCCTTGCGACGGGTGCGGGCATTGCCCCAGTTGAAGTTCTCGGTATGCCACTTCTCATCATGAACCTTCATCTCCTGCGGCGACCCGAGGCCGGCAAGAATCGGCATGACGTCGGGGATCGGATTATCCTCCCGGTGTTTTATGTAGCCGAGCACTTCGTTACAAAGATCCATATACTCTTGCGGCTTGGCGACACAGAGATCCTTTGTCCCGCGCACCACGACCGCCTTGACCCCTTTGTCTCCCATGACGGCACCGATACCGCCGCGACTGGCACTTGACCTGCCCTGTTCGATGGAAGCATAAAAGACCCGGTTTTCTCCGGCCAAGCCGATGGCCGCCACCTGAGCACTCGGTTCATTCAATTCCTTCTTGATGATCTCGGCGGTCTCGATCGCCCCTTTGCCCTTCAAATGGGAAGCGTCACGGATCTCCACCTTGTCATTGTTTATGTACAGATAGACCAAGTTGGGGGACTTGCCGCGGAGGATCACCTTGTCATACCCGGCATACTTCAATTCCGGCGCCCAGAACCCCCCCATCATGGAAAATGCCATCAACTTGGTCTGGGGAGAAATGGTGGAAACTATTGTGCGGTTGCACCCGGTAGCCGGCGTTCCGCATAACAGGCCTGCCGCAAATATCAGGAGGTTATCGGGTGAAAATGCATCGACTTCAGGGGGGACCCTGTCCCACAGCAGCTTGGCATTTGTTCCCAGACCACCGAGATACATCTCGGTGTCTCTCGGATCGGTTGCAACCCTCTCGATAGCTCCACGGGACAGGTCGATCTCCAAATTGTATCCAGTCTCTGCGTACCTCATTCGCTCTCCCCTTCCAGATCACCTTAATTCATGGTGTCGGCCAACAAGACCGACTCAAACACAGCGCGCCCGTAACAGCAAAAACCAATTCACGTAACTTGGTACCAGAATACCATTTTAATAATTCGTTGTCAAACAAATTTTGTATACACGGACACACTTCCCATCGCATTTCCAACCACCAGCAGACCGCAATGAAGCAACCTGGTACCATAATACCGTTTTTATTCTTGCAGTCAAGTTTTTTTCAGTAGAACACCATTTTTATTTTAGTGCCTGCAACAGAAAGGAGATGAGGGCAGACTACGGGGGATCATACCTGCCGTGATCTCAAAATGGCAGCCGTAGTGCTTGTTTCAGGACTGAGTGTCGAGCTTTTCAATCAGTGAAACGTAATTTCATTATATGTATTATTCCGAGACAACAGACAGTCGTGACCTGACGGGAATTCATTGTCCGGCAACAGATTCCGGGCGCACACATACCTTCCGAACTGAAACGCTTAGGCAAGCTCTTTTCCATGTTTTTAAGGAAGTATTATTGCTCTGGAGGTATGGGTAAATCAAACATCGAACTGAAAATTGATTCTGATCTGAGCGCAGAGCACCAGCGCTTATAACGCCCGATAGGATTCGGGTCGTAACTGTACCTGCCCCTGGATCGCGGCATCGAGCAGGGCCAATGCCCTGGCCTTGCCCCGAGGCATCTCCACTTTGAGGGGGAGGTAGTTGGAAGCGTGGTTGGCCATGAACAGCCCCTGCGACAGCTCAGTATGGGCAAGCATTTCCCGCAGCTCCGCCAGCAGCTCCACCGGCGTTGGCACCTGGTGCTCTCCCCGGTTTACCCGTTCTTCCAGTTCGGTCCCCGGGCAGAGGATCATTGACAGAGCACCGACATAGTCGGGGTCCATGGCCGTGAGCAGGTGGCCGGTCTGGCGTCCGTGATCAAGGCTGCGCCCGGTTGGCGCGATACCGAGCAGAACGGTCACGGACAGCCCGATGCCGGCGGCTTTCACCTTCTGTCCCGCCTCGATCAACTGCTCGGCACTGGATTCCTTCCGGACATAGTCAAGGGTCTGCGGATCACCACTTTCAACCCCCAGGTAGATGATGCCGAGCCGGTTGTCGGCCAGCCATGCCAGTTCTTCGGGAGTCTTTTTACGGATGCCCCGGCCGGTGGCGTAGACACCCACCCGCTCCACCCACGGCAGATAGTTGCGTATAGCGGGCAGAAGCCAGCGCCACTCGTTCATCGGCATGATCAGGGCGTCACCGTCGGCGACGAACAGCCGTTTGAAACCCCGGTAGAGGCGGGCGGCCTTCTGCAGGTCCGCCTCGATGGTGGCCCGGTCTTTGATCCGGAACCGCTTGTCCTTGAAGCTGGCGCAGAAGGTGCACCGGTTGTGGGAACAGCCTATGGTTGCCTGCAGGATGATGGAGCGGGCTTCGCTGGGGGGACGATAGATGGCGCCTTCGTAATCAAGGCTGTCACGATTCCACATCGGGCGCCCCCTCATCTCCGAGTTCCTTCCACTGGTAGTCGATGAGTTCGAGGAGTACGCCATTCATTGTTTTCGGGTGAATCATGGCATACTCGCAGTCCCTAAACGGCCGGGCCTTACCGGTACTGTCGCCGGGAAGCGGGTCAACGGGCGGGATGAACGGATATCCCCTCCCCTCCAGTTCCTGAACGGCGTGTCTGGTGTTCTCGACGTTGAGGCCAACGAGCATGATCCCCTCGCCGTTCTTCTCGATCCATCTGGCGACCGGGCCGTCGGGAGTGGTGGACTCCATCAGCTCGAACCCCACCCCGGCCAGCCAGTAACGGGCAACCCGGATCTTCTCCGGCTCGTCTTCGTAGGAGTCGTCAGGACAGCTCTTGCCGAGGACCGGTTCCCAGACCTTCCGGGCGGCATTGAGGTCCTTCACCGCTATGCAGAGGTGATCCAGTTTTTTGACCTTCATCCTGCCCTCCGTAGTCGTGCCGTAAGTTACCCCCCTTTCTTAAAGGGGGACTTGCTAATGCAGGACCGTTGATCTGACGAACAGGCCCCCTCTTGGATCAAGAGGGGGCCTGTTCGTATCTTGCCTTTTTGTTGACAGTCAGTTGTTACTTCTTGACAGCCGGCATCAGGCTATCGATGATCTCCTCGGTCCACGGCGTCCCCTTGGCCAGGGCCTGACGCAGTTTAACGAAGTCGATCTCGCGGCCGGTTTCCTTGGTCCCTTCGTTGAACGCCCTGAAGCCGGTGCGGGCCTCGTTCATCATGTTCAGCGCCAGCCAGGCGCGGGAGTTTTCCTTGTTCAGGTTCCACGCCTGCAGTTTCGGCTTGCGCAGCTCTTCCAGGCTTTTGGTCATGCACTCCGGGAAGGTATCCAGCAGCTTGGCGCACAGCTCCTCGACCTTCTGATCCAGCATGCCGAGGTCGACCTCCCCTTCCTTGATCAATGCCTGGCCTTCCTTGAAGGCGGCACCGGTCTTGAACTCACCGTGAACGATCCGGCCGTACTCGTCCAGCATCCGGTCGGTTACGACGGTCGGGTTGGCGACGAATTTGCCACCCACCTTCAGCGCCGGCACTACGTCGCAGATGATCCCCAGACGGGCCGCCTTGTGAGCCGAAAACGGCTCGCACAGCGTACCCGAAACCATGGCCTGCTCGCAGCCGATCATCAGCGGCAGGAAGTCGGTGGCCCCGCCGATGGCGGCCGAACCGTGCTTGGGACCGGCCTGGCCGAAGTTGGCCAGATCCTGGGCGATGGTGAAGTCGCAGGCCATGCCGATCTCCTGCCCGCCGCCGATCCGCATCCCGTTCACCCGGGAGACAACCGGCTTGTCACAACCGAGAATGGCCGAGACCATGTCGTTGAACAGCCGCATGTACTGCCGGTACTCCTGGGGGTTGCCGGCGTAGTACTCGGCGTATTCCTTGGTGTTGCCGCCGGTACAGAACGCCTTGTCGCCCACGCCGGTGAACACCACGGCGTTCACCTCGCGGTCGGCCGAGGCGCGGCGGAAGGCCAGGATGACGGCCTTGACCATGTCGGTGGTGTAGGAGTTGTACTGCTTGGGATTGTTCAGGACGATCCAGGCGTTGTAGATCCCCTCCGCCACGCTGCCGTCACGAAGCTTGGCCGGCCGCTTCTCATATCGCACCATGCCGTCGCACAGGCTCTCCACGTCTCGGTCGATCAGGTTGTGATCGATCAGGTGCTTCGGTGCGGTCCGGGCAATTATCTCGTCTGTTGTGGCCATCGTTTCTTCCTCCTATCGTTGAGTTGGGTAATTTGTTTCACAACAAAACATCGTTTAACACCACATTCATGTAAACTGGTACCACTATACCAAAATAACGTCAAGCATTTTTTGTTTGCCGATGAATCTTTGGGAGAATTTTTCCCGGCAAGTCCAACGCAGGCGGGGCTGAGCCGATGCCCTGCCCCCACCTTATTTGTCCCCAAATGTCAAAATACTTGTCGTCGTGGGGGGCAATTCGAAAATCTATTCACCCTGACCAGCGTCACAACTGCTAGTTAGTTGACACTCCTGGGTTTTTAACGTAATCTTATATTCAACTATCTATTCAATGATCAATTCAGGAATCCAACCAAAAATGAGCACAATTTCGAGGGAAAAGTCCCAGCAGCAACTGCTCGCAATCCTGGCGGTAAGACCTGCCAATGCCGCTGAACTCATGAAGCGTCTGGATATCAGCCAGGCTTCGCTTTCCAGGTTGCTGACATCCCTTGGCAACAGCGTCCTGACAATCGGCAAGGCCCGGTCGACCATATATGCACGACCCAGGAACATAAGAGGTTTGGGCCACGAATTCCCCGTGTGCCAGGTCGACAAGGACGGGAACGCACGAATCGCAGGAAAGCTGTACTCGGTCTGGGAATCCTCATACTTCTGGGAACCGGCTGAAGACGGCCCGCCGGTCCTCTATAGAGACCTCCCCTGGTTCATCCGTGACATCTGTCCGGAGGGATTCGTCGGGCGGGCCTTTGCGCATCGCCAGCACCAGGACCTGAACCTGCCGCCGCGTCTTATAGACTGGAACAACGATCATATGTTGATCGCTCTTTCCTACCGCGGTGAAGACTGTATGGGGAACCTGATTCTCGGCCACGAATCCATTACCAGATACTTCGAGGCGGTGGCGTCACCTAAACAGATCATAGATCTGTCAGAGCGGGCGAGCGAGTACCCAAGGCTGGCAGAGAGAGCAATCGCGGGCGACCCTGCCGGCTCATCAGCTGGCGGCGAACAGCCCAAGTTCACTGCCATCATCAATGATGGCGACATCCACCATGTACTCGTCAAGTTCTCGCCCGGGATGGATACGGAAGAAGGCCAGCGCTGGGCTGATCTGCTCATCTGCGAAAGCATCGCGTCCGAAATCATCGCAGCATCGGGAATACGGGCAGCTGAAAGCATGATCCTGCAGGCTGGCGACCGCACCTTCCTGGAGGTCAGGCGCTTTGACAGAATCGGCCTTTCCGGCCGGCTTCCGATGAATTCCCTTGGCGCTGTCGATAACGAATTTGTTGGCCAGGGTAGCAACTGGGTCACGATGGCAAACAGGCTGGAAGCAGAGAGGCTGCTCTCCCCCGGGGAGGGATCGGCGATTCGTTGGTTGTCCCTTTTCGGCGATTTGATCGGGAACACTGACCAACACTTCGGGAATATCTCGCTCATCCCGGCCGGCTTGAGCCACAAGCGCTTCAGCCTGGCACCGGCATACGACATGTTGCCCATGCTCTATCGTCCGAAAGAGGGACGGGGCCCAAAACCGGAGTTTACCCCGCGACGAACGCCAGCGGCCCTGGAATGGACTTCGGCGCTGGACGCTGCACTACGGTTCTGGGGCCAGGTGGTGAAAGATTCCAGAATTTCCGAGGAGTTTCGCCGCACGTGCAGTGGCAATATCGAGACACTCAGAGCACTCCAAGGCGGCCCTCGTCTTGTATCTTTGTCGGAAGGAGCTGAACCGGTGCCTGGGCAACGGAGCCGTTAAGGAGCAGCCATTGCTGATTGGCCTCACCGCTCTTTTCTTTCGCCCCTTTTGCCACCCTCGTCGTCTTATTGTGGATTCAAGTCCCATGACAACATCCCCTTGCCCCCCCTACAACTCCCAATTCCGTCTAAAGTAATTCGCCCCCTGCAAAGCCGGGGGCTTTACGATTGCTGGCCCCTCAAGGGGCCTATTCGCAATCGATTAAGACAAAATCAAAACCCGAAACTGCAACATCTAGGCATACTTCCGGAACTGTCGAACGTTGGGGGTCCCCCACCAGAGGTGGGGGTTTACCCAGAAGAAATTACCCTCACAGTTAACGATATTGTGGCGGTCATTCAGGAGCGCCCTGCGTTGGCACCCTTGGCACTACCTCGGACTACTTGTAGTCAGCGAGATCTTCCAGCTTCCATTTGCCGTTTTCCACCTTCAGCACACACATGCCCAGTTGGTTGATCCCCGTATGATCGGTGGGGGAAAAGGTTAAAACCATCCCGGCGCCCTTAAGCCCTTTGGTGCTCTCGATGGCGTCACGTAAAGCAACCCGGAATTTCTCCGTACCGGGCTTGCCAGCCTTCAGGGCCTTGGGGACTGTCGCTTCAAGGATCTTCATTGAATTCCAGACCTGGGCAGCAAACATGGAGCGGGGTCCGTACTTCGCTTCATAGGCCTTCGCAAACGCCAAAGCTTCTCTCTTGGCTGGATAGTCAGCTGGCAACTGTTCCGCCGCAAGGAGAGGTAATCCGAGCATGAACGAACCCTCCAAGGCCTTCCCGCCGACACGGAGAAATTCAGCGGAGGCAGAACCGCCCGACTGGTAGATCTTGCCCTTGTAGCCGCGGTCGATCAGCGCAATATGCGGAAGTGCCCCCGGCGTCCCGGAGGCCGCGATATATACTGCATCGGGATTCCCCTGCATCGCATGCAATACCTGACCGGTGGCACTGGTGTCGGTTCTCTTGTATTTCTCGACAGTCAGGGTCTTGATCCCCTTTTGATCTGCGAGCTTCTTGTATGCCGCAACACAACTCTCACCGTAGGCATCATCCACGGAGATTACCGAAACTGTTTTGACCCCTTTCCTGACCATGTGCCTGATCAGGGCGGCAGCGTAGATATCAGCGGTCGGCGGGCCGTAGAAAATCCACTTGCGCTTTTCATCACCGGCGGCAATAGGGGCGGGACTTGGTGCAAGCTGGATCATGGAGGTCTTGGCTTCAGCAGCTACTGAAACAACCGCCAGGCCGGCCGGTGAAGTGGTTGGCCCGATCAAAAAATCGGCCTTTCCCTCCGAGATCAGGCGTTTCACGTTCTGCACGGCGGCGGTGGTATCGGTGGCGTCATCATAGACCACGTAGCGGACCTTCTGCCCGGCAATGACCGAGGGACCGAGGGTGACGGCATTTTTTTCCGCCATGCCGAGAGACGCCGCCGGGCCTGTGGAAGAGAGGTTCACACCAATCGTGATGTCAGCCCGTGCAGCAGTGGCGGTCGCCATGACGGCAACCATACTGATAACGACCATACTCCGTTTCATATCACGCCTCCTTTAAGTGGGTGGCCCTTGCAAGCGCACCGGTTGTGTCCCTGCTACTCGTTTGTTTTTTGCGCTATTCGATGCCGTTATTAGTCGGGACCCTCTCGGATAGCTAGCCCGCCCCATGCCCACCATGGCCGTGGATGTCGCACCCCGGCCTCCCCTCCTCCTGCGACGTCCGGACCTCCTCAGACATAACGCCAGCCCCGGCCCTTTTTCCCAGGAGGGCCCTGGCAACAAGGGTCCTGGCGATCTCAACCTTGTATCCGTTACGGCTCAGCGGCCGTGCGCCCGTTACCGCCAGTTCGCCTGCCTGGGCCGCCGAATCTTCGTTCAGGGGACGCCCCAGCAGGAACTCCTCTGCCGCCATTGCCCGATGAATGCCAGGAGCCACGGCGCCCACGGCTATTCGAGCGTCGCTACAGACGCCATCACTGACACTGACAGCGGTTGCCACACTGACAATGGCGAAATCGATCGGCTTTCTGAGGGTGAACTTGTGAAAGGTCTGCCGGCACGGACCGGTAAGTGCCGGGATCTCGATCTCCCTAACCAGTTCATTTCCGTTCAGAACGTTGCCCAGGGGGGTGTAGAACTCCCCGATCCCTATCCGCCGCTCACCGGCCGGCCCGACCACGACCAGCTGCGCATCGTAGAGGGCCAGGGCCACCGCGGTATCGGAGGGACAGACGGCGAAACAGCGCCGCCCCTCCATGATGGCGTGCTGGCGGTTGTCGCCTTTCACGGCCAGACAGGGACCGTTCCCCTTGCGGGCGCAGTTTATGGGGCCGCCCAGGTGGCGGGGATAGCGGTAATAGCAGCAGCGCACATCCTGGCAGATATTGCCGCCGATGGTGGCGACGTTGCGGAGCTGGGGGGAAGCCACGCTATGGGCAGCCTCGGCCAGCGCTCCGTACCGCTCCCTCAAAAGGGGAGAATTCGCCAGGTCAACGAGCCTTGCCAGGGCGCCGATCCGCAGCACGCCCTCATCCGTCCAGATCTGATCGAGTCCGGTGATGGTCTTTATATTGACGATCGCCTCGGGATATTCCGGCAGGAACTCGTCCTTCAGGAGGCCGAAGAGATCGGTTCCCCCGGCATTGAGCCGGGCCCTGCCGTTGTACGACACCAGTGCCTCTACCGCCTCATCGACACTCCGGGCATTGAGATGGACAAAGGTTCTCATCGGGCACCTCCGCGGCCGGCCGACACCCTGCCGAGTGCGGCAAGGACCCTCTCCGGGGTGACCGGATATTCGTTCAGCCAGACGCCGAGCGCGTTGGAGACGGCCATGAGGATCGCCATGGGGCCGGGCGACGTGGCCACCTCCCCCACGCCGATCGCCTTGAAGCGGTGGCTGGCAACCGGGGTCTCCAGGACCACGTTGTCGATGACCGGGAGTTCGGCAAAGGTACGCCACTTGTAGTCGATCATGTTGGCATTGAGGATATGGCCGGTGGTACGGTCGAGCACCGTTTCCTCGAACAGGGCACTGTCGATGCCGGAGGAGCCGAGGCAGCCGTTCAGCTGCCCTTCCAGGCCCGGCGGGTCGATGATCTGCCCCACATCGGTGGCATTCACCACCCGGATCAGATCCACCTTGCCGGTCGCCGTATCCACCTCCACCTCCACGAAGGTGGTCATGCAGTTGGCCAGGGTAAAATCCGGGTCGAACCGGCCGTACCCCATGATGGTCCGCTCGTGCCCCATCGCTTTCCAGTGGAGGCGCCTTTCCGGGTTCGACCGGACATAGATCACCCCGTCTTCCGTCTCCAGCTCCTCAGGCTGCGCATCCAGGCGCGGGGCGACCAGTTCGAAGAGTTGGCGCCTGGCGTCCTCCGCTGCCCTGATGGCCGCGCTGCCGATGGCGTAGGTCCCCCGGGAGCCGAACGGGCCGTACTCGAACGGGTTGATCAAAGAGTCGGCAGGCGTCACCGTGATCCGCTCCATGGGGATCTGCAGCACCTCGGCCACCATCTTCACGTAGTTGCTCCGCTGCCCGGTGCCGTGCTCCGTGATGCAGGAAAAGAGGATGGCACTCCCGTCGGGGTGCAGGCGCACGTAGGCCTCCGACGAATCCTCGCCGATATCGGCATTGCCGTGCACCCCGACCCCGACCCCCCGCCGTTTGGCACCGTCAACGGAGGTCGGTTTCAGCCAGCCGTGCCACTTCTCCTGCCAGCCGAAACGCTGCGCACCCTTTTCCATCGCCTCGGTGTAGTCGATCCCCCGGTAGGTGTACCAGTTGCCATCCCGCCAGAAGTAGCCATCGCCCGGCTTCACGTAATTTTTCTTGATGAATGCCACCGGGTCGAGCGCCAGCTTTTCCATGGCCTGGCACAGCACCGGGATAAACGCACATTTCAGTTCCTGGCCACCGAACCCCCTGACACTGCCCGAGGCGTTCCGGTTGGTACAGACAACGGCGGTCCGCAGATCCCAGTTGGCGCAGCGGGTCATGATCTGCACCTCGCCGCACCCCACGGCAACCTGGGCCTGCGTCGTCGCGGAGTAGTACCCGGTATCGACAAGCCAGGTGCCGGAAACCGCGGTCACCGTGCCGTCCCTCTTCATCCCTACCTTGGCATGCATGCGCGAGCCCGGCCGCAGGACAAAGGCGGCGATATGCTCTTCCTTGGTAAAGATGATCTTGACCGGCCTCCCCGTGGCCCGGCTCAGGAGCGTCGCATAGGCCTGCACCTGCCAGGACATGAGCTTGGTGCCGAAGCTGCCGCCGCAGGCCGCGCCATGGGTGCGCACCTCTACGTGCCTTCCGAACAGATGGAACAGGATGATCTTGTCCAGGTATGATGCCTGGTTCGACACCCAGAGCGTCACCCGGTCCGGCTCCTCCCACAAGGCCACCGCCCCCGGCGGTTCGGGCGGAATCGGGTTGGGTATGTTTTCGTAGCCGAAGCTTCCTTCGGCTGTCACGTCCGCCTCACGAAACCCCTTTTCCACGTCTCCCGTGACGACTTCCGTCAGGCAGGTGGGACCAAATGTCGGGGTACCGGGGGTGACGATGTTGCCGGGCAGTTCGTCGTAGAGTTGGGGGGCACCGGGCTTCATTGCCTCCTCAACATCGAAGACGGCGGGAAGCGGTTCGTATTCCACATCGATGAGCCGAAGCGCCTCTTTGGCCAGCTCTTCGCTGTCGGCGGCCACGATCGCCACGGCATCCCCAACGTAGCGCACCTTGCGGTCCAGGATGCGGACCACCCGTGGGGTCCCGCCCCGCCAGTCGGGCACGTCCTCCCAGGTGAGGACGGCCCGCACCCCGGGAAGGCTCTCCGCCCGGCTCTTGTCGATCCGCCTGATCAAGGCGTGGGGATGCGGGCTGCGCAGCACCCTGCCGTACAGCAGATTCTGGAACCGGATGTCATTCAGATATGCCGTTGCCCCGGTAACGACGTCCCGTGCATCCTTGCGCCGGGTCGGCTTGCCGATGAAGCGGTACTCTTCGGCCATGGTCACTCTCCCCCTTCCGCCACTGCCATGACCGCCCTCACCACTTGGTAGTGACTGATGCAGCGGCAGAAGTTGCCGGACAGCGCCTCCTTCACCTCCTCCTCGGTGGGAGAAGGGGTCGCGTCCAGGAGCGCCCTGGCGCTCAGGATCATGCCGGGTGTGCAGAAACCGCACTGAAAGGCGGTGTGGTCGATGAACGACTGCTGCAGGGGATCGAGCCTGCCACTCTTCGGATCCGCCAACCCTTCGATGGTAACGATGCTTTTCCCCTGGCATTCGACGGTCAGGGTCATGCAGGAAAGGATCGCCGTCCCGTCCATCAGCACGGTGCACGATCCGCAGGCGCCGTTGTCGCAGGTAATCTTGGTGCCGGTCAGCCCCAGCGTCTCCCGCAGGGTATGGGCAAGGGTATGGGAGGTGGCCACCTGGTGGGGCTGGCTGCCGATCTCCAGCTCCACCTGATTTCCGTTGACCAGGAAGCCGACCCGCTCCGCCGTGCACCTTATTGTGTCGCTCATTTCAGCCATGCGTTTCCTCCAATCCGCTCAATCCAGTTGCGCCCCGAGCTGCCGGGACAGCACCTTCACCGCTGCAGCCACCGACGGCCCGAACTGCCGGGCTGTTTCAGCGGGAAAGAAGCCGAACAGGGCTATGTAGCCGATCGGTGATCCGTTCGGACCGATCACCGGCGCAGCCACCGAATTGAGCCCCGGCTTCATCTCCCCCAGGTCCAGCGCGAATCCGTCTCGACGGCAGTCGGCAAGCTCCCGCAGCAGGCGCTCCCTGTCGAGCTTATCCGGGGTCCCGTGGAAATAGAGCTTATCCTCCCCCAGGAGCAGGCCGAGCTCCTCCCGGGGGAGGCAGGCGGCAATCGCTTTGCCGTGCGAACCATAGCTGACCGGAAAACGGTGGCCGATCCGGACCGTGACGCCGACATCCACCCCGCCTTCATGCTTGGCCACCACGTACACCGTCCGGTCGGCGATCAGCCCCAGCGTGGCAGTCCCGCCGATCCCGGTTGCCAGATCCTCCAGGAGCGGCTCCGCCAGACGGGGAGCGTTGAAGTCGTCCAGGACCTTGCGGGAGAGCGTGATCAGACCCGGACCGAGGGCATACCCCTTCCGGTCGCCATACCGCTGCACCAGCCCGAATCGCTGCATCGTCTGCAGGATGGAGTACGCCTTGCTCTTGTGTATCCCCACCTGGCTGCAGATCTCCGGCAGACTCATCTGGGAGGAGCTGTTGCCGGCGAGAC
Source organism: Geobacter argillaceus (assembly GCF_007830735.1). GTDB lineage: Bacteria > Desulfobacterota > Desulfuromonadia > Geobacterales > DSM-12255 > Geomobilibacter > Geomobilibacter argillaceus. Next base: position 61,316 of record NZ_VLLN01000021.1, read on the forward strand.
AGAACAGCACACGTGCAGCCTGCTCTACAGCCGGCACCATATATTTCTCATCGCTGCGATTTTTTGCGTCCGCCATTTAAGTTCTCCACACAGAACCTTTGTTCTGTATATAAAAACTAACACAACGATACGTACTGCGTCAAGCGCAAACACCACAATTCAAAACATGGGTTTATCTGACACAAACAAACTATGTACAGCAACGTAGCGCCACAACGCGCCTTCCAAATACACAAAACAATCGCAACATTTCGCCTTACCAACCAAGATTACATCCGAAATAACGTAGCATATCTGAAATATCGTATACTACTTTCAATCACCCCCAGCAACTTCACAATCAAAAAAAATGTTATACCTTAGACTGTTATCCACCATGGATTTGAAATTAACACCCTACCTTGAGCAGATACACGACGAAATATCGTCTCACTTCAACATCACCCAACTCCATAAAAATATATTCTACCCAAATATGTAAATGTTTTTAGATAGTTACAAACAACAACGTCCTAATGAATTGCATGGTATCAACTTTGCAAAACATTATTATACAAACTTGCCATTCATTCATCCGCACGTTACGGGCGAGGAGCAGGAAGCGAGCTTACGCATCAATAGGAGGAGACCTGTGGATCAAGCAGACGTTGCACCTGTTGATTTTGCGCCGGCAGCAGTCAATGTAATGGAGACACCTGACGGGGGATACCTCCTCAGCTCTCCCGTTCCCCTTGAACCCTATGAGGAAAGCCTGGGGGTGATGTTGCGCCGCTGGGCCAAAGATGCTCCCGAAAGGATTTTTCTCGGGGAAAGGGACGCTACCGGACAATGGGGTCTCCTGACGTACGGCGAAGCCGATCATCGTGCCGACGCCATCGCCCAGGCGCTCATCGACCGGGACCTCAGCCCCGACCGGCCGGTCATGATCCTCTCCGGAAACTCCATCGGCCATGCACTGGTCACGCTCGGAGGGTTCGTCGCCGGTGTCCCGGTGGTACCGGTCTCACCTGCCTATTCGCTGCTCAGCCAGGATTTTGCCAAGCTCAGGGCCATAGTCGACGAGGTCCGTCCGGCTCTTATCTATGTGGAAAAGGCCGGACCGTTTGCCCGCGCCCTCGACGTCCTGGACCTTTCCGGCGTGGAGGTTGTCACTTCGGACGGACAGACGGATCGCCCCACCACCCGCCTGTCCACACTTCTTGAGACCAGTCCCACCCAACAGGTTGCCCAAAGATTTGCCCGGGTCGACTCTTCATCAATTGCCAAAATCCTCTATTCATCCGGGTCGACCGGCATTCCCAAGGGGGTGCTCAACAGCCACGGCATGCTCTGTGCGAACCAGCAGATGATGGCCCAGGCATGGCCATTCACGGAGAAGACACCGCCAGTCCTGGTGGACTGGCTCCCCTGGAACCACACCTTCGGAGGTAATCACAACTTCAACCTGGTCCTCAAGCGGGGCGGGACGCTGTACATCGACGGAGGGAAACCGGTCCCCGGCATGATCGAGCAGACGGTGAGGAACCTGGCGGATATCTCGCCAACCATCTACTTCAACGTTCCGGCCGGTTTCGCCATGCTGCTCCCGTTTCTGGAGAGTGACGCAGAGCTGCGCAACAACTTCTTCAAGAAGCTGCAACTCATCTTTTACGCGGCAGCTGCCCTGCCGCAGGACCTGTGGCAACGGCTGGAGGCGGTGTCGATTCTGGCAACCGGCAGGAAAGTGCCCATGACCTCCTCCTGGGGAGCAACGGAGACCTCACCTGCCGTGACCTCCGCCCATTTCCCCATCGACAGGGCAGGTGTCATCGGCATCCCCCTGCCGGGGGTCACTCTCAAGATGGTGCCGGATCGCGGCAAATTCGAGCTGCGGGTCAAGGGACCGAATGTAACCCCCGGCTACCTGCATCAACCGGACCTGACCAGTGCGGCCTTTGACGAGGATGGTTTCTACCGGATCGGCGATGCCGGGGCGTTTGCCGACCCCGCCGTTCCCTGCAAAGGGATCACCTTCAAAGGCCGGGTCGCCGAAGATTTCAAGCTCAGCACCGGGACCTGGGTCCATGTGGGGCTGTTGAGAGTGGGGATCCTGGCCGCGACGGCCCCTGCCCTGCAGGATCTCCTGGTCACCGGCCATGACCGGGATTACGTCGGGATTCTCGCCTGGCCGAACATCCAGGGATGCAGACAGATCTGCCGAAACGAGGGAGAACTGACTGCTGAGGACCTTCTGGCCAGCAGGGAATTGGCTGACTATCTCAGGGAAGCGTTAACGAACTACAACGCCCAGCAGGAAGGCTCTTCCACACTGGTCCGGCGGATCATGCTCATGACCGCTCCCCCTTCCATCGACGCCAACGAGATTACGGATAAAGGGTACATAAATCAGAGGGCAGCCCTGGAGATGCGGAAACGGCTCGTGGAGCAGCTGTATGCCGGGGAAACGGCACCGGAGGTGATCATTGTATAATTCGACCGCTGGCCTGTCAGGACACACAGAGAGGGTCCCATGGATTCACAGACAATATTGATCCTTGCCCAGGACGGACTTACCAACGGAGCGATCTACGTCCTGCTTTCGGTGGCGCTCATTCTGGTCTTCGGCGTCACGCGCGTTGTGCTGATACCGCAAGGCGAGTTCGTATCCTACGGGGCGTTGACACTTGCCAGCCTGCAACTCGGGGCCATGCCCGGGACGGTATGGCTGCTGCTGATCATGGCCGGTATAGCTGCGATCATGGAGACGTACCGGTTGCTGTCAACTGGAGCGGGCCGGGAGTTGCCGCGCGTTCTTGCCATGACGCTCGTGCCGCCCGTTGCCATCGCCGCCCTGGTGAAAATCTGCATCCCCCTGCAGTTGGCACTCGGCTGGCAGGTACTGTTGGCCATACTGATCGTGACGCCGCTCGGTCCCCTTGTCTACCGGGTGGCTTTCCGTCCGCTCGCCGATGCAAGCGTGCTGGTGCTGCTCATAGCAGCGGTGGCGACCCACTTTGTCCTGGTCGGGCTAGGACTATTGTTCTTCGGCGCTGAAGGGGTTCGCACCCCGCCCTTTTCCGACGCGCAGCTGACGTTCGGCACCCTCACCGTTTCCGGGCAGAGCCTCTGGGTATATGCGACCAGCTTCGTGTTTATCTCGTTTCTCGCCTGGTTCTTCAGCAGGACCCTGTACGGCAAGGCGCTGCGGGCCGTGGCATTCAACCGTAACGGTGCCCGTCTGGTAGGCATCAGCCCGCACCTGGCAGGCACGGTCACCTTTGCCTTTGCAGCGGCCATCGGTTGTCTGTCAGGGGTCCTGATCGGTCCGATCACCACGCTGTACTACGACTCAGGCTTCCTGATCGGCCTCAAAGGCTTTGTCGGCGCGATTGTCGGCGGCATGGCCAGTTATCCGCTGGCGGCAGCCGGTGCCTTCATGGTCGGGTTTCTGGAATCGTTCTCGTCATTCTGGCTGAGCGGCTACAAGGACGTCATCGTGTTTACCATCATCATCCCCATACTGTTGTGGCGTTCACTATCGAGCATTCACTACGAGGAAGAAGAATGATACGCCGTATCGGGTTGGCACTGTTCCTGGCACTGTTGGCGATCCTGCCGCTCTGCTCCTCATTCTACATCACCCTGGGGAGCTATATCGGGCTCTACAGCATGGTGGCGCTCGGCCTCGTGCTCCTGACCGGCGTCGCCGGCCTGACCTCGTTCGGACAGGCGGCCTTCATGGGGGTTGCCGCGTACACAACAGCCATACTCACCATACAATTCGGCTGGTCTCCCTGGCTGACCCTGCTCATTGCCCTGGCGTTGACGATGGCAATTGCCTTCATCCTCGGGGCGATCACCCTGCGCATGGGGGGCCATTATCTTCCCCTGGCCACCATCGCCTGGGGGATCAGCCTCTATTTTCTCTTCGGAACCGTCCCGGCCCTGGGCGGCTCCACCGGCATCTCCGACATCAAGGCGCTACAGCTGTTCGGCATGGAACTCAGGGATGAGAGGATATTCTACTATCTCATCTGGGCGGTCTGTCTTTCAGCCCTCTGGGTCACCATCAACCTGCTGGACTCCCGCGAAGGGCGGGCGATCCGGGCGCTCAAGGGCGGAACATCGATGGTGGAAGCCTTTGGTGCCAGCGGCCATCGGCTGAAAAACATCGTCTTCGTCTATTCCGCGGGACTCGCCTGCCTGGCAGGCTGGCTCTATGCCCACATGCAGCGCTTTGTGAACCCCTCCCCCTTTGGCCTCAACCAGGGGATCGAATTCCTGTTCATGATCACCATCGGCGGCCCCTTCAGCGTCTGGGGGGCGATAGCCGGCGCCACGGTGATCACGCTCCTGAAAACAGTGCTCCAGGGGATTCTGCCAAAACTGATCCCCCAGACCGGCAATTTCGAGATCATCGTGTTCGGCATCATGATCGTAGCGGTGCTCCAATGGATGCGGGGCGGCATCTGGTCACTGGTCGAACGGCTGCTCCCACCGAAGCCGAACAAACCGATCAACGACTCTTCGGACCTGTCGATGCGCGACCAGCCATCGCGGGGGACTGTGCTGCTCAGGGTGGATGGAGTTACAAAGGCATACGGCGGACTGGTGGCGGTCAAGAAGATGAGCTTCGAACTGTCCGCCGGTGAAATCGTCGGACTGATCGGTCCCAACGGGGCCGGCAAGTCCACGATGTTCAACCTGATCAGCGGCGAGGTGCCCCGCACGGCGGGAAGCATCTACCTGGGCTCGGAAAACATCAGCGGCCTGCGACCTTCCCAGATTGCCCGGCGTGGACTCAGTCGGACCTTTCAACACGTACGGCTGATCCCCGGTATGACGACCATCGAGAACGTCATGATCGGCGCGTATTTACGCACGCACGACGGCATCTTCGCCGCCGGCCTGCGCCTGAATCAGACAAGGGAAGCCCGGGTCCGCGCGGAAGCGGCCAGGCAGCTCCGACGTGTCGGGCTCGAGGACAGCATGTTCGTGCCTGCCGGGAGCCTGTCACTCGGCAAACAGCGCATCGTTGAAATTGCCCGTGCCCTTTGCGGCGATCCTCTGCTGTTGCTCCTTGACGAGCCGGCAGCAGGGCTGAGACACCTGGAGAAAAAGGAACTGGCGGCCTTGCTGGCGGAACTGCGCGGCCAGGGGTTGAGTGTTCTGATCGTCGAACACGACATGGATTTCCTGATGAATCTCGTTGACCGGATCGTGGTCATGGAATTCGGCGAGAAACTGGCCGAGGGATTGCCGCGGGAGATACGCTCCAATCCGGCAGTGCTCGAAGCGTACCTGGGAGGGGTGTGATGACGGAACGTCTGCTCACCGTGCGTGACCTTAATGTCCGCTACGGCAAGGTCGAAGCGGTTTACCGGGCATCCCTCGACGTGGACCGGGGGACCATCGTCAGCGTCATCGGTCCGAACGGCGCCGGTAAATCGACACTTTTGAATGCCCTCATGGGTGTGCTCCCGTCACGGGGGAGTGTCGAATTCTGCGGCAACGACATGGCGCGGCTTTCTGTCGAGCGGAGGGTGAGCCAGGGGCTCTGCCTGGTTCCGGAAACGCGGGAGCTTTTCGCACAGATGTCCGTGGAGGACAACCTGGAGCTGGGTGCGTTTACCCGCTACCGGCGTGGCGACAAAGGTATCCGGCAGAGCCTGAACGAGGTGTTCGCACTGTTCCCCCGATTGGAGCAGCGGCGCACCCAGTTCGCCGGCAGCCTTTCCGGCGGCGAACGACAGATGCTCGCCCTGGGCCGGGCGCTCATGAGCCAGCCGACCCTGCTGATGCTGGATGAACCGAGCCTGGGGCTGGCGCCGCTCATTGTCAAAGAGATCCTGCACGCCATCAGCGACCTGCGTTCCACGGGAGTCAGCATCCTCTTGATCGAACAGAACGCCCGCGCGGCCCTGCAGATTTCCGACTACGGCTATGTGCTCGAAAACGGGGAGATTGCCCTGGAAGGACCGAGTAGTGATCTGGCCACCAATCCGCGGATCGTAGAGAGTTATCTCGGGATCGGAGGAGGTGAGGAGGCTTCCGGAGGAGATGGCGTGCCCAGGGGCGAATAAACCCGGAACCAACCGAGAACGTCAAAAGCAATTGAACACGGATCAACGCTGACGTAGACGGATCAACGCGGATACCCAAGGCATGACCGGACCGTTCAAGTCCGCGTAAATCCGTTCCAATCCGCGTCCATCCGCGTTTCATTGCCGTTCAGGTTTTATTGGAGCCGTAAAGGACTGACAGCGACAGCGAACAACAGAAAAACAACGGAGCAAAAGGTACACAACCCGGTGTGCTCGCAAGGGCCACCCACTTAAAGGAGGCGTGAGATGAAACAGAGTATGGTCGTAATCAGCATGGTTGCCGTCATGGCGACGGCCGCTGCCGCACGGGCGGACATCACGATTGGCGTGAACCTCTCATCGACAGGACCGGCAGCATCTCTCGGCATGCCGGAAAAGAATGCCATCACGATCGGCCCCTCGGTCATCGCCGGGCAGAAGGTGAACTACGTCATCTATGATGACGCCACCGATACCACCAACGCCGTGCAGAACGTGAAGCGACTGATCTCGGAGGCAAAGGCCGATGTAATCATCGGACCCACCACCTCACCGACCTCAAAGGCCGTTACTGACACGGTCGCGGAATCAAAAACCCCCATGATCCAGCTTTCGCCCGGCATTGCCGCATCTTCCGACGATCCCAAGCGGAGGTGGATCTTCAGCGCCCCGCCGGCCGACGCAGTGTACGCCGATGCCCTGATCAGGCACATGGTCAAGAAAGGGGTCAAGACGGTTTCCGTGATCGCGGTTGATGACGCCTACGGAGAAAACTGCACCGTAGCATACCGGAAGATCGCGGACCAGAAGGGGATCAAGACCCTGACGGTCGAGAAATACAAGAGGGCCGACACCAGCGCCACCGCGCAGGTACTGAAGGCGATGCAGGGCAATCCCGACGCGGTCTATATCGCCTCCTCCGGGACCCCGGGTGCGCTGCCCCACGTGGCGCTGATCGATCGCGGCTACAAGGGCAAGATCTACCAGTCGGGCGGTTCTGCCAATGCCGAATTCCTCCGCGTCGGCGGCAAGGCGTTGGAAGGTTCGTTCATGCTCGGCTCACCGCTCCTTGCTGCCGAGCAGTTCCCCAATGGGTATCCGGCCAAGAAGGAGGCCCTCGACTTTGTGAAGGCATACGAAGCCAAGTACGGTGCCCGCAACTTCTTTGCCTCCCTGGGGTGGAATGCGCTGAAGATCGTTGAGGCCGCTGTCCCCAAAGCGCTGAAGGTTGCCAAACCCGGCACGGAGAAGTTCCGGGTTGCCCTTCGTGACGCAATCGAAGGCACCAAGGGGCTCAGGGGCGCCGGGACCGTGTTCACCATGACCAAAACCGATCATACGGGGATCAACCAGCTCGGCATGTGCGTGCTGAAGGTAGAAAACGGCAAATGGAAGCTGGAAGATCACGCTGAGTTCAAGTAGTCCGGCAACACCGCCCCCCCTCTCCCAATACAGGGAAAGGGGGGGCGCAGAAGGCTTTTGTCGGAGCAGTATTGAAAAGGGGCCTGTTCATGGATTTCAAAGATATTCTCGTTCATATCGACAATACCAGACAGTGCGAGACCCGGTTGGAACTGGCGATCAGACTTGCCAGGGAGCACAACGCCTACCTGACCGGACTCTACGTGATTACTCACCCCCACTATGCACCGCAAGGCGAAGGGCTGAACCAGAAGGTGAGGCAGGCAAAGGAGCTGTTTCAATCGAAAACAGCCGGGGCGGGTATAGATGCCGAGTACCTCTGCGCCGACTGGGGGGTCACCGGCGACAGCATGGTGGAAATTCTCAATCACTATGCACATCGAAAGGATCTGGTCATTGTCGGTCAGACCGTTCAGGACGGGCCGCCGGAGGATGCCCCCGCTGATCTCCCCGAGCGGGTTGTCCTCGGTTCGGGCCGACCGGTGCTCGTTGTCCCCTATGCGGGGAGGTTCGGCAACGTGGGAGAACGGGTGGTCGTGGCATGGAGAGCCGGACGGGCATCGGCACGGGCACTCCACGATGCCATGCCGTTCCTGCTCAAGGCCAAACAGGTTTTCGTGGTAACGATAAAGTCGTCAGGCGACCAGGAGGTGGCAGATATCTATGGCGATGGTACAATCGTTACCCATCTGGAACGTTACAACATTCGGGTCAAGGAAGAAACCCTTGAAACCGGGGATGCCCCTGTGGGCAACCTGCTGATGAATTATGCCTGGGAACATGGCTGCTACCTGCTGGTCATGGGTGTGCCCGCCCAGACAGCTCACGGGACAACGGCCATTGGGCCGGTTGCCAGGGCATTCTTCGAGCATATGACCTTGCCGGTGTTGATGTCCAATTGAACAAAGGGAGACACGACCGTGCTTGTTACGGATCACGATCTGCAGAGAGTCCTCTGCGAAATATTACGGCACGCCGGCAGTGACGAGTACGAAGCAGGCCTGGTAGCCGACCATCTGGTACGGGCCAACCTGACCGGGCATGACAGCCATGGAGCAGGTATGCTCCCCAACTATGTCAGGAGTGTGCAGGCTGGGTTGCTGCTGCCGGGCACGACTGCCAGCCTGGTACGGGACGATGGTTCGATCATGGTATTCGATGGTCAGCGGGGGTATGGCCAACGTGTGGCCGCAGAGTCGATGGATGCCGCCATCCGGCGCTGCCGGGAGACCGGCCTGGTGGTCATGGCGCTCCGCAATGCCCATCACATCGGCAGGGTGGGCTCCTATGGCGAGCAGAGCATCGCTGCGGGTCTGGTGTCCCTCCACTTCGTCAATGTCATCGATCATGCACCGCTCGTCGTCCCCTTTGGCGGCCGGGATGCCCGCTACTCCACCAACCCGCTCTGCATGGCCATGCCGGCGACCGCCGGCACCCCCGCCATCCTCCTGGACATGGCCACCAGCAAGATAGCGCTGGGCAAGGCCCGCGTGGCACAGAACAGCGGTAAAACGGTGGCGCCGGGGCTGCTGCTGGATCACCAGGGAGAGGCGACCACCGATCCGGCGGTCATGTTCCGGGAGCCGCGGGGGGCGCTGCTCCCCTTTGGCGACCACAAAGGATACGGCCTGGCGTTCTTCTGCGAGCTGCTGGCCGGGGTGCTGACCGGAGGTGGCACCATCCAGCCGGGAAACCCGCGCCAGGGGAGCATCGTCAACAACATGCTGACCTTTGTCGTCGATCCCGGACGCCTGGTCGACCATGACTGGATGCAGGCGGAAATAGACGCCGTCACCCGCTATGTCAAGGGATCACCGCCCGCATCGCCCGGCGGAACAGTCATGGTAGCCGGTGACCCGGAACGGAAGATGGTTGCCGAGCGGCAATCGGCTGGCATCCCGGTGGATGATGGTACCTGGGAAGAGATTCTGCAGGCCGGCGAACAGGTGGGACTCAGCCGTTCGCGGTTGGAGTCGTTTGTTGCAGCAAAGATGCCGTGTCGTTGACCACGCACCGATTGTCCCGGATCTGCCGCTTCGCCACGCCGGTTCCCGGCCACCCGCCTTCGCTGGAGGTGATGTTTCCCAGGGTCAACTCCTTCTCCCGGAAAAGCGTCCCCGTCGCCTCTCCACGGAGCAAGGCCGGCAGCGCATTACGAGCGACCTGTTCCTGGGCACCCTCTACCGTGTGAAAGCAGAGGTTAAGCTGATCCCCTTCCCCCTGGGACCGTACTTCGGCGCTGAAATCGAGCACGCCGGGGATCGGGAAGAGCGCCTCGTCCAGGGCGGGCATACGAATTCGTCCCCCATCTTTAAAGGAAATCTCCGCCCCAATCCTCCCCTGCACCCGGCCCAGACGCTTCAGGACGGTGCCACAGGGACAGGGGGCAGTGACAAGACGCGCCAGGTCGCCGGTCCGGTAACGCACCAGCGGCATCCCACGGCGGCAGAGGGTCGTGAAGACCACCTCCCCTTCCTCCCCGTCGGCGACCGGCATGCCGGTTCCGGGATCAACGATTTCAGTATAGAGATCGGCTTCGCGCAGGTGGTATCCGTCACCGGCCTCGCACTCGACCCCTCCCCCCAGACCGGTCTCGGTCATGCCGTAGTGGGTGAGGACGCGGCAGCCCCACGACCGCTCCAGTTCCCGCTCGATCGCCTTCGGTACGTAGTCGGTGGAAAGAAGGACGCTTGCCACCCACCCCTTCGGGATCGTCCCGGCAAGGTCGCCACGCGCCAGGGCCAGCAGCTGGGTGGGAATCCCCACCAGGCAGGGACGGGGGTGTTTCATGATGGTGGCCCGCGCCGCCGCCTGGTCGCGCACCGGGCCGAACACCACCGGTTTCACCTTTGTCCTGACCAGGGCTCTGGCCAAAAGGTCCCCCACGCTGTCCGGGAGCTCGCCGGGGAGAAAGATGATTACCGTCCCGCCCGGCTCCACGAGGGTCGTCATCCCGTGGGCGAAGAAATCGACGGTGGCTTCCAGGTCCTGGGCGGTGAAGAAAACCCGCTTTGCCGGGCCGGTGGTTCCCGAGCTCTGCAGCGTCACCACCCTTTCGATCTCGTCCTGTGAGCTGCACAGCATCCTCAGTCCCTGTTCCCGAAGGTCGTCGGCGGTCGTGAAGGGTAGTTTGGAGAATCTGATTAGGTCAGTTACCGAGTCCCCTTCGATGCCGGCGAAGAGATCGCGGTAAAAGGGGCTCTTCTCCCTCACGTAGTCGATTGTCTCCCGCAGCCTTTGCAACTGATACCGGGCAATCCGCTCCGTCAGGGTGACGTCACCGTGACCGGGCACCCTTGCAGCAAGCCAGTCCTCCAGCGGCGTCTTATTCACGCAATATCCTCCCTCACGCCTTGATTCACTGCACCGCGGTAGAGGCTCCGCCCATCCCTGCCGGTAAGGTTGTAGGCACAAAACGGCACCAGTCTGCCGTCTGTGGATATGACCGAAATGCAGCACCCCCTCAGCCGCTCCAGGTCGAGGTTTTCGGCATCCTGGAACGCCATGGCGGATATGGTGAAACTCCTGGTGGCAACCTCCCGGAGAAAAACATCCAGGTCAAGAACCCCTTCGACCCGGACCGCGTCCGCGCTGCTCCCGCAGCAGCAGGCGGTCTGCTCCGACAGCGGGGGACGGTTGGACGGCAGCTTCCAGCGGCGCGACACGGTATCGACGGTCTTTCTGATCCCCCCGCCGCCGCAATCCGCCGTACAGCAGCTGTCGCCGCTCGTCGCGCCGAGCGGGCGCAGCCCGCCGTCAGCCGAGTAAAGGTACGTGGCGTGAAAGGAACAGTGGGCATGTTCGCCACCGGGGGGAGAAAAGTCCGCCACCTTGAGCAGCCCGCCGGTCTGTGCTTCGAGACATCGCATCAGTTCAGGCAGCGTAACTCGGTCGCCGCCGCCGCTCAACTCCGAAAAGCGGCCGAAATAGCTGACCGGCTGGAAATGGATGCCCCGCACGATCGGGGCGAGTTGCAGGGCCTGCCGTACGATGGCGCCGATGGCGTCACTGTTGACTCCCCTCACGATGGTCGGGACCAGGACGACGCCGAGGCCGGCCTCGCCGGCATTCCTGACGGCCCGGAGTTTCTGTTCCAGAAGCGCTCTTCCCCTCAAGGTGCGGTAGATCCCATCGTCAACCCCGTCGAACTGGAGGAATACCGACGAAAGCCCTGCCGCGCTCAGCCGGTCTGCGTAGTTCCTGTCAGAGGCAAGGCGAAGACCGTTCGTATTGAGCTGGATGAAAGAAAACCCGATCCGCCTGGCCGCTGCGACGATCTCCGGGAGGTCGTCCCGCAGGGTGGGTTCCCCCCCCGATAGCTGTAGGTTGCACGGACCAGCTGCCGCCATGGCCCGTTCCAGCAGCGTTGCTATCTTCTCCAACGATGGATCATCTGTTTCCCCATGGCCGGCATCGGCGAAACAGACGGCGCATTGCAGGTTGCACCGGTCCGTCACTTCCAGCAGAACCGAGCAGGGCATCTGTTCATGGGTGCTGCACAGGCCACAGTCGAAAGGGCACCCCCTGTCAACGGTTCCATAGCAGATCTCCGGATGGACCGGTGCCTTGGGCCGCCGCCATTCGGCCATGGACGGTTCGCCGCGCCAGATGAGGGTCCTGAAGGAGCCGTGTTCTTCACACGTTTTGTCCTGAAAAACCTCGTCGCCCAGCAACAGCCGTGTCGCAGGAATGCGCCTGAGGCAGACGGGACAGAGACTTTCGGTTACATCCGGCTGCGTATCGTTCATGACCGTATCCATTAGGTAAATGTGGCCCCCGATTTTCGGGCAACCAGAAGGAAATAGCTGATTCCTGAGCGGTCGGTCTTTTCACCTTTCTGTCTCTGACAGCACCCCCATGAGTCCGGCAGGCATTCGCCGGCAAGGATCATACGGACAGCGAACTCCTTGAGCAGCCGGTCGTGTGCCTCCCAGAGGAGAGGGGTGAAACCGCGCGCGGATAACGAATCAAGAAGCTCCTGCTGCAAGAGGAGTCCATCTGCCTGTCCAGCCGTTCCGTGGTCGCCTTTACCGAACAGGTCGCTCAGTACCAGATATCCCCCACCCTTCACGACCCGGGCAAACTCGTCGAGAGCCGCAGACCTGTCGTCGAGAATGGAAAGGACGCATTCACAAAGGAGGAGATCGAAGGTGTCGCTGCCGAAGGGGATCGTTTCCGCCCGGCCCCGGATGAAACGAGCCGTTTCAAGCCGGGTGGCAGCTTCGCTGAGGAGCGTTTCCGAATGGTCGAGTCCTACCAGGCGGTAGTGACCGGTCCGTTCCAGGTGCTGCAGTGTCCCACCCGCACCGCAGCCGATATCGGCGACAAGGGAACCGGCAGGGAGGTCGCAGATTTCCAACGCCCTCTCAGTGAGCACAGGGCCACCGGGTCGTATGCATGGCCCCACGACGCGGCCGATCTCCGACCAGTTGAACGTGGTATCGTTCATCATGTCACCGGTAAGGCTACTTGTCTTCCAGCGCCTGCTCTGCCTCGGCCACCTTTCCGGTCGCCAGTTCCTCCGCAATGAGGATGAAACCGCACCGGGAGCAGGCCGGAAGATTGATGGGGAATATGGACTGCATGTACTGAAGCCTGACCGTCTGGACTTCCAAGGGCGTTTGGCACTGATTGCAGGTCCAGTCGCTGTTACTGCCGGACTTCACCCACTCCTTCGTGCTCCCGCCCGACTTCATCACCATCCTGTGGGAATAGGCAGTATGAACCTGATAGCCCCCATCGATCCGACTGTATTCCACCCAGTAGGTGACCGCCTTAGGTCGATAAAAGGCGAGAGACCGGTGGGTGACAGTGTTCATCAGCTTCTTCCCGGAGGTCTCGGCATGATGGATAACTTTCTGCACATCTTCCCTCAGGATCGAACGACCCTCCAAGAGACGCTCTATCTCCGCGCTGATATGCAAACTTATCTGCTCATCTGTATTCATCTTGTGTCTCAATCCTGCCCAGGCCCGTCTCGGTTAACATTTCACCACCCGCACCCTCCCCCCGAAGTTCTCTTCTTCACGCGGCAGAGCGACGTCATCATATTCATAACTGTTGATGCCTTCCAGTTCTTGAAGCAGGGCCATACCACCGCGCAGCAGATGGACATCCACCTCAGCCCCTGCCGCTACCACCGAAGGCTCTTTGGGGAGCATCGCAACGGCGTTGGCTCTGTGCATGGTACGCAGCTTACAAGACTTCTGGTCACCACAGGTGGTGGCAATGTAGCGGCCATTCTCCATTTCCACGCGAACCGGCTGGCAATGAACACTGCCCGGCTTTTTGTGCGTCTCTTCGCGAAGCGTCGCCTTAAAGTACGGCCGGACCACCCGGCGATGCCCCATCATCCTGAGCAGCGCCGGCCTGACGAACTCCTCGAACGTGATCATGGTCGATACCGGGTTACCGGGAAGAGAAAAGACCGGCGTCCCCCCTTTCATGCCAAAGGCTTTCGGACCACCCGGTTTTATATCAACTTTCCACAATAGCTGTCGAACCCCCAGTTCGGCCAGCACGCCCCGCACAAAATCCCGATCACCGCCAGAAACACCGGCAGTAGTGATCAAGGCATCGGCCTTCAGCCCCGCCAGCACCTGTTCCCTGAGGCTCTCCCTGTTGTCGCGGGCTATGCTCAGGATGACCGGCTCGGCACCGATCTCCCTGAGAGCGGCAGCCAGGTACTGGGCATTGCTGTTGATGATCCGCCCGGCAGCCGGCGGCTCTCCCAATTCGATAAGTTCGTCGCCGGTGGAGAGCACTGCCACCCGCGCCTTCTGGTAGACCGGCACAACCGCCTTGCCAAAGGAGGCCAGCACACTTATCTCCTGCGACTGAACGACCGTACCCGCTGTCAGCACCGTGTCGCCGGTTGCCACATCTTCGCCTTGGAAGCGAATATGCTGCCGGGAACGGACCGGCGCCATAATTGTCACGTAACCATCGGCCTCAGCCGTCTCTTCAACCGGCACCACCGCATCACAGTTGTGCGGGATAGGTGCACCGGTCATGATACGGACGGCGCATCCCCCCAGAACCGGCGTCGACACGTTGCCCCCTGCCGGAATAAAGCCGGTGATCCGCAGGGTCCTCCCTTCGACGGTACAATCAGCACTAGCCAGGGCAAAACCGTCCCTGGCCGAGTTGTCGTAGTGCGGCATATCCCAGGTTGCTGTCATATCCTTTGCCAGGACCCTGCCCAGGGCGGACTGCAGATCGACACGCTCCACCCCCAGCGGCGTCACCTTGCCAAGGATTATCCGGAGAGCTTCCTCTAAACTTGGCATTTCACCCATCCTCCGAAATCTACGCCACATCCATGGTGGGTGCGTACCGGATCATACCCCCCCGACATAGCCGGGGGGCCTATCTCTTTTATTAGTCTATAATGTCCTATCACTTCTCTGACAGTCTGGCAACACTGTCCAGCAGCTTCTGTAACCCATGTTTTTTCATCAATGATTCAAGGCCAATTTCCATCTCGCTTACGCTTGGCTTTTCTTCTTCCACTTCCTCTTCCCGTTCTTCATAGATCAGGGCATCGACCAGGCACCATTTGACACATATGGGCTCGTCTTCGCCATCGCACATATCGCACTTGAGAGGAAGACCGGAGTCGGGCTCTTTGAACAGGTCCCTGGCCGGGCAGGAAGCTCGGCAGGAGTCGCACTCGCTGTATTCCTTGCCGTCCATTATGTACTTGTTTCTGCCCATGCATTCGGACTCGGTATACTCACCCGCGAATACAGGCATCCAGATATCCTCAAGTCGGTTCGTGACAATCTGAATACGGGACCGGGCCGGGTTATTGCTGCTGTATGGCGGAACGGCGTGAAAAGCGGAACACATTATCTCGCAGGTCCGGCAGCCGTTACACTTGTCAGCATTGACCGTGATTGTCCTGATCTTTTTCTTAATTTTGGCCATTTTTCAATATACCTCTCTTTTCCAAGTCATCGGCAACATAGCCCAGATCAAGTTCTTCCAGCTTTTCCCGCGTGGGAATACCGTCGTGATTCCATCCCTTGAATTTGTAATAGGTGGACAGGAGTTCTTCCTCGAGTTCGGGAAATCTTTTTTTCCAATGATCCGCCGGCGGCTTCTCATCGGCCCTCGTGATCCCTTTTCTGTTATTGTATGCCCTGTGCAGGTTCCGGTTCCTGTTGACAATTTTCTTCAGGCCGGCCTCATCCAGGTCCATCCCGGTCGCGGCCGAGATCAATAGCGGGTAGTTGTGTATATGATAGGGGGGCTTGAAGCAAAACGATGACATACCGCAGCACATACCGCAGGCATCATCAATGTTGTGCATCATTTCCATCCAATCCACGATTTCAGAAGCTATGTCAGGGGTCGGGTAATACGGTATCGACTTTTCTCCCCGTGGTTCCCAGTCCAGCACCCATTGCTTGAACTTTTCATCGGGAAGCTGGGGCCAATCCCTGACAAAGTTTTCTCGCTGCTCCATCGTGGGAAATGCCGACTGGGGCCATTGCCCTTCCATCTGGGTAATACTTATCTTCTCATTGGTGGAAAGCATCAGGTAATAGAGCGGATCCATCGTTCCGAGTTTGATGGGAAGCTGCTCATGCTTCTTGATGGTATTGTGGTCGAAAGCCTCCGCGCCATTGCCAATCTTGCGGGCCGCAAAATAGACGCCGTCAGCCAGCACATCGCCGATTCCTTCCCGCCGCACAACCCTGTCAAGCAGCCAGAAGAATCTCCCCTCCTTATCGGACGGACATCCTGCGAAATCCTTGTCGGTCAGAATGCCGGCTTCATAGAGCTCGACGGCGAAAGCCAGGATCTGCGGGGTTGAGAAGGAATCGACCCCGTACTCGGAAGCGCGTTGCAGGATTTTCCAGCCGAAATCCAGGTCGTCGACATACGCCGCCATGGCATAGGTAAGTTTCCCGAAACATTTTGCCATGTATCGGGGAGCATCCTTCGGGGAAACCAATGCCCCGCAGTGCTGGGGACAGTTGAAGCAGCTTATCAGCCGCTTTACCGCACCATGTTGAGACTTTGTCCAGGATGCATCGATCTCATCGGTCCAGAAATCCCTTCTCCGGGTGCGGGCATTCCCCCAGGCGAAATTTTCGGTGTGCCACTTCTCATCGGTATGCTTCATCTCCTGTGGCGATCCGATCCCGGACATAATGGTCATGACGTCCTGAATAGGATTGTTGTTCCGGAAGTGTATATACTCCGTCACGTCCTTCATATGCTTCATGAACTCTTCCGGTCGGGCAAGATAGACGTCCTTGGTTCCCCGAACGGCAATTGCCTTTATCTTCTTGTCGCCCATAACGGCTCCGCCACCGAGTCTGCTGGCGCTCGACCTGGACTGCTCGATGGAAGCGGTGAAGACCCGATTCTCGCCGGCCAGGCCGATGGCTGCCACCTGGGCTTTAGGCTGATTCAGCTCTTTGCGGATAAGGTCTTGCGTTTCTAAAGCGCCTTTCCCCTGCAAATGCGAGGCATCACGTATTTCCACCTTGTCATTGTTGATGTACAGATACACCCAGTCGGGGGACTTGTTGCGAAAGATCACCTTGTCATAACCGGCATACTTCAATTCCGCCGCGAAAAACCCTCCCATCATCGGATAGACCAATGTACCCGACTGCGGCGAAACAAAGGTGACGACGGAACGATTGGCACTGAAAACAGGCGTGCCGTTTAACAGACCGGTGCTGAATACAAGCAGGTTCTCGGGATCAAACGCCTTGACCTCCGGCGGAACCCTGTCCCAGTGCAACTTGATGCTGGTACCCAGCCCCCCGAGATGCAACTCCATCAACTTGGGGTCGGTTGCCACCCGTTCAATGTTTCCTGTTGCCAAGTCAACTTCCAAATAATATCCAGCCTCTGCGTATCTCATGTTTACCCCTCTTTCTTTAGTCTGCTATCCTGAGGCACTTCTTCAGTGAATGCTGGCAAAAACCTCCGCACGCTTCCTTGACGCTGCCCCCCCGGCCCTCGAGATGAGGCTCCAGTAGCTTGGGGTCGATTGCTACCCGTTCAATGTTTCCCGTTGCCACGTTAATTTCCAAATAACATCCAGCCTCTTCGCATTTCATGTTTACCCCCCTTTTGACTGTTTACTTAATCTGATGCCCCATCTGGCGAGTACGTCGCTGGTTCTCCCTTTCCCCACGGCTGGTGACATTCTGCGATCACCGGAAAACAAAAAGGGCGCTCTCCGGATGGAAAGGCCCCCTGACGGCGCAGAAATACATCCGCGTCGTTGGGTCCCCTTTGCATAAGGAAGGCAAGGCCGTTTCCAGCGATACCCATAGGCCGGACCGCCTTGAGGGTTTCCCTTTTAGGCGCCGCGGCTCGGAGACTGTGTTCAATTTTAGGTATTGCCCACGGCTGCTACTGCCAGCAAAACAGCCGGAAAAACAAAAGGGGCGCTCTCTTGATAGAAAGGCCCCTTGACGGCGCAGCTATGCTTCCGCGCCGTTGGGTCCCCTTTGCAAAAGGAAGGCAAGGCCGTTTCCAGCGATACCCATAGGCCGGACCGCCATGAGGGTTTTCCCTTTTAGGCGCCACGGCTCGGAGACTGTTGCTTATTTGTTGTAAACTGGTACTACATTACCACTTTAACTGTCAAGAGAAAAATCACGGGAGAGGCAAGGGGTGGGTTTGCTGTCCTGGTTGATTACCAGGACTATCACTAAAGGAGATTATATGGCGCGCATGCATAATCCCGCACATCCCGGCGAAGTACTGCGTGAATTTCTGCCGGGGGTCAGGGGTCAGGTCAGACATTCGGACATTTGTTCAACTCACCACGTATTGCTTCTATGGCCTCTGTCAGCCGCGCATCGGCCTGAGACTGGCATAACATTTTTTGCGCAGCTTTACCAAGTGCGGACGCATCACGGTTGACGAGCTTCCCCAACTCCGTAAGGGAAAGGTGCGACGTCCCCACTACGATTACGGCCGCGAGTGCTCTAGCCTCACTGAATGGCCGAGCCTTTGTTATCGGGCTTTGAAGTCACGTGCCTCCTCGCCCGGATGCGTCTGCCTCATATGCGATTTCTGTTGGACATTGTTCTTGAATTGCTGATTGACTCTGTACGTCATTGCCGTATATTGGGTCTATGGCCACATTCGTCGAATCACCGCTATTTACCAAACAGGTTCATGATTATCTGACGGATGACGAATATCGGGTTTTTCAGGCGTTCCTTGCAACTTCTCCAGACGCAGGTGACGTGGTTCGCGGTTCCGGTGGCGTTCGCAAGGTTCGCTGGAACCGTCGCGGTACCGGCAAAAGCGGTGGCGTCAGGATACTATTTTTTGCCCGGACAGAAGCCGGTGAGATCTGGTTACTTCTGATTTATGCCAAAAGCGCAGTTGACAGCATTCCTGGCCACATTCTCAAAGCACTCAAAGAGGAGATGGAACAT
Source organism: Geobacter argillaceus (assembly GCF_007830735.1). GTDB lineage: Bacteria > Desulfobacterota > Desulfuromonadia > Geobacterales > DSM-12255 > Geomobilibacter > Geomobilibacter argillaceus. The sequence goes on from NZ_VLLN01000021.1 coordinate 80,223, forward strand.
GCCACTCGATGAAAAAGAACTACTTGCACGCGATGCAAAGCGCAACATTGGTGAAGAACTGCTCCAGGCTGTTCGGGACATCAAAGCCGGCAAGGTCGGGCGAGTTTCTACGCTGGAAGTTTCTCCAATTGCTACCGCTCGTCAAAAAATCGGTCTTTCCCAGAGTGAGTTCGCAAAGATGCTTGGAGTGTCGCTTCGCACTCTCCAAGAGTGGGAGCAAGGGCGCCGAACCCCATCCGGTGCGGCAAAGTCCCTCATCACTATTGCCATTAAGAGACCGGAGGTTATTAAGGAATTGCTCGCAGCTTAAGTTTCACCGTACCCAACTTCTGCAATACAAGAGTCCGTACCCTTGAATGAGCTGCTTGCATGGAGCTTGAGGGTCAGAGCTTGATTATCAGGTCTTGAAAAATCATTTTATTGCCAAATCTGCCCACAAATACTTATTTTTCAAGACCCCAGCGACACCCCCTAACGTTCTCAATCATCTTCGCTCTAATATGCACGGCACTTCTATAATGTTGCTCTCATCGCGAATGTAAAAGCTGCCCGTTGTTGAAAACACATGTTTTTCTGCATTATCCATTATTCGTCGGTTCAATCTTGCAACGTTTGTCGGACTTAGCTCTACGACCTCGTTTTGAGGTTGCTCATAAGTTCCATATAGACCCACAGTGGGGCCGAGAGGGAAGAATACTTCCGTATTTTTCAAGCCAAATCCAACTGGTCCATCTATCCTTTCATTTTTCCACACTAAAGTGACAGGGTGATCGGAACAAATAAAAGTAGGACCAGAAGGGGGCGCAACAAATACAGACCAAATTCGTTCACCTAAAACGGATAATATCTTGTCGAACGTTTCAAGCTCTATACGTAAATTCCCTTCAGGTAAAAACTCAATGTCGTATTCTCCACCCTCTACAAAACGCTTCACATCCTCGTATGAGGAATGATTTTGTTGGCTAAGGTACCCTGCTTCTCTCGCTTTCTTGACTTGATGTTCAAATATTTCTTTTTTTGATACCAACATGTGAGAGATCATATTCATCATGTGCTCACGAGCTTTGTTAAAGGAAGTGCGTAGTTTTGGATTCCGGACAGCTATAAGTCCGAGAAGGTTTAGTATGTAGTTGATGTCTTCATCGTTGGGGTAAGCCTGGGTTTGTACGACTCTGCGGCAGGCTTCAATCATGAGAGCCTCTACCGGAGAAAAGGCTTGTTCAATGACATCAGGAGAATGACCTTCAATGTCGACGCGATTAAAATCACGTTGCGCCGCAACATTCTTCGGAGAAGTACGAAACCAGGTTCCTTTGTCCAGTTCCAGAACATAGAAAAGCCCATCTTTCTTCCCGGTATCAGTGAATGCTGCTAAATATCCTTGCGGAAGATAATGATGTTTTCTAGTACCTATTAACATTTAAAAGTTCGGATAAAGCCTCTTCAGCTTGATCCGGGCATCAGTTGTTGTAAATTGCCAGTCAATCTTATTGGTACAGTTATTTCGGTCTTTTTCCCATGCAGTCACTTCGGCCTGCATTGTTGCCATATCAGGGATCCGGCGATCAAGGCACTGCCCCTTAAGCACGCTGAGTTCAATCTCGGCCATATTCAGCCAACTGCCGTGCTTGGGCGTGTAATGTATATCAAGTCGTTCAGCCAGTCTTCTGGCTTCTTGAGGTTCAAACGTTTCGTAGAGAGAGGCAATGCTGTGGGTATTCAGGTTATCCATAACCAGACGCACTTTAATCGCATCCGGAT